>NZ_CP051486.1:5513508-6891885 GCF_016804005.1 Streptomyces pratensis | reverse complement strand
CATCGCGGTGCGACGGCCACGGAAGCGGAACTTGGCCAGGGCGTAGGCGACCGGCACCGACGAGCACACCGTGAACACGGTGCCCAGCAGCGCGTACATCAGCGAGTTGCGCCACCAGTCGAGGAAACCGGGGGTGTTGAACACGGCCGAGTAGTTCGACCAGTTCCAGGAGTCAGGCCACAGGTCGCCGCTCATCGCCTGGTCGTCGCTCATCACCGAGGTGAGCAGGACGAAGACGAACGGCAGGACGAAGAACAGGGCGAGCGCCACTGCCACGGAGTGGACCGCGATCCAGTTGAGGACGCGCTTGCGACGGTGCCTGGCCGCGTCGGTGCCGCTCGGACGGCTGGGCGCGGCGGTGTCCGGCCTGGTCAGGGTGGTGGTGGTCATCTCAGTCCTCCGCCGGGATGAGGCCGACGCTCTTGCGCATCAGCAGAAGGGTGACGGCCATGGCGATGGCGAAGAGCACGAGCGAGAGGACGCACGCCGCACCGGTGTTGAAGTTCTGGAAGCCCATCGAGTAGACGAGCTGCGGCACCGTCAGGGTGGAGTGGTCCGGATAGCCGGGCTGGATCACCGTGCCGGGCCCGATCGAGACGCCCGAGGCGAGCTTCCCCGCGACGAGGGCCTGCGTGTAGTACTGCATCGTCTGCACGACGCCGGTGACCACGGCGAACAGCACGATCGGCGTGATGGCGGGCCAGGTGACGAAGCGGAACTTCGTCCAGGCGCCCGCGCCGTCCAGCTCGGCGGCCTCGTACTGCTCCTTCGGCACGTCGAGGAGCGAGGCCATGAAGATGACCATCAGGTCGCCGATGCCCCACAGCGAGAGCATCACCAGCGACGGCTTCGACCAGTTCGGGTCGTTGAACCAGCCCGGGCCGTCCAGGCCGACCCACGACAGCATCTCGTTGACCGGTCCGGTGGACGGGTTGAGGAGGAAGACGAAGGCGACGGTGGCCGCGACGGGCGGGGCCAGGTACGGGATGTAGAACGCCGTGCGGAACAGTCCGACACCCGTCTTGATCTTCGTGATCAGCAGGCCGATGCCGAGGCCGAACACCACGCGCAGCGCCACCATCACGACGACCAGCCACAGCGTGTTCCACAGAGCGGGGCCGAAGAGCGGCATCTGCTCCAGCACGTACCGCCAGTTCCGCAGCCCGACGAAGGTGGGCTCCTTGATCTGGTTGTAGTGCATGAAGGAGAAGTAGACGGTCGCGATCAGCGGGTAACCGAAGAAGACCGAGAAGCCGACCAGCCAGGGCGAGAGGAATCCGAGCGTGCGCAGCCGTTCACGGTTCCGCTTGCGGCGCAGGGGGGAGTTGCGGGGAGCCGGTTCGGCCCCCCGCCCGGCGGACTTCGCCGAGGTGGAGAGGGACATTGCCATGACTCGGCTCCTCAGTTCTCCGACTGGACGTTGTCGGCGTCGATCTGTTCGTCGAGTTCCTTCAGGGCGCCGTGCAGGTCCTTCGTCCTGCCCGCCTCGACGGAGTGCGAGAAGTCGCCGAACGAGGTGATGTACTGACCGCCGTTGTTCGAGGGCGGGACCGCCTGGCTGTGCGGGTTCTGCGCGATATCGATGAAGGCGCGGAATGCCTGGTCCGCGTCCAGATCGGGGGACTTCAGCGCCTCGAACGTGGACGGCACGTTGTGGATCGCGTTGGCGAAGTGGACGACCGGCTCGGTGTCGATCGTCAGGTACTTCACCAGCTCCCACGCCGCGTTCTGGTGCCGGCTGCTGTGCGCGATGCCGGCCACGGTGCCGGTGAGATAACCGCGTCCGTAGGTGTCGGCCTGGTCGTCGGGGACCGGCAGAGGGGCGACCGCCCAGTCGAAGTCGGCCCCGGCCTCCTCCAGCATCAGCCCGCGCCACTCACCGTCCAGGTGCATGGCCAGCTTCCCGGTGAGGAAGGCGTTCTGGGACGACATCTCGTCACCGAAGCGGGCACGGAGCCTCTCCATGGCGGCGTAGCCGCCCTGCGCGTCGGTGAGGTCGCGCATGGTGGTGAAGAAGTCCTCGGTCTTCGGCTCGTCGGCCAGCTTCGCCTTGCCCTCGTCGTCGAAGTACTCCGGTCCCCACTGCGCGAACATCCGGTCGGGGGAGTTCTGGTAGAGCTGGAAGTTCGGCATGAAGCCGGCGCGCTTCAGCGAGCCGTCCTCGTTCTTCTGCGTCAGCTCGACCGCGGCGGCCTTCATCTCGGACATGGTGCGCGGGGGCCGGGTGATGCCGGCCGCCTCGAAGGCGTCCTTGTTGTAGTACATGCCGAAGGCGTCGGCGAGCAGGGGCGTCGCGCACTGGACGCCCTCGTACCGCGTGTAGTCCAGCAGGGTCTCGGGGAAGACCTTCGCCTTGTCGATCCCGCTCTTCCTCATGAAGGGGTCGAGATCCACCCACATGCCCGACGAGCAGTACTGCCCGACGTTGTTGGTGGTGAAGGAGGTGACGACGTCGGGCGCGTCTCCTCCGCCGGCGCGCAGTGCCTGGTTGATCGTCTCGTCACTCACATTGCCGGTGGAGACGACGTCGATGTTCGGGTGCAGCTTCTCGAAGCGGGCGATGTTCTCCTTGATCGCCTTGACCTCGCCGGGCGCCGACCAGCCGTGCCAGAACTTCAGCGTGACGGGTTTCGTGGGGTCGTCGGTATTGCTGCCGGTGCTCGGATTGGCACACCCGGACAGCAGCAACGCGGCTGCGCCGAGCGCCAGGGGCACGCGGGTACGAATGCGCCACAGCGCCATCGCGGACTTCCTTCGCAGGGGGAGGGGGGAGAGGGGAAGCAGGGGGAGGCCGCCGGGCATGGGGGTGCCGTACGCGCCACCACGGACGGGCGGCGCGGCGGGGGCGACGTGTGGTCAGGCCGTGTCGAAGATGCTGTCGCGTGCCTGGGCGAGGGCGGTCCGCAACGCACCGGTCAGGATCGGATCGCCGTCGATGTCGCTGATGCGGAGCAACGGCCTCGGCAGTGCCAGACCGGTCATCTCGGCCTCGACCCGCTTACGGAGTTCCTCCCCGCCGGCCTCGGCCACGAGGCCGGAGAGGACGACCAGTTCGGGATCGATCACGGCGACCACGGAGGCGAGGCCGACGGCCAGTCTGCGGGCGACCTCGGCGCACACGGTCTCGTCCGCGAGGGCTTCGGCCAGCGGTCTGCCTCCGGCCAGGTCGCGCACGGCGGGGCCGGAGACCTGGCTCTGGAAGCCGCCGCCGGCGTCGGGACCCGCCCAGGCGGCCGCGCCGCCGCGGGCGAGCGGGGCGCCGGGCAGGGGCATGTAGCCGATCTCCCCCGCGCCCCCGGTGGCGCCGCGCAGGAGGGTGCCGCCCAGCACGATCGCGGCTCCGACGCCCTCGTCGAGCCATGCGAGCACGAAGTGGTCGTGGTCCTGTGCGGCACCCTCGTACTGCTCGGCGACGGCGGCGAGGTTCACGTCGTTCTCGATGACGACCGGCCTGCCGACCACCTCGGCGAGATCGGCGAGCAGCGTGCGGGAGTGCCAGCCGGGCAGATGGGGTGCGTAGCGAAGCTGTCCGGTGTGGGGGTCTATCGCACCCGGAGTACCCACCACCACGGCTGCGAGGTCCTCGTGGCCGAGCCCTGTCGGACGCAGGGCGCCGTCCACGGCCTCGGCGACGAGCTGCGCGGTCCGGTGGCGTACCTCCTCCGCGACGGCCTCGGCCTCCACGCGGCAGGAGCCGACCACGGCGCCGGTGATGTCCGCGACCACGGCGTCGATGCCCGTGGGCCCGACGGAGAGCGCCGCGACATGGGCCGCTGTCGGATCGACCTCGTAGAGCACGGCATTGGGCCCGGGCCGTCCGCTCTGGCTGCCCGTCGAGCGCACCAGGCCCGCGTCCTCCAGGCGCGCCAGCAGCTGTGAGGCGGTGGGCTTGGAGAGCCCGGTCAGCTCACCTATGCGTGTGCGGGTGAGAGGCCCCTGGGTGACCAGGAGATCGAGCGCCGCCCTGTCGTTCATGGCGCGCAGTACGCGGGGGGTACCCGGTGTGGTTCCGGCCATGAGCGACGCACCCGCCTTCTGTTAGGAAACTTTCCTATCGGTGAGGAACGTATGGCGGTGTCGCGGAGCCGTCAATGGGAAGCGCCCCCGAGGCAACCAAAAGCGTTACCTGCGGGGGCGCTGTGTGCGGCCGGCCTACTTCGACAGATTCGGCGGCGGTATCGGGGTCGCCGCAAGCGACTGCGGTGACGTCGCCGAGGCGTACGCCGACGGGGCCGCCATGGCCGCCGTGGGGTCCGCGGTGGGCTCCCCTTCGGCCTGGAGGGGAAGGGGGCCGATCATCCGTATGCCGGCCGCGTCCAGGGTCTGCTTGATGCGCCAGCGCAGCTCGCGCTCGACGCCCAGGGACTTGCCCGGCATGGTCTTCGCCGTGACCCGTACGGTCATGGAGTCGAGCAGCACCGCGTCGAGGCCGAGGATCTCCACCGGTCCCCACAGACGCTCCGACCACGGCTCTTCCTTGGTCATGGTCTCGCCCGCCTCGGCGATCGCCTTGCGGACCATGTCCAGGTCCTCCGTCGGGCGGACCGTGACGTCGACCCCGGCCGTGGACCAGCCCTGGCTGAGGTTGCCGATCCGCTTCACCTCGCCGTTGCGGACGTACCAGATCTCGCCGTTGTCGCCGCGCAGCTTGGTGACCCGCAGGCCCACCTCGATGACCTCGCCGGAGGCCACACCCGCGTCGACCGTGTCGCCGACGCCGTACTGGTCCTCGAGGATCATGAAGACGCCGGACAGGAAGTCGGTGACCAGGTTGCGCGCGCCGAAGCCGAGTGCCACACCGGCGACCCCCGCGGAGGCCAGCAGGGGGGCCAGGTTGATCTGGAAGGCGCCGAGGATCATCAGGGCGGCGGTGCCGAGGATCAGGAACGACGTGACGGAGCGGAGTACGGAACCGATGGCTTCGGAGCGCTGGCGGCGGCGTTCCGCGTTGACCAGCAGGCCGCCGAGGGCCGTGCCCTCCACCGCCTGGGCGCTGCGGTTCATCCGGTCGATGAGGTTGGTCAGGGCACGCCGGATCAGGTAGCGCAGCACGATCGCGATGGTGGCGATGAGGATGATGCGCAGACCGGTGTTCAGCCAGGTGGACCAGTTCTCCTCGACCCAGCCTGCGGCGTTCCCCGCCCGCTCGGCGGCTTCGTCCAGCGAGCCGGCGGCGCCCGGTGACGGGGCCGCGGCCAGGAGGGCGGACAGGGACACGACGGGGACCTCCAGGTGGGGCGACAGCAGACCAACCACAGTAACGAAGCAGGGGGTGTGGATCGTTGCCGCCGACGAGGGAGAGACACGTCTCACCCGGGGACCCACCGGATGTGGCCGATCCCACACCGGAGCCGGCCGCCCTGCCGGAGCACCTGATCCGGTGCGTCCGGGGCTACGGGCGCCCGGCCGGTGAGGAAAATCCTTTCGGCCCGTTACCCGCACGTGGTGGCGCTCGGACCAGGCATGAGGAGAGACTGAGATCGGATCGTCCCGGCGCGAGCCACGCGTCGCCGGCGTACAAGGAGGCATCCACGTGCCGCACGTCCTGGTTCTCAACGCTTCGTACGAGCCGCTCGGCGTCGTACCTCTCCGCCGCGCACTCGTCCTCGTCCTCGAGAACAAGGCCATCTGCCTCGAGGAGTCCGGCGCCTTCATGCACAGTGCCACCCGTGCCGTGCCGGCGCCCAGCGTCGTACGCCTCAAGCGGTTCGTACGGGTCCCCTACCGGGGGCCCGTTCCACTCACCCGCCGGGCCCTCTTCGCGAGGGACGGCGGTCGCTGCATGTACTGCGGGGCCGCCGCGACCAGCGTCGACCACGTCATCCCGCGCAGCCGCGGCGGGCAGCACGCCTGGGACAACGTGGTGGCCGCCTGCCGCCGCTGCAACCACGTCAAGGCGGACCGCCACCTCCCCGAGCTGGGGTGGAGGCTGCGCCACCAGCCTGCGCCGCCCAGCGGTCTCGCCTGGCGGATCATCGGGACAGGACACCGGGACCCGCGCTGGCTGCCGTACTTGCAGCCGTTCGGCGCGGACGACGTGATGGCCCGGATCGACGGCGTTTCCGCCTGAGGAACCGGGCCTTCGGCGTCCTCGGGCCCTCAGGGGGCGCCCTGGTCCTCCCCGGCGACGGCGTAGGCCTCGACCGAGAAGAGCGAGTACCCGTACTCGGTGGCCCGGCCGTCGCCCTGGATTCTGATGAAGCGGGTGTCCTTCGCGTCCATCCGGACCGACTCGCGCCCGCCTCCGCCGTCCCGCACCGTGGCCGCCGTACGCCAGGTACGGCCGTCCGAGGAGACCTGCACGCGGTAGCGGGAGGCGTAGGCGTCCTGCCACCGCAGCACGACCTGGCCCAGGCGCACGGGCCCCGGCAGCTCGGCCTGCCACCAGGCGCCGTCCTCGACGGGCGACGACCAGCGGGTCTCCGGGTCGCCGTCGGAGGCCGCCGCCGCGGGGAAGTCCGGGGTCTCGTCGCCGGACGAGGATGCCTCGGCCGTACGCAGCAGATCGGGTCCCGCCGTGCGCGGGAAGGCCCGGACGGTCAGCGTGCTCTCCTCGCCCCCGAAGCGCAGCGGAACCTCGTACTCACCGGCCGGGGTGCCGTCCGGCACCGTGATGTCCACGGGGACGTCGGTGTGCGAGCCGCGTGTCACCGTCGCCTGCTCCGGCAGCTTCACCTTGATGCCCTTGGGCGCCTTCGCCGTGAGCGTCCCCTTCACCTCGCCGGGCCGTCCGCCGGCCAGCCGTGCCTCGACCCGCTGCGTACCGCCGCCGATCACGGCGTCCGTCCGGTCGCGGACGAGGGCGAGCCGGGCCGCCGGCTCGTCGCCGAACCACGGGACGAGCGCCCGCACGTCGGGGGAGTCCGGGGCCGGGGGAGTGCCCGCGACCCCGGGGGCGAGGGGGTCGACGAGGACCGGGCGGGCGGACGGCGTGGTGACGCGCAGCGCGTCCGCCCGCAGGCCCTTCACCGTCGTGTGGGTCCAGCCCGCCTCCGACAGGGGGCCGAGGGCGCGCCATCCCTCGCCCGGGACGTGGGCCTCGAGGACCGAGTCCGCCGGCACGTCGCCCGGCCGGGTCAGCGCGGTGACTGCTTCCAGCGGACGGGCGCGGTCGAGCCGGAGGGTGTAGCTGTGCGCGTCCCGGCTCGTGGTTCCCGCGTCGCGGTCGGCGCCGTTCCAGGCGACCGCCTCCTCGGCGACCCGGTCCAGGAAAGGATCCAGGACGCCGTCGCCGACCGTGGCCGTGCTCGACCCGATCTTCTCGCGCAGTGACTCCAGCGCCAGCTGGGCCTTCCAGGCCGCCGCCCCGTCGCCGCGCGCCTGCGCCGACAGCAGATCGACGGCGAGCTCGCCCGCCTCGCCGTACCGGGCCAGCTGTCCGGTCCACGGCCGCACCTCGCCCTGGAGCAGGCCGCCCGCGGTGGCCTTGAGCCGCTCGGGGGCCTGCCGCATGACCCCGAAGGCGGCGCGCAGCTCACGTGCCGCCTTGTCGCCGGCCGCCGTGCCGGATGTGCGCGCGGCCGAACGTGACGTCCAGAAGGCGGTCAGCAGCGGCCGGAGGTAAGCGGACTCGTTCCCGCCCAGCAGCGAGGTGGCGCTGTTGCCGGCCAGGGCCTCCAGGGCCGCCCGGGCGGTGCTGTCGCCGTCCGCCAGATCGTCCATGGCCGCCTGCCAGGACTCCTGCGGCCGGTATCCCCTCGGGTTCCACGCGAAGTCGGCGGCGGTGAACAGGGGGATGCGGGACGCCGAGGGCTGCTCCATGGCGTTGGCGAGCAGCGCCGCCGACCCACTGGCCACCGCGGGGTCCCGGCCGGTGTACGGGCCCAGGAAGATGCGGTCCTGCGCGTAGTCGTTGACCGGGTAGTTGTCCATGGTGACCAGGGGGCGCCGGAAGGCCGTCCGGGCGTCTGCCAGCTCCCGCCCGGTGATCGTCCTCGGTACGACCCCGACGCCGGTCCAGGCCACCTGCACCCGGTGGTCCAGCGCCGCGGCGAGCGCCGTTCGGTACTCGGTGGTGCCGTCCTGGTAGAACTCGGTCGGCATCACCGAGAGCGGCTCCGCCTCCGGGTGCCGGTCCGCGAGGTGCCGGGCGACCGCGCTCGCCACCCGGGCCTGCGCCCTGGCCGCCGCCTCGGGGCCGCTGCCGTACGTCTCCGCGTCCTGTTCGCAGTGCCATTCGCTGTAGCTGACGTTCTGGAACTGCAGCTGGAAGACCCGCACCCCCAGTGCCCACATCGCGTCGATCTTGCGGGTCAGTGCCCGCACGTCGGCCTCGGAGGCCATGCACATCGCCTGACCGGGCGAGACGGCCCAGCCGAGCGTCACGTGCTCGGCCCGTGCCCTCTCCGCCAGCGCGCGGAAGTCGGCGCGCTCGCCGGCCGGGTAGGGCTCGCGCCACCGGGCCTGCCGGTAGGGGTCGTCGCCGGCCGCGTAGAGGTAGCGGTTCTGCTTCGTGCGTCCCATGAAGCCGAGCTGGGCGAGCCGCTCCTCGGTGGTCCAGGGCTGCCCGTAGAAGCCCTCGGCCATCCCGCGTACGGCGGTACCCGGCCAGTCGCGGACCACGGCTCCGGCGACGGTGCCGCCCTCGACCAGCTGGCGCAGGGTCTGCACCCCGTGGAACAGGCCGTCCTCACCGACGCCGTCCAGGGCGACCGTGGGCCGGCCCCCGGCCCTGCCCACGGCGAGCCGGTAGCCCCCGGACGGCAGGTCGGCGCGCTCGGGTGCGCGCAGGGCCCGCAGCGCCCTGCCCGCTTCCGTGCCCCCGAGCCGGACCACCGGGCCCTTGCCGGGCAGGGCCTCGTGCACCGTGCGCACACCCGCGTCACGCAGGAGGGTCCTGAGCGACTCCACGGCGTACGGATCGGCTCCCGCGTCCGCGAGGAGGGTGACCTCGGTCCCCAGGGTGACGGCCTGTCCGGACGCCTTGACGGACTGCGGCCGGGGCCAGACGGACGGCAGCTGCGCGTCTCCGGCGCGGTCCGGTGTGGTCGCGGCAGGGCCGTCCGGCGCGACGGGGGCCGCGACGGCGGCCGGCGCGAAGGAGCTCAGCAGCCCGCCGATCACAGCGACGGCGACGGCCGTCACATGCCTCCTGCGCCCGAGCTGCACGCCGTACTCCCTCTGTCAGACCTCGCCCCGGCAGTGACGTCCGAGCCCACCACCCGGGCGCGGGGGTGTCAATGCGCGTGGCCGCTTTGACGGATATGCCCGATGTGTTGCGCGGCGTGGCGCGTGGGCGCTCGGGGAAGGGTCGCCGAGTGGCTGAAAACAGCCCATACCCGACGCCCGGGGGAACGGAGTGTGACCCACGGCACGTTGGGCTCGTTGTCATAACGCCTATGTCACGTCCACGTCTGCTCCGGTGTCCTCTGGGTAGGCCTGCTGTGTCCTGTTGTCCACGGCCAGGAGGCCAACATGCCCGCTTCCGCGCAGCTTCTGCTCTCCGCCCTCTCCAAACAGGTACCGAACCCCATGGACTCCGATCCGCCGGCAGCCAAGACGTCCCCGACCTTCACCTCCCCTCCGATGATCAGCGAGCTTCCGCTCGCCGATGTCTCCCACCTCGTCGGCGAACCCGTGTTCGCCGACAGCGCTCCGCTCCTCAGCGAGCCCCCGCTCACCAGCGAGCCTCCGCTCGCAGACGCCACACCTCTCACGAGCGAGCCTCCGCTCGCCGCCGTCGCCCCTCTGACCAGCGAGCCGACAGCACCCGGCACCGCAGGGGGCATGGAGTCCCCAGGAGTCTGAATGGGCTTGTCCCGGCTCGCCGCACTGCACGGCGTCGCCACCTCCTTCTCCCCGTCCGCGGACGTCACAGTGTCCGTCCCCGACGACACGGTCACGGCCGTGCTCGCCGCGCTGGGCGTCGACGCCGCTACGCCCGAGGACGTACGGAGTTCACTTGCCGCGGCGGAATCGGCAGCGGCCTCCCGACTGCTCCCACCGACGGTGGTCACCTGGTCGGGGGAGCCGCTGCCGGCCGCGCTCGTGGGGCTGCCGCCGGGCGCGCTGCTCACGGTCGACCCCGAACCGGGAACCACCGGCGCGCATCAGCCCCTGCGTATGCGCGTGCTGCCCGCCCCGGCCCCGGCGGGGGACGCGCCGGTGACGCCCTCCTGGTGGACCGAACCACCTCTGGGCGTGCACCGGCTGACGGTCCGTACCCCTGACCACCGCCGCGCCGCCGCCACGCTCGTCGTCGCTCCGGACCGCGTACCCCAGCCGCCCGGTCGCACGCACGGATTCCTCGTCCAGCTCTACTCGATGCTGTCCGCCCGCTCCTGGGGCATGGGCGACCTAGCGGACCTGGCCGACCTCGCCGCCTGGGCGGGACGGACCCTGGGCAGCGGTTTCGTCCAGGTCAACCCGCTGCACGCCGCCGTACCCGGCGCGCCGACCGACCCTTCCCCGTACCGCCCGTCCTCGCGCCGCTTCCCCGACCCCGTCCACCTGCACATCGAGTCGATCCCGGAGTGCGGCCACGTCGCCGAGCCCGGCAGGGCGGCCCTGGACGACCTGCGGCAGCAAGCCGCGGCACTGCGCGAGGCGGTGCTGAACAAGGGTGCGCTGATCGACAGGGACGCCGTCTGGGGGCTCAAGAAGCAGGCCCTGGAGATCGTCCACGAGGTCCCCCTGACCCCCGGCCGCCGCGCCGCCTACTGCGACTTCCTCGCGGAGCAGGGGCAGGCCCTGGAGGACCACGCCCTGTGGTGTGCCCTGGCCGAGGTGCACGGCCCCTGCTGGCGCGCCTGGCCCGACGGGCTGCGTGACCCCCGCTCCCCGCAGAGCGTCCGTGCCCGCACCGACCTGATGGACCGGGTCGACTTCCACTGCCGGCTCGCCTGGCTCACGGACACCCAGCTCGCCACCGCTCAGAGGGCCGCCAGGGAGTCCGGGATGCCGGTCGGGATCGTCCACGACCTCGCCGTCGGGGTCCACCCGGACGGCGCCGACACCTGGGCCCAGCAGGACGCCTTCGCGCAGGGCATGTCCGTCGGCGCGCCCCCCGACGCCTTCAACGCCCACGGCCAGGACTGGGGGCTGCCCCCCTGGCGTCCCGACGCCCTCGCGGCGTCCGGTTACGCGCCCTACCGCAATCTCCTGCGCGGCCTCCTCGCCCACGCCGGGGCGCTTCGCATCGACCACGTGATGGGGCTCTTCCGGCTCTGGTGGGTGCCCGAGGGGAGTTCGCCCACCGAGGGCGCGTACGTCGCCCAGGACGCCGAGGCGATGCTCGCCGTACTCGTCCTGGAAGCGCACCGGGCCGGTGCCGTCGTCATAGGGGAGGACCTCGGCACCGTCGAGCCCGGAGTGCGCGAGGCGCTCGCCCGGCGCGGGGTGCTCGGCACCTCCGTGCTCTGGTTCGAGCGCGACTGGGGCGGCACCGGGCGCCCGCTCGCCCCCGAGGACTGGCGCCGGGACAGCGTGGCCACGGCGACCACCCATGACCTGCCGTCGACGGCGGCCCGGCTGACGGGCGAGCACGTGGCGCTCCGCCACCGGCTGGGGCTGCTCACCCGGGACCTGGAGCAGGAGTCGGCCGACGACGCCGCCGACACCGCCGACTGGCTGGCCTACCTGGCCCGCCTCCGGCTGCTTCCCGAGGGCGACGGCGACGAGGAGGCGGCCGTCCGGGCCGTCCACCGCTTCCTGCTGCGCACCCCGGCCAGGATGGCCGGGGTCTGGCTCCCGGACACCGTGGGCGACCGCCGTCCGCAGAACATCCCCGGGACCTGGGACCAGTACCCCAACTGGCGCCTCCCGATCGCCGATGCGGAAGGTCATCCGGTCACCCTGGAGGAGATCACCGCGTCGCCCCGGCTGCACAGGCTGATGGCCGTCCTCGCGGAGGGCTCCGGGGCCCGTACGGCACCCCCGGGCGCGCGGCCGTCGTAGGCGTTCGCTACGTTGGCACCGTGGACAAGAAGAACGCTATGCGCGCCGGCGCCGTCGCGGCCGGTACGACGCTGATGATGCTGCTCATGTCGTCCCCGGCGCTCGCGCTCACCCGCGACGACGGTGACGACCCGGGCCCGGGCCTGAACGTGATGGAGACCCTCGGTCTCTATGTCGTGGCACCGATCGTGCTGTTCCTGGCGATCGCGGCACTCGTCATGGTCCTCGACAAGTCCAAGAAGCAGGCCTAGGCCCCTTCGGATCTCGTCGGCTCGCAGGGGCATCCCTGAACCGGCCTGATCCGGTCGAGGTGTCCTGGTTCGCCCGAGTGCGCCGCCGGTACGGAGTACCGCGCGGCGCACCGGCATGTCCGGGCTCCCGGTAGGTTTCGGCCATGACCGAGTGGGACGTCAAGAAGCTCCGCATCCTACGCACCCTGCGCGACCGCGGCACGGTCACCGCCACCGCCGAAGCCCTGCGCATGACCCCGTCGGCCGTCTCGCAGCAGCTCAGCAACCTTGCCGGGCAGCTGGGGGTGCCGCTCCTGGAGGCGCAGGGCCGACGCGTCCGGCTCACCGACGCCGCGCATCTCGTGCTGCGCCACGCGGAGGTCGTGTTCGCCCAGCTCGAGCGGGCCGACGCCGAGCTGACCGGCTATCTGCGGGGCGAGGCGGGGCAGGTCCGGGTCGGCGCCTTCTCGACCGCCGTGCCCGCCCTCGTCGTACCGGCGGTGCGGCTCCTGGAGACCGCGGACAGGCCCGGTCCGCAGGTCCGCGTACGGGAGGCGGAAGCGGCAGAGGCCTACGAGCTGCTGTCGGCAGGTGAGGTGGACCTCGCGCTCTCCCTCGCCGCGCACGCCCCGACGGCCCGGGACCCCCGCTTCACCCTGCTGCCCCTCCTGGCCGACCCGCTGGACGTGGCGCTGCCCGTCGGCCACCGCCACGCCGGGGCACCGGCCCTGCGGCTCTCGGACCTCTCCCTGGAGCCCTGGATCTTCGGCGGGTCCGGCCCGTGGTCGGAGATCACCACCGCCGCCTGCGAGGCCGCAGGCTTCGTTCCCGAGCAGGCCCACAGCGCCGCCGGCTGGACGGCGATCCTCGCCATGGTGAGGGCGGGCATGGGTGTGGCCCTGATCCCCCGGATGGTCTCCGCCTCCGACCGGCCTCGCGACGGCGTGGTGATGAGGGCCCTGGAGGCGGACCGGCCGTACCGCCACGTGGTGGCGGCGGTGCGGCAGGGCGCGGAACGCGGTCCGGCGCTCGCGCGGGTGCTGACGGCACTGCAGGAGGTGGCGGCCCGCATCCGCTGAGGACACCGAATCTCTTAAGCGGAACTGAATGGACTGTACGAAAACTTTCGATGGACCTGATCGGTGCGACGGCGGCACAGTGGACGCATGCCCACCGAAACGAAGCAGACGGAGCCCCGGTCCACCGACCCGCACGCCAATGACGCGGCCCCCTACGGCGGCGGCGACCCCTACGCCGACTACCGCGCGGGCGACTTCCCGTTCACCGAGCTCGTCGACCTCGCCGACCGCCGGCTCGGCGCGGGCGTGATCGCGGCCAACGACGAGTTCTTCGCCGAGCGCGAGAACCTCCTGATCCGCGAACCCGCCGTCTTCGACCCCGAGCGCTTCGGTCACAAGGGCAAGATCATGGACGGCTGGGAGACCCGCCGCCGCCGGGGCGCGGACGCGGCCCACCCGTTCCCCGCGCCCGAGGACCACGACTGGGCGATCGTCCGGCTGGGCACCCCCGGGATCATCCGGGGCGTCATCGTCGACACCGCCCACTTCCGCGGCAACTACCCGCAGCGCGTCTCCGTCCAGGCGACGTCCCTGGAAGGCGCCCCGGGGCCGGAGGAACTCCTCGCCGACGACGTGAAGTGGGAGGAGCTCGTCCCGCCGACGCCCGTACGCGGACACGCCGCCAACGGCTTCGAGATCACGGGCGGCCGCCGCTACACCCATCTGCGGATCTGCCAGCACCCCGACGGCGGCATCGCCCGCCTCCGCGTGCACGGCGAGGTCGTCCCCGACCCGGCCTGGCTCGCGGCCCTGGGCACGATCGACCTGATCTCGATCCTGAACGGCGGCATGTACGAGGACGCCTCGGACCGCTTCTACTCCTCGCCGGCCCAGATCATCCTGCCCGGCACCTCCCGCAAGATGGACGACGGCTGGGAGAACCGGCGCCGCCGGGTCCGCGACACGAACGACTGGGTGCGCTTCCGGCTGCCCGCCCAGGGCGCGGTGCGCGCTGTCGAGATCGACACCGCGTACCTCAAGGGCAACGCGGCCGGCTGGATCAGCCTCCACGGCCGTGACGGCGACTCCGGCGAGTGGTCCGAGATCATCCCCCGCACCCGGCTCCAGCCCGACACCCTGCACCGTTTCGTCCTGGACGCCGAGGCAGTGGTCACCCACGTACGCCTGGACACCTTCCCCGACGGGGGCGTGGCCCGGATGCGCCTGCACGGATCCCTGACGGAGGCGGGCGCGGCCGAACTGGCGCGCCGCCACGAGGAGTCGGGCGCGTAGTCCCGGCTCCCGCGACGCCGGCTCCCGCGACGCCGGCTCCCGCGACGCCGGATCCGGCAACCCCGGCTCCCGCGACACCGGATCCGTAACTCCGGCTCCGGCAACTCCGGCTCCCGCCCGGCGGACGGCTGCGCGACACGCGCCTGCCCGCCGGGCGGTCTCAAGGGGGTGTCCTGCGGCCGGTGCCGCGGGGAAGCCTCAGCCGTCGGTGGGGCCGGACGGCGCATCGCGTCGCGGTACGCGCGGGGCCGCCCCGTACGGCGAAGGGGGCGCCTCCTGACGGAGACGCCCCCTTCGCCCCGTACGGCGAAGGGGGCGCCTCCTGACGGAGACGCCCCCTCACCGTGCGGCCGAAGCCGTTACGCGAAGCCGTTACGCGGTGGCCGCCGCCGCGTCCGCAGCCTGCGCCTTCAGCGCACGCTCCACGCCCGCCCTGGACTCCGACATCAGCCGGCGCAGCGCGGCGGTCGGCTGTGCAGACTCCAGCCAGGCGTCCGTGGCGTCCAGGGTCTCCTGCGAGACCTGGAGGGCCGGGTACAGGCCGACCGCGATCTGCTGGGCCATCTCGTGGCTGCGCGAGTCCCAGACGTCCTTCACGGCCGTGAAGAACTTCTCCGTGTAGGGAGCCAGCAGCTCACGCTGGTCGGTCTGCACGAAGCCGCCGATGACCGACTCCTGGAGGGAGTTCGGCAGCTTGTCGGACTCGACGACCGACGCCCATGCCTCGGCCTTCGCCTCCTCGGTGGGCTGGGCCGCGCGCGCGGACGCCGCGTGGCGCTCACCCGCGGCCGTCCTGTCGCGCTCGTACTCGGCGGCGATCTCCTCCTCGTCCAGGAGGCCCGTCGCGGCCAGGCGCTGTACGAACGCCCAGCGCAGCTCCGTGTCGACGGCCAGGCCCTCGATCACCTGCGTGCCGTCCAGCAGCGACTGCAGCACGTCGAGGTGCAGCGGACTGCGGGCCGTCGCGGCGAAGGCACGGGCCCAGGCCAGCTGGTGGTCGCCGGCCGGCTCCGCCGCGCGCAGGTGCGCCAGAGTCGCCTCGGTCCACTGGTTCAGACCCGCCTCGCGCCACTCCGGGGCGGCGTAGAGGTCCAGGGCCAGCTTCACCTGACGGTGCAGGGACTGCACGACGCCGATGTCCGACTCCTTGCCGATCCCGGAGAGGACGAGCGCCAGGTAGTCGCGCGTCGCCAGCTCGCCGTCGCGCGTCATGTCCCAGGCCGAGGCCCAGCTCAGGGCGCGCGGCAGGGACTCGGAGAAGTCACCCAGGTGCGCGGTGACGACCCGCAGCGACTCCTCGTCGAGGCGGACCTTCGCGTACGAGAGGTCGTCGTCGTTGAGCAGGACGACGGCCGGGCGCGCCGTGCCGGACGGGAACGGCACGGTGGTGCGCTCGCCGTCGACGTCCAGCTCGATCCGGTCCGTGCGGACCAGCTTCCCCGCCGCGTCGAGGTCGTAGCAGCCGATGGCGATCCGGTGCGGGCGAAGCGTGGGCTCGCCCTTTGCCCCGGCGGGGAGCGCGGGCGCCTCCTGGAGGACGGTGAACGACGTGACGTGACCGTTCTCGTCCGTCTCGATCTCCGGGCGCAGGATGTTGATGCCGGCCGTCTCCAGCCACGCCTTGGACCAGGTCTTCAGGTCACGGCCGGAGGTCTCCTCCAGCGCGCCCAGCAGGTCCGACAGGCGGGTGTTCCCATAGGCGTGCGCCTTGAAGTACGCCTGGACGCCCTTGAAGAAGGCGTCCTTGCCGACGTAGGCCACGAGCTGCTTCAGGACCGAGGCGCCCTTCGCGTACGTGATCCCGTCGAAGTTCACCAGGACGTCGTCGAGGTCCCGGATGTCCGCCATGATCGGGTGCGTGGACGGCAGCTGGTCCTGGCGGTACGCCCACGTCTTCATGGAGTTGGCGAAGGTCGTCCAGGAGTGCGGCCACCTCGAACCCTCGGCGTCCGCCTGGCAGGCGATCGAGGTGTACGTGGCGAACGACTCGTTCAGCCAGAGGTCGTTCCACCACTCCATGGTCACCAGGTCGCCGAACCACATGTGGGCGAGCTCGTGGAGGATGGTCTCGGCGCGCGTCTCGTACGCCGCGTCCGTGACCTTCGAACGGAACACGTACTGGTCGCGGATGGTGACCGCGCCCGCGTTCTCCATCGCGCCGGCGTTGAACTCCGGGACGAAGAGCTGGTCGTACTTGGCGAAGGGGTAGGCGTAGTCGAACTTCTCCTGGAACCACTCGAAGCCCTGCCGGGTCACCGCGAAGATGTCGTCCGCGTCGAGGTACTCGGCGAGCGACGGGCGGCAGTAGATCCCGAGCGGGACGGACTGGCCGTCCTTCTCGTAGCTGCTGTGCACCGAGTGGTACGGGCCGGCGATCAGGGCCGTGATGTAGGTGGAGATGCGCGGCGTCGGCTCGAAGGACCAGACGTCGTCCTTCGGTTCGGGCGTCGGCGAGTTGGAGATCACGGTCCAGCCGGACGGGGCCTTCACGGTGAACCGGAAGGTCGCCTTCAGGTCGGGCTGCTCGAAGCTCGCGAACACCCGGCGGGCGTCCGGCACCTCGAACTGGGTGTACAGGTATGCCTGTTCGTCGACCGGGTCGACGAACCGGTGCAGCCCCTCACCGGTGTTCGTGTACGAGCAGTCGGCGACGACCTTCAGCTCGTTGGCGCCGGCCCGGAGGTGCCTCAGCGTGATCCGGGAGTCCCGGAAGACGGCTGCGATGTCCAGGTCCTTGCCGTTCAGCACGATGTCGTGCACCGCCGGGGCGACCAGATCGATGAAGGTCTCCGCACCGGCTTCGGCCGAGTCGAAGCGCACGGTGGTGACGGACCTGTAGGTGCCACCCTCCTGCGCGCCGGAGAGGTCGAGGTCGACCTCGTACGCGTCCACGGTCAGCAGGCGCGCCCGCTCCTGTGCCTCTTCGCGGGTCAGATTCGTGCCAGGCACGCGGTCATCTCCTTTGATGTGCGGTGTTTTGGCCATCCTTCCACGTGCGGAGCGCGCAACGCGATGTCCGTTTTCCGCCGGACCGGCCCAGGCGCACGGACCACCCTGGGAGCATGACCGCATACGAGGCACGGCCCATCGGGCCGGACGCGCTGAAAGAGCTCCGCACGACCGACGACGCGGGGCGGCCCTGCGTCCCGTACACGGCGACGGAGGGCGGCGAGCCCCTGCGCTGCTGCCTGCGCGGCGCCGAGCCCGGGGAGCGGATCGCCCTGGTCTCCTACGCGCCGCTGCGCCGCTGGGCGGCCGAGACCGGGGCGCGCCCCGGGGCGTACGACGAGCAGGGGCCGGTCTTCCTCCACGCCGGGGAGTGCGAGGGGCCGGCGGGGGACCGGCCCGGCTATCCGTTCTCCAGGGCGGGCGCACTGCGCGCGGTCCGGCGCT
The DNA here is from genome assembly GCF_016804005.1 of Streptomyces pratensis. Taxonomy (GTDB): domain Bacteria; phylum Actinomycetota; class Actinomycetes; order Streptomycetales; family Streptomycetaceae; genus Streptomyces; species Streptomyces pratensis_A. The sequence continues at coordinate 6,874,055 of NZ_CP051486.1, read as the reverse complement.
ACGACGCCGACGGCAGGATCGTCGGAGGCCGGCTGCTGGAGATACCTGCCGACGAGGAGAGCGGCTTCGACGCGGCCCTCGCGGAGGCGTTCGCGGACCCGGAGGTGGCGCTGGTGCACGTACGGGCCGTGGAGTACGGGTGCTTCCACTTCGAGGTACGAGCGCGTCGGGAGCGGTAGCACCCGGGTGGGCGGAACCTTCCTGCTTTCGGTAGGAGGAATGGCGTGAAGACCGGTGTGAGCTCGTGTGCGAGCAGGTGCGTGCCATGACCCATGAGCGGTTCCTCCGGCGTGTCGGCGCCGTCCCCCGCCGGCGCACGGCCGACATCGCCGTCGCCCTGCGGCGGCACCTCGCCCTCCGAGACGTGCGAAAGGGCGGCTCCCGGGCATCGGGGCCGCCCTTTCGTGGTGCGCGTGTCAGCCCTTGAGCTCCGCCGCCACCAGCTCCGCGATCTGGACCGCGTTCAGCGCGGCGCCCTTGCGGAGGTTGTCGTTGGAGACGAACAGCGCGAGGCCGTGCTCGACGGTCTCGTCGGCCCGGATGCGGCCCACGTAGGAGGCGTCCTTGCCGGCGGCCTGGAGCGGGGTCGGGATCTCGGAGAGCTCGACGCCCTCGGCGTCCTTCAGCAGCTCGTAGGCGCGCTCGACGCTGATCGGGCGGGCGAAACGGGCATTGATCTGGAGGGAGTGGCCGGAGAAGACCGGGACCCGGACACAGGTGCCGGACACCTTGAGCTCCGGGATCTCAAGGATCTTGCGGGACTCGTTGCGGAGCTTCTGCTCCTCGTCCGTCTCGAAGGAACCGTCGTCGACGATCGAACCGGCGAGCGGGAGCACGTTGAAGGCGATCGGGCGCTTGTAGACACCGGGCTCGGGGAAGTCCACCGCGTCACCGTCGTGCGTCAGCCTGTCCGCGTCGGCCACGACCTTGGAGACCTGGCCGTGCAGCTCCGCGACGCCCGCGACACCGGAGCCGGACACCGCCTGGTAGGTGGCGACCGTCAGCGCGTCGAGCTGCGCCTCCTGGTGCAGGGGGCGCAGCACGGGCATGGCCGCCATCGTGGTGCAGTTCGGGTTGGCGATGATGCCCTTGGGGCGGTTCCTGATCGCGTGCGCGTTGACCTCGGAGACAACCAGCGGGACCTCGGGGTCCTTGCGCCATGCGGAGGAGTTGTCGATCACCACGGCACCCTGGGCGGCGACCTTCTCGGCCAGCGCCTTCGAGGTCGCGCCGCCCGCGGAGAACAGCACGATGTCCAGTCCGGTGTAGTCCGCGGTGGAGGCGTCCTCCACCGTGATGTCCGTGCCCTCGTACGCGATGGTGGAGCCCGCGGAGCGCGCGGAGGCGAAGAGCCGCAGCTCGGCGACGGGGAACTTCCGCTCGGCCAGGATCCTGCGCATGACTGTGCCGACCTGACCGGTGGCGCCGACGATTCCGACCTTCACTGGAACTCCCTCACAGATGCGAACGGGCACGATTGCCGGTCCATGATGCGTATGTCCACAGCGTCCTTGTCCAATCCATTGTCCGCCAGGCGGACGGGGTCCGGACAGAGCTGTGGGGCGGGAGCCTTTGACGGCACCCGCCCCACAGTCATGCGGTGTCGTACGGATCACACCGTCGTGACGGCTACGGCGCGACCTTCTCGATCACGACGCTGCCGGTTCCCGCCGCGGTGCCGCGGGCGTTCACCAGCTGGACCTCACCGAAGAACTGCCGGCCCTCGGGAGCCGCTCCGGCGACCACGACCTCGGCGCCGACCTGGGCGGACGCGCCGTTGGCCAGGCTCACGGCCTTCGACTCGTCGACCTTGATCTCGCCGAGCGACGGGGCGTAGTACACGTCCCGGTAGTCGTAATCGGTGGTTCCGGCCGGGACCGAGTAGCCGTCGATGACGACGGTGTACGTGCCGGCTGCCGGATTCACCAGGCTGACGGACTCCTCGGAGCCCGCCGTCGTGGACGCGCCGACCTCGGTGCCGTCCTTGTACACGTACAGGTCGATGTCGGCGTTGGCGTCCGACGTGTTCCCGATGGCGACGTCCAGCTTCTCGACGCCCGCACCGATGGTCACCGTCTTGGTGTACTCACCACCCGTGGAGATCGACGGACGCTCGACGTCGGCCGAACCCAGCGAGCCGCCCTTCAGCGCGCCCTCCAGGTCACCGGCGTTGTTGGTGACCGTCCAGTCCACCGCGGCAGGGGTGCCGATCTTCGCCTCGGGGATGGTCTGCACCGCCGGGTCGAAGCTGGCGCCGAGCAGCGAGACATCCAGCTTGTACGGGTTGTCCAGCAGCGGCGACGTACGGCGGGACTCGACCTCGATCTCCCAGACGCCGGGCTGCGGGTCCTTGTAGAAGCGCGTGTCCGGGCGGCAGGTGTTGGCCGGGTTCTCGTAGTTCGGGTAGCAGTAGACCGTGGAGCTGTCCTCCACCGCGACCCCGTAGGGGTGGATGGAGATGAACCGGGTCTGGCTGCCCGAGCGCAGGGCGCTGAGCGCGACCTCGAGGGTCTCGGCGCCCTCGGGGACGTTCAGGAAGTACGACGTGGTGCCGTTGCGCTGCACCGAGCCGCTTGCGGAGAAGGCGTAGGCGGGCTTCACCAGCTCCTTGGCCACGACGACCGTGGTCATGATCTGCTGGTCGACGCCGACGGTCTTCGTGTCGTCCACCCGCAGGATCGCGCTGTGGATGCCGGCCGTACGGGCCTTCGCCTGGACCTTGACCGTCACCGGCTTGCCCAGCGGCAGCGAGACGGTGCTCGGACCGGTCAGCGAGAAGGTGCCGTCGTCGTTCTTGAACGACAGGGAGTGCTTCACGTCGCGGTCCGGGCCCGTGGTGCGGGTGACGGTGACGTCGTACGTCTTCTTCTGCCCCGTCTTCAGGCCGCCCTCGCGGTCGTAGAGACCGGTGCCGAAGCCCGGGGTCTTCAGCGCGAAGTCGATCGCGGTGTCGACCGGGGCCTTCACCGTGTACTCGTGCGCCGGGGCGCCCTTCTTCGCGATCTGCTTCCAGGCGCCCACGATGTCGATCAGGCCCGCACCCTGGGCGTGCGCGGGCACGTCCTTGATGTGGGTGGCGGTGCTGGTGAGCGCGGTCCGCAGGTCTGCCGGGGGCAGCTCGATGTTCTTCTGCTTCGCGGCGGACAGCAGCAGCGCCGCGGCGCCGGCGGCCTGCGGCGAGGACATCGAGGTGCCCTGCAGCATGGAGTAGCCGGCCGGGAGCGAGTAGCCCGCTTCCTTGACCGGACCACCGGCGGACCAGGTCTGCGTGGTGTTGATGGCGGCGCCGGGCGCCGTCAGGATCGGCGCGAAGCCGCCGTCCTCACGTGGACCGCGCGAGGAGAAGGGCAGCATGTCGTACTTCTTGGTGACGTTCGAGCCGTAGTTGGCCGCCCAGGTCTCCTTGGAGATGGACGCGCCCACGGAGATGACGTGGTCGGCGAGACCGGGGTCGCCGATGGTGTTGACCCCGGGGCCCTCGTTGCCGGCCGAGATGACCAGCTGGACGCCGTAGATGTCGATGAGCCGCTTGTAGAGCTCGGCGCGCGCGTTGTTGCCGTCGTTGAGCGGCGGCAGGCCGCCGATCGACATGTTGACGATGTCGACGCCGCGGTTCACGACGAGGTCGATCATGCCCTCGGTCAGCGCGATGTTGGTGCAGCCGCCGGACCAGGTGCAGGCGCGCGAGGAGACGACCTTGGCGCCGGGCGCCGCGCCGTCCATCTGGCCGCCGAACAGGCCGTTGGCCGCGGTGATACCCGCGACGTGCGTACCGTGCGAGCCCTCGATGACGCCGATGCTGACGAAGTCGGCCTTGGCGCCGGCCGCGTTGTAGACGACGTTCTTGCGGGTCTCGACGACGAACGGGATGCGCTCGACGATCTGGGTCGCCGGGTTGTCCGTGCCGAAGTAGGCGACCTGGTGCCCGTCCTTGTACGGCTTGAGCACGGCGTCGTTGCGGAAGTCCGCGTCGTTGTCCAGGTCCACGCGGGCGGTGCCGGCGACCGGGTCGTAGAGCACGCCCCACTCGTCGGTGGTGTCACCGTCGCGGTTGAGGTCGCCCGCCATGTCGCCGCCACGGGTGGCGGACTCCTTGAACACCTTGAAGCCGTACGAGCCCACCGGTGCGGAGTAGGTCGTGCTGCCGCTCGTGAAGGTCGGGCCGGACACGGTCTGGTCCATCCGCAGCCAGGTGCCGTCGCCGTCGTTGACGGGGTCGGTGGCCGTCACCCAGTCGACGATCTTGCGCTCGCCGGTGGTGGTCTTCTGCAACGCGGGGTGGCCGACGTCGACACCGGAGTCCAGGACACCGATGGTGATCCCGCGGCCGTCGGCCTTCGGGTGCTGCTTCACGAAGTCGACCGCGCCCGTCTCGAAGGACGGGTTGTACGGGTTCTTCGCCGGGGTGTTCTTGCCCGGAGCCGGGTAACTGCCCGTGGCCTTCTGCTGCTTCGACCCGGTGGCGCGGTCGCCCGTGGGCGTCGGGTCGTCGAGCTTGATCTCCTGCTTGAGATCGATGCCGTGGACCGACGACAGCTTCTGCGCCGCCTTGATGGTGGCGTCGGCGGTCGCGGTCGGTACGGTCGCCCGGACGTACCCGAGCTTGTCGTACGTCTGCCCCAGTACGGACCCCTTGACGGCGTCCAGCTGCGCGGCGACCTGCTCGGTCGCACCAGGGGTGGTGGCGACCATCATCGTGATGTTCTTCTCGCCCTTGGCCTCGGCCTTCGCCAGCACATCGGCGTCGGCTTCGCCCAGCTTGTCGCCCTTCACGCCGGCGGCGGCGGGCTTCACCGGGGAAGCGGCCGGGTCGTCGGCGGCGAAGACCGGGGCGGCGCCGGAGGCGGCCAGCGCGGCCGCCAGGCCGGCTGCCGCCGCGATGCGCGCCGCGCGTCTCGCCCCGGGTATGGAGCTGGGGGATTCCTTGGTCATCAGCATCCCTGTTTTGTGAAAGATAGAGAGAGTCCGGAATTCGGTACCCGATGACCGCTCAGCCTTTCGTAAAAGAAGGGTGTTTGTGGAGAGTTGGCGGGGACGAGAAAGGGACATGGCGTAGATCCGCCACCGGTGCCGTTGCGCCACCCACCGGGACAAAGTGCGCCGCTACCGGGGCAGGACCACCACGTAAGCGGCCGGTTCACGGTCCTCGGACGCCATCAACGCCGTACGCAGCACCACCGACAGCTGCGCCACCGATTCACGCAGGCGCTTCGGAGTCACCCGCACCACCGTGACCCCGAGCCGCTCCAGCTGTTCCCGCTCCGCGGTGAAGGCGAACTGCTCCTCCAGGGGCGAGCGGGTGCCCAGTTCGAGCGCGACCGCCTGCTCCGGCCAGTACGCGTCGACCCCGCCCAGGAAACCGCCGCCCGGCAGGGACAGCTCCACGTTCCACAGCGGCTCGGGCAGACCGTGGGAGCGCACCGTCTCGTACAGCCGGCCTTCCGCCACGGCCCGGCCCTCGACGAACAACGCGTCGACGGCGTCCACGACGTGCGGGCGTCCCAGCAGCTTGGCCGTGTTCAGCTCCGTCACGACGGAAGCGGGTTCGCAGTACCCGCCACGCACCGCCTCCGTCAGGATCCGTCGCACCGTCGGGGCGTCGGTGAGCGAGGCCACCGCGTCGGCCAGGGCCCGTTCCACCGGAGCCAGCGGCACCCCGACCCTTCGCTGCGGCAGGGGCAGGGCCGCGGTCCGGGTCACCTGGACGAACCGGGTGGAGCGCAACCGCCTGGTGCGCGGCACGAGCACGTCGATCCGGTGCAGCGCGATCACCGGGGGCGCGGAGGTGAAGCCGTACAGAGCGAGGGCCGCCAGGCCCGTGACCATGGCCTCGCCGTAGCCGGCCCCGGACCCGACGGGCACGGTCCGCCGGGCGCCGGCCGGGGGCCGGCCGGCGTACAGCAGGGCGCCGCGCACACGGTCGTCGTTCGTGGGCGGCGCCGGGTGCAGGAGGTACACGCCGGGCAGCAACTGCTGCCACGGGCCGCCGGGCAGGCAGTGCGTGGCGGTCTGCGCGGCGCTCACACCGTTGGCACGCAGCTGCGCGGCGGACTGCACGCGGTGGCTCACTCCGTGGACGGGGCGCGGGGACACGGGGGTGTTCTGAGTCATGCCGGGGAGGTTTCCGCACGTCCGCGGAGCGCTAACCCCTGTTACACGTCCGTCGACATTCCAGGACAACGCCGTCCTGAAGTACGGCAGTTCGAATGCCGAAAAGGGCGGTCCCGGCGGGAATTGCACGGCGCACGCCCCGCACGTGTGTGCGGGGCGCGCGCCGGAATCTCACGCCGTCGCGTCGCGCTCCTGCCCCCGCAGGGCCCGTGCCAGATCGTCCCGCGCCTCCAGGACCAGCCGCCGGAGCGCCGGAGCCGCCTCCGGGTGCGACGTCAGCCACGCGTCCGTCGCGGTGAGGGTCGCGGGGTCGTCCTGCAGTGCGGGGAAGAGGCCTCTGACCACGTCCATGCCGATCTGGATGGAACGCTCGGCCCACACCCGCTCGATCGCCTCGAAGTACGCGGCCGTGTACGGCGCCAGCAGTTCCCGCTGCGAGGGCTGCTCGAAGCCGGCGATCGTCGCCCCGGCGAGCGCGTTGGACAGCCTGTCCGACTCCACGACCGTCGCCCACGCCTGCGCCTTGACCGCTGCCGATGGGCGTGACGCCAGGCACCGCACATGGTGCCGCTTGCCGGACGCCGTGTCGTCCCGGGCGAGTTCGGCGTCCACAGCCGTCTCGTCGGCCTTGCCGTGCGAGGCCAGCGGGGACAGGAAGGCCCACCGCAGCTCCTGGTCGACGTCCAGGCCGTCGATCACGGCCGAGCCGTCGAGCAGCCCGCCCAGCAGCTGGAAGTCGGCGTCCGACGCCGCGACGGAGGCGAAGAACCGGGCCCACGTCAGCTGGTGCTCGCTGCCCGGCTCCGCACGCCGCAGCTCCGCCAGCGCGCCCTCGGCCAGCGCCCTGCCGCCCTCCTCACGCCAGGCCGGCGCGGCGTAGTGCACCAGAGCCGACCGGGCCCAGGCGTGCAGCATCTGCAGTACGCCGATGTCCGACTCGCGGCCGGCGGACGACAGCACCAGGGACACGAAGTCCCGGGCGGGCAGCAGCGCGTCCCGCGTCAGGTTCCACAGCGCGGACCAGCACAGTGCCCGGGCCAGCGGGTCGGTGATGTCACCGAGGTGCTCGCGCAGGGTGGCCAGGGACATCTCGTCGAAGCGGACCTTGCAGTACGTCAGGTCGTCGTCGTTGACCAGGACCAGGTCGGGCTTCTCGGACCCGGCCAGCTCCGCGACCACGGTGCGCTCCCCGGCGACATCGGTCTCGGCACGGGCGTAACGCACCAGTTCGCCCGCCGGCGAGAGCCGGTACAGGCCCACCGCGACCCGGTGGGGCCGGAGGTCCGGGTGGGACTCGGCGGCCTCCTGCGTCACGGCGAGCTCCGCGATCCGGCCGTCACCGTCGTAGGTGACGACCGGCGTGAGGACGTTGACCCCCGCGGTCTGCAGCCATGCGCGCGACCAGGCCGTCATGTCGCGCCCGGACGTCTCGGCCAGCACCGAGAGCAGGTCGCCCAGCTGCGTGTTGCCGTAGGCGTGCTGTTTGAAGTAGCGGCGCGCACCCTCCAGGAACGCGTCCCGCCCCACGTACGCCACGAGCTGCTTGAGCACCGAGGCGCCCTTGGCGTACGTGATGCCGTCGAAGTTCAGCTTGGCGTCCTCCAGGTCACGGATGTCGGCCGTGATCGGGTGCGTGGACGGCAGCTGGTCGGCGCGGTAGGCCCACGCCTTGCGGTTGTTGGCGAAGGTGATCCAGCCGTCGGTGAAACGGGTCGCCTCCACCATAGAGAACGTCCCCATGAAGTCCGCGAAGGACTCCTTCAGCCACAGGTCGTCCCACCACTGCATGGTGACCAGGTCGCCGAACCACATGTGCGCCATCTCGTGCAGGATGACGTTGGCGCGGCGCTCGTAGGAGGCCGAGGTGACCTTGCCGCGGTAGATGTACTCCTCGCGGAAGGTGACGAGGCCCGGGTTCTCCATCGCGCCGAGGTTGTACTCGGGCACGAACGCCTGGTCGTACTTCCCGAAGGGGTACGGGTAGTCGAAGTTGTCGTGGAAGAAGTCCAGGCCCTGCTTGGTGACGAGGAAGACGTCGTCCGCGTCGAAGTGACGGGCGAGCCCCTTGCGGCACATCGCGCCGAGCGGGACCTCGAGCTTCGATCCGTCGTCGAACGTACGCGCGTAGACGTCGCTCACGTAGTGGTACGGGCCCGCGACGACCACCGTGATGTACGTCGAGATCGGCAGCGTCTCCGCGAACCGGTGGACCTCACCCTCCTGCGACTCCTCCGCGCCGTTGCTCCAGACCCGCCAGCCCTCGGGCGCGGTCACCTCGAAGCGGTAGGGCGCCTTGAGGTCGGGCTGCTCGAAGTTGGCGAATACGCGCCGAGCGTCAGCAGGCTCGTACTGCGTGTAGAGGTAGACCTCGCCGTCCTCCGGGTCGACGAAGCGGTGCATGCCCTCGCCGGTCCGGCTGTAGGCGCACTGCGCGTCGACCACCAGGACGTTCTCGCCCTCGGAGAGGTCCTCCAGCGTGATCCGGGTGCCGTCGAAGACGGCCGCGGGGTCCAGGTCCTTGCCGTTCAGCGTCACCGCGTCCACGGACGGGGCCAGCAGGTCGGCGAAGGTCGAGGCCCCGGCACGGGCGGCGCGGAAGCGGATCGTGGTCTGCGAGCGGAAGGTGCGCGGACCGGCCTCGTCGCCCCCGTCGGGCTCACCGACGGCGGAGCGGAGGTCGAGTACGACCTCGTAACCGTCGACGGTCAGCAGCTCGGCCCTCTCGCGGGCCTCGTCGCGGGACAGGTTCTCACCGGGCACGGAGCACTCCTTTGTGTCTCGTTCGAAGACCTTCGATCCTCCCATGCGGCCCCGGAGGCCCGTGCACGGGAATGGCCGGAGGGCCCCGTGGTGTTCCGGCTCACAGGTGCAGACCGACCTCATGAGGAGAGACATGCCCGAGAACAGCACAGCCGCAGCCAAGGTCCCGGCCGACTTCTGGTTCGACCCGCTCTGTCCCTGGGCCTGGATGACCTCCCGCTGGATGCTGGAGGTGGAGAAGGTCCGCGACATAGAGGTGCGCTGGCATGTGATGAGCCTCGCCGTGCTCAACGAGCCCAGGCTCGACGAGCTGCCCGAGGAGTACCAGGAGATGATGCGCACCCAGGCATGGGCGCCGGTCCGCGTCGTCGTCGCCGCACAGCAGAAGCACGGCGACGAGGTCGTCGGCCCGCTGTACACCGCCCTCGGCACCCGCTTCCACAACAACGGCGAGGGTCCCACCCGCGAGGCGATCGCGGGCGCGCTCGCGGACGTCGGCCTGCCGGCGGAGCTCCTGGAGTACGCCGACTCCGACGCCTACGACAAGGAGCTGCGCGCCTCCCACCAGGAGGGCATCGACAAGGTCGGCCAGGACGTCGGCACCCCGGTCATCGCCGTGCCCGGCTCCGACGGCGAGCAGATCGCCTTCTTCGGCCCGGTCGTGACCCCCGCCCCGAAGGGCGAGGAGGCGGCGAGGCTCTGGGACGGCACGCTGCTGGTGGCGTCGATACCCGGCTTCTACGAGATCAAGCGCACCCGTACGCAGGGCCCCGTCTTCGACTGACCGGTGCGGGCGGTGCGGGCGGTGCGGGCGGTGAGGGCCCGCACCGCCCGCCAGCACGCACGGGGCGCGTCAGCGGGCGCGGCGGATGCGGATCGGGCCGCGGGCCTCCGCCGGTCCGACGGGGCGGCCGGCCTGGGTGATCTCCACCTCGCCGGCCGTGACCAGCCGCCGGGCAGCGCGGCGGGCCGGTTCCATGAGCGCCCGCCAGCCGTCGTCGTCCCCTGCGTACACCGCTCGTGCGGCATCGGACGGGCAGATGGTCGAGGCCGGCCCACGACGCTCCAGCAGCTCCAGGATGGCTCGTTCCAGGCGCCGGTCCGTCTGCCGTTCGGTGTCCGTCACCCTGCCAGTCTCGCACCGGGCGGCGACGGAAGGCAGGACGAAGGCGCCCCTGGCTGACCACCGACGGCCGGGGGGAACGGCCGCTGTCCGGGTACGAGGCTCTCGCGGACGGCGACGGCCGTGGCCCGCGTTCGGTTCGGGCAGCCCATTCCCGAGGGCCGCACCCGGGTCCTCCCGGAACCGGTGGGGGATGCCGCGCCCGGTCCCGGCCCGGCATGGCGGTCATGTGTCGTGGACGGCGCGGGTATTGCCGACCGCGTGAACCGTCCCTCATGATCTGCCCATGCCAGCTGCGGGTTCGGCTCACCACGCGGCCCCGCTCCTGCCGCGCACCGTGCGGATCGGTTACGGGCTCGGTTCCCTCTGCACCGGCACTTTCGCGACCGTGCCGGGCCTGATCCTGCTCTACTACCTCACCAACGTCCTCGCCGTGCCCGCCGCCGTCGCGGGCGCCGCCGTCTTCCTGCCCAAGGCCTGGGACGTCCTCATCAACCCCCTGGTCGGCGCGCTCTCCGACCGCAGCAGGCTGCGCGGCGGGCCGCGACGGCCGTTCCTGCTGATCGGCGCCTGCGCCCTGCCGCCGCTCTTCGCCCTCGTCTTCGCCGCGCCGCCGCTGCGGGGCGCCCCTGCCGCCGGCTACGTCGCCGCCCTCTTCCTGCTCGCCGCCACCGCGTACGCCGTCTTCCAGGTCCCGTACGTGACCATGCCCGCCGAGATGACCGAGGACCCGCACGAACGCGGTCGTGTCCTCGGCTGGCGGGTGGGTTTCCTCGGCGTCGCCATCCTGCTGTCCGGCGCCCTGGCCCCGGCGATCGCGCACGCCGACGGGGACACGCCGGAGAGCTACCGGCTGATGGGCGTCGCCGTCGCCGTGCTGCTGGCCGTCGGCATGTTCGGGGCCTGGGCGGCCACCCGCCGCGCCCCGGCGGTCGCCCGCAGCGAGGCCGAACCCTCCCTGCGGGCCCAGCTGGCCGCCGCCCGGTCCAGCACACCGTTCCTGTACCTGGCCGGGATGTGGACGCTGCAGGCGCTCGCCATCGGCGTGATGCTGGCCGGCGTCCAGTACTTCGCGACGTACACGCTCGGTTCGGCGGGCGCCGTCACCCCGCTGTTCGCCTGTCTGATCGGCCCGCTGGTGCTCTTCATGCCGCTCTGGAACCGGCTGGCCCGCCGCAGGGGCGTGACGTACGCCCAGTGGTGCGCCTCGCTGCTCTACACGGCCGGCGCCGTGCTCCTCGCCTTCACCGGTGTCGCGGGTCCCGCCATCGGCTACACGGCGGTCGTCCTCGTCGGAATCGCCTACGCCGGGCTCCAGCTGCTCCCTCTGACGATGCTCGCGGACACCCTGGCCGCCGACGCCGTCAACACCGGCAGACGCAGGGCCGCGACGTTCACCGGGCTGTGGACCGCGGCCGAGACCCTCGCCTTCGCGCTGGGCGCGGGGGTGTTCGCGCTCGTCCTGGCCGTGACCGGATTCCGTTCCTCCGACGCCGCGCACCAGGTGGTACAGCCGGACGCGGCCCTGACCGGGATCACCGCCGGGATGAGCGTGCTGCCCGCCGTGCTCGCCGCGGCGAGCCTCCTGCTGCTGCGCCGCTACCACGAGCCCTCGACCGTGTCCCGCCCCCTCCAGGAAGAGCCCGCCCGTGCCGACTGACCCCACCCTGCCCGACGGCCGCCCGGCCGCCGAGGTGCTCGCCGAACTGCGCGCCCTGCGCCGGGCGGACGCGCCCACCCGTGGGGGCCGCACCTTCGCCTACGTCTACGACGCGGGTCTCGACGGCCTCGACGAGCTGGCCGCAGAGGCGTACACAGCGTTCGCGACGGTCAACGGACTCGACCCCACGGTCTTCCCGAGCGTGGCCCGGCTGGAGAACGACGTGGTCGGCGCCGTCGCCGCGCTGCTCGGCGCCCCCGGCGCCCAGGGGACGTTCACCAGCGGCGGCACGGAAAGCATCCTGCTCGCCGTCAAGACCGCCCGCGACCACGCCCGGTCGGTGCGCGGGATCACCGGCCCCCAGCTGGTGCTGCCCTCCACCGCACACGCCGCCTTCCACAAGGCCGCCGCCTACCTGGGCGTCGAGCCCGTCGTCGTACCCGTCGACCCGGACACCTACCGCGCCGACGCCGCAGCCATGGCCGCCGCGCTGACCGACCGCACCGCACTGGTGGTCGCCTCCGCCCCCTCGTACGCCCACGGGGTCGTCGACCCCGTCGCCGAGATCGCCGCGGCGGCCGCCGGGCGCGGGGTGCTCTGCCACGTGGACGCGTGCATCGGCGGCTGGATCCTGCCCCACCTGCGGCGCGCCGGGCGCGAGGTGGAACCCTTCGACCTCACCGTGCCCGGTGTCACATCGCTCTCGGTCGACCTGCACAAGTACGCGTACGCCGACAAGGGCGCCTCGGTCGTCCTGTACCGCGACGCCGAGCTGCGCCGCCACCAGTACTTCGCCCACGCGGGCTGGCCCGGCTACCCCGTCGTCAACCCGACCGTGCAGGGCACCAAGTCCGGCGGTCTGCTGGCCCAGGCATGGGCGGTCCTCCAGTACGTCGGCGAGGACGGCTACACCGCGCTCGCTGGCCGGGTCGCCGAGGCCTCGGACCGGCTGCTCGCCGGGCTGCGGTCCTTCGACGGCGTACGGGTGCTCGGCGATCCCGCCGCCGGTCTCGTGGCGTTCACCGTCGAGGGGGAGGGCGGCCCGGACCTCAGCCTGCTCCTCCACCTCGCCGACGAGATGCGTGAGCTCGGCTGGTACCTCCAGCCGCAGCTCTCGTTCGAGGGCCTCCCGCCCAACCTCCACCTCACGCTCACCCCCGCCACGGTCGGCCAGGTCGACGCCCTGCTCGACGACCTCGGCACCGCCCTGGGGAAGGCCCGCGCCCTGGAGCCGGTGACCGTGGACCCCGGCCTCGCCGAACTCGCCGCCGGCCTGGACCCGCAGACGCTCGGACCGGACGAGGTCGCGGCCGTCCTCGCCTTCGCCGGCCTCGGCGGCGGACTGCCCGGCCGGACTGCGCCCGTACTCGTCCTGCTGGACGCGCTGCCGGGGCCGCTCAAGGAGCGGCTCCTCTCGGAGTTCATCGGCTCCGTCTTCCGGATCTGAGGGAGTCCGGCGCCCAGGCACGGGAGAACCCCCGCGAGTCACGTCCTCGCGGGGGTTCTCCGTTCATCCGCCTGCCGGGTGAAAGCTGAGAAGACGATCACGAGGCAGGACGCTCGGGGTCTCCCCGTCAGGGGGCGAGCAGCAGCACGTCCGCGCGCTCCTTGGCGGCGGCGTAGCGCTTCGCCACGTCCTGCCAGTTGACGACGCGCCACATCGCCTCGATGAAGTCCACCTTCTGGTTCTTGTACTGCAGGTAGAAGGCGTGCTCCCAGGCGTCGAAGACGAGGACCGGGACCGAGCCCTGGCCGACGTTGCCCTGGTGGTCGTAGACCTGCTCGACGATCAGCTTCCCGCTGACCGGCTCGTAGGCGAGGACGCCCCAGCCGGAGCCCTGCGTGGTCGCCGCCGCCTTCGTCAGCTGGGACTTGAAGCCGGCGTACGAACCGAAGGAGTCCGCGATCGCGTCCGCCAGGTCGCCCACACCGTCCGCCGCGAGCGGCTCGCCGCCGCCGTCACCGGTCATGTTGTGCCAGTAGATCGAGTGCAGGATGTGGCCGGAGAGATGGAACGCGAGGTTCTTCTGGAGGCCGTTGACCGCGCCCCAGTCTTCCTTGTCGCGGGCCTCTTCCAGCTGCTCCAGGGTGTCGTTCGCACCCTTGACGTACGCGGCGTGGTGCTTGTCGTGGTGGAGCTCGATGATCTGCGGGTTGATGACCGGTTCGAGCGCCGCGTAGTCGTACGGGAGTTCCGGAAGCGTGTACGTGGCCATGGGTTCGAACCCTCCAACTGCTACCTGGTGGTTATTGCAAGCTATTCGCAATTGCAGGCTAGCAGGAGGAGGGCCCGAAGGTGATCAGCCGTTCGTCCTAGGACCGGAGTTCGTCGCGCGCGGCCGCGGCCAGGTCGGGGAAGTCCGTCACGACGGCGTCCACGCCCCGGCCGAAGTGGAAGGCGTACTCGGCGAACGCGTCACCGAAGCCGTTCGGCGCGGTGCCCTTCCGGTACCCGGCCGGCAGGTACTGGTTCTCGGCGCGGAAGGTGTAGGCGCCGACCTCCAGTCCGGCCGCGTGGGCATCGTCCAGCAGGGTGAGCGGCGGGACCAGCGAGGACTCGTCCGGGCCGATCCAGCCCGCGTACGAGGCGATCTCGCGCAGCCCGGCCGGCGTCATCATGTCCTTGTACGTCACGGGGTGGCCGTAGGGACCGCCGCTCGTCCCCAGGGCCTGCCACAGCGGGAGCCCGAGACGGGCCGCCGCCACCTCGCGGAGGCTGGACGGGTCGAACGACTGGACGACGCAGTCGCGTGCGGTCAGGCGGTTGCGGCGGACGATCCTGATGAGCTCGGGCTCCAGGGGCAGTCCGACCGAACGGAAGTACACCGGGTGCTTGGTCTCCGGGAAGACCGTGATCCGGCGGCCGTGCTCCTTGGACAGGACGCGGGCCAGATCGACGACCTCCTGGAAGGTCATGATCCGCTCGCGGCCGTCGAAGACGGTGTTGCGGTCACGGACCAGGGGGAGCCGCTCCACCGCGCGCAGTGTCCTCAGCTCGGCGAGGGTGAAGTCCTCGGTGAACCAGCCCGCGACGGCGCGGCCGTCCACCGTCTTCGTGGTGCGGCGGCCGGCGAACTCCGGGTGCAGGGCCACGTCCGTGGTGCCGGAGATCTCGTTCTCGTGGCGCACCACCAGGACGTGGTCCTTCGTCGGGACCAGGTCGGGCTCGATCCAGTCGGCCCCGGCGCGCACCGCGAACGTGTAGGAGGACACGGTGTGTTCGGGGCGCCATCCGGCGGCGCCGCGATGGCCGATGACGAGCGGGCCTCCACGGCCCCCGTGCTGCGCTCAGTCCCGGGCGGCCGTACCGCGCTCCGCGCGCTTCTGCCGTACCAGGCCGATCCCGATCAGCAGCGCGGTCAGCACACCGGTCGCCAGCAGCTGGTCCCGCGTGTCGGGCTGCCGCAGCATCAGGACGAAGATGCCCGCCATGGCCGCCAGCGCCACGATCGTCAGGACCGGGAAGAACCACATCCGGACGACGAGCCGGTCGGGGGCCTCGCGCTCCGTCCGCCTGCGGAGGATGAGCTGGGAGACGGCGATGAAGATCCAGACGACCAGGATCACCGCGCCGATCATGTTGAGGAGCCACGGGAAGACGTCGTCGGGGCGCCAGTAGCTGAGCAGCACGCAGAGGAAGCCGAAGACGGAGGAGGCGAGCACGGCGTTCCGGGGGACGCCCGAGGGGGAGATCCTGCCGAGCACCTTCGGGCCCTGGCCACGGGCCACGAGGGAGCGGGCCATGCGCGAGGAGCCGTAGATGTTGGCGTTCATCGCGGAGAGGAGGGCGATCAGGATGACCACGTTCATGATCTCGGCGGCGCCGCTGATGCCGAGGTTGTCGAGCATCGCGTAGAAGGGGCCGACCTCGGCGACCTCGGGGTCGTCCCACGGCACGAGGGTCACGATGACCGCCATCGAACCGATGTAGAAGACCGCGATGCGCCACATCGCCGTACGCACCGCCTTGGCGACGCCCTGTACGGGGTTCTCGGACTCGGCGGCCGCGATGGTGACGGTCTCCAGACCGCCGTACGCGAAGACCGAGGCGAGCAGACCGATGATGAGGCCTTCGGAGCCGTTCGGCATGAAACCGCCGTCCCCGGTCAGATTCGAGGTCCCGGGGGAGTCCGTGCCGGGCAGCACGCCCAGGATCGCGAGGAGTCCCAGCACCAGGAACAGGGTGATCGCGATGACCTTGAGCGCCGCGAACCAGAACTCGAACTCACCGAAGTTCTTGACGGCCGCGAGATTCGTGCCGAGGAAGATCACCATGAACAGGGCGACCCAGGCCCACTCCGGCGTACCGGGGAGCCAGCCGGTGACGATCTGCGCGGCGCCGATGCCCTCCAGGCCGACCGCGACGCAGAGCAGCACCCAGAACGACCACCCGGCGGTGAAGCCCGCCCACGGCCCGATCGCGCGCTCCGCGTGGACGGAGAAGGAGCCGGAGGCGGGGTTGGCCGCCGACATCTCGCCGAGCATCCGCATCACGAACATGACCAGCAGTCCGGAGATGCCGTAGGCGACGACGATCGAGGGACCGGCCGCGGCGATGCCCGCACCCGAGCCGACGAACAGCCCGGCCCCGATCACACCGCCGAGGGCGATCATCGACAGGTGGCGCTGCTTCAGTCCATGGGAGAGTGCGGAGTCGGCAGCGGGGGCGGCGGCGTCCGTGGGGGGCGGCGCGGAGGTCCGGGACATGGACAGGCTCTGTTCACTGGTCGGGACGGGGGTCGGCCCACAGTCTGGCCACGAGCCCCGCCCAGAGGGAACGGATGTCCGCTATACGGTCACCAGGCTCACACAAGGTGCTCACCCGCCTACGGCCGCGCGCGCAGCTCCCGCACCGCCGCGACGAGCAGCACGAGGCCGGTCGCGCCCGCCGACCACAGCACCTGCGGACGGGCCGCGTCATCGGTGAGCATCAGCAGCAGGACGGCCAGCAGACCGGCCAGGGTCACCCAGGTGAGATGAGGGAAGCACCACATCCGCAGCGTCAGCGCGCCAGGCGCCTCCCGTTCGAGCCGGCGCCGCAGCCGCAGCTGCGAGGCGGCGATCAGGCCCCAGACGAACAGCAGGACCGCCCCGACCGAGTTGAGCATGTAGAGGAAGACGGTGTCGGGCCACTCGAGATTGAGCAGTACGGAGACGAAGCCGAAGGCCACCGAGGCCAGCACCGCCCGACGGGGAACCCCGCCGCCCTGCCCGCCCGACACCTTCAGCAGCCCGCGCGGCGCCTCGCCGCGCTCGGCCAGGGAGAAGATCATCCGGGACGAGCCGTAGAGATTGGCGTTGAGTGCCGAGAGCAGTGCCACGAACACCACGATGTTCATGATCTGCCCCGCCGACGGCACCCCCATCGAGTCCAGGACCTTCACGTACGGGCTGAGACCCGCCTGCTGCGCCGTCCACGGGAGGACGGTCACGATCACCAGCATCGAACCGACGTAGAAGAAGAGGATGCGCACCACCGCGCTGCGTACCGCGCGCCCCACGGCGCGGGCCGGATCGTCGGTCTCGGCCGCCGCGATCGTCACGACCTCCAGGCCGCCGAAGGCGAACACCACAGTGAGCACGCCGGAGACGACACCGTCCCAGCCGTTCGGCACGAAGCCGCCCTGGCCGGTGAGGTTGGTCAGTCCCACCGGATCGGTGTCGGGGAGGACGCCGAGGACGGCCAGCAGGCCGAGGGTGAGGAAGACCACGATCGCGGCCACCTTCAGCGCGGCGAACCAGAACTCGAACTCGCCGAAGTTCTTCACGGCCGTCAGGTTGGCCACGGTGAACACCACCATGAACAGCAGCACCCAGAGCCACTGGTCCACCGCGGGCACCCACGCGTGAGCGATCTGCGCGGCCGCCGTCGCCTCGACGGCGAGCACCACCACCAGCATGAACCAGTAGAGCCAGCCCACGCTGAAGCCGGCCCAGCGGCCCAGCGCGCGTTCCGCGTGGACGGAGAAGGACCCCGACGCGGGCATCGCCGCGGACATCTCGCCGAGCATCCGCATCACCAGCATCGCGAGCGTGCCCGCGATCAGGTACGAGACGACGACGGCCGGCCCGGCGACGGCGATCCCGGCGCCCGAGCCGACGAAGAGACCGGCACCGATCACCCCGCCCAGACCCAGCATCGTCAGATGGCGTTGCTTCAGGCCGTGCGCGAGGGGCTCGGACGGTACGGGGGAGTGCGTGGGGGGCGCGTCGTGCATGAGCTGCGGATCACTCTCGGATCATTTATGGGGAACCTACAGTCTCACGGGAGGTCACCCCGTCCCGAACGGAGGGCTGGGCGCACCCCCACCTCAGTGACCAGCATCACGCCGATGAGTGATTGCGCAACGTTCTTTGTCCAAACCCGATAAACTCCTCAACCGCCGCTTTGTGGGCGGCTGATGGTGTTCCGGCGACGCCCCGTCGGCTAACGTCACCCTCAGTCCGTCCCTGCCTGCCGACCTCACCCGCGGAGTCCCGATGAGCACTGCTGCCGCCCCCGTCCGTTCCGGAGCGGTCCTCGCCGACCTGCTGCCCGCAGCCCGGCACCGTTACGCCGTGGACGCGGCGCTGGTCGTCGGTGGCGCCGCGCTCACCGGTATCGCGGCCCAGATCGCCGTGCCCGTCCCCGGCTCCCCGGTCCCCGTCACCGGCCAGACCTTCGCCGCGCTGCTCATCGGCACCGCGCTCGGCGCCCGCCGCGGCTTCCTGTCCCTCGCCCTGTACGCGCTCGTCGGCATGGCCGGCATGCCGTGGTTCTCCGAGGGCACCTCAGGCCCGGGCGGCGCGTCGTTCGGCTACGTCCTCGGCATGCTGCTCGCCGCCACGGTCGTCGGCGGCCTCGCGCGTCGGGGCGGTGACCGGTCCGTCCTGCGCACCGCGGGCACGATGGCGGTCGGCTCCCTCATCATCTACGCGGTCGGCGTGCCGTACCTGGCGCTCTCCACGGGCATGTCGATGAGCGCGGCGGTCGCTGCCGGCCTGGTGCCGTTCCTGATCGGTGACGCCCTCAAGGCCGCGCTGGCCATGGGCGCGCTGCCGGCCTCCTGGAAGCTCATCGGGCGTCGCGGCTGACGCCGTAGGCACCACCGAAGAGGCTCGCCGGGTCGTGTCGCGACACCAGACCGGCGAGCCTCTCGCGTGTCCGGGGGTCATGGAGATCCTCCGTGCGGTCCCCGCCGCCGAAGGAGAAGTTCAGCGAGCGGCCCAGGACGTACGGCGCCGTCTCCCCGGCCACCTCCGCGTACAGCGCCCGTACCGCAGTCACGTCCGTACCGTCCAGAGGTGACAGCAACCGCAGCAGGAAGCCCGCGTCCCGGTGGGGCACGGCGCTGTCGTGGGCGGGCCGCGCGGTCAGCGCGCCGCCCAGGTGGTTGAGCTGGACCACCGTCGTCATGGGGGCCTTCGGCCCGGTCAGCCCCAGCACCCGCGCGGCGGCCCCGGCGTCCAGGTCGCGGAGCATCAGGCCCTCGCCGTAATAGGCGTGCGGGAACGGCGGATCGCTGTGGATGGTGTGGCTCTCGGTGTACGGCATCTCCCGCAGCGAGTCCGACAGCGCGGCCCCGGCCGCCCGCAGCGGCGCCACCAGCGCCTCGCCGTCCGCGGCCGGCCCGGTGTACGCGACGCGCACCGATACGACGTACCGGCCCCGCAGCGGCTCCGGCAGCTGCGGCATGTCGGGATAGCGCAGGGCCGCCACCGAGGAGGTGCAGGTCTCCGGTACGGTCCGCGTCCACTCCAGGTAGCTCCGCAGCACCTCCGGGGCCGTGTCCCCGTCGAAGGCCAGGGAGCCGCCGTACAGCCGTTCCACGGCCACCAGGCCGGTCTCCAGACCCGCCACGACGCCCAGCCGGTGCCCGCCTCCCCGCAGTCCCCAGAAGAGGTCCGGCTCGCTGTCCGGGGTGACATGGCGCAGGACAGCGTCGGCGGTCACGACGTCCAGCGAACGGACCTGGTCGGCGGCGTAGCCGAACTCCCGGGCCAGGATGCCGAGCCCGCCGCCCAGGGTGTAGGAGACGGCCCCCACAGCGGGCGCTGAGCCGTTCAGCGGGGCGAGCCCGTGCGGGGCCGCCGCCGCGATGACCCCGCCCCAGGTCGCGCCCGCCCCGATGTGCGCGGTGCGGCGCACCGGGTCGATCCGCACGGTGTCCATCCGGCGCGTGCTGATCAGCACTCCGCCCTCGACGGGGCCGGGCAGCCCGTGTCCGGTCGCGTGGACGGCGACGGGCAGACCGCGCGCGGCGGCGTCCCGCACCGCGGTGATGACGTCGGCGGCACCCGTGGCCTCCACCAGGAGGTCGGGGCCGATGGTGAAGCCGGTCTGGAAGCTGTCGACTGTGGCGGTCATGAGGAAGGCTCTCCGTTCGCTCGCGGGATCGCGTGGCGAGGGAGAGCCTCCCGGGGATACCTGACATCCGCCGTCAGGTATGCGTGACGGTCACTCGACCGGTGCCGCCGCCTTCGCCTTCCGGCTGCGGGCGTCGCGCACCAGCGAGATGCCCACGACCAGGGCGGCGACCAGCAGGGAGAGCAGCACCTGCTCGCGCCCGGCGTCGTCGGTCAGCATGTAGACGAGGACGAAGGAGATCATCGCGATCGTCGCCCAGGTCAGGTACGGGAAGAGCCACATCCGTACGACGAGCTTCTCGGGCGACTCACGCAGGATGATGCCGCGCATCCGCAGCTGGGTGAAGCAGATCACCAGCCACACGAACAGGGCGACCGCGCCGGAGGAGTTCAGCAGGAACGCGAACACCGTGTCGGGCCACTGGTAGTTGAAGAACACGGCCACGAAGCCGAACACGACGGACGAGAGGATCGCCGCCCGCGGTACGCCCCGCTTGTTCACCGTGGCGAACGCCTTGGGCGCGTCTCCCCGCTGTCCGAGCGAGAAGGCCATGCGCGAGGCCGTGTAGAGGCCGGAGTTGAGACAGGAGAGCACGGCCGTCAGCACGATGACGTCCATGACCTGGCCGGCGTGCGGGATGCCGATGACGTTGAGCGCCGCGACGTACGAACCGTCCTCGACGATCGAGGGGTCGTTCCACGGCAGCAGGGTGAGGACGACGAAGATCGAGCCCAGGTAGAAGATGGCGATACGCCAGATCACGCTGTTGGTCGCCTTGGAGACGGCGCGCCGCGGGTCCTCGGACTCACCGGCCGCCAGCGTCACGATCTCGCTGCCCATGAAGGAGAACACGACCATCAGCACACCCGTGAGGATGGCTCCCGGCCCCTCGGGGAAGAACCCGCCGGTGTCCGTGAGGTGGGCGAGGCCGGACCCCGCGTTGTCCGAACCCGGCAGGATGCCGAAGACGGCGAGCAGGCCGACGACGACGAACGCGCCGATGGCCACGACCTTGATCCCGGCGAACCAGAACTCGAACTCGCCGTACGAGCCGACGGAGACCAGGTTGGTCGCCGTCAGCACCACCATGACGATCAGGGCCCACGCCCACTGCGGTACGCCGGGGACCCAGCTCTCCAGGATCTTGGCACCCGCCGTGGCCTCGACGGCGAGCACCACGACCCAGAAGAACCAGTACAGCCAGCCGATGGAGAAGCCGGCCCAGCGGCCCAGTGCCTGGTCGGCGTAAGCGGAGAAGGAGCCGGAGCTCGGCCGGGCGACGGCCATCTCGCCGAGCATCCGCATGACGAAGACGACCATCAGGCCGACCAGCGCGTACGACAGGAGAATGGCCGGTCCCGCGGCGGCGATGCCGGCGCCGGAGCCGACGAAGAGGCCCGCTCCAATCACACCGCCGATGGCGATCATCGAGAGATGACGGTTCTTGAGACCGGCCTGGAGCCCGTCAGGGGAGTCCGGCTTACCCGGCTCGCCGGGCTGTTGGCCCGGCCCAGCCAGAGTCGTCTGCGACGTCATGGATCGAATCCTTACGTTTTCTGATCACGTGTGTCGGTGTCGCCTCGCTGGGGTGGTGCGAAGGCAAGGCCACGCATTCAAGCCCGATCGACGCCGGAAGCGGAACCCCCTCATCCGGTTCCTTGACCCGATCGTTGCCCGAGTGGCATTGCGCACAGCCCCGGCTCCCGACCTGACCCCCCGGGAAGGCCTTGTGGCTCCCGACCCCGCTGACGGTTACCCCGCCCCGTCCGTGCCACACTTCGCACCATGCGCGTGTACCTCGGCTCCGACCATGCCGGTTTCGAACTGAAGAACCACCTCGTCGAGTGGCTCACGGCCCATGGCCACGAGGCCGTCGACTGTGGTCCCCACATCTACGACGCCCAGGACGACTACCCGCCGTTCTGCCTCCGCGCCGCCGAACGGACGGCCGCGGACAAGGACAGCCTCGGCATCGTCATCGGCGGCTCGGGCAACGGCGAGCAGATCGCCGCTAACAAGGTCAAGGGCGTCCGCGCCGCGCTCGCCTGGAGCGAGCAGACCGCCGCGCTCGGCCGCGAGCACAACGACGCCAACGTGGTGGCCATCGGCGGACGGATGCACACGGTGGAGGAGTCCACCAAGTTCGTCGAGATCTTCCTGGCCACCCCCTACTCGGGCGAGGAGCGCCACACCCGCCGCATCGAGATGCTCTCGGCGTACGAGAACACCGGCGAGCTCCCCCGATCCCGGCCCACCACCCCCAGCAGGGCTGAACGCCCCACCACCCGCAGCAGGGCTGAACGCCCCCGCACCCGCTTCCCCTGTGCCGCCGGGCCCGTACCCGGCGGCACAAGCGCGTCACCAGGAGACATGCCGTGCCCGAGGGGCATACGATCCACCGCCTCGCCGCCGACCACCAGGAGCGCTTCGCGGGCCGCCCGGTGAGCGTGAGCAGCCCCCAGGGCAAGTTCTCCGACAGCGCGGCGCTGCTGGACGGCCGGACCTTCACCGGTGTCGACGCCCACGGCAAGCACCTCTTCCTGGGCTTCGAGGGCTCGGTCTGGGTCCACATCCACCTCGGCCTCTTCGGGAAGCTCGGCTTCGGTACGGTTCCGGCGCCGCCGCCCACCGACACGGTCCGGCTGCGCCTGCTCAACGACGCCCACCACGCCGATCTGCGCGGCCCCACCACCTGCGCCCTGATCACGGGCCCCGAGAAGCGCGCTATACACGACCGGCTCGGCCCGGACCCGCTGCGCGCCGACGAGGACGGCGAGCGGGCCTGGCAGCGGATCTCCCGCAGCCGCGTCACGGTCGCCGCCCTGCTTATGGACCAGAAGGTCGTCGCAGGCGTCGGCAACGTCTACCGCGCCGAGGTCCTCTTCCGCCACGGCATCGACCCGTACCGCCCGGGCAGGGACCTCACGCGGGGCGAGTGGGACGCCGTCTGGGCCGACCTCGGCGTCCTGATGCGTGAGGGCGTGCGGAACAACCGCATCGACACCGTCCGCCCGGAGCACCTGCCCGAGGTCATGGGCAGGCCCCCGAGGGTCGACGACCACGGCGGCGAGGTGTACGTCTACCGCCGGGCCAGGCAGGCCTGCCACATCTGCGGCACCGAGATCCGCACGGCGGACCTGGCGGCCCGTAACCTCTTCTGGTGTCCGGCCTGCCAGCCGTCCGTGGCGGGCCGCTAGCGGCGCCAGGGGCCGCCCGGCCTCAGAAACCGTGCGGGCACCAGGGCTGCACGTCCGAGGAGAACGCCGGCGCGGCCCCGGCCAGCGCGCCGACCCGGAGCTCCCTCACCAGCCCGGCAGCGGCCAGGGTCGTCAGCGACACACCGCCCAAGTACGCGGCTCCCAGGTCGGATACGGACAGAGCCAGTTCCGGCTCGTCGTCCGTCCGCCGGCAGACAGCAGCACCCTTCGAGTCGGCGGTCAGCCGCCAACGCCCCGCGTTCCACGGGCAGAAGGTGTCCTCCACCTCCAGCACCACGTCGACCGGGGTCCTGTAGGTCCGGGCCTCCAGCGCACGGCCCAGCTCGACGAGCCGTACGTACAGCCCGTCCCGCTGCCGCACCTCGCAGCGCCGGACGTCGGAGACCATCCGCAGCACGGCGTCGTCCACCGGCCGGTTGCGGCACTCGACCACCGACGTGAGGTCTATCCCGAACACGAAGCGCCACAGCGCCGCGTAGGAGGCCGGGTCCAGCGCCGCCAGGTCACGGACCGCAACCGTGCCACGGGGACCGGCGTCGTCCCAGGCGGGCCTCAGGTGGAACGTGGCGTACCCCGTCACCTCGCCGTCCCGCTCCGCGAGGACGCACTGGAGCGGGGAGCCGCCCTTCCTCGCGCTCTCCGGGTCGCTCACGGCCATCCGCTCCCAGCCGGGCCGGCGCACAGGGGTGCCGGGCCGGGCCTCCGCCAGTCGCGCGTACACCGCCTCGCACGCGTCGAGCGCCGTCACCGGGGACGACCGGCGCACGCGCACCCCGTCCGTGCCCGGGGGCAGCGCGAGGCGGACCTGGGAGGTGTCGATCCGCAGGTTCGTCTCCGTCGTCGCCGCTCCGTAACCGAACCTGCCGTAGATGCCGGGCTCCGAAGCCAGCAGGACCGCGAGCGGCTCGCCCCATGATCGGACGTCGTCCAGCTGGCGCCGCATCATCGACGTCAGCAGTCCCTGCCTGCGGTGCGTCGCCGCGACGCTCACCATGGTGACCCCCGCGGCCGGTACGGCGGCACCTCCGGGCACCGTCAGCCGGAAGCTGTAGGAACCGGCCGTCCCCACGCAGTCCGCGCCGTCCCAGTGGCCCAGCGCGCGCCGGGGCTCGATCAGCGCGGCATACAGCTCGCGGCTCTCCGGGGCGATGGGGACGCCGCCGAACGCCAGCTCCGGACAACCGAGCCAGGCGTCCCATTCCGATGCGGACAACACCCGCGGTTCCGTGGTCATGAAGCACTCCTTACCAGGGCCGCACCACCTGGGCGACCCTGTTTCGAACACATTGTCACCGGGTCCCCCTGCACCGGAGGCCGCCGGGTGGATAAGGTCCCGACAATGGCCCGTCGCAGAGGAGCAGACACCTACCCCGCCCGGTGGCGAAGATCAGCCCACCGGGCGCGTATCGCGCTGCGCAGGTCCGGAGTCGACTACTTCCGTGGTGACGGCTCCGACTGGATAGCCCTGGCCGGTCTGCTGATCATCATTCCGGTGATCACCTGCGTCACCCTGATCAACCCGGTCTGGTGCTCACCGACCGCCCTGGCGCTGCCGATCGTCGCGGGTGGCCTGCTGCTGCGGCCGGCCAGCCTGCTGAGTCTCTACGCGACCGCGGCCGCAGCCCTGATCGTGGAGTCCATCGCCCTCGGCCCCTACGCGGAAGGGCCGGCCCGGGTCACGCCGGGCACCGTCCTGGTCGTCGCGGCCTGCGGCTTCTTCGGGCTGGTCCTCGCCCAGTTCCGGGCCAGGGTCGGGGTGCCGTGGCGGCGCGGCGGCACCATGCTCTTCGACCTGCGCGAGCGGATCCGGGTCCAGAGCGCCCTGCCTCGGCTGCCCGAGGGATGGCACCGCGAGATGGCGCTCCGCCCGGCGGGCGGCCAGTCCTTCTCCGGCGACTTCGTCGTCGCCGCCCGTACCAACGGCGGGCGCACCCTGGAAGTCGTGCTCACCGATGTCTCCGGCAAGGGCATGGACGCGGGTTCCCGAGCCCTGCTGCTCTCCGGAGCCTTCGGCGGACTCCTGGGCTCCCTGCCGCCGCACGCCTTCCTGCCCGCCGCCAACGGCTATCTGCTGCGCCAGGACTGGGACGAGGGCTTCGCCACCTCCATCCACCTGGTCCTCGACCTGGAGTCCGGCGACTACGAACTCCTCTCGGCAGGACATCCCCCCGCGCTCCAGTTGCACGCAGGCAGCGGACGGTGGGAGGAGATGGCCGCCGAGGGTCCCCTGCTCGGTGTGTACGACGGGGCGGAGTTCGACGCGGTGAAGGGCTCGCTGGCGCCCGGCGACGTCCTGATGCTCTTCACGGACGGTCTGGTCGAGGCGTCCGACCGGGACATCGCCGACGGCATCGACAGGCTGACCGGTGAGGCCGACCGCTACGTCGCGACGGGCTTCGAGGGCGCGGCCTGGCATCTGATCGAGGCCTGCGCGAAGGACGTCAACGACGACCGCGCGCTCCTGCTGCTGTCACGTCGCGGCTGAACCGTGCGGAAGCGGTTGAAACGGTACAGGCGTCAAGCGGGCAGGTCGCCCGTCACCCGAACGTGAAGTTGTTCCGCGTCGGCCGTTCGTGGCCGCGCATTCCGCGTCTGCCCGTGTCGGCCGTTCCCGTGCCGGCCGTTCCGCGTTCGTCATTCAAGCTGCGTCATCCCGGGTGCGTCATCCCGGGTGCGGCGGACACAGTCCCCGCACCCGGGTCCTCCGCAGCTCAGACCGGGACCGCCTCTTTCTCGGTCTCCTTGTCCCGCGTGCGTCCTCCGGGCAGGATCCGGGCGAGCCAGTGCGAGCGGCCGGCCGCCAGCGGTGACAGGACCGCGAGCACGAGCACGTACCCGGCGATGAACGGGGAGAGCCGTTCGTCCAGGCCCGCCGCCGCCGCCATCGTGGCGAGGATGAGTGCGAACTCACCGCGCGCCAGCAGGGTGGTGGAGACGTTCGCCGTGGCCTTCGGGCCGAAGGCGTAGATCTTGGCCGTGGCCATCCCGGCGAAGACGTTCATCGCCACCGTCACGGCGACGGCCGCCAGAACGGGCCACAGCACGCTCGGCAGGTCGCCGGGGTTGATGGACAGTCCGAAGGCGAAGAAGAAGATCGCGCCGAACGCGTCCCGCAGGGGATGCACCAGCTTCAGGATGCGCCCACCCGAGGTGGTGCTGCCCAGCATCAGACCGACCATGAACGCGCCGATCGCGTCGGCGACCCCGAACCACTCCGAGACCCCGGCCACGAAGACGGCGACACCGAGGAAGGAGATGACGAGGAGCTCGTCGTCCTTGGTGTTCATCAGCTTGCCTATGAGCTTCGTGCCGAACCGGGCCGCCAGGGCGAGCAGCAGCAGGAAGCCGAATGCCTTGCCCCCGTCGAGCACGGCTGCCCCGAGGCTGTCCGCACCGGACAGGATCGGCTGGAGTGCGGCCAGGTAGAGGGCGAGGAAGACGTCCTCGACGACGATGATGCCGAGGATCGGCCGAGTCTCCGGATTACCGATCCGGTTGAGGTCCACCAGGACCTTCGTGACGATGGCCGACGACGAGATGCCGAGCACACCCGCCAGCACCAAGGCCTCCGAGGTGCCCCAGCCCAGCGCGAAGCCGAAGCCGAGACCCGCGCCGACGTTCAGGGCGAGATAGGTGCCGCCGGCGAGCGCCATCTTGCGCCCGCCCGTCTTCAGGTCGTCCAGGTGGAACTCGAGGCCGAGGTAGAAGAGCAGGAGCACCAGACCGAGCGCGGAGAGCATCTCCAGGTCATGCGGGTCGTCGAGGAGGACGACCCCGGGGGTGTACGGGCCGAGCAGGATCCCGGCGAGAATGAACAGGGGGATGGTCGGCAGCCCGATGCGGCCGCCGACGCGGGCGAGGACGGCGGCGGCGAGGAAGGCGCCCCCCATGGCGATGAGCGTGTCTGCGTGTCCGATGAGCCTGTCTCCTTCAATCGGTCAAGGGCGCGTCAAGGATTCGTCAGTAATTAGTTTACCGAACGATTCGGGGTGCCCTTGTGGATCCGGCGAAGAGCCGCTGTGCCCGGCGTACAGTCGGCCCATGCCGAACCCGTGTCTGACCCTGTCCCAGGTGGAAGCGATCGCCCGCGAGGCCCATCGCGGGCAGACCGACAAGGCGGGGCGGCCCTATGCCGGGCATCTGGCCGCGGTGGCCGAAGGCGTGAGGAGCCGGGGCGGCGACGAGGGGCAGATCGCGGCCGCCTGGCTGCACGACGCGGTCGAGGACGGCGTCCTGTCCCGGCAGTGGCTGGACGAGGCACCGCTGCCCCGGCGGGTGAAAGAAATGGTCCTCGCCGTCACCAAGCGGGACGGCGAGGACCTTTACGCGTACACCGGGCGGATTCTCGCCACGCCCGGAGCGCTGCTGATCAAGGAGGCGGATCTGGCGCACAACGCGGACCCGGACCGGCTCGCGATCCTGGAGCCGGCGACGCGTACCCGGCTGACCGAGAAGTATGCGCAGGTGCGCGGCCTGTTGGGGCTCGACGGTGGTGCCGGCCCCTTCGAACGGCGGGATCAAGCCAACCCCGCCGCGGGCTGACGGACCGCCCGGACCGGCCCCCGCGTGAGGGGGCCGATCCGGACAGGCTCAGCGCTTCGCGGGGCTCCGGCGGAAGGCCCAGTTCATGTCGGGCTCGGTCGCGAAGCGCAGCACGCGCCGGACCGGAGGGGTGCACAGCAGGGTCACGGCGACGGCCGCGACGAGGGAGACGACGACGAGCCCCACGGGCCCCGTGAGCCACTCGTAGCGGTCGAACAGGCCGTAGTAGCCGGCTCCCTTCACCAGGAAGCCGTGCAGCAGGTAGCCGCAGATGGTCCCCGCGCCCAGCACGGTGAACCACATGTGGCGGCGCGGCACCCAGGCGAGGAACGCGATCGTGAGCAGCAGCGAGCAGCCGAACATCGCCAGGGTCATCACGGGCCCCGCCCACCACTGGAAGTCCATCTCCTGGGCGCTGTTGCTGCGGTAGAACCAGCCGAGCTGCATGCGCGGCGCCGCCCAGTAGGCGAACACCAGGGCCCCGGCGACCAACGGCAGGGCGAGCATCCGGACCTCGCGCCGCCGGATCAGCTGGAAGTGCTCCGGCTTCATCAGCAGGCCGAGCACGAAGAACGGCAGGAGCTGGCAGACGCGTTGCAGGTCGAGGTCGTCCGTGATGCCGGGAGTCACCGAGGCGAGCGCGGCGATGGCGAGGGCGACCGGCAGCGGGTGGCGCAGTGACTGCCACAGCGGCGTGGTGACCCGCCAGATGAACAGGGCGATCAGGAACCAGGTGAGGAACAGCGGGTCGAGCAGGGTGATGGACGTGTCGCCGGCACCGCCCGCGTACCTCTTGAAGAGCGAATACGCCGTCTCGAAGAGCACGTAGGGCACCACGACCCCGGTGACGAGGCGCTTCACCTTGCCCGAGCTCATGTCGAACGACCGCGAGAAGTACCCGGAGACGAGGATGAACGCCGGCATGTGGAACGTGTACACGATCATGTACAGCGCCCGCGTCGCGCGGCTGCCGTCCATCACCGGCTCCCACGCGTGCGCCACGGCGACGAGCACGATGGCGAGGTACTTCACATTGTCGAAGTACGCGTCACGGCGCTTGGCCGGTGCGGGTGCCCCGGTACGGGCCGGAGCCGCCGCAGAGGCGGGGGAGGACGCTCCCGGAGCCGTCAGGGTCTGCTCGCGTCTCGGCTCCGACTCCCGGCTCTCCGGGGTGATCGGGGCCCTCTGAATTTCGCTCGGAGCTTGGGACATCTCATGCACCTTAGACCCGTCCATCGGTATGCGTAAAACTCTCAATAGATATCGCGCATTCCCTGTCATTCGAAAGCGAAACCACCGACAGCCGACCGTTACGTGGTGATTCATCCCCCTTAAATGGTGCATATCGGTGGGTGGTTGGCGAGAGTGAATTTCGTCGCATGAACGCCTGGCAAAACGCCGTGAATGAAGTGTGGGGATATGGAAACGATCACACCGATCGATATTCGAACTGTCCTGCGCACAGCGGGCGCACAGTTTTCCCTCGCGGCCGGTGCTGCCCCCGCAGGGCGCCGCACGCGCGCGATTGCACCGGGTCGCCGGCGGGCATGAGGATGGCGCGATCCGGCCATCTCTCCCCGTCACCCGGCAGCATCCCCAGGGGAGTTGGTGGCACGATGGTCGCGACGGTGGCGTGCTGGGCCGCACACCACCGGGCCGGCAAGGCGGACCGACCAAGGGTGTGATCAGTCGTGGCCATTTCACTGTCTGTGGTGCTTCTGCTGGGGATCGTCCTGGTGGTGTTCATCCGCGGTGGATCCCTCAAGGGCGGGCCGGCGGTCGTCGCCGTGCTCTTCGGCTTCTTCCTGGCGTCGACGGGCATGGCGCCCTCGATCAACAGATTCATGAACTCGATAGCCGACACGATCAACCAGATCAGTTTCTGAGGCGGCGCGGCAGGACCCGGCCCGGCAGACGACCGCCGGCCGGGCCGAAGGCATGCGGTGGGCGAGGGGGCGCAGGCGCGAAGGAGGGCGCCGCACACGCGGAACAACCGCACACGCGGAACAACCGCACACGCGGAACCCGGTCCGGAAGGCCGCCCCCGAGGGTCCGGGGCCGCTTACCCCAGAGGTCATCGACCCCGGTGCGCGGGCGTGCCATGCTCCCGGTCGACGGAGCTCAGCCGACCGGAAGGACATCATGCCCGCCTATGCCATAGCCCACCTGCAGGAGGCCGCCCCGCACCCGGAGATCGCCGAGTACGTCGAGCGGCTCCCCGCCACCTTCGAGGCGCACGGCGGGCGCTTCCTCGTCCACGTCACGCCGCACGAGGTGAAAGAGGGCAGCTGGCCCGGACACGTCGTGCTGATCGGCTTCCCCGGGATCGCCGAGGCCCGGGCCTGGTGGGACTCGCCCGCGTACCGGGAGATCGCGCCACTGCGCTCGCGGCACATCGAGGGCGACATCATCCTGGTCGAGGGCGTTCCCGAGGGCTACGACCCGGCCGCCACGGCGAAGGCGATGCGGGACGCCCTGCCTCCCGCCTAGCGCCGGACGGGCGGCGCGGCGGACGGACGGCCGCGCGCCCGGAGCTCCTCGGTCCATGATCTGTGCCACACGCGTGCGGGGAGTTCACGGGAAACACGTGGGCCGGGCGGGAACCCCTCCGCCCCGCCTCCAGCCGTCGAGCCGGTCACCTCGGGTGATGTGGCCGTGGAGCCGCCCGCCCGGGCGGTTCCGGTGGGCCATGACGGTCTGCGCGCCCGGGGAGCCGGCCTGCGTGACGCAGTCGTCGAAGAGGCCGGTGCCGGTGGTCCTCGTGTGGAGGGCGCGGCTCGCCGGCTCCTCGGTCACCATCCGGCGAACGCGGCCCGACGGCGCCCGGGGCCGCCCGGAAGCGAGATCCCCGACCGGCCGGGCACGGGCGGCGGCGTGAAGGCCGGAAACGCGTCAGGGCCAGGCCGGAGGACGAACCTCTGACCTGGCCCTGAGCCGTTGGAGCGGGCGACGGGAATCGAACCCGCGTAGCTAGTTTGGAAGACTAGGGCTCTACCATTGAGCTACGCCCGCAAGCGCCGCATCGCAGGTCCGGTGGACCGCGGTACGGACAGCATCGTAGCGGGTCGGGGAAGGTGTGCGCACACCCGTATCGGCGTGCCCCCGTGACGGGCTCGGCGACGGCCTGTGCAAAGCGGCCGACGCGGTGCTCGTCTGCATGTACCCTACGTGTCGCACCGACGGGGTGTGGCGCAGCTTGGTAGCGCGTCCGCTTTGGGAGCGGAAGGTCGTCGGTTCGAATCCGGCCACCCCGACCACCGGCAAGATCGCATTGTGGGAGTCCTCCACCTTGCCGTTACTATGCAAATTGCGTGCCCGTGTGTCTGATGTACCGGGCTCGATCCGCGAAGCCGCCTCTCGGCGGCCCAGCAGAACCCCAAGAAGTCAGCCACCAAGGAGACCGAACCGTGAAGAGCGCCGTGGAGACCCTGAACCCGACTCGGGTTCGGCTCAGCATCGAGGTGCCCTTCGAGGAGCTCAAGGACAGCCTCGACGCGGCGTACAAGAAGATCAACCAGCAGGTCACGGTGAAGGGCTTCCGTAAGGGCAAGATCCCGAACCGCGTCATCGACCAGCGGTTCGGCCGTGGTGCTGTTCTGGAGGAGGCCGTCAACGACGCCCTTCCGAAGTTCTACACCGAGGCTGTCAACGAGGGTGAGCTCAACGTTCTGGGCCAGCCCGAGGTTGACATCACCGAGCTCAAGGACGGCGAACTGCTGGCCTTCACCGCCGAGGTGGATGTCCGTCCCGAGATCGAGATTCCGGACTACTCCGGCATCGAGGTCACCGTGGACGCACTCGAAGTCACCGACGAAGAGGTCGAGAAGGCCGTGGAGCAGCTCCGCGAGCGCTTCGCGTCGACCAACCCGGTCGAGCGTGCCGCCGCCGAGGGCGACGTCGTGACGATCGACCTCGAGGCCAAGGTCGACGGAGAGGTCCTCGAGGACGGCGTGGCCGCGGGTGTCTCGTACACCATCGGTTCCGGCGAGCTCCTCGAAGGCATCGACGAGGCCGTGACCGGCCTGGAGGCCGGTGGCGAGGCCACCTTCACCTCCGAGCTGAAGGGCGGCTCCGCCGAGGGCAAGGAAGCGGAGGTCACCGTCAAGGTCACCGCCGTCGCCTCCCGCGAACTGCCCGAGCTGGACGACGACTTCGCGCAGATGGCGAGCGAGTTCGACACGCTCGCCGAGCTGCGCGAGGACAGCCGCAAGCGCCTTGAGAACACCAAGCAGTACGACCAGGCCACCCAGGCCCAGGAGCGTGTCCTCGAGGAGCTGCTGAAGCTGGCCGAGGTCCCGATCCCCGAGAAGCTCCTCGCGGACGAGGTCCAGACCCGCAAGCACAACCTCGAGCACCACCAGCTCGGCCAGATGGGTCTCGACCTGGAGAAGTACCTCGAGATCCAGGGCAAGACCCTGGAGGAGTTCGAGAACGAGACCTCCGAGCAGGCCGTCAAGGGCATCAAGACCCAGTTCATCCTTGACGAGCTCGTCAACAAGGAGAAGCTGAACGTCAACCAGGAGGAGCTCACCGAGCACCTCATGCGGCGTGCGGCCTCCTCCGGTATGAGCCCCGACCAGTTCGCCCAGGCCGTCGTCGAAGGCGGCCAGGTGCCGATGCTCGTCGGCGAGGTCGCCCGCGGCAAGGCGCTCGCCGTCGTCGTCGAGGCCGCCAAGGTCACCGACACCAACGGTGAGGTCGTCGAGCTCGAGGACGACGAGGACGCCGTGGAAGAGGCAACCGAGACGGTCGAGGCCGCCGAGGGCACCACCGAGTCGGCCGACGAGAAGAAGGACGAGAAGAACGAGGCCTGAGCCTCGCTCCGACTGTTGATCTGATCCGCGCGGCGGGCCCCGGACGTATCTCGTCCGGGGCCCGTCGCCGTATCGGTGCCCGAGCCCCGGTGAGGTACCCGGGAACCCTTGTGCGGACTGCTTACCTTGCGCTCCCAGCGAACAGTTGGGGAAGCGGGATGGCGTTGTCCCACCTGCGCGTTAGGGTCCATGAATAGGAAGGGTCGGGTAGTCCCGGCCCACCCGGTACGAAGACGCTGAGACGGCCGGAGCCGTCAGAGACGAGCAGGTGGATACGTGACGAATCTGATGCCCTACGCCGCCGGAGAGCCGTCCCTCGGTGGAGGCCTCGGTGACCAGGTCTACAGCCGACTGCTCGGCGAGCGCATCATCTTCCTCGGTCAGCAGGTCGACGATGACATCGCCAACAAGATCACCGCACAGCTCCTGCTCCTTGCCGCGGAACCCGACAAGGACATCTACCTCTACATCAACAGCCCCGGCGGTTCGGTGACGGCGGGCATGGCGGTCTACGACACCATGCAGTACATCCCGAACGACGTGGTCACCATCGGTATGGGCATGGCGGCCTCGATGGGCCAGTTCCTGCTCACCGGTGGCACGGCGGGCAAGCGCTTCGCGCTCCCGAACACCGACATCCTCATGCACCAGGGTTCGGCCGGCATCGGCGGTACCGCGTCGGACATCAAGATCCAGGCGCAGTACCTGCTCCGCACGAAGACGCGGATGGCGGAGATCACCGCCCACCACTCCGGCCAGACCGTGGAGACGATCATCCGCGACGGCGACCGTGACCGCTGGTACACCGCCGAGGAGGCCAAGGACTACGGCCTCATCGACGAGATCATCTCGGTCGCGTCGGGCATCCCGGGCGGCGGCGGCACCGGCGCCTGATCCGGGCGTGCACCACCCCGCACCCTCTCGTACGCCGAGACCTCCAGCCCACAGATACGCCACCAGGATGGTGAACACCCACATGAACAACCTCTCCGGCGCCTCCGCGAGCGGCCTCTACACCGGCCCGCAGGTGGACAACCGCTACGTCGTCCCGCGCTTCGTGGAGCGCACCTCGCAGGGTGTGCGTGAGTACGACCCGTACGCGAAGCTCTTCGAGGAGCGCGTGATCTTCCTCGGCGTCCAGATCGACGACGCCTCGGCCAACGACGTCATGGCGCAGCTGCTGTGCCTGGAGTCGATGGACCCGGACCGCGACATCTCGATCTACATCAACAGCCCCGGCGGCTCGTTCACCGCGCTCACCGCGATCTACGACACGATGCAGTTCGTGAAGCCGGACATCCAGACGGTCTGCATGGGCCAGGCGGCCTCCGCCGCCGCCGTCCTGCTGGCCGCCGGCACCCCGGGCAAGCGCATGGCTCTCCCGCACGCCCGTGTGCTGATCCACCAGCCCTCCTCGCAGACCGGCCGCGAGCAGCTCTCCGACCTGGAGATCGCGGCCAACGAGATCCTGCGGATGCGCACGCAGCTCGAGGAGATGCTGGCCAAGCACTCGACCACCCCGCTGGAGAAGATCAGCGAGGACATCGAGCGCGACAAGATCCTTACCGCTGACGACGCACTCGCGTACGGTCTGGTGGACCAGATTGTCTCCACCCGTAAGACCACAGCAGGCGCGTCCGTCTGACGTCGGTCTTTCCCCTTGGCACACTCCGTATCCACGGCCACAGCCGTGTGAACCGTGCCAAGGGGGGCCCGAACGGGGGGCCAGGCAAGGTACCGTCGGATAGAGGCACCAGGAGCCGCTGAACCAGGCTGCTCCCAGGCGAAGGGGAAGCACCTCGTGGCACGCATCGGTGATGGCGGCGACCTGCTCAAGTGCTCGTTCTGCGGAAAGAGCCAGAAGCAGGTGAAGAAGCTCATCGCGGGACCCGGTGTGTACATCTGCGACGAGTGCATCGATCTCTGCAACGAGATCATCGAGGAGGAGCTCGCCGAGACCTCCGAGGTGCGGTGGGAGGAACTCCCCAAGCCGCGAGAGATCTACGAGTTCCTCGAGGGGTACGTCGTCGGGCAGGAGCCCGCGAAGAAGGCCCTCTCGGTCGCTGTGTACAACCACTACAAGCGGGTCCAGGCCGGGGAGAACGGCGGCGGCGCGAATCGCGACGACGCGATCGAGCTCGCCAAGTCCAACATCCTGCTGCTGGGCCCCACGGGCTCCGGCAAGACGCTCCTCGCGCAGACGCTCGCCCGCATGCTCAACGTCCCGTTCGCCATCGCGGACGCGACGGCGCTGACGGAGGCCGGCTACGTCGGCGAGGACGTCGAGAACATCCTGCTGAAGCTGATCCAGGCCGCGGACTACGACGTCAAGAAGGCCGAGACCGGGATCATCTACATCGACGAGATCGACAAGGTCGCCCGCAAGAGCGAGAACCCGTCGATCACCCGCGATGTGTCCGGCGAGGGCGTCCAGCAGGCCCTGCTGAAGATCCTGGAGGGCACCACCGCCTCCGTGCCGCCGCAGGGCGGACGGAAGCACCCGCACCAGGAGTTCATCCAGATCGACACGACGAACGTGCTGTTCATCGTCGGCGGCGCCTTCTCGGGCCTGGAGAAGATCATCGAGTCGCGGGCCGGCGCCAAGGGCATCGGCTTCGGCGCGACGATCCGCTCCAAGCTGGAGATCCAGGCGAGCGACCAGTTCCAGGAGGTCATGCCGGAGGACCTGGTGAAGTTCGGGATGATCCCCGAGTTCATCGGCCGTCTGCCCGTGCTGACCTCGGTCCACAACCTGGACCGCGAGGCACTGCTCCAGATCCTGATCGAGCCGCGCAACGCGCTGGTGAAGCAGTACCAGCGCCTGTTCGAACTCGACGGTGTCGAGCTGGACTTCGAGCGTGAGGCGCTCGAAGCCATCGCCGACCAGGCGATCCTCCGCCAGACGGGCGCGCGCGGTCTGCGCGCCATCATGGAAGAGGTCCTCCAGTCCGTGATGTACGAGGTCCCGTCCCGCAAGGACGTGGCCCGCGTCGTCATCACCCCGGACGTCGTCCGCAACAACGTCAACCCGACCCTGGTCCCGCGCGAGCCGCGCACGATCGGCAAGAACGACGGCGGCCGCCACGAGAAGTCCGCGTAGCGGGCGGCGGCACATACGCCGAAGGGGCGCCCGGCCACCGGCCGGGCGCCCCTTCGGCGTTGAGGATCAGATCTTCGTGCGCGAGGTGTTGTAGAGCTTGGCGGCGAGGGTCGCCACGTCCTGCTGGGGCATGGCCTTGTTGGTCATCATCGCGCCGACGTCGACACCCACGACGATGCCGACCGTGCTGTAGTCGGTCCACACGCATACCGGCGTGATGATCTCCTTGGGGCCGTTCTCCACGGACCCGTCCGCGTCCTCGTTGACGGCCTTGAGGCTCTGGCACTTCATCAACGCCCCCTCGAACCCCTCGGGCGTGACGGCCTCCGGGCTGCCGACGAGCGAGACGTTCTCGCTGTTCTCGTCCTTCGCCATCTCCAGCTCGGCGTTCTTGAAGGCGCTGTCGACCACCTTCGCGGGGTCGGTGACCTCACCCCAGTAACCCGTGAAGACGAGTGACTTCATCGTGAGCGGATTCTTCTCGTCGCCGCTCACGTACTGGGCGCTCACCTGGTTGGGGTTCTTGATCCCCATGGCCTCGGCCTTGGTCTTCTCCTTGCCTGCCAGGGGCTTCGAAGGTGTGGCCTTGGCCGTGTCCTGCTTGTAGGTGTCCACCGAGGCGGCCGGCGTCAGCTTGTAGCCCTTGGTGGAATCGGCGACGTCGCTGTTGCTGGAGCCGCCCGACGTGAGGAAGTAGACCCCACCCGCGACGACGGCCAGTGCCACCACGGCCGCGCCGATGATCAGGCCCGTCTTCTTCTTCGGGGCGCCCGGCTGCGGCGGCATGCCGGGGTACGCCTGCTGGCCGCCGTACGGCGGGGTGGGCGGCTGCTGGCCGTACGGGCCCGGCTGCTGCCCCTGCGGGTAGCCGTAGCCCTGCGGCGGGACGCCCTGGGGGGCCTGCTGCGGGTAGCCGTAGCCGGGCTGTCCCTGCGGCTGTCCCTGCGGCGGCCCCTGCGGGGGCTGACCGCCGTAGGGGCCCGGCTGCTGCCCGTAGGGACCCGGCTGCTGGCCGTACGGCCCGGGCTGGCCCTGCGGCGGCTGCCCGCCGTACGGACCCGGCTGGTTGTAGCTCATGGTGCTGTCCCCTCCGAATGCTTATGCGTTCCGAACATCCTGACGGAAGCAGTGCCCACCCAGTGCATCCGGTCGTACACCGTTACTCAACAAACCGGTTTCAGTGCACGACTGTGACGCCCCTAAACTGTGTGCCGTGACCGAGAACGCAGCGCAGCAGCCAGCCAGCATCCCCGAACTGCCGACCCAGTACGCGCCGGCCGAGGTAGAGGGGAAGCTGTACGAGCGCTGGGTGGAGCGCGGGTACTTCGAGGTCGACGAGCACAGCGACAAGCCGCCCTACAGCATCGTCATCCCGCCGCCGAACGTCACGGGCTCCCTCCACCTGGGCCACGCCTTCGAGCACACCCTGATCGACGCCCTGGTCCGCCGTAAGCGCATGCAGGGCTTCGAGGCGCTCTACCAGCCGGGCATGGACCACGCCGGCATCGCCACGCAGAACGTCGTCGAGCGTGAGCTCGGCAAGGAGGGCAAGTCCCGTCACGACCTGGGCCGTGAGGCCTTCGTCGAGCGGGTCTGGCAGTGGAAGAACGAGTCCGGTGGTCAGATCTCCGGACAGATGCGCCGTCTCGGCGAGGGCGTCGCATGGTCCCGTGAGCGCTTCACGATGGACGAGGGCCTGTCCAAGGCCGTCCAGACCGTCTTCAAGCAGATGTACGACGACGGGCTGATCTACCGCGCCGAGCGCATCATCAACTGGTGCCCCCGCTGCCTCACCGCGATCTCCGACATCGAGGTCGAGTACCAGGAGGACGACGGCGAGCTCGTCTCCATGACGTACGGCGAGGGCGACGACACGATCGTCGTCGCCACCACCCGCGCCGAGACGATGCTCGGTGACACGGCGGTCGCCGTCCACCCCGACGACGAGCGCTACAAGCACCTGCTCGGCAAGCAGATCAAGCTGCCGCTCACCGACCGCACCATCCCCGTCGTCGCCGATCACCACGTCGACCCGGAGTTCGGCACCGGTGCCGTCAAGGTGACGCCCGCCCACGACCCGAACGACTTCGAGATCGGCCGGCGCCACGACCTGCCGTTCCTCACGGTCATGGACGAGCGGGCCGTCATCACCGTGCCCGGTCCCTTCGAGGGGCTGGACCGCCTGGAGGCGCGCTCCGCCATCGTCGCCGCACTGCGGGCCGAGGGCCGGATCGTCGCCGAGAAGCGCCCCTACGTCCACTCCGTGGGCCACTGCTCGCGCTGCAAGACGACCATCGAGCCGCGCCTCTCCCTCCAGTGGTGGGTCAAGGTCGCCCCGCTCGCCAAGGCGGCCGGTGACGCGGTCCGCGACGGCAGCGTCAAGATCCATCCGCAGGAGATGGAGAAGCGGTACTTCGACTGGGTCGACAACCTCCACGACTGGACGATCTCGCGCCAGCTCTGGTGGGGTCACCGCATCCCCGTCTGGTACGGGCCGAACGGCGAGGTCGTCTGCGTCGGACCGGACGACGAGGCGCCCACCGGAGAGGGCTGGACCCAGGACAGCGATGTCCTGGACACGTGGTTCTCCTCCGGCCTGTGGCCGTTCTCGACGCTCGGCTGGCCCGAACAGACCGACAGCCTCGCGAAGTTCTACCCGAACTCCGTCCTGGTCACGGGCTACGACATCCTGTTCTTCTGGGTCGCCCGGATGATGATGTTCGGCCTGTACGTCAACGACGGCGTCCCGCCCTTCGGCACCATCGTCCTGCACGGCATGGTCCGCGACGAGCACGGCAAGAAGATGTCGAAGTCCTTCGGCAACGTGGTCAACCCGCTGGACTGGATGGACAAGTACGGCTCCGACGCGCTGCGTTTCACCCTCGCGCGCGGCGCCAACCCGGGCACCGACGTCCCGATCGGCGAGGACTGGGTCCAGGGTTCGGCGAAGTTCTCCAACAAGATCTGGAACGCCACCCGCTTCGCGCTCATGAACGGCGCCACGATCGAGGGCGAACTGCCGTCCGCCGACGAGATGTCGGTGACCGACCGCTGGATCCTGTCGCGCCTGGGCAGGACGGTCGCGGACGTCGACGCGTACTACGACGACTTCCAGTTCGCCAAGATCAGCGAATCCCTGCGGCACTTCGCCTGGGACGAGGTCTTCGACTGGTACGTCGAGCTGTCCAAGACGACCTTCTTCGCGGGCGGCCGTCCGGCCGAGGTCTCGGGCCGGGTCCTCGGCGAGGTCCTCGACGTGATGCTGCGACTGCTGCACCCGATCGTCCCGTTCGTCACGGAGGCGCTCTGGACCGCGCTCACCGGGCGCGAGTCGATCGTCATCGCCGAGTGGCCGGCGGATTCCGGCTTCCGAGACGAGGCGGCCGAGAGGGAGATCGAGCTCGTCCAGCAGGTCGTCACCGAGGTCCGTCGCTTCCGCAACGACCAGGGCCTCCAGCCCGGCCAGAAGGTCCCCGCCGAGCTCACCCTGACGGGCACGGCACTGGCCCCGCACGAGGCGGCCATGCGTCAGCTCACGCGGCTCCAGCCCGCCGGTGAAGACTTCCAGGCCACCGCGTCGCTGCCGGTCGCAGGCGCCACGGTCGCCCTCGACCTGTCCGGCACGATCGACGTCGAGGCCGAGCGCAAGCGCCTCACGAAGGACCTGGGCGCCGCCGAGAAGGAGAAGGCGCAGGCCAACGGCAAGCTCGGCAACGAGGCCTTCCTGGCGAAGGCCCCGGACAACGTGGTCGACAAGATCCGTGTCCGGCTGGCCAAGGCGGATGCCGACATCGAGAGGATCACGGCTCAGCTGGCGAACCTGCCGAAGGGCTGATCACCTTGGGGCGAAGCCCCCGCGCCCCCGACCGACCGGGAGCGCGGGGGCTTCGCCGCACCCGGGAGAAGCGCTGCAGCGGGCGCTGCGCGCGATGTCCGCGGCCATCCGTAGACTGGCCCTGTGAGTGAGCCCCGCCCTTCAGACCGGCACGACGCGTCAGATCCCGACGACACCTTCGCGGAGATCGTCGACGAAGAGACCCAGCGCGACCCCGACCTGGCGGTGATCGAGGCCGGGAGCCGCACCCTGCGCGCCCAGTCGGGACCTCCCCAGGGAGAAGCGGTCCCCGACCGCCCCGCCGACCCCGAGACCGACCGTGCGCTGCGCGAGGTGGAGCAGGAGCTCGCCGGGCGCTGGGGCGAGACCAAGCTCGAGCCCTCGGTGACCCGCATCGCGGCGCTGATGGACGTGCTGGGCGAGCCCCAGCGCGCCTACCCCTCGATCCACATCACGGGGACGAACGGCAAGACGAGCACCGCCCGCATGATCGAGGCCCTGCTCAACGCCCTGGAGCTCCGCACCGGCCGCTACACCTCCCCGCACGTCCAGTCGATCACCGAGCGGATCAGCCTGGACGGCGCCCCGATCGACGCCGAGCGCTTCATCGAGACGTACAACGACATCAAGCCGTACGTCGAGATGGTCGACGCCCAGCAGCCCTACCGGCTCTCGTTCTTCGAGGTGCTGACCGGCATGGCCTACGCCGCCTTCGCCGACGCGCCGGTCGACGTCGCGGTCGTCGAGGTCGGCATGGGCGGCACCTGGGACGCGACGAACGTCATCGACGCCTCGGTCGCCGTCGTCACCCCCATCTCGCTGGACCACACCGACCGCCTCGGCTCCACCGCCGCCGAGATCGCCGGTGAGAAGTCCGGCATCGTCAAGCAGGACGCGACGGTCATCCTGGCCCAGCAGCCGGTCGACGCCGCGCAGGTCATGCTGAAGAAGGCCGTCGAGGTGGACGCCACGGTCGCCCGCGAGGGCATGGAGTTCGGCATCGTCGCCCGCGAGATCGCGGTGGGCGGCCAGCTGCTGACCCTCAGGGGCCTGGGAGGCGAGTACGACAACATCTTCCTCCCGCTCTACGGGGCGCACCAGGCGCACAACGCGGTGGTGGCGCTCGCCGCCGTCGAGGCGTTCTTCGGCATCGGTGCTGAGCAGGCCCGCAGCCTCGACGTCGAATCGGTCCGCAAGGCCTTCCTCTCGGTGCTCTCGCCGGGCCGTCTGGAGGTCGTCCGGTCCAGCCCGACCGTCGTCCTGGACGCGGCGCACAACCCGGCCGGCGCCCTCGCCGCTTCCGAGGGGATCTCCGAGGCGTTCAGCTTCTCCCGGCTGATCGGGGTCGTCGGCGCGAGCGACGGCAAGGACGTCCGGGGGCTCCTCGAAGCCTTCGAGCCGATCTTCGCCGAGGTCGTCGTCACCCAGAACTCCAGCCCGCGAGCCATGGACGCGGACGCCTTGGCCGCGGTCGCCGTCGAGGTCTTCGGCAACGACCGCGTCCAGGTCGAACCGCGCCTGGACGACGCGCTGGAGGCGGCCATCACCCTCGCCGAGGAAGAGGCCGAGTACGCGGGCGCCGGAGTGCTGGTGACCGGATCCGTGATCACGGTCGGCGAGGCCCGACTGCTCCTGGGAAGGCGCTGACCTGTGCGTACGCTGTGTGCATCCACGCTGATCGGTGAATTCTTCGTCATCGGCTTCGCCGGGCTCGTGGCGATGAAGTCCGACGGCCTGTCCATGGCCACGGTCTGGACGGTCTGCGGCATCGGCATGCTGCTGTCCGTCCTGCTCTGCGGTGTGATCACCCGACCGGGTGGCATACAGCTCGGCTGGGCGCTCCAGGTGCTGCTGGTGCTGAGCGGTTTCTTCGTCCCGATGATGTTCGTCCTGGGTGTGATCTTCGGTGCCCTGTGGTGGGCATCGGTGCACTACGGCCGCAGGATCGACGAGGCCAAGGCGCGGTGGGCGGCTCAGGCGGAGGCGCAGGAGAGCGCGCAGGCTCCGGCTCAAGGATGACGCAGAGTGAGCCCGGCCGTGGAGCCGTGCGCGTACCCCTGTAATCTCGCCCCCACCCGCACCGAAAGCCTGCAAGGAGCCGCACATGACTCAGCGCACCCTCGTCCTTCTCAAGCCCGACGCCGTCCGGCGTGGGCTGATCGGCGAGATCGTCGGCCGCATCGAACGCAAGGCCGGCTGGACGATCACCGCGCTGGAGCTGCGCACGCTCGACCAGGAGACCCTGGAGCAGCACTACGGCGAGCACAAGGGCCGCCCGTTCTACGAGCCGCTCGTCGAGTTCATGGCATCCGGCCCCGTCGTAGCTCTGGTGGCCGAAGGTGAGCGGGTCATCGAGGGCGTCCGCGCCCTGGCCGGCCCCACCGACCCGATCGCCGCCGCGCCCGGCTCGATCCGCGGTGACTTCGGCACGATCACCCGGGAGAACCTCATCCACGCCTCGGACTCCGAGGAGTCCGCAGAGCGAGAACTCAAGCTGTTCTTTCCGGGACTTTCCTGACTTCGGCTCCGCCAATCAGCGCTCATGACCTGGGGCGACCGAAGTAATTCGGTCGCCCTTCGGCATAGGGTCACGTATCGCGGGAACGCATCCCTCCGACGTAACGTCACCATGGGTGGAACGGGCAGCCGTTCCGCCCGCCACGGCGAAGGACCCTCGCGCTGTGTCCGTGCATACGGCACTACGATGGAAGCTTCCACGCCCGCAGCGCCAACCTCGCCTACCTGGAACAAGCCATTCTTCGCTTCTTGGGAAGGCCCGACGCATCCTCATGGGGAACAAGGGGAACTCAATGTCGTTCATCGGCCGTGACATGGCTATCGACCTCGGGACTGCCAACACGCTGGTGTACGTCAGGGGGCGCGGCATCGTTCTGAACGAGCCGTCCGTCGTGGCCATCAACACCAACA
Source organism: Streptomyces pratensis (assembly GCF_016804005.1). Lineage (GTDB taxonomy): Bacteria > Actinomycetota > Actinomycetes > Streptomycetales > Streptomycetaceae > Streptomyces > Streptomyces pratensis_A. The sequence goes on along the minus strand of NZ_CP051486.1, from coordinate 6,831,617 downwards.
CCGGCGGAATCCTGGCGGTCGGCTCCGAGGCAAAGAAGATGATCGGCCGCACACCGGGCAACATCGTTGCCGTGCGGCCCCTGAAGGACGGCGTGATCGCCGACTTCGAGATCACGGAGCGCATGCTCCGCTACTTCATCCTCAAGATCCACAAGCGCCGCTACCTGGCCCGCCCGCGGGTCGTCGTCTGTGTGCCCTCCGGCATCACAGGGGTCGAGCGACGCGCCGTCATCGAGGCGTCGACGCAGGCAGGCGCGCGCCAGGTGCACATCATCGAGGAGCCCATGGCCGCGGCCATCGGCTCCGGTCTGCCGGTCCACGAGGCCACGGGCAACATGGTCGTCGACATCGGTGGCGGCACCACCGAGGTCGCCGTGATCTCGCTCGGCGGAATCGTCACTGCCCAGTCGATCCGGGTCGCCGGTGACGAGCTGGACAACGCGATCATCCAGCACATCAAGAAGGAGTACTCCCTCCTCCTCGGAGAGCGCACTGCCGAACAGATCAAGATCACGATCGGTTCCGCGTTCGAGATGGAGAAGGACGAGCACACCGAGATCCGTGGACGTGACCTGGTCTCGGGCCTGCCCAAGACCGTCGTCATCTCCGCGACCGAGGTCCGCAAGGCCATCGAGGAACCGGTCAACGCGATCGTCGACGCCGTGAAGACCACGCTCGACAAGTGCCCGCCGGAGCTCTCCGGCGACGTCATGGACCGCGGCATCGTCCTCACCGGCGGTGGCGCGCTCCTGCGCGGACTCGACGAGCGGCTCCGTCACGAGACGGGCATGCCGATCCACATCGCCGAGGACCCGCTGGACTCGGTGGCGCTCGGATCCGGTAAGTGTGTCGAGGAGTTCGAGGCGCTCCAGCAGGTGCTGGACGCCCAGCCCCGACGGTAGAACACGACGTTCCGCCGTACGGGCACTGCCGTCCCGTGCGGCGGAACGTTGGTATACAGGCACGAACATTCCGACGAGGAAGGCACGGCCGCCGCACGTGAGGGACACACGAGAGAGCCGGCTGCTCCTGGTGCTGCTGATCGCCATCGCATTCGCCCTGATCACGGTGGATATCCGCGGTGGCGAGGAGTCACCGGTGGACGGAGCCCGGCAGGCCGCGGCCACGGTCTTCGGACCGGTCGAGAACGGCGTCGCGGCGGCGGTGGACCCGGTGGGCAACGCCATCGGCGCCGTACGGGACTCCGGTGACCGGCACGACCGGATCGCGGCCCTGGAGCACGAGAACGCCGCACTGAAGACCAAGCTCGGAAGCGACGACCGCAACACCAGCAAGGTCCGCCAGCTGGACAGCATGCTGAAGAGCGCGGGGGCCGGCCAGTACGGCATCAAGGCCGCCCAGGTCATCGCCATAGGAGCGGCCCAGGGTTTCTCCTGGACCATCACCATCGACGCCGGGGCCAAGGACGGCCTCCAGCGTGACATGACCGTGCTGAACGGCGACGGACTCGTCGGCCGGGTCACCACCGTCGGCCCGGACAGCGCGACCGTCCTGCTGGCCAACGACCCCGACTTCACCGTTGGCACCCGGCTGGAGAAGACCGACGAGCTCGGCTTCGCCACCGGACAGGGATCCCGGCCGCTCTCCGTCCAGTTCCTCAACGGCAAGGCCGACGTGAGGAAGGGCGACCGGCTGGTCACCTTCGGCTCCAGCAAGGACAAGCCGTTCGTACCCGGTGTGCCGGTCGGCGAGGTCGTCCGCGTCGACCCGTCGGGCGGCGACCTGACCCGGACCGTCTACGTCCGCCCGTTCGCCGGCTTCACCAAGCTCGACATCGTGGGCATCGTCGTCCAGGCGCCCAGGGAGAACCCCCGCGACATGGTCCTCCCGGCGCAGCCCAAGAAGCCGGAGAAGCCCAAGCCCACCCCGACCGTCACCGTCACCGTCCAGCCGAACGGCGACCTCGTCGACGGCAGCGGGAAGGTCGTCGGGAACATCAACGAGAAGCCCGGCGCATCCGCTTCCCCGGGTGCCTCCCCGGACGCCACCGGCAACGCCGACCCGGCCGCCGGTGATGCGGCGAACGAGCAGGAACAGGGCTGATCCCCATGCACATCAACAGGACACTGCTCTCCGTCGCCCTGGTCGTGGTCGCCCTCGTCGTCCAGGTCTCCGTGCTCGCCCGGCTCCAGCTGCCCGGAGCCACGCCCGACCTGCTGCTCCTCGTGGTGCTCGGGCTCGCCTTCGTGTACGGGCCCGTCGGCGGCTCCCTCATCGGCTTCGGCGCGGGCCTCCTCGCCGACCTGGCGCCGCCCGCCGACCACGCCGCGGGGCGGTACGCCCTGGTGCTCTGCGTGATCGGCTACCTCGCCGGCATGGCCCGCCCCGAGAACGGCCAGCTCAAGTCGGCGTTCACCCCGATGGCCTTCGTCTTCGCGGCGGCGATCGGATCGACCCTGCTGTACGCGGGCGTCGGCGCACTCGTGGGCGACACGGCTGCCCGCCATGTGGGCCTGGGCAGCCTGCTGTTCACCGCGGTCGTGTACGACCTGCTCCTCGCGCCGTTCACCGTTCCGTTGATCATGGCGCTCGCCAGACGCACCGTGAACGACCCGGTCGCCGACACCGGCAGCGGCGACGTCGCCGCCGGCTGGCTGGCCTCCGGCACCGGGCTGCGGATCGGCGGCCAGCGCAACGGGATGCGGCTGAGGGCTGCGCGCGGCCGCGCCGCACGCGCCGGAAGGATCAAGGGGGTCAAGCGACTGTGAGTCAGTACCGGCGCCGGACGGGCACCGGGGGCGGCCGGCCCCGTACCCCCGGCCGACCCACCACCACCGGGGGCACCCCATGAGCAACATTCCGGAGACGGGCCGGACCCCGCGGGTCCAGATCCGTCTCGTCATCATCCAAGTGCTCGTCTTCTCCCTGCTCCTGACACTCGGCGGCCGTCTCTGGTACCTCCAGATCCGCAACGGCGACGAGTACACCGCCGAAGCCGCGGGCAACGGGGTGCAGCAGGTCGTCCAGCCCGCCGTGCGCGGCTCGATCCTCGACGCCCGGGGTGTGCCGCTCGCCGACAACGAGACCCGGCTCGTCGTCTCCGCCAGCCGCACCGAGCTGCTGAAGATGAAGGACGACGGCGTCGAGGTCCTCACCCGGCTGGCCGACGTCCTGGACATGAAGGCGCAGGACGTCCGGGACAAGGTCCGCCTCTGCGACGCCAAGACCCCCCAGCCCTGCTGGAACGGCTCGCCCTATCAGCCGATCCCGGTCACCGACGAGGCCACGACCCAGCAGGCCCTCACGATCCGTGAGCGTGCCGAGGACTTCCCCGGCATCACCGCCGAACCCACCGCCGTACGCCGCTACGCCGCACCCGGCAAGGCGAAGACCGCGCAGGTCCTCGGCTACCTATCGCCCGTCACCGACGACGAGATCCAGAAGGCGCAGGACGGCCCGTCGCCGTACCTGCGCTCCGACCAGGTCGGCCGCTCGGGCCTCGAGCGCACGTACGACAAGGAGCTGCGCGGCAAGGCGGGCGTCACCCGCTACGAGGTCGACAACCTCGGCCGTGTCATGGGCGAGGCGGAGAACGACCCGGCGGTGCCCGGCTCCAACCTCGTCACCAGCCTCGACGCCCGCGTCCAGGCGGTGGCCGAGTACGAGCTGGCCCAGGCCATGAAGACCGTCCGCCAGGAGACCGACAAGATCACCGGCCGTAAGTACGAGGCCGACTCCGGCGCCGTCGTCGTGATGGAGTCGAAGACCGGCCGCGTCGTCTCGATGGCCTCCCAGCCCGACTACGACCCCAACGACTGGGTCGGCGGCATCTCCGGCAAGCAGTACGCCAAGCTCACCAGCAAGAAGTCCAACTACCCGCTGCTCAACCGTGGCATCCAGGGCCAGGCGCCCGCCGGCTCCATCTTCAAGGTGGTCTCGGCGAGCGCCGCCGTGCGGGCCGGCCACGACTTCGACGACCTCTACAACTGCAGCAGCTCCTACAGCCTCGGCAGCCAGACCTTCGCCAACTTCGAGTCCCAGGGGCACGGCCCCATCACCCTCGGCGACGCGCTCAAGTACTCCTGCAACACCGTCTTCTACCGCCTCGGCCACGAGCAGTGGGCGCGTGACGGCGGCATAAAGCCGAAGAAGGACACCAAGGACTGGTTCTACCGGACCGCCCGTGACTTCGGGCTCGGCGCCGAGACCGGCATCGACCTGCCGAACGAGGTCAAGGGCCGTATCCCCGACCGCCAGTGGAAGCAGGACTTCTGGAGCGCGAACAAGGACTCCTGGTGCAAGGAGGGCAAGAAGGGCGGCACCTATGTGCAGCAGATCGCGTACGAGAGCTGCCTCGAAGGCAACCAGCTGAAGGCCTACGACAGCATCAACTACGCCATCGGCCAGGGTGACGTCCTCGTCACCCCCATCCAGATGGCCACCGCCTACGCCGCGATCAGCAACGGCGGCACCCTGTACGAGCCCAGCGTAGGCAAGGCCGTGATCAGCCCGGACGGCAAGACGGTCGAGGAGATCAAGCCCAAGGCCCAGGGGAAGCTGCCGGTCAACGCCCAGACCGTCAAGGACCTCGACAAGGGTCTGCGCTCGGTGGTCGAGCCCGGCGGCACCGCCGCCTGGCGGTTCGGCGGCTGGCCGCAGGACAAGATCCCGATGCACGCCAAGACCGGTACCGCGCAGGTCTACGGCAAGCAGACCACCTCGTGGTTCGCGACCTACACCGACGACTACACGATCGTCATGACGATCTCCCAGGGCGGCACCGGCTCCGGCGCCTCCGGGCCCGCCGTCCGCAAGATCTACGACGCGATCTACGGACTCGACGCCGAGGGGAACCAGGATGTGAAGAAGGCCCTGCTGCCCACGCCCCAGAAGGCGCTGCCCAAGGTCCAGGCCGACGGCTCCATCCACGCCCCGAAGGTCAAGCCGTACAACCCCGAGCCGAAGCAGCCCGAAGGCCAGGAGACGGATCCCGAGATCGTGGTGCCGCAGCCCTCGGGCCAGCCGGGGCTCACCGGGTCACCGGCGTCGACGGGGAGGAGGCCCTGATGGCCGGTGGATTCTCCGTATCCCGGTACGCCCCCCAGCAGGGCTCCTGGGCCAAGCTGACCGCCCGCGACTCCGTCGCGCGGCGACTGGACTGGCCGCTGCTCGGAGCAGCCCTCGCGCTCTCCTTCCTCGGCGCGCTGCTCGTCTGGTCCGCGACCCGCAACCGCGACCACCTCACCCAGGGCGACCCGTACTTCTTCCTGTTCCGGCACGCCATGAACACCGGCATCGGCCTCGCACTGATGATCGGCACCATCTGGCTCGGCCACCGCACCCTGCGCGGAGCCGTCCCGATCCTCTACGGCATCTCGGTGCTGCTGGTCATGGCCGTCCTCACCCCGCTCGGCACCACGATCAACGGCGCCCACGCGTGGATCAAGCTCCCGGCCGGCTTCTCCATCCAGCCCTCCGAGTTCACCAAGATCACCATCATCCTCGTGATGGCGATGCTGCTCGCCGCCCGCGTCGACGCGGGCGACCAGCCCCATCCCGACCATCGCACCGTCGCCAAGGCACTCGGCCTCGCGGTCATCCCCATGGCCGTCGTCATGCTGATGCCCGACCTCGGCTCCGTCATGGTCATGGCCGTCATCGTGCTCGGCGTCCTCCTCGCCTCCGGCGCGTCCAACCGCTGGGTCCTCGGGCTCCTCGGCGCGGGCACCACCGGCGCGCTGGCGGTCTGGCAGCTCGGGCTGCTCGACGACTACCAGATCGCCCGCTTCGCCGCCTTCGCCAACCCGGCACTCGACCCGGCAGGCGTCGGCTACAACACCAACCAGGCCCGCATCGCCATCGGCTCCGGCGGACTCACCGGCACCGGGCTCTTCAACGGATCACAGACGACCGGCCAGTTCGTCCCCGAACAGCAGACCGACTTCGTCTTCACCGTCGCGGGCGAGGAGCTCGGTTTCCTCGGAGCCGGACTCATCATCGTGCTGCTCGGCGTGATCCTCTGGCGCGCCTGCCGGATCGCCCGCGGGACGACCGAGCTCTACGGGACGGTCGTGGCCGCGGGCATCATCGCCTGGTTCGCGTTCCAGTCCTTCGAGAACATCGGGATGACACTCGGGATCATGCCGGTGGCAGGACTTCCGCTGCCCTTCGTGTCGTACGGAGGCTCATCGATGTTCGCCGTCTGGGTGGCGATCGGACTGCTCCAGTCGATCAAGGTGCAACGGCCGATGTCAGCCTGAGCACTTCGTTCCGCCCTGCATATCCGCGGGTATCGCGGATAGATTCGTCGTATGGCGGACTCCAAGCGTGAGGTCGAGCGAAAGTACGAAGCGACTCCCGAGACCCGGCTGCCCGACCTGACCCGTGCTGCCGGGGTCTCGGCCGTCGTCCACCGCGGCCTCAGCGAACTCGATGCCGTCTACTACGACACCGAGGACTTCCGGCTGGCCGCCGCCTCCCTCACACTTCGCCGCAGAACGGGCGGGGGAGACGAGGGGTGGCACCTCAAGCTCCCCGTCTCCGCCGGTGTCCGTGACGAGATCCAGGCCCCGCTCACCGACGCCCTGCCGCCCGCACTCGGCGAGCTGCTCCGTTCCCGTGTGCGGAACACCCCCGTGACCCCCGTCGTGCGGATCCTCTCCGCCCGGGACGTCCACCACCTCCTCGACGAGGACGGCGCACTGCTCGCGGAGGTGAGCATCGACGAGGTCCTGGCGGAACGCCTCACGGAGGAGGGGCACGGCACCACCTCGGCATGGACCGAGATGGAGGTCGAGCTGGCCGACGACGGCGACCCCGCCGTCCTCGACGCCGTCGAGCGGCGGCTGCGCAAGGCCGGCGTCCGGCCCTCGGCCGCGCCGTCCAAGCTGTCCAGGGCCCTGGCCGAGACCGCGCCGGGAAAGCGGCGGACGAAGAAGAAGAGGGCTTCCCCGCGCACCGCGGGCGACCACGTACTCGCGTACGCACGCCGCCAGGTCGAGGCCCTCGTCGAGCTCGACCCCGCCGTACGACGCGAGCTGCCGGACAGCGTGCACCGCATGCGGGTCGCCACCCGCCGGCTGCGCAGTGCGTTCAGGACGTACCGGAAGGTTCTCGACCGGACCGTCACCGACCCGCTCCGCGACGAGCTGAAGTGGCTCGCAGCCGAGCTCGGGATCGACCGCGACCAGGAGGTCCTCGACGCACGGCTCCGCTCCCACGTCGCCGAACTGCCCGCGACACTGCTCCTGGGACCCGTGAGCGCCCGGCTGCAGCTCACCTCCGTCGCCAGGCGCACCGACTCACGGCGGCACGTCACCTCGGTGCTCGACACCGAGCGCTACCTGGCCCTGCTGGACTCCCTCGATGCCCTCCTCGCCGACCCGCCCCTGCTCCCTGCGGCCGCGAGGACACCGCAGGACGCCCTGCCCCGCGCCGTGCTCAAGGACTACGAACGCCTGGCCACGCGGATCGGGCACGCCCTGGAACTTTCGCCGGGCGAGGAGCGCGACGTGGCCATGCACGAGGCACGCAAGGCCGCCAAGCGTGTCCGCTACGCCGCCGAGGCCGCCAGGCCGGCACTGGGGAAACCCGCCAAGAAGTTCGCCCGACGGATGAAGTCCGTCCAGTCCGTCCTCGGCGACCACCAGGACAGCGTCGTGGCCCGGGACGCCCTGCGCACACTGGCGGTCCAGGCGCACGGCGCGGGTGAGTCCGCCTTCACCTGGGGCCTGCTGTACGGAAGGGAGGAGGCCGCGGCGGCCGTAAGGGAACGCGAACTGCCCGAGGCCTGGGCCCGGGCGTCGCACCCGGGGCTGCGCGCGGCGCTGAAAGGCTGAGCACCGGGTTACGCTTGATGGTCACCCCTGCCAGCTACGAAGGTCCACAGATGTCTGCCGAGTCGGTCTTCCCGCAGCTCGAAGCTCTGCTCCCGCACGTGCAGAAGCCCATCCAGTACGTCGGCGGTGAGCTGAACTCCACCGTCAAGCCGTGGGACGAATGCGACGTCCGCTGGGCACTCATGTACCCGGATGCCTATGAGGTCGGGCTCCCCAACCAGGGCGTCATGATCCTCTACGAGGTGCTCAACGAGCGCGAGGGCGTCCTCGCCGAGCGCACGTACAGCGTGTGGCCGGACCTCGAGGAGCTGATGCGCGAGCACAAGGTGCCGCAGTTCACCGTGGACAGCCACCGCCCCGTCGGCGCCTTCGACGTGTTCGGCCTCAGCTTCTCCACCGAGCTCGGGTACACCAACATGTTCACGGCCCTGGACCTCGCGGGCATCCCGCTGGAGTCCAAGGACCGCACCGTCGATCACCCGATCGTGCTGGCGGGCGGCCACGCCGCCTTCAACCCCGAGCCGATCGCGGACTTCATCGACTGCGCGGTCATCGGCGACGGCGAGCAGGCCGTCCTGGAGATCACCGAGATCATCCGCGCCTGGAAGGCCGAGGGCCGGCCCGGCGGCCGTGAGGAGGTGCTGTTCCGCCTCGCGAGGACGGGCGGCGTCTACGTCCCCGGCTTCTACGACGTCGAGTACCTCCCCGACGGCCGCATCGGCCGTGTCGTGCCCAACAAGTCCGGCGTGCCGTGGCGCGTGTCCAAGCACACCGTCATGGACCTCGACGAATGGCCCTATCCCAAGCAGCCGCTCGTCCCCCTCGCCGAGACCGTCCACGAGCGCATGTCCGTCGAGATCTTCCGCGGCTGCACCCGCGGCTGCCGTTTCTGCCAGGCCGGCATGATCACGCGCCCCGTGCGGGAGCGAAGCATCACCGGCATCGGCGAGATGGTGGAGAAGGGGCTCAAGGCCACCGGCTTCGAGGAGGTCGGCCTCCTGTCGCTCTCCTCCGCGGACCACACCGAGATCGGTGACATCGCCAAGGGCCTCGCCGACCGGTACACGGACGACAAGATCGGCCTCTCGCTGCCCTCCACCCGCGTCGACGCGTTCAACGTGGACCTGGCCAACGAGCTGACCCGCAACGGCCGCAGGTCCGGCCTCACCTTCGCCCCCGAGGGCGGCTCCGAGCGCATGCGCAAGGTCATCAACAAGATGGTCTCGGAGGAGGACCTGATCCGCACGGTCGCCACCGCCTACGGCAACGGCTGGCGCCAGGTGAAGCTGTACTTCATGTGCGGGCTTCCCACCGAGACCGACGAGGACGTCCTCCAGATCGGCGACATGGCGGTCAACGTGATCGCCAAGGGCCGCGAGGTCTCCGGGCAGAACGACATCCGCTGCACCGTCTCCATCGGCGGCTTCGTGCCCAAGCCCCACACCCCCTTCCAGTGGGCCCCGCAGCTCAGCGCCGAGGACACCGACGCCCGGCTGAAGAAGCTCCGGGACAAGATCCGCGACGACAAGAAGTACGGCCGCTCCATCGGCTTCCGCTACCACGACGGCAAGCCCGGCATCGTCGAGGGCCTGCTCTCCCGCGGCGACCGCCGGGTCGGCTCCGTCATCCGCGAGGTCTACGAGGCGGGCGGCCGCTTCGACGGCTGGCGCGAGCACTTCAGCTACGACCTGTGGATGAGGAGCGCGGAGAAGACGCTTCCCGAATTCGGCGTCGACGTCGACTGGTACACCACCCGCGAGCGGACCTACGAGGAGGTCCTGCCCTGGGACCACCTCGACTCCGGCCTCGACAAGGACTGGCTGTGGGAGGACTGGCAGGACTCGCTCGACGAGACCGAGGTCGAGGACTGCCGCTGGACTCCGTGCTTCGACTGCGGCGTGTGCCCTCAGCTCGACCTGGACATCCAGATCGGCCCCACCGGCAAGAAGCTCCTGCCGCTGACGGTCAAGAACGCGGCGCCCTCTCCCTCCCCGAGCGGTCACACGCACTGAGACGAGCGGGGCACGCCCGCAGGGCGGCCGAGAAGTTCCTGGTGGGGTGAGCCAGGGGGCCGCCTCGCCGAAGTGCCCGCCCCCGACCGCGGCGCCGAGGAGCCGACGGACCATGAGCCCGGTCGACGGGCGCCGGTCACCGCGGTGAAGTGACACCGCGCCCTCGTCCGGGTGACAGCGCGACGGCCGGAGAACGGCCCTGGCGTCCCCTTTGCCGGGCCGCCGTCCGAAGGCCCACGCCCCGCCCCGTCGGACCACGGTCCGGCGGGGCGGACCGCTGCCGTGACGTCGCCGGCCGCGCACTCGCGTCCCGGACGCTCTTCGTGCTCCGGCGAACGGCGTAACAGGTGACCGGGACTGCTCGCCATGATCAATAACCTGACGCCCGGTGCGTGAGCGCGCGCCGGTCGGACGGAGAAGGCGAGCGGCCCAAGTGAAACTCCCGATGTTGCAGCCCATGGCCTTGATCACCGCGGCCACCGCGCTGCTGACCGTGCTCGGCACGGCTCCGGCCGGTGCCGACGGCGCATGGCGGAAGGCCGGCGCCGATGCCCGCAGCGGTGTCAGCGGTCTCGCGTACGAGGGCCCCACCGAAGACGGGACCGGGGTGAACGCGCTTGTCGTGCACGACAACAAGAGGTCCGGGCAGCAGCGGCTGTCCCGGATCACCCACCGGACGGACTCCGACGTCGTGTCCCCGATCACCTGGGACGGGCCGGAGCCGGTCGACCTGGAGGCGATCGAGGGCATTCCCGGGCTGCCGGGGGAGTACCTGGCGCTCACGAGCCGAGGCATCGTCTACCGCCTGACGGTCACCGGCGCGACGGCGAAGGTCGTCGACCACTCGCCGCTGCCGTCGATCGGCGAGGGCGACGACTTCGAGAGCTTCGCCGTGGTCACGCGGAACGGGAAGCTCGCCGCCCTGTGGGCGGACCGGGGAGCAGGCGAAGGCCGTCCCGCCACGTTGTACGCGGCACCTCTGACGTTCGCCTCGTGGGGGCAGCCGCAGTTCGGTGCCGTGACGCGCAGGGACTACAGGGCGGTGTCCCCGGCGGGCGACGGCACCCGTCACATCTCCGACATCACGGTGACCGGCTCGGGCCGGATCGTCGTGAGTTCGGCCACGGACGCCGGTGACGACGGTCCCTTCGCCTCCGCGGTGAGCGAAGCGGGCAGCGTGAGCGTGTCTGCGGGCGGCAGGGTGAGGGTCGTCCTCGCGGCTGCTCCGAAGGTGCTCGGCACCTTCCCGCAGTACAAGATCGAGGCGGTGGAGTGTCTGCCCGCTTCCGCCGACGCCCTCCTCGGCACCGACGACGAGAACCTCGGCGGACGCGTGCGCGCCATGCCGCTCTGCTGAACTCCGCACCGCCGGGAAACCTCGGGCGGGGCGTGGGCGTCCTTCCCGGCATGGATCTGGAGAAGCAGCACCACGGGCCCGCGCCGTACGAAGGCGGGGAAGGCTGTCTCACGGTCCTCGTCAGGATTCCGGTTCGGATCGTGGTGCTGGTCGTGATCCTGCCGGTCCGGATGTCCTGGGACCTTCTCGTCGTGGCCGGCCGTGTCCTGCGACGGGTGCTGCTGCGCCCCCTGGGGCGGGCGCTGGAGTGGCTGTACGACCAGGTACTCGCCCCGGTGGGGAGGGCCCTCGCCTGGCTGGCGGTGGCCCTTCTCGTACGGCCCTGGGTGGGCCTGTGGAGGTACGTCGTCGTCCCGGCCGTCCGGTACGGGCTCGTCGTCCCGCTGGTGTGGCTCTGGACCGCCCTGCTCACCCCGGCCGGACGCGGGCTCCGGTGGGTGTACGACAGCCTGCTCGTCCCGGCGGTGACCTGGTCGGTCACCGTACTCCTGGTGCGGCCGGCGGTCGGCGTGTGGCGGTACGGGGTGAAGCCCCTCGGCATCGCGGCGGACCGGCTGGTCACCCACCTGCTGGTGCTGCCCCTCGCATGGACGTACTGGTACGTGCTGACCCCGGTCGGACACGGCATCGCGTGGACGCTCGGCATGACGGGGCGGGTGCTCGCCGCCACGGGGCGGGGCCTGTGGACCGCTGCCGTGTGGCTGGTCATGACACTGCTCGTACTGCCGCTCGTGTGGGTGTACCGCCATGTCCTCGCCCCGGTGGGCCGGGAGATCGCGGCGGCCGTCGGGGTCGCCTGGCGGATCGCCGGGTTCGTCTCGCGTGCCGTGGGCCGCGCGCTGGCCTGGCTGGCGTGGCACCTCGTCGGTGCTCCGGTGACCTGGGTCCACCGCACGGTGTGCACGCCGGTGGGGCACTTCCTGCGCGACACGGCGTGGGCGCCCGTCAAGCGGGCCGCGCTGGAGGCCGGGCGCGCGGCCCGCAGCGCCCTGGCATCGGCCGGACGGACGCTGCGCGCGGCGCGCAGGGACGCCTGGCGGGCGCTGCTGGGAACTCCGCAGGTCACGGAGGCGCGGGAACTCGAAGGGTCCGCTGCGCGTACCCTGGGTAGGACAACGACTGTCCCCAGCGCGGCGCCCGCATCCGAGATCTCCCTGCTTGCCGACAAAACCGTCGAGCGGGGGTGAGCCGGAGCGGCACCCCGGGGCACCCCGTACTTCGTGGGCGGCACGCCACCGCGGCCGCCCCGCACCGAGGAGAAGAACCACTGGGCAAGCGACAGCCCGAAGGCCCGCCGCCCGCACCGGCGGTGCAGCGCATCCGACTGCGCTACACCAAGCGGGGCCGCCTCCGGTTCACCAGTCACAGAGACTTCCAGCGTGCCTTCGAGCGGGCGCTGCGCCGCTCCGAGGTGCCCATGGCCTACTCGGCGGGCTTCACCCCGCACCCGAAGGTGTCGTACGCCAACGCCGCCCCCACGGGTACGGGCAGCGAGGCCGAGTTCCTGGAGATCGCCCTCACCGAGGCGCGGGACCCGGAGACCCTGCGCAAGCTGCTCGACGCGTCGATGCCCGACGGCCTCGACGTCATCGACGCGGTGGAGGCCCGCACCTCCGGCCTCGCCGACCGGCTCACCGCCTCCGTATGGGAGATGCGGCTGGACGGGGTCACCGTGCAGGACGCGGAGAAGGCCGTCACCGCCTTCCTGGGCGCCGAGACCGTCGAGGTCCAGCGCCGTGCGAAGAACGGCATGCGGACCTTCGACGCCCGTGCGGCGGTCGCCGGCCTGGAGGCCCTTGATCCACAGCCTGATAGGTCCGGGGACAGGCCCTGTGCGATACTGCGGCTGGTAGTGCGGCACGTGACACCTGCCGTGCGACCCGACGACGTCCTGTCCGGTCTCCGAGCTGTGGCCGACCTAACGCCGCCGGTCCCCGCTGCGGTGACCAGGCTGGCGCAGGGGCTCTTCGACGAGGAGTCCGGCACGGTGACCGACCCGCTCGCGCCCGACCGCGAGGCAGCCCCGGCCGTACCCACGGCCGATCCGGCCGCCGCCGCGACGGCGCCGGAAGGTGCAGGTTCCGCGTAAGGCGGTCGTTGTAGCGCAGCCCTTGGACTCGGGAGCCACCTGGGTCGGGCCGCGCACCGCCCCATAAGACTTTCGCCAGGCCGTGCGTAGCGCGTACGGAACCGGCGAGCCAGACATCAGCTCCCGTGCGGCGCCCGCGCCCCGGACGGCGGTATCGCGCACATCACGCGAATCGCGTCGGACCGGAATCAGGCGTGGCGCCCGGGAGCACGACGGGAGAACCGCCCGCATGCACGAGCCGAACGAACCCGGTAACACCGGAAACCCCGCACACGCGGAAGACAACAACGCCCCCGGGGACAAGCTGCCGCCGCGCCGCAGGCGCCGCGCGGCATCCCGCCCCGCCGGCCCGCCGTCGGGCGCGCCGGGCGCGTCCGCCGCCGAGGACGTCACGCCGGCCATACCGGCCGCTGCCGAAACGACCGAGCCCGCCGTCGAGGCCGCGCCGCCGGCCCGCCCTCGTCGCCGTGCCGTCCGCAAGGCGACCGCTCCGGCGGGTGCGCCGCAGACCGCCGAGGTCGTGGAGCCGGTCACCGAGACCGCCCCTGCCGAGGAAGAGCCCGAGGCCGCCGAGCCCGAGGTGGCGGAAGCCGCGCCGCCGGTGCGTGCTCGTCGCCGTGCCGTCCGCAAGGCGACCGCTCCGGCGGGTGCGCCGCAGACCACCGAGGTCGTGGAGCCGGTCACCGAGACCGCCCCCGCCGAGGAAGAGGCCGAAGAGACCGTCGAGGCCCCCGTCGCGGAGGCCCCCCGTGGCCGCCGCCGCGCCACCCGTAAGGCGACCGCTCCGGCGGGCGCTCCCCAGCCGGCCGAAGCCGTCGCGCAGGAGACCGCCGTGACCGAGCCGGTGAAGGCACCCGAGCCCGCAGAGGCTCCCGTGGAGCCGGCCGAGCCCGCGGCCGCGCCGCGAGGCCGTACCCGCCGCCGTGCGTCGGCTCCTGCCGGTGCGCCGCAGGGCGCGCAGGCCGCCGAGGCCCCGGCCGAGCCGGTCGCGCAGGCCGCCGCCGAGCCCGCCCCCGCGGAAGAGGCCGCCGAGGCCCCCGTCGCCGAGGCCGCGCCCCCGTCGCGCCCTCGCCGTCGCGCATCCCGAAAGGCCTCCTCCCCGGCAGGCACCCCGCAGCCCGTCGAGGAGGTCGCGGAGGCGGCCGCCGAGAAGGGCGAGAGCCTCCCCGACTCCGTGGCCGAGGAGCTGGCCACCGAGACCGAGCAGGTCGAGGACGCCGCGCCGCGAGGCCGCCAGCGCCGCCGTGCGACCGCCGCCGCGGGCCGTCCCGAGTTCACCGGGAAGACCGAGGAGCCGGCCCGCAAGGGCCGCCGCGCCACGCGTCCCGCCGTGGCCGTGTTCCAGGCCCCGGTCTTCGCCGAGCCGATGTTCCAGACCCCGGAGACCGCGGCCGCCGCCGCGGCTGCCGCAGGTCCCGCCCCCGCGTACGACGAGAGCGACGACTTCGAGGAGCAGAAGCCCTCGGACCGCGCCGACCGTTCGCAGCGCAAGGCCGAGGGCAAGCAGGCCGTCGAGGCCGCCGCCCCCGCCGAGTCCGCCGTCGAGACGGCGGAGGCCGCACCGCAGAGTGGTTCGCGCCGTCGCCGCCGCCGTCGTGGCGAGGCCGTCGAGACCGAGCCGGCGGCGACTCCCGTCACCCTTCCGGCGGACCGGCCCGCCGCGCCCGCCGCTGCCTCCGTCGAGGACGAGCACGAGCACGAGGCCGAGGCCGAGGCCGAGACGGAAGCCGAGCACGAGGGCGACGAGACGGACGAGTACGGCGACCGTCCTTCGCGGCGCCGCCGTCGTGGTGGCCGACGCCGCCGTCGCGGCGAGGCCAGCGACATGGACGACGCGGAACAGCATGACGAGGCCGCGGACCGTACCGAGGACGAGCAGCAGGCGCACGAGGACGAGGACGAGGACGAGCACGAGTCCGCCTCGGGCTCCAGCAGCAGCCGTCGCCGCCGTCGCCGTCGCCGCCGCAGCGGGGACGCCTCGGGCGAGGACGCGGGCACGGGCTCGGACGACCCGGAGCGTACGGTCGTCAAGGTCCGCGAGCCGCGCAAGAAGGAGGCCGAGCGGGAGCCCGGCACCGGCTTCGACGAGGTGCAGTCCATCAAGGGCTCGACCCGCATGGAGGCCAAGAAGCAGCGCCGCCGCGAGGGGCGCGAGCAGGGCCGCCGACGCGTCCCGATCATCACCGAGGCCGAGTTCCTGGCCCGTCGTGAGGCAGTCGAGCGCGTCATGGTCGTCCGCCAGAGCGGCGAGCGCACGCAGATCGGCGTCCTCGAGGACAACGTGCTCGTCGAGCACTACGTCAACAAGGAGCAGGCCACCAGCTACGTCGGCAACGTCTACCTGGGCAAGGTGCAGAACGTACTGCCGTCCATGGAGGCCGCCTTCGTCGACATCGGCAAGGGCCGCAACGCCGTCCTCTACGCGGGTGAGGTCAACTTCGAGGCGCTCGGCATGGCCCATGGGCCGCGCCGCATCGAGACCGCGCTCAAGTCCGGCCAGTCCGTCCTCGTCCAGGTGACGAAGGACCCGATCGGCCACAAGGGCGCCCGCCTGACCAGCCAGGTCTCGCTGCCCGGCCGTTACCTGGTCTACGTGCCCGAGGGTTCGATGACCGGCATCAGCCGCAAGCTCCCCGACACCGAGCGCGCCCGGCTGAAGACCATCCTCAAGAAGATCGTTCCCGAGGACGCGGGCGTCATCGTGCGCACCGCCGCCGAGGGTGCGAGCGAGGACGAGCTGCGCCGTGACGTCGAGCGGCTGAAGGGCCAGTGGGAAGAGATCCAGAAGAAGTCGAAGAGCACCACCAGTAGCAACGCGCCGACGCTGCTCTACGGCGAGCCGGACATGACCGTCCGCGTCGTCCGGGACATCTTCAACGAGGACTTCTCCAAGGTGATCGTCAGCGGTGACGACGCCTGGGAGACCATCCACGGCTATGTCTCGCACGTGGCGCCGGACCTGACGGACCGGCTGTCCCGCTGGACCTCCGAGGTCGACGTCTTCGCGACGTACCGCATCGACGAGCAGCTGATGAAGGCGCTGGACCGCAAGGTCTACCTGCCGAGCGGCGGCTCGCTGGTGATCGACAAGACCGAGGCGATGGTCGTCGTCGACGTCAACACCGGCAAGTTCACCGGCCAGGGCGGAAACCTCGAGGAGACCGTCACCAAGAACAACCTGGAGGCGGCCGAGGAGATCGTGCGCCAGCTGCGGCTGCGCGACCTCGGCGGCATCGTCGTCGTCGACTTCATCGACATGGTGCTGGAGTCCAACCGGGACCTGGTGCTGCGGCGGCTGCTGGAGTGCCTCGGCCGTGACCGCACGAAGCACCAGGTCGCAGAGGTCACCTCGCTGGGCCTGGTCCAGATGACCCGCAAGCGGGTGGGCCAGGGCCTGCTGGAGTCCTTCTCCGAGACCTGTGTCCACTGCAACGGGCGCGGCGTGATCGTCCACATGGAGCAGCCGACGGCCGTCGGCGGCGGCGGTGGCAAGCGGTCCAAGAAGCGCGGCCGAGGCGGCGCCGGACACGAGCACGAGCACGGCCAGGAGCACGAGCACGCCGAGCAGCCGGCCGAGACCGAGGCCGAGGTGGCCGCCGAGGTCGCCGCCCCGGTGGCACTGCCCGAGCCTGAGTTCGTCGCCGACGAGGAGCTGTACAGCAGCCCGGCGGAGGCAGAGGCGGCAGCGTCGCGTGGCCGTGGCCGTCGGCGCGCGACCCGCAAGGTCACGGCTCCGGCCGGTGCGCCCGCCCCTGTGGCCGAGACCGCCCCGGCGGCCCCGGCCGCCGAGGAGAAGCCGCAGCCCGAGCCGGCCGCCGAGGCACCGGTGGAGGCTCCGGCCGCCCCCGAGCCCGAGGCCGTCCCCGAGCCCGAGGCCGTCCCTGAGCCCGAGGCCGCACCCCCGGCCCGTACGCGCCGCAGGGCGACCCGGAAGGCGACCGCTCCGGCGGGATCGCCCAAGGCGGCGGACGTGACGCCGCCGGTCCAGCCGGCCGAGCCCGCGGCGGAGCCCGTCGCGGTCGAGGACCCGGTCGTCGGGGCCCCCGTGGCCCAGACACCGGCTCCCTCGGAGACGGCGACGGCGCCCGAGGCCCCGGCCGCTGACGAGGAGTCCGCTCCGGCGGCCCCGCCGCGTGCCCGCCGCCGGGTGACCCGCAAGGTCACCGCTCCGGCGGGGTCGCCCGCCGGAGCCGAAGAGGCAGCGGTCGTCGTGGTCACCGGTACCGACGCCGACACGCCCGGCGCCCCCGGCGCCGAGGCGGCGGAACAGGAAGCGCCGGTCAAGAAGACCGCGGCGCGGAAGACCGCGAAGAAGGCGACGGCGAAGAAGGCGGCCACGAAGAAGACGGCAGCCAAGACGGTCGCGAAGAAGACCGCCGCGAAGAAGACGACGACGAAGAAGGCGGCTGCGAAGAAGACCGTCGCCGCCGAGCAGTCGTCGCCTTCCGTGACGGCTTCGGCTTCTTCCGGCGACTCGGGTCCGGCCGCCGACTGAGCATTTCGTGACCGGTTGTTCATCGATCCGTGTCCCGCTCCGAAGTCTTCGGGGCGGGACACGTGCTTTGTTTCAGAACTGATGCATGGGCCGGTTAACGGGTCTGAAATGACCTGAGAAATCCCTGATAATGTGACGGCGGTCGCTGCCTGTGAAGTTCCCGGAAGGGAATTACGGTCGGTGACCGACCCGGTTCACGAGAGGCCGGGGCCTGTTCCTCGGCAGGGCGTCGGCAGTTGTGCCGGTGGGGTGATGCGCGGCCTCGTGAGACGTCCCGCACCCGGACCTCTGCCTGTGAAGAGCTCTTGCGGTGTTCAAGGAGGACGTCCATGACGAGCATCAACGAGCAGCCGATTCCTGCTGCCCGCCCGGTCATCGGTGAAGAGGAGATCGAGGCCGCGGTACGCGTGCTGCGCAGCGGTCGAGTCGTGCAGGGACCTGAGGTCGCGGCCTTCGAGGAAGGCTTCTCCGAACTGGTCGACGGCCGTCACTGCGTCGCCGTCAACTCCGGTACCTCCGCTCTGCACATGCTCCTGCTCGGCCTCGGTATCGGCCCGGGTGACGAGGTGATCGTCCCCTCCTTCTCCTTCGCGGCCTCCGCCAACGCCGTCCGACTGGTCGGCGCCGACGTCGTGTTCGCGGACATCGAGCCCGGCAGCTACGGCCTGGACCCGGCTGCGGTCGAGGCGGCCGTTACCCCGCGCACGGCCGCCATCATGCCGGTGCACCTGTACGGCCACCCGGCGGCCATGGACAAGCTCATGCCCATCGCGCGGAAGCACAAACTCGCCGTGGTGGAGGACGCGTGCCAGGCGCACGCCGCGGCTCTGAACGGCACTCCCGTAGGCGCCTTCGGCGAAGGCGGAACGTTCAGCTTCTACCCGACGAAGAACATGCACGCTCTCGAGGGCGGCATGGTCACCACGGCCGACGCCGAACTCGCCCGCACGCTGCGCCTCCTGCGCAACCAGGGCATGGAGGCGCGCTACGCCAACGAGATCGTCGGCGCCAACATGCGCATGACGGACGTCGCCGCCGCCGTCGGCCGCGTACAGCTCGCGAAGGTCGGTGGCTGGACCGAGCAGCGCCGCGCCAACGCCGCGTACCTCGACGCGCACATCACCGCCCCGAACGTGTCGACGCCGCCTGTCGCCGAGGGCGCCCGCCACGTCTACCACCAGTACACGATCCGGGTGCAGGGCGACCGCGAGGCCGTGATGGCCAAGCTCACCGAGGCCGGCATCGGCAACGCCGTCTACTACCCGACCCCGATCCACCGGCTGAAGCCGTACTGGGAGCCGGACCAGAAGGCCGGCCGCAACTGGGACCTGCCCGAGACCGAGCGGGCCGCCGCAGAGGTCGTCTCGCTCCCCGTCCACCCGTCGCTCGGTGAGGGTGACCTCGAGCGCATCGCGAACGCAGTGAACGCACTGGGGGAGAGCCTGTGACCACCGCCGTACTGAAGGCCGGACTCGTCGGCCTCGGTTCCATGGGGCGCCACCACGCCCGTGTCCTCGCCGGTCTCGAAGGCGTGGAACTCGTCGGCGTCGTCGACCCGATGGGCGACAAGAACGGCTGGGCGCAGGGCGCTCCGGTCCTCTCGACCGTCGAGGAACTCATCGCGCTCGGCATCGACTACGCGGTCGTGGCCTGCCCGACCGCACTGCACGAAGAGGTCGGCCTCCAGCTGGCCGACGCGGGCGTCTGCGCCCTGATCGAGAAGCCGCTGGCCGACACCGTCGAAGGCGCCCGCCGCCTGGTCGAGGCCTTCGAGTCCCGCGGACTGGTGGCCGGCGTCGGCCACATCGAGCGCTGCAACCCGGCCCTGCGCTCACTGCGCAGCCGCCTTGAGGCCGGCGAGCTCGGCGACGTCTTCCAGGTCGTCACCCGTCGGCAGGGTCCCTTCCCCCACCGCATCGCGGACGTCGGTGTGGTCAAGGACCTCGCCACGCACGACATCGACCTGACGGGCTGGGTGACCGGCCAGACGTACACCTCGATCGCGGCCCATACCGTCTCCAAGTCCGGCCGCCCGCACGAGGACATGGTCTCCGCGGTGGGTCAGCTCTCCGACGGCACCATGGTCAACCACCTGGTCAACTGGCTGAGTCCGCTCAAGGAGCGCTTCACCTCGGTCACCGGAGAGCGCGGCTGCTACATCGCCGACACGCTCACCGCCGACCTCACGTTCCACTCGAACGCGGCGGTGACCACCGAATGGGAGGCGCTGCGCGCGTTCCGCGGTGTCTCCGAGGGCGACATGATCCGCTACGCGATCCCGAAGCGCGAGCCGCTGCTGGTCGAGCACGAGCTCTTCAGGGACGCGGTGCGGGGTGAGTCGGCCGATATCTGCACGCTGCGTCAGGGGTTGCGTACCGTCGAGGTGGCGGCGGCGGTTCTCGAGTCCGCCACGACCGGGCGCTCGGTTCACCTGGACGCAAGAGAGTCATCGTCCGAGGGCGTGGCCAATTGACCGACCCCGATGTCACTGTCGTCGTCGCCGTGTACAACACGATGCCGTACCTCACCGAATGCCTGAACTCACTTGTGGGACAGAGCATCGGTACGGACCGGCTCGAAGTGATCGCGGTGGACGACGGATCGACCGATGAGAGCGGCGAGGAACTCGACCGCTTCGCCGCGAAGTACCCCGGCATCGTCAGGGTGATCCACCAGGAGAACTCGGGCGGTCCGGCGGCGCCGAGCAACCGTGCGCTCGAAGTGGCGACCGGCCGTTACGTGTACTTCATCGGCTCGGACGACTACCTCGGCTCAGAGGCGCTGGAACGCATGGTGGCGTGTGCGGACGAGCACGGCTCCGACGTGGTCGTGGGGAAGATGGTCGGTACCAACGGCCGTTACGTCCACCAGGCGCTCTTCAAGAAGAGCGACCCGGACGTAAGCCTGTACGACTCGGCGCTCCCCTTCGCGCTGGCGAACACCAAGCTCTTCAGGCGTGCGCTGGTCGAGGAACACGGACTGCGCTTTCCCGAGGACCTCCCGGTCGGGAGCGACCAGCCCTTCACCATCGAGGCATGCGTCCGGGCGAGGAAGATCTCCGTCCTCGCCGACTACACGTACTACTACGCGGTGAAGCGCGGTGACGCCAGCAACATCACCTATCGGGCGAACCACCTGTCCCGGTTGCGCTGCACGACTTCGATCATGAAGCACGCGGCCTCCCTCGTGCCCGCGGGCCCGCAGCGGGACGCGCTCTTCAAGCGTCACTTCACCTGGGAGCTCGCGAAGCTCGTCCAGGACGACTTCCCGGCCCTGGACGCCGAGACCCGGCGCGAGGTCTGTGACGGGATCGCGGCGCTCGCCGACGACTACCTCACCGACGAGCTGAGGGACTCCCTGGACGTCAAACGGCGGGTGCGGATCTGCCTCGCACAGGCCGGTGCAGTCGACGACCTGGTGCGGGCCATCACCGAAGAGGCAGAGTCCGGTGCCCCGCCGTTCCGTATCGAGGCCGGGCGGGCCTTCGCCCTGTACCCCGGTTTCCGGAACGCCCGACCAGGGCTTCCCGACCGGCACTACGAGTTGGTCGGCGAGGCCGTGTCCGGGCGACTGGCCCAAGGGACCGAGCTCGTCGACGCCCAGTGGGACCAGGCCGGTGACGATCTGCACCTGGTCGTCACGGCCCGGGTCGGCGTACTGGGGGACACCGACACCCTGACCGTGCGCCTGGCCAAGGGCGCCATGCCGAAGAGCGCCGACAAGCCCGGTGCGCGCCGCCTGCCCGCGGGACACGAACTTCCCCGGCCGGAAGGCGAGTTCACGCGCAGTGCGACCGACGACGGCCGGGCCACGACGCTGCGTGGCCGAATTCCCGTCGGTGCCGTGAAGGCGAAGCTCGGCGTCCGTGTATACGTGGACGTGGCAGGCTCGACGTACGAGATCCCCGTGAAGACCCACGGGAAGCCGTTGCCCCTGGCCCGCCGCTGGCGGCAGGCCGTCCCGTACCGGGTGGCGGCGAACCAGAACCCCAAGGGGCGGCTCGTGATCACGACGGCGCCCCTGTGGGAGATCAGAACCGGTGCGGGCAAGCGGCTGCGCCACCTGCTGTCCAGGCTGAAGAGGAAAGTGACCCGATGAACATCTGTGTAGTCGCGCTCGGCAAGATCGGCCTCCCGCTCGCCGTGCAGTTCGCCGCCAAGGGCCACAAGGTCATCGGCGCGGACGTCAACGAGAAGGTCGTCGAGCTGGTCAACGCGGCCACCGAGCCGTTCCCCGGCGAGCACGACCTGGATGCCAAGCTCAAGGAGACCGTGGGCGCGGGCCTGCTGTCCGCGACCTCGGACACCACCGCCGCGGTCGCCGCGTCGGACGCCGTCGTGGTCGTCGTCCCGCTCTTCGTGGACGCCGAGGGAACCCCGGACTTCGGCTGGATGGACTCGGCGACGAAGGCGATCGCCGCGGGCCTGAAGCCGGGCACCCTCGTCAGCTACGAGACCACCCTGCCGGTGGGCACCACGCGTACCCGGTGGGCGCCGATGCTCGCCGAGGGATCCGGCCTCACCCCGGGCCGCGACTTCCACCTCGTCTTCTCCCCGGAGCGCGTGCTCACCGGCCGCGTCTTCGCGGACCTGCGCCGCTATCCCAAGCTCGTCGGCGGCATCGACGAGGCGTCCTCGCAGCGCGGTGTGGAGTTCTACGAGGCCGTGCTCGACTTCGACGACCGCGAGGACCTGCCGCGCCCGAACGGCGTCTGGGACCTCGGCACGGCGGAGGCCTCCGAGCTCGCCAAGCTTGCCGAGACCACGTACCGCGACGTCAACATCGGTCTGGCCAACCAGTTCGCCCGGTTCGCCGACAAGAACGACATCGACGTCAAGAAGGTCATCGAGGCCTGCAACAGCCAGCCCTACAGCCACATCCACCAGCCGGGCATCGCCGTCGGCGGCCACTGCATCCCGATCTACCCCCGGATGTACCTGTGGAACGACCCGGAGGCCACCGTCGTGCGCTCGGCCCGTGAGGCCAACGCCGCGATGCCCGAGTACTCCGTCGACCTGCTGGCCGCCGCCTACGGCGACCTGGACGGCGTCGGGGTCCTGGTGCTGGGTGCCGCCTACCGCGGCGGAGTCAAGGAGACCGCCTTCTCCGGCGTCTTCGGTGTCGTCGAGGCACTGAAGGCACGCGGCGCGGTGCCGTTCGTCTCGGACCCGATGTACACGGCCGAGGAGCTGACCGCGCACGGCCTCGTGCCCCACGAGGGCCAGACCGTCACCGCCGCCGTCCTCCAGGCCGACCACGCCGAGTACCGCGAGCTGGCCGCAGCCGACCTGCCGGACGTCCGCGTCCTGGTCGACGGGCGCCGGACGACCGACCCGGCCAACTGGGCCGGCGTCCGCCGCGTCGTCATCGGCGGCTGAGCCGTCCGTTCCGTACAGGAGGCCCCGGCGCCCGGCGCCGGGGCCCTCTCGTTGCCCAGGAAAGCGAGCATCGGGCACACATGATCAAGAAAGCCGTCATCCCCGCCGCAGGTCTCGGGACACGTTTCCTGCCGGCCACCAAGGCCACGCCGAAGGAAATGCTCCCGGTCGTGGACAAGCCGGCGATCCAGTACGTCGTGGAGGAGGCCGCCGCAGCCGGTCTGTCCGACGTCCTGATGATCACCGGCCGTAACAAGCGTCCGCTGGAGGACCATTTCGACCGCAACTACGAACTGGAGTCGGCCCTCACGCGCAAGGGCGACGCAGAGCGGCTGCTGAAGGTCCAGGAGTCCAGCGAACTCGCCACCATGCACTACGTGCGCCAGGGGGACCCGAGGGGCCTCGGACACGCGGTGCTCTGCGCGGAGCCGCATGTCGGGGACGAGCCGTTCGCGGTGCTTCTCGGAGACGACCTCATCGATCCCCGGGACCCGCTGCTGGCCCGGATGATCGAGGTCCAGGGGCGGGAAGGCGGCAGCGTCGTCGCTCTGATGGAAGTCGATCCTGAGCAGGTGCACCTGTACGGCTGCGCTGCCGCCGAGGCGACCGGTGATCCGGACGTCGTCCGGATCACCGGGCTCGTCGAGAAGCCCGACCCTGCGGACGCCCCGAGTAATCTCGCGGTGATCGGCCGGTATGTGCTGGACCCGTCCGTGTTCGGCGTCCTGAAACGGACGGAACCCGGCAGAGGGGGCGAGATCCAGTTGACCGACGCCCTGCAGGAGCTTGCAGGTGACGAGAAGATCGGCGGGCCGGTCCACGGGGTCGTCTTCGACGGGCGGCGCTACGACACAGGGGACCGCGGCGACTATCTGCGGGCCATCGTGGGACTGGCCTGCGAACGGGAGGACCTTGGCCCCGGTTTCCGAGCGTGGCTCCGTCACTTCGTCACGGATGAGATGGCCGGGGACTGACCGGCGTCCGCCCGGGCCCGTGACGCGCGTCGTTCCGACGAGCGCGGACGTATCGCGTCACGGGGCTTCGGGTCAGCGGCGGTGGCGTTCCAGAAGCTCGACCACGTGCTCGGCTGCCTTGCCGTCGCCGTAGGGCAGGCCGCGGTCCGTGGCCGGCGTGGGGCGCAGGGCGATGTCGGCCCATGCGGAGGCCGAGAGCTGGTGCGGGTCGGGAACCAGCTGGTTCCAGCCACCCTCAAGCGTCTCCACCCACTCGGTCTCCGGACGGATGGTCGTGCAGACGCGGTCCAGGAGGAAGGCCTCCTTCTGCAGTCCGCCCGAGTCCGTGACCACACCGGCTGAGCCCATGACCGCGGCCACCAGTCCGGCGTAGGGGAGCGGCCTCCCGGCGTGCAGGGAACCGCGGTTCAGGTCGATGCCGTGTTCCTCGGCGCGTGCGACGAGGCGGGGGTGCGCCAGCAGCGCCACCGGTACGGGCAGAGCTGCCAGCGAGTCGAGCAGAGCCGCGAGCCGCTCAGGGGAGTCGGTGTTGTCGGGCCGGTGGAGGGTCGCCAGCAGATAAGGGGCGTCCGGGTCGATGCCGTCCGGCAGCACGGGCTTCGGGTGCTCACCGGCCGTGACCGCGTCCCGGATGCGCAGGCACACGTCCACCATGACGTCGCCGGCCAACACGGAGCGCGCGGACAGCCCTTCGCCGGCGAGGTGGCGCATGGCCTCCTGTGTCGGTGCGAGGAGGAGGTCGGCCGCGTGATCGGTGAGGATGCGGTTGTGCTCCTCCGGCATCCGGCGGTTGAAGGAACGCAGGCCGGCTTCCAGGTGGGCCACCGGAAGGTGCATCTTGACGGCGGAGAGCGCACCGGCCAGCGTCGAATTCGTGTCCCCGTACACCAGAACCCAGTCGGGCCGTTCGGCTTCGAGCACCGGATCCATGGCCGTGAGCACTCCGCCGGTCTGAGCGCCGTGGCTGCCCGAACCGATGCCGAGGTGAACATCCGGGTCGGGGATGCCCAGGCCGGAGAAGAAGACATCGGACAGGTCCGCGTCGTAATGCTGGCCTGTGTGCACGATTACATGCTGATGCCCGGTTCCGGCGAACGCTGCAGCGATCGGCGCGAGCTTGACCAACTGAGGGCGCGCCCCGACGACGCTAAGGACCTTCACGGTGTTTGTGCTCCTTGCAGAGATGGATACCGGCAGGCTACGTGTTTTACAGGGTGCCGCTTGACGCAACTGCGGGCGAGAGGCGATTACTGCTGGGAATCGCCCCGATGATAAAGTGTCTTACTACCGGTTGTGCTAGGGAAGAAGTCATAAATGAGTGAGGCAGCGTCTCGGGACGCGGCTGTTGTCACGCCGTGGTACCCCTCGCGTCAGCTGCCTTTCCGAGGAGCGTTCGTCCAAGCGATGGTCGACGCGACCGCTCCGGGCTGCGACAGCATGGTCGTCTATCACTGCGACACGTGGGTGTCCCGGATGGACCAGCACACGGTGGAAGTGGTGGAAGCCGCCAACCGTACCCTGGCCCCTCTCGCTGTCCGGCCCGTGCCGACCGTGGGGGGTGCCCAACTCGCGCACCTCGCCGTGACCACTCCGCGTTCGCAAGAATTCGGGCCACTGGCCCGGAACCACGAACGGCAGTTGCGCGCGGCTCTCGGCGGAAAGCCCATCGACGCGCCCGTGGTGCACGCGCATGTCGGGCTTCCCGGGGGGTGGGCGGCTCTGCAGAACGCCCGTCCCGGGGCCCGCGTGTTCGTCACCGAGCACGCCACCTACTTGGACCGTGTGCTGGCCGAACCGGAAGCGCGCGAACTGTACGACGAGCTCCTGCACCGGGTCGACGGCTTCTTCGCCGTCGGTGACCCGATCCGGAACGTGCTTGCCGCGGAGTTCCCGCACCACGCGGACAAGATCCAGCAGATTCCGAACCCCATCTCGTTCGACACGCAGCGCACCGCGCCGGTCACCGCCCTGCGCCGGTGGCTGTTCCTGGGCGGCCTGATCCCGCGCAAGGGTGTCGCCTGGCTGATCGAGGCCTTCGCACAGTGCCACGCCAAGGACCCCCAGCTGAAGCTCACCATGGTGGGCGAGGGTGAACTGCGGGCACAGCTCACGGAGCGGGTCGCGGAACTGGGTCTCTCGGACTCGGTCGAATTCCTCGGAGCCGTTCCGCCCGCGCAGGCGCTGACGCTGATGCGGGAGCACGATCTCCTGGTGCACCCCAGCCGCTACGAGACGTTCGGTATGACCGTGGTGGAAGCGGTGGCCGCGGGCATGCCGGTCCTCGTCACCCGGTGCGGCGGCCCCGAGGAGACGCTGGCCGGGATAGAGGACGATGCCGGCGAACTCATCGACGTCGAGGAGGACGCGGAGTCGATCAGCGAGGGCTACTGGAGGCTCCGCGACCGTTTCGAGCGCGGCCTGGATCTGCGTCACGCCCAGGAGGTCCTGGCAGGCCGCTACGGCTACGAGGCCGTCGCTGAAGCTCATTACCGGCTCTGGTTCCCCGCATCGGCGCAGGGCCGGAGCGAGGGTACCGAACGCGCCGGCGCCCTCGATTGATGGAGTGACATGCAGGTTCTGTTCCTGGCTCTGGACGGATCGCGGAAGCGCGCCGTGCTGGAGGAGTCAGCCGAGGCCGTGTCGAACGGTGCCCGGGTCATGGTGGTCGTAAGCAAGAAGCAGTCCTGGGCCGGTGCCCAGTTCGCGCCCGGAGTCGTGGTGACGACACTGGCTGCACTGGAGGCACGCCATCTGCCGAGGCGGATGGAGCACGCGGTGCTCTACAGGGCGCCGCGGGCGACGGTTCGGGCTGTCGGACGGGGTCCCTTGCGTGGCGGGGCGCGCCGAGCGCTCAAGTCGTACGAGCGAGGTGTCGCGGGCAAGCTGCACCGCAAAGTCTTCGTCCCGATCCACCGCCGGTTGTGGCCGGATGCCCGGGCCCGTATGGTTCGCGCAGTTTTCGAGGCACGTGGGGGGCTCGACCTGCTGGTCGTGAGTGACGCGCTCTCCGTGCCCCGCGCCGTGCAGCTGCTGGATGCGTGGGCGGGCGACGAAGCCGCCCCGCGAGTCTGCTACGGCCTGGATTACGACGCACCCCGAACCCTCAGCAGTCGCTGATCGCCTCCGATAGGGACTTCGATGAACAACCGTAGTGGCCGACGCCTCCGGGTACTGTATCTGGCCTTCTACTTCCCGCCGTCTCGTGCGAGTGGCGTGTACCGGGCCAGGGCAACAGCTAACCATCTGGCTGCGAACGACTGGGATGTCACGGTCTGCGCCGCCCCACTCGACTTCCTCTACGACATCATCGGATCGGTCGACGAGGGGCTTTCGGAAACGGTCGACCCCCGCATCCGTGTCGAGCGGCCCTCGCTGAACCAGTACTCGTGGCAGCAGGACCTGCGCAGCTACAGCAAGTTGCGTCGTACGTTCCCGCTCATGGCGAAGCGTTTCTACGAGTTCGGCCAGGAGAAGATCTTCCCCGAGCGTTACGCTTCGTGGGCATGGGCGTCGGTGGCCCGCGGCCTGAAGCTGCACGCCAGGAAGCGCTTCGACGTGGTCGTGGCGACCGGAAACCCGTTCGCCTCCTTCGGCGCCGCCTGGCTGTTCAACCGTCTCACCGGTGTCCCCTTCGTCATGGACTACCGCGATTCGTGGACACTGGACCTGTTCACGGACGAGCCCGCCTTCCCTGAGGACCACATCGCCTGGAACTGGGAAAGGAAGTGCCTGGAGAAGGCCTCCGCCGCGGTCTTCGTGAACGAAGCCCTGCGCGGCTGGCACGCGGATCGTTACCCGGATGTGGCGGAACGCATGATGGTGGTGCCCAACGGCTGGGACGCCGACGTGATCCCTGACGCCGGAACGGTGGAACAGGACGAGACCCCGATCGCCACCGACCAGCCGCAGCGGCCGCTCAGATTCGCCTACCTGGGCACACTGACCGCCAAGCAGCCGGTCGAGGAGATGGCTGACGCCTTCAAGATGGCCCGTCGTCACCCGGAGCTTGCCGACGCCGAGCTGCAGATCCATGGCCACCTGGGCTTCTTCAAGAACAGCCCGCAATCCCTGCTGATACGCCTCGGGCTCGACGACGCCGCCCGCGAGCGTGGCGAGGAGGACACAGGTCTGCGCTACTGCGGCCCGGTGTCCAAGACAGATGTGGGTCAGGTCTACGAGGACGCCGATGTTCTGGTCTTCCTGGCCGGCGGCGGCAAGTACGTGACCTCCGGAAAAATCTTCGAGTACATGGCGTTCGGGCACCCCATCGTTTCCGTCCACGCGCCTGACATCGCCGCTCAAGACGTGCTCGAAGGCTATCCCCTGTGGTTCAACGCGAACGGTCTCGACGTGGATGCCCTGGCCGCATCGATGGTGGCGGCCGGAAAGGCCGCCAGGGATCTCGCGCCGGAGCAGCGTGAAGCAGCGCGCAGGCACGCTGACATCTACACGCGCGAAGCAGTCCTCATCCCGTTCGAGGAACGGCTGAGGGAAATCGTGGGCCGTCCGGTCACCGAATAGCCTCGGAAATGTACTGACAAATAGCCGATGCCCGAATCCAATGATTCGGGCATCGGCTTTCCGCTTTTTTCACCGGCTGTGGCTGTGGGCCCGGGAATGGAGCCCAGGCCCACAACCCGTTGCTGTCAGGCCTTCGGTGTCGCGTAGATGGTCCGGTCCAGGTTCGTGGTCACCGTGAGATTCGGGTACGACTTGGCCCACTTCCAGCCGGTCACAGTGCTGTTGATGTCACAGACGAACACGTGATCCGTCAGGTCCAGCCGGAGTTCGGGAAGTGCCTTGCGCCGGGCGATGCGGGCGAGCAACTGCGGCCTCACCTCGCGGTACCCGCGGTTGAACACGTTTTTGTGGAACGCGTTGGCCGCCTTGGTGTGCACCCGCTGCGTGGCAGCGACCGCGAGTTCGGAGGTGATGGCAGTCCTCCGCTTCCGAGCCGTCCTGCGTGCTCTACCGAGCAGGGCCCGCGGTGCCTTGTAGACGACGAAGCGTTCACCGCGGGGGATCAGCAGCCGCTTCTCACCCTGCTCGATGCTGACCATGGCCACGCGTGGGTCCAGCCCGGTGCGCCGCCACGCGGAGTTGTTGGCGGTCACCACTGTGACGTGCACACCGCGTTCCAGCAGGTGGTTCGCGAAGTCCGCGACACGGCGTGGCTTGGGAGGTGCGAGCGCGAGCAGCACAGCCCTGCCGACCTGCTCGGTCCCTTGGGTAAGTGGGTCGGGGGAGGTCTCCGCATTATCGGACCCGAGGGGAGCGGAAAGGCCAGGTGCCTGCGGTTCCTCCGCCGCGGCGACGTCCACCTCGGGGGCGCCCGGCGCCTTGACAGCCGTCGGGGCCGACGGGCGGTCCAGGTACACGTCCATCAACTGCTGGGCCACGGCAGGAGCGCCGTACCGCTGCTCGAGGACTCGGCGGGCGGCAGGGAGATCGAGCTCTGCCGCGCGTGCGCGAAGCTCCCAGTAGGCGTCGGTGATGACCTGAGGGTCGTCGCTGACCTCCATCATCGAGCCGGCCAAGGTCTCGATGCCGGACAGCGTCTCCTCCGGCCCGAAGCTCCGGGTCACGAGGACGGGAAGTCCGGCAGCGACAGCTTCGACTATGGTCATCCCGAAGGTCTCGATCTTGCTCGCGTGCACGAGCAGATCGTGCCGGTGCATCAGTCCGTTGACCTCGTCCGGCGTCACCGGGGGAAGAACGGTGAAGCGACCGGCGAGTCCCAGGTCCGTGGCGCGCATGAGGAGTTCCTCCTCCATGGCGCCGCTGCCCACCATGGTGAGCGTGACCTGGGGGTCCTTCCCCGCGACCAGCGCGAAGGCCTCCAGTAGTTCACCCACCCCCTTGTGCTTGACCAGTCGGCCGACATACAGCCACTTGCGCAGTTCCGGGGAGTAGTCGCAGCCCGTGGAGAACGAGTCGAAATCGATGACGTTCGGGACCACTCGCAGCTTGTCGGCGACGTCCGGGAATTCGGCCGCGATCTGATCGCGCAGGTATGTGCTGACACAGAGGAATGCGTCGGCCCGAACCAGCACGTCGTGGTAGAGAGCGCGTGCGGCGGGCTGGGAGAAGACCTTGTTCAGGAATGTCGCGTGTTCCGTCACCACGATGCGGGCGTCGGGCTGGGCCAGCCGCATGGCGAGCACACCACCGTAGATGCCGGCGTGGGCATGGATGACGGGGGCCTTGATCCGGCCGCCGGGCAGCGCCTTCCGCAACGCCGTTTCCTGAGCGGTGACCCAGGGGCTGTAGTTCTTCCGATGGACGAGAGGAACGGGGACGCGCAGAAGAGTTCCTTCAGGCGTGTCCAAAACGGGGATGAGTTCCCTGTTGTCCTGGAGACGGTCTGTCGTGATCTTGATCGCGTCGTTCAGTGCGGCGTCCGCAGGGCCGGACCAGTCCTCGGTGTGCATGATCGAAAGCCGGTCGAACTTGTCGGTGACGCTGCGGGTCGCCGCCTTCACGAAGGCGCCCGCATAGGGATTGTTCGGCGACGGGTACCACGGGCTGATCACGGCGATGTCGGCGGCTTCCGCGACGCGGCCGTCGGAAGCGTACGGCTCCAGGCGGAGTGTGACGTCGGGGCGCTGCTTCGTCAGCATCCAGGCTGTCGGCAGGGCCTGGGCGTCGCCCGCGACCACCGTGTCGACGGAAGCGGCGGGCCCCTTCCTGGCCAGGACGAACTTCTTCGCTGCCTTCAGCAGCGATCCCTTCTTGTCCGGGGTGAGCTGGACGATCTCGACGTTGTCAAGGGTCTCCAGCTCCGCGACGGCCTCCGCCCAGCTCTCTGTGGCCGGTACCACCAGCAGGACCCGATCGCCGGAACCCGCCAGGCTTTTCACGTGCTCGCGTGCCGCTCGCACTCGGTAACTGCCGTGTGCGAGATAGAGCACGTGGCTATTCATTTGAATCCCTTCGCACGTTCACTCTGCGCCCTGATGATCATATAGAGGCGTTATCAAGAAGGTCGCACATCCGTGCGGCGCAGCGGGGGCCAGCTTATCGCGGGCGCACCGCGACGAGACGCTGACAGAAGCGCCGTAGGCACTTGCCGCCGGGGCTCGGGCCGGCCGGTCGGGGCGCCCTCCGCCGATGGACGCACAGCGGGTTCGGGCGGGGCGTCGCAGGGTGACGCGTGCGGACCGGCAACCGGCGGCCGAGCCTGTGAACAGCTTGATGAGACGGTTCCTTCAGGGGGCCGGACGGAAGACACACCCAGCCGGGACTTCCGCTCGTCGCCAGAGCGAGGAATCCGGCCTCCCGGGGGGTCAGGCCCGGCGCTCCGACAGAACGCCGTTCCGCTCCTCGTACAGTTCGCCGCTCTGCGGGCAGACCCAGGTCCCGGGCTCGCCCGTCCTCTCGGTGAGGCGCTGTCCGCTCCGTCCGACCCAGCCGATCCGCCGTGCCGGGACGCCGACCACCAGCGCGAAGTCCGGTACGTCCTTCGTGACGACGGCGCCGGCCGCCACCATTGCCCAGCGTCCGACCAGCACGGGAGCGACACAGACGGAGCGGGCGCCCAGAGAAGCGCCTTCCGCGACCTTCACACCGACGGCCTCCCAGTCGCCGCCGCGCTTCTGCTTGCCGTCGGGGTCGACCGAGCGCGGGTTGTGGTCGTTGGTGAGGACCACGGCAGGACCGACGAAGACACCGTCGCCGAGCTCGGCAGGCTCGTACACCAGGGCGTAGTTCTGCAGCTTGACGTTGTCACCGATCTGCACGCCCGTACCCACGTACGCTCCCCGGCCCACCACACAGCCCTCGCCGAGCTTGGCCCCCTCGCGGATCTGGGCGAGCTCCCACACGCTGCTGCCGGCGCCGATCTCGGCACTGTCGTCGACCTGTGCGGTGGGCTGAACCCTGTAGTTCACGTGTCATACCTTCCGGAGAGCGGACTTGTCGAGAGCATACGAGCTGGGGTGAGGCGGCTGTGTGCCGATCCCCCTGTGGACGTGTGGCCGCCGGCCACCGCCTGCCGGAGCGGTACCGCACGGCAGGCCTGCCTGGAAACGCCGTTCCACCCGGGTGGGAGCGCTGGGAAAGTCCTACTTCTCCCCGGTCGGCGGTGCCGCACTCGACGCGGCCGACTTGAGCGTCTCGTGCCGCGGTCTCCTGGCGGGACGACGGGAACCTGTGCCCCCGCCCGGCCCCAGGCGGCGGAGCAGGCGTTCCAGTGGGTGTTCCACCCAGTGATAGGCCATGGCCGCGACGACCAGGCTGATCCCCAGCGCGAGCAGCCAGATCTTCAGGGTTTCGGCCTGCGTCTCCGGCCGGCCCAGATGACCGACGAGCGATCTGATCACGATCTCGTGGAACAGGTACCAGGCGAAGGACCAGTGCCCGAGCCGGATCATCCAGGAGCCGCCGAGCCCTGTCCTGCGGCCCTCGAGGTCAGCTGCCGCCGCCGCGGCCACGAGAAGGGCGAAGAGCGGCGCGGACAGCAGGTGCGAGGCGCTGTACGGGCTGTACCAGAAGCCGTCCGGGACAGCGCGCGACCAGGGGATCAGCGCGAGATGGCCGGCCAGGACGAGTGCGATCGCCACCGGGAGCCGCACCGGGGGGCGCCACCCGCGCTTGACCGCCAGGCCCAGGACCACACCGAGGACGAACTGCAGGGTGCGTGTCGGCGGGAAGTAGTCGAGTGCCCAGAGCCGGATCGCCGGATCGTCGAACAGCGCGCCGGATGCCCAGACGGCCACCGAGGCGGCGCACAGCGCGATGGCACACCACGTTCTTCCGCGTGGCGAGCGGAGTAGCGGCAGCATCATCACCAGCGGGAACAGGAGATAGAACCAGGCCTCGTCGCTGAGCGACCAGGCGGCGGGATTGCCGCCCACGAGGTACTGGTGCTCGGGCGTCCAGGAATTGACCAGGCCCAGTGTGGCGACGACACCCCGGAGGGAGACCTCGGTCCCCATGACACGCCATACCGCGACGGAGGCGACGACGGATACGGCCAGCAGAGGCCAGATCCTGGCGAAGCGCCTCCAGAAGAAGACGCTGGGAGGCACGGCCTTCCCGTCGTACGTCCAAGCCAGCACGAAGCCCGACAGCACGAAGAAGAAGGTGACGCCACTGCGCCCGTACCAGGTCAGGTCGCTGATCCAGGGCAACTTTCCCGTCTGCCGCGACAGGTGATAGAGAACGACCGCCAGAGCTGCCCAGAAGCGCAGTCCGGTCAGCGAGGGGAGCCGGTCACGGGTTTCTCGCGCGGATATCAGGCCCGCCGGCATGTGGTCACCATCTTCGAGTGCGGGGAATTCGTCCAGGGTGGACGCCCCCTCGACGAGCCGTCCATGTGCGTGGGGTGGGCCGTGCCGGCCACCCCTGGACGATCTGCAGAGCAGCGTACTGGGCGTCACGGGTGCCGAGCGCCAGGTGAGGCTCTCGGGGCCGCCCGGGACGCGTTCCGCTGGTTGGCGCGTACCTTCCGCAGGCCGCTCGCTCGCGGCACAGCCGCCTGAGGCGTCTGCGGGGCGGGCCGTGCGTTGCCGGCCCCGGCGGGTCCCTACGTGGTAGCACCTGTGCGGCTGCTCCGGCAGCTGAAGTGTGCCGGAGCAGCCGCACAGGGCCACTTCTGTATCAGTTGTTGTAGGTGCTGAAGAACTGTGCGGAGGCGAAGGCCCAGCTGCTGGCGGGGGCGCTCCAGCCGGCGAGGCCGCCGTTGAACAGGGTGTCGGCCCGGGCCGTCCAGGTCCACATCTTCACGGTGCCGTCAGCCTGGTGGTTCATGGTGGCGAGGTCGTCACGGCCGTCGCCGTCGTAGTCGCCCGTGACGAACTGCATGCGGCTGACGTCGAGATTGCCGGGAGGGCTGTTGAGCGTGAGCTTGGCGGAACCGAATCGGTCCTTGCCGTCGACCTTCTCGGACAGCATCGTGGACGTCTTGTCGCTGCCGTCCGCGTAGTCGTACCAGACCAGCGCGTCGTCACGGCCGTCGCCGTTGAAGTCGCCGGAGTGCGGAGTGGTTCGGTTCCAGTCCAGGGAGGTGCTCTGCCACCACGTGGCGGGAGCGGCGAAACCTCCGTTGGCAGCGGCCGGGAAGACGTAGGTCTTCACCGTGTCGTCGCCCTGGCCGTAGAAGACGCTCAGGTCGTCGCGGCCGTCACCGTTGAAGTCGCCGGTGATGAACTTGGTGCGGGTGCGCAGCCAGCTGCCTGTGGGGGCGGACCAGGAGCTGAAGGGTGCGGCGAAAGTGCCTGTGGTGGTGCTGGTGAACGTCCAGAGTTTGGTGGTCCCGTCGGGGTAGTTGTACCAAGCAGCCATGTCGTCGCGGCCGTCACCGTTGAAGTCGCCTGCCTGGGGAGTCATGTAGCTGATGTGGAAGCTGCCGGCCGGAGCGCTCCAAGCGGTGTACGGGGTGCCGAAACCGCCGTCGGCCCTGCCGAGCGCGACCCACAGCTTGACGCTGGTGTCGCTGTAGCCCTTGAGTACGGCCATGTCGCCACGGCCGTCGCCGTTGAAGTCACCGGTGATGTACTTCATCGCCTTCGTGTCCCAGACGCCGTCCGCGACGTCGTAGGACTTGAAGGGCTTGGCGATGGCGCCGTCGGTGCCACCGAGGAAGCTGTGGATCGCGTCTCGGCCGTCGGGGTAGTTGTACCAAGCAGCCATGTCGCTGCGGCCGTCGCCGTTGTAGTCGTGGCGGATGGCCGTGCCACTCGACCATACGGACTGGGCCTGTGCGTTGAGTACGACGAGGTTGCCGCGGTCCTGGAGGACTGCGGTGCCGCCAGAGGCAGAGGTCCCGGCTTCCCAGAGGTTGGCGGTGTCGGCGGAGTTGCGGACGACGAGGTTTCCGTCGGTGTTCAGCATGGCGGTGGCGCCGGCGCCGGTGGTTCCGGTGGACCAGAGGGCCTTGCCCGCGTTGGAGGTGATGACCAGGTTGCCGTCGGTCTGCATGGTCAGCTTGGCCGAGGCGGAGGCGAGAGTCTCGCCGGGGAGCAGGCGCTGACCAGGGCTGAGCCGAGAGCCGAGGACGGTGTTGTCGGCCCGGGCGGCTGTCGCGCCGGTGCGGGTCTCGGTCTCGCCGAAGCAGCCGCCCTGCCATGAGCGGCTGTTGACGCCGACGAGTTCGGGCTTTCCGTTGGTTGTGCGGAGCAGGGGGCCGCCGGTGTCGCCCTTGCAGATGGCATCGGCGGCGGTCTTGCCGGTGATGGCGAGTTCGGTGGCGCCGGCGGTGTCGACGGTGAAGGCCGCGGTGTGGAGCCTGTCAGGCACCCATTCGGTCTTCGTGCGGCCGTATCCGGCAGCTGTGAGGGTGTCGCCCGCGGCGACGGGGGTGGTGGCCACTGCTACCGGGGTGATGCCGGTCGCGGGGGTGGCGAGGCGGGCCATGACCAGATCGCGTCCTGGCCGTGGCACCAGATCGACGATCTCGCTGACGTGGCCCCCGGTGGCGTTCAGATCGGCGCGACCGATCGTGGCCACCGTTTTCAGTGCCGGCTTGCCCATGGGCAGCTCGGTGGTACCGCCGGTGAAGCAGCTGCTCGCGGTAAGGACCCACCGGGCGTCGACGAGGGCTCCGGTGCATGCCCGTTTGGTGTCGCCGTCACCGATTTCGATCTGCGCGGTGAAGGCGTAGGTACTGCCGGTGACCGGAGTCCCGACGATCGCTTGAGCAGGGGAAGTGAGGGTGAGCGCGCCTACGGCTGCTGTGGCCGACAGCAGCGCCAGCGCACGCACCGTTTGAGAGTGTCTGAAGTTCACTTGTGTTCCTCGACTGGACGTCAGAGCGGACGGGGCCGGGCCTGCTTGTCGCAGACCCGGGCCTTGCTGCAGGGCCCCTCGCCGGTGTCGGTCCTGCAGCGCTGTCGCACCGACCGGTATCAGGGCTGTTCACGGTTATCCGGCGGTGCCGCCGGATACGGCTGTGGGAGCGGAACTCGTATGCGATGCAACTGCGGTTACTGGCTGCTGCCGGTCACCGCGACGGTTCCGGGGGTGCCGGGGTAGCCGACGACCTGCTCGGTGGCGTCCCACTTGCCGTCGGCGTGGCGCACGGTGTGCTTGATCTTCCCGTCCGTGGTGACGACGGCTGCCTGGAGCTCGCCGTTGACCGCGGTGGCGTCCACCCCGACGGTGACGTCCCGGCCGAGTTCGTCACCGAGGTCGCCGAACTTGCTCCAGGTGCCGTCGGCCTTGCGGATGGCGTGCTTCTTCTCGCCGGTGACACTGGTGATGACGACCTGGAGGTCTCCCGCGACACTGGCGAAGGACATGCCGTTGACCGCCGAGGTCAGGCCTGTCCCCAGGTCGTGGACACGGGTCCAGCCACTGCTCCACGTGCCGTCGGACGCCCTGATGCCCTGGTAGGCCTTGCCGTCGGCGGCGACGCCGACCTGGCTCTGACCACCGGATGTGTGCGCGACGGTGACCTGGGTGGCATTGCCGAGCACGCCGAGCTTGGCGGTGACGTCGCCCCACTTCGACCAGACCTCACTGGCGTCCTGCGTCGCGTGGTAGACCCGCCCGTTGGCAAGACCCACCAGGGCGAGACCGGTGCCCGTGGACGTCACGGCTATGCGGGTGAGACCGGGCTTGTCGCCGAGTTCGGCCGTCAGATCGCGGAAGGCGGCCCAGCCACCTGTCACGCGGCGGTTCGCCTGGTAGAGGTGCCCGTTGCCGCCCACGGCGAAGACGTAGTTCTTGCCCTTGATGGCGGCGTCGGCGGCGAACTGTATGTCGTCGACCGGGCCGGCGACGGTCTCCACGTTGGCGAAGGAGGTCCAGTCACCGTTGCTGTTGCGCATGGCGTGGTACAGGCCGCTGGAGGTCTTGGTGAGCATCTGAAGGTTCCAGACGTTCAGGGTGGAGGCAGTGCTCTCCGTGATCCATGCCCGGATGTCGTCCACCCGGCTGGCGACGGCGCCGGTGCGGGTCTCCTCCGATCCGAGGCACCCTCCCTGCCACGACCTGCTGGCGATCGCGACGAGCTCGGGACGGCCGTTCTTCTCACGGAAGACGGGCGCACCGCTGTCGCCCTTGCATACGGGGGTGCCGTCGATGCCGACCGTGGTGGTCTCGACCGTGCCGACGCTGAAGGCTCCGGCATGGAGCGAGTCGGGGACCCACGTGTCCGCTGTCCGGCCGTAGCCGGCGCCCGTCAGGGATTCGCCCGCAACGGGGACGGCGGTCGCCGGGTGCAGGAAGGAGGGGCCGGCGACCGGGGTGGCGAGCTTGGCCAGCACGAGGTCACGGTCCGTGCGGGGCACCAGCTGCGTGATCGCCCGGACGTGTCCCGCAGTGGAGGTGAGGTCGGTCCGGCCGATGGTCGCGGTGGACGGGAGCGCCGGGGCACCGGCGACGAGAGAGGCCGGGTCGTCGCCGAAGCAGCTGGCCGCGGTGAGCAGCCACTGGTTGTTGACGAGGGTCCCGGTGCAGGCGCGGCTGGCGTCGCCTTCGCCGATCTGGATCTTGGCGGTGAAGGTGTAGGTCTTGTCGGCGACCGCGTCACCGATGACGGCCTGGGCCGGTGAGGCGAGGGTGAGGGAGCCGACCGCCGCGGTGGCGGCCAGCAGGGATGTCGCCCGCACTCTGCGGGAGGTTCTGAGGGGCACGTCGATTCCTTGAGAGGCTCAGGCGAAGGGTGGTCAGGTCTCGGCTGCGTCAGCCCGTGCCGGTGCCCCGGGCCCGTGGCGGGTCCGGGGCACCGGCCTGCGTGCAGGCGTCAGACGACGCTGCCGCTCCAGTGCCTGACGGGCGCCTTGACGCCGGTCCCGGTGCTGGTGAAGGAGAACAGGGAGTCGATGCGTCGGCCGTCGGCGGTCGTTCCCGAGCGGTAGAGGTCGCCGATGTCGTCCTTGCCGTCGTTGTCGAAGTCGCCGCTGACGACCTGACTGACGGCCCAGCTGAAGGACCCGGTGCTCGTCCAGACCTCACGGGGTGCGGCGAAGTCGGTGCCGTCGCCGGTGAGGGTGAAGAGCGCGGACTGGTGGACGCCCTCTGTCGTGGTGCCGCGGTTGTAGAGGATGCCGATGTCGGCCCGGCCGTCGCCGCTGTAGTCGCCTGAGGTCAGCTTGCTGGCGCTCCAGTTGAAGGATCCGCTGCTGGTCCAGGACTTGCGGGGGTTGTTGAAGAGGGTGCCGTCGCTGGTGAACGTGTACAGGGAGGAGATGAACTTGCCGTCGGCGGACTTGCCCCCGTTGTAGAGGACGGCGACGTCGTCCTTGCCGTCCTTGTTGTAGTCGCCCGAGGTGACCTGGCCGGCGGACCAGGTGAAGCCGCCGGGGGTGGTCCAGGTCTTGCGGGGGTTGTTGAAGTCGGTGCCGTTGCTGGTGAAGGTGTAGAGGGAGGAGACGGCGCCGGTGTCGGAGGATCCGTTGTCGTAGAAGACGGCGACGTCGTCCTTGCCGTCTCCGTTGTAGTCGCCCGAGGTCACCTTGCTGACGGCCCAGTTGAAGCCACCGGTGGTGGTCCATGTCTTGCGGGGGGCCTTGAAGCCGGTGCCGGTGCTGTTGAACGTGTAGAGGGAGGAGACCGCCCCGGTGTCGGAGAATCCGCTGTCGTAGAAGACGGCGACGTCGTCCTTGCCGTCACCGTCGAAGTCGCCAGCGGTCAGCTTGCTCTTGTCCCAGGTGAAGCCGCCGGGCGTGCTCCATACGTTCTTGGGGGCGGCGAAGCCGGTGCTGGTGGCGTAGAAGGCGAACAGCGAGGACCGGTTCTTGCCCTCGGGGGAGGTGCCGTTGTCGTAGAAGGCGGCGATGTCCTCCCTGCCGTCCGCGTTGAAGTCACCGGAGGCGACCTGCGACTCACCGGGCAGGGCGCGGACCTGCTGCACCCAGTCGGTGATGTCGTCGAGGCGGGTCTCCACGGCGCCGGTGCGGGTCTCCTCGGAGCCGAGGCAGCCGGCCTGCCAGGACGCGCTGTGCACGGCGACGAGCTCGGCCTTGCCGTTCGTCTCGCGCAGCGCGGGGCCGCCGGCGTCTCCCTTGCAGATGCTGCCGCCGTCCCGGGTGACGGCGACGGTGGTGGCATCGGCCTGCGTCACGGTGAACGCACCGGCGTGCAGACGGTCGGGCACCCAGGTGGCCTTGGTGCGGCCGTAGCCCACGGCCTGCAGCGTCTCACCCGCGGTGGGCGGGGTGGCGGCGAGGAGGACGGGGGCGATGTCGGTGACCGGAGTGGCGAGCTTGGCCATCACCAGGTCGCGGTCCGCGCGGGGGACCAGTTCGCTGATCTCGACGACCTTGCCCGCGGTGCTGTTCAGGTCGGTGCGGCCGATGGTTGCCGTGGCCTTCTCGGCCGGCGCGCCGGCGGGTATCGGGAAGGCGGGCTGTCCGGCGGCGGCGAAGCAGCTGCTGGCGGTGAGGACGTACTGGGCGTCGACGAGGGAGCCGGTGCAGGCGCGGGCCGTGTCGCCTTCACCGATCTGGATCTTCGCGGTGAAGGCGTAGGTGTTGTCGGCGACGGCGTCACCGATGACAGCCTGAGCCGGGGTGGTGAGGGTGAGTGCGCCGACTGCGGCCGTGGCGGCCAGCAAGGATACGGCCCGCGCTTTACGAGGGGGTTTGACAGGCACGTGAAGGCCCTTCATATGGTTGTGCACGGAGAACTGGCGGAGGAGGGGCTGGACTGACGCCAGGTCACCCGGCAACGCGTATCTCGACGAGCACCGAGCGGGCGCCGCCGATGGTGCCTTCACCGACGGACTCGAAGCCGTTCTGGGCGACATCGACGATGGTCGTCTCACCGTTGGCGGTGAGGTCGGCGCTGATGGGATGGTCGGCGGCTTCCAGGGCGAACACCCGGGGGAGCGAGAGCGTGATGTATCCCGTGGCGCCGGTGGCCTGGAAGCAGTAGGTGCCGGCGCGGCCGACGGTGTCGTCCTTGACGGTCATGACCCTGATCTGGTCGGCCGCCAGGTCGCAGTCGGCGAGAAGGATGTTGCCGTCGCCCTTCTTCAGCTCGATTCCCTTGGCCGCCAGGATTCCGGCGGCGCCGGGGTAGGAGAAGTCCTCCACCGCCGACGGCGGGGCCTCTTCACTCACTGCGGACGCGGTGGTCCCGGAGGTCTCGGCGGCGAAAGCGAGCGGTACCCCGATCAGTGCCGCCAGGGCGCCTATAGCCCCTGAAACAAAAAATGCGCGCGTGCGGAAAGCCACCGGTATTCCTTTCAGGCGTGACAGCCTGCGAATCCGGAGGCCCCCCGCCCAGATGTTTGTGTAGAAAGAGTAAAGGTGTAAGTGCAATCTAGCTGTTGGGTGACGGTACGTCAACCAAAAACTTTGCAGACAAATTTTCCGTTATAGTGCACGATCTCCGGTTATGGCCGCTTGATCAAGTGTCCATGATTGCGGCCAATGTTGCGTTTCGTTCGGTGCTTCTTGTTCGCCTGCTCCTCGTGCTCTGCTGTGCGCGGGGGCGTCCAGGGTGAAGGTATGTGAACGCTTCAAGTCAACAAAAAAACCTAAAATCGCTGCTCCTTGCGCTCTCCCGTGGTTCGCGAAAGGGGGCAGTTGAGGCTTGACGTGTGTGGTTTTCCTCTACGATCGCGGCGTCGTATTCGGAGATCGGTAACGGAAGTTGCCGACATCAGAAACGGAAAATCCGTGAAGCGAAGATTCACCCGCCCTGATCAGCGGAGGGGCATACGTGGCGCGATACGCGTCCTTGTCCTGGGCCTGCTGTCCCTTGCCCTCACGTTCGGCCTGCTGGGCTCTCCGCCCTCAGTGGCTGAGGATGGAACACCAGACCTGGCAGGGGGCGTCGCGACCGCTCCAACTGACCGCGGCCGGATAGTCAACCTGTGGAAGTCCGGGGGACCGGGGGTCAAAGCGGCTGCCGAAGCGGCTCTGGCCGGGAGCGAGACCGACGTGGTGGCGTTTCTCACCGCGGTGGACGGGATCGCACTCCAAGACGACCGGGTATCAGCGGCCCAGGTCGCATCGGTCGGGGGCTCAGAGTTGCTGGCCGCAGCCCGTAAGGCGCTTGCGGGTACCCCTACGGAGTTGCGGCTGTTCCTCCGGACGGGCTGGGAAGCTCCGATGGAGGAGGACCAGCGGGTTCGGGTGGCGCAGGTCATCGATGCGGGTGGGCCGGTTGTCCAGGATGCGGGTCGGGCCGCGCTGGCGGGTTCGGCGGAGGATGTGGCTGCGTTCCTGAAGGAGGGGCAGTTCGTTCAGCGTGAGCAGGACGAGCGGGTGCAGCTCGTCCAGGTCATCGGTGTGGGCGGCACGAATGTGCGGGCTGCGGGCCGGCTGGCGTT
This sequence comes from Streptomyces pratensis, assembly GCF_016804005.1. GTDB lineage: Bacteria > Actinomycetota > Actinomycetes > Streptomycetales > Streptomycetaceae > Streptomyces > Streptomyces pratensis_A. Next base: position 6,790,289 of record NZ_CP051486.1, on the reverse strand, counting down.
GAGCGGTGGAGCCGATGACATCCGGGAGTTCTTGACGGTCGGGCAGTTCGTCGCCCGGGACAAGGACCAGGAGCAGGCGACAGTCGCCCAGTTGGCCGCGCAGGCGAAGGAAGCCGGTCGGCAGGCTGCCGCGGAGACGGCGGCTGCGAAGGCGGAGTCCGCCAAGGCGGTGGAGGCTTCGAGGCTGGCGAAGGAAGCGGCGCTGAGGGCCGCGAAGGAGGCCGGGGAGGCGAAGGACGACACCGAAGAGGCGGCCCGGGCCGCGGGCCGGGCTGCCAAGGCTGCTTCGCAGGCTGCCGCCGCCGCGCAGACGGCGATCGATGCTTCGCGTGCCGCGAACAATTCCGCGCGTGTCGCGGCGAACGCCGCTTCCCAGGCCGCTGCCGCTGCGGCCGGTGCCTCGCAGGCCGCGTCGCGCGCCCGTAACGCGGCCGCAGGCGCCGCTGTGGACGCCGGCAACGCCGCCGCGGCGCGTGAGGCTGCGGAGAATGCCCGCAATGCCGGCAAGGGTGCGGCGCTGGCCGCCGATGCCTCGGATCAGGCGGCGATCGCGGCCGACGCGGCCGGCGACGCCGCGCATGCCGCCGCGAGCGCGGGGGCCAACGCGGACATCGCGGCCAATGCTGCGATCGAGGCCGGTAATCTCGCCGGGCAGTCCGGCGCGGCTGCTGCCCAGGCGCGTGCCGCAGCTGCGGCGACGAAGCGTCACGCGGCGGAGGCCAACCGTGCCGCGGCCGCCGCCGAGGCGCTGGCCCGCAAGGCCGCTGTTGCCGCTCGCGAGGCCGGTGCCGCCGCCAGGTCGGCGGCCACACACGCCAACAACGCGGCCGCGGCGGCTGATGACGCGGCCGAGCACGCCGGTGACGCCGCGCAAGCGGCCGGCAAGTCCACCCTGCACGCCGACGCGGCTACCACTGCCGCGAACGCCGCGACCGCAGCGGTGGCCACCGCCCAGAAGGTCTACACCCTCGCGCGCGAGGTCGAGACCGAGGAACTGTTGGGGCGGACCAACGGGGGGATCGAGCGCGCCCGGGACCAGAAGGAGGCCGACGAGGCCCGCACCGTAGGCCTGGCCGAACTGAAGCAGGCGGCCAAGGACCGTGACACCGAGCGGAACCGCCTGGTGGCACTGGCCGCTGAGCCCGGCGCCGACCTCGCGGCGGTTGCCGGTCAGGGCCGTGACCTTGCGGTCCTGACGATGAAGAACGGCACCGCCTGGGGCCGGGCCGCAGCCGAGGCCGCCCTCGCGGGACCCGACGAGGTGGTGATCGACTACCTCCGCAACGGCTGGAGCACGGCGAAGGAGCAGGACGACCGCTCCTACGTCGAACGCCTCGCGGAAGAGAGCGTGGCCAAGGAGGTACGGGAAGCGGCCGAGACCGCCCTGGACGGCGACGCCACCGCCGTCACCGCGTTCATCGACAACGGCCAGTACCAGGCCGGAGCCGAGAACATGCGCGTCCTGATCGCCCAGACCATCGACGGCGCCGGACCGATCCTGGCCGAAGCCGGCCGGGCGGCCCTGGCCACCAGTGATCCGAAGAAGTACGACGCTTTCCTGAGCGACACCCAGTTCACCGCCCGCACCCAGGACGAACGGGTGCGGGCAGCACAGCTGGTCTCCTCCGGGGGCCCGGAGGTCAAGGGCGCGGCCCGCATCGCGTTGGAGGGCTCCGACCAGACCCTGCACGCCTTCATCGCCACCGGCCAGTACAAGGCCCAGCGCCAGGACCTGCTCAACGCCACCCACGTGGCGCAGGTCCAGAAGATGATCGCGGACGCGGCGAAGATCGCGGCCACCGCCCAGCAGAACGCCGCCACCGCCCAGAAGGTCGCGGCCATCGCCCGCAAGGCGGCCGCAGAGGCCGAGGACTGGGCCAAGAAGGCCAGCGACTCCGCCGGCAAGGCACAGGACTACGCCGACGAGGCGGCCCAGCACGCCAAGGATGCCTCGGCATCCGCCGCATCCGCCGCCGCCTCCGCGAAAACCGCACGCGACGCGGCCAACAGCGCCGACATCGCAGCGACCGACGCCGCCAGCTCCGCAGCCGACGCCACCCTCTCCTCGGAACTGGCCCAGGTCCACGCCTCCAACGCCGCATACTCCGCCGACCAGGCACGCCTGTCGGAGCTTGCCGCGGGCAAGGACGCGGCAGCCGCACTCGCTGCGGCTACCGAGGCGTTCTCCATCGCGGTCACCAAGCAGCGCCAGGAAGAAGAAGCCCGGCGCAAGGCCGCGGTCGCGGAGAAGGAGAAGAACGAAGCCGGTCAACGGGCCGCGGCGCTCTACCGCTGCGGCCAGGGGATTATCCCCTGCGATCCGCAGGAATTCGTCCGCTGGTGCCAGCACAACGAGATCTACTGCAGCATCCTGTCCAAGGGCGACGAGTTCGGCGAAGCCATGGACGAGCTGTGGGACGGCGCCAAAGCACTCGCTGGACTCAGCGACCTCGAAGCCTGCATGAAGAACAAGGACCTCGAAAACTGCTGGACACTCGCAGCGGACGTCCTCGTCGGCGCCAAACTCAAGGCACTGGACAAGGCAGTCGACGCCCTCAAACTCCTCAAGCGCGGCTGTTCCAAATGCTTCCCTGCCGGCACCAAGGTTCTTATGGGGGACGGCTCCTCAAAGAATATAGAAGCCGTTCGGCCGGGCGACAAGGTGATCGCTACAGATCCTGTTACCTCGCGAACAGCTATCCGCGAGGTTACCCGGCAGATCGTCACTGAGGACGACAAGGCTTTCAACGAACTCACTCTGGCTACGAGTGCCGGACGCGAGACGCTGACGGCGACATACGAGCACCCGTTTTGGAGCCCGTCGCAGCGGCGCTGGATTGAAGCCGGTGCACTCCAGCCGGGTATGACCCTCCTGAGTCGTGGTGGGGCCACGGTACAAGTGGAGGAAAACCGGTCCTTCGTTCAGTGGCGGGCGACCTACAACCTCACCGTTGAAGAGATCCACACCTTCTATGTGCTTGCAGGTGTGACTGCGGTCCTTGTGCACAATTCGGTGTGCGATCCGCTTTTCGAGGGCGACGGATTCCAGCATGCCCTTCACAACCACGTTGACGGAAGCCCTGGTGCCTCGATAGACAAGACGGTGTTTTCGGGGTACATGGATCCGGACGAGATCGGTGATCTAATTATCGATACAGTGCGGAACACAAAAGGGAAGCCCAACACGAATGACCCTCAGACTGGACTGCCTCGAGACGGGCTCATACATACTCTGGAGTTCGATTACCCGATCGGCTCCACCCAAGGGAGCTCCCCGGAACTTCTTTACATCGTCGAAGTAATCGTAAATCCGGACGGGTCGATCCGTACCGCCTACCCCAGGTGAGAATCGCTCGAGTGGAGAAGAGGAACAATATGCGCTGGCAGCTTACGGGTCCTGGGAATGCCGTATGGTACTGGAGCCCTGGAGGTGAGGAATTGGAGATTGGAACCACGTATGTAGGTGATGCGCTGAAAAGTCTTCTGCAGTCCGCGCGGGACCTCCAGATCGGGTCCGGCTCGTCCATTTCACACTTCCTGGATGAGCCAGGAGGGACGCGAGTCTTCTTCTCCGGTGCAGTGGACGAAGTCTACGTGCAGATCGTCTCTTTCGATGACCTGCAATCCGAGATTAATCGGTGGGCCGGCGGGAAACTCAGATGGGCCGGGCGCGTCTCCACGAGCGACTTTGTGGATGGGGTACGCGCGATGGCTGAACGGCTTCTGTCCGAGGTTGGCGAATCCGGCTACCTCAAGCGGTGGGGTGCCCCATTCCCCATGAACGAGCTGCATGCCCTCCATTGATCTGTGACTCCGTCGCAATCAGGGTGGACGGGCAGGAAATGGTGAAACGCCTCCTGTCCTGAAGGCTCGCCACTGTGGGGGTGAGCGCGTTTTCTGGTGTGGGCTCCACGGAAACCTGTCAGGTCCGAGGAGGCCGAAGCCTCCTTTCGGAGGGCTTCGGCCTCCTCTGGACGGCGTCGTGCCAACCATTTCGCGGACGGAAGATCGCGGTGTCGCCAGCCTGCAGCGTCTGTATCCCCGTGACGCACGGCTCGGGGCCCGGCAGCCCGGTTTGACCCCTCCCCACCCGCCCCGTAACCTTGACCCTCGGCGTGTTTCTGTGCGCCTACCCCCTGAGCACATCCCTCCCGGTGATCCGTCCCCGGGGGAGGCCGCTCATCCTTCCGGACCGTCGCGGGCCCAGGCCCGTGCGGGCGGCTGGCATCAGGGGATCCGTTCCGAGTGAGAGAGAGATCCGCGTGTACGCCATCGTGCGCAGCGGTGGTCGCCAGCACAAGGTTGCTGTCGGCGACATCGTTGAGGTTGACAAGATTTCCACCGCCAAGGTTGGCGACACGGTCGAGCTCTCGACCCTGCTCGTTGTCGACGGCGACGCCGTGACCAGCGACCCGTGGGTCCTGGACGGCATCAAGGTCCAGGCCGAGATCGTGGACCACCACAAGGGCGCGAAGATCGACATCCTTCGCTACAAGAACAAGACGGGTTACCGCCGTCGCCAGGGTCACCGCCAGCAGTACACGGCGATCAAGGTCACCGGTATCCCCGCGGCTGCGAAGTAAGGGACTGAGGAGACATGGCACACAAGAAGGGCGCATCGTCCACTCGGAACGGGCGCGATTCCAATGCTCAGCGGCTCGGCGTGAAGCGCTTCGGCGGTCAGGCCGTCAACGCCGGTGAGATCCTGGTCCGCCAGCGCGGCACCCACTTCCACCCGGGCACGGGCGTCGGCCGTGGCGGCGACGACACGCTGTTCGCGCTGACCGCCGGCGCGGTGGAGTTCGGTACGCACCGTGGCCGCAAGGTCGTGAACATCGTTCCCGTCGCTGCCTGAGTCAGGCAACGGCTGGACGACACAGCACCTTCCGAGGGCGGATCTCAGCTTTCCCGGTAATCGGGGAAGCGGATCCGCCCTCGGCGCGTTACGTCAAGAGACATTCCCGTATTTTTCCGCAGTACCTGGAGGCCCACACCATGACCACCTTCGTGGACCGCGTCGAGCTGCATGCCGCCGCGGGTAACGGAGGCCACGGCGTGGCCTCCGTCCACCGTGAGAAGTTCAAGCCGCTCGGCGGCCCCGACGGGGGCAACGGCGGACGCGGCGGCGATGTCATCCTCGTCGTCGAGCAGGCCGTCACCACGCTGCTCGACTACCACCACCACCCTCACCGCAAGGCCACGAACGGCCAGCCCGGCGCGGGTGACAACCGCTCCGGCAAGGACGGCCAGGACCTCGTGCTGCCCGTCCCGGACGGCACGGTCGTACTCGACAAGGCCGGCAACATCCTCGCCGACCTGGTGGGCCAGGGCACCACCTTCGTCGCCGGACAGGGCGGCCGCGGCGGCCTCGGCAACGCCGCGCTCGCCTCCGCCCGCCGCAAGGCGCCCGGCTTCGCGCTGCTCGGCGAGCCGGGGGAGAGCCGGGACATCGTCCTGGAGCTCAAGACCGTCGCCGACGTCGCGCTCGTCGGCTACCCGAGCGCCGGCAAGTCCTCGCTGATCTCGGCGCTCTCGGCGGCCAAACCGAAGATCGCGGACTACCCGTTCACGACGCTCGTGCCCAACCTGGGTGTCGTCACCGCCGGTTCGACCGTCTACACCATCGCCGACGTCCCGGGGCTCATTCCGGGCGCCAGTGAGGGCAAGGGGCTCGGCCTGGACTTCCTGCGGCACGTCGAGCGGTGCTCCGTGCTCGTGCACGTCCTGGACACCGCGACGCTGGAGTCCGACCGTGACCCCGTCTCGGACCTCGACATGATCGAGGAGGAGCTGCGGCTGTACGGCGGCCTCGAGAACCGTCCGCGCATCGTCGCCCTCAACAAGGTCGACATCCCTGACGGCCAGGACCTCGCGGAGATGATCCGTCCCGACCTGGAGGCGCGCGGCTACCGCGTCTTCGAGGTCTCGGCCGTCGCGCACAAGGGACTCAACGAGCTCTCGTACGCCCTCGCCGGGATCATCGCCGAGGCGCGGGCCACCCAGCCGAAGGAGGAGTCGACCCGGATCGTCATCCGGCCCAAGGCCGTCGACGACGCCGGGTTCACGGTGACCGTCGAGGAGGACGGCATCTACCGGGTGCGCGGCGAGAAGCCCGAGCGCTGGATCCGTCAGACCGACTTCAACAACGACGAGGCCGTCGGCTACCTCGCAGACCGGCTCAACCGTCTCGGTGTCGAGGACGCGCTCCGCAAGGCGGGCGCCCAGGCCGGCGACGGGGTGGCCATCGGGGCCGAGGACAACGCGGTCGTCTTCGACTGGGAGCCGACCATGGCCGCCGGCGCCGAGATGCTGGGACGTCGCGGTGAGGACCACCGCCTCGAGGCTCCGCGCCCCGCCGCGACGCGCCGCCGTGAGCGTGAGTCCGAGCGCGATGTCGCGCAGCGCGAGTACGACGAGTTCGACCCCTTCTAGCCGGGTCGTGCCGGGCGCTCCCGTGTGTCGGGGGCGCCCGGTTTCACAGCGAACTGCCAGGTAGGGGCGGTACGGCTTCCGATGTTGTGCGGATTGCGTAACACGTCTGTGGAGTCTGTCACTCCGGGTACGGGGCCGAAGGGCGCAATCTGCCTGGCCAGGCGGTGAACTGCGGGTTTCCCAGAGGCAAGCGCCGGTAAACGTCCGCCTTGCGAGACGGTCACGGAGAGTGCGACCATCACACTGTTCCCCCCTGTCATCGCAAGGTAGGTCGTCTGTGTCTGTGCCGCATGAAGCCAAGCCCCGGACCACAGCGGTCGTGCTCGCCGGTGGGACCGGTCAGCGTGTGGGACTGTCGATCCCCAAGCAGCTGCTGAAGATCGCCGGTAAGGCAGTCATCGAGCACACGCTGAGCATCTTCGAGAACGCCGAGAGCATCGACGATGTCATCGTGCTGATGGCGCCCGGCTTCGTGCCCGACGTCGAGAAGATCGTCGCCAAGGCCGGGCTGACCAAGGTCATCAAGATCATCGAGGGTGGAAGCACCCGGAACGAGACCACCGAGCGTGCCATCGCGGCGCTCGGTGAAGGGCTCGCGGAGGGTGAGGACCGCAACGTCCTCTTCCATGACGCGGTCCGTCCGCTTCTGTCACAGCGGGTCATCAAGGACTGCGTCGACGCCCTCGACCGCTACCAGGCGGTCGACGTCGCCATCCCGTCCGCCGACACGATCATCGTGACCCGCACCCACGGCGAGGACGGCGAGTTCATCACCGACGTCCCGGACCGGTCCCGGCTGCGCCGCGGCCAGACCCCGCAGGCGTTCAAGCTCTCCACGATCCGCAAGGCGTACGAGGTCGCGGCCGGTGACCCGAATTTCCAGGCCACCGATGACTGCTCGGTCGTCCTGCGGTACCTCCCCGACGTGCCGATCTACGTGGTCGCGGGCGACGAGTACAACATGAAGGTGACCCAGCCGGTCGACGTCTTCATCACGGACAAGCTCTTCCAGCTCGCATCCACGGCGGCCCCCCGTCAGGCCGACGAGGCCGCATACCGCGAGCTGCTCTCGGGCAAGACCCTGGTCGTCTTCGGAGGGTCGTACGGCATCGGCGCGGACATCGCCACGCTCGCCGAGCAGTACGGCGCCAGTGTGTACGCGCTGGGCCGCTCCACCACCGGAACGCACGTCGAGAACCCCGAACACATCGATGACGCGCTCTCCAAGGCGTACGCCGAGACCGGCCGCATCGACTACGTGATCAACACCGCGGGCGTGCTGCGCATCGGCAAGCTGGCGGAGACGGACAACACGACGATCCAGGAAGCGCTGAACGTCAACTACCTGGCGCCGGTGCAGATCGCCCGTGCCTCGTACAAGTACCTGGCGGAGACCCAGGGGCAGCTGCTGCTCTACACCTCCAGCAGCTACACCCGTGGCCGCGCGGAGTACAGCCTGTACTCCTCCACCAAGGCTGCGATGGTGAACCTCACGCAGGCGCTGGCCGACGAGTGGGCGGGCGAGGGCATCCGGGTCAACTGCGTGAACCCGGAGCGCACCGCGACCCCCATGCGGACCAAGGCCTTCGGCCAGGAGCCGGAGGGATCGCTGCTCTCCTCCGAGGCCGTGGCGCGCACCTCGCTGGACGTCCTCCTGTCCGCGATGACGGGCCATGTCATCGACGTACGGCAGCAGGACCCGACCCGGGACGTCACCGAGGCCTCCGGCTTCGAGCAGGCGCTGGCCTCGGTCCTGGACCGTCAGGAAGATGTGTAATAATTCTTGACAAATGTACTTTTACGGGCCTCTGGGTTCACCGAAAGGTGGAAACAGAGGCCCGAGTGCGTGAAGCCGAATCTTCACATTTCCCTCCATACGTGAAACAACCGGCACCCCCTGGAGCAGGTTCTTCGTGATTTCGACAGCCATCCGCCTGGCCCGTGTGGGCAGCCGGTCAGAACTGTTGGCAGCAATACTGATGACGCTGGGATATCCCTGCGTCATGGTCGCCGCTCTTCTCCCCGATATCTGGTTCTTCGCGGCGGCCACGGCTGTCACGTACATCGCGGACTGGTACCTGCACCAGCGCGGAAGCTATCTGATCAACCGGCTCGGCAAGGTGCGGGCGGGGCTGTCCATCCGCTTCCTGCTCCGCCAGCTGATGATCATCCTGCTCCTGGCCCGGCTCGATCTCGCCGAGGAGCCGCTCTTCTACGCCGCGGTCGCGTGCTTCCTCCTCTTCTACGGTCTGCAGGCTCCGCACGGCGCGCTGACGACTCTGATCCGGCTCCGCCGCAGCCTGCCGATCGTCACCCGCAACGTGGACCTGCACGCCGTCCGCATCCCCGACGCCCCGCCGCGCGCGCTGCTGCACCGCTCCAGCGAGAAGATGCTCCACCTCGACCTTCCCGCGGTGGCGGGCGTGCTCGTCGCCGCAGGCACGGGCGAGGACTTCATCGGTTACATCGGCGCCGGTGTGACGCTGCTGCTGGCCGTCGGCTTCAATGCCCTGCTCGTCCCGTATCTGCGCCGCAGCCGGCGGGCGCCGTCGGCCCCCGCGGTGCTGAAGGCCCTGGACACCTGGCTGAGCGAGTACCAGCCGACGGTCGTGCTCTACTTCTCCGGCTCCAGCGAGTCCGCCTACCAGGGCAACATGTGGCTCGACACCATGGCCGCCGTCGAGGGGCGCCCGCTCATCGTCATGCGTGAGCGGAACCTGGTCGCGCAGCTCGCGGACACCTCCGTACCGGTGGTCTGCGTGCCTGCCGGCACGCACCTCATGAACCTGAACCTGTCGACCGTCCGCGTGTGCCTGTATCCGGCGAACGTCGGCAAGAACATCCACATGCTGCGTGTGCCGACCATGAAGCACGTGTTCATCGGCCACGGCGACAGCGACAAGCTGGCCAGCGTCAATCCGTACTCCAAGGTGTACGACGAGGTGTGGACGGCCGGCCGCGCGGGCCGTGACCGCTACGCCCTGGCCGACGTCGGTATCCGCGACGAGGACATCGTCGAGGTCGGGCGGCCGCAGCTGGCTCCCATCCGGAGCTGGACGGGCACCACGAAGAACCCCATCCCGACGGTGCTGTACGCCCCCACCTGGGAGGGCTGGGACGACAATCCCGGCAACACCTCGCTGCTGCTGGCCGGTGAGAACATCGTCCGCCGGCTGCTGAAGGCGGACACTCCGGTCCGGGTCATCTACAAGCCGCACCCCTTCACCGGTATCCGCAGCGCCAAGGCGAAGGCCGTCAACGCCCGCATCAAGGCCCTGGTGGCCTCCTCCGCGCAGGAGCGCGCCGCCGATCCGCGCTGGGCCGAAGAGGCCTCGGCCTCCGCCGCCGGGCAGAGTGCGGCCAAGGCGGAACTCGTCCGCATCGGAGCCCGTCTGGCGGAGCTGGCTCAGCCCGGCCGTGCCGGCGGCGACGAGTCGGAGGAATCGCGGGTCTCACTCGCCGACCCGGCCCGCCAGGCCGAGATCGCCACCCTGAGGGCCGAGTGGAACGACGCCTACTGGCGTTCCTTCGGCTGGTGGGAGCACAGGACGGTGACCGGCTCGCAGCCGAAGCTCTACGACTGCTTCAACGAGTCCGACGCCATGGTCTCGGACATCTCCAGTGTGGTGTCCGACTTCATCGCGAGCGGCAAGCCGTATGCGGTGACCGACTCGGCCGAGGTCGGCGCGGACGAGTTCAAGCGCCAGAACACCGCTGTGCGGGCCGCCGTCATCCTCTCCAACGGTGCGGAGGAGATCGAAGAGCTGCTGCGCGCCGTCGCCGACCCGGCGGCCGACTCGCTGGCCGGAGCCCGCCACGAGCTGAAGAGCTACCTGCTGGGCCCGGACGAGCCCACCTCCATGGAACAGTTCAACGCCGCCATCCAGGCGCTCGCGGCCAAGGCGGAGGCCCGTAACGCGGGCGTCGCGCAGCGCGTGGGTGAGCAGGTGTCCGCCCCGCTGCCCGACCCGGAGGCCGCGTCCAGCGGTGCCGGGGACGGGGTGGCGGAGATCGTCGCCGAGGTCGAGGCCGCGGTCGATCCCGACGCGTCGGCCGCCCCGGACGCCGACGCCGGCATCGGTGCCGGCCCTTCGGCGGTCCGCTGACCGCAGCGTGTCCGGCCGGCAGCGGGACGTCACGCCGTCGGCCGGGACGTGGTGTCTGCGTAGGACACCGGGGGTGACGCCGTCGGCCGGGACGCGGTGTTTTCGTCGGACGGCCGGGGTGACGCCAACGGGCGGGCCGCAGCGTCTTCGTCGGACGGTGGGAGTCATGCCGTCGGTCGGATGCGGAGCTGTCCGCCAGGTGTAATCCAGCTGTCATTCAACTGTTCGAAAGTCGTCCGGTTCGCGACGCAACCTACTCGACGGCCCGTCCGTCTCCCCCTCAGGGAGGGGAACGTACGGGCCGTTCGGCGTGTCTGTACATAGAGCACGCGAGTGTCGTCGTTCTATCGTTTCTCCTGATTGATACGTATATACGTGAACCGGGGAGAGATGAGCAGCACCGCACCAGATGTGACCGTCATCATCGGCGCCTACCAGGCGATGCCCTACCTGATCCGCTGCCTGGAGTCCGTCGAGGCGCAGACGCTTCCGGCCGGGCGCATGGAGATCGTGGCGATCGACGACGGGTCGACCGACGGTACGGGGGAGTACCTGGAGGAGTTCGCGGCCCGGACCGCCATCGACATGCGCGTCGTCCGCCAGGAGAACTCAGGCGGTCCCAGCGGCCCACGTAACCGAGGTATCGGGCTCGCCCGCGGCAGGTACGTCTTCTTCCTCGACGCGGACGACTACTTCGGCGAGGAAGCGCTGGAGCTCATGGTCGCGATGGGTGACCGGGCCGGGACCGATGTGGTGCTCGGGAAGATCGTCGGCGTCAACCGCGGTGCGGCGAAGTCGATGTGGAAGCAGACGGTCGAGCGGGCCGACCTGTACACCTCCAACATCAAGTTCACCCTGAGCGCGCAGAAGCTGTTCCGACGGGACCTGCTGGTACGGCTCGGGATGACCTTCGACGAAGGCCTCAAGACGGGTGAGGACGCGCTCTTCACCATGGAGGCGTATCTCCGGGGCGACGGCGTCTCCGTCGTGGCGGACTACACCTGCTACTACCTGGTGGGCCGGGACGACGGCAAGCACGTGACGAAGAGCGGCAGCTACCTGCTGCGCTTCGATTCCGCCCGGGCGTTGATGAAGCTCATAGCCGCTCATGTACCGCCGGGGCCGAAGCGGGACGCCCTGATGGTCCGGCCCTTCGTCATCACCCTGCTCCCGCAGTTCGGGCCGGCCCTGCTGCGGCAGTCCGGCGAGGTGCGGGCGAAGAAGATGGAGCTGGCGGCGCCGCTGCTGGAGACCTACTGGTCACCGGGCCTGGCCCGTCGCCTCAAGGTCCACGAGCGGCTCCGGCTGATCTGCATCTCCAAGGGCAGGCTGGACCTGCTCCTGGACGTCCTTCAGTTCATGAAGGACAAGACGGAGCCCCGGGTGGTCCGCAAGGGCCTTCGGGGCCGCCTGTACCTGGTCTACCCCCACTTCGGTGAGGGTGCCGGGCTGCCCCTTTCGGCCTATGAGATGACCGTCCCGGAATGGATCGGCCGCAAGCGGATCGACGTTCCGGGGCGCCAGTCCACCGCCGAATTCCTGCGGCGGCTGGCAGGGAAGGCGCGCAGGACGGCACGGTCCGCGGGCCTGCACATGCCGCACCGCGCCCACAAGGTCTGAGGCGCGGCGCGGCGCGGCGCGGCAGTGGCCGTTCCCTGCTGCTCGTGCCTACTGCTCAGGGCGCAGCAGCCGCCGGACCGGGCGTCCCACCACACGTCGGGCGCGCCGGTAGGCAGAGGCTCCTCCGCCTGCCTGCACCTTGACGTTGACCGCGCCGGCCTTCTTCTCCAGCTGGGAGCGCAACAGGGCGTTCTGCGCGGTCAGCTCGTCCATCCGGCCCTGCATCCAGCTGAAACGGCTGCTCAGCGTGTCGGGGTCGGAGTCGGTCCACGGGCGGACGGCAGGCGGAAGGGCGAGCCCGGACATCTGCGCGTCGAAGGCCTTTCCGCTGTCACCGTGGTGGAACGTGTTCTCCAGGCCGTTCTTCTCCATGAAGCCGGTGAAGCGGAGGAAGCGTTCCTTGTGGCCGTTCACCAGCTCACCGAAGTCCGCCAAGTCGTACAGCTCTGCGGGGTCGACGTCCTTGGGCGTCTCGGAGATCTTGCGGTGCGGAATACCGAAGTACCGGCAGAGCTCCAGGGTCCGCGAGTCGCTGCACAGCACGGTGCTCGGGACACCGGCCAGCAGCGCGGCGATGTTTCCGTGGATGCGTGAGCCGAACGAGAAGTCGAACGCGCGCAGCTCGTCGATCCAGGTGGCCGGGTCGATGTAGAGCCGGACCTTGCCGTCGCGGTACATCGGGTGGGACGGGTGGGTCGGCATCGAGGTCTGCGCGCCGATCGGGTTCGACGTCTCCCGCCAGTGGAGCAGCTGGGCCTCGAGGAGGTTCTGTCCGATGAACCGCAGATTCGGGTAGCGCTCGTGGGCCTGCCGGATGATCGCGTCGAGGCCGTGTGAGCGCACGGCGCTGTGCGAGCCGTTCACCGAGATCATGGAATCCGTGGTGAGCGACTCGGACTTCTTCTCGAGCGTGAACGTCTCGCCGTTCATGAACATCGAGGGACAGCCGATGACCTCGACGTCCCGGAATCCCATGTCCTTGAGGTACTGCTCGGTGAACTCGCCCCGCACGCCGATGGACGCGCTGCGGTTGAGCACCTCCGTGACGAACTCCCTGACGGTCGGCTCCATCGGCTTCAGCCGGGCCGCGTCGTACTTGAGGTCCGCCTGCGCGCCGACCCCGAGGACGACGACCGGGATGCGCAGCTTCTTGATCAGCTGGGTCATCCGCTTCAGGGGCCGCTCGAAGGTCGGGCGGAAGGCGTTCGCCAGGGGTACGACGAATGCGTCGAACTCCTCGTTGATGCGGGCGGCGGCCGACGGATCCGTGCGGATGCCGTTCGAGAAGACCGCTGCCCGCGGAGTCGTCAGCAACTTGTGTGCGGCGTCACTGAAGATCAGGTTGCCCGCGTTGGTCGCGAAGACGTCTCTGTCGAGGGACTGTTCGATCGAAGCCACATCGAAGGGGCTTTTGCCTGATCTGAGAAGAATGCGCCTCTGGCGGGTCGGTTCATCTGTCACGTAATAGAGGGTAGCCCGATGAATGGCCGGTGGAGATTACGTAAATGACTCCATTCAGGGGCATGTCGTAGGGCGGCCCGGAGCCGTCGGTCCGTGTATCGCCGTCCCCACGACGACAGCAGCTGAGACGGCGCGGTGCCGAACCGGCCCCTCGCGTAGATTGAGGAGAACCGAGCAGGACGACGTGATGGGGCGGGCGGACGTGTCAGGGGACAGGGAATCCGAACACGCGGCAGGGGAACCCGAAGGCGAGCTCCGCACACCCACCGGGGGCGGCGCGGAGCGGAGGCCCGGTGTGACCGAGGCCCGCAGGATCGTCGTCAAGGTCGGGTCCTCCTCGCTCACCAGCGCGGCGGGAGGGCTTGACGCCGACCGGGTCGACGCACTGGTCGACGTGCTCGCCAAGGTCAGGAGCGGCGGGGAGCGCGAGATCGTCCTCGTCTCCAGCGGCGCCATCGCGGCGGGGCTCGCTCCGCTCGGGCTCGTACGCAGACCCAAGGACCTGGCCCGGCAGCAAGCCGCGGCCAGCGTCGGCCAGGGTCTGCTCGTCGCCCGCTACACCGCCTCCTTCGCCCGCTACGGCGTACGCGTCGGGCAGGTGCTCCTGACCGCCGACGACACCAGCAGGCGTGCGCACTACCGCAATGCCTACAGCACGCTCGATCAACTCCTGGAGATGGGGGCGTTCCCCGTCGTCAACGAGAACGACACGGTGGCCACGGACGAGATCCGGTTCGGGGACAACGACCGCCTCGCCGCGCTCGTCGCCCACCTGGTCCATGCCGACCTGCTCGTCCTCCTGTCCGACGTCGACGGCCTCTACGACGGAGACCCGAGCACGTCCGGCACCTCCCGCATCGCCGAGGTGAGCGGACCGGCCGACCTGGAGGGCGTCACCATCGGGAGCGCGGGGAAGGCGGGTGTCGGGACCGGAGGCATGGTCACCAAGGTCGAGGCGGCCCGGATCGCCACCGCCGCCGGGATCCCGGTCGTGCTCACCTCGGCCAGCCACGTCGCCGACGCCCTCGCGGGCCGCGACACCGGAACGTACTTCCACCGCACCGGGCGTCGCTCGGCCGACCGGCTGCTCTGGCTGGCCCATGCCTCCACCCCGCTGGGCGCCCTCACGCTCGACGACGGAGCCGTACGTGCCGTAGTCGAGCGCCGCACGTCCCTGCTGCCGGCCGGAATCTCCGCGGTCGAGGGGGAGTTCTCCGCCGGCGACCCGGTCGAGCTGAGGGACCCCGCCGGCAGGGCCGTCGCCCGCGGGCTCGTCAACTTCGATGCCAAGGAGATCCCTCAGCTGCTCGGCCGGTCGACCCGCGACCTCGCCCGTGAACTGGGACCCGCCTACGAGCGCGAAGTCGTACACAGGGACGATCTCGTCGTCCTCGCACCGCGCCCGGCCCCCTGAAACGGCTGAAAGTCCAGCCTTCGGGCGGAGACCTTCACGAAAACCACCCCACACCGGGCCCCGGGCTGGTCAACTTTGTCACGGAGAAACAAAGGGGTCAGCACAGCTACGCATTCACAGGAGGCCGCCGGTGAGACGAGCGCGCCCGGGGCCACTGCCCCGCGGAACGGGCAGCCGTGCCCTGACCAGCGTGGGGGCGGGAGCCGACTACGCCGGTACACCCCCCGACCAGACCCTCGACCAGGAACCGGTGGTGACGGACGAGGAAGTCACCCGTTCCAAGCTGTGGCACATCACCCTCAGCGTCTCCGGCAGCGAGACACCGCTGAAGGAGGTCAGGCGCGGGCTGGAGCAACTGGCGCATGATCACCCCTTCCTTCTGACCAGCCGGTATGCCAACGACCACGCGGAGATCCGCTACTGGGAAGAGGCCCGGGACCTCCACGACGCGGCGGCAGTGGCGCTGCGGTTGTGGGGCGAGCACCGTTCCAGCGCGAAACTCCCGCCGTGGGAGATCGTCGGGCTGGAGGTCATCGACCGGGAGACGTACCACCTCCGGATCGCCGAGGGCTACGGCCCGCCTCCGGCCGCCCCTGTCGGAGTGCACCCGTACTGACAGGACCGCGGGCCGTCAGGATCGCGGGGGCGGACTGTGCCGGGCCGGATGGCGGGGCGGGCCCGGCGGGGCGGATCGCGACGCGGGACCAGCGGGACCGGAGCGGTGGCGGTTCGCCGGTCCGGGCTGCTGAAGCCGGGTCGCTGGGCGGGAATGGGGCCGGATCGCGACGCGGGACTGCCGGGACCTGCGGGCCGGAGCGGGGTCGGCCCCCGGGGCGGGCGGTGGGGCCGGAACACCGGGCCGGGCTGCCGGGCTCCGCAGCCGGGTGCACAGCCACCGATACGTCTGTCTCGCATCACGGGATACGTGACGGATGCCCGCAGTGTGAGCACTACCCTGCGGGCATGACCACGCTTTCGCCGTACGACAACATGTCCCCGGTCGCCCAGGCCGCCTACCGGGCACGCGCCGCCGCCGACGACATCGCGCCACTCCCGCGCGCGGCGAAGGACGACGCCCTGCTGGCGATCGCGGACGCGCTCGAGGTACGCACCAGCGAGATCGTCGAGGCCAACGCCGAGGACGTGGCGAAGGCCAGGGAGGCCGGGACGAGCGAGTCGGTCGTCGACCGGCTCACTCTCACCCCGGAGCGGATCCGCGCGATCGCCGCGGACGCGCGTGACGTGGCGGCGCTGCCCGACCCGGTCGGCGAAGTCGTCCGGGGCTCCACCCTCCCCAACGGCATCGACCTGCGACAGGTGCGGGTGCCGCTCGGAGTGGTGGGCATCATCTACGAGGCCCGGCCCAATGTCACGGTCGATGCCGCCGCGCTCTGTCTGAAGTCGGGCAACGCGGTGCTGCTGCGCGGATCATCGTCGGCGTACGCCTCGAACACCGCACTCGTGAAGGTGCTCCGTGACGCGGTGGGCGGGTCCGGCCTTCCCGCGGACGCGGTGCAGCTCGTCCCGGGCGAGAACCGCGATTCGGTGCGCGAGCTGATGCGGGCCCGCGGCCTCGTCGACGTACTGATCCCGCGAGGCGGTGCCTCGCTGATCCGCACGGTCGTGGAGGAGTCCACGGTCCCCGTCATCGAGACCGGCACCGGCAACTGCCACGTGTACGTCGACGCGCAGACCGATCTCGGCATGGCCGTCGAGATCCTGGTCAACTCCAAGGCGCAGCGCCCGAGCGTGTGCAATGCGGCCGAGACCCTGCTGGTCCACAAGGACATCGCCGCGGACTTCCTGCCCCTGGCCCTGGACGCACTGGCCGAGGCCGGGGTGACGGTGCACGGAGACGAGCGGGTGCTCGCACACGCCGAGGGGTCCAAGGCCACCGTCGTGGCGGCGACGCCCGAGGACTGGGAGACCGAATACCTCTCCTACGACATCGCGGCCGCGGTGGTGGAGTCGCTGGAATCCGCTGTGGCGCACATCCGGCTCTGGTCCTCCGGCCACACGGAGGCGATCGTCACCACATCTCAGGCCGCGGCTCGCCGGTTCACCCAGTTGGTGGATTCCACGACGGTCACCGTGAACGCGTCGACGCGCTTCACGGACGGCGGTCAGTTCGGCTTCGGTGCCGAGATCGGTATCTCCACGCAGAAGCTGCACGCCCGTGGGCCGATGGGCCTGCCGGAGCTGACGTCGACCAAGTACATCGTCACCGGCGACGGCCACATCCGTTAGCCGGTTGCTCACGGCGGGGCGGGCGAATTTGTGGGCTCCCTGCCCAAATCGCCCCGCCGCGGCTACGCTGAAGCTGTGCCGGACGACGTGGGGGGCAGGCCGTTCCCGGACGGCTGGGAGCCCGACGACGACCGCGGGGGCGCGGACGAGGACTTCGCCTCCGTGGTGTTCGACGAGGACTTCGTCCGGTCCGCCGAGATCCACGAACCGACCGCGGTCGAGCGTCTGCTGGCCGCCGCGCAGGCCCGCGCCGAAGCCGAGGCGAGCAGGGCGCGCTCGGGCGGTGGCGCCCTGGACGAAGATCACTACGACGACGGTTACGGCCCGGACGGCATGTACGGCCGCGAGAGGGCCTTCGGCGACTTCTACGACCCCGACGACCCCGATGCCGTCTACGACGACGAGGACGGCCCCTACGGTCGGCATGGCGGCTCCCTGCGTCCTTACCGGGGTGCGGCCCGCTGGCACCGTCCGATTGCCTGGCTGCTCGCCCTGCTGATGGGGATCGGGATGGTGGCGCTGGCGTTCAGCGCCGTGTACCGCGGCGCTGCCGCAGACCGGCAGGGCCGGGTCCCGCAGCCGGCGACCAGCGGCGTCGACAAGCCGGGCGTGGTTCCTTCCGCCTCGGCCGACTACTCCCGCCCCGCGGTCCCTGCGGTTCCCCGCACGCCGTGAGCCGCGTGCCCCGGTTACGGGCGCGGCCAGGTGCGCGGGGCTGCCTCAGCTCGTCACGGCCCGGTGGAGCACAGCTCCGGAGCCTCATTCCGGGGTGAGGGGCCTGGCGGTGCGTCATCCGGGGATGCGGCGGGCGTGGCGGTGCGGCCTCCGGGGTGCCGACGGCCTGCTGGTGCGGCTTTCGGGGGTGTGGTGAGTCCGGGCGTGCCGGTTCCGAGGGTGTGGGTCCGGGGCGTGCGGCTTCCGGGGGTGTGGGTTCGGGGCGTGCGGCTTCCGGGGGTGTGGCGGACCTGGTCGCGGCATCCGGGGCGGGACGGGCCCGGCGGCAGTCCCGGTCGTACGGAGCTTCCCGGTGGGAGGCGCAGTCCCGGCCGTACCGCTCCCGACCCTTGGCCGTACCGCCCGGGTGGCTCCGGCAGCTCCGCAGCTCTGGTCGTACCGCCCGGGTGGCTCCGGCAGCTCCGCAGCTCTGGTCGTACCGCCCGGGTGGCTCCGGCAGCTCCGCAGCTCTGGTCGTACCGCTCCGACAGCTCCGGCAGCCCCGGTCGTACCGCTCTGGCAGCCCCGCTGATACCGGGCGGCCGGGAGCCGGGGACGCGCGGCTTCCGGCAGACCGAGGGCCGGGGAACCCCGGTGGTGTGAAAACCGGGCTTCGGCTTCCCGGCTGCCCTCCCGGCGGCGCTCCACCTGCGCTCCCACCTGCAAGGCGTTTACCTTGATGACGATCGACCCAATCTGAAGGTATGACCCTGTGACCCCTCCTCCCGTCCCCGTCCCCGGGAGAGGGCCAGCCACTTGTCCATGTGTCGAACCCGCGACGGACAGGTCCGCCCGAAGCCAAGGCTGAGGCGGATCCCAGCGCCAGCCTCCGCCGGTGGCGCGGAGATCGGGAGAAGTCATGACAGGCCGAGGAGAACCGCCGGAAGGGCCGCCCGAGAATCCCTCGGGCGGGGAGGACGAGTACCGCTCACTCGTCTTCGACGAATCGTTTGTGCGCGCTGCCCGGCTGCAGGAATTCTCTGCCCAGGAGCGTATGGGTGAGCACGCGCGCGCCGTACGTTCCCTCCCCGGACGCGGCACCCGCCGACACCGCTCCAGAGCCGGCATCGCTCTCGTCGTTCTGATCGCGCTGGCGTTCGCGACCGCCGTCTACATCGGCTTCCGAAACCCCTACCCGACCCCCGTCGGCAGACGCGCCGAACCGCTCCGGACCACTGTGGTCCCACTGGCCCCCCAAGGACCAGTACCGGGAGGGACCGCCGAGTCGCTCCTCACCGACGGCCCGGCCGCGGGACACCGCTCCGGCGCCGCAGGCATCAACCTTCCGTCGGTGCGGCGGACGAAGAACTTTTCGGACAGCCAGGTGACCATGGCGCTGACCACGGTCAAGGACTACCTGGTGGGCTCCTCGCTCGACCCTGACGTACTCACCGGCGGGGTCGTGCGGCCCGTCGGGCGGCTGCTCGACCCGGACCAGACGGCGCAGTTCGACCGGAGCGTGGACTCACCGGCTGACGACGGCGAACACAGGGCGACCGGCTGGCTCGTGCGCTTCGACCCGGCCGACGTGGAACTGGCCGACCCGGACATCCGGGTGCAAGGCACCTTCTCGTACACGGAGGCGGGGGCGGACACCCTGGAGGTGGTGTCCGACCACACCTTCACGTATGCGCTGCAGCCCACGGTGTCCGGCCCACACCGGGCCGACGGGGCCTCGCTCTTCACCGTGCGCCGGGTGCTGCATTTCCTGCTGGACCAGGAAGACATCCGACTGCACCGGCTGGAGGTCCGCAGTGCCTATGTGCAGGCCGGCCCGCAGTCCTGCTCGGCCGACGCGGCGGGTGTGCTGCGCCCGCTGCTCGCAGGCGAGCAGGCGGACGCCCGGGGACCCGCAGGCACCGACCCGTATGCCACGGGCGTGCCCACGGCGGCTCTCTGCGGCACCCTGGCGGTCAGCTCGCCGACTCAGGGACCTTCCTCGGGATCCTGACGCCGCCAGGTCCCCTCGGAGCCGTCCGCAGCGTCCGAGGCCGACGTGCCGCCCTTGCCTGCGCCGCCGCCACTGCCGGCGCTCCCCCCACCCCCGCCGGTGAACTTGTCCCGGAGCTTGCCTCCCAGGTCACCCGCACCACCCGCGATGTCACCCACGAGCTTCATCAGCGGGTCCTTGCTGGTGCGCACCGTGTCGGCGTAGTGCGACGCGGACTCACGGAAGGAGTCCGTCACCGACGTGTCCTTGTCCTCGTCCCGCTTGGGGTAGTGGCCGTCCATGATGCGCTGGAAGTCACGGCTCTCCGCCCACTTCTTCAGCTCGGCCGCCCGGACCGTGGTGAACGGATGCGTCCTGGGCAGCACATTGAGGATCTTGAGAACGGAGTCGCGGAGGTCGCCGCCCTTCTCGTACTCGTCGGCCTGGGCGAGGAAGGCGTCCACATTCATCTCGTGGAGGTGATTGCCGCCGGCGATCTTCATCAGCCCGCGCATCGAGGCCCGCAGGTCCTGTCCCACCAGCAGCCCGGCCCGGTCGGCGGACAGCTCCGACTTGCGGAACCACTCCCGCAGCGCGGTCACGATCGCCATGATCGCGACGTTGCCGAGAGGGATCCACGCCACCTTGAGCGCGAGATTGGTGAGGAAGAGCAATATCGTGCGGTACACCGCATGGCCGGAGAGGGCATGGCCCACCTCATGGCCGACGACGGCCCGCATCTCCTCCTCGTCGAGCAGCTCCACGAGCCCGGTCGTCACCACGATGATCGGCTCGTCGAGGCCGATGCACATGGCGTTGGGCTGCGGGTCCTGGTTCACGTACATCGGCGGGACCTTCTCGAGGTCCAGGATGTAACAGGCGTCGCGCAGCATGTCGTTGAGATGCGTGAACTGGGCATCGCTCACCCGGACGGAGTCCGACAGGAAGAGCAGTCGCAGGCTGCGCTCGGGCAGCAGGCCGCTCAGTGCCTTGAACACGGTGTCGAAACCGCTCAGCTTGCGCAGGGCCACCAGGGCCGAGCGATCCGCCGGGTGTTCGTAGGCCCGCGAGGAGATGCCCGGGAATCGCTTGCGGTGCCTGCTCGGCACGCTCTCGTGGCTGGTGTCGCTCATGGATGCCCCCTGTTCGTACGAGACGGTGCTCGTCCCCCTGACAAAAGCCAGCGTATGCGCTGGCGCTACGGTGTGCGGGGGGCTGTGGATAACTTTGAGGAGCGCCCGGAATGCCGCATACCGCCGTCATGCTCGCCGCTGTGTCCGAGGATCAGGGGCCGGGCGACACACTCCGCGTCGTGCTGCTCGTCGCACTCGTCGGAGCTGCCCTGCTCGCCTGGTTCCTGCTACGTGGATACCGCAACGACGACAACAACGACTGAGTCGGCGTGAGCGTGCCCGTGGCGCCCGCATACGATGTGCGCGACGTCTCCCTCCTGACTCCCGATGGATAGGTCCTGCAGAAGATGAGCCTCTCGAGCACCACGCACCAGCTGGTCACCCTCGCCTCCGAAGGCGAGCAGGGTGGTAACCACGAAAGCCTCAGCCCGTACCTCACCGGCATCGGCGCCTTCGTCGCGCTGATGATCCTGCTGTGGATCACCACTCGCTTCAACCGGGACCGCTGAGGCAGAGGCGAACGTCTGTGCCAGTAGGGTCTGCACGCATGGGAGAGCAGGAAGTGCCTACCGGCCGCGGCAAGCGCCGACTCGGCGTGATGGGCGGGACATTCGACCCGATCCATCACGGACACCTGGTGGCGGCGAGCGAAGTGGCCGCTCACTTCCACCTCGACGAGGTCATCTTCGTCCCGACCGGGCAGCCTTGGCAGAAGAGCCACAAGCAGGTGTCCCCGGCCGAGGACCGCTATCTGATGACGGTCATCGCGACTGCGTCCAACCCGCAGTTCTCGGTCAGCCGCAGTGACATCGACCGCGGCGGACCGACCTACACGATCGATACGCTGCGGGACCTGCGCACGGTTCACGGCGACGCGGACCTCTTCTTCATCACCGGCGCCGACGCCCTCTCCCAGATCCTGACCTGGCGGGACGCCGAGGAGCTGTTCTCGCTCTCCCACTTCATCGGCGTGACCCGGCCGGGTCATCTGCTGACGGACGACGGGCTGCCCAAGGGCGGCGTCTCGCTGGTGGAGGTTCCCGCGCTGGCGATCTCGTCCACGGACTGCCGTGCCAGGGTCGCGCAGGGGGAGCCGGTCTGGTATCTGGTGCCGGACGGTGTCGTCCGTTACATCGACAAGCGCCAGCTGTACCGCGGCGAATGAGCCACGGAGAGGGGCACCTGTGAACGACCGACAGAACCCGTACGACCCGTACCAGCAGCCGCAGATCATCGGCTACGACGAGTACGGGCAGCCGGTCTACCAGCAGCAGGGGCAGCAGCAGTACGACCCGTACCAGCAGCAGCCGCAGCAGGGCTACGGCTATGACCCGTACGCCGGTGCGCAGCAGCAGCAGTACGACCCGTACGCCGCTCAGCCCACGCAGCAGCAGCAGGCGCAGCCGGCCCAGCAGGGGTACGGGTACGACGACTCCGGTTACGGCGCGTACGGCTACGACACCGGCCGGCAGCCGGCCGTGGACGACTCCACCCAGCAGTGGAGCGCGCCCGAGGCGGCCCCCGCGGCACCGGTGGCTGCCGCCCCCGCGCCACCGGTGCCCGAACAGCGGCGCGAGCCCGAACCCGCGCCCGACACCGCCGTTCCCGGGCAGCGACGTGGCGAGCGTGACCACGGAACCGAGCAGTTCTCCTTCATCGAGGAGCCCGACGAGGACTCCGAAGATGTCATCGACTGGCTGAAATTCACCGAGAGCCGCAGCGAGCGGCGCGAGGAAGCACGTCGGCGTGGGCACAACCGGATGGTCGCGCTCATAGTCGTCGTGGCTCTCGTGGTCGTCGGCGGCGCGGGCTACCTCTGGTTCGCCGGGAAGATCCCCGGGGTCTCCGGCAGCGACGAGCAGAACGCCACGGCGACCGGCCCCCAGAAACGGGACGTCATCGTCGTCCATCTGCACAACACCAAGAAGGGCGGCACCTCCACGGCGCTGCTCGTCGACAACGTCACCACCGAGCAGGGCACCACCGTCCTGCTCCCCAACTCGCTTGCGGTGGCCTCTGAGGACGGGTCCACCACGACGCTCGGCAAGTCCGTCGACGACGACGGGTCCTCCGGCACCCGCGAGGCCATCGACACCCTCCTCGGCACCAGCATCAGTGGCACCTGGCGGCTCGACACCCCGTACCTCGAGAACCTCGTCGAGCTGGTGGGCAACATCGAGGTCGACACCGACACGGATGTGCCCGACGCCAAGAAGGGCGCTTCGCCGCTCGTGAACAAGGGGGAGGCGCAGACGCTGAGCGGCCCCATGGCCGTCGCGTACGCCACATATCAGGGCCCGGGCGAGCCGGAGGCCAAGCAGCTGACGCGCTTCGGAGAGGTCATGCGCAGCGTGCTGCGCAAGCTGTCGGAGGACCCCAAGGCCGCGACCATCACCATCGAGACCCTCGCGCAGATCCTCGACCCCTCCCTGCCCGAGCAGGACCTGGGCGCCTCGCTGGCGAAGCTCGCGGGGCACGCCAAGGTGGGCGACTACAAGACGGAGCTGCTTCCGGTCCAGAGCGACGGAACCATGACCGAGAAGGCCACCGAAAGCGTCGTCAAGGACGTCCTGGGCGGCAAGGTGAAGGCCCCTGACCAGGGTGCGGCCGTACGCGTGGGCATCAAGAACGCCACGGGGAACGCGAAGGGCACGGAGCACGCCAGGATTCAGCTCGTCAACGGTGGCTATGCCTTCGTCGACGGCGGCAAGGCGGACGCCGCGGCATCGTCCGAAGTGGTCTACGGGGCCGCGGAGGACAAGGCGAAGGCGATCGAGGTCGCCAAGACCCTGGGCCTGCCGGAGAGCTCGGTGAAGAAGGGCGAGCCCGCGGCGAATGCCGATGTGTCCGTCGCCCTCGGACAGAACTACAAGATCCCCGAGTAGACGTCGTAAGGGCTGTCGGCGGTCCGTGAGACCCTAGAGGTTGATCTGACCGCCGACGAAAGCCTGCATGTGACCGCCACGGACCGCTCCATCGAGCTCATCAACGCCGCCGCCCAGGCGGCGGCCGACCGGCTCGCGCACGACATCATCGCCTACGACGTCAGCGACGTGCTGTCGATCACCGACGCCTTCCTGCTTGCCTCGGCTCCCAACGACCGCCAGGTCAAGTCGATCGTCGACGAGATCGAGGAGCGGCTGCAGAAGGAGCTCGGCGCCAAGCCGGTACGCCGCGAGGGCGACCGCGACGCCCGCTGGATCCTCCTCGACTACGTCGACATCGTGATCCACGTCCAGCACAGCGAGGAGCGTGTGTTCTACGCGCTCGAGCGGCTGTGGAAGGACTGCCCCGAGATCGCCCTCCCCGAGGACGCGATCAAGACCCGGGGCAAGGCCGAGGAGCACGCCCAGCTCAACGGCGGCACGGAAGGTGACCAGAGCTGAACGGCAGCCGGAGCGGCAAGGGCCGCAAGATCGTCCTCTGGCGGCACGGTCAGACGGCGTGGAATCTGGAGCGCCGTTTCCAGGGCTCCACGGACATCGAGCTGACCGAGACCGGCGTCGGGCAGGCGCGCCGCGCCGCCCGGCTGCTCGCATCGCTGCGGCCGGACGCGATCGTCGCGTCCGACCTGCGGCGGGCGGCGGCCACGGCACACGAGCTCGCTTCGGTCACCGGTCTCGACGTCGCACACGACTCCGCTCTGCGGGAGACGTATGCGGGCGCCTGGCAGGGCCTCACGCACGAGGAGATCATCGGGCAGTACGGCGATCAGTACGCCGCGTGGAAGCGTGGTGAGCCGGTCCGCAGGGGCGGTGGCGAGCTGGAGACCGAGGTCGCGGACCGAGCCGCCCCGGTCGTCCTGGAGCACGCCGGAAAGCTGCCTGACGCGGGCACGCTCGTCGTCGTGAGCCATGGCGGCACGATCCGGACGACCATCGGCCGTCTGCTCGGGCTCGAGGCCCACCACTGGGAGGGGCTCGGCGGGCTTTCCAACTGCTGCTGGTCCGTGCTGGGTGAAGGCGCGCGCGGCTGGCGCCTGCTCGAGCACAACGCCGGAACCCTCCCTGAGCCGGTGCTCGGCGACGACGATTAGCGGGCGCCCGGAGGCCTTCTCCGGGCGGCGGGGGCCGGATTTCACTTTCCGGCTCGTCGCAGGCTAAAGTTCTTCTTGTTCGCAGCGCGGAAACGCAGGGAAACACAGCGGACAGCGGGGCTATAGCTCAGTTGGTAGAGCGCCTGCATGGCATGCAGGAGGTCAGGAGTTCAATTCTCCTTAGCTCCACAGTCAAGATCCCGTCCCCGGCAGGGGGCGGGATCTTTTTTTGCCAGTTGTGCGGATCCGGAGCGGTACGCCGCACCGCTCATGCCTCAACTGCCTTATCCCGCCCGGGACAAGGGCCGGCAGGGTGGTCCGGCGTCTTCTTCGCAGGTGAGCCGACTGCTTCGGGACCCTCCCTTCAGGACAAAGACAGCCGGCGGGGCGGTCGTCGGGCTGACCCCCTTGCGAGGCCATGGCAGAATCGGAGCGCCGGAGGGGGCGACGGACCGATCGGGAGGGAGCGCGATGCCTGCGAGCCGCGTACGGGCCCCGGGTCCGCTCCTTGCCCCCACCGCGACCAACTGCTCCGGCACCACCCGAGATTCCACCGCGCCCCGCTCGCTCGGCGCCTCGCAAGAGGACTCCTCCTTCACGCGCACGGCCTCCGGCCACCCTCGGAGCTGACCGGATGGGTGCACACAGGCGGAAGTGCGACTGGTGCGGCAGCGGTACGCCCATCGTGCGGGACATGGACCCCGTCAACACGGAGTTCCAGTACTGGTGCGAGGAGTGCGCGCGGGCGCTGATCATAAAGGGCGACCCCATCGAGACCTACCGCGAGCTCGAGGGGGAGCCGATCTACGGCCGGCTCCTGGAGGAGCACTGCACCCTCAAACGCTTCTACTCCTTCGCCACCGCCTGACTCGGTACCTCCGGCCCCGCTGGTCATCATGCGAGCAACCGCTGGTCAGGGCCTCGTCGGCCAGTCATATGCGGACAGAGTGGAAACGATTTTTGATGGGCCGGTGGGACCGTGTAATGTTCTCGATGTCGCCAGGGAAACCAGGCGGCAGACAGCACGGGGCTATAGCTCAGTTGGTAGAGCGCCTGCATGGCATGCAGGAGGTCAGGAGTTCAATTCTCCTTAGCTCCACAGTTAAGAAGCGGGTCATCCGATATCGGATGACCCGCTTCTCGTTGTGTCCGTCACCACTGTCGTGTCCGCGGGGCGTGTGAATCAGCCGCGTCCGCCGCCCAGGGCCCTGCGCTGAGCGCTCGGGAGCGCGGGCCGTTCGGCGGGTGCCCGTTCGATGCGGAGGGCCAGGGCAGGGCATCGCCGCACAGCACGCTGTGCCCGGCCCCGCAGGTGCATGGGAACAGCGGCGTCCGCGAGCGCCGGATAGCCGTCGGGGCCCAGCCTGATCAGTTCCGGAACGATGTCCGCACACAGGCCGTGCCCCTGGCAGAGCGTCCAGTCCACCGCCAGTCTCTCCCCGCTCGGGATGGACTCCTCCAGATCCTCGTAGCCGGGGGAGGGCAACGGCAGCACTCCCAGGGTCTTCCGTCCGCAGCCGCCGTCCAGCACGTGCGCGGCGAGGTCGTCCGTGAACGCCGAGAGGGTGGACGCCAGGAACCGGGCGGATCCGTCCGGGTGCTTGCACGCCCCGCGGCCCTTCACGGCCTGGGTCACCTCGCGGAGTGCCTCCAGGGCGGCGGGACCGCCACCGTTCAGTACGTCGGAGAGACCGCCCGCGGCGGCGGGCAGCCCCAGCTTGCAGGGACCGCACTGGCCGGCGGTCTCGGCGGCCAGCCAGTTCGCGATCCGCAGTGACTCACCGAGCGGGCAGGTTTCCGGACCGATCGGCAGGATGGCACCGGCGCCGAGTGCGCCGCCCGCCGCGGCCAGAGAGGCTCTGGAGACCATGGCGTCGTGCGAGGCGACCGCGTCGATCCAGTTGCCGTGATAGCCGCCGGTGAGTACGCCCTGGGGCAGGGGCGGTGCTCCGGCGAGCTGCAGGACATAGCGCAGGGGCACTCCCGTGGGTACCTCGATCACCATCGGGTGCGCCACCGCACCCGAGACCGTGAGAAGGACGGTGCCGGGTTCGTCGGGCAGGCCCGTGTGCCCGTAGCGGCCGGGGCCGAGGCGGGCGGCCACAGCGAGCTGAGCGTACGTCTCAGCGTTCGACAGAAGCGTCGGGGCGCCGGCCACGCCGGACTCCGCGGCGCGCTCGCGGCGGCCCGGCGGCAGGGCGGGGCCGCCGTTCACCGCCCGGATGACCGCTGACGCCTCCCCGGAGACCATGCGCTCCGGGGTGCGTACCACCCGGGCGCGGAGATGCTGTCCGCGACGGTCGGACAGACCCCGTTCGGCCAGGGCGGCCCGCACCGAGATCTCCGTGGAGTTACGTGTGACGGCCACGACCAGGGTGCGTGCGCCGAGGGCCTCAGCGGCGAGCAGGGCGCCGTCGAGGATGAGGTGCGGGGAGCGGTTGAGCAGCACGGTGTCCTTGCGGCAGGCGGGCTCACCCTCGCTGCCGTTGATCACGACGACGGGCCGCACCCCGCGCCGTATCGAGGCCTTCGCGACCGCGCGCAGCTTCTTCCCGAAGGGGAAGCCCGCGCCGCCCCGGCCGCGCAGCGAGACGGACTCCGCCAGTTCGGCCAGCCGCTCACCTGCCACCGGTTCCAGCGGGCCGTGCACTTTCAGGTGCATGGCGAGGTCCAGTCGTTCCACCAGGTCGAAGCCGGTGGTCAGCTGAGGGAGCCCGACGACGCGGACCTCGGGCACGTCAGGGAGGGGGACGTTCACGGTCGGTCTCCTGCCGGCGCGTGCCAGGGCTCTCCTGCCGAGGGCGGATAGAGCGGCCCCGGCAGCTGCTCGGTCTCCGAGGAGGGGCCCGGGGGCGGGGCGTACGCGGGCCTGAGCGCCTGCGCGGGGGGTGGCGGGGACGGCGCGGGCCATCGGTCGTCCCCCCGCTCGGGCGGGCGGACGTACGGGCGTGAGACGGCGCGGTACGCCGCGGAGATATCGGGCCGGGAGCCGCCGCTCGGTGCCGGGGCGGGCACGGGGCCCGGGCTGAGCCGCTCGGAGCTCCGTGGCGGGGGTTCGTACTGCTGGTGGCCGTACAGCTGCTGCTCGGCCTGCCGGGACGTGCCCCCCGGCGCTCCGGGCGGAGCCGGGGCGGCGAGCTTCCTGGGGCGGACGGGGGTACCGCGTGCCCGGCGGTCGTCGTCGCCCCAGCCGGGTGCGTCAGGAGGAAGGCCCGGGCCGGACGGTGCGGACATCTGTTCCGAGCCGGGGAGCGGGGCGGTGCGCATGACCGGATCCGATGCGGACGGAGGGGCGTCCGGGCCGGTCAGGCCGGTGACCAACTCTGTGAGCAGCCGTTTGGCCGGGCCGGGAAGCAGACGCAGGGCGAGTGCGGCGGCCACCGCCACCAGGCAGAGCATGTACATCACGACGACCCAGGTCGCGGGTTCCCTGCCCGCGTACAGGCCGTGCACCAGCGCGGAGCACCAGGCGGGGTACGCCAAGGCGTGCAGCGCACGCCACCGGCCTGCGATCCTGCCCGGGGTGGCGAAGGCGCTGCGCATGGCACCGGTCGCCGCAGCAGCGATCATCAGCAGTCCGGCCAGGGAGCCGAAGCCGATGAGACCCGCGGTGCCGCCCACGCCCGTACCGAACGGTATGAGGGCGCCGAGCAGTCCGACGTGCCCGAGAGCGACCTTCACCGTCCCGTGCAGCAGCAGGAAGCCCAGTGAGGCGACGGCGGCGGCCCGGTGGATGCCCTGGCAGATGATCCGCTGACGGGTCGAGAGGAACATCCTGTCGGTGGCCAGCAGGCCCCAGGCAACGGCTGCGGTGAGGGAGACCAGGGTCAGGACACCTGTGGTGAAGTCGAAAGCGGCTCGCATGCCGTCGCTCCCCGCGACGGCGAGCAGCGGGATGAGGGCCATCGCCGCTACGGTCAGCCCACCCCGCACGGGGCGGCTCATTCCTGGGCTGTGACTCATGGAGGGGGAGGAACGGATCCTGCGATGAGGCTTCATGGGGGCGACTCCGAATGGCTCGGCAAAGCGGTCCCGTTGCCGCATGCTAGGTCGCCGCATACCGGCCGGTACGAGGTTTGAACTGTTGCCCCGATAGGGGGCAGTACGCGGAGTAACCTCCGGACTGTGTGGGTCATGTGGAAGGTTCGCGCGGGTGGTGTGCCCATCGGTTCCGGCACCGGCCGACCCTGCGGCTTTCCCGCCGAATATCTGCCGGGCCGGGCGCCGTGCCCGTGCGGTACCCTGACGCCATGCGTGCCGTACGCCTTCTGCTTAGCGAGCCGCGCTGATCATTCCCGACCGGTGAGAATGCCTGGTCGGACTCGGCGCGGCGTCCCCTCCTGTGCGAGGGGATTTTTCGTTTCCGTAGACGTGTGTCCGTAGACGTGGGCGCCGGCAGATGACGATCGATGGAGCTTTGAGGATCATGAGCGAGACGAATACCGCGGCCGAGGTGGCCGCGCCGCACCGCTACACGGCAGCGATGGCCGCCGACATCGAGGCACGCTGGCAGGACTTCTGGGACGCCGAGGGGACGTACGAGGCGCCCAACCCGACCGGTGATCTGGCGGACGATCCGGAGCTGGCCGCCAGGCCGAAGAAGTTCATCATGGACATGTTCCCGTACCCCTCGGGGGCCGGTCTGCACGTCGGTCACCCCCTGGGCTACATCGCCACCGACGTCTACGCGCGCCATCAGCGGATGACCGGGCACAACGTCCTGCACACCCTGGGCTTCGACGCGTTCGGGCTGCCGGCCGAGCAGTACGCCGTGCAGACGGGCACGCACCCGCGGGCCTCCACCGAGGCCAACATGGAGAACATGAAGGTCCAGCTGCGCCGGCTGGGCCTGGGCCATGACAAGCGCCGCTCGTTCGCGACGATCGACGCGGACTACTACAAGTGGACCCAGTGGATCTTCCTGCAGATCTTCAACTCCTGGTACGACACCGAGGCCGACCGGGCCCGCCCGATCGCGGAACTGGTCGCCCAGTTCGAGAGCGGTGAGCGCCCGGTCCCCGGCGGCGGTGAGTGGGGCGAGCTGAGCGCCACCGACCGCGCCGACCTCCTGGGGCAGTACCGCCTGGCGTACGCCTCGGACGCGCCCGTCAACTGGTCGCCCGGGCTGGGCACCGTGCTGGCCAACGAGGAAGTGACGGCAGACGGCCGCTCCGAGCGCGGTAACTTCCCCGTCTTCAAGGCCAAGCTGCGCCAGTGGAACATGCGCATCACCGCCTACGCGGACCGGCTGCTGAACGACCTGGACGGGCTGGACTGGCCCGAGGCGATCAAGCTGCAGCAGCGCAACTGGATCGGCCGGTCCGAGGGTGCGCGCGTCGACTTCCCCGTCGACGGAGCCGGGGACATCACCGTCTTCACCACCCGCCAGGACACCCTGTTCGGTGCCACGTACATGGTGCTGGCGCCCGAGCACGAGCTGATCGAGCGGATCATCCCCGCCGCCTGGCCCGAGGGCACCCACCCGGTGTGGACCGGAGGCCACGCGAACCCGGCCGAGGCCGTCACCGCGTACCGCAAGCAGGCCGCGGCCAAGTCCGACGTGGAACGGCAGGCGGAGGCCAAGGACAAGACCGGTGTCTTCACCGGGGCCTACGCGACCAATCCCGTCAGCGGCGAGAAGGTGCCCGTCTTCATCGCGGACTACGTCCTGATGGGCTATGGCACCGGCGCGATCATGGCCGTACCGGCGCACGACGCACGCGACTTCGCCTTCGCGCGCGCCTTCGAGCTGCCGATGCGCTGTGTCGTCGAGCCGTCGGACGACCGTGGCACGGACGCCTCGACCTGGGAGGACGCCTTCGGCTCGTACGACGCGAAGCTGGTCAACTCGGCGAACGGCGAGATCTCCCTGGACGGCCTGGGCGTCGTCGACGCCAAGGCGAAGATCACCGAATGGCTGCAGGCGCACGGCGTCGGCGAGGGCACCGTCAACTTCCGGCTGCGTGACTGGCTGTTCAGCCGCCAGCGCTACTGGGGAGAGCCCTTCCCGATCGTGTACGACGAGGAAGGCATCGCCCACCCGCTGCCCGAGTCGATGCTGCCGCTGGAGCTGCCCGAGGTCGAGGACTACTCTCCGCGCACCTTCGACCCGGAGGACGCCGACACCCAGCCCGAGACCCCGCTGTCCCGGAACGCCGACTGGGTCAACGTCACCCTGGACCTGGGCGACGGCGCCGGTCCGCGAAACTACCGCCGCGAGACCAACACCATGCCCAACTGGGCGGGTTCCTGCTGGTACGAGCTGCGCTACCTGGACCCGGACAACGACCAGCGGCTGGTCGACCCGGCGATCGAGCAGTACTGGATGGGGCCGCGCGAGGGTCAGCCCACCGGTGGCGTCGACCTGTACGTCGGCGGTGCCGAGCACGCGGTGCTGCACCTGCTGTACGCACGTTTCTGGTCCAAGGTGCTGCACGACCTGGGGCACATCTCGTCCGCCGAGCCGTTCCACAAGCTGTACAACCAGGGCATGATCCAGGCCTTCGTCTACCGTGACAGCCGCGGCATCGCGGTTCCGGCCGCGGAGGTCGAGGAGCGCGACGGGGCTTACTACTACGCCGGCGAGAAGGTCAGCCGCGTCCTGGGCAAGATGGGCAAGTCCCTGAAGAACGCCGTGACGCCCGACGAGATCTGTGGAGAGTACGGGGCGGACACCCTCCGGCTGTACGAGATGGCCATGGGCCCGCTGGACGTCTCGCGTCCCTGGGACACCCGGGCCGTGGTCGGGCAGTTCCGGCTGCTGCAGCGGCTGTGGCGCAACGTCGTCGACGAGGAGACCGGCGAGGTCACCGTCGTGGACACGGAGCCGGACGAGGACACTCTGCGTGCGCTGCACAAGGCCATCGACGGTGTCGGCCAGGACATGGCAGGGATGCGGTTCAACACCGCCATCGCCAAGGTCACCGAGCTGAACAACCACCTGACGAAGGCGGGCGGTCCGCTGTCGCGCTCGGTCGCCGAGCGGCTGGTGCTGCTGATCGCCCCGCTGGCGCCGCACGTGGCGGAGGAGCTGTGGCGCCGGCTGGGCCACACCGGGTCCGTCGTCCACCAGGACTTCCCGGTCGCCGACCCGGCGTACGTCGTCGACGAGACCGTGACCTGCGTGGTTCAGGTCAAGGGCAAGGTCAAGGCACGTCTGGAGATCTCCCCGGCGATCTCTGACGAGGAGCTGGAGGCACTGGCCCTGGCCGATGCCAACGTCGTCGCCGCACTGGGCGGTGCCGGCATCCGCAAGGTCATCGTGCGCGCGCCGAAGCTGGTCAACATCGTCCCCGCGTAACGGCGCCCGGGCTGCCCGGAGCATCCCTGCGACGGCGCCGGGCGGACCGCGCGGATGTGCCAGGGCTTTCCCCTACGGGCAGGTTGGGGGTTCCGGTGGAACCCTCGGCCTGCCCGTTCCGTTTACGGTAGAAGAGGCGACCGCTCACCGGCAGCCGATTCGACAACCTAGGGGCGTTCATGGAAGCCGTGATCCTGATCCTGACGCTGCTGTTCGTGGCGTTCATGGCGCTCGGGGTGTACGCCGGTGTGAAGGCGGTGCGCGCGGCCAAGCGCGGTGTGGACCGGACGATCACGCAGGCACGCCGATCCGTGGAGGACACCGCGCTGAGGGCCAAGAGCTACGGTCAGCCCGGAGTGCCGGGGGAGCTGGCCCAGCTGAGGCTCACGCTGCGCACGTCGATGCGGGCCACCCAGGACGCGCTGAACGCCGGAGTGGCGGAGGACGCCTCCCTCTCGGAGTCGCTGGGCCTCTTCGAGCGCCTGAGCGCGCACGGACGCGAGCTCGACGACGATCTCAAGCGGCTGGAACGCGAGCCCGACCGGGCGACGGTGGCCACGCTTCTGCCGGATCTGAAGGAGCGCACGGAGCGCATCACACACTCGGCGGAGTCGCTGCGCTGGGCGGCGCGTGACCGGGCCAGGCAGTTCGCGGACGACGATCTTGCGGCGCTCAACGCACAGATCGACCTCGAGGCCGGGGCCCTGCGTCACTGGACGTCCGAGGAGCCGGTGTCACAGGGGGGGACGGCCGGGCACAGCTGGAGCGGACCGGCCAAGGAGGATGCGCCGCCCTCGCTCACCCCTCCGGACCCGCGGCTGCGCACGGACTATCCCTGGCAGAAGTCCGCCAAGCCGGAGACCACGAACTGACGTCACCGGCGATGCGGAGGCCGACCTCAGCCGGAGCGGCCGCCTGACGCGTTCGGCCGTGTCCTGAACGCCTCCAACACGTCCTGAGTGCTTCAAGAATGGATCTCGGGACGATCGGAAATGATGAGCAGGTCGGTCCCGGGCTGCCGTGCCCCTGCCCCGGAAGGTAATCTCCGGCTCATGTCCCGCCATGTCGCGATCGTCACCGATTCAACGGCCTACCTGCCGCCCCAGACGATGGAACGGCACGGCATCACCTCGGTGCCGCTGACCGTCGTCCTGGGTGATCAGGCCCTGGAGGAAGGTTCGGAGATCTCGGCCCGGTCGCTGGCGCTGGCTCTGCAGAAGCGCCGCTCCGTGACCACGTCGCGGCCCGGCCCGGAAGTTTTCGCCGCCGCGTACCAGGCCGTGGCGGAGGCGGGAGCCACGGCCATCGTCTCCCTCCACCTGTCGGCCGAGCTCTCCGGCACGTATGACGCCGCCGTGCTCGCCGCGAAGGACGCGCCCGTGCCGGTTCGTGTGGTCGACACCGGCATGGTCGCCATGGCTCTGGGATTCTGCGCCCTCGCTGCGGCCGAGGCCGCCGAGGCGGGTGGCGGCCTGGACGAGGCGGTCGCAGCGGCGGAGAAGCGTGCAGCGGGTACATCGGCGTTCTTCTACGTGGACACGCTGGACTACCTGCGCCGAGGCGGGCGCATCGGTGCGGCCCAGGCGTTGCTGGGGTCGGCTCTGGCGGTCAAACCGCTGCTCCAACTCCACGACGGGCGCATCGAGATGCTGGAGAAGGTGCGGACGGCCTCCAAGGCGATCGCGCGCCTCGAGGAGATCGTCGCCGCAGAGGCCGGCGCGGGTGCTGTGGACATCGCCGTCCATCACCTGGCCGCTCCCGACGGGGCCGAGCGGCTCGCCGAGCGGCTGCGAGGACGGGTCCCGGGACTTGTCGATCTGCATGTGAGCGAGGTGGGTGCGGTGATCGGCGCGCACACCGGGCCGGGGCTGCTGGGAGCGGTGGTTGCACCGCGCTGAACCGCACCCCGGCGGGTGATGTAGTTTTCCACAACTCACGAGTTATCCACCGTAATCGGGTCACCTCGGCGGATTTCTCTGCGAGTGTCTAGCGTCGTGAGGCATGACCCTCCGAACACCTCCCGCATCCAGCCATGCCACCGACCGGCAGAGCCCGGCCGACCGGCAGCACCCGGCCGGCGACACCACGAACTCGCTCACGTACGGGTTGGGGGATGTGCCTGCGCGTGCGGCCTTGGATCCGCCCACGCGCCGGTTGGCGGATCTGCCTGCGCGTGCGGACCCGCTGGCGCACTCGCCAACACACCGTGCCGCACATCGTGTGCCCCACAGGTCCCGCGCGGTGGGGCATGGCCGGCACGGGCCCGGTGTCCGGCCCGGTGGGGTGGCCGGTACGTCGCCGGGTACCGCGTCCGGTGGCCGGCACGGGCGCCGACGGCGCGCAGCGCGCGGGTCGGAGGCTGAGATCGCCGCAGCGTCCCGGCTCCGGGCGGACGCGCTCATGGCCGTCGAGCGGTCGGTGACCGGAGCCGGGACCGGCGCAGCCACTGCTGCTGCAACCGCTCAGTCAGCGCCGGGCGTGGGGACGGCTGCGGGAAGGGCTGCGACGCCGCGAGCGGGGGCGGGGCCGCCGACGCCGGCCGACGTGTCCGGACCTGCCCGCGCGGCTCCGGCCTGGGCAGTGGCCCCGCCCGCGCGCACGACATCCGAAGCGAGCTCCGAGGGGGCCTCTTCGGCCGGGCCGCCGCATCTGCCACGCCGTGGTGTGCCCGACAGCTCTGATGTGCGGCCGAGGTGGTGGCGAGAAGCCGGGCCCGCTCTGCGTGATCGCTTACCCCTGTGGGTTCAGCTGCGATGCGGCCTGGAGCCACGCGCCCTCGCCGCGCTCGCCGTTGTCCTGGTCGGGGCGGCTGTACTTGCGGCGGCGCACTTCTGGTCGGCCCGCCCCGAGGCCGTGAGCGCTCCCGACCGGGTCACGGAAGCCGCAGCGATCCAAGCGGCCGGGCCAGGATCGCCGAACGCTCAGGTGACCGGCGGCCTCACACCCGGTCCGGCCGCGGGAGCGCAGGCCGACGTCACACCCCACGGCCAGATCGTCGTCGATGTGAGCGGCAAGGTGCGCCGACCGGGGATCCGCCATCTGCCGGCAGGCTCCCGTGTCGAGGACGCCCTCAGGGCCGCGGGCGGAGTCCGTGAGGGCGCCGACACCACCGGGCTCAACCGTGCGCGTGTTCTGACGGACGGTGAGCAGGTGGCGGTGGGCCTGCCCGCCGCACCACCAGCCGTGGGCGGAGCGGGAGCAGGCGGTGCCACCGCGGGACTGGCGGGACCGGTGGCGCCGGTGAGCCTCGGCACTGCCACCGTCGAGCAGCTCGAAACCCTGCCCGGTGTCGGGCCGGTGCTCGCCCAGCACATCGTGGACTACCGCACCGAGCACGGGGGTTACCGCTCCGTCGACGAGCTCCGCGAGGTCAAGGGCATCGGGGACCGCCGGTTCGCGGACCTCCGGCCGCTGGTCAGGCCATGAACGGTCCTGACGTCCGCGCGGCGCACGGTCCTGACGTCCACACGGATTCGGGGCGGCGATTGGGGGCCGCCGACCCCCGGCAGGAGGCCCCGGCCGACCTGAGGCTGGTCCCACCCGCTCTGGCAGCCTGGGCGGCAGCTGTCCTGGCACTGGGAGCGCCCGGGCGGTGGGCAGCGGTAGGGACGGTCCTCTGCGCGTGCGCCGCTCTGAGCCTTCTCGCCGTGCCCCGGATCGTGGCACGAGCAGCGGACCGAGGCGTGGCGGATCCGCCGGCCCAGGGGGGACGGCTCGGCCCGGCAGGGCGGGCGGGACAGGCAGACGGGGCTTCAGGAGTGTCGAGGCCGCACCGGGGCGCGGGGACGCGCACCACGGTCGCGGCCGGGGCGCTGCTCTGTGCGGCCGCCGGAGCGGCAGCGGCCGCGCTCCATGGCGCGGACGCCCGCAGCGGTCCTGTCCCCGGGCTGGCGGAGTCGTATGTGCAGGTCGAGGCCGAGGTGACCGTCATGTCCGACCCCCGGCAGACCCAACCACAGGTGCGGGGAGACCGCAGCACGCCCGTGTCCCTGCTACTGGATGCCCGGATCGATCGGCTGACCGCCCCCGACGGCACGGTCACCAAGCTCCGTACCCCGGTGCTCCTCATGGTCTCCCCAGGGGACGCGACGGCGCCGTGGCAGCGGCTGCTGCCGTCGGCAGGCCTCCACATCAGCGGGCGGCTCGCACCACCGCGTCACGAGGGGGAAGGCATTGCCGCCGTCCTGCGCACCGACGCGGACGACCCACCGCGGGTCACCGTGGAGCCCACCGCTCTCCAACGTGCCGCAGGACAGCTGCGGTCCGGGCTGAGGGAGGCCACCGACGGGCTCGACGCCGATGCGCGGGCGCTCCTGCCGGGGCTGGTCGTCGGTGACACCTCACGGGTTCCGCCCGATCTGCACGAGGCTTTCAAGGCCACCGACCTCACTCATCTGCTCGCCGTGTCGGGCGCCAACCTGTCGATCCTCCTGTTTCTGCTCATCGGCCCACCGGGCACGGCGCTCCGCAGCGAACGACGAGGCCTGGCACCCCGGCTGGGCATGTCGCTGCGCATGACCGCCCTCGCAGGCGGCGGGGTCACGCTCGCGTTCGTGATCGTCTGCCGTCCCGAGCCCAGTGTCCTGCGCGCGGCTGCCTGCGGCTTGATCACACTGCTCGCCATCGGGACGGGCCGACGCAGATCGCTGATTCCCGCTCTGGCCGCAGCCGTTCTGCTGCTGGTGCTGTACGACCCGTGGCTCGCCCGCAGTTACGGGTTCCTGCTGTCCGTGCTCGCCACCGGAGCGCTTCTCACCCTCGCACCGAAGTGGAGCGGCGCTCTGCAGCGGCACGGGGTCCCGGCACGGCTCGCCGAGGTGCTGGCCGCCGCAGGAGCCGCTCAGGCGGTCTGCGCACCGGTGGTCGTGGTCCTCGCCTCGCGGGTCAGCCTGGTGGCCATTCCCTGCAACCTACTGGCCGAATTCGCGGTGGCGCCCGCGACGGTCCTGGGATTCGCCGCGCTCGCCATCGCCCCCGCGTCCATGCCGGTGGCGGAAGTGCTGGCCGAGATCGCAGGCTGGCCGGTCGGATGGATCGCGTCCGTTGCCCGCACAGGGGCCGCGCTCCCGGGAGCGGAGCTCGACTGGCCGGGAGGCTGGCGCGGTGCGGCTCTCCTGGCCGTTCTCACGGTCCTGCTGGTGCTGTCCGCCCGCCGACTGGCCCGCCACCCCTGGATCTGTTCCGCGGCCGCGCTCCTGCTGGTGCTCGCGGTGCTGAGACCGGTGCCGCTCACCCGGCTGATGACGGGATGGCCTCCGCCGGGCTGGGCGTTCGCGCTCTGCGATGTCGGGCAGGGAGACGCAATGGTGCTTGCAGCCGGGGACGGCACGGGAGTGGTCGTGGACGCCGGCCCTGAACCTCGCCTGGTGGACCGCTGTCTGCGCGACCTCGGCATCACCCGCGTGCCTCTTCTGCTGCTGACCCACTTCCACGCCGACCACGTGCGCGGCCTGCCGGGTGTGCTGAAGGGCCGAGAGGTCGGTGCCATCCAGACGTCGAGCCTCGACGAGCCGCCGGAACAGGCGGCCTTCGTGAGGAGGACGGCCGCGGCGGCGCGTATCCCGGTGGTCCGGGCAGCGCCCGGCGAGCGACGCAGGACGGGTCCGCTCGACTGGCAGGTGCTCTGGCCGGCGGCAGCCGTGCCGGGGGCGGCACCGGCCTACGTGACCGATGAGCCGAACGATTCCAGCGTCACCCTCCTCGTCCGGTCGGGCGGGTTGACCTTGCTCCTTCTCGGCGATCTCGAACCCCCTTCGCAGCAAGGGGTGTTGCGCAGCCATCCGGCGCTGCCCCGGGTGGACGTACTCAAGGTGGCGCACCACGGCTCCGCTCACCAGGACGCCGCGCTCCTGCGCAATGCCCGCCCGAGGCTCGCGCTGATCAGTTGTGGTGCGGAAAATCCGTACGGTCATCCGGCGGCCCGTACGCTCGAAGCGCTCGAAGCGGCGGGAGCGAAGGTTCTGCGCACCGACGTCCATGGTGCGATCGCAGTGACGGGCGCCGGCGCGGGGCTGCGTGCGGCAGGCCGGTCATGAACGCGAGGTGCGTCCAGTGCTGTGTCCCCTTGCCAGCCCGGTCTCGGCAGTGGGCCCGGTCCCGGCAGTCGGCCTCAGCTCAACGGATCCCGCTTCGGCTGCCGAGCCGGTCCGCGCTGTCAGGCCCGTCGACGCTGCCGAGCCGGTCCGCGCTGTCAGGCCCGTCGACGCTGCCGAGCCGGTCCGTACCGTCAGGCCTGTCGACGCTGCCGAGCCGGTCCGTACCGTCAGGCCGGCGCCTGCTGCTGAGGCTGTGCACGCTGTCAGCCCAGCCAGGTGCCGTCCAGCATCAGCTCGCGTCCGGCCAGCTCGTTCTCCTCGCGCCACGCCTTCACGGTGTACGGCGTGACGCGCAGATACACCCATGCCCGGCGGTCGCGCGGATCCCAGTGGAGCTTGGCGGTGAAGGCGTCCCCCGACTCGGCGGGGAGGTCCGCACCCTCCACGATGTCGGCCGTTCCTTCGATCAGCACCACATCGCGGGTGTGCCCGAGGGTGACTCTGATCTGCCCGGACGGAGTCACGTTGACCGCCGTCGGATTGGCGCGCCGGGTGGCCATCAGCAGTGTGCCCCGGTCCCACACGAACGACAACGGCACCAGACACGGCACACCGTCGGGGGAGGCGGTCGCCACCCATACGTCCTCGTCCTTCTCCAGACGTTCGAGTGCGTCCTGCTTGCGCTGTTCCAGGCTCCGCGCCGGCTCTCGCTCCGTCATGGCCCACACGCTAGCCATCGGCCGTGGCCGCCGCATCCGACGGCGGTCCTAGGACCAGGGGCTTGTGGCGCCGCCCGATGCGCCGCGACAGACTCACCACATGAACGAGGAATCGCAGCAGTCGGCCGCGCCTGCCCCCGCCTGGGTGGACGCCTATCTGGAGCGCATCGGTGCGGCACGCCCCGCCCGTGCCGATGCTGCGGCACTACGCGAGTTGCAGCTCCGTCACCTCAGGACCGTGCCGTTCGAGAACCTCTCGATCCATCTTGCCGAGGACATCGTCCTGGAGGAGGAGAAGCTGGTCGGCAAGATCGTGAAGGATCACCGTGGTGGCTTCTGCTACGAACTCAACGGTGCCTTCGCCGCGCTGCTGCGCGAACTCGGCTTCCGTGTCGCCCTGCTTCAGGCACGAGTCTTCGGAGACGAGGGACGCCTCGGCATCCCGTACGACCACGTCGCACTGCGGGTGGAGACCGATGACGACACGGGCCCGTGGCTCGCCGATGTCGGGTTCGGCGACCACGCCCTGCATCCACTCGAGTTGGACACACACACCGAACAGGACGATCCCTGCGGCAGCTTCCGCTTCAGGGAGGCGCCGCAAGGAGACCGCGATCTGCTTCGCGACGGCTCGCGGCAGTTCCGTCTGGACCTGCGTCCACGTGTGCTGGCGGACTTCCGGGCAGGTTCCTGGTACCACCGGACTTCACCGGACTCCCATTTCACCCGGTCACCTGTCTGTTCCCTGACTACGCGGGACGGCCGGGTGACGCTCCGCGGCCGAACTCTGATCACGACCGTGCGAGGTGAACGGCACGAAACGGAGTTGGGCGATGACGCCGAGGTGCTGGCCGCCTACCAGGACCACTTCGGCCTGGCCCTCACCCGCCTGCCCACCGTGCGCCCGACTCCGGCCTTGTGACATGTGCTACCCGGACCACGCGACACGTCCGACTCCGCCCCCCCCGAGACGAGCGGCACGGACCGCTTGACCTGTCCGCCTGGGCCACGGGACATGTGCGGCACGGATCGCGAGACATGCGCGGCAGGCATGTGTCGGGTTCCGATCAATACGGACCTTCGCTATCACCTGCGTACAGCGACGCACAGCAGGGCACAGCTCGGTACAACCCCTTCTGAGCTGCTGCGTTTGCCTCGAACGTCGCAACGGTGATCGAATGCATATTCGTCGGCGGGCCGCTGCTCCGACAACGACGTCCGGCTGTCAGGGTCCGAGGTGAGAACCGCCCCTGGGGAGTACGTGCGCATGTTCGGCCGTTGGCTAGGCAACAGAGCGAAGTCCGGCACTGCACAGAGCAACGCCCCGGTCGGGATCCCGGTGCCGCTCAACGCCGGAATGCTGAGTTGCCGGGTACTGGACCCGGTCTCCGAGGCTGTACGGCAAGCCGATTTCGTCGTCACCGACAGCGGGGGCCGCAAGGTCGTCGGCGGAGAGACCGACCCCTTCGGAAACGTCGTCGCCACCGTCCCGGCCGGCGACTACCGCCTGGGCGTCACGGCAGAGGGCTTCACTCCGTTCCACGGGCCGGTCACCGTGCGCCAGGGGGACCACGCGAACCTCGGCGACGTCTCCCTCCAGGTGGCTCAGCCTCCGCAGCTGCCCGATCCCGGTGACTGGGAGATCGAGCCTGCGCACACCCAGATCGGGTTCACGGCACGCCATATCGGTATGGCCCGTATCCACGGCAGGTTCAACACCTTCGCCGGTGCCGTGCGGATCGCCGACCGCATGGAGGACTCCGCCATGCACGTGATCATCGACGCCTCGTCGATCGACACGAACGTCCAGATGCGGGACGACCACCTACGGTCCGGCGACTTCCTCGACATCGAGCGCTATCCGACCCTCGAGTTCTACAGCGAGCGCTTCGTCCACCGCGGTGGCACACGCTGGGGCGTCACCGGTGCGCTCACCCTGCACGGTGTGAGCCGCACGGTCACGCTGGACACCCAGTACCTCGGTCTGGGCAACGGCCTGGAGGGCGAGACCCGGGCCGCCTGCCGGGCGACGACCGAGCTGCACCGTGAGGACTTCACCCTCACCTGGCAGACGATGCTGGCGCGCGGAATCGCGGTGGTCGGCCCGAGCATCAAGATCGAGATGGACATCCAGATCGTCCCCAAGGGCTGACACTGCTCGGCGTACGGCCTGCCCCGCGCAGTACCGGGAGCCCGAGCGGTACAGCGTGCCCCGCGCGGTGCCGGGTTCCCGAGTACGTCTGCATCCGGCGCGGTACGGCTGTGCCCCTACGGCGCCTCCAGCCACCCCTCGTACTCCGCGGCGAACGCGTCGAGCGCCGCGGAGTCCAGCCGTGCGGCCGGGTCCTCGACCACCACCAGCCACTGGGCGTCCTCGGCGTCGTCCTCGCCGGCCAGGGCGTCCCGCACGAGCTGCGGTTCCTCGGTCACGCCGAACCGGTCGGGCAGCTCACCGGCAACTTCCTCGGCCGCGTCTCGGTCGGGCAGTACCAGCACATGTCTCACATCGCTCACCCGCACATTCTCCGGTACGACAGGACCGGCGGTCCGCCGGGGCGGCTGCCCCGGCAGCGCTGTCACAGGGGCGTGGGATGCTGGAGCGCGATGGCCACCAGACGTAATTCCACCGACGACCCGCTCGCCCCCGTCACGCTCGCCGTGGGCCAGGAGGACCTGCTCCTGGACCGTGCGGTGCAGCATGTGGTGGCTGCGGCCCGCGCGTCCGACGCCGACACGGACGTCCGCGACCTCGCCTCGGACCAATTGCAGCCCGGCACGCTCGCGGAGCTCACCAGCCCTTCGCTCTTCTCCGAGCGCAAAGTGGTGATCGTGCGCAACGCGCAGGATCTCTCCGCCGACACCGTGAAGGACGTCAAGGCGTATCTGGGTGCCCCCGCCGAAGAGATCACCCTCGTGCTCCTGCACGCGGGCGGGGCCAAGGGGAAGGGCCTGCTGGACGCGGTGCGGAAGGCGGGGGCGCGCGAGGTGGCGTGTCCCAAGACCACCAAGCCGGCCGAGAGGCTGTCCTTCGTGCGTGCGGAGTTCCGGACGCTCGGACGTTCCGCGACCCCGGAGGCCTGTCAGGCGCTCGTCGACTCCATCGGCAGCGACCTGAGGGAGCTGGCGAGTGCTGTTTCGCAGCTGGCCGCGGATGTCGAAGGCACCATCGATGAGGCGGTCGTCGGCCGCTACTACACGGGCCGGGCGGAGGCGTCCTCCTTCACCGTCGCCGACCGCGCGGTCGAAGGCCGGGCGGCGGAAGCGCTGGAAGCTCTGCGATGGTCGCTGTCCACGGGTGTCGCCCCCGTGCTGATCACCAGCGCCCTCGCGCAGGGCGTCCGGGCGATCGGCAAGCTCTCCTCCGCCCGCGGCGGGCGCCCGGCGGACCTGGCCAGGGAGCTCGGCATGCCGCCCTGGAAGATCGACCGGGTACGTCAGCAGATGCGCGGATGGACACCGGACGGCGTGGCGACGGCGCTGATCGCGGTCGCGGCGGCAGACGCCGGCGTCAAGGGCGGCGGGGACGACCCCGAGTACGCCCTGGAGAAGGCCGTGGTCGCTGTCGCCCGCGCGGCACGTTCCGGCGGCCGCTGAGACCGCCCGCCCGCCGCACCAGCGAATCCCGCACCAGCGAATCCCGTACCACCAATCCCGCACCAGCGAACCCGAACACTGGGCTCCGGCACCACAGAACTCGGCGCCGGATCCCAGCAGCACCGCCGCCCACCACGCCATGCGCAACGCCACCGCCGCCCGCCGCAACCATGCGCACCACGGCCGCGCCCCGCAGGAAGCGCCCGCACGAAGCCGCCCGCAGGCAACGCCCGCAGGTGGCAGGCAGGAATACCCCAACCCCCAGCAAGTGCTGCCCTCCCGCAGCCCGCAGCCCGCAGCCCGCAGCCCGCAGCCCGCAGCCCGCAGCCCGCAGTGCAGCACGAAGGCCCCGGCCGGCGTCCTGGGGAGGACGCGGCCGGGGCCTTCGGTCAACGCTTTGTGCGCCGCACCCGCGTGGCGAACGCAGGTTCGGTGTGCGGCGCGGGTGCCGGTCAGGAGCGGGAGAGAGGGCCCGCTGAGTCCGTTCCGGCGATCACATCAGTAGCTCAGCCCTGGAGGGAGGCAACCTTGAGAGCCAGCGCCGACTTCTTGTTGGCGGCGGCGTTCTTGTGGATGACGCCCTTCGAGACAGCCTTGTCGAGCTGGCGGGAGGCGTCACGGACGGCCACAGTGGCCTTCTCGACGTCGCCGGCAGCGGCAGCCTCACGGGCCTTGCGGATCGAGGTCTTGAGCGAGGACTTGACGGCCTTGTTACGCAGGCGCGCCTTCTCGTTCGTCTTGTTCCGCTTGATCTGGGACTTGATGTTCGCCACGAAAGAGCCTTTTCAGGTTCGTTGGATCTCCTATGTGCGCCACGCTGCTTCTGAGGGCCACGAGGCACAGCTGCCCACGGTAGCAGTCACCCTCGGACCGGCCCAAACCGGTCCCGGTCCCGCAGGCGTGGGAGCATGGAGGCTACGTATCGATCCGTCCGACCCGACATCGACCCGAGACACGGCGTCCGACGTCTCAAGAATCAGGACCCTGCGTGCCCGCGACTCCTACCAACGTGCCCGAGCCGAGCCGTACCGACCCGGCGCTGATCCGCAACTTCTGCATCATCGCGCACATCGACCACGGCAAGTCGACTCTTGCCGACCGGATGCTTCAGCTGACGGGAGTGGTCGACCAACGGCAGATGCGCGCCCAGTATCTCGACCGGATGGATATCGAGCGCGAGCGCGGCATCACCATCAAGTCCCAGGCGGTCCGTCTGCCCTGGGCGCCCACCGACGGTGAGGGCGAGGGCCCGACCCACGTCCTCAACATGATCGACACCCCGGGTCACGTGGACTTCACCTACGAGGTCTCCCGGTCCCTGGCCGCGTGCGAGGGCAC
Source organism: Streptomyces pratensis (assembly GCF_016804005.1). Lineage (GTDB taxonomy): Bacteria > Actinomycetota > Actinomycetes > Streptomycetales > Streptomycetaceae > Streptomyces > Streptomyces pratensis_A. The sequence continues at coordinate 6,746,210 of NZ_CP051486.1, read as the reverse complement.
CGTCCTCCTGGTGGACGCCGCCCAGGGCATCGAGGCGCAGACGCTGGCCAACCTCTACCTGGCGATGGAGAACGACCTCACCATCGTCCCGGTGCTCAACAAGATCGACCTGCCCGCCGCGCAGCCCGAGAAGTTCTCCGAGGAGCTGGCCAACCTCATCGGATGCCAGCCCGAGGACGTGCTCAAGGTCTCCGCGAAGACCGGTGTCGGTGTGGACGCCCTGCTCAACCGTGTGGTCCGGGACGTGCCGGCCCCGGTCGGCCAGGCGGACGCGGCCGCCCGCGCGATGATCTTCGACTCGGTCTACGACCCGTACCGCGGTGTCGTCACCTACGTCAGGGTCGTCGACGGCCAGCTGAACAAGCGTGAGCGCATCCGGATGATGTCGACCGGCGCCACCCACGAGCTGCTGGAGATCGGTGTCTCCTCCCCGGAGATGACCCCGGCCGACGGCATCGGCGTGGGCGAGGTCGGCTACATCATCACCGGCGTGAAGGACGTCCGGCAGTCCAAGGTCGGTGACACCATCACCTCCCTGCACAAGGGGGCGACCGAGGCGCTGGGCGGCTACAAGGACCCCAAGCCGATGGTGTTCTCGGGCCTCTACCCCCTGGACGGCTCCGACTACCCGGACCTGCGCGAGGCCCTGGACAAGCTCCAGCTCAACGACGCCGCCCTGGTGTACGAGCCGGAGACCTCGGCCGCGCTCGGCTTCGGCTTCCGCGTGGGCTTCCTCGGCCTGCTGCACCTCGACGTGATCCGCGAGCGCCTGGAGCGCGAGTTCGGTCTGGAGCTGATCGCCACCGCCCCGAACGTGGTCTACCGCGTCGAGATGGAGGACGGTGCCGAGCACATCGTCACCAACCCGAGCGAGTTCCCCGAAGGCAAGATCGACAAGGTGCACGAGCCGGTCGTGAGGGCCACGGTCCTGGCGCCCAGCGAGTTCATCGGCGCGATCATGGAGCTCTGCCAGAGCCGGCGCGGCATCATGCTCGGCATGGACTACCTCTCCGAGGACCGGGTGGAGATCCGCTACACCCTGCCGCTCGCCGAGATCGTCTTCGACTTCTTCGACCAGCTGAAGTCCAAGACCCGCGGTTACGCCTCGCTCGACTACGAGCCCACGGGGGAACAGGCCGCACAGCTCGTCAAGGTCGACATCCTGCTGCACGGCGACAAGGTCGACGCCTTCTCCGCCGTCACGCACAAGGACGCGGCGTACGCGTACGGCGTCCGGCTCGTCGCCAAGCTGCAGAAGCTCATCCCCCGGCAGAACTTCGAGGTGCCGATCCAGGCGGCCATCGGCTCCCGCGTCATCGCCCGTGAGACCGTCCGCGCCATCCGCAAGGACGTCCTCGCCAAGTGCTACGGCGGTGACATCTCCCGTAAGCGGAAGCTGCTGGAGAAGCAGAAGGAAGGCAAGAAGCGGATGAAGATGGTCGGCAACGTGGAGGTGCCGCAGGACGCGTTCATCTCCGTCCTGTCGACCGACGACTCGGCCGGCGAGAGCAAGGGCAAGAAGTAGCGCCGGCTCCGTCCGGACCGGGACCACCTGGGCGTACGTCCTCCCGCGTACCCCGGAGCAGCCCGATGGGCCCCTGTGCGGCGGACGTCCGCCGCACAGGGGCCCGGTTCGTTATCAAGCGGCGGCCTGCTGCCCCTTACGCGACGGTCCCGCGCGCTCTACTCTGATCACCACCCGTTAGTTACTCGCCAGTTAAACAAGCAGGCCGAGCGGGAACGAGAAGCAGGACACACAGCAGCAGCACCCATGAACCGGTCGTAGCAATGCCGCAGGCCCGGAGGACGTCGTGAGCGACACACAGACCTTGATCGATAGCCGACCGCCCTCCGTGGCGACTCTCTTCATCGACCGCGTGGCGGCCACCCCGGACGGGGAGGCGTACCGCTACCCGGTGCCGGCCGCGTCGGGGCAGGGCCCGGACGACTGGAAGTCGCTCACCTGGGCGCAGGCCGCCGAACGGGTCCACGCCATCGCGGCCGGCCTGATCTCTCTGGGCGTCCTGCCCGAGGAGCGTGTCGCGCTCGCCTCCTCCACCCGTGTCGAATGGATTCTCGCCGACCTCGGCGTGATGTGCGCCGGTGCGGCGACCACCACGATCTATCCCTCCACCAACACCGAGGAGTCCGCCTTCATCCTGGCCGACTCCGACAGCCGCGTCCTGATCGCCGAGGACGCCGCCCAGCTGGCGAAGGCCAGGGAGAACAGGGCCGAGCTGCCCGAGCTGGCGCATGTCGTGGTCATCGATCCGGCCGGCGCCGAGTCCGCGGACGGCGACCCCGAGGGCTGGGTCATCACCCTCGCGGATCTCGAGGCCAGGGGCGCCGAACACCTGGTGAAGAACCCGGACGCCGTCACCGACCGGGTCGCCGCCATCACCCCGGACCAGCTGGCGACGCTCATCTACACCTCGGGCACCACAGGCCGCCCCAAGGGCGTACGGCTGCCGCACGACAACTGGTCGTACATGGCCAAGGCGACGGTGGCGACCGGCCTGATCACCGAGGGCGACGTCCAGTACCTGTGGCTGCCGCTCGCGCACGTCTTCGGCAAGGTACTCACGTCCGGCCAGATCGAGGTCGGGCACGTCACGGCCGTCGACGGCCGGGTCGACAAGATCATCGAGAACCTTCCGGTGGTCCAGCCGACCTACATGGCGGCCGTTCCCCGCATCTTCGAGAAGGTCTACAACGGAGTCGCGGCCAAGGCACGGGCCGGCGGCGGCGCCAAGTTCAAGATCTTCCAGTGGGCGGCCGGTGTCGCCCGCGAGTACGCCACGGTGTCGCAGGACAACTTCCGGCGCACCGGCAAGGCCTCGGTGCCGTTCGCGCTCGGCGCCAAGCACAAGGTCGCCGACACCCTCGTCTTCGCGAAGATCCGTGAGGCCTTCGGCGGACGGCTGCGCGCCTGCGTCTCCGGCTCGGCCGCCCTCGCCCCCGACATCGGGCTCTTCTTCTCCGGGGCCGGCATCCACATCCTGGAGGGCTACGGGCTGACCGAGTCCAGTGCCGCGTCCTTCGTCAACCCGGGCGAGGCCTACCGCACCGGCACCGTCGGAAAGCCGCTCCCCGGCACAGAGGTGCGGATCGCGGACGACGGCGAGATCCTGCTGCGCGGCCCCGGTCTGATGGAGGGCTACCACCGGCTGCCCGAGAAGACCGCCGAGGTGCTGGAGTCCGACGGCTGGTTCCACACCGGTGACATCGGCGAGCTCTCCCAGGACGGCTACCTGCGGATCACGGACCGCAAGAAGGACCTGATCAAGACGTCCGGCGGCAAGTACATCGCCCCTGCGGAGGTCGAGGGGCAGTTCAAGGCGGTGTGCCCGTTCGTATCCAACATCCTGGTGCACGGCGCGGACCGTAACTTCTGCACCGCCCTCATCGCGCTGGACGAGCCGACCATCCTCGGCTGGGCCGAGGAGAACGGGCTCGGCGGCAAGCCGTACGCCGACGTGGTGGCGTCGCCGCAGGCCGTGGAGCTCATCCAGGGCTATGTGCAGCGGCTCAACGAGGGTCTGCAGCGCTGGCAGACCATCAAGAAGTTCCGGCTGCTGCCGCGCGACCTCGACATCGAGCACGGTGAGCTGACTCCCAGCCTCAAGCTGAAGCGGCCCGTCGTCGAGCGCGAGTACAAGCACCTCATCGACGACATGTACGCGGGCTCCCGCGAGGCGTGACAGCCGGCGAAGACGTCGGAGCGGGGCCGGTGGGTGCGCGAGCGCACGCCGGCCCCGCTCGGTTTCTGTCCGGCTCCGGCGACTTCCGTCACTCGGCGCTTATGGGCGCGCCCGGTCTGTCACTCTGTCGGGATATGTCAGCGGCGTTTCGCGAGACCGTCAGGAGCCGCACCGTGGGTCCCATTCCCTTGCAGCGGGACATCGCTCAGCGTCCCGGTACCGTCATCGCAGGTCAGGGCGACGATCCGCGTCCGGTCGTCCGGACCAGCCTGCCCGGAATCCCGCAGGCCTCGGCCGCGGCCCGCAGATTCGTCCGGGCGGCGCTCACCGACTGGACCGGTGGCGGTCTGCCCTCCACCGGTGAGTTCGGCGAACGGCTCACCGACGACGCGCTGACCGTGGCCAGCGAACTGGTCACCAACGCGGTCGTGCACGCCGGGACGACGGTCGAGCTGCTTCTCAGACTGGAGGACTCGGCGGGCCCCGAGCCGGCGGCGCTGGTGCTGGAGATCACCGACCACCATCCCGCCCGGTCGGTGCGCGACGGCCAGGGCGAGCGCCCGGACCCAGCCGAGTACGGCCGAGGGCTTCAGCTCGTCGCCACCCTCGCCGAATCCTGGGGCATCACCTACCGCACCGGGCTCAAGACCGTCTGGGCCCGTCTCCCCGGCGACGACCGCTACGGAATGCCCGACGCCCCGGCTGCCGACCTGGCACCCCGCAGACGCCGTCCGCTGCCCGGCGGGGCCCCGACCCCGGCGCCCGGGTACGCGGTGCGCGACGACGCGGGCTGGGCCGGCCGCGGTGGGCTCTCCTTCCTCGCCGAGGCCTCCGGCCTCCTCGCGGGCCAGCTCGACGAGGACCTGGTGGCCTCGACAGCGGGACCGCTCCTGGTGCCCAGGCTCGCCGACTGGTGCGCCATATGGCTGGAGAGCGAGGGCGGCGGCCCGGCGGCCGCACCCCGTCTCGCCGGGGTGTGGCACCGCGACGAGGCGCGCACCGAGCTGCTGCGCCCCGCACTGGAGAAGGAGCCGCTCCGCCTACCCGGAAGCGTCGGCACCGGCCCCGTCCCCATGCCGTGGCCCGGAGGGGCCGCAGCGGCGCGCGGGGACGGCACAGGGGCCGCGCTCGCCCACCGCATCATCTCGGGCGGACGCACGCTCGGCGCCGTCCTCGTGGGCCGCGAAGGCACCGACCACATCCCCGACGCGGTCGCAGCCCTCCTCGCGGACTTCGTACGCCGGGTCGGCCTGGCAGTGGGCGCCGCTCGCGCCTACACGCGCCAGGCCACCATCAGCCGCATCCTTCAGCGCGGCCTGCTGCCCAGCAAGGTCGCCGAGATACCCGGAGTCACCAGCGCGCTCGTGTACGAGCCCGGGGACGACGGTGTCGTCGGCGGCGACTTCTACGACCTCTTCCCGTGCCCAGGCGGCCGCTGGTGCTTCGTGCTCGGAGACGTCCAGGGCAGCGGGCCCGAAGCCGCCGTCGTCACCGGCCTCGCCCGGCCCTGGCTGCGGCTGCTGTCCCGGGAGGGCTTCCGCGTCGGCGAGGTCCTCGACCGGCTCAACAGGCTCCTCCTGGACGATGCCATGGAGGCGGCCGAGGCCGCCGCCCTCATGGTCGCCGCGGCCGGCGGCCAGCAGATCCAGGGCGGTGACCAGATGCAGGACGGCTCCCAGTCCCGCTTCCTGTCCCTGCTGTACGGCGACCTCGTCCCGCTGCCCGGCGGCGGGGTGCGCTGCACCGTGGCCAGCGCGGGCCATCCGCTCCCGCTGCTCCTGCGTCCCGACGGCTCCGTACGCCCGGCCGCCGAACCGCAGGTGCTGCTCGGAGTCGTCGAGGACGTGGCCTACGGCAGTCAGAGCTTCGACCTGGCACCCGGCGACAGCCTTCTCTGTGTCACGGACGGCGTGACGGAGCGGCGCTCAGGGCGGCTGATGTTCGACGACGGTGACGGCCTCGCACAGGTACTGGCCGGCTGTGCGGGGCTTCCGGCCGCCGGGATAGCCGACCGCATCAAGCGGGCCGTCCACGCCTTCGCCGAGCGCCCGCCCGACGACGACCTGGCCATGCTCGTGATCCAGGTCGACGGACGGGCGGATGTGCGGGGCAGCTCCGTCGGCGAGTGACAATGGACGGTATGCCTTCCGTACTGCCCGATGGTGAACCCGTGCCCGACGACGGGGCACTGCCCCGCCATGCCCTGGAAGGCGCCGCCGACCGGCCGCTCGGCTTCTACCTGCACGTGCCCTACTGCGCCACCCGCTGCGGCTACTGCGACTTCAACACCTACACCGCGACCGAGCTGCGCGGTTCCGGTGGCGCCCTGGCGTCCCGGGACAACTACGCGGCCCATCTGGTCGAGGAGGTCCGCCAGGCCCGCAAGGTCCTGGGCGACGACCCCCGCCCGGTCCGGACGGTCTTCGTCGGCGGCGGTACGCCGACACTGCTGCCCGCCGCGGACCTCGTCCGGATGCTCGCGGCGATCCGTGAGGAGTTCGGGCTGGCGGAGGACGCCGAGATCACCACCGAGGCCAACCCGGAATCCGTCGACCCGGCGTATCTGGCGGCGCTGCGGGAAGGCGGCTTCAACCGGGTCTCCTTCGGCATGCAGAGCGCCCGGCAGCACGTCCTGAAGGTCCTGGACCGCACCCACACGCCCGGTCGGCCCGAGGCCTGTGTGGCCGAAGCCCGTGCGGCCGGCTTCGAGCACGTCAACCTCGACCTGATCTACGGGACCCCCGGCGAGTCCGACGACGACTGGCGTGCCTCCCTGGACGCTGCGATCGGCGCCGGGCCCGACCACGTGTCGGCGTACGCGCTGATCGTCGAGGAAGGTACGCAGCTGGCCCGGCGCATCCGCCGCGGCGAGGTTCCCATGACGGACGACGACGTCCACGCCGACCGCTATCTGATCGCCGACGAGGCGATGGCGGCGGCGGGTTTCTCCTGGTACGAGGTGTCGAACTGGTCCCGCACCCCCGAGGGCCGCTGCCTGCACAACGAGCTGTACTGGCGCGGGGCCGACTGGTGGGGCGCCGGGCCGGGGGCCCATAGCCACGTCGGCGGGGTGCGCTGGTGGAACGTCAAGCATCCCGGGGCCTACGCGCAGGCCCTGGCCGAGGGCCGATCGCCCGGAGCCGGCCGTGAGGTGCTCGCAGACGAGGACCGGCGGGTCGAGCGCATCCTGCTGGAGCTGCGTCTCGTCGAGGGCTGCCCGCTGTCACTGCTCGCCCCCGCGGGCCTGGCGGCGGCCGGCCGCGCGGTGGCGGACGGACTGCTGGAGCCCGGACCGTATGCCGAGGGCCGGGCAGTCCTCACACTGCGCGGCCGGCTGCTGGCCGACGCGGTGGTGCGGGACCTGGTGGACTGAGGAACCGCACGCCACCGAGGAACCGCACGCCACCGAGGAACCGCACGCCACTGAGGAACCGCACGCCGCCGAGGGACCGCACGCTACCGAGGGACCGCACGCGGCACGGGGCGCCCTCGCCGAGGGGCGCCCCGGGCCCGCCGAGCCGGCCCGGGCCCCTCCCCGAAGCCCGCCCCGGACCAGCCCCTGCCCGCCCCGTCGCGCGAGGGTCCTGCGGGCTCCGGAGAGCCCCTACGCCACCCGGCAGTCCGCACGGGTGAGCGGTTCCAGGTCACCCGCGGCCCGGCCGCACACGATGCGGCTCTGCGCGTCCGGTCCCGGACGCGTGACCTCGACGACGTTCACGCCGTGCACCTTCTGGTCCGTGTAGGGAATCGTGCCCCGGAAGGTGATGGTCCCGGTCGGCATGTCGTGCAGGGCCACCGAGTAGAGCGTCGCCCAGGTCTCCGCCGCGCTCTGCGGGGTGTCGCTGCGCGTCGCGGCCGCGTAGAGGACGGCTGTGGCCTGGTAGGAGAGGACCGTCTGACCGCTGGCGAACAGTCTGTCCTCGTACGGGCGCTCCCTCGGCAGCGCCGCCAGCCGCTGGCCTTCGGGGAGCAGCGATTCGAGCGTCTTGCGGGAGTCCTCGTAGAACCCCCGGCCGCCGCCCCGGCTCATGGGCGCGAGCGCGCCGTAGTAGAGGGTGACCTTGTCCGCGAGCTTCGTCGAGTCGTCGAAGCGCGCTTTGGTCAGGTCGTCGCCGGTGAAGACCGTGATGGCCTTGTCCGAGCAGCCTGCCGTCTGTCCGAGGCCGGACATCAGCGTGTTGACGTCCTCGACCCGGCCGGCGAAGTACAGGGCGTCGGGCACGTGCTCCGCCCCGCAGATCGCGTGCAGGGGCGCGTCGAGATTGGCGGAGCCGCCGTCCTTGGACAAGGAGTACTGGGTGTCGGCGGCCACGGCGAAGCCGGATTCCTTCAGCATCCGCAGACCTACCCTGCGCTGTTCGGTGGTGTAGCGGTCCTTGTCCTCGTTGCCCACCTTCCTGGACAGGACGACACCCTGCGGATCGTCCAGGCGGTCCGCCAGCTGGCCGGCGATCAGCCCGACGGCATCCGCCTGCTCCTCGTCGGTCGCGGCGAGACCGAAGTAGTTCGGGTACTCGCGTGCCAGGTCGCTGCCGGAGTTCGTGGTGTCCACCAGTGGCAGTCCGGCGCGCTGGAGCAGCCCGGTGGCCGTCGCGCTCTCCGTGGTGTTGCGGCCGAGGCCCACCACTCCGACGACGGTGGGGTCCCGCCGGGCGACCTCGATGATCTTCCTCACCGCCGTCGTCTGCCGCAGCATGTCCTGGCCCCCGTTGGCGGTCAGGACCCGGAGCTTGACCGAACGATTCGCCGTGTCGTTCACGAACCGCTGATGGAGGTAGACGCCGGTCAGCTCCTCCAGGCCCTTGCGGGTGTCCTCCCTGTTCTTGTCGGTGCCGGTGAGCGGGCCCGCGTAGACGACGGTGACATGCGGTTCGTCCGCTCCGATGCCGGCGTTCTGCTCCCGTATCGCCTGTTCGATCCGCTCGAAGGTGATGCCCTTGCCCACTCCGTTCAGCTGCAGGGTGTTGCCGGCGGCGAAGCGCACCTCGGAGGCCGTCGCCACCCCGACGCACTCCTTGGCGCCGCCGGGGCCGGCCAGTCTGACCGCGTCTGTGCTGCGGCCGACGAGCGGGCCGTAGCAGTACGTCTCCTTCCACTGCTCGCTCCACAGGAAGGTCCCCAGCAGCGCGCCGACCAGCACCAGGGTGACGGTCCTCCCCGACATCACCCACCAGGCCCAGGTCCGGCGGACCCGGTGGGTGACGAGCTGGACGTGGGCGTGCTCGTGGGTCAGCTGCTCGGTGGGGAGGGGCAGCCGCAGCACCCAGGCCAGCCTCACGGCCGCCGCCGGGGCCTGGCCGACACTCAGGTCCTCGACCCAGGTCTCGTAACGGGCCCGGGCGCCCGAACTGGCGCTGCTGTTCGCCGGCGGCTCCGGGGGCAACGGCGGGGTGTGCCGCATGATCCGGTCGGCCGGCAGGGAGGCCAGGAGCAGCAGCGGGTCCACCTCGCTGCGCCGGGAGCGCACGTTGTTGATGGCGTTGATCAGCAGGATGCCGCCGTTGTCCTGGGTGGCCGTCGGCAGGAACACCACCGGCGGGACGGTGCGCTTGCAGCGCCGCCAGTCCAGGGCGTGCGCCCGGTAGCTGTCCAGCAGGTCCTCCAGCAGCGCCTGGACCCGCAGCTCGAGGTGGAACTGGCGCGCGTGCTCGTCGCCCGCGCCCGCGTCGGCCACCCGCTCCGCGACGGCCGCGGCCCGCGCCCTGATCACCCGCCACGAACCGCTGGGGGAGAAACGGGACCAGCCGTCGGACGGATAGGCGGTGCTCGACGCGGCGAGTGACGACGTGGTCGCGAGCCACCTGCTGGCCCCGCGCAGCCACAGCAGCGGCGGCGCCGCCCTCGTCATCAGCCGTACGACCGCCAGACCGGCCAGGGCCGCGGCCGCCACCAGGGCGGTCAGTACCCAGCCGATCTCGCCCAGCAGCACGCTGAGCACGGCGATGAAGACGGCGCCCAGGAAGGTCTCCGGACGGACCGAGGCGCGCAGCGAGTCCCACCAGCTGTTGCCTCCCGACCGGCTCGCCCGCCAGCGCAGGCTGCCCAGCTGCTCCAGGATCCGTTCGTCGCGATCACGGGCCGAGCCCCGGTCCGGCTGTGCCACGACCGTCCCGGTCGCCTGCTCGATGGCGGCGAGCAGCCGGGAGCGGGGAAAGGTGAAGGGCTTGTACTGCGAGGTGCCCCGGGTCTCCCAGGGCCGCTCGGTGAGGGTGCGGACCATGGAGAGCGCCGCTTCGTACGGGGTGGCACCGTCGCCGTCGAGCAGCTTCACCGGGACCCGGCGCAGCTGGTTCGCCCGGTGGACCTGGCGGACGATCTGCTCGACCCGGGCGTCGATCTCCGGGCCGGCGGAAGCGTCCTCGGCCTGCGCAACCACCAGCGGCATCACCGGCCGGTTGACCCGGTACCGGTCGATGAGCTGCTGCATGAGGTGGAAGACGGCGGAGGCCGCCTCGTTCTCCGCACTGTCCCGCCACACTTCGCGTGTCATCCGCCCCCGTGCCTCCCCCTGCGTCCGGCCCTGCAGTCATCCCTCAATAACGGACGGTGCGTGTGCGGCGCAGGTGTTCAGGGGGATCGGTACCGGATCCTTCTCAACGGCCCGGCGGCATCATTCGGGAAGAGTGACGAAGTCGATCAATTCCTCTACGCGGCCCAGTAGTTGCGGCTCCAGGTCCTTGTACGAGACGACCTTGGAAAGAATGTGCTGCCAGGCCGCGCCCGTGTTCTCCGGCCATCCCAGGGCGCGGCAGACGCCCGTCTTCCAGTCCTGGCCGCGCGGTACCTCAGGCCACCCTGGGATGCCCACGGAGGACGGTTTCACGGCCTCCCAGACATCGATGTACGGGTGCCCCACCACCAGCACGTGCGCGTCGGTGACCTGCCCGGCGATCCGGGACTCCTTGGAACCGGGCACCAGGTGGTCGACCAGGACACCGAGCCGGGCGTCCGGGCCCGGTGCGAACTCCCGCACGATCGCCGGGAGGTCGTCGACGCCCTCCAGGTACTCCACCACCACGCCCTCGATGCGCAGGTCGTCGCCCCAGACCCGCTCCACGAGCTCGGCGTCGTGACGCCCCTCCACATAGATCCGGCCCGCGCGCGCCACCCGTGCCCGTGCCCCGGGGACCGCCACCGAACCGGACGCGGTCCGCGCCGGGCGGACCGGGCCGCCGGTCGACGGACGTACGAGCGTGACCACCTTCCCCTCCAGCAGGAAGCCTCGCGGCTCCATGGGGAAGACCCGGTGCTTGCCGAAGCGGTCCTCCAGCGTGACCGTCGGCCCCTGGGCCGTCTTCTCGCACCGGATCACCGCGCCGCAGAAGCCGCTGACGGCCTCCTCGACGACCAGATCGGGCTCTGCGGGCACCTCGGGGGCGGGGGCGGACTTCTTCCACGGCGGAGTCAGGTCCGGCTGGTAGCTGCGCATGGCACGACGATAAACGGGCGGCCGTTCACGACACGCCGAAGCGATCGGCCAGTTGATCACGCTGCGCCCGTACGAACGCCGCGTCCACGACCGCCCCGTGGCCCGGTACGTACAGCGCGTCCTCGCCGCCCAGCTCCAGCAGCCGGTCCAGAGCGGCCGGCCAGTGCGTGGGGACGGCGTCCCCGCCGGCCTGGGGTTCGCCCGACTCCTCGACCAGGTCGCCGCAGAGCACCACGACGGGGGAGCCCGGTACCAGCACCGCCAGGTCGTGACCGCTGTGCCCGGGGCCCACATTGGCCAGCAGGACCTGGAGCCCGCCGCCGAGATCGAGCGTCCACTCACCGCTCACCTGATGCCGCGGGGCCACCAGGGCGTCGGTGGCCGCGGTGGCGTCCGCCTCGCTCATCCCGTGCCGCAGCGCGTCCGCGCGCAGCTCCTCGCCCCGGCCCAGCAGTTCCGCCGTGCCGACCGCTCCGTAGACCTCCGCCCCGGAGAACGCCGCCGTGCCCAGTACGTGGTCGAAGTGCGGATGGCTCAGTGCGATATGCGTCACCCTCCGGCCCAGCAGGCCCTCGGCCTGGGTCCGCAGTTCGACGCCCTCCCGGAGCGTCGAACCGGTGTCGTAGAGCAGCACACCGTCGGCCCCGGCCACCAGCGCGGCGGTCGCGTCCCAGACGGGGAGGCGCCGCCGCCCCGTACCGTTGCCCAACCGCTCCCAGCCGAACTCTTCCCAAGAGACGTCCATGCGACGACGCTATCGGCAACGACCTGCGCAGTCCCATGACGGCGTGGCCGGTCGCCCTTGCCCCGGCCCCACCTCGCCCCCGTACACTGACCGGGGGGATTGCTGGCACTCGAACGCACAGAGTGCCAGGCAGAAGCCGAAGAACCACAGCTGGAGGTGTGCGCGGTGCTCAGCGAACGCAGACTCGAAGTGCTGCGCGCCATCGTCCAGGACTATGTCGGCACCGAGGAGCCCGTCGGCTCCAAGGCGCTCACGGAGCGGCACAGCCTTGGGGTCTCCCCGGCTACCGTCCGCAACGACATGGCCGTGCTGGAGGACGAGGGCTTCATCGCCCAGCCGCACACCAGTGCGGGGCGCATTCCGACGGACAAGGGCTACCGGCTCTTCGTCGACAAGCTTGCGGGCGTGAAGCCCTTGTCGTCGCCGGAGCGCCGGGCCATTCAGAATTTCCTCGACGGCGCGGTCGACCTCGACGACGTCGTGGGCCGCACGGTCCGGCTGCTCGCGCAGCTGACCAGACAGGTCGCCGTCGTGCAGTACCCCTCGCTGACCCGGTCGACGGTCCGGCACGTGGAGCTGCTGTCGCTGGCTCCCGCCCGGCTGATGCTCGTCCTGATCACGGACACGGGCCGGGTCGAGCAGCGTATGATCGATTGCCCTGCACCCTTCGGTGACACGTCACTGGCCGATCTGCGGGCCCGGCTCAACAGCCGGGTCGTCGGAAGACGCTTTGCGGATGTCCCGCAACTGGTGCAGGACCTGCCGGAGTCATTCGAGAACGAGGACCGGGGAACCGTTTCGACGGTGCTCTCCGTTCTTCTCGAGACACTGGTCGAAGAGACGGAGGAGCGGCTGATCATCGGCGGCACCTCCAACCTCACCCGTTTCGGGCACGACTTCCCTGTGATGATCCGGCCGGTGCTGGAGGCATTGGAGGAGCAGGTAGTGCTGCTGAAGCTGCTCGGTGAGGCAACGGATTCGGGCATGACCGTACGGATCGGGCACGAGAACGCCCACGAGGGCCTCAACGCCACGTCCGTCGTCGCGGTCGGCTACGGTTCGGGCGACGAGGCAGTCGCCAAACTCGGCGTGGTCGGACCGACCCGCATGGACTACCCCGGAACGATGGGAGCGGTACGCGCAGTGGCACGTTACGTCGGACAGATCCTGGCGGAGTCGTAAGTGGCCACGGACTACTACGCCGTACTCGGCGTGCGCCGCGACGCATCTCAGGACGAGATCAAGAAGGCATTCCGTCGGCTCGCACGCGAGCTGCACCCGGATGTCAACCCGGACCCGAAGACCCAGGAGCGGTTCAAGGAGATCAACGCCGCTTACGAGGTGCTGTCGGACCCGCAGAAGAAGCAGGTCTACGACCTCGGCGGCGACCCGCTGTCCGCCTCCGGCGGTGGCGGGGGTGCCGGTGGCTTCGGTGCCGGCGGCTTCGGCAACTTCAGCGACATCATGGACGCGTTCTTCGGCAACGCCGCCCAGCGCGGGCCCCGTTCGCGGACCAGGCGCGGCCAGGACGCCATGATCCGGCTGGAGATCGACCTCAACGAGGCGGCCTTCGGCACGACCAAGGACATCCAGGTCGACACGGCGGTCGTCTGTACGACCTGCAGTGGCGAGGGCGCCGCACCCGGCACCTCCGCGCAGACCTGCGACATGTGCCGCGGCCGTGGCGAGGTCTCCCAGGTCACCAGGTCCTTCCTGGGCCAGGTCATGACCTCACGGCCCTGCCCGCAGTGCCAGGGCTTCGGCACGGTCGTCCCGACCCCGTGCCCCGAGTGCGCCGGTGACGGCCGCATCCGCTCGCGGCGCACCCTCACCGTGAAGATCCCCGCAGGTGTCGACAACGGCACCCGGATCCAGCTCGCGGGCGAAGGCGAGGTCGGCCCCGGCGGCGGCCCCGCCGGCGATCTGTACGTCGAGATCCACGAGGTCTCCCACGCCGTGTTCCAGCGGCGCGGCGACGACCTGCACTGCACGGTCACCATCCCGATGACGGCTGCGGCGCTCGGCACACAGGTGCCGCTGGAGACACTCGACGGTCTGGAGGAGATCGACATCAGGCCGGGCACCCAGTCCGGCCAGTCGGTCCCGCTGCACGGGCGCGGCATCACGCATCTGCGTGGCGGCGGGCGCGGTGACCTGATCGTGCACGTCGAGGTCATGACCCCGACGAAGATGGACCCCGAGCAGGAGCGCCTCCTGCGGGAGCTGGCCAAGCTGCGCGGCGAGGAGCGGCCCACCGGCCAGTTCCAGCCGGGACAGCAGGGACTCTTCTCCCGCCTGAAGGACGCCTTCAACGGCCGCTGAACCCTTGTCACCGCACCGCCCGCCGGTCCCGTACCGGCGGGCGGTGCTGTGTGCGCGGCCGCCCGTGCGCCGTGTGAAAGGGCTGATTCGGCACGATCCGGTGGACGTGGCACGATGCGGTCATGTCCTTGGCGCTGACCGATCTCTTCCGGTATCCGATCGTGCAGGCCCCCATGGCGGGCGGTGTGTCACGCCCGGAGCTGGCCGCCGCCGTCACCGAGGCGGGCGGGATCGGTTTCCTGGCCGCCGGGTACAAGACGGCGGACGGGATGTACAACGAGGTCAAGCAGCTCCGGAGGCTGACCGGCGGACCCTTCGGCGTCAACCTCTTCATGCCGCAGCCGCTGGTCGCCGACCCCGCCGCCGTCGAGGTCTACCGCCACCAGCTGGCCGGTGAGGCCTCCTGGTACGAGACCCCTCTCGGCGACACGGACTCCAGCGGCGACGACGGCTACGAGGCCAAGGTCGCGATCCTGCTGGACGATCCCGTACCCGTGGTCTCCTTCACCTTCGGCTGCCCCGCCCGAGAGGTGCTCGACGCGTTCGCCGCGGCCGGCACGCTCACCGTGGTCACGGTCACCTCGCCGCAGGAGGCGCGGAACGCCCGGTGGGCGGGAGCCGCCGCCCTCTGCGTCCAGGGCGGCGAGGCGGGCGGACATCAGTCCACGCACCGCGACGACCCCCAGGCCGGCCTCGCCGGCACCGGACTGCTCTCCCTGCTCGCCGAGATCCGTGAGTCCGTACAGCTGCCGGTCGTCGCGGCCGGAGGGCTGATGCGCGGCTCCCAGATCACGGCCGTCCTGGCGGCCGGGGCCGACGCGGCCCAGCTCGGTACGGCGTTCCTCCCGTGCCCCGAGTCGGGGGCGCACCCGCTGCACAAGCAGGCCCTGACCAACCCGCTGTTCGTGACGACCACCCTGACCCGGGCCTTCTCCGGCCGCCCCGCACGCGGGCTGGTCAACCGGTTCGTACGGGAACACGGCCCGTACGCCCCCGCCGCCTACCCGCAGGTGCACCAGCTGACCAGCGGGCTGCGCAAGGCCGCCGCCCGTACCGAGGACGCACAGGGCATGGCCCTGTGGGCGGGCCAGGGGCACCGGCTGGCGCGCGAGCTGCCCGCCGGTGAGCTCGTGGGTGTGCTCGCCGCCGAAATGGAAGCCGCACGTGCGGCAGTGAGTGTGAGGAGTGCCCAGTGACGGCACCGGTCTTCGTCGTCGAACAGCTGCCCGGCGGGCAGGAGTTCGTCCTGGACGGCCCCGAGGGACGGCACGCCGTGTCCGTGAAGCGGCTCAACCAGGGGGAGGACGTCGTCCTGACCGACGGCCGGGGCCGCTGGGCGGAAGGCGTCGTACGGGCGGCCGAGGGCAAGGACCGGCTCGTGGTCACCGGCCTGGAGAACGTCCACGAGGAGCCCGTGCCCACCCCGCACCTCACCGTCGTCCAGGCGCTGCCCAAGGGCGACCGCGGTGAGCTCGCCGTGGAGACGATGACCGAGACGGGTGTCGACGCGATCGTGCCCTGGCAGGCCGCGCGCTGCATCACGCAGTGGAAGGGCGACCGCGGACTGAAGTCCCTGGCCAAGTGGCGCAGCACCGCGCGCGAGGCGGGCAAGCAGTCGCGCCGGGTGCGCTTCCCCGAGGTGGCCGAGGCCATGACGACCAAGCAGGTCGCGGCCCTGCTGGCCGGGGCGGACTTCGCGGGCGTCCTGCACGAGGACCGCGACAGCGGCAGCGAGCCGCTCGCCACCGTCCAACTCCCTTCTCACGGCTCGATCGTGCTGGTCGTGGGCCCGGAAGGCGGGGTCTCGCCCCAGGAGCTGGCCGCCTTCGCCGAGGCGGGAGCGCCCCCGTACCGGCTCGGCCCCAGTGTGCTGCGCACCTCGACCGCGGGGACGGCCGCGGCGGCCCTGCTGATGGGACGCACCGGGCGCTGGAGCTGAAGGCCGTCGCGTCGCCCCGGCCCGATAGCATGCCGGTGTACTGACCACGAGGACCGAACGACCGAGGAGGCCGGGCCATGGCGGGAGAGCCGCAGACCGACTGCCTGTTCTGCAAGATCGTTAAAGGTGACATCCCGGCGACCATCGTCCGCGAGAGCGAGACGACCGTCGCATTCCGCGACATAAACCCTCAGGCCCCGACCCACGTCCTGGTCATCCCCAAGGCGCACTACCCGGACGCCGCCGCACTCGCCGCCGCCGAACCGCAGGCCGCCGCCGACGTGCTGCGCGAGGCGGGCCTGGTCGCCGCGGACGAGAAGCTCACCGAGAGCGGCTACCGCATCGTGCTCAACACCGGTGCGGGCGCCGGACAGACCGTCTTCCACGCGCACGCCCACGTCCTGGGCGGGCGCGGGATGCAGTGGCCCCCCGGATAAGGGCCCCTCATCCAGATCATGCCGGGCCCGCGCGCGCCGGTGCCGCACCTCGCGGCCTCGCCCCGGCCGGCGTGACTGCCTTCCCGGGCTTGTCGGCCTAGCCCGGGCAAGGCGGGCCCCGACGGCCCACCTGCTCCGCCCCGCGACGCCCGACGCCGTAACCCGCGCCGCGACGCCCGACGCCGTAACCCGCGCCGCGACGCCCGACGCCGTAACCCGCGCCGCGACGCCCGACGCCGTAACCCGCGCCGCGACGCCCGACGCCGTAACCCGCGCCGCGACGCCCGACGCCGTAACCCGCGCCGCGACGCCCGACGCCGTAACCCGCCCCGCGACGCCCGACGCCGTAACCCGCTCCCTGAATCCCCGCCTGACCGGGCCTGATCCAGCCCGGTCCGGACGAAAGACCCTAGGCAGGCCGCCACCCGTGTCCGTACGAGAACTCGTCATCCTCGGCACCGCCAGCCAGGTGCCGACCCGTCACCGCAACCACAACGGCTATCTGCTGCGCTGGGACGGCGAAGGCATCCTCTTCGACCCGGGCGAGGGGACCCAGCGCCAGATGCTGCGGGCGGGCGTCGCCGCGCACGACATCGACCGGATCTGCGTCACGCACTTCCACGGCGACCACTCGCTGGGCCTGGCGGGCGTGATCCAGCGGATCAACCTCGACCAGGTGCCGCATCCCGTCACCGTCCACTACCCGGCGAGCGGACAGCGCTTCTTCGACCGGCTGCGGTACGCGACCGCCTACCGCGAGTCGGTGGAGCTGACCGAGGCTCCGGTCGCCGCCGACGGGGTGCTCGTCACCACGGGTTCGTACACCCTAGACAGCCACCGGCTCTCGCACCCGGTCGAGTCCTACGGATACCGCCTCACCGAGCCGGACAGGCTGCGCATGCTGCCCGCGAAGCTCGCCGAGCACGGCATCGGCGGGCCCGACGTCGGGCGGATCCAGAAGGACGGGGCCCTGCGCGGCATCCCGCTGGAAGAGGTCTCCGAGACCCGACGCGGACAGCGCTTCGCCTTCGTCATGGACACCCGGCTCTGCGAGGGCGCGTTCGCCCTTGCCGAGGGATGCGACATGCTGGTGATCGAGTCGACGTTCCTCGACGAGGACAGCCGGCTCGCCGCCGACCACGGCCACCTCACCGCCGGCCAGGCGGCCCGGGTGGCGAAGGAGTCGCACGTACGGCACCTCGTGCTGACGCACTTCTCCCAGCGCTACACCGACCCCGACGCTTTCGAGCGCCAGGCCAGGGCAGCCGGCTTCGAAGGCGAACTGACCATCGCCCAGGACCTGATCAGGGTCCCGGTACCCACCCGCCACACGTAACGAGAATCCCGTGCACCTCCCCAAAGCCGAACTCCACCTCCACATCGAAGGCACCCTCGAACCCGAGCTGGCCTTCGCGCTCGCCGCACGCAACGGCGTGGACCTGCCCTACGCGGACACCGAGGAGCTGCGCAAGGCGTACCTCTTCGAGGACCTGCAGACCTTCCTCGACCTGTACTACGCCCTGATGGCGGTGCTGCGTACCGAGGAGGACTTCGCCGAACTGGCCGACGCCTACCTCGCCCGTGCCGCCGCCCAGGGTGTCCGGCACGCGGAGATCTTCTTCGACCCGCAGGCCCACACCGACCGCGGCGTGCCGATCGGCACCGTCATCGAAGGGCTCGGCAGGGCGCTGGACCGCAGCGAGGAGGCGCACGGCATCTCCACCCAGCTGATCATGTGCTTCCTGCGCGACAAGTCCGCCGAGTCGGCGCTGGAGACCCTGGAGGCCGCCAAGCCGTATCTGCGCCGCATCAGCGCCGTGGGCCTCGACTCGGCCGAGGTCGGCCACCCGCCCGCGAAGTTCCGCGAGGTGTACGCGGCGGCCACCGCCCTCGGCCTGCGCAAGGTCGCCCACGCCGGCGAGGAGGGCCCGCCGGAGTACATCCGGGAGGCCCTGGACGTCCTCGGCGTCGAACGGATCGACCACGGTCTGCGCTGCATGGAGGACCCGGAGCTGGTGGACCGGCTGGCCTCCGAGCGGATCCCGCTGACGCTCTGCCCGCTGTCCAACGTGCGGCTGCGCGCCATCGACGTCCTGGAGCAGCACCCTCTGCGGTCGATGATGGACGCCGGCCTGCTCTGCACGGTGAACTCCGACGACCCGGCCTACTTCGGCGGATACGTCGGAGACACCTTCCACGCCGTGCACGAGGCGCTCGGCCTGGACCGTGAGCAGCTGCGCACCCTCGCCCGCAACTCCTTCGAGGCGGCCTTCCTCGACCACGACGAGGAGCGCAGGGCGCGCTACCTCTCCGAGGTCGAGGCGTACGCGTTCGACTGACCGGCCCCGCCGGCCGGGCCGGCCGTCCGGAACGCGCTCCGCACCAGACGCCTGCGCCGCAGCGCCGGCACGCTGATCTCCGCGACCGCCTGCTCCGGCGCGCCCAGCTTGGGCACCGCGCCGGACAGGCTGTTGGTCGTCGCGGCGAGGAGCGCGGCCGGGGCGCCGCCCCTGCGCCGGACGGAACCTGGCACCAGCGGGCGTCCGCCCGTGTGCAGCGCCACCGCGGTGACGGGGGCCGCGACCAGGAGCGTGGCGGCCCCCAGGATCAGGCCCATCACCGCGTAACCCGCCTGTTCGGACAGGACGCTGCCGAGGAGGGGGCCGCAGGCCGTGCCCACGGATGAGGCCGAACCCGCGAGAACCGCCCAGCGGCCGCGCACGTCCAGGGAGGCCGCCAGCCCGATCAGATACGACAGGACCACCGGGTAGAAGGTGTTCCACGCGATCTCACCGGTCGCGAACGACCCCAGGTCGTCGGCGGAGGAGCTGAGCACGATGCTCCCCGCGATGATCATCGTGCCGAGGCCGATCGGCACCGCCCGCCCGAGCCGGGCTCCCAGTACGCCCGCACCCATGACGCCCAGCAGGCCCGCGCCGAGCGCGGCGGCGAAGACGGCTCCGACGGTCACCTCGGAGAGGCCGACCTGGTCGGCACCGATGCGGCTGCTCACGCCCCACAGGGCGTTCTGCGCCATGGACCAGACGAGCATCCCGCCGGCCAGCACCAGGCCCGACCGCCGGTGAGGCAGCCGTCCCTGCACCGGCGACGTCGCGCCGACGGGCGTGGAGCCGCCCAGCCGGGCCGTGGCGGGCCAGACGAGAAGAGCCACCAGCGCGATGGAGGCGAACGGCAGCCGGTGGCCGCCGCCGAGGTGAGGGATCGTCAGGTAGAGGGCTCCCGCCGTCGCCGAGACGCTGAGCAGCCCGAGCGACGAGGTCCGGTGCGGGTCGTGCTGCGCGGCGATGCCGGACGCCGCCACGGCGGTTGCCGTGCCGGAGCCGAATCCGCCGATCACGACGCCCAGGATCACCAGCGGTACCGAGGTGGTCAGCGCCGCGCATCCGTAGCCGAGCGTGGCGAGCAGAAGTCCCGCCCGCGCCGGTCTCCGCGACCCGTATCTCTCGACGCGTCCCGCCAGCGCGAAGCCGGCGGAGGCCGAGCTGAGCAGGAGGGCGCTGCCGACAAGGCCGGCCTGGGCCGAGCTCAGCCCCAGATAGGTGCTGAGGCGGCCGACGATGGTGGGGAGCAGATAGGCGGCGAGGTAACCGGCGGTGAACACGGCGACCAGGGGCCACGCGGCGCGAGGGCGCGAGGACATGGGCGTTCCTGAAGACATGCCAGAGGAGGCAGAAGAAGGCAGGGGAGGGCAAGGCAAGGTGGAGCGGGGCAAGGCAGGGGAGGGTGGAGCGAGAAAAAGCGGGAGAAGCGGCACTCGTCGTCAACTGTCCCGAACGGTGCTCGCGGGCCAATTTGTATCAAGCGGGAACCGGCGACGGAAAGCCGACTCGATGTGATCTGGATCACATAGTGGTTTATGCGTTCCGAGGCCGGGTAGCAACGCATGTTTATGCAGGTCGGGGTGGTTGTGAGCGCTGCGGCGCGGGCTCCGCGGATGGGGGAGCGAATCCGGCAGACTGGCCAGATCTCGCACTGTTCAGATCTGCCACGGCCGGGGAGCGCAAGGTGAGCACAGCTGATCCAGGCATCGACCCGCTGCACGGGCTGCGCGTCCCGCAGGACCCGGCCTGTGACGTCTTCCTGACCGGGACCGTCTTCCTGGACATCGTCTTCACGGGCCTGGACAGCGCCCCGGTGCGCGGCACCGAGTCCTGGGCCCGGGGGATGGGATCCAGTCCCGGGGGCGTCGCCAACATGGCCACCGCCCTCGCCCGCCTCGGCCTGCACACGTCGCTGGCGGCCGCGTTCGGCGACGACCACTACGGCGAGTACTGCTGGGACGCCCTCGAACAAGGCGAGGGAATCGACCTGGCCATGTCGCGCACGGTCCCCGGCTGGCACTCACCCGTCACCGTCTCCATGGCGTACGAGGGCGAGCGCACCATGGTCTCGCACGGTCACGAGGCACCGGCCCCCGCCACCTCCGCGCCCGGCCGCACGTTCCCGCACTGCCCCCCGCGCGCACGCGCCGCCGTCGCCTCGCTCACCCCGGGCCGCAGCGAGCCCTGGGTGGCCGGGGCCGCCCGGAACGGCGCGATGGTCTTCGCCGACGTCGGCTGGGACGAGACCGGCCGCTGGGACCTGGACGCCCTGCCCGACCTCGCCCACTGTCTGGCCTTCCTCCCCAACGCCGAGGAGGCCATGCGCTACACCCGCACCGACTGCCCGCGCGCCGCCGCTCACGCCCTGACCGAGCGGGTGCCCCTCGCCGTGGTCACCCTGGGGGCGGAGGGCGCCTACGCGGTGGACCGGGTGACCGGGACCGCCGCCGAGGTGCCCGCCATCGACGTGGAGGCCCTTGACCCCACCGGAGCGGGCGACGTCTTCGTCGCCGGGTTCGTCACGGGGACGCTGGCCGGCTGGCCGCTCGCCGATCGCCTCGCCTTCGCAGGGCTCACGGCGGCCCTGTCGGTGCAGGAGTTCGGCGGATCGCTCTCCGCACCTGGATGGGCGGAGATCGGCGGCTGGTGGCAGCAGGTCCGCACCTGCGCCGGCCAGGACCCCACGGCGCTGGAGCGCTACGCCTTCCTGGAGGAGCTGCTGCCCGCGACGAGCAGGGCCTGGCCCCTGCGCCGTGCCGTCCCGACCATCGGCTTCCGTCAGTGAAGCGCTGATGATCACCGGGTAAAACCTCTCGGTGTTGTCGGTGTGGAGTCGTACGCTGGTAGTCCAGAGGCAGTCGAGCAGCGACGGCCCTGCAACGGGAGGTATGCGCAGGCCCGAGGGCCGGCCCATGACTCAGTCACCTACACAGCCGCAGGCGCGCGCCCAGATCAGCATTCCGGCCGCACACCCCATGGTGATGCTCCTGGGATCCGGCGATTCGCTGCTGCGCGTGATCGAAACGGCGTTCCCGGCCGTCGACATCCATGTCCGGGGCAATGAGATAAGCGCGACTGGAAGCGCGGCCGACGTCGCCCTGATCCAGCGCCTGTTCGACGAGATGGTGCTGGTGCTCCGCACCGGGCTGCCGATGACGGAGGACGCTGTGGAACGCTCGATCGCCATGCTCAGGGCGAGCGGCAACGGCGACGGGGAGGGCGCCGAGACACCTGCCGAGGTGCTCACCCAGAACATCCTCTCCAGCCGTGGCCGCACGATCCGCCCCAAGACGCTGAACCAGAAGCGGTACGTCGACGCGATCGACAAGCACACCATCGTCTTCGGTATCGGCCCCGCGGGCACCGGCAAGACGTACCTCGCCATGGCCAAGGCGGTCCAGGCCCTGCAGTCCAAGCAGGTCAGCCGGATCATCCTCACCAGGCCCGCCGTCGAGGCGGGGGAGCGGCTCGGCTTCCTGCCCGGCACGCTCTTCGACAAGATCGACCCGTATCTGCGGCCGCTCTACGACGCCCTGCACGACATGCTCGACCCCGACACGATCCCCAGGCTGATGGCGGCGGGCACGATCGAGGTCGCGCCGCTGGCATACATGCGTGGCCGGACCCTGAACGACGCGTTCATCATCCTCGACGAGGCGCAGAACACCAGCGCCGAGCAGATGAAGATGTTCCTCACCCGCCTCGGCTTCGACTCGAAGATCGTCGTCACCGGTGACGTCACCCAGGTGGACCTGCCGGGCGGCACCAAGAGCGGCCTGAGGCAGGTCCAGGACATCCTCGACGACGTCGAGGACGTGCACTTCTCCAGGCTCACCTCCCAGGATGTCGTCCGGCACAAGCTCGTCGGCCGTATCGTCGACGCGTACGAGAAGTACGACAACGCAGATGGCCCCAAGGGCCGCAACGGGAAGTAGTCGCAGCGCACCATGTCGATCGACGTCAACAACGAGTCCGGAACCGAGGTCGACGAGCAGGCGATCCTCGACATCGCCCGCTACGCCCTCGCCCGGATGCGGATCCATCCGCTGTCCGAGCTTTCGGTGATCGTGGTGGACACCGCCGCCATGGAGCAGCTCCACATCCAGTGGATGGACCTCCCCGGCCCGACGGATGTCATGTCCTTCCCGATGGACGAGCTCCGTCCCCCGGCCAAGGGCGACGAGGAGCCCCCGCAGGGGCTCCTCGGTGACATCGTGCTCTGTCCTGAGGTCGCGAAGAAGCAGGGCGAGGACGCGGAGACACAGCACTCCATGGACGAGGAGCTGCAACTCCTCACCGTCCACGGAGTGCTGCACCTCCTCGGTTACGACCACGAGGAGCCCGACGAGAAGGCCGAGATGTTCGGCCTCCAGGCGGCCATCGTCGACGGCTGGCGCGGCGAGCGCGGGCTGACCGGCCCGTCCCCCGCCCCCACCGTCTCGTGAGCGTCCCCCTCGTCTCCGGCGCCGTCCTGCTGATCGTCGTCGGCTGGCTCGCGGCCTGCGCCGAGGCCGGGATCGCGCGTACGTCGAGCTTCCGCGCCGCCGAGGCCGTGCGGGCCGGACGCCGCGGCAGCGCCAAGCTGGAACAGGTCGCCGCCGACCCCACCCGCTATCTCAACGTGGCGCTGCTCGTCCGGGTGGCCTGCGAGATGTCGGCCGGCGTGCTCGTCACGTACGCCTGCCTCGAGGAGCTCCAGGAGACCTGGCAGGCGCTGGCCCTCGCCATGGGTGTCATGGTCCTCGTCAGTTACGTCGCCATCGGGGTCTCGCCGCGCACCATCGGCCGTCAGCACCCTCTGAACACGGCCACCGCAGCGGCGTACGTGCTGCTGCCGCTGGCCAGGATCATGGGCCCGGTCCCGCAACTGCTGATCCTCCTGGGCAACGCGCTGACCCCCGGCAAGGGCTTCCGCAAGGGGCCCTTCGCCAGTGAGGCCGAACTGCGCGCGATGGTCGACCTCGCCGAGCAGGAGTCGCTCATCGAGGACGACGAACGCCGCATGGTGCACTCGGTCTTCGAACTCGGGGACACCCTCGTGCGCGAGGTCATGGTTCCTCGCACCGACCTGGTCTGCATCGAGCGCTACAAGACCGTCCGTCAGGCACTGACCCTCGCTCTGCGCTCCGGTTTCTCGCGCATCCCGGTCACCGGGGAGAACGAGGACGACATCGTCGGGATCGTCTACCTCAAGGACCTGGTCCGCAAGACTCACATCAACCGGGACGCGGAGGCCGACCTGGTCTCCACGGCGATGCGCCCCGCCGCGTTCGTCCCCGACACGAAGAACGCCGGTGACCTGCTGCGCGAGATGCAGCAGGACCGCAGCCACGTCGCCGTCGTCATCGACGAGTACGGCGGCACGGCCGGCATCGTCACCATCGAGGACATCCTGGAGGAGATCGTCGGTGAGATCACCGACGAGTACGACCGCGAACTCCCGCCGGTCACGGAGCTGGAGAACGGCTGCTTCCGGGTGACCGCCCGGCTCGACATCGGCGACCTCGGGGAGCTGTTCGGCCTCGACGCGTACGACGACGAGGACGTGGAGACGGTCGGCGGTCTGCTGGCGAAGGCGCTCGGCCGCGTCCCGATCTCCGGAGCCTCCTCGCTCGTCGACCTTCCCGACGGGCGGAAGCTGCGCCTCACCGCGGAGTCCCCGGCCGGCCGCAGGAACAAGATCGTCACGGTGCTGGTGGAACCGGAGGGAACGGAATCGGCATGACTCCCCAGGAGCTGCGCACGTTCTGCCTGGAGTTCAACGCGAGCACGGAGGAGTTCCCCTTCGGGCCCGAGGCCTCGGTCTTCAAGGTCCTGGGAAAGATGTTCGCCCTGAGCGCGCTCGACGGGCGACCGCTCACGGTCAGCCTCAAGTGCGATCCGGACGAGGCGCTGCGGCTGCGCAGGGAGCACGCCGCGATCGTCCCCGGCTGGCACCTGAACAAGCGGCACTGGAACACGGTGACGGTCTCCGGGCTCCCGGACCGCATGGTCCGGGAGCTCGTGGAGGACAGCTACGACCTGGTGGTGGCCGGGCTCCCCAAGGCCGAACGGCTGCGCCTCGACCGGCCGTAGACCCTCGACCGGCCGTCGGGGCGGACGGTCAGGCGGCCCGGCGCAGGCCGGCCGCCACCGTCAGGGCCCGTCACGGCCGGGATGACCGCGGCGGCCGCCACCACCAGCCGTACGCCACTCGCCGGAGGGCCGGCGCGGCACGATCTACCCCGTCCCCGGGTGACCGGACCCCGTTGCGGAGCGGGGGCCCACCCCCTTCGTATGCTCAGCACATGACCGACAGCACCGGCCTCGGCGCCGAGGACCGAAAGATCGTCACACTGGCGCGCAGCGTCCGCGCCCGCAACGGAGTGCCCGAGGGCGCGGCGGTACGGGACGAGACGGGACGTACGTACGCCGCCGGCACCGTGGCCCTGGAGTCGCTGAAACTCAGCGCGCTCCAGACCGCCGTCGCGATGGCGGTGGCCAGCGGTGCCACGTCCCTGGAGGCGGCGGCCGTCGTATCCGAGGCCGAGGCCGCCTCCGAAGCCGACCGGGCAGCCGTCCGTGACCTGGGCGGGCCGGACACACCCGTGCTGCTCGCGGGCCCCGACGGGACGCTCCGGTCCACGGTGACAGCGGGCTGATTCGGGACGGCGGCGCCCTGCTGTGCACCGCCGCCGCCCGGATCGGGGAGAATGGTCGCCATGAGCGCTCGACCGAACACAGAAGCCGCTGCGCAGCAGGCTGAGAACACCGCCCCCCACCGGGCCGGCTTCGCCTGCTTCGTGGGCCGACCCAACGCGGGCAAGTCCACCCTCACGAACGCTCTGGTCGGCCAGAAGGTGGCGATCACCTCCAACCGCCCCCAGACCACCCGGCACACGGTGCGGGGCATCGTGCACCGCGACGACGCCCAGCTGATCCTGGTGGACACGCCCGGCCTCCACAAGCCGCGCACCCTGCTCGGCGAGCGGCTGAACGACGTCGTACGGACCACCTGGGCCGAGGTCGACGTCATCGGCTTCTGCCTGCCCGCCGACCAGAAGCTGGGCCCCGGAGACAAGTTCATCGTCAAGGAACTCGCCGGGATCAAGAAGACCCCGAAGATCGCGATCATCACCAAGACGGACCTGGTCGAGTCCAAGGCGCTCGCCGAGCAGCTGCTCGCCGTCTCCGCGCTGGCCGAGGAGCTCGGCTTCGAGTGGGCCGAGATCATCCCGGTCTCGGCCGTGAAGGACCAGCAGGTCGATCTGCTCGCCGACCTCATCGCCCCGCTCCTGCCCGAGAGCCCCCCGCTCTACCCGGAGGGCGACCTCACCGACGAGCCCGAGATGGTCATGGTCGCGGAGCTCATCCGCGAGGCCGCGCTGGAGGGCGTGCGGGACGAGCTTCCGCACTCCATCGCGGTCGTCGTCGAGGAGATGCTGCCGCGAGAGGACAGGCCGGCCGACAAGCCGCTGCTGGACATCCACGCGAACGTCTACATCGAGCGGCCCAGCCAGAAGGGCATCATCATCGGCCCGAAGGGGAAGCGGCTCAAGGACGTCGGCACGAAGTCACGCAAGCACATCGAGGCGCTGCTGGGCACGCCCGTCTTCCTGGACCTGCACGTGAAGGTCGCCAAGGACTGGCAGCGCGACCCCAAGCAACTGCGCAAGCTCGGGTTCTGAGGCACTGCCCACTCGGGCCCTTTCCCCGCACCCGGTGCGGGGAAAGGGCCCGAGTGCATGTTCCTTCAGGGTACGAGGGCACGCCTGCTTCCGCGGAGCCCCGGGTCTACGCGCCCTCTTTCAGGACCCGGGAGATCAGCGTCCGCTGCTCCTGGGTGAGCCGCGGGTCCGCGCAGTCGACCGTTCGGTCGCCCACCGTGATCCGGTAGCTGAAGCCGTCCGGCACTCCTGCGGGCGGACCTCCTCGGCCGGCGGCGAGCGCCGCCTCGGCCAGGGCCTCCCATTCCGAGGCGTCGGCCCGTCCCGAGGTCTCGACCTCGCCGTGCCGTGCGATGCCGGCGAACCCGCCGGTCCGTCTCACCTGAATGCGCATGCGTACTGGCTCCTGCCTGACCCACCCGGACGCCCCGCGTGTACCTACCCGGTCAGCGGGTCGGCACGCCCACCTCCGACCATGCCTTCAGCACCGCCTCGGCCTCGTCGCCCTCCCCGAACCTGTGCTGCGCCGCAGCGACGGTCAGCTTGGCGAAGTCCTTGAAGGACGCGTCCTGGGCCAGCTCACCGCCGGTCAGCACGTCGAACCAGATCCGGCCGGCCCGCTCCCAGGCGTTCCCGCCGAGCGCGGTGGCCAGCAGGTAGAAGGCGCGGTTGGGGATGCCGGAGTTGATGTGCACCCCGCCGTTGTCCTCGTCCGTCTCGACGTAGTCGTCCATCGATCCGGGCTGGGGGTCCTTGCCGAGGACGTCGTCGTCGTACGCCGTGCCCGGAGCCTTCATCGAGCGCAGCGCGACGCCGCTGACCCGGGGGGCGAGCAGGCCCTCGCCGATCAGCCAGTCGCCCTGGTCCGCGCTCTGGCCCAGTGAGTACTGCTTGACCAGGGAGCCGAAGACGTCCGAGACGGATTCGTTGAGCGCGCCGGACTGGCCCTCGTACGCCAGGTTGGCGGTGTACTGGGTCAGTCCGTGCGCCAGTTCGTGGGCGATCACGTCGATGGCGACGGTGAAGTCGAGGAAGATCTCCCCGTCGCCGTCCCCGAAGACCATCTGCTCACCGTCGAAGAACGCGTTGTTGTACTTCTCGTCGTAGTGCACGGAGCCGATGAGCGGCAGTCCCTTGCCGTCGATCGAGCTGCGGCCGTACTCCGTGAGCAGCAGGTCGAAGGTGGCGCCGAGTCCCGCGTACGCGCGGTTCACGCTGGCGTCCCGGGTCGGCTCGTCGCCCTCGTCGCGGACCTTCACCCCCGGCAGGTCCGTGCCGTGCCGGCAGTCGTACAGGGTGCGGTGCGGCTTGGTCGGGACCGGGGCGGATGTGCGGGTGGCCTGGGGGGTCCAGGCCAGCGCGGTCACCCTCCTGTGGTGGCGCCGGGCGCCGTCGGCCTCCAGGGTGCGCCGTGCGGGTTCGGCCAGGAGCGGGTCGTCTGCCTGGGACAGCTTGTCGAGGACGTGGGGCGGCACGATGGTGCAGAAGACGGGCTGGAACCCGTTGTTCGGTCGAGGCTGCATGCAAATGACTGTGGCACTCCGTCATCAAAGTGTCACTGGTTGCGATCGTGATTGACGAAATAGAGTGATGTATCACCGTTCTGCCTTCATGAAGGCTTGATCCCGCATACTGATACGGACCGACGCACCAGGCGCCCCTCGGTTAGTGTTGCCGCATCATGCGTTTCGGGCTGCTCCTTCTTAGCTGCCGCGGCGAGGGCCTGTAGTCGTAGGCCGGCTCCCTCCCCGCGGAGTTCGCTGTTGCAGCGACACAGTCGGCCGCCCCTGCTGGACCTCAGAGGAGCCGTACGCCATGACCGCAGTGAATCCCCCCGCGCACGACGATGCCGTCACCCCCGTCGGTGGCCCCACCCCGGTGACCAACGCGAAGCAACTGCAGAAGCCTTCCGGGATGCCCGTGCACAAGTACCGCGGCTACGAGGCCGTGGACATCGCCGACCGCACGTGGCCCGACAACCGCATCACCGTGGCGCCCCGCTGGCTGTCCACCGACCTGCGGGACGGCAACCAGGCGCTGATCGACCCGATGTCGCCGGCCCGCAAGCGCGAGATGTTCGACCTGCTCGTACGCATGGGCTACAAGGAGATCGAGGTCGGTTTCCCCTCCTCCGGCGAGACCGACTTCGCGTTCGTGCGCTCCATCATCGAAGAGGGCGCGATCCCCGAGGACGTGACGATCTCCGTCCTGACGCAGGCCCGTGAGGAACTGATCGAGCGGACCGTCGAGTCGCTGGTCGGTGCTCGGCGAGCCACGGTCCACCTGTACAACGCGACCGCACCCACCTTCCGCCGCGTGGTCTTCCGCGGTTCGAAGGAGGAGGTCAAGCAGATCGCGGTGGACGGCACCCGGCTGGTCATGGAGTACGCGGACAAGATCCTCGGCGACGAGACGATCTTCGGCTACCAGTACAGCCCGGAGATCTTCACCGACACCGAGCTGGACTTCGCCCTGGAGGTCTGCGAGGCCGTCTGCGACGTCTGGCAGCCCGAGGAGGGCCGCGAGATCATCCTGAACCTGCCCGCCACGGTCGAGCGTTCGACGCCGTCCACCCACGCGGACCGCTTCGAGTGGATGTCCCGCAACCTCAGCCGCCGCGAGCACGTCTGCCTGTCGGTCCACCCGCACAACGACCGCGGCACCGCCGTCGCCGCCGCCGAGCTGGCGATCATGGCGGGCGCCGACCGCATCGAGGGCTGCCTGTTCGGCCAGGGCGAGCGCACCGGCAACGTCGACCTGGTCACCCTGGGAATGAACCTGTTCTCGCAGGGTGTGGACCCCCAGATCGACTTCTCGCAGATCGACGAGATCCGCCGCACCAGCGAGTACTGCAACCAGATGGAGGTCCACCCGCGCCACCCCTACGCGGGCGACCTGGTCTACACCGCCTTCTCCGGCTCCCACCAGGACGCCATCAAGAAGGGCTTCGACGCCATGGAGGCCGACGCGGCCGCCCAGGGCAAGACGGTCGACGACATCGAGTGGGCGGTGCCGTACCTGCCGATCGACCCGAAGGACGTCGGCCGCTCCTACGAGGCGGTCATCCGGGTCAACTCGCAGTCCGGCAAGGGCGGGATCGCCTACGTCCTGAAGAACGACCACAAGCTGGACCTGCCGCGCCGGATGCAGATCGAATTCTCCCGGATCATTCAGGCCAAGACCGATGCCGAGGGCGGCGAGGTCACGCCGGCCCAGATCTGGTCGACGTTCCGCGACGAGTACCTGCCGAGCCCCGAGAACGCCTGGGGGCGGGTGCAGATCCGCTCCGGCCAGACGACCACCGGCACCGACGGCCAGGACACGATCACCGTCGAGGCCACCGTCGACGGCACGGACACGGTGCTGACCGGCACCGGCAACGGCCCGATCTCCGCGTTCTTCGAAGCGCTGCAGGCCATCGGTATCGACGCCCGTCTGCTGGACTACACCGAGCACACGATGAGCGAGGGCGCGAGCGCGCAGGCCGCTTCCTACATCGAGTGCGCGATCGACGGCAAGGTGCTGTGGGGCATCGGTATCGACGCCAACACCACGCGCGCGTCGCTCAAGGCGGTCGTCTCCGCGGTCAACCGCGCGACCCGCTGACACCATCGCGCGGCATTCCGGACGAACATCCGAAACAGTGCCGAACTGCGTGACCCTGGAGCCCCGTTCACCCTTCGCGGGTGGGCGGGGTTCGGCCATATCCCGGTGTTGTGACGTCCGGGATACTGACGCCGGAACACGCATGTGGCTAACATCACGTCCAACGCGGCAATGTTGCCGCGGGGTTAACTCCCGTGCCCCCGAGGCGTACGGGGGAGTCACGGAGGTGTGCGACGTGCGGACAGCCAAAGGACAACGCGCCACAAGACTGCGCATCTACGGCATCCGTACCGTCTGGGACACCGTCGGCGACGGCGAGTTCTTCTGCCCCTGCTGCGGGGGCGACCGCAACTACCGGCGTCTCACGGGCCGTCACCGTCTCACCGTCCTCGGCCTGCCACTGCTGGCCCGGGGCAGCGCGGGTCCGGTCGTCGCGTGTGCCGCCTGCGGTACGCACTTCGCGCCCGACACCCTCGACCACCCCACCACCACACGTTTCTCCGCCATGCTGCGGGAGGCCGTGCACACGGTCACGCTGGCCGTCCTCGCCGCGGGCGGCACCACCTCCCGCACGGTCCTGGAGACGGCGGCGGCCACCGTCCGCGACGCCGGCCTCGACGACTGCTCCCAGGAACAGCTCTTCACCATCGTCGAGGTGCTCGCCGCGGACACCGGGCACGGTGACGGGGCCGACCCCGCCGCCGAGGCCTGCGGCCCCGCCCTCGCCATCGAGCTCCACGAGGTCCTCAAGCCGCTCGCGCCCCACCTGGCAGTGGCCGGCCGCGAGGCGATCCTGCTGCGGGGTGCCAGGATCGCGCTCGCCGACGGCCCGTACACCCAGGCGGAGCGCCACGTGCTGACGACGGTGGGCAGCGCGCTCCAGCTCTGCCCCACGGACACCGCGAACCTGCTGGAGGCGGCGCGTACGCCGTCCTGAGCCCTGGGGCGGCGGGGGAGGCGCGTACGGCGGTTCTGAGCCCATGGTGTGGCGCGTGCGCCGTCCAGAGCGCCCTGAGGCCGCGCGTGTCGCTGTGCTGGGCCATCGGGTCGGCGCGTGCGCCGTGCTGAGCCTGCGGTGGCGCGTACGCCGGTCCTGAGCCCCGGGGTGGCGCGTGCCGCCGGTGCGGCCCTGGGGCGGCGCGTACGGCGGTTCTGAGCCCCTGGTGCGGCGCCCCGTGCCCGTCCCAGGCCCTGTGGGAGGCCGGGTGCGCGGTGATCCGCGGCCTCCGGGGCCGTTGTGCACGCCTCCGTGGGCCGGGAAGCCTGTGTGTACTCCTCAGGGAGTAACCGCCGACGGCCGTCACCCCCGGCAGTAGCGGTCATGTCCTTCCCTCGCGCGACGAATCGGCCCTGCCCGGACGGGAGTCTGGACACGACCGACACCGTCCAGGAGGGGAGGGCCGCATCATGCGGGCCGAAGCGGAAGAGACCGGTACGCCACCACGGCAGGGGCGCGCCGGAAGACCGAGGCGCGCGCTGCCGTGGCTGATCGTGGCGTTCTGGGTCGTTCTCATCGCCGTCGCGATGCCGTTCGCCGGCAAGCTCGGGGACGTCCAGCGCGACCGGGCCGTCGACTACCTGCCGTCGGGTGCGGACTCCACCCAGGTCGCGAGGATCCAGGACGCGCTGCCCGGCGGCGAGTCGACCGATCTCGTCCTCGTCTACCACCGCGACGGCGGGCTGACCACGGCCGACCGGAGCACGGCGGGTGAACAGGTCGCCGCCGTCGCACGCGAGCACAGCCTGCCCGCGGCGCCCGAGGGCGTCCCGTCCGACGACGGTACGACCCTGATGTTCCCGGTCTCCTCGACCGGCCCGGGCCAGGACCAGGAGGCCAGGACCGCGTTCGTCACGGACGTACGGGAGCGGGCGGAAGGCGGGGGCGGGCTGAGCGTCGAGGTCGGAGGGCCCGGCGCGCTCACCTCGGACGCGCAGGAGGTCTACACGTCGCTCGACGGTCCACTGCTCTACACGACGGTGGGTGTCGTCGCGCTCCTGCTGATCCTGATCTACCGGAGCCCGTTCCTCTGGCTGGTCCCCCTGGTCGTCGCAGGACTCGCCGACGTCCTGTCGATGGCGGTGGTCTACGGACTGAACCAGGGTTTCGGTACCACCGTGAGCGGCCAGAGCTCCGCCGTGATGACCATCCTGGTGTTCGGCGCCGGCACGGACTACGCCCTGCTGCTGGTGGCCCGCTACCGCGAGGAACTGGCCCGTCTGGCGCGGCCCATGGACGCCATGGCCGCCGCGCTGCGCGGCTGCGGGCCCGCGGTCCTGGCTTCGTCCGGCACGGTCGCCGCCGGCATGCTGTGCCTGCTCGCCGCGGACCTCAACAGCAGCCGCGGCATGGGGCCGATCGCCGCGGTCGGGGTGCTGTGCGCACTCCTCGCGATGACGACCCTGCTCCCCGCCCTGCTCGTGCTCCTGGGGCGGCGCGTCTTCTGGCCCCTGACGCCCGCGTACGGCAGTGTGCCCCGGCAGCGCCGCTCGGTCTTCACAGCCATGGGCAGCTCCGCCGGACGCCGTCCCGTCGCCGTGCTCGTCACGGGAGGTGTGCTGCTCGGGGCCCTGGCACTCGGCGTGTTCAGCCTGCCCGGTGACCTGAAGCAGGAGGACTCCTTCACCAGCAAGCCGGAGTCGATCACGGCGATGGAGACGCTCGCCGCCGCCTTCCCCGAGCGCTCGACCCAGCCGATCACCGTGATCACCCCCACGGGGCAGGCCGACGGGACGCTGGCGAAGGCGCGTGCGACCGAAGGCGTCGCCGACGCCGAGCGGGGCCGCAGCGGCGGCGGCTGGACCGAGCTCGCCGTCACCGCCCAGGCCCCGCCGGAGTCCGCGGGGGAGCGGGCCACCATCGACGCCCTGCGCGCCGGGCTCGACGGCAGCCACGTCGGAGGGCCCAGCGCTCAGCAGGCGGACCTGGAGGAGACCAACGCCAGGGACCTGAAGATTATCGTCCCGCTCGTCGTCCTCTTCGTCCTGCTGATCCTGGTCGCCCTGCTGCGCAGCCTCGTGGCCCCGCTGCTGCTCGTGGCCGCGGTGGTCGCCGTCTGGGGAGCCTCCCTCGGCATCGCCGGCCTCGTCCTCGAGCCGCTCCTCGGAGTCGAGGGCACCGACCCGGGTCTGCCTCTGCTGTCCTTCGTCTTCCTGGTGGCGCTCGGCGTCGACTACGGCATCTTCCTGATGCACCGGATGCGGGAGGAGTCCCTCGCCGGAGCCGGTCCGACGGCCGCCGCCCTCACGGCGCTGCGGACGACGGGCGGCGTCATCGCCTCCGCCGGACTCGTGCTCGCCGCCACCTTCGCCGTCCTCACGAGCATGCCGATGACGTCGCTGGTCGAGATGGGCTTCGTCATCGCCGTCGGAGTGCTGCTGGACACCTTCCTCGTCCGCACCTACCTCGTGACCGCGGCGAGCGTGGCCCTGGGACGCCGGATGTGGTGGCCGGGGCCGCTCGGCCGCGGACCGGCCGAGAACCTCACCGACGAACGGGAACTCGTCGCAAGCCGCTGACGGCGACCGTTCCACTGACCGAGGATGGCAGCGTGTCCGCTCCCCGAATCACGCGCCGTGGCGAGCGCGTCCTGGCGGTCGTCAACCGCGACCCCATGGACGCGCCGCACAAGTTGCGCACCGACGCCCTCGTCGCCACGGGCGCCGGTGCGCTCTCGGCCGTCCTGGCCTTCGTCACAGACGGCGGGCGGTTCCCCGACGCCTTCGGCTGGGTCCTCCTGCTGTGCAGCGCCCTGCCTCTGGTGTGGCGGCGCAGGAACCCCGTGGCGGTGCTCCTCGCCATGATTCCGGTCCTCATGGCCTACCACCTCCTGGACAACGCCCACTCGGCGCCGATGCCGCAGACCTTCGTGGTGCTCTACACCGTGGCGGTGACCGGCCGGCCGCTGCGTACCCTGCTCACCGGCTGCGCCGTGATAGCCGTGATGGTGTCCGTGGTCGGGGTCATCGACGCGCACCACGGGCTCGAACTGCTGCGGATCTCCGGCTGGATCGTCGCGGTGCTGTTCTGCGGTGTGGACGTGCGGATCTACCGGCAGTACGTGGCCTCCATGGTGGAGCGTGCCGAACGGGCCGAGCGGACCCGCGAGGAGGAGGCCCGACGCCGGGTCGCGGAGGAGCGGCTGCGGATCGCCCGTGACCTGCACGACCTGCTGGCCCACAGCATCACCGTCATCGGGGTGCAGACCTCGGTGGCCTCGCACATCCTGACCGTCGACCCGGACCGGCTGGACCGCGAAGCGGTCGCACGTGCCCTCGACGACATCGCCGGGACCTGCCGGGAGGCCCGTGCCGAACTGCGGACCACCCTGCAGGTGCTGCGTGACGGCTCCGAAGGCGGCGACGGGCCGTTGCCCGGCCTCGCCGCGCTCCCGGGCCTCGTACGGGCCGCCGAGACCGCCGGAGCGACCGTGGAGCTGTCCGTACGGGCCCCGGAGGGCCGGATCGCGCCGGCGACCGGCGCCGCGGCGTACCGGATCGTGCAGGAGGCGCTGACCAACTCCGTACGCCACGCGGGCGAGGGAGTGCGGATCGAGGTCAGGGTGGAACCCGACCCCGCCTTCCCCGCGCTGCGGGTCACCGTCGCCGACGACGGGGCCCCCTCGGCGCGCGGACGCTCCGGGGAAGCCGGGCACGGCCCCGGATTCGGCCTCGTGGGCATGCGCGAACGGGCGCGCAGCTCCGGGGGCACCCTGGACGCGGGTCCGCTGGCCGACGGGGGCTTCCAGGTCGCCGCCGTGCTGCCGCTGCCCGGATCCCCGGCGGGGCGCCCGGCCACGGCCGCCGGCCGCGAGGGGGCCGTGCTGTGATCCGCGTCCTGCTCGCCGACGACCAGACGCTCGTCAGGGCGGCCTTCGCGATGCTGGTGGAGTCCGACCCGGACATGACCGTCGTCGGCCAGGCCGCCACCGGCCTCGAGGCGGTCGAGACGGCCCGTTCCGCCCGCGCAGACCTCGTCGTCATGGACATCCGGATGCCCGAGCTCGACGGCATCGAGGCCACCCGCCGTATCGCGGCCGACGAGGACCTCGCCGGTGTGAAGGTGCTCGTCCTGACGACGTACGACACCGACGACCACGTCGTGGAGGCGCTGCGCGCCGGAGCCTCCGGCTTCCTGGTCAAGGACACCCTGCCCGCCGAACTCCTGGCGGCCATCAAGACGGTGGCCGCGGGCGAGTCGCTGCTCTCGCCGGGCCCCACGGCCCGGCTCATCGCCCGGTTCCTCAGCGGTCCCTCCGTGCCCGCGCTGGGGACTCCCGGAGGCCCGGAGCGCCTCTCGGAGCGCGAGCGGCAGGTGCTCACCCTCGTCGCACGCGGCCTGAACAACGCGAAGATCGCCGAGACGCTGGGCCTCAGCCCCCTCACCGCGAAGACCCATGTGAGCAGGATCATGGGCAAGCTGGGCGCCCGGGACCGCGCGCAACTGGTGATCATCGCCTACGAGTCCGGACTGGTGGTGCCCTCGGGCCGCCAGGAGTGAGGACCGCCGACGGGCGCCCGCTCCGGTGGGCGACAATGGGCGCATGAGCTTGTTCCGGGACGACGGCGTCGTGCTGCGCACGCAGAAGCTGGGCGAGGCCGACCGGATCATCACGATCCTCACCCGCGGCCACGGGCGGGTGCGTGCCGTGGCACGCGGGGTGCGCCGTACCAAGTCGAAGTTCGGGGCCCGGCTGGAACCCTTCTCCCACGTGGACGTGCAGTTCTTCGCCCGCGGCAGCGAGCTGATCGGGCGCGGGCTTCCCCTGTGCACCCAGAGCGAGACGATCGCTCCGTACGGCGGCGGCATCGTCTCCGACTACGCCCGGTACACCGCCGGCACCGCGATGCTGGAGACCGCCGAGCGGTTCACCGACCACGAGGGCGAGCCCGCGGTCCAGCAGTACCTGCTGCTCGTCGGGGGGCTCCGCACCCTCGCACGCGCCGAACACGCGCCGAACCTCATCCTGGACGCGTTCCTGCTGCGCTCGCTGGCCGTCAACGGCTACGCCCCCAGCTTCGACGACTGCGCCAAGTGCGGAATGCCCGGACCGAACCGGTTCTTCTCCGTCGCCGCGGGCGGCGCCATATGCGGCGACTGCCGGGTGCCCGGCAGCGTCGTACCCTCGGCGGAGGCCCTCGAACTGCTGAGCGCGTTGCTCACCGGTGACTGGGAGACGGCGGACGCGTCCGAGGCGCGTCATGTCAGGGAGGGGAGCGGACTCGTGTCCGCCTATCTGCACTGGCACCTGGAGCGCGGCCTGCGCTCGCTGCGGTACGTAGAGAAGTGACACAGGGAGACGAGAGAAGCCCATGGCAGTACGCGGGATGCTCGGCGGCCGTAACCGGCGTGAGTACAAGACCCCCGAGCCGCACCCCTCCGGCGCCACCCCGCCGAAGATCCCCGGCGAGCTCGTGCCCAAGCACGTCGCCGTCGTGATGGACGGCAACGGCCGCTGGGCCAAGGAGCGGGGCCTGCCGCGCACCGAGGGGCACAAGGTCGGTGAGGCCGTCGTCATGGACGTCCTCAAGGGCTGCATCGAGATGGGCGTCAAGAACCTCTCGCTGTACGCGTTCTCCACGGAGAACTGGAAGCGCTCGCCGGACGAGGTGAAGTTCCTCATGAACTTCAACAGGGACGTCATCCGCCGCCGCCGCGACGAGATGGACGAGCTCGGGATCCGCATCCGCTGGGTCGGCCGCATGCCCAAGCTGTGGAAGTCCGTCGTCCAGGAGCTCCAGGTCGCCCAGGAGCAGACCAAGGACAACGACAGGATGACGCTGTACTTCTGCGTCAACTACGGCGGCCGGGCCGAGATCGCCGACGCGGCGCAGCGCATCGCCCAGGACGTCGCGGCGGGGAAGCTCGACCCGTCGAAGGTCAACGAGAAGACGTTCGCGAAGTACATCTACTACCCGGACATGCCGGACGTGGACCTCTTCGTGCGCCCCAGCGGGGAGCAGCGCACGTCCAACTACCTGATCTGGCAGAGCGCCTACGCCGAGATGGTCTTCCAGGACGTCCTGTGGCCGGACTTCGACCGCCGCGACCTGTGGAACGCCTGCCTGGAATTCGCCCGGCGCGACCGGCGCTTCGGCGGCGCCGAGGAGATCACCAAGGGCTGAAACGGCGAGGAGGGGCCCCGGTGCCGGGGCCCCTCCTCGAACGGTGCTCCTGAGCCCGCCGTCAGGCCTTCGCGCCCGAGCAGTCGGCGCAGGTCCCGAAGATCTCCACCGTGTGGGCCACGTTCACGTAGCCGTGCTGCGCGGCGATGGTCTCGGCCCACTGCTCCACGGCGGGACCCTCGACCTCGACGGCCTTGCCGCAGACGCGGCAGACCAGGTGGTGATGGTGGTCACCGGTCGAGCAGCGCCGGTAGACGGCTTCGCCGTCGGTCGTGCGCAGGACGTCGACCTCGCCGGCGTCGGCGAGGGACTGGAGCGTGCGGTAGACCGTGGTCAGCCCGACCGAGTCGCCGCGGTGCTTGAGCACGTCGTGCAGGTCCTGGGCGCTGCGGAACTCGTCGACCTCGTCGAGCGCCGCCGCCACCGCCGCCCGCTGACGGGTGGACCGGCCGCGCACCGGAGCCGCGTTCGTGCCACTGATCGGCGCCGTCGCCACCGCTGCCTCCTCGTGTCGCCCGTACGTACGTCGGGCCATTGTGCCAGCCCGTCCTGGCGGCACGGTCACACCCGGACGTCGTCCGATGCCGGGCGGGCCGCCGGTACCTCCAGGGTGCACCGGTCCGCCTCGCTCCCGCGGCTCCGGGCGCGCCTTCGCGCCAGCGGCGTGGCGAGCGCCGTCAGCAGGACGAACGCGGCGATGGCCAGCAGCACGATCGTCGCGCCGGGCGGCACGTCCTGGTAGTACGAGGTCACGGTGCCGGCCAGCGTGACGGCCGTACCGATGACGACCGCCAGGACGAACGTCACCTTGAAGGACTTCGAGATCTGCTGCGCGGCGGCGACCGGCACCACCATCAGCGCGCTGACCAGCAGCAGGCCGACGACCCGCATCGCCACCGTGACGGTGACCGCCGCGGTCACGGCGACCAGCAGGTTCAGGGCGCGCACCGGCAGGCCGGTGACCCGGGCGAACTCCTCGTCCTGGCTGACCGCGAACAGTTGCCGCCGCAGTCCCACGGTGACGAGCACCACGAAGGCGGCCAGCACGACGATCGCGGTGACGTCCTCATCGGAGACCGTCGACAGCGAGCCGAAGAGGAACGAGGTCAGGTTGGCGTTGGAGCCGGTGTCCGAGAGGTTGATCAGCATCACTCCGCCGGCCATGCCGCCGTAGAACAGCATGGCCAGGGCGATGTCGCCCCGGGTGCGTCCGTACCAGCGGATCAGTTCCATGACGACCGAGCCGGCCACGGCGACGAGCGTCGCCATCCAGACCGGGTTGGTGGAGAGCAGGAAGCCGAGGCCTACACCGGTCATCGCGACGTGTCCGATGCCGTCGCCCATCAGTGCCTGACGGCGCTGGACCAGATAGATGCCGATGGCGGGGGCGGTGATCCCGACCAGGACGGCCGCGATCAGGGCCCGCTGCATGAAGGGGGGGTTCAGGAATTCCAGCATGATCAGCTCAGCAGTCCCGTCCGGACGGGCTCGGAGGCCGCGTGGGGGTGTACGTGGTCGTGGCCGGGCAGCGCGTGCTGGCCGACGGCCTCGGGAGGCGGCCCGTCGTGCATGACACAGCCGTCACGCAGGACGATCGCCCGGTCGATCAGCGGTTCCAGCGCGCCGAGCTCATGGAGGACGAGCAGCACCGTCGCCCCGCCCGCGACCTGCTCACGCAGCGTCGTGGCGAGGATCTCCTGGCTGGCCAGGTCGACGCCCGCCATCGGCTCGTCCATGATCAGCACTTCGGGCCCGGAGGC
Organism: Streptomyces pratensis; assembly: GCF_016804005.1. Classification (GTDB taxonomy): domain Bacteria; phylum Actinomycetota; class Actinomycetes; order Streptomycetales; family Streptomycetaceae; genus Streptomyces; species Streptomyces pratensis_A. The sequence goes on along the minus strand of NZ_CP051486.1, from coordinate 6,707,161 downwards.
CAGCGCGCGGGCGATCAGGACCCGCTGGTGCTGGCCGCCGGAGAGGGCGTTCACGGAGTCCTTGGCGCGGTCGGTGAGGCCGACGAGCTCGATGGCGCGGTCCACGGCCGCCCGGTCGGCCCGGCCGGGCAGCCTGAGCTTCGTACGGGACAGGCGCCCGGAGGCGACGACCTCACGGATCGTGGCGGGGACGCCGCCCGCCGCCGTGGTGCGCTGCGGTACGTATCCCACACGGGCCCACTGGCGGAAGCGCCGCAGCGGCGTGCCGAACAGCTCGACCGTCCCGTCCGTGAGCGGCACCTGGCCGATGACGGAGCGCACGGCGGTGGACTTGCCGGAGCCGTTCGCGCCCAGCAGCGCCACGACCTCGCCGCGGTGGACGGTGAGGTCGACACCGCGCAGCACGGGGCGCGCGCCGAGCGTCGCCGTGGCTCCGCGCAAGCTGATCACGGGTTCTGGCGTACTGGGCTCGGGCATGATCGCCTCCGGTGCTGCTGCGGGTGGTTCGGGGGTCACTTCGCGCCGAGGGCCTTCTGCAGCGCGGTGAGGTTGGACTTCATGACCTCGATGTAGTCAGCGCCCGCGGACTTGTCCGTGATTCCCTCCAGCGGGTCCAGGACGCCGGTCTTCAGACCGAGGTCCTTCGCCAGGGTCTTGGCGGTCTTGTCGCTGGCGAGCGTCTCGAAGAACACCGTGGTGGCCTTGTTCTTCTCGGCGACGGAGTGGATCTCGTCGATCCGGGCGGGGCTGGGCTCGGCCTCGGGGTCGATTCCGGCGATGCCCTGCTGGACGAGGCCGTAGCGCTCGGCGAGGTACCCGAAGGCGGAGTGGGTGGTGATGAAGGTCTTCGTCGCGGTGTCCTTCAGCCCGGTCTCGTAGGCCTTGTCCAGGCCCTTCAGCTCGGCGACCAGCGTATCCGTGTTCTTGCGGTAGTCCGCGGCGTGGTCGGGGTCCGCCTTCTCCAGGGACTTGCCGACGCCCTCGGCGACCTCCGCGTACTTCACGGGGTCCAGCCAGATGTGCGGGTCGGCGCCCTCGTGGGAGTGCTCCTCGCCCTCGTGGGCGTTCTCGTCGGCGTGCTCCTCGCCCTCGTGGCCGTGCTCCTCGCCCTCCTCGTGCGCGTGGCCGTCGACCTCGGCGCCGTGGTCCTCGAGCGTGGTGAGCTCCGCCGCGTCCACCGTGTTCTTCACCCCGGCCTGCGCCACGGCGTCGTCGACGGCCGGCTGTATGCCCTTGAGGAAGAGGAGGTAGTCGGCTTCTCCCAGCTCACCGATCTGCCGGGGGCTGAGCTCCAGGTCGTGAGGTTCCACGCCCGGCTTCGTCAGGGAGGTGACCGAGACGTGCGAGCCGCCGATCTCCTCGGCCAGGAACTGCATGGGGTAGAAGGACGCCACCACGTCCAGCTTGCCGTCGTTCCCGCCCTCGGCCGCGTCGGAGGAGGAGCAGGCGGAGAGCGCGGTGAGACCGAGGGCGACTGCTCCGGCCACGGCGGCTGTGGGTATGAGGCGACGTACGTTCATGACAGTCATTTTCAACAAAAGTGGAAACGATTGTCAACAAGGCTGATGAGATGCCCGGATTCGCGAACAGTGACCGTGGTGCGGCCCACCGATTTGATCCAGGGGGTGCGCCCGCCGGTAATCTGGGGCATTCGCCCGCCCGGCGCTTCGCGCCGCCCCTGTCCAATTTCGCCGTCGTAATGAAGAGAGCACCGTGGCCGCCGACAAGATCGACACCATCGTCAGCCTGAGCAAGCGCCGTGGCTTCGTCTACCCCTGCAGTGAGATCTACGGCGGCCAGCGGGCCGCCTGGGACTACGGGCCGCTGGGCGTCGAGCTGAAGGAGAACCTCAAGCGCCAGTGGTGGCGCTACATGGTCACCGCGCGCGAGGACGTGGTCGGCATCGACTCGTCGGTCATCCTGGCCCCCGAGGTCTGGGTCGCCTCCGGCCACGTCGCCACCTTCTCCGACCCGCTCACCGAGTGCACCTCCTGTCACAAGCGCTACCGCGCCGACCACCTGGAGGAGGCGTACGAGGAGAAGCACGGCAAGCCGCCCGTCAACGGCCTGGCCGACCTCAACTGCCCCAACTGCGGCAACAAGGGCACCTTCACCGAGCCCAAGGCGTTCTCGGGGCTCCTCTCCACCCACCTCGGCCCCACCCAGGACACCGGCTCGGTCGCCTACCTGCGCCCCGAGACCGCGCAGGGCATCTTCACCAACTTCGGCCAGGTGCAGCAGACCTCGCGCAAGAAGCCGCCGTTCGGCATCGCGCAGATGGGCAAGTCCTTCCGGAACGAGATCACTCCGGGCAACTTCATCTTCCGCACGCGTGAGTTCGAGCAGATGGAGATGGAGTTCTTCGTCAAGCCGGGCGAGGACGAGGAGTGGCAGGAGTACTGGATGGAGCAGCGCTGGAACTGGTACACCGGTCTCGGCCTGCGCGAGGAGAACATGCGGTGGTTCGAGCACCCGAAGGAGAAGCTCTCCCACTACTCCAAGCGCACCGCTGACATCGAGTACCGCTTCCGCTTCGGCGGCAGCGAGTGGGGCGAGCTCGAAGGCGTCGCGAACCGCACCGACTACGACCTCAAGGCGCACTCCGAGGCCTCCGGCACGGAACTCTTCTACTACGACCAGGAGAAGGGCGAGCGCTACACGCCGTACGTCATCGAGCCCGCGGCCGGTGTCGGCCGCTCGATGCTCGCCTTCCTCCTCGACGCCTACAACGAGGACGAGGCCCCCAACGCCAAGGGCGTCATGGAGAAGCGCGCCGTCATGCGTCTCGACCCGCGCCTCGCGCCGGTCAAGGTCGCCGTGCTCCCGCTGTCCCGCAACGCGCAGCTGTCGCCGAAGGCCAAGGGCCTCGCCGCCGACCTGCGGCAGAACTGGAACATCGAGTTCGACGACGCGGGCGCCATCGGCCGCCGCTACCGCCGCCAGGACGAGATCGGCACGCCGTTCTGCGTCACCGTCGACTTCGACACCCTCGACGACAACGCGGTGACCGTGCGCGAGCGCGACACCATGAAGCAGGAGCGCGTCTCCCTGGACCAGATCCAGGGCTACCTCGGCTCCCGTCTGCTGGGCTGCTGACCGCACTCCCGCCCTCATGACGAAGCCCCCGGTTCCGCCGCACGGAACCGGGGGCTTCGTGCACACTGGGCGCACTCGTCCACAGGGAGGCCAGGATGCCGTCCATGACCACGAGCAAGGTCAGCAGATGGGACCAGCACGGCCGTGAACACGTCGTCCACGTACGGAAGTCGGGGATGCAGCGACAGCTGACCTGTGACACCTGCGGATGGCGCAAGGGCGCGCAGTTCCTGCCCTGGCTGAAGGCCGAGGAGCACCTGACCGAGGCCCACCAGGCCACGGTCGACCCGTCCGCCTGAGCATCACCGGGGCGTGGCCGAGAAAAACGGGATGAGGCGCCCCTCCGGCCGGGGTACCTTTTCGGCATGTCTTCGTTCTTCCAGATCTACGAGTGAGAGCGCGACGGGCCCGCCCGCCCGTCGCCCATCGGATCGATACACGACACGTCATCCTCACTTCCTCACTACGAATGGGAGAACCCCGTGGCCAAGAGCCGCAACAACCTCCTCGGCGTGGGCGGACAGCGCAAGAAGCTGTCCCGCGCCGAACAGCAGGGCGCGAACCCCGCGCGCAACGACGACCGCAAGGCCGCCGAGGACAAGAAGCAGGAGCTGGTGCGCAAGATGCGTGAGCGCGCCGCCGCCGCCGAAGCCGCACCGGCGCAGGACGCACCGGCAGAGAGCTGATCTCCTCGCACGACCCGTAGGACCACGGGCCCGGACCACTGCGGTGGTCCGGGCCCGTGCCCGTCCCACCCCCTCGCCGGACGGGGCCAGGCACCCGCCGGGCGGGGAAACCACCTGCGGGGCGGGGGAGCCACGCGGCGGGCGGGAAGCACCCGTCGGGCGGGGCAGCCGCCTGCTGGGCGGGCAAGCCATGCGGCGTGGGAAGCCACGCGCCGGGCGGAGCAGCCGTAGGCCCAGGAGGCTGTCAGGGCCGCGCAGAGCCGGGGTGGGAAACGCTCCGGGCGGCATCCGCCCCGCGCGGTGCTGAGCGGCCGGCATCCGGGCCGCGGTCCGAGTACGGGACAATGGGGCCATGACCACGCTCGCCCCCGCCCTCCCGCTGCTCCGGATCGGCCCGCACACCGTGCAGCCCCCGGTCGTGCTCGCCCCCATGGCCGGCATCACCAATGCGCCCTTCCGTACCCTGTGCCGTGAGTTCTCGGGCGGCAAAGGGCTGTTCGTCAGCGAGATGATCACCACGCGGGCGCTGGTCGAGCGCAACGAGAAGACCATGCAGCTCATCCACTTCGACGCGAGCGAGACGCCGCGTTCCATCCAGCTGTACGGAGTGGATCCGGTCACGGTCGGCAAGGCGGTCCGCATGATCGTCGACGAGGACCTCGCCGACCACATCGACCTGAACTTCGGCTGCCCCGTCCCCAAGGTCACCCGCAAGGGCGGCGGCTCCGCCCTTCCGTACAAGCGGCCCCTGCTCCGCGCGATCCTCCGCGAGGCCGTGGCCGAGGCCGGCGACCTCCCGGTCACCATCAAGATGCGCAAGGGCATCGACGACGACCACACCACCTACCTCGACGCGGGCCGCATCGCCGTCGAGGAGGGCATCACCGCCGTCGCCCTGCACGGCAGGACCACCGCCCAGCATTACGGCGGCACGGCAGACTGGGACGCCATCGCGCGGCTCAAGGAACACGTCCCGGAGATCCCCGTTCTCGGCAACGGCGACATCTGGAGCGCCGACGACGCCCTGCGGATGATGCGTGAGACCGGCTGCGACGGGGTCGTGGTCGGCCGCGGCTGCCTTGGCCGCCCCTGGCTCTTCGGCGACCTGGTCAGTGCCTTCGAGGGCACGGGGACGAGGCAGGAGCCCGTGCTCCGCCAGGTCGCGGACGTCATGCTGCGCCACGCGACGCTGCTGGGGGAGTGGATCGGCGACGAGAGCCGCGGAGTGATCGACTTCCGCAAGCACGTGGCCTGGTACCTCAAGGGCTTCGCCGTCGGCTCGGACATGCGCAGGAAGCTCGCGGTCACCTCCTCGCTGGAGGAGCTGGGCGGCCAGCTCCAGGAGCTCGACCTGGACCAGCCCTGGCCCGACGGCGCGGACGGCCCTCGCGGGCGTACGTCAGGCAACAACCGGGTGGCACTGCCGGACGGATGGCTGAAGGACCCGTACGACTGTGCCGGCGTGAGCGCGGACGCGGAGCTGGACACCTCGGGCGGCTGAGTTCCACACCCCACGCAGGGGCACCGAGTGCCCCATGAAATGCCCGCTCAGATGAGCGGGCATTTCTCGTCGGATCCGGCGTGATCGCGCGAGGCCGTGTGTGATCGCTCTCCTTCTGCCGCACTTCCGTCACGCTCCGTCGACGCCTCACAGCTCCAAGGTGACCTCCGCGGGCCCCTCAGGCGTCCGGATGATGACATCTGAGCGCAGGTCGGGGCGTGATTCTCGCCACCCTTGAGGGAGTGCTGGCTCAGATGAGCACTCTTTCGGATGCTGTACTTCTCAAATGACGGCACTGGGTGCCAAGTGGGTTTACTTTGATCGATCAAAGCATCCATCACCCTGGGTGCCCATATCGGGCCATCAATTGCACTCTTCGTGAGTATGGCTTCAAGAAGTGAATGTATCTCCTTGTCAGGGCGTACCGGCGCGTTACTTTCGATCTGCTGGCGGACGGGTGGTTGAGACCTCATGACGCGCACGTGGCCGTACCCAGACACCTTCGATCTGGGTATGTTCCTCGCCGTCAGGGCAGCCACCGCGTCCTCGAGGAGTCGAGACCCGTGTCGGAAAACAAAGACCCCCAGAAGTTCGTCTACGACTTCACCGAGGGCAACAAGGATCTGAAGGATCTTCTGGGCGGCAAGGGTGCCAACCTCGCCGAGATGACCAACCTCGGGCTGCCCGTCCCTCCGGGCTTCACCATCACCACCGAGGCGTGCAAGGTCTACCTCGACAGCGGTGACGAGCCGGCCGAGCTGCGTGACGAGGTCAGCGCGCACCTCACGGCGCTCGAGAAGCGGATGGGGAAGAACCTGGGGCAGGCGGACGACCCGCTGCTGGTCTCGGTCCGTTCCGGCGCGAAGTTCTCGATGCCCGGCATGATGGACACGGTCCTCAACATCGGCCTCTCCGACGCCTCCGTCGTCGGACTCGCCGCCCAGGCCGGTGACGAGCGCTTCGCGTGGGACTCGTACCGCCGCCTCATCCAGATGTTCGGCAAGACCGTGCTCGGCGTCGACGGCGACCTCTTCGAGGAGGCGCTGGAGGCCGCGAAGGACGCCAAGGGCGTCATGGTCGACGTGGACCTCGACGCGGCCGACCTCAAGAAGCTCGTCAAGCAGTTCAAGAAGATCGTCACCCGGGACGCCGGGCGGGACTTCCCGCAGGACCCGCGCGAGCAGATGGACCTGGCCATAAAGGCGGTCTTCGACTCGTGGAACACCGACCGGGCCAAGCTCTACCGCCGTCAGGAGCGCATCCCCGGCGACCTCGGCACGGCCGTCAACATCTGTTCGATGGTCTTCGGCAACCTCGGCCCCGACTCTGGCACGGGCGTCGCCTTCACCCGTGACCCGGCCAGCGGCCACCAGGGCGTCTACGGCGACTACCTCCAGAACGCGCAGGGCGAGGACGTCGTCGCGGGTATCCGCAACACGGTGCCGCTCGCCGAGCTGGAGTCGATCGACAAGACGTCCTACGACCAGCTGATGAAGATCATGGAGACGCTGGAGACCCACTACAAGGATCTCTGCGACATCGAGTTCACCATCGAGCGCGGTCAGCTCTGGATGCTCCAGACCCGGGTCGGCAAGCGCACCGCCGGTGCCGCCTTCCGCATCGCCACCCAGCTCGTCGACCAGGGCCTCATCGACGAGGCCGAGGCGCTCCAGCGGGTCAACGGCGCCCAGCTCGCGCAGCTGATGTTCCCGCGCTTCGACCACGATGCCGCCAGCGTGCTGCTGGGCCGTGGCATCGCCGCTTCCCCCGGCGCGGCCGTCGGCAAGGCGGTCTTCGACTCGTACACCGCCGTCAAGTGGTCGCGTTCGGGCGAGAAGGTCATCCTCATCCGCCGCGAGACCAACCCCGACGACCTCGACGGCATGATCGCGGCCGAGGGCATCCTGACCTCGCGCGGCGGCAAGACCTCGCACGCCGCCGTCGTCGCCCGCGGTATGGGAAAGACCTGTGTCTGCGGCGCCGAGGAGATCGAGGTCGACACCAAGCGCCGCCGGCTCACGGTCGGGGACACCGTCGTGGAGGAGGGAGACCTGGTCTCCGTCGACGGCTCCACCGGCAAGGTGTACCTCGGCGAGGTGCCGGTCGTGCCGTCCCCGGTCGTCGAGTACTTCGAGGGCCGCATGCACGCGGGCGCCGACGACGCCGACGAGCTCGTCGCCGCCGTGCACCGGATCATGGCGTACGCCGACCGGGTACGCCGCTTGCGCGTACGGGCGAACGCGGACAACGCCGAGGACGCCTCCCGGGCCCGCCGCTTCGGGGCCCAGGGCATCGGCCTGTGCCGCACCGAGCACATGTTCCTCGGTGAGCGCCGCGAGATGGTCGAGAAGCTGATCCTCGCGGACACCGACGACGAGCGTGAGGCGGCGCTGGAAGCGTTGCTGCCGCTCCAGAAGGCCGACTTCATCGAGCTGTTCGAGTCGATGGACGGGCTGCCCGTGACCGTCCGGCTGCTCGACCCGCCGCTGCACGAGTTCCTGCCCGACATCACCGAGCTCTCGGTGCGGGTCGCGCTCGCCGAGTCACGCAAGGACGCCAACGAGAACGACCTGCGCCTGCTGCAGGCCGTGCACAAGCTGCACGAGCAGAACCCGATGCTGGGGCTGCGCGGTGTCCGCCTCGGCCTGGTCATCCCGGGCCTGTTCGCGATGCAGGTCCGTGCCATCGCGGAGGCGGCGGCACATCGCAAGAACGCCAAGGGCGATCCGCGCGCCGAGATCATGATCCCGCTCGTCGGCACGGTGCAGGAGCTGGAGATCGTCCGCGAGGAGGCCGACCACGTCATCGCGGAGGTCGAGGCGGCCACCGGCACGGAGCTGAAGCTGTCCATCGGCACGATGATCGAGCTGCCCCGTGCCGCGCTGACCGCCGGTCAGATCGCCGAGGCCGCGCAGTTCTTCTCCTTCGGGACGAACGACCTCACCCAGACGGTGTGGGGTTTCTCCCGCGACGACGTGGAGGCCTCGTTCTTCACCGCGTACCTGGAGAAGGGCATCTTCGGGGTGTCGCCGTTCGAGACGATCGACAAGGACGGCGTCGGCGCCCTCGTGCGCAGCGCCGTGGAAGCCGGCCGGGCCACCCGCCCCGACCTCAAGCTCGGCATCTGCGGTGAGCACGGCGGGGACCCCGAGTCGGTGCACTTCTTCCACGAGGTGGGCCTGGACTACGTCTCCTGCTCGCCGTTCCGCATTCCGGTGGCCAGGCTGGAAGCGGGCCGGGCCGCCGCCGAGTCGCGGGGCAGCGACAGCCGCTGAGACCGGGCGCCCTGCGCGCGGCACGACTCCGGACACCGCCGGTGGATCACCGAGACCCTCATCGGTCCTGCGGCGTGGCCGGATTACCCGGAAGCGGCGGCACCCTGTGCGGGGGTGCCGCCGCTTCGTCAATTGAACGGCGAACCATTCGTAGAAAGCGCTTTTCACCGTTCGGTGCGCAAATCCGGGACGTACGACCTGGGTGCGGCCCGGGGATCCCCACCCCCGGACCGCACCCGCTTACCTCTGCCGGGTGCGGAGCCGCACCGTCGCTCACCGCCGCCGAACAGGCAAAGCCCCCCACGGCCCTCACCCGCTCTTCGGTGACTCCGGTAACGCACCCGACGTCGTACAGCTTTTCGGGTTGCGCGGATTCGGGCGAGACATTTCAACTGTGGCCGAAACCCCGTGGTGACCTCCTGTGACGCTGTGCATACGCTACGGCGGGGGCAATTGCGGGTGCAACAGGTGGGGGTTCGGTGCTGCGTATCCATGTGTCCGGGGTGGACCTTTCGCGTGTGCGGATGGCCACGAGGCCGGACGCGATGTGGGAGACCATTCTCAGTTTCCACCGGTTGAGGGACCGGCGGGGTTCCACGGTCTTCGGGGAATGGCGGAAGGAATCCCGCACCCGGTTGAATGGTGAAGCGCGTCTGCTGTCCGCGGTCGTTCCGCCCCGTGGCTATTTTCCCGACTTCCTGACACCTTCCGGGGGAGGCCCCGAACCATTCGGACTCGACGCCGGAATGGAGGCGCTGCGCGATACACCCGAGGAGCGTTTCCGCGCGGAACTCGGGCTGCTGACCGGAAAGGGCGCCACCGGGCGGAGGCAGTCCGGCGGGCACGCGCACGCCGCGCTGCCGGAGGCGCTGGCCGAGGGGCGTACGGAACCCCTGGGGCGCCTCATCTCCACCCTGCGCGCCTACCACCGCGCCGCGGTCGAGCCCTACTGGCCGCACATCCGGGCGAGCGTCGAGGCCGACCGGGCCGTCCGGGGCCGCGCCATGCTGGACGGCGGCGCGGACGAGCTCCTGGCCACCCTGCCGCCGATGATCCGCTGGCGCGCCCCCGTGCTGGAGGCGGACTACCCCGTCGACCGGGAACTGCGCCTCGACGGGCGGGGCCTGCTCCTGCAGCCGTCGTTCTTCTGCCGGGGGACACCCGTCGTCTACCGCGACCCGGGTCTCCCGCCGGTCCTCGTCTACCCGGTGACCCACCCCGGCGCCCCGGCCGCCGCCGAGCCCGGCCCCTGGCTCGGCCGGCTGGTGGGCCACACCCGCTCCGCGGTCCTGCGGGCCATAGACAGCGGCTGCACGACGAGTGAGCTGGCCCGCAGGACCGGGGTCTCCCTGGCATCGGCGAGCCAGCACGCCTGTGTGCTGCGCGAGGCGGGCCTGGTCCGCACCCTGCGGCACGGCAGCTCGGTCCTGCACACCCTCACCCCGCTGGGGGCCGCCCTGATCAGGGGAGGGGCCTCGCTCGCGGTCACCTGAGTCCCGTCCGGGTCAGGGGGAACCCTCGTCGAGGAGCGCCTTCAGCGCGGCCAGCCGCTCCTTCCAGAACACCTTGTAGTGGGCCACCGCCTCCGCGTCCGCCAGCCTCTCGTGGCCCAGGCCGAGGCGCGTACGGCCGTCCGGCAGCTCCTCCAGCCACAGCGCGAGCCGCCCGGCGTCCCCGGACGCGTCCCTGAAGCCGGCGCCGAGCGACTTCCCGGGGCGCCGGCTGCTCACGGACAACTCCACGCCGGGCAGCCAGCGCTCACGCGTCTCCGGGTCGGTGAAGGCGTCCAGGACGCGCTCCGGAGGAGCCGCGAGTGTCCGGCTGCCCGAGGTGTTCCAGTCGCCGGTCGAGGACTGACCGACCTGGCGCAGGCCGCGCGCCTGCTCGTACCCCACCGCGACCGACTGGGCGTACCAGCCGCCCATCCTGTGTTCCGTACCGAGGAACGCGGCGATCTCCGCGTGGCTGCGCCGGGTCGCGTCCCAGGCGTCGAGCACGGCGAACCAGCCCGCCCAGTCCCGGCCGGTGGCCCCTCGCAGGGCCTCGTCCGACAGCTTCTCGGTGATCCTTCTGCCCGTCGATCCGCTCATGCTCCGAGACGCTAGGCCGCCCTCGCGAGGCGGGGGCCACGGCGCGCTGGGAACTCCTCGTGCCGGGGGCGATGAGTTCTGCGCGCCGCCGCCGTCTACCTCTCGAAAGCGCTCGTGCGGAGCGCGCGGGAGCACCCGGAGTGCCGGACGGAAAGAGTGGAACAATGTCTCAGCCTCAGATGATCTTCGTGAACCTGCCGGTCAAGGACCTGGGGACGACGAAGAACTTCTTCTCGAAGCTCGGCTTCGGCTTCAATCCGCAGTTCAGCGACGATTCGACGGCCTGTCTGGTCATCAGCGACACGATCTTCGCCATGCTCATCAGTGAGCCGCGCTTCAAGGACTTCACCAAGAAGGAGATCGCCGACGCGTCGAGAACGACCGAGGTCCTCATCGCCCTGAGCGCCGAGAGCCGCGAGAAGGTCGACGAGATGGCCGACGCGGCGCTCGCCAACGGCGGTTCGCCCGCCAACGACCCCATGGACGAGGGCTTCATGTACGGCCGTTCGTTCCAGGACCCGGACGGTCACATCTGGGAAGTCGTCTGGATGGACGCGTCGGCGGTCGAGGGGCAGGCCTGACACCGGGGGCGGCGGTCACGGAGCCGGCGCCGCGACCGCCGCCCGCACGGGTGCGTCAGGAGCGGAACGGTCCCGTGACCTCGTAGGTGATGCCACCGGACGAGCTGCCGCTGGTCCCGCGCTGCGAGGAGAAGTAGAGCCGCCTGCCGTCCGGGGAGAAGGCCGGACCGGTGATCTCCGAGCCTGACTGGCCGCTGATCCGCAGGAACGGTGCGACGGTGTCGTCCGGCGTGATCAGGCAGATCTCCATGTTCCCGCCGTCCTCCGCCACGTACAGGTCACCGGAGGCGGCGCGGGTGACGTTGTCGACGCCGGTCAGCGGGGCGCCGCCGCCCGTGACGAGCGAGTCGTCGTAGGCGAGCGAGAGGGACGAGGCGTTCGCGTCGTAGGCCCACACCCGGTTGTCGCCCTTGGTGGTGAACCAGCAGGTGCCCGCCGCGTAGAAGCAGCCCTCGCCGCCGTTGAACACCTTGGCGCCGGAGACCTGGTAGCGGGTCTGGGTGGGAGATCCGTCCGGGTCGGGGACCGTCGTCCAGGTCACCGGGCCCGAGGTGCCGGTGCCCGCAACCAGCACCTGGAGCGTGCCGGACGACAGGCTGCCCCACGTGGTGGGACGGAAGCGGTAGAAGCGTCCGTCCGTCTCGTCCTCGGTCAGGTAGACGTAGCCGTGGTCGGGGTCGGCGGCCGCCGCCTCGTGCTTGAAGCGGCCCATAGCGGGGCGCTGCACGGCCGCGTTCACCCCCCACGGGTCGGTCTCGTACACGAAGCCGCGGGTGACCTCCTCGCAGGAGAGCCAGGTGTTCCACGGGGTCCGGCCGCCCGCGCAGTTGGTGTTCGTGCCGGACAGGATCCGGTACGCCGAGGTGACCGTCCCCGAGGAGTTGAAGCGCACGGCGCTCGCCCCGCCGCCGCTGCTCGCTGACACCTCGGCGTTGGAGACGTAGATCCAGCCGCTGCCGTCGGTGAAGGTGGCGCCCCCGTCGGGCGCGCTGTGCCAGGTGTACGAGGTGCCGGGGACGGTCTGCCCGGAGCGGGCGATGATCCTGCTGGTGAAGCCGCTCGGCAGCAGGATGCCGTTGCTGTTGGCCGCCTGCAGCGCACCGTAGGGGCCGGCGGCCGGCTGGGCCGGGTCCGCGAAGGCGGCACCCCGCCACAGGGTGCCGCCGAAAGCCGCCGCCGAGCTGCCGATCACCGCTGTGCGCAAGAAGGTCCGACGTTCCACGATCACTCCACGGGTGACGTGCGGGCCCGCCGGTCCGGTCGGACCGGCGGGTCGAACGTCAGGACAGTAGAGGCGCGTGGTGGCCGGAGCTCCAACGTGTCATGAACGGGGCGGGGTCAGTCCGCGCGGACCGGGAAGACCGGCACGGTGACGTCGTCGTCGTCCAGGCAGGCGCCCGTCTCCAGGTCGAAGCGCTGCTTCAGCAGCGGCGAGGCGACGAACGGCCGCCCCTCCGCCGAGCCGACCAGGCCGCGGGAGAGGACGTACGCACCGGTGAACGGATCACGGTTGTCGATCGCGTACGCGCGCCCCGCCCGGTCCACGAACAGTGCGACCTGCCGGCCGTCCGGGAGGAGTGCCGCGACACCGCGCCCCGGGGTCAGCAGCGAGCGGTCGCAGACCGTGAGCCAGCCGTCCCCGTCCGCGAGCTGGATCGACCGGGTGTCCTGCGCCGTGTCCATCGTCTGGGTCGTCATCAGGAAGAGGTCCCTTCAAGAGTACGGATGGCGAGCACCGGGCCCGCGAGGATGTCCAGGTCCGGCTTGACCTGGTCGCGCTCCGGGACGAACTTGACCGAGGGGTCGGGGGCGTCGGGGGCGTTCACGAAGGTGACGAAGCGACGCAGCCGCTCCGGGTCGTTGATGGTCTCGGCCCACTCGTCGCGGTAGCCGGCGACGTGGTCGGTCATCAGCCGCTCCAGCTCGTCGCAGATGCCGAGCGAGTCGTGGACGACGACGTCCCTGACGTGGTCCAGGCCGCCCTCGATGCGGTCGAGCCATGTCGAGGTGCGCTCCAGCCGGTCCGCCGTGCGGATGTAGAACATCAGGAACCGGTCGATGAGACGGACCAGTTCGGCGTCGGAGAGGTCCTGGGCGAGCAGGTCCGCGTGGCGCGGGGTGGCGCCGCCGTTGCCGCCGACGTAGAGGTTCCAGCCCTGCGCCGTCGCGATGATCCCGAAGTCCTTGCCGCGGGCCTCCGCGCACTCCCGGGCACAGCCCGAGACCGCCGACTTCAGCTTGTGCGGGGAGCGCAGCCCCCGGTAGCGCAGCTCCAGGTCGATGGCCATCTTCACCGAGTCCTGCACGCCGTAGCGGCACCAGGTCTGCCCCACACAGGACTTGACCGTCCGCAGCGACTTCCCGTAGGCGTGCCCGGACTCGAAGCCGGCGTCCACCAGGCGCGTCCAGATCAGCGGCAGCTGGTCCACGCGGGCGCCGAAGAGGTCGATCCGCTGACCACCGGTGATCTTCGTGTAGAGGCCGAAGTCCCGGGCCACCTCGCCGATCACGATCAGCTTCTCCGGGGTGATCTCACCACCGGGGATGCGCGGCACGATGGAGTACGAGCCGTTGCGCTGGAGGTTGGCCAGGAAGTGGTCGTTGGTGTCCTGGAGAGCGGCCTGCTCGCCGTCCAGGACGTAGCCGCTCGCGCCGACCGTGGGCGCCAGCGACGCGATGATCGAACCGACCGTGGGCTTGCAGACCTCGCAGCCGTCGCCACCACGGGCCGCCTCACGGCCGTGCGAGTCGAGGAGGTCGGCGTACCTCGTGACGCCCAGGGTGCGGACGATCTCGTACAGCTCGCTGCGGGTGTACTCGAAGCACCCGCACAGCCCCTGGTCCTCGGGCTGCGGCAGCAGCTGTCCGATGACCTTGACGCAACTACCGCAGCCCGTACCGGCCTTGGTGCACTTCTTCACCTCGGGCAGCGTGGTGTGCTCGCAGATCGCGCCCTTGGTGACGTTGTGGCAGGAACAGATCACTGCCTCGTCGGGCAGCGAGGACGGGCCGAGGGTGACCGGTCCGCCCGCACCGGCCGGCAGCACCAGCTGCTCCGGGGCGACGGGAAGCACCGTGCCGGTCATCGGCCGCAGCGTGCCGTACTGGTCGGCGTCGCCGACCAGGACACCGCCGAGCAGCGTGCCGTCCTGGCCGATCACCAGCTTCTTGTAGACACCCGAGCGGGAGTCGGCGTACACGACGTCGAGGCAGCCCTCGGCCGCGCCGTGCGCGTCACCGAACGAGGCGACGTCCACGCCGAGCAGCTTCAGCTTCGTGGAGAGGTCGGCGCCGGTGAAGGAGGCCGCGTTGCCCGCGATCACCTCGGCGACCGCCAGCGCCATCTCGTAACCGGGTGCCACCAGCCCGTAGACCCGGCCGTCCGAGGCCAGCGCGCACTCGCCGATCGCGAAGACGTCGCTGTCGGAGGTCCGGCACTCCTCGTCGACGATGATGCCGCCGCGGGGACCGACCGCCAGACCGCAGTCACGGGCCAGCTGGTCCCGGGGGCGCACGCCGGCGGAGAAGACGACGAGGTCGGTCTCCAGCGAGGAGCCGTCAGAGAGGGACATGCCGTCGACCCGGCCGTCCTCACCCGCGGTGACCTCCTGGGTGCCGACACCCGTGTGGACGGAGAGCCCCATGTTCTCGATGGTGCGCAGCAGCGCCGCGCCGCCGCCGTCGTCGACCTGGACCGGCATCAGCCGGGGGGCGAACTCCACGACGTGCGTATCGAGTCCGAGGCCCTTCAGCGCTCCCGCGGCCTCAAGACCGAGGAGCCCGCCGCCGACGACCGCGCCGGTCTTCGCGTTCTTCGCGTACTCCTCGATCGCGAGGAGGTCCTCGATGGTGCGGTAGACGAAGCAGCCCTCGGCGTCCTTGCCCGGCACGGGCGGGACGAAGGGGTACGAGCCGGTGGCCAGCACCAGCGTGTCGTAGGAGAAGGTCTCCCCGGAGCGCGCGGTGACGGTGCGCGCCTCACGGTCGACGCTCTCGGCGGGGTCGCCGACGCGCAGCTCGATGCCGTGGCGCTCCATGAAACCGGGCTCGACGAGTGAGAGGTCCTCCGGAGTCTTCCCGGAGAAGTACGAGGTCAGCTGCACCCGGTCGTACGCGGGGCGCGGCTCCTCGCAGAGCACGACGACCCTGGCGGTCCCGGCGGCGGCGGTCAGGCCACGGTCGGCGAGCGCTTCCAGGAACCGCTGTCCGACCATGCCGTGCCCGACGACCACGATCGTCGGCACGCCTGCGGTGGGGGCGGTCGGGGGAGTGGACACCGGCATCAGAAGCCTCCGTCGTTGGTGAGCAGGTGGAGCAGGGACATGTCGGCGGGGAGGGGGTCGTCGTCCTGCCAGGTCCGGGCGAGGGTGCCGACCGCGGCGAGATCGCCGAACAGCACCCCGCCCGCCAGCCGGTCGCCCCGGACGACGACCGTGCGGTACGCGTTCCGGGTGGCGTCGGCCAGCCGGATCACGTCGTCGCCGGGCATCGGGCGGGAGTCGCCGAAGGCTGCCAGGTCGAGTCCGCCGGAAGTCCCGGAGGCGACGGCGGCTCCGGCGGTGACGGGAGCGGCGGCGGGGGAGCGCAGGGTGAGCCGCGTCAGGGCCCTGGTGCCCCCGTAGCGGGCCGGACGTCCGGCCAGCACCTCGGCCAGTACATCGGCCTGTTCGATGGCGGCACCCGCCAGTCCGTAGACCGTCCCGTCGTGCTCGGCGCAGTCGCCGACCGCGTGGACGTACGGGTCCGAGGTGCGCAGCTCGTCGTCCACGACGACGCCCTTGCGGACATCGAGCCCGGCGGCCTGCGCCAGGCCCGTCCTGGGGCGGACTCCGCAGGCCAGCACCGTGATCTCGGCCTCCAGCTCGTAGCCGTCGGCGAGCTCCACGGCCCGCACCGCCGGGGTGTCCCCGTCGGTGCAGCGCAGCCCGCGCACCCGGCACTCGGTGTGCACCTCCACGCCGAGCGCCTCCAGGTGACGGCGCAGCATCCCGGCCGCCTCGGCGTCCAGCTGCCGCTCCATGAGGTGCTCGCCCTGCTGGGCCAGCACCACCTGCGCGCCGCACTCGGCGAGAGCGCGGGCGGCCGACACCCCGAGGAGGCCGCCGCCGATGACCACGGCGCGTACGCCGGGGCGTACCGCGGCGCGCAGAGCCAGGCAGTCGTCGAGGGTGCGGAAGGGATGCACCCCGTCCGGCAGCATGTGACCGAGTCCCCGCAGCGGCGGCAGCACCGGGTTGGAGCCGGTGGCCAGGACCAGGCGGTCGTAGCCGATGACGCCCCCGTCGTCGCAGAGCACCTGTCGCTCCGCCCGGTCGATCCGTACGACCCGCACCCCGCGCCGCACCTCGGCGGGCGGCAGTGCGATCACGTCCGGCTCGTACCGGCCGGCGAGCACCTCGGCCAGCAGCACCCTGTTGTACGGGGCGTGCGCCTCCTCGCCGATGACGGTGACACCGGGGACCCGGGCGGCGAGCCGCGCGCCCGCCATCCCGGCGCCGATCACCACCACCCGCGCCGCGTTCTCCGTCTGTGTCCTCATGCCAATGAGAGTGCGCGGCGGGTGTTACCCGACCGCATCCCTCCTGTTTCCCGGGAGGAACCTTGCGCTCAGCGCGCGGTGACGCCCTCTGTGAGGGCGGGGACACGGCCGGTTGGACGGTGTACCCACCACCTGCTTAAGGTCGCGGTCATGCCTGACACAACCCTCACCACCCTGGTCCTCCTCTGCCTGGCCGCCGCCGCGGCCGGCTGGATCGACGCGGTGGTGGGAGGCGGCGGCCTGCTCCTCCTGCCCGCCCTCCTGCTGGGCCTCCCGAACGTCCCGGCCGCGCACATCCTCGGTACCAACAAGGCCGTCGCCATCGTCGGCACCTCGGGGGCCGCCGTGACGTACGTGCGGAAAGCCCCGGTGCAGGTGGGGACGGCGGTACGGATCGGGCTCATGGCGCTCGCGGGATCGATGACCGGCGCCTTCTTCGCCGCGGGCATCAGCAGCGACGTGCTGCGCCCGGTGATCATGGTGGTGCTGCTCGCCGTGGCGGCCTTCGTGATGCTGCGCCCGTCCTTCGGCACGGCGGCGGCAGGCGACGGCCCGGGCAAGAAGGTCACCCGGGCCCGTACGGTCACCGCGATCGTGCTGGTCGGCGGCGGTATCGGCTTCTACGACGGCCTGTTCGGCCCCGGCACGGGCACTTTCCTGGTGCTGGCCCTGACCGCCGTGCTCCACCTCGACCTGGTCACCGCGTCCGCGACCGCCAAGATCGTGAACGTCTGCACCAACGCCGGTGCGCTGGCGATGTTCGCCTACCAGGGCACCGTCCTGTGGCAGCTGGCCGCGCTGATGGCCGTATTCAATCTGGCGGGCGGGATGCTCGGGGCGCGGATGGCGCTGAGGAGGGGCAGCGACTTCGTCCGCGGGGTCCTGCTGGTCGTGGTGTTCTCGCTGGTCGCCAAGCTCGGCTACGACCAGTGGACCGCCTGATCAGCGCACCTCGGTGAGGTGTGCGTAAGCCACCACGTTGCCCTGGTAGCCGGTTTCGCGGGTGAAGCCGCCGCCGCAGGTGATCAGCCGCAGCGAGGCGTGCCGCGTGGCGTCGTAGACCCGGTCGTCCGGGAAGTCGTCCTTGTCGTACACCTCGACCGCGTCGACCGAGAAGACGGCGGTTCGGCCGTCCCCGCGGTCGATCTCGACCCGGGCCCCCTTCTTCAGGGAGCCGAGGGCGTAGAAGACCGACGGCCCCTCGTCGTTGTCGACGTGACCGGCGACTATCGCGGTGCCCTCGGCACCGGGCCGTGTGCCGTCCTCGAACCAGCCCGCGAGGTTGCGGTCCCGGGCGGGCGGCGCTTCCAGGCTGCCGTCCGCGCCCAGCCCGAGACCTGTCATGGGTGCGTCCACGCCGATGCGGGGGATGCGGATCCTGACCGGTTCGGAAGGGCGCAGCGGTTCGGCGACGCGTGTTCCGGGCCGTGGCCCGGGACCTGCGGCGAAGGCCTCGGCCGTGGCCGGCTGGGGGGCGACGGTCCGGACGGCCGCGCCGTTGTGGACCAGCCACAGTCCGCACAGCGCGGCGATGCCCGCCAGCCAGGCCCTGGCCTTCAGCGCGGTCCTGTCCACGTCTCGTCCTCCGCCGGTCACCTCAGTAGCGCATGCCGCCCGCGCGGTAGTAGCGCGCGTTGCCCGTTCGGCGCCGGCGCAGGAGCAGGGCACCGCCCACGGCTGCCGCCACGACGAGGCCGCCGCCCGCGGCGAGCTGGGCGGTGTCCGGGGCGGCGCTGCCGCCGGAGCCCGTCCCGACGTGCCCGGAGGGCCGGCTGGGGCTGGGTGCGGCCGTGGGCCTGTGCCCCGGGGGCACGGGCGGCTTGGCCGATCCGGGGTCGGTCCGGGGGTCCGTCCCGGGGTCGGTTCCGTCGTCGGGACGCGCTGCCGGGTCCGTCCCCGTGCCGGTCCCGGGCGGCTGGACCAGGGCTTCGTCGCCTGCGGGGCTCTCTTCGTCCGTCTCCGGCCAGGCGGGCTCGGGGGCCGCCGCGGGATCCTCCGCCGTCTCCAGGTCCTCGACGGGGTCCGGGCCTTCGAGGGGCTCCAGCCCCCCGCTCCCCAGGCCGTCCTCGGGTTCGGGATCTCCGGTACCCAGGCCGTCGGCGGGCTCCGGGCCCCCGGCCGCCACCTCGCCGCTCTCGCAGAAGGCCGAGTCCCCGGCGCCCTCGGGCCCGCAGTCAGCCGCGACGGTTGCGGCCGTCGCGGCGGTGAGCCCCGGTCTGCCGAGGCTGTCCGCGTACGCATGGGCGTACGCGGACGGGGCGGCGAGGCCGAGCGCTGCGGCGGTGAGAGCCGCGGCGGCGGTACCGGTCACGAGGCGGGCGGGGCTGCGCATGGGATTCCTCCGGGCAGACGGATGTGTCCTGCCTCCGAGGTAAAGGGACACGCCTGCCTCACGCATGCTGACGGTTCGTCAGTTTTCACCCGTACGCACCGGAGTGGTGCCCTCGTCCGCCCGGTCCGGCGCAGGTCGCGGCGGTGACGGAGACCGATGGGCCCGCCCGGTTCCGATCGGGTGACCGCCTGCCCCATATGTGTGACGCAGGTCACAAGAATGTACGCGCATCCGCCGGGAACACGATCTCTATCCCCCCACGGGGCGGCATCCCCCCGCCGGCCCTTGGCGACCGCCCTCACCGGCCCACCCCCCCCCGGGACCGGTGAGGGCGGTGTCATGCCCTCTGCGTCCAGGTCGCCCCCGGGTCGCTCTCAGACCCCGGGAGGGGCGCTCCCGTCCGTCGCGGACCAGGTGATGTCCGGCGGGCGTACGCGGGCGCACCGCGGCTGTCCCCTGTCGTCGCTCAGGCGCAGCCGTGCGGTGAGGTGCCCGGTCCGCGAGGCGGCCTCCAGGACCTCCGGGGTGATGTCGCTCATCATCAGTTTGGCCCGCCGGAACATGGTGAAGGCTCCGGAGCCGTCCACGGTGCCCCAGGAGAGGTACACGAAGCGTCCTCCGAGCCGGTTCTGGACGTACGGCCCGGACACCTCGACGCCCTCTGCGGTGGGAACAGCGGTGCAGTCCAGGGTCCAGGAGGCGAACGCCGCGTCGCCGGGATGCAGGCCGAACAGCTCGCCGGGCCGGTCCTTGCGCTGCACGCCGACGTGGATGTTCTCGAAACCGGGGAAGTCGGTGTCAGGGCCGCAGGTGCGGCCCGGGAGTTCTGAGGCTTCGATGTGGATCTGCATGGCCCCATGCTCCCGCACTCCGGGCCGGCGGGGCCGTGACACCCGGGGATCCCCGGCCGTCCCGTCCCGGCCGGCCTTGCAGTCGCGGCCGAGGGGGCCCGGCCGTGCCGCCCGAGGAGACCCGGCCGTCTGGTCCGGGGATCCCCGGACGTCCCGTCCGAGAGGTCCGGGCAGCAACTCCTCCGGGAAGGATTCAGACGGCCCCGCGAGGGGCGTCGTCGTAAACCTGGCCGAGCGTCTTCATCAGGTCGTCGTCGACGTCGAAGGGCACGTCGTCGATCCGGTGGACCGGTGCGATGCCCTGCGAGTTGGTGACGAACGCGGCCCGGTACTCGCCCAGTCCCTCCAGCGTCACCCCTCGCCGCACGGATGGGCGGTCCGTCCGCGCGAGTCCGCTCTCCAGCAGGGCCATGGTGATGCCGGTCAGTGCCGGCGCGTCCGGCCACACCACGGAAGTGCCGTCCCAGAAACCGATGTTGGTGATCGCCCCTTCGGTCACCATGCCGCCGGGCGAGGTCAGCAGCGCATCGTCGAAACCCGCTCGCCGGGCCTGCTCCCCGTAGTAGATCTGGCAGAACTCGCCGGGCCGCTTGATGTGCGGCACCGAGCGCGCGAACGGGACCGACATCAGGCTGCGCGGCGTACGGTCCGCGGGGACCGGCCCCCGCACCGTCACCATGGGTACCGGCGCCGTGCTTCCCGGCGGCATGAAGCCGTGGACCCGGACCGACGCGTCGTGTCTCCTGGCGCCGTCGAGTGCGTGCCCGATCAGTTCGCGAACGCGCTCCCCGTCGAGGGGAAATCCGAACAGCTCCTGGTTCGCGTGGTCCAGACGGTCCAGATGCAGGGCGAGTCCGCGCACCCTGCGGTCCCTGACCTGCATCGCGGTGAAGTGGCCGTAGCCGGCGAAGGCCGGGATCCGCAGATCCTCCCCGGTGGCGGGGCGCCCGTCGAACTCGACGTAGGGGTCCGGTACGGAAGTCGTCATGACCTCCAGCCTAGGTGTCGTGATGCGGCCCTTGACCTCAACCTTGGTTGAGGCGTGAGTCTGCGGTGCATGGACATCGACACACTCGCTCCCACTCCTCACGACGCCCCCCTGAAGGTGGCTGTCATCCTCGGCAGCAACCGGGAGGGCCGCTTCGGGCCCGTCATCGCCGAATGGTTCCTCGGGCGGACGGCCGGCCACCCGGCCATCGCGGCCGAGCTGATCGACGTGGCCGAGACCGAGCCGCCTGCCACCGGAGCCGCCGGGGCGACCGCGCGGCTGGCGGGCGCCGACGCCTTCGTCGTCCTCACCCCCGAGTACAACCACTCCTACCCGGCCCCACTGAAGAACCTCATCGACCGGCACTACGCCGAATGGCAGGCCAAGCCCGTCGCGTTCGTGTCGTACGGCGGGATCTCCGGCGGCCTGCGGGCCGTCGAGCACCTGCGCCAGGTCTTCGCCGAGCTGCACGCCGTCTCCGTCCGCGACACCGTCTCCTTCCACAACGCGGGTGCCCTCTTCGACGACCGGGGCGCCCTCAAGGACCCGGCCGAGGCCGACGGGGCCGCCAAGAGGATGCTCGACCAGCTGGTCTGGTGGGGCCGCGCCCTGCGCGAGGCCAGGACCCGGCACCCGTACGGCGGCTGACACGGCACGACGGGCCGACAATCGAAGGGCCACGGACACCGACAGCGAAGGGACCCGGGGATGACCGAGCCCGCATGGCTGACCGTACTGACCACGACGGACAGCGAGGAGAAGGCCCGCAACCTGGCCCGGGGCGCGGTGGACGCAAGGCTCGCCGCCTGCGCCCAGATCCCCGCGCCCGTCACCTCCGTCTACCGGTGGCAGGGTGCGATCGAGACCGGCGAGGAGTGGCAGGTGCTGTTCAAGACGACGGCCGAGCGTTACGACGAGCTGGAGGCCCACCTCTTGGCGGCGCACGACTACGGGACGCCCGAGATCATCGCCGTGCCCGTCGTACGCGGCAGCGACCGCTACCTCGCCTGGGTGTCCGCGGAAACGGCACCCGTCGCGACGCTGTGACGGCCGGCCGGCCGCCCTTCTTCGTGTACGGCACGCTGCTCCCCGGAGAGCCGAACCACGACCGGTTCCTCCGGGGCCGTACCCGCGAGGAACGGCCGGCCGTGCTGCCGGGCGCCCTCCTCTACGAGGGCCCCGGCTACCCGTACGCCATCGAGGGCCACGGAACCGTCCACGGCGCGCTGATCACCGCCGCACCCGGGGCGTACGCGGAACTCCTCCGGCTCCTGGACGACCTGGAGCAGTACCTGGGGCCGGATCACCCGCGCAACCTGTACGAACGGGTGGCCCGCCCTGTCGTGCCGGTGCCCCCGCCGGGCAACCCCGGCGGGGGCACCGGCGGGCTCCGCTCCGCCGAGCCCGTCCGCGCCTGGGCCTACCCCGCGGCCACCGCCGTCGCCCGTTCCCTGCGTACCGGCGGCACGCCCGTACCGGGCGGGGACTGGCTCAGCCGGCGGCCTCCACCCGCACCGCGCACACCTTGAACTCCGGCATCCGCGACACCGGGTCGAGGGCCGGATTGGTCAGGGAGTTGGCCCGGCCCTCGCCCGGCCAGTGGAACGGCATGAACACGGTGTCCTGCCTGATCGCCACGGTGATCCGGGCCGGTGCCACCGCCCGCCCGCGCCGTGAGGTGACCGCGACGGCCTCGCCGTCGGCCACCCCGATCCGCTCGGCGAGCCGTGGATGCAGCTCCACGAACGGCCCCGGTGCGGCGGCGTTCAGCTCGGCCACCCGGCGGGTCTGCGCCCCCGACTGGTACTGGGACACGACCCGTCCCGTCGTCAGCACCACCGGGTACTCCGCGTCGGTCTCCTCCCCGGCGGCCCGGTGCGTGACGGGCACGAAACGTGCCCGTCCGTCGTCCGTCGCGAACCGTTCCAGGAACAGCCGAGGCGTCCCGGCGTGCTCCTCGTCCGGGCAGGGCCAGAACACCCCGTCCTCCGCCGCGATCCGCGCGTAGGTGATGCCCGCGTAGTCGGCGGGGCCGCCCGCGGAGGCCCGTCGCAACTCGTCGAAGACCTCCTCCGGATCGGCCGGGAAGCCCTTTCCGTGCCCCAGGGCCCCTGCCAGCGCGTTCAGCACCTCCAGGTCGCTGCGTACCCCCTCCGGCGGCGTGACCGCACGCCGCCGCAGCAGCACCCGGCCCTCCAGACTGGTCGTCGTCCCGCTCTCCTCCGCCCACTGCGTCACCGGCAGCACCACATCGGCCAGCGCCGCCGTCTCCGACAGCACCACGTCCGCGACCGCCAGGAAGTCCAGCGACCGCAGCCGCTCCTCGATGTGCCCCGCGTGCGGCGCCGACACGACGGGATTGGACCCCATGACCAGCAGTGACCGCACGTCCCGGCCCAGCGCGTCCAGCAGCTCGTACGCACTGCGCCCCGGCCCCGGCAGCGTGTCGGGGTCGACACCCCACACCCCCGCCACATGGCGGCGCGCCGCAGGGTCCGTGAGCTTGCGGTAACCGGGCAGCTGGTCGGCCTTCTGGCCGTGCTCCCGGCCGCCCTGGCCGTTGCCCTGGCCGGTCAGGCAGCCGTAGCCGGAGAGCGGGCGGCCCGCCCGGCCGGTGGCCAGGCAGAAGTTGATCCACGCCCCCACCGTGTCCGTGCCCTTGGCCTGCTGTTCGGGGCCCCGCGCGGTGAGGACCATGCCGTTCTCCGCCCCGCAGAACATCTCCACGGCCTCGCGCAGCTGCGGCACGGACACCCCGGTGAGGCGCTCCACCAGCTCCGGCCAGTGCGCCATCGCACCCGCCCTGGCCTCGTCCCAGCCGCTCGTCCGGGAGCGGACGAACTCCTCGTCCACCCGCCCGTCCGCCACGACCAGGTGCAGCATGCCGAGAGCGAGGGCCAGATCCGTGCCCGGCCGGGGGGCCAGATGCAGATCCGCCTGCTCGGCGGTCCTGGTCCGGCGCGGGTCGATGACGATCAGCCGGCCGCCGTTCTCCCTCAGCTCGGTCAGATAGCGCAGCGCGGGCGGCATGGTCTCCGCGAGGTTCGAGCCGACCAGGATCACGCACCCGGTCCTGGGGATGTCCTCCAGCGGGAACGGCAGCCCACGGTCGAGCCCGAACGCCCTCTGGTGCGCGGCGGCGGCCGACGACATGCAGAAGCGGCCGTTGTAGTCGATCTGCGAGGTGCCGAGCACCACCCGGGCGAACTTCCCGAGGGCGTACGCCTTCTCGTTGGTGAGCCCGCCCCCGCCGAACACACCCACGGCGTCCGCGCCGTGCTCCGCCCGTGTCCCGCGCAGACTGTCCGCGATCCGCTCCAGCGCCTCGTCCCAGCTCGCGGGCGCCAGCTCACCGTCCGCGCCACGGACGAGGGGGCCCGTCAGCCGCACACCTGCGGCGAGCACGGCGGGCGCCGTGCGCCCCTTGCCGCACAGAGCTCCCCGGTTGACGGGGAAATCGGTGCGCTCCACGACCTCGACCACCCCGCCGTCGGTGACCGGTCGCAGCTTCATCCCGCACTGGAGCGCGCAGTACGGGCAGTGGGTGGACGTCTCGGTGCGGGCCATACACCCAGCGTGCGAGGCCGGTATTACGACAGCCGGTGCGTCCGGTTACGCCCCCGGTACGCGCACCTCAGCCCGCCCCGCCCGCCGCCGTGAGGTCACCCGCGAGCGCCTCCGTCACCCCCGGCTCCCGTGGCCCCAGGAAGTGCGGATCCGGCTCGAACACGACGTCCAGGAGCGCCTTGCCCGCCGCGAACACCTCCCGCGCCCCGCCGTAGTACCAGGTCACATCGTGTACGGCGTCGACCCCCACCCCGTACGCGTCGATCCCGGCCGACCGGCACAGGGCGATCGCCCGGCGTATGTGGAAGCCCTGGCTCACCAGGACGGCCCGGTCGACCCCGAATATCCTCTTGGCCCGGACGCACGAGTCCCAGGTGTCGAAGCCCGCGTAGTCGCTGACGATCCGGCCGTCCGGCACCCCGCGCGCGGTGAGATACGTGCGCATGGCATCCGGTTCGTCGTACTCCACGCGGCTGTTGTCCCCGGTCACGAGCACGACCCGGACCTTCCCGGCCCTGTACAGCTCGGCGGCGGCGTCCAGCCGGTGCGCGAGGTACGGGGACGGACGGCCTTCCCGCAGCCCCGCCCCGAACACCACGGCGACCTGCTGCGCCGGAGCGTCGGCCGCCGTCCGCACCCGGGCGTCGGCGGTGGTGTGCAGCCATGTCGCGGGCGCCAGCGCCAGCGCGCAGACGACCATCAGCGCCTGTGTCAGCCGCCGCTGCCCCCGACGGGTCCGCGGCAGCCGGGGCCGCGCGGTCACCAGCCCTGCCAGGGCCCGCAGCCGCGCACGGCCGAGCCCCGTCAGTGTCCTCAGCCGCATGCGGCGCCCCCCGCGCTCGTACCGGATCCCCTCACCGAAGGGACGAACGACGAGGCCGAAAGGTTCGCGGAGGCCGGTGTGAAGTACTGAGACACCCGGTTCGACCAGGCGCGGCCCCGCTTCGAACAGGCGCAGCCCCGACGTGAAGAGGCGCAGCCCCGGTGTGAACAGGTGCTGACACCGCGGGCGCCGTTTCCGTGAGACAGAGGCAAACACCCGTCACCGGTGCGAAACGGCCCGGCAACGTCCGCCCGGCACCATCGGTCCATGACGGAGAAGGCATCGGAACACCCTCGTGAGCCCCTGCCCCTCGACAGCACGGCGCAACTCCTGACCCGCATCACCTCCCAGCTCGGAACCCAGCTCAGCCTCGTCTCCCCGAACGGAACCCGCAGGCCCATGCACCGCATCCGGAGATCCGCACCCACCCTGGTCGCCGTCGCGCACGGCAGCCGGGACCCGCGTGCCCTGCGCACCGTCCTGGAGCTCCTGGACCGGGTGCGGGAGCTGCGGCCCCTCCTCGACGTCCGGCTCGGCCACATCGAGCTCAACGAACCGTTGCTGCCGGACACACTGGACGGCATCGGGCGGGGCGACGCCGTCCTCGTGCCGCTGCTGCTCGGCCGCGGCCACCACGTCCGGCACGACCTGCCCCTCGCAGCCGCCGCCGCGAGTCACCTGCGGACACGTGTGGCGGCCCCGCTCGGACCGCACCCGCTGCTCGTGGAGGCCCTGTACGAGCGACTCGTCGAGGCCGGCTGGCCGGGCGAGGACGGCACGGGCCGCGACACCGCCGTCGTGCTCGCCGCCGCCGGTTCACGCGACCCCGACTCCGACGTCGACGCGCGCCGTACCGCCGCCATGCTCAGCGACCGCCTCGGCGGGGTCCCCGTCGTACCCGCGTACGCCTCGGCGGCCACGCCCGACGTGCCGACGGCCCTGCGCGGGCTCGCCGCCCGTGGCCGCCACCGCGTCGCCGTCGCCTCGTACTTCACGGCGCCCGGCCGCTTCGCGACCGTCTCGGCCGCAGCCGCACCGGGCATCGCCGCCGCACCGCTCGGCGCGCACCCCGCGATGGCACGCCTCCTGCTGCACCGCTACGACCAGGCCCTGGCCTCCGCGGCGGCCGTCGACGGCGCCCTGACGCACCCGCACCTCCTGGCCTCCGCCTGACCCCTCCTGTCGGTCCGCCGGTCTACTGTCGAGGGCATGGACGGTACGCACGAACCCAGGGACACGCCGTACGGCGCCGCCGACACCGAGCGCTGGGACACCGAGCCCGACAAACAGCCCGGCCGCACCGCGTTCCAGCGTGACCGCGCGAGGGTGCTCCACTCCGCCGCCCTGCGCAGGCTCGCCGGCAAGACCCAGGTCGTCACGCCCGGCACCCGCAGCCGGGCCTGGGACGCCAGCCCCCGTACCCGTCTCACCCACTCCCTGGAATGCGCCCAGGTCGGCCGCGAACTCGGCGCCGCGCTCGGCTGCGACCCCGACCTCGTGGAAGCGGCCTGCCTCTCCCACGACATGGGCCACCCGCCCTTCGGCCACAACGGCGAACAGGCCCTCAACGACTTCGCGTCGGACTGCGGCGGATTCGAGGGGAACGCCCAGTCGCTGCGCCTGCTGACCCGCCTCGAACCCAAGCGCTTCGTCCGCGACCCCCGCAGCGGGGAACTCGTCAGCGTCGGGCTCAACCTGACCCGGGCCGCCCTCGACGCCGCCACCAAGTACCCCTGGCCCCGGGGCGGGCACCCCACCGACCCCGGCTCACCGAAATTCGGGGTGTACGAGGACGACCTGCCGGTCTTCGCCTGGGTCCGCGAGAACGCGCCGCAGGACCGCAAGTGCTTCGAGGCCCAGGTCATGGACTGGTCCGACGACGTCGCCTACTCCGTGCACGACTTCGAGGACGGACTGCACGCCGGACACATCGACCCCGGCTGCCTCTTCGCCGAGCCGGAGCGAGCGGAGATCTGGGACGTGGCCATCGGCCGGTACGTCCCCGCGGACACCGACCCCCAGGAGCTCGGCGACGCCCTGGACCGGCTCACCGCCCAGGAGTGGTGGCCGCACGGCTACGACGGCACGGCGGTCGCCCAGGCCCGGCTGAAGGACGCGACGAGCCAGCTGATCGGCAGGTTCTGCCTCGCAGCCGAGGCCGCGACCCACGCCGCGTACGGGCCCGGACGGCTCGGCAGGTACGGCGCGGAGCTCATCGTCCCGCGCGAGGTCCGCAACGAGTGCGCCGTACTCAAGGCCGTCGCGGACCGTTACGTCATGCAGCGCGCCGAGCAGGAGGTCATCCGCGCCGGTCAGCGGATCGTCATCGCCGAACTCGCCGCCGCCCTCACCGCCCGCGCCCCCGAAGGGCTCGAACCGCAGTTCCGTGCCCTGTTCACGGCGGCCCCCGACGACCGGGCCCGCAAGAGGGTCCTCGTCGACCAGATCGCCGCACTCACGGACGCCTCCGCGCGCTCCCTTCACGGAACACTCACGGGTGTTGGGCAGACTGGACCATGACCGGGCCACATGCCAGCGGCTGTGACCTGTTCGGGGAACACCCTCTTTCGCCATCACGCTGCGTGCGGGACGCTCGCAGGTGGAGGCGCCGCGCAGCCAAGTACCGAGGAGGCATCAAGTGGTCGACGCACATCGGACGTTCGTCATCATCGGCGGAGGACTCGCCGGAGCGAAGGCGGCCGAGACACTCCGGGCGGAGGGCTTCAGCGGCCGGGTGATCCTCATCGGCGACGAACGAGACCATCCGTACGAGCGGCCTCCGCTGTCCAAGGGCTATCTGCTGGGCAAGGACGAACGGGACTCCGTCTTCGTCCACGAGACCGCCTGGTACGCCGCGGCCGACATCGAGCTCCACCTCGGCCAGGTCGTCACCTCCGTCGACCGGGCCGGCCGGTCCGTGCAGCTCGGCGACAACACGGTCGTGCACTACGACAAGCTGCTGCTCGCCACCGGCGCCGAGCCCCGCCGCCTCGACGTCCCGGGCACCGACCTGGTCGGTGTCCACCACCTGCGCCGTCTCGCCCACTCCGAGAGGCTGCGCAACGTCCTCGCCGCCCTCGGCCGGGACAACGGCCACCTGGTGATCGCCGGAGCCGGCTGGATCGGCCTGGAGGTCGCCGCGGCGGCCCGCGGCTACGGCGCCGAGGTCACCGTCGTCGCGCCCTCCGCGACCCCGCTGCACCACGTCGTCGGCCCGGAGGTCGGCCAGATCTTCACCGATCTGCACGCCGAGCACGGCGTCCGCTTCCACTTCGGCGCCCGCCTCACCGAGATCACCGGACAGGACGGCCTGGTCCTCGCCGCCCGCACCGACGACGGCGAGGAGCACCCCGCCCACGACGTGCTCGCCGCGATCGGCGCGGCTCCGCGCACCTCGCTCGCCGAGGCCGCCGGGCTCGTCATGGCGGGCCGGTCCGAGGGCGGCGGTGTCGCCGTCGACGCCTCCCTGCGCACCTCCGACCCGGACATCTACGCCGCCGGGGACATCGCGTCGGTGGACCATCCGCTCTTCGGCGGCCGGCTGCGCGTGGAGCACTGGGCGAACGCCCTGAACAGCGGCCCCGCCGCCGCGAAGGCCATGCTCGGCCAGGACGTGTCGTACGACCGTGTGCCGTACTTCTTCTCCGACCAGTACGACGTGGGCCTGGAGTACTCCGGCTGGGCGCCGCCCGGTTCGTACGACCAGGTCGTCATCCGAGGCGATGCCGGCAAGCGCGAGTTCATCGCCTTCTGGCTGAAGGACCGCCGGGTCCTCGCCGGGATGAACGTCAATGTGTGGGACGTCACCGAGAGCATCCAGAAGCTGATCACGGCCGCCCGGCCGGTCGACCCGGACGCCCTGGGCGACCCGTCCGTGCCCCTGGATTCCCTGCTCTGACCGGCGGCCGGGACATCCGGGACGGACCGGCGCCCGGGGCGGGGCCCCGTTGCCGGCCGGTCCCGGATGTCCGGCCCCACCCGTAGACTTCACGCGTGGCAGGCAGGATCAATGACGACGACGTGAAGGCGGTCCGGGACGCGGTCCCGATCGACGCCGTCGTGTCCGAGTACCTTCAGCTGCGCAACGCGGGCGGCGGAAACCTCAAGGGTCTCTGCCCCTTCCACGACGAGAAGTCCCCCTCCTTCCAGGTGAGCCCGGGCAAGGGCCTCTTCCACTGCTTCGGCTGCCAGGAGGGCGGCGACACGATCGCCTTCGTGATGAAGATCGATCACCTCACCTTCTCCGAGACGGTCGAGCGCCTCGCCGCCAAGGCGGGCATCACCCTGCGCTACGAGGAGGGTGGCTACAACCCCTCCCACCAGCGCGGTGAGCGCATCCGGCTGGTCGAGGCACACAAGATCGCCGCCGACTTCTACCGCGAGCAGCTGAACGGCCCGGAAGCGGAGATCGGCCGGAAGTTCCTCGCCGAGCGCGGGTTCGACCAGGACGCGGCCGCCCATTTCGGCGTCGGCTACAGCCCCGCCGGCTGGGACCACCTCACCCGCTACCTGCGCGGCAAGGGCTTCAGCGACAAGGAACTGATCAGCTCCGGCATCTCCCAGGACGGCCGCCGCGGCCCCATCGACCGCTTCCGCGGCCGGCTGATGTGGCCGATCAGCGACACCTCGGGCGAGATCGTCGGCTTCGGCGCCCGCAAACTCCGCGACGACGACAACGGCCCGAAGTACCTCAACACCCCCGAGACGTCGATCTACAAGAAGTCCCAGGTGCTGTACGGCATCGACCTGGCCAAGAAGGACATCGCCAAGGCGAGCCGGGCCGTCGTCGTCGAGGGCTACACCGACGTCATGGCCTGTCACCTCGCGGGGGTCACCACGGCCATCGCCACCTGCGGCACGGCGTTCGGCAACGACCACATCAAGATCCTCCGACGGCTCCTGATGGACAACGGAAGCGCCCGGGTCATCTTCACCTTCGACGGTGACGCAGCAGGCCAGAAGGCCGCGCTGCGCGCCTTCGAGGACGACCAGAAGTTCGCCGCCGAGACCTACATCGCGATCGCCCCGGACAACATGGACCCGTGCGACCTGCGGCTCGCCAAGGGTGACGACGCCGTCCGTGACCTGGTCGAACCCCGCACCCCGCTCTTCGAATTCGCGCTCCGCCAGATCGTCGCCCGGTACGACCTGGAGACTCCCGCCGGCCGGGCCGCCGCCCTCGACGAGGCGGCCGCCGTCGTGGCGAAGATCAAGACGAGCAGTGTGCAGCGCGAGGTGGCCGTCCAGCTCGCCGGGTTCGTCGGCATCCTCGACCAGGAGTTCGTCGTCCACCGGGTCAACCAGCTCGCCCAGTGGGCCCGCGGCCGGGGTGAGCGCGGACCCGCGCCGGGCAAGTCCTCCCGGGGCGGAGCCCCGCAGCACCAGATCCAGGCGCCCACGGCACCCTCCGGCCCCGCGCTCAACCTCCGCAGCCCCGCCCACCGCACGGAGCGCGAGCTGCTGAAGCTCGCCCTGCAGAAGCCCGCACTGGTGTCGCCCGCATTCGACGCCTACGGCATCGACGAGTTCACCGCCCCGCCCTACGCGGCGGTGCGCCAGTGCATCGCGGAGGCGGGCGGCGCCGAGATGGGTGTCGCCGAGACCCGCGAGTACCTCGTCCAGGTGCTCGACGCGACCCCCGACGACACCGTGCGCAAGCTCGTCACCGAGCTCGCGGTCGAGGTCTTCCACGGCAAGTCCATCGACGAGACCTACGCGGGCGAGCACCTGGTCAAGGTCCGCCTGCGCGCCGTCGACCGCAGGATCGACGACGTCCAGGGCAGCCTCGCCCGCCTCGGCAGCAATGTCGCCCCGGACCATCTGGCCGCCGCCCAGAACGAGGTCTGGGTCCTCCAGCAGTACGCCCAGTCGCTGCGGAGCCACGGCGCCGCCGCCCTCTGAGCCGCATCAGCACCCCGTTACGCTCCGGACGCAAAAAGTCACCGCACGCCCCTCGTGGCGGCGATGTGTCGTACGCCACACTGGTGGCGGTGCCTGAGTCATCGGAGCGCGGCCGGTCCGCCCGGGGCGGACCTCCATCCCCGCGATCCGGCAGCGATCACCTGGAGGTCGCCCCCGTGCAGACCCGGACCGTGCCCACCACGACCGAGCATGTCCCGGCGATTCCCGCGCAGAACCGGGTCACACGTCACCCGGAGGCGGCTGAAACGCCCGAACCGGTGCTGGAGGAACCGGTGGAGCCGCCGGAGCTCCCGGAGCCGAGGACCCGTCCCGAAACGGGCGGCCCGACCTCCGACCTGTTCCGCCAGTACTTACGTGAGATCGGACGGATACCGCTGCTCAGCGCCGCCGAGGAGGTGGACCTCGCCCGCCGGGTCGAAGCGGGGCTCTTCGCCGAGGAACGGCTCGCCCGCACGCCCGACCCCGACTCACGGCTCGCCGTCGACCTGGACCGGCTCGTGGTCATGGGACGGATGGCGAAACGCCGGCTCATAGAGGCCAACCTCCGCCTCGTGGTCTCCGTGGCCAAGCGCTACGTGGGCCGGGGGCTGACCATGCTCGACCTGGTCCAGGAGGGAAACCTCGGACTGATCAGAGCGGTCGAGAAGTTCGACTACGCGCGGGGCTACAAGTTCTCCACGTACGCGACCTGGTGGATCCGCCAGGCGATGTCCCGCGCACTGGCCGACCAGGCCAGGACCATAAGGGTCCCCGTGCACGTCGTCGAGCTGATCAACCGCGTCGTACGCGTCCAGCGCCGCATGCTCCAGGAGCGCGGCTACGAGCCGACCCCCGAAGAGGTCGCCGCCCAGCTGGACCTGACGCCTGAACGCGTCGGCGAGGTCCTGCGCCTCGCCCAGGAGCCCGTGTCCCTGCACGCCCCGGTCGGCGAGGAGGACGACGTGGCGTTCGGCGACCTGATCGAGGACGGCGACGCCGCCTCACCCGTGGAGTCCGCCGCATTCCTCCTGCTCCGCGAACACCTGGAAGCGGTGCTCTCCACGCTGGGGGAGCGGGAGAGGAAGGTCGTCCAGCTGCGCTACGGGCTGGACGACGGGCGTCCCCGCACACTGGAGGAGATCGGCAGGATCTTCGGTGTGACACGCGAACGGATCCGCCAGATCGAGTCCAAGACCCTCGACAAACTGCGGGACCACGCCTTCGCCGACCAGCTCCGCGGCTATCTGGACTGAGCGGCCCGCGTGCGGCGGCCCTGCGGACGGGGCCCCGCATGGACGCCGCCCCGCATGGACGGGCCATTCATGGGCGCGCCCCGCATGGACGCCGCCTCGCATGGACGGGCCATTCATGGGCGCGCCCCGCATGGACGCCGCCTCGCATGGACGGGCCATTCATGGGCGCGCCCCGCATGGACGCCGCCTCGCATGGACGGGCCTTTCAGGGACGCGCCCTGCACCGACGCCACCCCGCATGGACGGGCCCTGCATCGACGGGCCCCGCATGGACGGGTCCCGTGGGGCCTTTCCGTAGTGACGTCCCTGTGGGCGTGCCCTTGCGGGCCGTCCCTGCGGAAACGTCCCTGCGGAAACGTCCCTGCGGACGCCCCGCAGGGACGTGACTGCGCGTCGTCCCCGCCCCGCCGCTTCACTGACACAGACCTGTCAGGGCGCCTAGCGACACGCCCGGGGCCGTCCCGACGCCGAAACCCAGCGCCAGGTCACGGCTCAGCGCACCGTACGCGGACCCGAGGCCCGCATCCACGCCGATGCCCGGCGCCCCGCCCGTTCCGGTCCTGCCGCCGTCCTCCTGTTCCGCGCGACTCCCTGCCAACGCGTACCCCGCTCCTTCGCGCCACCGCCGGACGAGGCCGTCAGTCGACCTCGGCCGGCGCCTGTGCGAACTGCGCCGCGTACAGCCGGGCGTAGGCTCCCTCGGCCGCCAGAAGGCCTTCGTGGGTGCCCTGTTCGACGATCGAGCCGTTCTCCATCACCAGGATCACATCCGCGTCCCGGATCGTGGAGAGCCTGTGCGCGATCACGAAACTCGTACGGCCGTGGGCCAGCCGCGCCATCGCCTTCTGGATCAGCACCTCGGTACGGGTGTCCACGGAGCTGGTCGCCTCGTCCAGCACCAGGATCACCGGGTCGGACAGGAACGCCCGAGCGATGGTGATCAGCTGCTTCTCGCCCGCGCTGACCCCGGACCCCTCGTCGTCGATCACCGTGTCGTACCCGTCGGGCAGCGTACGGACGAAGCGGTCCGCGTGGGCCGCCCGCGCCGCTTCCTCGATCTCCTCCCGGGTGACCTCGCGTGAGGCTCCGTAGGCGATGTTCTCCGCGATCGTGCCGCCGAACAGCCAGGTCTCCTGGAGCACCATGCCTATGCCCGAACGGAGTTCGTCACGCGACATCCTCGCCGCGTCCACCCCGTCGAGGGTGATCCTGCCGCCGGTCACCTCGTAGAACCGCATCAGCAAGTTGACCAGCGTCGTCTTGCCGGCACCGGTCGGCCCGACGATCGCGACGGTGTGGCCGGGCTCCACGCTCAGCGAGAGGTCCTCGATGAGCGGCTTCTCCGGGTCGTACCGGAAGGACACGTTCTCCAGCGAGACGCTGCCGCGCAGCTCCTCCGGCCGCTCGGCGGGTTCGGGGTCGGGTGCCTGCTCCTCGGCGTCCAGCAGGCCGAAGACCCGCTCGGCGGACGCGATGCCCGACTGCACCAGGTTCGCCATCGAGGCGACCTGCGTCAGCGGCATCGAGAACTGCCGCGAGTACTGGATGAAGGCCTGCACATCGCCGATAGACAGCGCGCCGGACGCCACGCGCAGCCCGCCGACGACCGCGACCAGCACGTAGTTCAGATTCGACACGAACATCATCAGCGGCTGCATGACCCCGCTGTTGAACTGGGCCTTGAAGCCGGCCTCGTACAGTGCGTCGTTCTGCTCGGCGAAGTCCCTCGCGGACTCGTCCTGCCGCCCGAAGACCTTCACCAGCGCGTGGCCGGTGTACATCTCCTCGATGTGGGCGTTGAGCCTGCCCGTCACCTTCCACTGCGCCACGAAGTGCGGCTGGGACCGCTTGCCGACCCTCGTCGCGACGAACACCGACAGCGGGATCGTCACCAGTGCGACCAGAGCGAGCAGTGGCGAGATCCAGAACATCATGACCAGCACGCCGACGATGGTCAGAGCTGAGTTGATGAGCTGGCCCATCGTCTGCTGCAACGTCTGCGAGATGTTGTCGATGTCGTTCGTCGCCCGGCTCAGCACCTCGCCGCGCTGCTGCCGGTCGAAATAGGACAGCGGGAGCCGTGCCAGCTTGGTCTGCAGGTCCTCACGCAGCTGGAAGACGACCCGGTTGATCACCCGGATCGACAGCCGGGTCGACACCAGCATGAGCAGCCCGGCGCCGACGTAGACCACCAGCGCCGCCAGCAGGACCTGGCCCACCGCACCGAAGTCGATGCCCTCGCCGGGGACGAAGTCCACCCCGGTCAGCATGTCGGCGAGCCCGCCGTCGCCCTGCTCGCGCAGGCCGTCGACGGCCTGCTCCTTCGTCGTGCCGTCCGGCATCTGCCGTCCGACGACACCGGCGAAGATCAGGTCCGTCGCAGCGCCGAGGATCTTGGGCCCCGCAACGGAGAGCGCCACGCTCAGCGTTCCCGCGCCCAGCATCAGGGACAGCGTGGACTTCTCCTCGCTGAACCTCCTCAGCAGCCGCTTCCCCGACCCCTTGAAGTCCATGGACCGCTCGACAGGCCCCGTGGCCATCATCCGTCCGCCCGGTCCTGCCATCAGGCGGCCTCCGCTTCCGTCAGCTGGGAGAGCACGATCTCCCGATAGGTTTCGTTGCCTTCCATCAGCTCGTGATGGCTGCCAGTCCCGACGACCCGGCCCTCGTCCAGCACCAGGATCCGGTCGGCGTCACGGATCGTGGACACCCGCTGGGCCACGATCACCACGGTCGCCCCCGCCGTCTCGCGGGACAGCGCGCCGCGCAGCGCGGCGTCCGTCGCGTAGTCCAGGGCCGAGAACGAGTCGTCGAAGAGGTAGATCTCCGGCTGCTGCACCAGCGTCCGCGCGATCGCGAGCCGCTGCCGCTGACCGCCGGAGACGTTCGTGCCGCCCTGCGAGATCGGCGCGTCGAGGCCGTGCTCCAGCCGTTCCACGAAGTCCTTCGCCTGCGCCACCTCCAGCGCGTGCCACAGCTCCTCGTCCGTCGCGTCCGGATTCCCGTAGCGCAGATTCGTCGCGACCGTCCCGGAGAACAGGTACGGCTTCTGCGGCACCAGGCTCACGGTCTTCGCCAGCAGGACCGGATCCAGCGTCCGCACGTCGGTACCGTCCACGAGCACATCGCCGTCCGTCGCGTCGAACAGCCGCGGTACGAGCCCGAGCAGCGTCGACTTCCCGCTGCCCGTCGACCCGATGATCGCGGTCGTCTCACCGGGCCGTGCCACGAGGTCGACCGAGCGCAGCACCGGCTCCTCGGCGCCCGGGAACCGGAACTCCGCACCCCGTATCTCCAGATGACCGTGCTTGAGCAGCTTCGTGACCGGAGCGGTCGGCGGCACCACGCTGGATTCGGTCTCCAGGACCTCCTGGATACGCTCCGCGCAGACCTCGGCGCGCGGCACCATGATGAACATGAAGGTGGCCATCATCACCGACATGACGATCTGCATCAGATACGCGAGGAACGCGGTCAGCGCCCCGATCTGCATCCCGCCGCTGTCGATGCGGTGCGCCCCGAACCAGACCACGGCGACGGACGACACGTTCACCACCGTCATCACCGTCGGGAACATCAGGGCCATCAGCCGCCCCGTCGACACCGCGACGTCCGTCAGCTCCTTGTTGGACCCACGGAAGCGTTCCTCCTCGTAGCCGTCACGGATGAAGGCGCGGATGACGCGGTTTCCGGTGATCTGCTCGCGCAGCACGCGGTTCACCGTGTCCAGCCGCACCTGCATGGTCCGGAACAGCGGCCGCATCCTCCGCACGATGAGGCTCACCGAGATTCCGAGGACGGGCAGCACGGCCAGCAGCACGGCGGACAGCGGGACATCCTGGCCGAGTGCCATGACGACGCCGCCGACGCACATGATGGGCGCCGAGACCATGAGGGTGAACGCCATCAGGACGAGCATCTGGATCTGCTGCACGTCGTTGGTCGTACGGGTGATCAGCGACGGTGCCCCGAACTTTCCCACCTCGCGAGCGGAGAACGACTGCACCCGGCCGAAGACCGAGGCCCGCACGTCGCGCCCGAGCGCCGAGGCCGTCCGGGCGCCGTAGTAGACCGCCCCGATGTTGCAGACGACCTGGACGGCACTGACGGCGATCATCACCGCGCCGAACTCCAGGATGTGCCCCGTGTCACCCTGCACGACACCGTTGTCGATGATGTCCGCGTTGAGGCTGGGGAGATACAGGCTTGCGCACGTCTGCAGGAGCTGGAGGAATACCAGCAGCACGATGGGACGTCTGTACGGATCCAGATGGGTCCGCAGGAGTTTTATGAGCACACGAGTCTCTCGGGGTCGGCGAAGGGCAGAGGCCGGTCCATACTCCGGCACTCCGGACCCCGACTGCCATCGCCTTTTCCCAAACCCCGGTCAAATTCGGGGATCGAGTCCCTCAGACGGTTCCGCCGAACGCCCCGGGGTGGATCTGATCCCGGGTCGCCCCGTACTGCTGGCGCACCGCCCGGCCCACCGGAAGCTCCTCACCCGGCTCCAGCACCTGCGCCGCCGCACCCTGCCAGGCCGGGGGAGTACGCGGATCGAGGGTCCCCTGCGACACCCCGAGCGCCCACGCCGCCTGGCGGGCCGCACCCAGCGCCGCGTACTCGGCTGGCTCCGGCACGACGACCTGGGTACCGAACACCGACGGGGCCAGTGCCTGCACTGCGGGCAGCTCGGCGGCCGCGCCCAGCAGGAACACCCGCCGCACCTCCACGCCCCGGCCCCGCAGCACGTCCAGGGCGTCGGCCAGGGAGCACAGCATCCCCTCGAAGGCGGCCCGGGCCAGATGCTCGGGCTTCATCGACTCACGCCGCAGCCCGCTGAGGGTTCCCGCGGTGTGCGGCAGACGCGGGGTGCGCTCACCCTCCAGGTACGGCAGGAGCACCAGCCCTGATGCGCCCGGCGTCGACTTCAGCGCCAGCGCGGACAGTTCGTCCAGTCCCTCCACCCCCAGCATCTCGGCCGTGCCACGCAGCGCGCGAACGGCGTTCGACGTGTGGACCACCGGCAGGTGCATCCCGGTCGCGTCGGCGAAGGAGGTGATCATCCCCGTCGGATCGGCCAGCGCCTCGTGGTGCACGGCCATGACCGAGCCCGAGGCACCCAGCGACACGACGGCGTCCCCGACGGCTACGCCCAGCCCGAAGGCCGCGGCCATGGTCTCGCCTGTGCCGGCCGAGATCAGCAGCCCTTCCGGAGTCGTCCCCGCCGCCTCGGCCGGGCCGAGGACCTCGGGCAGCGCGGCCTGGTGGCCTAGCGCCAGTTCCACGAGGTCCGGCCGGTACGCCCCGGAGCCCGCCGACCAGTAACCGGTGCCGGACGCGGCACCACGGTCCGTCGTCCTGCGGGCGGGCCGGCCGAGGAGCTGCCACACCAGCCAGTCGTGGGGCTGCAGGACCGAGGCGACCCGCTGCGCGTTGTCCGGCTCGCTCCGCACCAGCCACCGCAGCTTCGCCACGGGCTGTGCGGCCTGCGGTACGGCCCCAACGGCCTCGGCCCAGGACTGCCGCCCTCCGAGCCCGTCGATCAGGTCCACCGCGGCGGCCTGCGCCCGGCGGTCGTTGCCGAGCAGCGCCGGCCGTACGAGATTGCCCTGGTGGTCCAGCGGCACCAGACCGTGCTGCTGCGCGGACACACCGATCGCCTGCACGCCTTCGAGCAGCCCTCCGGAGGCCGCCTCACCGAGTGAGAGCAGCCACGCCTGCGGATCCACCTCGGAGGCCTTGGCCTCGATGGGATGCGCGGCGTACCCCTGCCGCAACACCTCACCGGTGTCCGTGTCGCAGACGACGATGTGCGTGAAGGCGGATGAACTGTCCAAGCCGGCCACTATGCCCATGGACAAGATTCTGCCGCACCCGCGGACCGTTCCCGTACCGGACGGTGTGCCCGGCACGGGAACGGGCCTCAGGTGTTCGTCGTACCCCAGTCGTCACTGCCGTTGTGGCCGCTGCGCTCCCGCAGTGAGCGCACCCGGTCCGAGACGGACACGGGAACCCTGTCCCCGACCTTCTCGCTCACCGAGTGGTACGCCTTGCCGGCGAAGTCCCGGCTGCCGTGCGCGGCGGACTCCGCCGCGTTCCGTACGGCGGGATTCTCGGCCAGCGTCTGCGCGGCCTTCTTCAGCTGCTCGTAACGCTCGCGCCCGGCTCGCGTGCCGAGCACGTAACCGAGCGCCACTCCGGCGATGAACGTGAGCCGGTACCGCATGACTGCCACCCTTCCTTCGCTCCGTGCGACGTGTGCTGCCCGCCTACCCGCGGACACCCGAGATCACCCCGGGGGATACCGATTGGCGGAGCACCCCCCTGCTTGCGCTAATGTATGTGTCGCAGCGAACGCGCGCCGCTCGGCAGCAGCCAGGTAGGTACGATTCGAGGCACCGCAGCAATCCCCTGTAGCTCAATTGGCAGAGCAGCCGGCTGTTAACCGGCAGGTTACTGGTTCGAGTCCAGTCGGGGGAGCGCGATCCCCTGTAGCTCAATTGGCAGAGCATTCGGCTGTTAACCGGAGGGTTACTGGTTCGAGTCCAGTCGGGGGAGCGATGCGGAAGAGGACCCTTCGGGGTCCTTTTTCGTGTGCCCGCGACGGGGCGCTCCGTGACTCTTTCGGGGTGATTCCGCACCGCCTGGAACCGGGCAGCACGCAGCGCTGTCTTCATGGTCACGCGAAGCCGACCATCCGCAGCAGGAGATCGTATGACCGGCTATGCTGCGGCAGACGGCGCGCACACTTGTACGCGCCACGCCGAGACGGGGCGGTAGCTCAGCCGGTTAGAGCAGCGGACTCATAATCCGTCGGCCGTGGGTTCGAGTCCCACCCGCCCCACCACAGCAGAAACGTCGTGACCTGCGAAAACGTAGGTTTCACGCTAGCGCAGGCAAGGCGTTCGCCGCACGAACGCCGCACCGAAGCCTCGTACGCTTACTCCCATGGCTTACATCAAGACCAATTCCCGGCTGTCCGGAGACCCCTCGTACACCGTCATGTGGCGGGCCGGCGGCTCCCGGACGGGGGCTTGGTGTCGCGAGACCTTCGACGATGACGACCAGGCGAAGCGGTTCCGCGACCTGGTCAACGGTCACGGACAGCAATGGCCGCCGGGGTGGGTCAAGGGGGAGGGATTCGTTGAGGCTGACGAGCCCCCGTTGCCGGACTCGGAGAAGTTCGCGGTCTACGCGCACGCCTACGTAGGACTATTGACGGACATATCCGACCACACCAGAACTAACTACACCAGGTTCATTGATAACCACATGATCCCGTGGTTCGGCGAGCTATCGGTCTCCGACCGAGGAAGCAGGCTCACCCGAGATCACATCAGCAGGTGGATTCTGGACCTTCAGAACGGGAGGCCCGGCCCCCTGCACCCAGTGGGTACGAAGCGCCGGGCGTACGCCCCGAAGACGATCGCCAACCTTCACGGGCTGCTGTACAGCATCTTCCAGTCCGCTGTTAGCGCCGATCCCGCCCTACGCGACTCGAACCCGTGCGCGCACACCCGCCTGCCAAAGGGAAACGACACTGAGGATGACGAGGTCTTTCTTGAGCCCGAGGAGTATGCCCTCCTCAAGACGCATGTACGTGCCGACGCTGTCGACATCGTCGATGCCTTGGTGAGCACTGGCCTCCGGTGGGGCGAGATGACGGCACTACAGCCCCGGGACTTCACCTTCGCGTCGAAGCGACCGACGCTCCGAGTGCAGCGCGCCTGGAAGCGGCGAGGTGAAGGGGGGACTTTCCTCGGTGCTCCTAAGACGAAGAAGTCACGCCGCACCCTCGTGCTCACCCCGGAGCAGGTGCAGCTGTTCCAGCGGCGCTGCTTGGGGAAGAAGCCGACCGACCTGATCTTCACCGCGCCAGAGGGCGGGGCCTGGCACTCCGGAGTCTTCTACGCACACCGCTGGAAGCCCGCCATCGACGCGGCCAACGCAGCCGGCCTCACCAAGCGCCCGCGCGTCCATGACCTCCGCCACACGCACGCCTCCTGGCTCATCGCCGGCAGGGTGCCGCTGCCCGTGATACAGGCCCGCCTCGGCCACGAGTCGATCACTACGACCGTCGACCGGTATGGACACCTGCTGGAGGCTTCGGATGATGAAGTCGTGGCCGCCGTCGAGTGGGCGATGGGTTCCGCCGTTTCGCATGTCTCCAAAGCGGCGTGATGTGTGCCAGAAGGCGAGGTCGTGCACTCCCGTTGGGATTTACTGGACGGTGGTCGCCGTTCCTACGGCTCGTCGCTCGTGACCTCAGCCGTTCACGGACCTGGCCGCCTCTCCCGGATTGAAGGGAAGAAACCGGCACGGTCGCCTTCATGCAGGCCGAACCGGTGGGTGCGAGCCTGGGCGATGACGTCGCGGGGCGGGTCAGGATTCTCGAAGATGATCACCTGTCCTGGGAAGGTGAGCATGTTCCGGTAGAAGTGATCGACGACGGTCGATGTCATCGGTACGTCGTCACCTGGGGCGTCCCCCTGAGGGTCGCTTTCATGGGGGGCCCGGTAGGTGACGACGGGCGAGTCGAGGACGACGAGCCCGGGGTGGGGCCGGTCGTGTTCACGGCAGTAGTGGGCCAGGGCCGTAGTGAAAGCGGAGTGCAGTACGGAACGGACGCCTTTGCCCCGAGAGGCCCGCAGTCGGTTACCTGCCCTGATCTCCATCTGGTACTGGTCGTACTCCGCGTACTCGACGGAGGGCACCTTCCACGCTTCCAGCGTGTGCCGGAGAACTTGGTCAAAAGCGGAGAGTGCCCGGTTCGGAATGTAGTCGGTGGGCCGGTGGGCGGGCGTTGCGGCTTCACCGTCCAGGTGCGACCTGCGTTCTTCCAGTTCCTCGATGCGCTGGTGAAGATCCAGGTCCCGTTCGATTGCCGAGCGGGCCTCCAGATGCTGGTCCATGTCCTCGCGCAGGGGGGCGAGCCGGCCTCGGGTGACGGTTATGTCCGCGTCGAGTCGAGCAGCGGATGCCCTCAGTTCCTCCCTGCGGCTGCTGAGCTCTTCGAGCTGACTGCGCAGGTCGCGCATGGTCGGGAGAAGGTCATCGAGGAGGGAGGTGGTCTTGGCCATCTCAGTCTCCACCGCGAGATGCAGCTGGGTCGTCTCGCGTTCGCCGTGGTCGGGGTGCTGGTGTTCGGGTTCGGCGCCGCAGAAGACGCAGGTGCCGACCTCGAAGAACCCTAGGAGGTTGCCGGCCTCGGTGACCATGACGAGCCGGTCGATGTCGGAGCGGTACTGCTTTTCCAGCAGGGTGAACCGGGACATGAGATCGCCGACCTCGGCCAGGCGTGCTTCGATCCCCGCCAACTCCTCTGTGACCGACATACGTTGAGCCACGGAGTGCAGGTGCTGTTGGGTGATGGTCTCGACTGCGCGGGAGTAGCCGTCGATGGTTGTCTGCAGGCGCCGGTGCCGGTCGCGGAGTTCCTGGACGTTCTCGGAGGTCCTGAGCTTGGTCTGCAGGTCGACGATGATCCGATCGAGGAGGCTGACCTGGCCCTTGTTGACGCGGCGCTGGCCGGCATTCATGCCGGTGGTGGCCTCGGCGTCGCTTTCTCCTGTCAGCAGCAGCCGCATGACTGAGGTTGCCGCGGTTTTCCCGTTGGCCGAGGAGGAGTGCAGGACTGGGGAGCGTTTGTCGACCATGCGGTTCTCGGGGACGACCGAGAGGTGTACCAGGTCGCTCAGGCGCAGCTCGCGGGTGCCGCCTGCATCGTTTGTGCGGATGCGCAGGGCGTCCCATCCGAGGTTGCCGAGGAGGAACTGAGAGAGGCTGTTCTTGCTGCGCGCGGTGTGCTTGGCCGTGACGTCGAAATCGGAGGGGCGGGTGACCAGTTCCCGCAGGTCGGCCCAGTGCACGTGGATGGTGTTGCTGTCTGGGGCGCGCAGCAGGGTGAGGGGCGTACCGTCGTCGAGTTCGAGGCCGAGGAGGATTTGGCTGTATCCCTCGGCTTCGGAGACGAGGTCGAGTTTGCTGCCTCCGAGCATGTATTCGATGGACTCTGCGACGAACGATTTGCCTGTGTCCGACGCGCCGTAGACGACAGTGAGGGAAGGATCGAAGTCCACTGTGGCGAGCGGCTTGGTCGCGGAGGCGTAGGTGAGATGTGTCAGACGCAGGTCAGCCATGGCCAGCCCCTTCGGATGCGGAGCCTGTTGCGGCACGGTTGATGATCTGGTGGGTCACGCTGCGGGCCTGCGCTGGGGAGGCGTAGTGGTGGAGGGCCCACTTGGCGCGCTTGCGCAGAGATGCAACGTAAGGGGCTTCTAGTACTTCGATGAAGGTGGGGCCGGTTTCGGTGGCCGAGTACATGAGGCCGCCCTCGCTGCTGACGATGTCGGCCAGCCCGGCCCGGATCAGCACGAGAAGCCCCTGTTCGAGAAGTTCTCGCTTCCTGCCGAGCTCGCCCTCCCGGGCTGGAAGGTCGGGGTGGAGGCTGCGTGGGCCGTCGAACTCGCCGCTGTGGAGTACGAGGTAGTCCAGCGCGACGAGCTGGGCGAGGTCCAAGGGTCGGGGGCGGCTTTCGGCCAGAAGGACAAGGGCGCGCACGCCAACCTCAACTGGGCTGTTGAGTGGGGTCACTGTTCTCCCTCCCGGCACCAGATAAGGCGGTTGTCGTTCGCGAGGTGGTGACATACCCCCTTGCGGACCTCCGGCCCCACGTAGGGCTTGAGGATCGTCTCGGTCACTTCCACGGTTCCCGCGCAGATCGCGACGGCTGCGTGGCGTTCCCAGCCGTTCGGGTGAGACCGCTCCGACTCCTCCACAACAATTGTGTAGATATCTTCTTTGACCTGGTCGAAGTATTCAGGCGTAGTCGAGTCTCGCGCGAACACGCGCACGGACTCGGCGGCGAAAAAGGCCACCCGCTGCCGCAGGAGGTGCCCCTTGGCCTCGGCCACGTCCTCGACCTGCTCCAGAGTGTTGATCTTGTCGGGAAACCGCTCCCGGTAGACATCGACGAGGCGCTGCACATACCGCGCCTCGTCGTGGCGGGGCCGCTCGGGAGGAGTCAGCTTGCTCGGCCCGTTCGCCGGAGGAACGTGCGGAAAACGCGCGAGCCAGTGCGGCGTCGTCATGTGCTCTGTGAGTACCTGATCGAGATCGATGCACGAGAACATGCCGAAGTCGGTGCCTTCCGCCAGCTCCTTGACCTTGCGGCGCTCGTCATCATCCAGCTTGGCCACGAGCTTGTCTCTGGTCGTAGACAGCTCCTCCAAGAACTTTGCCCGGCACTCGGACGGCTTCGAGAGGATGCGCTTCAGGCTGGCAGCGAAGGTGAGAGCAACGAAGACGTAGCGCCTGGGGACGGTGAAGTGACCGGCCGCGGCGGCCACGAACATCTTCCGCATCTCCTGGGCCGCAGTGGTCCAGGACAGATCTCGCTTGTACTGCTTGCACTGGTAGTTGTGCCATTCCCCCTCCAGCTTCGCCTGTGTCAGGAAGCCCGCCACGTCGATTCCATGGTCCCCCGCGCCCCCCTGCCGTTCAACGAGGTCGTACTTCGCCCCCTGCGTCGGCACCCATTCCTTCACGAACTCCTCGAATTCGTCGGGGCCCATCAGGAAAGTGACCGTCTGCTTCGGCGTCGCCATCCTTGGCATGCTGAGCCTAGGCGGCAGCACTGTCAGTGCCCGCTGCTCTTCGCCCCCCGGCTGACCGTCGTGCTGGCTCGTCACGCCATTCCCCCTGCTGCGCTTGGCGATCTCTACAGATATCACCGGGACGCAGCCACAACCAGACCCCAACGGCAGCGCGAGCTGCCGCATGGTCAGGTTCGTTTGCCAGCACGCCGAGACCAGCAGTGCCTGGTCCTCCAGTGGAAGCCTCCAGGGCAGGCCGCTGCGGACCGCGTCCGCACCTCAGCCCGGCGTACACATCAGCCTCCTGACGGCACGCGTGCTCAGCCCGTAGAGCGGGGCTGTCGACCTGTAGTAGGTACCGC
Organism: Streptomyces pratensis; assembly: GCF_016804005.1. Classification (GTDB taxonomy): domain Bacteria; phylum Actinomycetota; class Actinomycetes; order Streptomycetales; family Streptomycetaceae; genus Streptomyces; species Streptomyces pratensis_A. The sequence continues at coordinate 6,662,722 of NZ_CP051486.1, read as the reverse complement.
CAGACGAAGTCGTCCTCCCGCACGATGCTCTCCTGCAGCCAAGGCAGCGGCGGAACACCACCTTGTGGGTAAAGCCGGAGGGGCGATTGCGCCCCATATTGCCCAGAGTGCGAGCGAGTGCCTACATCACCAAAGGCTAAGAGGTCGCCCTTCTGTAACCGCTGTGTGAACCCGCACGGTGATCTCCGCCGCGGACTCCCCGCCCCTTTGGCCGGCGCGGATGGCGGCACCGACGGCCCGGGAGCGCCCGGCCGGGCCACGGACATCAGCGAGGGGGCTGCTGGGGTCTCTGCGGCGGGCCAGCCATTCGGCTCGGTTCTCCGCCGCAGTCCCCAGGCGCAGGTGCGTCGGCTGCTGGCAGGAGTGGTTGTCGCAGGTGTGGCAGACGGTCGGGCTGTCGGTGCCCCAACCGAGCCGAGGGATGACACCGTGCGCGAGCTGGTACCCGTAGAGGTGGCCCGGCACCGTGCCGCGTCGCGTCCTGCCCGGCCGCGACGCTGCCCTGAAGCTGGCGTGGCCGGTGCTGGAGATCCCGCCGAAGAAGAACCAGCAGTCCTCGGTTGACGAGGTTCGGTAGACCTTCGCCCAGTACCGGGCCCGAACGGACTCGTTGGCCAGCCAGGACATCCACTCAATGGCCGATATACGGACGGGTGTTGGCTCACCGATGAGAGAAAGTTGCTCGTCAACGCGAACGGGCCCGGACCCGTTCACCGCCGCGAGCGGGAAGAGTCCGGGCCCGATGTCGTTCTCAGGCGGCATCAGCCCGACCGCCGTCCGCCGTGACGACCGAGGCAGGAGCACCCGAAGTCGAGGAAACCGCGCCTGCCGCATCCGCCCGAGGCTTACGGGCCCGGGTGTTGCGGGGCCGCTCGGCGCGGGCTCGCAGCGATTCGATGATCTCCTTCGCCCGAGCGGCGGTAACAGGCTTCGCCTCGCGTTCCAGCTCCTCCGCCGGGACGCCCAGCAGTTCCGAGACCAACTCGGCGTCGTTGTCGAACAGCCGCAGGACTACAGCAGCAGCCTCCCGGGCCGTGACGTCGGCCTCCTCCTTCGCCTTGGCTGCCTTCACCGCAGCCTCACGTGCAGTCAGCGCGTGCTCGGCGGCCATCTCCCGCGTCTTCGCCTTCACCGCTTCAGCGGCGCGAACTCGCCGCCGCAGCTCCGACGCGCTCACCGGTCCTGCCGAATTCGTGCTCACCCGTGCCCCCAGTTCTGTTCGAAATCAGTGCTCGTCGTGCGCACCGTAGGCACAGGTCCGCGGACATCTCGAACCACACCTTCGTTGGGTGCCGGCGGGGGTGAAAGGCTGCCTCCGGCGGGTCCTCCTCGGAGGGCGTGGGGGCTGGTTGGTCGGGTGCGGGAGCGTTGTGGTGCAGGTGGTGAAGGCGGGGTTCCCTCCTCGGCCGGACACCCCAAGGGGCGTACCAGGAACCCGGACACGGTGTCCAGGCCGAGCCGCTACGCGGTCGCTACGCGAGCCAGGACGCCGCGCCCGGAACCCTGGTACGGCGGAGCTGTCCGACCGAGGAGGGAACCCCGCCCGGGCCCGTTGTGGCCAGGCCCGGCCGGGCGGGTGCGGGCCGTGGGGTATAGGAAAAGGCCAGGTCAGGGCCCTTATCTGGGTTGACCCGACTCCTGGAACGTGGTTTAATTAGTGATGTCGGAAGGGGAGGGCAACCCCCGGCCGGCACACGGCAGGCCGACCGGCCGCCGACAACCTCTCTCACCAGGAGAACGAACGTGAGCACCACGAAGGCATCCGCGAAGCTCGAAACCATCCGCGCCCTTCTCGCTAAGGCGGAGGACCCCCGTACTCCGGAGGCGGAGGCGGAGTTGGCCCGGAAGCGGGCGTTCGAGATGATGGCGAAGTACGGCGTCGAACAGGCGATGCTCAGCGACGCCAACCCGGCCAGCGGCGGCCCCACGGACCGCAAGATCGTTCTGGATAACCCGTGGGCGATGGAGCGGGTCCGCCTCATCAACCGCATTGCGCTCGCTCTCGGCTGCGAGCTGATCCACCTTGGGCGGGACGGCAGCCTCCCGGCACGCCGGGTACACATCTTCGGGTACGCGAGCGATCTTCAGCGTGTCGAACTGCTCTACACCTCCCTTCTCCTCCAGATGGACAGCGGACTGGCCGCTCAGTCGGTCCCGCCGGGCCAGGGTGCGCGTGCCTGGCGTCGGTCCTGGCTTCTCGGCTTCATCAACCGGGTGGGCGACCGCATCGAGGAGGCCGAGCGCGGCGCACGCGACGAGGCCAGGGGTGAGACCACCGCCACCGGCCGCAGCGCGGCCCTCGTGCTCGCGGACCGCAAGGTCGTCGTCTCGCGCAGCTATCAGCAGGCGTACCCCCGTGCACGGAAGGGTGGCACCACCACCATGACCGGCAACGGGTACGGAGCCGGATGGGCGGCGGGAAGCCGCGCCGACATCGGCGGTAAGCGGATCGGCCGCACTACGGCCGGGTCCATAGCCGCGTAACCCCGTCAAGGCCGGGGGGTGGTCATCCGCCGCCCCCCGGCCGCCGAGCCCGCGACCTACCCCAGGAGGCATGACCGTGCCCGCTCGAAAGCCACTGGCCACCCCTGCCCGCATCCTCACCGCCGCCGCCGACCACATCGAACGCGTCGGCCTCTACCAGGGTGACCACCTCTGGCAGCCCGGCCGGATGGGCGACACCGCCCCGTGCACCGTGCTGCACGCGTGGGAACGCGGCGTGCGCTCCGTCCGGCCCCGCTGGTCCGTGCGCGGTGAACCGTGGGACATCTTCCAACGCGCCCTGTTCGACTCCCTTGTGGTGCTCAGCAACCACATCAACGGCCGCCCCGTGTCCGGCGTCCGGTGGCGAAAGCTGAAGCTCTCCGAGGACGCCTACCGGCGCACCCTCCTGTGGTGCTGGGGGGACAAGCCCGAGCGGACCACCGCCGAGGCCGCCGCGATGATCCGCGCCACCGCCGCCCTGCACTCGAGTGGCGGCGATCACAGCATCCCCGGTTGCCCTACCCTTAAGAACATGGTTTAATTAATGGCGTTGGAAGGGGGAGGGCAACCCCCCGACCGGCACCGGGCCGAACCGTCCGACGAACTCTCACCAGAAAGAGAAGGAACGATGACGAACACCAAGACCCAGGCCGGCGTCCAGGCTGCCCCCGCCCCGTGGCCGACCCTCGCGGTCGCCGAACTCGCCGCGCACCCCGGCAACGTCCGAGACATCGAGGCACCGGCCGATCTGCTGGCCGACGTGAAGGACAACGGCGTCGTCGAGCCGCTGTATGTCGTCCGCACCCACGGCGACGTGCCGCAGGTCATCGACGGGTTCCAGCGGCTGGCCGCAGCCGTCGCCGCAGGGCTGGAGACCGTGCCGGTCACGCCCCGCCCCGTCATCCGGATCGACGCGCTCAACCCGCACCCGAAGAACGCCCGTGAAGATCTCGACCTCACCGCGCCGTTCGTGGACTCACTCCGCACCGAGGGGTGCCGCATCCCCGTCAAGATCCAGCGGCTCGACGGCGGAGTCCTCCAGGTCAACGACGGAAACCGTCGCTATCACGCAGCGACGGACGCGGGTCTTACCCACCTGCCGTACGAGTGGGAGGACGACGACCGCGACGCAGCCGGGCAGTTCCTCGACATGATCACGACCGCTCAGCACCGTAAGAGCCTCACCACGTCCGAGATGAACCAGGCCATGTTCAGCGCCGCCGAGGCGGGCGCGCAGGTCGGGCGAATCGCCAAGGCCGCAGGCGTGCGGCAGAAGGACGTCAAGACGCTGGTCAAAGTGAGGTCTGACGAGAAGCTGAGCGCCGCCGTCAGCGGCGCAGGCAGTTACGAGTGGACCTTCGAGCACCTGGCCGCGCTCTCGGAGTTTGCCGACGATGCCGAAGCACTCGCCGCGATCACCGAGGCCGCCGCCGAGGACGACGCCGACGAGGGAGACGTTGACTGGGTCATCGCCATCGAGCGGACCAAGCGCGACAAGCGGAACAAGGCGGAGGCACACCGCGCGGAGCTGGAGACGGCCGGGCAGAAAATCAGGGACGCCGAGGAACTGTCCGAGCGCGCCATGCCCGTGTGGCGACTGCGCGGCATCAGCACCGAGGAGCACGCCGAGTGCAAGGGTCTTGTCTGGGTGTTCGATGAGCGGCGGGGGGACCGGTACGAGCCCTACTGCTCCGCACCCGGCCTGTACGGGCACACGGTGCCCGAGGGCGCCAGCGCCAGCGGCGGCACGATGACCGCCGCCGACAAGGAGGCCGAGCGCGCCGCCCGCGCCGCCGTCAAGAAGGGGAACATCGACTGGGACGCGGCCGAGGCCCTGCGCCGGAAGTGGATCACGGACCTGATCAAGCGGCGCAACCTCCCGAAGAACACCACCAACACTCTGATTGGGCACGTCAATAACGCTCTGCTGAACGCCAGTTGGGGTATCTCCGACGACCTGAACAAGGAGGGCGCCACGGAGATTCTGGCCGGATTCCTGGGGCTGAACGCCGAGCAGGCGAAGGACCGGAGCAGCTTTGCCGGGCGCGTTGCCAAGGACCCGCGCCGGGCCCCGCAGCTCCAGTTCGCTGCCATCGCGGCCGTCCGGGAGAAGTGCGCGAACCGGTCTGCATGGCGCACGGACAGCCAGCACGCCCCGTGGACGCGGAAGCCCACCGGCCGGTGGTTCCAGGTGCTCGCATCCCTCGGGTACCCGCTCACGCCCATTGAGCAGTCGGTCGTGGACGAGGAGCCCTACGACCCGTCGAAGAAGAAGCCCCGGGCCGCGAACACGTCCGGCAGTGAGCCGGAGACCGAGCAGGGGCCCGGCACCGACGAGGAGGCGGGTGAGCTGGAGGCCGAGGAAGCCGACGACCCGGTCAGCGACGACGAAGCCGCCGCCTAACCACCTCAGCCGCCCGACGCCGGGGGCGGGAACCGCCCGCCCCCGGCACCCCCAGGAGCCCCACAGTGACCCGTACAGCTCTGTTCGAGACCCACGCCGACGACCACGGTTGTGGATGCGTCCCCGCCCCCGCCGAGCCCGACCCCGGCACCACCGCTGACATCATGCAGGCCCGCGCCGTCGCGGGCGGACTCGCGGAGTTCGGCATCGGCCCCGCCCGCTGGTCTGCCGCCTACGACCACGAGGCCGCCGCCGTCGTCCTGCGCGTGGACACCCCGCGCGGACTGTACGCGCTCGCCATCCCGGCCCCCGGCCGGCCGTTCCCCGTCCGCCACCGGGGCGAACGCATCGGCGCGCTGGACTGCCGCCGCACGTACGGCACCGCCGACAGCTACACCGCCGCCCTGTTCGCCGCGTTCCTGCGCGATCGCGCCGCACTCGACATCCCCGGTCGGGATGCTTGCCCGACACCCGCAAACATGGTTTAATTAATGGTGTCGGAGGAGGAGGGCAACCCCCTCCGGTCCCACGGGCCGCCAGCCGGCCCGACCCCGGCCGTACGTGGAGGGCAACCCGCCCGGCCGGGCGCTCGATTCCTCTCTCACCAGCAGGAGCACTCACGATGACCAGCGCAGCCATGCGGTTTTCCATCCCCGCCACGGCCCAGTCCCGCGTCCGTCAGCTTGTCGAGGCCACCAACGCCCGCGCCGCCGTCCACCACCTCACCGCGTACACGCTCGACATCTCCGCGCCGTTCCTGGCCGACTACCACGACATCGACGGCCGCCTGATCGGCAAGCGCCCCACCGTCACCGTGACGATCTCCGGTGACATCCCCCGTCACCACGGCTGGACCGTCATCGCCCGCCTGGACCACGACGAGGAGGGCGAGACGATCACCAGCCTGTTCCCCGGTCTGCCCGAGCAGGACGCCGAAGCCGCGCGCCAATACCGCGCCATTGAGAACTTCTGCCACGGGTGCGCCGTCGCCCGCCACCGCACCGCCACCTACCTTGCCCGCAACGAGAACGGCGAGATGAGGCAGTTGGGCACCACGTGCGTCGAGCCGTACACCGGTCTGCCGATCAAGGGTCTTGAGGCCCTGTGGCGGTTCGGCACGCTGAAGGACTCCGATTGGGACGGCGAACAGGGTGGTATCCCGGCCGATCTCCGCGTCCCAGTGATCGAGGTCCTGCGGGTGACCGCCGCCATCGTCAAGACGGAGGGCCGGTTCTACAGCCGGTCCGAGCAGTGGAAGAACACCATGCCGACCGCCGACGGCGTCGAAGCGTACTTCTTCGACCGCAAGGCCCCGATGGGGTGGCGGGCCGCCATCGACGCCGACCCCGACGCGCCGACTACCGCCGCCGCCGTCCGGGCGTGGGCCGTCCAGGGATACGGCAGCCTCTCCGACTACCGACACAAGGTGGGCCAGCTGGCGAAGGGCGAGACCGTTGACCCGCGCCACCTGCCGACGCTCGTGTCCGCCATCGCGGGGTGGTACCGCGACCAGGAGAAGGAGGCCACCGAGCGGGCCGCCCAGAAAAGCAAGCCGCAGGGCACCGTGGGCGAGCGCATCACCACCCCCGCCAACGTCACCACCGTGATCGAGCTGGAGGGCCGGACGTACGGCTACCACACCCAGCGCCGCCGACTGGTGAAGTTCCAGGACCCGCAGGGCAACGTGTTCGTCTGGTTCAGCAGCGCCGCCGACGTCCCCGACCAGGGCGACGAGGTCGAGCTGACCGGCACGGTCAAGGACCACAGCATCTACGGTGAGACCGCACAGACGATTCTCACCCGGTGCCGCGTCGCCGCACGCGAACCGGTCGCCGCGTAGCAGGCCCGGCCGGGCGGGAAGCACCGCCCGGCCGGACCCCGGCCGCCGGGCCGTGGGGTGGGCGGCGTCGAGCCGCCCACCCCACGCTCCGCCGACCGCCGTCCGGGCCCGACCACGTCGGCGGCCCGCCCTGCTCACCGGCCCCGTACGAAGGGCGTCCCTCCGGGACGGCTCAGCCTGGCCCGGCTCGCAGCCGGCCGAAGCGTCCGGGCCGCGGGCGGCCCTCCCGCCCTGTCCGGACGCCGGGCCGAAGGGCGTGCCCACGGGCACGACGGCACTGTCCGTCACGGGCGGCACCTCCCCGACATAGGCACCGTCCGCCGCCGACTGCACCGCCGAGACCCCGAGGAACACCCCATGCCCGAGACTGCGTGCGCCATCCAATGTCAGGCCGCCCCGGCAGGAGACCCCGCGGCCCACAAGGAAGCCGTCGAGGTCGAGAAGTGGGCCGAATGCCTGCACCGGGACCACGACCGATTCACCCCCCGGGTTACCCCGAATCCAGAACGCCTGCGACGGGTTGGTTGGGTGCCGGCGGGGGTGAAAGGCTGCCTCCGGCGGGTCCTCCTCGAAGGGGGTGGGGGCTGGTTGGTCGGGTGCGGGAGCGTTGTGGTGCGGGTGAAGGCGTGGTTCCCTCCTCGGCCGGACACCCCAAGGGGCGTACCAGGAACCCGGACGCGGCGTCCAGGCCGAGCCGCTGCGCGGTCGCTACGCGAGCCAGGACACCGCGCCCGGAACCCTGGTACGGCGGAGCTGTCCGACCGAGGAGGGAACCCCGCCCAGGCCCGTTGTGGCCGGGCCCGGCTGGGCGGGTGCGGGTCACGGGGTGCAAGAAAAGGCCAGTTCAGGGCATGTATCCGGGTTGATCCTACCTCTATAACGTGGTTTAATTAGTGATGTCGGAAGGGGAGGGCAACCCCCGACCGGCACACGGCAGGCCGACCGGCCACCGACAACCTCTCTCACCAGGAGGACCGCGACATGCCCCGTAAGCCAAAGATGACCGACGAAGAGCGCCGGGCCTACTCCGCCAAGATGCGCGGTGAACTCGAAGTCGTCATGGATCGCGCGTACGGCGCGATGGTCGCCAGCGAAGAGTTCTGGGCCGCCGTCATGCGCACGGCTGCGAACCTGACCCACACGGACCGCGACGACCGCAGCCCTGCCAACTGCATGGCCATCGCCGCCCAGTGCCCGAACGCCACCCATGTACTCAGCTCCGGAGACTGGCGAAAGGTCGGGCGCTTCCCGGCTAAGGGGTCCACTTCCCTCCGCATCTGGACGCCGATCAAGCGGCGGTCCGAGGAGGGGCAAGAGGTCACGGCCGCAGCCGCCGACGGCGGGCAGCGAGAGGCCGCCAGCGAGGCCGCCGAGGGTGAGACGCGAAAGGTGTCCGGGTTCAAGGCCGGGCCGGTTTTCGACATCAGTCAGACCGACGGCGACGCCTACGAGCCGCCCTCCGCCGCCCCGCTCGCCGCCGAGGTCGTCCGCGATGTCCTGGTGAACCAGTACCGCGACCAGTACCACGAGGACCCCGAGCAGGCCGGAGGGTTCGACTTCACCCAGGACGCCCCCGACAACGCCGTTCGCATCCTGCTGTACGGCCACGCGTGGCGACGTATTACCGAGGTGGACGCTCCCCTTCCCGGCCAGCACGCCGCCGAGGTCGCCTCAGCCGCGCACGTGGCCGCGCTCATCCTCGGAATCAATCCGGGCCCCGCCGTCATGCCGCCGCTCGCGGGCATCGTCACCCAGGACAGGAAGCCCCCGGTTCACGAGTCCGCCGTACGGGCCATCGAGACCGGCCGTGCCATTGCCCGCGCCGTCACCACGGCCGCCGAGCGCCGCCGCGAACTTGCCGTGGCTGGTTGACCCAGACCCAAGAACATGGTTTAATTAATGGTGTGGAAGGGGGAGGGCAACCCCCCGACCGACACCGCCGCCGGGGCTGACCGGCCCCGGCGGAATCTCTCACCAGACAGGACACGACATGCTCACCACCGACAAGAAGCCCACCGTCCAGGACTTCCCCACCGCGACGCTCGTGATCGGCGGTCCTTGGTTCCGTGGCCACCAGCTCGACACCCGCCCCGCCGTCGTCGTCGGCCCGTTCGGCGGGCCGGAGTTCGCGGACAAGGCCACCATGTCCGTGGTCTGGTTCTTCACCCTCGGTGCCCCGCAGCCGGGCGACAGCGTCCAGGCGATGTTCCCGCACGAGCTGACCCCGTTGGACGACACGCTGACCACGATGCACCAGGACACCTTCCGCGACATCGTCCGCAGCCTGCGCCGAGGACGGTTCGCCTACGACGACGGGAACGCGCTCCGCGCCGCCGTCCGCCAGGCATGGCGCGAGCGGACCGGACTGGCCGAAGCCGACCCGGCCGCCCGGCACACGTTCCACCGCAGCTGACCAAGGCCCCGCCGGTCCGGGGGAGGGCAACACCTCCGGACCGGCAGCCCCCAGCACCCAAGCGGACACCCCTTCGGGGCGGCAGGACAGGTCCGGTGCGTTCACCGCCGCCGGCCGACTCCGCCGCCGGCCGACTCCGCCGCAGGCGGCTCCGCCGACCGACGACGGGCACCGGACCGCAGCGGACGCGCCCCGCGGGGGCGCGACAGCCCCTGTCGTCGCGCAGGCGCGACGACCCGCGAGCCGATCGTCCCTCACGGCCCGCGCCGGTGGTGCAGCGCCGCTGCCAACGCACGGTTCGCCCTGCGGACGGACCAAACTCTCACCAGGAAAAGCCAGTTCAGTGACTATCGAGATCACCCACACCCGCCGAGAAGGAACCCTGATCGAGGGCACGAGCCGTGGCGACAGATCGGCCGAGATCCTGCGCCTTCGCGAGTACGGCCGGACCCAGCGCCAGCCCTTCCGCTGGAGCAGGAACCTTGACTGCTGGTACCTCCCGCACAGCCGTGACCACACTACTTACACCCCCTCGCTCGAACTCCTCGCGCAGCGACTCCGAAACGCGGGCTTCGAGGTCACGTTGACCATCGACAACGCCGACCGCCGCTCGTTTTCCGATGCCGAGAAGGATCGGGAAGAGAAGGCCGAAGGCCGGGCGGAGAGGTTCAGCGGATACGCCGCCAGCGCAGCCCAGAACGCCGAGGCCGCATGGAAGTCGAGCCACGAGATATCCGAGCGGTTCGCCTTCGGTCAGCCCATCCTGACCGGACACCACTCCGAGCGCCGCGCCCGCCGTGCTCACGCGCGGATGGACAACGCGATGCGCAAGAGCATCGGCGAGAGCGACCGCGCCGCCCACTGGACCGGCCGGGCACAGGCCGCCGCGAACTACGAGCGGTTCAAGACGGACCCCGGCCGCACGCTCCGCCGTCTCGACAAGCTGCGGGCCGACCTCCGCGCGGTCGAGAAGTGGCAGCGCGGCGAGTCCGCCAAGGGGTTTTCCCGGAGTCCGGCAGACCCCGAGCTGGAGACCGAGCACCAGGAGCTGACGGAGGAGATCGCCCACTGGGAGAAGGTCATCAAGGACGCCGAAGCCGAGGGCTTCAAGGTCTGGTCGAAAGCCGACTTCACGCGCGGGGACTTCGTTCTCTACCGAGGCACCTGGTACGAGATCCTGCGGGTCAACCCGAAGTCGGTGACGATCCCGCACATTCACAACGGCGTCGGTCAGCGCGTCGTTCGCGCGGCGGACAACCGTCACGACGGCTGGACCTGGACCGTTCCCTACGACGACGTGTCCGGGCGCAAGAGCGCCGACGAGATGCAGCAGCCGCCTCGGGCCGAGGCCGCCGAGCACCAGGAGCAGGCCCAACAGGCCCTGCCGGTCAAGGAGCCGGTACCGGCGGCTGAGACGTGCCCGACCAGTCACCCCAGTCCCTGGCATGCGAAAGCGCACCGCTGGGCTCTCGGTCAACACGCCCCTGAAGGGAGGCCGACCCCGGCGACAGCCCCCGCCGAAACGGCAAACGGGCAGGAGGAAATGGCACTGGTGATCATCACCTCGAAGAACTCCCGCCGCTCCCGCAAGCGCGCCTTGTGGGCCCTGCCCCGCCGCGAGGCAAAGGCGGTGTGCGGCGACCCCCGGACCTCCGGCCGCTCCTACATGCTCACCTGGACCAACCGGCCCGGCGCCGAAGGTGCCGACTGGGAATGGACGCCGGACAACGGGAGTTTGGACCCGGTCCTTACGGACCTGGGCGTCACCCCGCGCCGTGAATGGACCGCCGCCACGCAGGCCCCCGCCGAGGCCGCGTAGCCACGCCCCCGCCCGCCCCGGCGGCCGAGCGCACCGGGGCGGACCCCTCTCTCACCAGAACAGGGCACCACCATGACTACGCAACTCCTCGAACGACCCGCGACGATCACCGCCCCCGACACCGAAGCGGGCAAGCTCATCGCCCCCGCAACCGAGGGCACCACCCTCCCGAAGTACCGCGTCGGCACCCCCGACATCCAGTGCCGATACCCCGTGATCGTTGGCGAAGACCAGGTCATCGGCCGCGCCTTCAGGTGGCACCGGGATTGGCTCGTCCTCACCACCGAGGGCGAACGCAATCTCCGCCGTCCGCCCAAGGGGACCCCTGGCACCGATATGGCCGCCGCCCATCTCGCGGAGGAGTACACCGCCGGTCGGATCGGTGCCGTCCCCCTGGACCAGGTGCTTGCCGAGGCTCCCCCGCCCTTGTGCGGGCCAGTGCCTCTCCTCCACCCGCGGATGCCGGTCAACGATCGCAACATCGAGGGTGCCCAGATCGCGTTCGCGGGACTCCGGGCCCACCACTGGCGGGCAGTCCTCACCGGGTTTCCCGGCAGCGATAACCACTGGTTCCTCAGCTGTGAATTGTGCCCGTGGGAAGGCCTGAAGTTCTGGTCACACCTGCGCGGACGCAACGGAGAGCCGCCGAGCGCGCGCCGTCACAAGGGCGGGTGCATCGGAGAAGACAAGGTCCGCCGCTTGATCCCCGCCTACCACTAGCAGCCCGACCGAGGGGCGGCGGCAGCGTGCCGCCGCCCCCGCTCTCCCGAAGGACAGCACCGTGCCGACCCACCACACCCCCGAAAGCATCATCATCGCCGACACTCCGGCCGCGATCCTGGAATGGGCCGCCCGCCACATCGACCACGTCGGGCTCCACCAGAGCCCGCGCTTGTTTGACGGTTCCGGCCGTACGGCCACGTTGCCGTGCTGGTCGCGTGGCGCCCTCCAAGTCGCTGCCGGCCACGGGCGGGGAGCCGCCGGCCGGACGTACGACTGGGACCGCATCGACCGTGCCCGTGACCAGGCGTTCTCCATCCTCGCGGAAACCCTCACCGGTCACCCCGTCGGCGCCGACGACCCCGCCGCCGCCAAGGCCCTGCGCCGCGAGGCCATCGACCGGTGGAGCGCCGAGCCCGGCCGTACCGCCGCCGACGCTGCCCACGCGTTCGGCACCGCCGCCGCCCCGCGCTGAACATGCCCTGTTCTGACCCCGCCGCCCCCAGCATCCCGAGTCATCGAAGGCCCACACGATGGACGAGACGACAGAAGACCGCAGCACCACCAGAACGCCGAGCCGCCGAGGAGCCGCCACCCCCAGCCGGGACGGCATCCACCGGCTCAGCGTGCCCCTCCACCCCCGGCTCAGCGCGACCGAGCTGATCCGCGTACTCCTCGCGGCCCCGGGGGAATCCGACATCTCCGCCCTCGACCCCGTACAGGTCCGGTCGCTCATCGCGGACGTGCTCACCCAGCACGGTTATGACGTGCTCGACCGGTCGCCGTACTACCCGGAGCTCGACCGCCACCAGGACGCCCGCCGCGCGGTGCGCCGCGCGTACGGGCCGCGGTTCCTCGATGCCCCCGCCGAACAGGCCGTGCTCGCGGACCCGCTCCGCGAAGTCCTCGCCGCCGGAAGCAGGAAGCCATGACCGCTACCGTCTCCGTGCCGACTGGAGCACGGGCACGGCAGACGTACTACTTGCGAGTGCGCAACGCGCGGACGCGCCACTCACCTCCGAGCGCCGGGCAGGCGTGGCACATCCAGCCCGGACACCCCGGCGGCGCGTATTGCGACCTCGGCCACGAGCTGGATCCGCCCTCACACCACGCGCCGACCCTGCTCTCCCGCAGCCGGCCGACCGGCCGCCGGGGGGACGAGCAGGAGTTCCGCGGCGGGTGTCTCGCGTGCGAGTGGGAAGGTCCCGTGCACTCCGGCGACGGGTTCGGGAACGGTGACAACGAGGCGGTGGAGGACGCGCACGACCATTGTTTCCCCGGCTGGCGGACGCTGCCACCGATCACCACGGTCGAGGACTGGTGGGCCGTCCCGCGGAATCGGAGCCGCTGGGCTCAGCTCATCGCCCGGTACCCGGCGGGCTGGGTTGACCAGGGCGCCCCCGTCGTGGCCTGGCGCCGCTACCGCCGCGAAGCTCACGCTCCGCCGCACGCGGGGCGCCCCCGCTACGAACTCCACGTAACCCGGCCATCCAACGACCGGGGCCGACGCCCCACAGATCAGGGGGCCCTCTTCTGATGACCGCCCTCTCCGGATCAGAGCCCCGCCCCGCTCAACCCGAAGGTGGTTTAATTACTCCGCCGTCAGCGGAGCGGGCAACCTCCGACCGGCCGCGCGTCCCACGGGGCGCCGCACACCCCAGACAACAGATGACGGCCAGCGCACAAGGGCAACAAGGCGCTGGCCGTCGGTGTCTCTCTCACCAGAAAGACCACACCATGCTATGTGACCGACACCCCGACTGTCCCCAGCCCGGCGACATCGCCCAGCTCACCAGGGGTAACAGCATCGGCGCCGATCCCGGCGACAGCTTCGTCATCGTCGAGGACTTGCCCCCGACCGGTCGGCACCTCGTGCTCAACCTCCCCGTCGACCACCCCGGCCGCGCCGACTGGGCCGCCGCCGTCCCCCTGGCCGACGTAGCCACCCTCACCCGGCTCGAACCGGCGGGCAGCCGTACGTGGGCGCCGGCCCCGGACCCGGACGACATCCTGTGACCGCGCCGAGCGGTCGCGACCCCGACCAAGAACAGGAGGCGACCGTGTCCCGCAAGACCGGCCGCACGCTCTACTCACGCGCGGACCTGCGCAAGGTCCACGGCATCAGCGAGCCGACGCTTCAGAACCTCTGGACCGATCGGGAGAACAACGGGCACCCACCCGTCGCGGACACCATCGACGGCGTCATGCACTGGGACGGCGACGTATGGGCGACGTGGCACCACGAGCTTCAGCGGCAGCGCGCCGCCGCCAGCACCACCAACCCGCCGAAGCTCGACGGCGATCCCGAAGAGATGGTCGGCCCCGCCGAAGCGGCGAAGGTCTGCGGGTTTGCCGACTCCACCACCGTCTCCCACTACGTGAAGAACCCGCCCGAGGGGTGGCCCGAGCCGGACGACTGGGACGAGCTTCCGACCCGGCGGCGGCCGAAGTGGAAGCGCTGGAGGCTGTGGCAGTACCTCGCCGACCGGAAGGGCCGCGGGCACGCCGGCGGACGGCCCACCGGCCGCCGCGGACTGGCCTACCCCTACCAAGGAGACGAGCGGCTGACCCTCGCCCGGCAGGCCATCGCGGCGAACCCCCAGGCCACGAACGCTGAGCTGATCCCCCAGCTCCAGGAGCAGACGGAGAAGACCTACTCCCGCCCGACCTGGAACAACATCATCAAGTCCGCTCGCGAGCACCCCAAGGAGTGACCAGTGCCCGACACCCGCTGTCCGCGCTGCGGCGGCCCGCTCGGTGAACGGCCCGCACGTTCCCGTCTGACCACCGACCGCGAGGTCTTCATCTGCACCACGTGCGGTACGGAGGAAGCCGTGCGCGAGGCCCACGGTCAGGCACCGGTGCCGTTCGGCGAGTGGCCCCTGAACACGTAGCCGCTGGCCCAGCCACACGGCCAGCATGAGGAAGGTCCCCACTCCGACCCGGAGCGGGGACCTTCGTCGTGTCACCAGGCGCTTAGTGACTGCGGGGTGCGTACATGAGGACGCCCATCCCGATCAGGCAGATGACGGCGCCGATGATGTCGTACCGGTCGGGTCGGTAGCCGTCGGCGACCATGCCCCAAGCGATCGATCCGGCGACGAAGACGCCGCCGTACGCGGCGAGGATGCGGCCGAAGTTGCCGTCGGACTGGAGCGTGGCGACGAACCCGTACAGGCCGAGCGCAATGACGCCGGCGCCGACCCAGATCCAGCCCTTGTGCTCGCGCACGCCTTGCCAGACCAGCCAGGCCCCTCCGATCTCGAAGAGGGCTGCGACGACGAACAGAGCGATGGAGCGGGCGATGAGCACGGCGGCTGGGTCTTTCTGTGGGTGGAGCGGTGAAGGGCGACGTGATGGAGCACGTCAGGCCGTCGGGCCGAAGAGGTCCGTGAGTAGTTCGGCCCCGGCGGTCGCGGTGCGGACTTCGACGTGGAGGTACTGGCCGTCGAGGTGGAGTCGGAAGTCGAAGAACGGGCAGCATTGCTGCTCCTCGGCGGCGAGCGCGGCGATGCCCCCGGCCCGTGAGGCGGGCATGGTGAGGCGGAGCCCATCGGGGATCTCCTGGCGTACCGCGCCGTCGAGGAGTCGGTGCCACTGGGCGGTGCGCTCGCCGAGGCCATCGCCGGTCAGAGAGCAGGCGACCGGAGCTGTCCGCCAGGACTCGGTCTCCTCAGCGGCCCGGCGACTGGGCGAGAGCACGATGTTCACCGCGCGGGAAGCGCCGATGGGTGCGGGCGGGGTGAGGAAGCCGCATTCCGGGTCGCAGCGGGTGGCGCGGTCGGGCAGCGCGTCCAGGTGTTCCAGCGCGGTGTGCAGGGAGGCAGCGAATGCCGTCAGTTCGGCAGTGCGCTGCTCGGCTTCATCCAGGCGGGCGGAGATGCGGGGACGCAGGTCGGCCTTTACGTCCGCGCAGGCGCCAGCCTCCCACACGGCGAGGAGTTCGCCGATCTCCTCCAGGGGGAGCCCGAGGTGCTTGGCTGCTCCAATGAACGCGAGGCGTTCCACCGCCTCCTCGCCGTATAGGCGGTACCCGGAGGCGTTGCGGTCGGCGGGCAACAGCCCGGCACTCTCATAGAAGCGCAAGGTGGTGGCCGGGACGCCGCAGCGCTCCGCGAGCTGGGAAATCCGCATCGTGCTCACACCGTGGACGGTAAACCTTCCAGACGGCTCGAAGGTCAAGCCGTTTCCAGTCCAGCGTGCTTCTGAACAATGTCGGACCTGCTGATGTTCTTCCCTCGCCCGCACCTGCCAGAGGTAACAGTCCAACAGGACATCAGGCTCCAGGAGCCTGATTCGCAGGGAGTGACCATGCCACTCCGAGTGCCCGAGGTTCCCTCCGTTGATCATGATCTTGAATTTAGAGGACCAAGGTATCGTCACTTCGTGACGATACAATCAGCCAAGATGACCGAAACTGACTGGTAAGGGCAGGGGCGAGCGGGCCGATGGGATGGGTAACCATGATCGGCCCGTCCGACGAGCAGGTTGAGTACCGCCTTACCGGCGGCCACGGATGCGGGAAGTCTGTAACGGTCGACGCCGCGCCCCTCATTGCCGCCATCGAAGCGAAGGCCGAAGCCGCCGGTGCCCCCGTCGCCTCCCTGCTCGCGAACCGCGAGGCCAAGCGCGCCTTCTTCCGCGCCCGCGGACTCCTCCGCAGCAAGGGCGCTGCGCGGTTCACCGGGTTCGACGCCGTTGAAGTGGCCGCCGCAGCCGGGCTCGACGCCCGCGACCTCTACGGGGAACAGGCCCTCCCCGCTCGGCCCGCGGACGGACAGGTGGACTACCACCTGGACGCCAGCGAACGGCCCCTGGTCTGGATCGGCGCTGGGCTCGCCGAGTTCGACATCACGCCCGGCAGCACCCTCGCCCCCGAGCAGTTCCCGGCCGCCCGGCGCCTTATGCGCGGCGAAGACCCGCGGACCGGGCAGACCCTCGTGGAACCCAAGCTGGCCATCGCGCCGGCCGCCAAGCTCCCCGCTGCCCCACTGGCCCGCGCCATCCGCCGCGCCGCCGCCGAACGCAGTGTGAATCCCGCCTCCCTGCTGGACTCCAAGCGCAAGCAGGACGCCTTTCGCCGGATGGAGAGCCAGGTCAAGAGGTTCGGGGAGTCGCACCGTGTTCCCGTCTCGACGGTGCTGAAGCTCGCCGACGCCGTCGGCATCGACGCCGTCGACCTCTACGGCGAGAGCCTGGTGGAGAAGGCGGTCGCCGCCGAGGCAGGCGGCCGTCTGGACGCCCGCGCGCTCTTGCGTGCGGTCGAGACGCGCGCCACCGAGACGGGACAGCAGCCCGCCGACCTGTTCGACGCCGCCTCCATGAAGCGCCGGTATCTCCAGACCGAGGGCGAAGGCGCACGTCGTCTTCGCGATCTGCCGATGGATGTGCGCGAAGCCGTCGCGATGGCCAAGGCGGCAGGGCTCGCGCCCGAGGACGTGTGGGACGCCGAGGAGATCAAGGCCGCTCTCCTCGAAGGCCACGTGCAGGTCGGCAACTTCGGTGCCGACGTCACCTTGGACCTGGCGAAGTCGAAGTCTGCGTTCCTCGCGTACGCGCCTGAGGAGATCGCCGCCCAGGTCGAGGGCATCTATATGGCCGCCGGCCGCGAATCCATCGGTGCCCTGGAACGGTGGGCGGCGTACGCCATGCGCGGCCACCACGGCGACGGCGACGAAGCCGCGACCATGAAGACGAGTGGGTTCTCCGGCTGGATGATGGTTCACCGCGCCGCCCGCCCCGTGGACGGCGCCCCGTACGGCGACCCCCACTTCCACCTGCACTTCACCCTGGCCAACATGGTCAAGGGCACCGACGGCAAGTGGTCCACGATGGCCGGCGGGGGCCGCGACCTCCACCGGCACACCCGCGCGACCCAGTCCCTCATGAACGCCCGCATCCGCCGCGAGCTGACCGACACGTTCGGTATCAGCTTCCGCCGTGAGAAGCGGACCGGCGCGTGGGAGATCGCAGCGATTCCCGAGGCCACGATCCGGCTGTTCAGCAAGCGGGACAGCCAGGTCCGGGACCTGCTGACGAAACTCGGCATCGACTACGACAGCGCGACAACCTGGGAGCGCACCGCCGCCTCCACCGCGTCCAAGGCCGCGAAGAACGGCGAAGCCGCCGGAGTCGAGGACGACGTACTGCGCGCCTACTGGCAGGCTGAAGGCCGCGCTGCCGGCGACGACCCCGAGGCCATCGCGGCCAGCGCGATGGAGCAGGCCCGAGCCCACCAGAACCCGTCTCTGGACGAACTGTGCGCCCAGGTCTTCGACCCCAAGACCGGCCTGACCAGCCACTCCAAGGAGTTCACCCACGCCGCCGCCCTCGCCGCCGTGCTGGACGCCCTCCCGTACGGCGTCGCGGACGCCGCCGAGGCCGAGCAGCTCACCAACTCAGTCCTCCGGCACGCCGGGTACGCGGTCCAGCTGAACCCGAAGGGCGCCCAGCACTTCACGCACCCCGACCGCTACACCACGGCGGACGTCGTGGCCGCGGAAACCCTGATCGTCTTCGAGACGACGAACCGTCTCAACGAGCAGGCCGCCGTCGTCAGCCGCGACACGGTCGACATGACCTTGTCCACCGTCGAGGCCCAGCACGGCGGCACCTTCGCGTTCTCCGACGAACAGCGCGCCGTCCTCAAACGGGTGCTCACGGTCGGGCACGGCATCGACGCCGTGGTGGGCATCGCCGGATCGGGCAAGACCACGATTATGAACACCGCCCGTGCGGCGTGGGAGTCCCACGGTCTCGTCGTCGCCGGCGCGAGTACGGCCGCCGTCGCCGCCGCGAACCTCAAGGCCGAGGCGGGCATCGAGTCCCGCACGCTCGCATCCTGGCTCACCGGCATCCGTTCCGGAGGCTCCGGCCTCACCGGCGTGGACGTGTTGGTCCTGGACGAAGCCGCAATGTGCGATGACCGCGACATCGCCGAACTCCTCACTCATGCCGCGGAAACCGGCACGAAGATCGTCGGAATCGGTGACCCCAAGCAGCTCCACTCGCCTGGCATCGGCGGCAGCTTCGCCGCCGTGCACCACCTCGTCGGTGGCCTCGCCCTCAGCCAGAACCTCCGTCAGAAGGACATGGTCGAGCGCCGGGTCCTGGAACTCTGGCGCGACGACAACCGCGTAGAAGCCCTCCGCACCTTCGCCGGAACCGGCCGCGTGCACGCCCTCGCGGACAAGGACGCCACCCTCGCCGCGATGCTCACCATCTGGGCCGACAAACGCGCCGCGCACACCGACGACCACACCGCCGTGCAGGAGCTCCTCATGCTCGCCGCCACCAACGAGATCGTGGAAGAGCTGAACACGGGAGCCCGCGCACTGCGAAAGGCGAACGGCGACCTCACCGGTCCCGAGCACGCCTACGCGCTGCCCGGCGGCGGCGAGCTGACGCTGTCCGTCGGTGACCAGGTCCTCCTTCGGGTCAACGACTACCGGGGCAAGAAGAGCCAAGGCGAGAACGAAGACGTCTTGAACGGCTACCGCGGGATCGTGCGCGCCGTCGACGAGGAACGCCGGGTGCTGGTCGAGTGGCGCGAGAAGACTGATGACGGCCACCGTGACGTCGCCGAATGGGTCGACACCGACTACATCGCACACGGCGGACTCAGCCTCGGATACGCGATCACCGGGCACAAGTCCCAGGGCCTCAGCGTCCAAGAGGCCCTGGTCTACGGCCCCGGCGCCCAGGCGAACGCCCTCTACACGATGATGTCGCGGGACAAGAAGGAGTCTCACCTCTTCCTGCCGCTCTCCGTCTACGAGACCGACGCCGACCGCGCCCGCCACGGTGACGCACTCACCGAGCGGGAACAGCTTGACCGTGCCGTCGCGGGGCTCATCCGCGAGATCGAGAACGGCACAGAGCAACGCATGATCCTCACCGAACTCCCAATGAACGTGGTCCCCAATCACGTCCGCCAGGCCGTAGCTGACCTGCCGACCCCGCGCGCGCCCGGCACCGGACAGACACACGACGCGGCCCCTCCCGGCGAGGACATGGAAACCGAGAACCGAACCGCCCCGGCGCCTGCCGCGGGGAGCGAAGTCTCGACCGCGTCTCCGACAACTGCGCCGACGACCGGCCGCCCGTACGCTCACCTCACTACTTCGGCTCTGCGCGACGCAACGCGCAAGGCCACCGTGGCAGCGCGCGCCACCAGCTCGGCGGCCGAGAAGGCTGAGGCCGCCGCTACCCGCGCTGAACAGCAGGCTGCTGCCGGGACAGGCCCGAACACGCTCGCGCTCAGCCGTCGACAGCAGGACGTTGCCCAGCAGGCCGTGGCGATCCGCGAAGTTCGAGCACTGGGCGGCACAATCACGGAGTGCACTGACCGGCTCCACCACGCGCAAGTTCGTATCCAAGGACTTGAACAGCGGCTGGCTGAGACCAGCCGCTTCGGGCGGCCGGTCCTTCGTGGAGAGAACCGCGCTGCGATGGAGGCCGACCGTGAGGAACTGCTCCGTACGCGCGAGAGGGAGGCGCGAGCAGTGGAGCAGATGAGTACGCGTTTCCACGATGTCACCCGGCAGGCTGGGTCGGTCGGTGAGTACAAAGCCGTGCTCACCGAAGCGGACATGAGCCAGGAGGACAGGGCTGCACTCCTTCGGCGGGCCCAAAACAAGGACAACCAGGCGGCAAAGCGGCTTCGGGCCGAAGCCGCCAAGGCGCGCAATACGTCTAACGACGCCACCTACCGTGTAACCGGACTACGGGCTGAGTTGTCAGCGCGGGCCGAAGGGAAGGCATCGCCATCGAGTGACGAGCCCCATCGCCAACGTGGACGGGATGGAGTTTCTGCCTACCCCGGCGCCGGGGCGGCCGATGTGCAAGTGCATCAGGCGCACGATGGACTGAACGAGCCATCCGTTGAGCCACTCCCGTGAGGAGTTGGTCGCCTTACGCCCCGAAGGTCGTTGCGGTCGATCAGCGGACTGAGGGCAGGCAGGGTGGTCAGGATGACCGTTCCCGTCTGGTCGCGCTGTGCTAGTTCGTGCACATTCGCCGCGTCCGCCAAAGCCCATCTCACCGTTCCCCCTCCTGCCGTGACATCCTCATTTGTTCTACTACGAACGCGTCAATCTCTCGGGCTTTGAGGATGGCCGGGGAGGCTGCTGGCAGTGGCCGGTTGCGGACCGCTGCCCCTAGGCAGTCGAGCCCGGATCGGCAGACCTCCGACGGCAACATCAGTGATCCACCATGCGTCGGGTAGTCGGTCAGCTCGTAGATCAGGTCCATGTAGCCGAGCACCTCTTCGATCCGCCCACGCAGCTCGTCATCGCGGAGGCGAAGAACGGCGGGCTCCATTTCTGCCGCGAGCCGACCCAGCTCCCTTTGCCACGCGTCCCACCCTCCGTGATCCTGCGGGAGGTCACGTGCCCGCTGCCTGATCACGTAGAGCTGAGTGATCGCGTCGTTCGCAGCGGCTTCGGATTTCTCCTCGAATCGGAGGTCTCGCGCCGCCTTCATCTGACGATTCTGGGTTCCCACCGAGGCCCAGATCGACAGTCCGCCACCGATCGTGGTGCCCACCAAGGTGCCTGCGAGCCCCACCCACACCGATCCGTCCATGGTGAGCATCATGCCGACGGGACCAGCCCGCGTGGGGCTGATCCCGTCAAGTGATCCTGGGCCGGCTCACCGGTTGGCCGACGCATGCCCCTCACCCGAATGGGTTGCCGCCTTGGGCTTGGACTCCTGCGGTAGCCGCTGCTAGGCAGGCGGCGTAAGTTTCCCGCTGGTTCCACGTGAAGAGGATGGTCCGCGAGTTGTTCGCGATAGCCTTCTGCGCCTCGGCGGTTGCGATCCGGAGCTGTCCCCGGTCTTCCTCGGTGGCGAGCTGTATGTACCCGTTCACGAGACGAGTCGGCTCCTTGGACTGGACCTTGATGACGTCGCCGAGGGGAATCACGGAGTCCTTGGCGCCGGACACCTTCCCCATGAGCTTGCGCTTGATCTCGGCTCGATCCGGGTGGAGCGTCACGGTCGCGACGTAACCCTTGAAGACCTGCGCTTCGGGCTTGGGTGCAGGTGAACCCTTCGAGAGGTCGTATGCCATCGGATCAGTGTGCCGCTTCGTCTGCCGAGCCGGGGGAGGTATGCCCGAAGCCCGCAGGCTGCTGGCCGTTCAGCCGTTCCAGGAGCGGTCAGTTCTGGTGTAGGCCCACAACCCTGGCGGCGAGGAGTTTCGGCGCCCGAACCACTTCGCGAGTGCCACTCCATTGCCGTGCGTCCAACACGGCGGAGCCGGCCACTGACGAATCACCTTGGGTGGCTACGCAGAGGGCCAGTCGCCCTCGACGATCGCGTGTACCACTGAGTCGCGCCACTTTCCGGCTCTCTCGATGTGCTGCCGGATGATGCCCTCCTCTACCATGCCCGCCTTCGCCATGGTCCTCGCCGACGCCTCGTTCAGAGGCGATCGTGCTCCCCAGATGCGATGGAGCTTCAGATCCTCGAAGCCGAGACCGAGGAGGAGGCGCACCGACTCAACGCCGTACCCGAGTCCCCACACCTTGGCGTTCAGCGCGAAGCCGAAGGTGGCGCCGCGGGGCTGGTGAGGATCGGCGGCTATGCGGCCGAACCCGATCAGTTCGTCGCTGTGGCTCTCGACGATCGCGAGGGCGTACTCACTGCGGGGCGATGCGCTGGCCGAGGCTACGGAGCGAGCGACGATCTGCCCTACCTGTGCTCGTGTCCGCGGCTCGAACGACATGTGCTTCGTCGTCTCGTGGTCTCCGTAGATCGCGAGAATCGCGTCTACGTCATCGATGGTGAGTTCGCGAAGTTCCAGGCGCTCGCTGGAACGGCTGATCGGGTACATACAGGGACTGTATCCCGGGCCTACCGAGGCAGGGCGGGGCGAGAGGGCTCAAACATGCCGATCTCGGTGCGCAGGTCGCCTGCCAGCGCTGTGGCGCCCATCGAGTTTCGGCCTAGCGCGTCCCTCACCCGCTCGGCTGACCTGACGATCCCGTTGTTCCTCAGGCCCGGGACCAGGTCGAGGACAGGCCGGATTGCCGCTGCCGCACCGTCCAGGTCCTCGGCGTGCAGCCGGACGAGAGCCAGGTTGCACTGCGAGCCGGCGAGATCGCCGAAGGCCCAGTGCGACTGCTCCTGATCGCTGAAGCCGCGGACTGCCTCCTCCGCGCGCGCAGCGAGTTGGGTGTCGCCGTGGCCGAGGAGCACCTCGGACTCGACTACGTAGTAGAGCTGCTTCAGCTCCGGGTAGGTGAGCAGGCCTCCCAGCGCGTCCAGGTCATCGGGCACCACCAGTTCGCGAAGCGACTCTGCCCTCTGATTGGCTGCGCGTACGGCTCCTTCGTCGCCGAGGAGCGCTGCGGCGCGGGCCTCGAGTCCGGGGAGCCAGACGCTGACCGTGCCCCTCTGGTTGGGGGCGTAGGTCGCCCCCTGGCGTGCGTAGTGCAGGGCGTCGTCGGGCCGGCCCGCCCAGTAGGAGATGAGGGACTTGAGCCCGTCAACGACGGCCATCAGGCCCGTGTGCTCTGCCTCCTTCGCGCAGAACGCGGCGACGCGGGTCTGCTGCAGAGCAACCTTGGACTCACCCATGTCGTGGGAGCCCTTCGCCATCAGGAAGGTGAGCACTGTAGCCATGAAGTGCAGTTGCCTGAGCTGGGAAGGGCGGGCTCGTCCGCCTTCGAGGATCCGGAATGTGTCCTCCTGTGCGTTGGCCAGGTCCTCCCAGATCTCCGACAGGGGGGTGCGGGGGTACAGCTCCACGATCCGGGCGACCTCGTCCTGGAGGAAGCCGAGAGCTTCGTCGCCGACCTGGTTGCGTTCCGCACCCAGGGCGAAATCCATTGCGCGTCGTGCTGCCATTACGCCCGTCCTTTTCATCTCGTGCATGGCCAAGCCGGGTTCGGCCGGACCTTCTGCGCGTGACGTGCCGAACAGTGAGGGGAGCTCCGGCACCGTGCCGGCCTCAACTTCAGTCCACAGCTGGTCGATGCTGTAGCCCAGGAGCCGCACCAGCACCCTCCGGGCATCTCGCTGGGGTCTGCGGGTGCCGTAGTACCAGCCCTCGAAGGTCGCCTTTGCCGGGGCGAGAGTCGCGATGGCCGGGTTCCCTTCGAACTCGGCCAGCTCGCGTGCAGCCTTCTTGAAGTAGGGCAGAAACGCTGCGAGGTCGCGGAGCTCACGTTGGTCGAGCAGGTACCGGAGCAGCGTTGGCATGGTCTCCCTCATCTCCTGCACGTTCTGCTTGTCACTGGCGTCGACGGTAGAGCCCCGCCCCCAGGAAGTTGCCCTGGAACCAACGTACTTAGCGGCACCGAGGTGAGTCCGAGGAAAGTACGAGGTTCGGCGTCAACTTGCGTGTGCGTTCCGAGGGAGAGACGGGGCTAGGTCTGGAAGGCGGGCGTCGTCAGGCTCGTACTTGCTCTTGCTGACAGTGCCGGTACGAACCATTCGCGTAATCAGGGAGTCCCTGTGTCCATCGAGACCGCACGGCCGCCAGTGCACCCGGACGGTGCGGCGGAGCCTCGCTTACCGCTCGGCAGTCGGCCGACGCCTTCGTCGGATCCCTTGCCGAGCTCGCCAGTCGATCGCGAGTGGAGCAGGGTGTTCCAGCTTGAGCCCGGTGCAGCACAACTGGCGCGCTTACACGCCCGGACCCGGCTGACGATGCTCCGATGGCCGGGGAACCGCGAGTCCGCTACGCAGGTCGTCGGCATCCTCGTCGGCAATGCCGTCAAGCATGCCGACCCGGGCGCGCAGCATGATGACCGGCTCCTGAGGCTGAGGCTCGCCATCACGGAGGATCACGCTCTTCTGATCGATGTCGAGGACCCTCTCCCCGAGTTCCGTCACTTTGAGCGGGCGCAGGCCGGCGAGCTCGGCTGTGGTCTCTGGACGGTGCGCCGTCTTGGGGGTGCTCTTTCCTGGCACCTGTGCGAGCACGGTGGCAAGGCTGTCCGTGCACGCCTCCTCCCGGGCCTGGTGCAGCCGTGATTACCTCGACCGCGCCGCCGGCCCAGATCGCCGTCGAGATGATGCAGCAGCTGGTCGAGTCCAGTGGACCGGCCCGCGAGCCGGCTGCCGATATGGCGGACCTCGCTGAAGTGATCCGGACGCTTCTGGCGGTCGAGGCCAGACGCGATACGCGGGTGCGTCTCGGCGGCAACCTGTTCGATGTCGTGATCACCGGTTTCGACTCTCAGGCCCGCAAGGTCGTCAATCGCATGGACGAGCAGCAGAACGGCTGCGGGCCGGTCATCGAGGATCCTGAGGCCGAGTGGCTGTACTGGCTGGTCCCGCCCGGTTCCTCCGCCCGCTGGGAGCCCCACGAGTACGCCGTGTGCCTCGGTGCGCCTCACACGATCACCCTGCCTTCCCTGAACCGCGCCGCGCCTCCGGGCCCGTACTGGCTCCGTCCGTCCGCGAGCGACCGCCTTGTGCCTCTCCTGCCCCTCCGGAGCGCCCTTGACGTGTGCCGCCCTGAGCCAACACCGCATGCCGCCCTCGCGGCGCAACTCGGTTTGACCCCCTGAACTCCGTGCTCGCCGACGCCGTCCCCCTGGACGTTGGCGAGCACGGATCCCCCCGTCCTGGTGCCGGTCCCTGAACCGGCTCCGGCACCAGGGCCGGCCCTGTGCAGAGCTGCACCGGAGGATGCTGTGCTGGAGATCGTCCCCGCCGACGAGATCGACGACGACTGGCCGTACTACGACCGCGAGGTTTCACGGCGGCGGTTGAGTGCCGGCAGCAGACTCGCAGCCCTGCGCCGCAGCTTCTTCGAGAGCGCCGTCTCCACGATCGCGCCGCACCGTCCCATCAGGGTCTCCACGTACGTACTGGCCGGGCCCGACGTCGACGTCGAAGCCGAGCACGCTCTCCTCAATGAGTTCGCCGGGGGCCGGAACTGGCGTGTGCACCGCGAACGCTTCACCGACCAACCACCCGGCGGCCCGACGCCGACCGACCTACGGCCCGAATTCAACCGGGCCTGCCGACACGCGGGAGCTGGCTTCGTGGACGGCATCCTTACGACCAGCCGGCAGGCCATGCCCCCCGCCGACGACGCCTACGAGCACTTCCTGCACTGGTTGCACGACCGTCGCGCCTTTATCGCCTACGGACAGCTGACACCCGGAAGGAACTGTGAACATGCCAGCAACTGCTGACAGCATGCTCCCGGCCCGGGACCGGGTTCAGCACTACTGGCGCGGCCTACACGTCCCGTTCATCGCCACGTGGAGCTTCGAAACGGTCTTCCACCCCCAGGTGATCCGCGCCTCCTACCGTGGGGTGTGGGGTATCGGCTACACCGACGAGTCGGAAGTCACCGACCGGCGGCACGGCGCCCTGTGGGTACGTCGAGCAGTCGCGCGCGGGAAGGGGACTCCAGCGCTCGCCGGTCTCCACCCGATGCGCCAGCGCCAGGCCATGGCCCACCTGCTGTGTCAGGTCTGCGGCAACAGCACGTTTGACGAGCACTGGAAGTTCTGGGGCGAACGGCACTTGTTCCTCATGCGTGCTCTCGACCCTGGGCAGGTCATATCGGACGGGGAAACGACAGACTCACCCCCCGTCTGTATCCCGTGCGCACTTGAGTCCGTCGAGGCGTGCTCGCACATCCGGCAGGGGTGGACCGCCGCGCTGGTCAAGGACGCGCGACCGTGGGGTGTAGCCGGTGTCCTGCACGACCCGTCAACGCTCGCACCGAAGCTCGGCCCCGGCAATCGGCTGATCGAGCGGCCGTTCGGTCACAAGGAATACGCGTGGATCAACGCCGCCCGCGAGCTTGTCCAGCTCGAAGGCGTGACCCCCGTCGACCTCCACGAGCTCGCCGCCGAGACGACGTCCGCAGGGATCGCAATCGCAGACGCGAGCACGGACGCAGGCTGAGTAGCCCATGTGCCGACGTGTGTGCCAACTGGCGGTGTTCCTAATCGCCATCGTTCTCGTCGTCACCGCAGCCTTCATCAAGCCCATGTAGCTCTTGGCATTTTCGAGTCACCTGGAGAATGAATGCTTACAGCTGATCTCACGGCCCTTGCCATGCGGGTGGCCGCGCTCCACGGACAGTACGAAGCTGAGAGCCTGGCGCACACGACGGCGCCAGTGCTGGCCCTGGGTACCTTCGAGCGCGTCGGGTCGAACTGGTTGTCCGACTCGTTGCGCGCAGAAATGCCCCAGCACAACGAACCGTTTCGTCAGCAGCTCAGCAGAAAGCACCCGACGTCCCCGCACAACCGCATTCCGCTCGAACTGACCGGGGGCGCCTGGCTCGGTGAGCTCGAGCAGCACCACCTGGCCTGTGCACTGAGCGATCTCTATGGGCATCCGCGGCACCTGGTCAAGGAGACGAACCTCTTCTTCTCCACGGACACCACGCTCACGCTCTTGCCCTACTCTCCCGTTCTGGTTCTCACCCGTGCTCCGGTCGGGGTGGCCTCCAGTTTTGCCCGCGGACGCCTCTGGAAGCGCTGGGGCTACGGCGAGCGGTACGCCCAGGTCGCAGTGACCGCCCGCTCTGCACGGTGGCGCGACGAGTTCGAACTGCTGCTGCCGCAGGACGACCCCGAGGAACCCGTCGCGCTGGGGCGGCTGATGGCTGTGAACGCGCTGCTACTGGCCCGCGCCCTCAAGGGACGGGCCCACGCCATCGTTTCGTACGAGCGGCACGTCACGGACCCCACGGGGGCTCTGGGCCGAATTGCCGCCCTGCTGAACGTCGACCTGCCGGCCAAGGTGCAGCCGCGGCCTACCAACCCCATCGCCGCTGACTCCACGTTTGCCACAACCAGGCACAAGAGCGAACTCATCGCCGGCCTGGACTGTCGTACGGCGGAACTGGTGAGCGAACACGTCAATGCCACCCTTGGCCGCGCTGCGCAGACGCTCGATCCGCAGGTCACCGCGACTGCTGCCGAATGGCTGGCCGGAGACGACCTGTACGAGCTGCACGAACCGGTCGCACGCCCGCGCCGGGCCGAGCGGCCAGCTGCAGCCGGGCCGAAGGCACCGCTTCCCGGCTACTGCCCGATGGCTGGTGTGTCCTGGCGGAACACGCTGGTCACCAACGCTGAAATGGCCGACCTCCTGACCATGCTGCACGTAGCTGGAATGCCGAACACCCAGTGCGGCACGAATCTCCTGCTGTGCCCGATGCCGCACGAACGTGGCGGCCGGTTGCACTTCGATGCCAAGGGGCGGCGATGGGCGGTGAGTCCTGGCTTCGAGGCGCACCCGGCGTACTGGGTCACGTGGGTGGGAGCAGCCGTCATGGCCGCATGGGCGGGGGCACGTCTTCCCACCCGCGCCGAAGCGCTGGAAGCCAGCCTCGGAGCGCCGCCGGCGCGCAACAGCGCCTACGCGATAGGGGACGCGTCCTGTGTCGTCGAGCCAGGCCTCGGTGCCGGTCAGGTCCACCACCTAGTGGGGAACCTCCAGGTCTGGTGCAGCGACGGCCCCGCCCAGGGCGCGGAGCGTCCCGAGCAGCGCTTCCTGTTCGGTGCGGCATGGAACACCCCGGGCACCAGGGCGGCGATCCAGGCGAAGCGGTCGCGGTATCTGCTGGGCTCCTCGCGCGGCGTCGGCGTCCGCCTTGTCCGCGACCCCGACACCACTCAGGCAACCGGGCTCGGCGCCTGGGAGCTGGCACACCGCCTCAACGGCTGGATTGATGACCTCGCCGGTCCAGCCCGCTCACTGGGCGAACTGGACCGCCGTATGGTCACTGCACTGACAGCGGCGGCGCCGAGCTCATAGGCCGATCGCGGACTTGGGGCCCATGTATGAGCCGGCCCCAGGAAAGTCCTCCTGACAGAGCTTTACGAACGTCTCGCTGAATTCCAAGCCGGGCAGGTCGTCGAGCTTGACGAACGCGACCTGCCGGATCGGGCGTGTATCCGCGCCCTCGGTGACGGCCCCGATCTGCCCGCCGATCCGTCGGGCCTCGAAGGTGACGTGAACGACATGAGCCTTGACGTTGTCGCACAGGTACAGCAAGCGCCCGACCTCGACCTCGACGCCGGTTTCCTCCCGCATCTCCCGAACCAGGGCTTCGGCCAGAGTCTCGCCGTTCTCGACCTTGCCTCCCGGCAGGCTCCACGACCGCTTGCTGTCCGTGTCCTGGTCAAGAAGCAGGATCGCGCCGTCCTCGATGACGACGCCCGTCACACGTGTATGCATCCCCAGACCGTAGCGCCCACCCACCCGGGCAAGGGGGAACACCGATGAATGAGCGTCCCACCGCGGTTGTCATCGCAGCCGGAGGACTCGGCACCCGCGTAGCAGGTTGGTCCCCGTTCCTGCCTAAGGAACTCCGCCCGGTCCAAGGGCGCCCCGGCCTACTCCACGTGCTCGAGGAGGCCGCCACGCTGGGGGCCGATCGCGCCGTCGTCGTGCACCACCCGTACTACGCCCCGCTCATCGAATGGACCCGGCAGGTCCTCGCCCCCGGGGCCCAGGCCCGATACCGACAGCTCGCGCACCAGCCTGCCGGCCAGCACCCGCTGACCGAAGGCATGCAGGTCGACTTCATTGCACAGCACGGCCGCTACGCCGACATCACCTCCGCGCTGAACGGTGCCGAACATCTGAACACCGGGGACCTCTGTCTGGCCTTCGCTGACAACGTCGACCCCAGCCACACGGCCCTCTCCCACCTCATGGCCACCGCACCCCGGGGCGCCCCGGCAGTTCTCGCGGGACCGTTCACCCTGCAAGGCGCCAGCAGCCACGGGGTGATCATCTGCGCCGGCACAGGACCGAATCGCACCATGGCGGCGCTGGTCGAAAAACCTGACCCCGCTCACGCCGCACAACTGGTTGACGAGCACGGACCGGAGAGCCTTCGCCTGCTCCAGGGCCGCGCCCGGCTCACTCCCGAGCTGCTGCGCTACCTGACAGCATCCGTGCGAAACACGGCCTCGGAGCCAAAGTTGTCCCTCGCTCTCGCCGACTACGCCCGCCACCACGCGGTAGGCGTGGTCACCAGCACCAAAACCATGATCGATCTCGGTATCCCTGACACCGTCGAACTGACCCGTAGCGACTAGGCGGCGGCGCTCTGGCCCTGAGCAATGCCGTTCGGCTTTCCGCAGTGGTTCAGCGTCCATTGAAACTGCCTGAGGACATCATCGAGCACCCGGCGAAGGGGCTACTCGCCTACCTGGAAGGCGACGAAGCGCTCACCGAGCGCGGGTGCTGTTGGAGCGCCGGACGCTCGGAGTCAATCGTGGTGGTCTCTGCCCGGTTCAGGGCCGCCGAATCACCGTAGGTTGACCGTGGTTTTTCCTGTGCTCGGCTCGGAACGGTCGCATCGGATTTCCGAGCGGCGACCTTCGTGAACACGTGCTCCGCGCGATCCAGGGTCAACCGCATCGTGCCGTAAGGCCCCGTGGCGTACCCAGCCCGGTGCCCGTGGAGGTGCAGTTCCCTCACTGCCTGAAGGCCGGCGTCGACCTCCGGCACGTCGTCCGGGGGGACGAGGGCATGCAGTTCCTCCGCCCACTTCCAACCGAGATCACGAAGCACGGTCCGGGCTTCCTCCTGCTCCCAGGCGCTTCGCGCCACCAGTCCGTGACGAGGATCCGTCGAGAAGACCATGCTCGGGTCCGTTATCATCCGGCCGTCTCCTCGACTCGTCCCGCAGATCCCGTCTCCTCGCTCTTGGCCGTGGGCCAGGCCGCGAGCTGGAAACGCGCCGGACGGTCGTCGTGCTTGCCGACGCGGCATTCGTCACCCGCCTT
The DNA here is from genome assembly GCF_016804005.1 of Streptomyces pratensis. GTDB lineage: Bacteria > Actinomycetota > Actinomycetes > Streptomycetales > Streptomycetaceae > Streptomyces > Streptomyces pratensis_A. The sequence continues at coordinate 6,632,311 of NZ_CP051486.1, read as the reverse complement.
GCCCAACGTCTTGTTCATTCGAGTGAGGAAGCGGTCGTACTGCTCATGCCAGATCACGGACGAGCCCGCCTCCGTATACGCGTCTCCCCTGGCGAAGGCCAGGGCGACGATCTCGTATGCCAGGCCCTCGTGCTTCGCCCAGCACGGCGGGATGACGTCCTGCGGCTGCCAGGCGTACGTCCGGTTCAGCCAGCGGCACACGGAATCGAGCCACGCGGGCATCGGCTTGATCAGCTCTGCTGACAGGGCGCCGATGTCCCACGGGACGGGACCGTCGGCGGCCACGGACTCCTCCGTGCTCCGCTCCGCGATGTACTCCAGGATCAGTGCGGGCGGCTCGGGAAAGGGCTCGAAGCGGGTCAGGGTCTCGATCATGCGGCAGCCGCTCCTTCACGGCGGGCCCACGCCACCGCGTGGGCCTTGGCCTGGTTCCTCTTCTCGGTGGCCCGCCGGTTCCGCTCGGCTTCATTGGCGGCTCGAAGGTCACGGACGTGACCCTCGATCTCGGCCCAGGAATCCCAGGTCCACATGCCGTCGAGCCGGGAGACGATCGGCGGGAGGTTGTCCGCGAGGACCAGGGCGTGCCCCTCGGGAAGGCCCCTGATCTCGTCTCCTCGAAGGACGGGTTCGAGCGCCATGTGCGTGGCCGTCGAGTGACCGCCGCGGTCCCCGCGGGACGTGGTCTTCGTTGTGCGCTCTCGCTCGACCTGACCGCACAGGTCCGACATGTCCTTCAAGAAGTCGGGGTCCTTGTCCCCCGGCAGGACGATGACGTTGTTGGTGAAGGCCGCCAGCTCCTTGGCGGTGTCCTCGCCGAAGCGGGCACGAGCCGACGCCCACGCCTGGAGTCCGTAGATGACCGTGATGCCACGTCCCCGGCCGTCGGCGACGCGTTGGCGGAGGGAGGGGATAGGCGCGATGTTCGGCGCCTCGTCCAAGGCCGCGAGGAGTGCGGGGTCGAGCCGACCGGCCGGGGACGCGAGGGCGTGCGCCTCCGCGAAATCCAGAAGGTCTTCGGCTATCGCGGTGGTCAGGGGCGCGACGCTGTTCACCTCGCTGTCCTTGCCGAGGAGGTAGAGCGTGCCCCCGGCGTCGAGGAACGCGCCGAAGTCCGTAGGGCCCTCTCCGTCTCCCTGAAGGGCGTTGATCACCGACTGGTGCATGAAGGGTTCGAGGGCCGCGTCGAGGGTCGAGGCGGTGTTGCCGACGGTGCGGCTGTCGCCCGTGGTGGCCGTGCGTAGCATGTCGGCCCAGCCGGGGCCAGCGCCCGGGTGAGCGTTGAGGATGCCGAGGGGTGCCGGGTCGGTCAGCTTGCGAGCCCACCGCAGCACCCGGTCGAGGGAGGCGCCGTCGAGGGCGGCGGCATGGAAGAAGGCAGCGAGGATCTTGGACGCCTGCCCCTTGTAGAAGGCGCTGCCCTCGCTGGACTGTGCGGCACCGTTGGGGGTGCGCGAGCCCGCGACGAACGCCTTCCCGCGCATCATCGCCACCTCTGTGTCGGCTGCGCCGTTGATCGGCGTCCACCGGAAGCGCGGGAGGCTCGGCGCGATGTTCTGCGGGTCGAAGACGGCGACGGGGCGACCGTCCCGCTGCCGCGCGTCGAGGGTCAGTTCGACCAGATCGGGCTTGGTCGAGGTGGCCAGGACCGGCCCGGCCCAGCGGCGGACGAGCGGGGCGAAGAACCGCAGAGTCTTTCCGCTGCCCATCGGGCCGATGACCCGGCATGCCTTGTCGGCGCGGGACCACAGCTCGACGCCCTTCGGGCGCTGCGAGGTGCCCAGCGAGTAGCCGAAATCGTGAGGATCGAGGGGGTGGTGCATGACGTACTCCGGAGCGAGGTGGGCGACGAGGAGAGAGAAGGTCAGCGAGCGGCGGAGCGGTCCTTCGCGAAGCTCACCCCGGCTGCGCGGCTGGGGTGGCCGTCGTCGCTGGTGAGGGAGGGCCGGATTTCGGTGGCCTTCAAGACCGCCTTGGCCGACATCTGGCGCTTGAGCTGTGCCTTGCTCGCGAATCCGGCGTTGCGCCGTCCGCGGTTCAGCAGGAACCAGAGCGTCACCAGGGCCACCGCGCACACGGCCGTCATGGCGTACAGGGCCAAGGAGATTCCGCCGGGCATGATGTCCATTACCCGGCCCTCCGGGCGACGCGGGCCGCCAGGTAGCGCATCCGCCGGCCGCACAGCCGCGACATCGACGCGTCGGGCCCGGCACAGCGCGGGGGTGCGGTGTGGAAGGCGCTGTGCAGGTCCTCGGCGGCTCGCCAGATGTGGGCGACGGCCGTACGTACGCGTCCTCCAGCGGCGGAGTAGTCGCCGTGATCCAGCACGAGGGCCAGTTCCTTCATACGCCGTGCGAGGTCGAGCGCTTCGGCGTGCAGCTGGTCGATGTCCTGTCGAACCGCGCGCTCGTCGGCGGGAAGCGTGGCGTGGTCAGTGGTGACGGTCATGGCGAGGGCCCGTTCCGAGTCTGCGTGAAAGGGATCGGCGGTCGAGGGGCGGCGGTATCCGCTCACGCGGCGTCCGGGGAGGTGCTGGTCAGGTCGGTCATCGAGCCGGAGGAGAAGCACAGGTGCTGCTCGGCCTCCACCAAGAGGTGCTGGACGCCGGGGTAGATCACCTCGCCGACCTTCCACAGCGCGATTCCGCGGCGCAGGCGCATGATGTGCTCGGCCGTCCAGGACGGCAGACCCAGCCGGGCCACCGTCGCTTCCGCCTCCGCCTTCTTCTGGCTGTAGATCACGATGGTGTCGGCCATCTTCAACGCCGCTTGGGTCTCCGGGCTGTCGTCAATGTCGGACAGGTGATGGACGATGAAAATGCAGCTCAGCCCGTATCCCCGCGCGAATTTCAGGAACTTCTCAAGCAGCGAAGCGAGTTGGGGGGTCCCGAGAATGTGCCAGGCTTCCTCGCAGACGAGGATGCGCTTGCGCTGCGTGTAGCGGCGGCAGCCAGAGTCGGGGTTCGGCCCCAGCTCCCAGGCCCCGGAGTTCGCGTCGACCACGACGCGGTTGTGCTGCCCCGGCTCCGTCCCGCATTCGCACAGCGGGCGCAGCCAGACCTCTTCGAGGAAGACCGAGATCACGGCGACGAGGATGGTCATGGCGACGCCGCCGGACGGGACCTTCGTCAGGTCGAAAACGATCATGTCGGCGTCGAGATCCACGCCCAGGCTGGTCGGGCCGTCGAGCATGCCCGTCAGGTCGCCGGTGTCGTCCTGTTCACTGCCGCAGAGCCGGTCCAGGACGTAGGACGCCTCCAGGCCGTCACCGAGAAGTTCGTCCCGCGTACGCTTCTTGGCCGTCGCGTCGGCCTCGTCGGGGGATCGCAGCGCGGCGGAGACGTCGGCCAGGACCGGGGTGCGGCCGAGTTCTCCCGCCCGCTGGTGGGCCCTGCGGATCGCGATCCGCAGGGCAGAGCCGGCGAACTCGTCCAGGGCCTTGCCGAGACCGAGTTCAACGATCGTGCGTACCAGCTCGACTTGCCGCTTGCCCGCGATGGCCGGGTCCATCGGGTTGATACACGAGGCACCACGGCCGCCGCCGGGTGCGAACTTCACCGAGGCCTTGCCGGTCAGCGAGCGGCCGAGCGCGGCCCACTCGCCTTCTTCGCGCTCTTTCTGCTCCTTGGTGTCGAGGACGACGACCTGACGCCCGAGGCGAATCTGCCGGGCCGCGTACGTCTTGGTCAGGGCCGACTTGCCCCGGCCCGTGTCCCCCATGACGATCATGTTGCCGCCGGGCAGGCCGTCACCGAACGCCGAGAACGGGCAGTAGATGAACGCCTTGCCCGAGTACAGCTCCCGGCCGATGATCGCGCCCGCCGTGCCGAGGGTCGGCGGGGCGATCGGAAGGTACAGGGCCTGGCTGGTGGTCGTCTCGGTGTAGAGGGGACGGCGCACCGTCTCGTGCATCGGCGACAGCGGGGCGTGGTCGAGGAGGTCGGTCACTTGATGCCTCCGGCGAGGGGCAGGGTCGTGGCGAAGGCACGGGCGTGTTCGAGGTCGAGCCATTCGATCCGCAGGTGCGCGTTGCGGGCGCGGGAGGCGGTAGTGCGCTTGGTGCGCTCCAGCTCTTCGGCGCTGCGCGAGGAGATGGTGATGTAGCCGACTACGGCGGAGCCGGCCGCGCCGGAGGATGCCAGGGTCATGCCGCGTGAGCCGGTGGCGCTGGCGGCGATCTGGTCCCGCGGGTCGATGTTTTTGCCACGCTTGCGGTCTCGGTCGATCTCGGCCTGGTTGTTCGTGTCCTCCGCGAGCATCCGCTCCACGGCCTTGTCGTTGGGTTCGAGCTGCTGCGTGATCGCGATGGTGCGGATGACGTCGGGCATCCCGATCAGCAGAGGCGAGAGGAAGTCGGGGCCGACAGGGGTCGTGGGCCATCCGACGACGGCGGCCGTGGCGTGGTACCAGCTGCCCGTAAAGCCTGCCGCGCGGGTGGCGACGTGGGCACCGTCGCGGACGTCGACGTTGCGGGGGAAGGCGTGCGCCTGCCGGAGGTCGGTGTCCCAGATGGCGTGGTCAGGGTCGTAGGAGTTGCGGATGAACGCGGTCATCCGTCCTTCGTCCAGGGGCGCGATCACGGAGAGGTCGGCGTCCTCCGCGCGGGACCACAGCTCATCCAGGTACGCGGCCATGGCCGCGGCGATCCCTTCGTCACCAGTGCCGCGGGCGGCGCCCTCGGCCGCCAGGTCGCGGGTGAACCGGGCGTGGATGGTGATGTAGTAGCGGTGTTCCTCGGCGCTGGTGGAGACGGCGTTGGCCAGTACGTCGTACGAGTCCTTCAGCCACTGTGGGGCGTCCGTCGTCGCGGCCGACTCGTCGCGCTGCGCGATGTAACGCTGGTGGGCGTAGGGGTCCGACTTCATCTGCCGGGCCAGGACCTGGATGCGCTTCACCGGGTGTTCTTCGACGTTCCCGAAGGCGTCGAGGAGTTCACCCCAGCGCTCCAGGGCGACGATCTGCTCACCCACTTCCTTGCCGCCGAGGCCGGGCGAAGCGATCTCCAGAGTGGCTGTGACGCACCCGGCCTCCGGCTGGAGGACCACGACGGCCTGCTGTCCGCGGACCGTGACCGGCACCCACGTCATGCCCGTAACGCCTTCCGGCTCCACAAGAGCGGCGTCCGGGGGCGTGCCATTGGCACGCACGCCGGCCTCGACAGCCGGGGACACCCACACCCCGCCGGTACGGCGGAGTGCCTTGCGGTGGTAGCGGTTGATCCGCCACCAGCGGTAGAGGGTGCGCCGCTGGGACGTGCCCTTGGGCCGGTACGGGGCGTACACGATGACCAGGGCGAGCAGGATCGGCAGGACCAGGCACGCTGCGGCGATGGCCGTCACGCCGTTGAAGAGGTAGCCAAAGAGGATGCCGATGACGGCTCCGCCGCCGAGGACGACCTGTTCGCCGAGGTCGCGGCGGCCCACCAGCCCCGTGGGGCGGTGCTTTCCGAACTGATACGTACGAGTCGACATGGAAGGTCACTGATCCTTGCTGGGATTCGGTCGTCCGGGTGCCTGGCCGCCCGAGGGCCGCGACGGCGGCGGGGGCGTGACGGAGGGCCCGGAGCCCGAGGTGGTTCCTGATGCGGAGGAGGGGGAGGCGGGCGCTGGCGGGCCCGAGGTCCCCGCGCCGGTTGACGGCGGGGAGGGCGGCTGTGCTGTGCTCGGCGCCCCGCTGGCTTCCGGTGCGCGTCCGGCCGAGGCGTGGCCACCGGCCGAGGACCAGTCCGGAGAAGAGCTGACGACCGGGTCGGAGGTCGCTCCCTGGGGACGAGCGGCGGCCGGTACACCGGACGTACCGGCGGTGTCCTCGCTGCCCTGCTGGCTTTCGGGCTGTTCGGGGTTGCTGCTGCCGCCTGCGGCGTCGGTGCCCTGCGCGCCCGGGGAGCTGGTGGCCTTGTTCTTCGCCATGTCGACGCCGGCCTTGGCAATGGCGGCCCCCGCCGCGACCGGTCCGGCCACAGCAGTTCCGCCGCCCATCTTCGCGCCAGCGGTCTTGGCGCCAGCGGTCTTGGAGCCGCCGACCAAGGAGTCCTGGACACGAGCGCCCATCGCCCTGTTGGCGTGCTGGGCGGGGCCGTCGATCGCGGCGGCCGGGCCGGAGGACTGTGCACTCTTCCGGTCGTGGTGGAGGCTGGCCATCTCGTCGCCGAAGGCGGGCACCCACTTGTAGAGCGTGGCGGACGCGAAGACGGCGAGCAGGAGGATCAGCGCGCCGACCAGGGTCTTGGAGACCGCGTCGGACATGCTCCCCGAGGTGTCGCTGAGGATCGCGCCGCCCAGGCCCAGCAGAGCGAACAGGATCGGTTTGCTCAGGCCGATGGCGAAGATGGCGCCGAACCATTTCTTCGACTTGCCCCACAGGTCGCGATCGACCAGCCCGGCGTTGACGATCGGACCGAGCGCGACGGCCACGTAGATGGCCGCGCTGCGGATCAGCAGCTCGATCCACATCAGCAGGGCGCCGCACATCATGATGAGGTTGACGACCAGCAGCTGTCCCACGCCCTCCGTGGGGTTGGCCGCCATGACCTTGAGGATGTTCTCCAGGAACGGCTTGAAGTTGCTCGTCGCGTACGGCTCGAAGACGGCCGTGACTTCGTCAATGGCCTTCATCAACAGCGCGATTGCGCCCGGTGTCATGGCGTTGACCACGAACTGGAGGAGCAGGAAGCCGATCGCCTCGGAGACGGCGGTGGTCAGGGCGACTCCGCGGACCGCCCGCTTGGCGACAGCGATCAACCAGAGGGCCACGGTGAGCAGGCTGGAGGCCGCGAAGATGATTGCGTACTGCTTCAGGAAGCCGGGGCTCGTCAGGTCGATCTTCGTGGTGTTCTGGATCAGCTCCAGCATCTTGCGCAGGAACCAGATGTTCGCCTCGGTGAGCTTCTGGAGCAGGAACCCCAGCGGATCCTTGACGAAGTCCACGGCCGCCTTCGCCTCACACACCATCGGGATGTAGCAGAAGGGATTGGCCACCGCTGAGGGCACGAACACGAACCCGATGATCACGTTGACCATCGCCACCGCCTGGAGGCGGCGGCGCAAGCGACCCGGCGCTCCCCGCTCGACGGTCAACAGGCCGGGGGTGTCGTCACGCAGTCGCAGGCGCATTGCTGACACCCCCCACGCCCGCGAAGCTGTCGGCCGGGGCCGCCTCCTGCATGGCCGGCGGAGACGGCACGAGCGGTTCGGACGGCGTGACGGCCGTCGTCTTCCAGGTGCCGTCCTCCCAGACCAGATCCACGGTCATACGCAGGAAGGCGACCTGCGGGCGCTGCGCCTCGTCCTTACCGGCGACGCCCCCCACCGACGCCGTCCACAGCTCCACGCTCGCGGCCTGGTCGGAGTAGGAGATCGAGCGGGTGGCGAGCGCCGCCGTCCGCGTGATCAGCTCGCTGCCGTCGACGGTCGTCCCGTCCGCACCGACACCCCGGTTCTCCATGACCAGACGAGCAGTCGAGTCGGTGTCCGAGGTGACCGAGTGCAGCACGGTCGACGCGGCCGTGGCCGACAGCATCCGGTGCCGCCAGTCCTCATCGGTGAAGAACCGAGGGTCGCCGTAGAGCATGGTGGCGCTGACGGCAGCGGCACGAGCGCCGCGCTCGTTGTGTCCGTACGGTGCCGGGAATCCACTTCGGTCTTCGGCGCCGCTCAGCACAGGGTCTTCTGCAGCGGCCTGAACGTAGTCCGAGAAGTCGCCCGGTACGTTGGATGCCTGCCGCACGTCGATCGGAGCGATCAGTCCCGTCGAGGCCGAGCTGTCCTTCAGCTTCCAGTCATCGGACTCCCAGGTGAGGGTGACCGTCACCGACTGGAAGCCCGTCTTCGGTGTCGCGTGACCGGCCGTGCTGCCGCGAACCGTCGTCGTCCACAGCCGCACCATCGCCCCGTGAGTGTCGAAGCCCAGGACATGTGCCGAGAGGACACCGGTACGCGCGACGGTCTTCTTGACGGAGACCTTGGAGGTGTCGCCCCGCAGGGAGCCGACCGCGTCCTCGGCGGCGCGGTCGGCCTTCTTCACCGCCGCATCAGCCGAGCCCTTGGCCGCCATAACTGCCACCGCACGGTGCCGCGCGTCCTTGTCCGTGAGGAACTGCGAGCTCCCGCTGACCGTCGTGTAGTTGGCCGCTGCCGCCTTGGCGCCGGATCGAGTGTGCGGGTAGCCGACGGGGACGCCGTGCAGCTCCCGCACGCCTTCCCCGCTCGCCTGCGGAGCCGAGTGGGCGGGTGCCGAGACGGAGGGGGCCGTGGCCGGAGGGGTGCCCGTCGTCACGCTGACGACCACCCCGGCCGCGGTGACCACGGCCGCGCCGCCAGCAGCGATGCCCCAGAGCTTGGCCGACGAGCGGCGCGCTCCGCTGGCTTTCGAGGAGGGAACGTTCCTCCGGGATCGGATAGGCATGGGTCACACACCCATGCCGTACGTGATGGCGAAGATGGTGCCGAAGCTGGCCACGAGGAAGACGCAGGTCAGACCGCCGACCATCATGCCCTTGCCGCGCGAGCTGTCCATCGTGGAGTGGCCCTCACCGAACCACCCCTTCGACTTGCCGACACCGGCGAGGAAGGCGCCGGCGCCGACGACGAGGACGACGGCGGCGATGACACCCAGGATCACCTTTGCCGTGCCTCCGAGCTTCCCGAACGGGCCCCAGTCCGGCTTCACGCCGGACACGACATCGACACCGGCGGCGAGGGTCGCGTGCAGGGAGGGATCGGCAGCGGCAGAAAGGAGGTTGTGCATGGTTCAGCCCCTTGGTGCTGTAAAGAATGGTTTGGAATGTTTTGGCATGCTTAGCCGACGTGCCGCATCGCGATGATCTGCGGTTTCCAGTAGCTGAGCGGCTTGATCCGCACCTGAGCCCCGGTGTGCGGTGCGTCGATGACCTGGCCGCCGCCGATGTACATGCCGACGTGCTCAGGGCCAGCGCTGCCCGGGACGCTGAACAACAGGTCGCCCGGGGCGATCTGGGAGACGCCCTTGACGGCAGTCCCTGCGTGGACCTGGTCGTAGGTGGTTCGCGGCAGGTTCACTCCCGCCGCTGACCAGGCCATCTTGGTGAGTGAGGAGCAGTCGCAGCCGCCCATGCCCTTGTACGGCATGGCACAGCTGCCGCCCCACTGGTACCAACTGCCCAGGGCCGTCTTCGCGGCCGTGATCGCGCGGGCGGCGCCCTTGCCGGCTGGTGCGTCCGGGCGGACGGCATCGGCCCATTTCGAGGCCAGCGCACGGATATTGCGCACGTACTCACGGGTCTCCGAGTACGGCGGAATCCCGTTGTGCTTGATCACTGCAGGGCCGCCCGCGTTGTACGCGGCCAGCATGTTGTCCGTCGAGTCGCCAGGTACCTTCTTGACTTCGTCGGCCAAGGTGCAGTCGTACGCGGCCTGCGCGGCGATGGCGTCGGCGGGATTGCGGATGTCCTTGACCCCGTCGCCGTCGCCGTCCTTGCCGTGCTGAGCCCAGGTCCCCGGCACGAACTGCGCAATGCCGAGAGCCCCCTTGAGTGACTTGGCACCGGAGTTGAAACCCGATTCCGTGTACAGCTGAGCCGCCAGCAGGGAGGCGGTGACCTGCGGGCACTCGCCCGCGTGCTTGTTGATCAGCTCACGGACCCAGCCCGGCACGGGAGCGTCCGTCGTGATGCCGCCACCCGGGCCGGCTTCCTGCGCGGAGGCGCTGTCGGCCCCTCCGAACGTGGTCAGCATGGCGACACCGGTGATGAGCCCGGCCGTGACGAGTCCCAGGCCAGCTTGCGTGCCCTTGTTCATCGCGGCCCCGTCACGCCCAGGGCAAGGCGGTGACGCGCCAGCCCTTGGAGGTGTGCTCCAGGCGGAGCGCGAGCTGTTCGCTACTGCTGCGCGTGTGAACGGACTTCGGGGCGGTCGTGAGGGTGTAGCTCACGCGGACGAGAGCGGAGGAGGCCGTTGCCGCAGGTGCGCCGTCGGGGACGACTGCTGACGTGATCTTGGCCGTCTGATGTGCCTTCTCGGCCCGCAGGGCGGCCCAGGCGGCCTCTTGACCCGGCCGTTTCTGGGCGAGCACGCCAGCGAGTTCCCCCGAGGCGAGCCGGGCTGCCCGAGCGCCGGCATCCGCGTACGAGCTGTCGGCACCGTCGCGGGCATCGTGCTCCGCGTAGGTCGTAGTGAAGGCCCGCGCCGCCCGTTCAACGTCCTTGGGGAGCCCGGTAGCTGACGAGGAGGAGGCGGCGCTGCTGTGCGGCGTGGCCGTGTCGGGGATGCCCGCCGAGACGGAGTGCGGCTGCGCGGACGCGGTCGAGGCCGGGGAGGCGTCGTTGGTCGAGTTGGAGCAGCCGGTCGACAGGAGGGCCAGGGAACCAGCCACACCTATTGCGGCTGATATGGGTGTGAAACGGGTAGATCGAGGCATGCGGGGACCACAACCTTGGTGCAAGAGATTTCGGAAGTGCGAGTGGCGCGGTCCCGCGGGGGGCTGGGGGCCGTGCCGCTCCTTCGCAGGAAGGAGGGGGATTCCTTCTGCGGGCTTTACCGGCGAATGCCGGGGAAAGCGCAAAGCAGGCCGGAGCGTATAGCTCTATCTGCCTGTCTCATCTGCGGAAGAGTTCGATCTTGTTTCGCATCTGCGAGACGGTTGAGCTGGCGGGCGCGTTACTCATATCAAGGCCATCAGCCCCTTCCGTAATTCGGGCGAGACCGCGAGCAGATCCCTACAGCCGGAAAACGCCTTGTGGCGTTGGCCGTGCCTGAATCCTTGCAGGGGTTCGCGGACAACTCGAATCACGAAAAAAGCCGGAACTTAATTCCAGGAATTAAGTTCCGGCTTTCGCTCGGGGGGAGGCTTTGCGGGCTTCTTATGCGCCCCCGTGGCGCAGGTGCTCGATCGCCACGCCGAGCCACGGCGCGGCCGGGCCGGAAAGGAGCAGGGGTGCGCACGTGCTGTACGAGAGGACGACGGCGGACGGCTCAGCAGCGACCCCGGTCAGAAGGGCGTGGTCGAACGGCATCCACTCACGAGCCCTCAGCGGCAGTAGCCGTACCCCGGTTGAGGTGAGCACCACTTGGGCGGCGGTGTGATCGCGCCACTGCGGAAGAGCGGCATCCTCCGCTTCTTGGCGCCGACGGGCGTCGAGTCGCCCGTTGCTCACCCACCGCCGGCCGAAGGTCGGGTGATCCTCGAAATACCCGCTGGGCGAGGTCGGGGGGTCGACCTCTGTCCCGTAGAAGCGGGCGGCGGAGCACGCCACGTCCGCGAAGGCGACTTCACCGGCCGCAAGTGCAACGCCGTCCGCTTGGACCGGCACAAGATCGCCGCCGCCCTGGAGGTGAACCGTGAGGGCGGACGCTGCCTGTACGGCATCGGCGCGGACGGCGTCCTCCGCCCGGTCGCGTCGGCGAGACCACATCGTCGTTCCTTCCTGATCAAGCTGACCGGCCGGAGCATGCACGGCGCGAGCCACGCAGGCCCCGGGCCCGTCATGAGATGAGATCACCAGAGGGCGGTGGAGGCAGCGGCGGGTGTCCTCGTTGCCTCGTCGTCCTCTTCCTTCAGCCGGGCCAGCAGCACACCAAGGCGGTCGTTGCTGATCGCCTGGTGCTTGCGGACGGCGTCCCCTACAACCTCACGACTGGTCCGTCCGGCCCGCTCGGTAGCGGCCCGCGCGATCGGCAGCAACTCTGCCAACCAGTCGTCGTCCGCCTCCCGGTCCTGGGGGCACTCCGCGTCGTCCGGGACGGACGGCTTTTCGCCGTCCGTAGGGGTCCGGACCGCCGTGGGGCCGGAGGATTTAGTGCTCTCCGGCACTGCTGTGGTCGGCGCGTGGTCCGCAGGTCCGCCGCCCGGTCCGTCCGCGCTCTTACCCTCCGTCTCCTCTCCGTCCGCTCCCGCGGACGGGTGAGCCGCAGCGTCCTCCGTACGCGGTTCCACGTCGGGCAGGGGCTCGGCTTTCCGCAGGTCAACGGTTACTGCGGCGGCATCCTGCGGCGCGGACGGACCGCTCGTCAACCGGCGCGGAGGCATCGATGCTGGTGCTTCCAGCGGACGAGAACCCTGCTGGACCGTGACGCGTTCGAGCGTCGGAGACTCCTCGCGGACCGGTCCGGGACCAGTGTCAGCCCGGTCCGGGACCGCCCGCTCAGCCGTCCGCGCCATCAGGATGTAGAGGTGGACCGATCCGGCCAGTGCGAGCGGCGCGAGCATCGACAGCACGCCGACGACGCTGTCCGTAAGGTGCAGCGCGGACCGTCCGGCCTGCGGAGAATCGTTCAACGTGATGGCGTGCAAAGCGTTCGCGCCGAGGCTCGCCCCGGTCGCCGCGAGAAACAAGAACCAGGCGTAGAGCCGTGCGGCGAACCGCTGGTGCCGAAGGAGTACGATCGCCCGCACGCCGTAGGCAATGAACCCGTCGATGAACACGGGAAAGAGGTAGGACAAGGTCTCCCTGGCGTGGATCGCAAGGGCGATCTGACGCAGTGCGTCGTACGAGAAGGCGAAGCCGGCCGCGCCGAGCAGAATGATCGCACTGCGGTCCCAGGCCGTCATTCCGCGCAGGCTGTAGCCCTCCTGCTGTTCGGTTCCCGCCGCCGTGTCTATGTGTGCGTGTGACATCAGAGGTTGCCCCCGTCGCGCGGGCTGATGTCCTGCCAGGCAGGGGTCTGCGAGAGGAGCTGTCCGAGCTGTTCCAGAGACGTGACCTCGTGCACGTGCTGACTCGGGCAGCTCACGCACGACACCCGCAGCGAGATTCGTTCCGTGCCGCCCTGATCGGTGTAGTACAGCTCCAGGTGCTGGCCTCCGGTCGTGTCGAGCGACGCAAAGGCTTGCAGGTGTTCCTCGAAGCTGAGAAGCCCAAGTACCTCCCAGTCGAGCGTGACTGCGGCGTCCCCCAGGAGGGTGCGTGCGTACTTGGATGCTGCGGTGATCGACCTCGGACCCCAGGTGCGGAACGCGGCCTCCCGAGCGGTCTTGCGCCGCGCCTCTGCGGTGGTGAGGTGCTTGGCCGCAGCGAACATGATCGGGTGACTCATCAGGGGCCTTCCAGAAGATCGGTAGTGCAGGGTGCGGTGCTGCCGCCGGGCTCATTGGCCAGGCGGAGGAGAACGTCCGCGTGGCACGGAGCGTCAAGGGGGCATGTGCACATCAGGTCCAGCCCGCGCAGGACTCGGGCGAAGCGAGCAGCGTAGTGACGTCCGACCGGGCCCCGGAGCGTGGCGGCGAAGAGGTCCACCGACTCCGCAGCGTCCATCGGAGGGCCGAGCGGGGACCGCACCCCGGCTGTGAACGGGTTCACGTACCGGCTGCGAGGACCGACGTATGCACAGGCTGTGGGCAGCGCTGCGGCGTCGCGGGACGCTCCGTGGAGGCGGACGGGCATTACGCCGCCCTCCCACCACGGCGCCGATCGGCGCCGATCATCGGCACGAGGGTCGTGACCATCTCGGCCAGACGGCTCGCCACGCGGGCACCGACGAAGTCGCTCAGGTCCGGGCCGTTCTCATCACGGGCCGGAAGGTTGGACGTGATGATCGTCGGCAAGCAGTGGTTGTACCTGAAGTTGATCAGCCGGTACGTGACCTCTTCGGTCCATTCCGAGGTCTTCGCCGTGCCGAGGTCATCGAGGAGCAGGTACTGAACCCGGCTGAGCCGTTGCAGCTCGTGTTCTGCTGCCCCCATGACCTGTGACGGGCGCAGGTTGCCGTACATGTCCGCTGAGTTCACGGCGATCAGCTCGAACCGGTCCGGTCCGCCGGCCGCGATCCTCCGCAAGGCCCCGTACGCCTGGTGCGTCTTGCCGGTCCCCGTGAGCCCGGTGAGGAGCAGAGCGCCAGCGGCAGCGTTGTCCGTGAGTGCCCGGTCGGCCCAGCTGATGACCTCCGGCAGCGTGGCCTCAGCATCACGGAAGCGGGGAGGGGTTGCCCGCTGCCAGCGGCTCACGGCGTAGTCGGCCCGAGCCCGGCAGTGCCACTCGCGGTCTCCCGGGTTCTCTTCCGGTGCCTCGTCGGCGGGGTTGAGGTCCGGCACGGCCTGAAGTCCTTTCGCAGCGAGTATTCGTTCCATGGCGCGCATCGACCTGGCGCTGCCCGCGCGTTCCGGCTCTGCCATGATCAAAATCCGTTCTGGTAAGCGCTGGGGGCAGCGCTGTTCTGAAAGGGAATCCAGCCTCCGGACTGCCGACGCAACGGCACGACATTCCCGGAGGAGGCTGCTGCGGGAGCGTGTGAGGGCAGATCAGCCCAGATACGCAGCAGATAGCGGGCGGACTGTGGCGGGCGGTCGGCGTTCCATCGCCGCGCCACCATCTCGACCAGCCGTTCATTTCCCCAACGTGCTGCGAGAGCTGTTACCCGATCCCATTCCGATTCGGTCAGTCGCCAGCCGACGAGCATTCCAGCGCTCGTTATGGCTGTTACCAGGTCGTTGGCTCCGTCCGGAACCTTCACCGAGTCCTGCTTGACGGTGCTGCTCTCTCGGTGCGACCCCAGCGAGCTAGCTTGCTCTTTGGTGGTGGTAATACTCCCGTAGGGAGTATTACCACCACGCACGCGCGAGGAAGAAACTTCCAAGTCTGTGTGCTGAAACTTCCCACTTCTGGCTTCCGGAGCGGAGTTCTGGGAGGGAAGTTCCTGGAACCTAGTTCCCTCTTCTGAATCTTCAAGGTTGGGAGTAGGAAGTACTTTCTCTGAACCGACACGGCCAACGCCATTGCTGCACAGCAGTATCGAGTAGGCATTCGGGTTGGAAGCACCCCCTCCCCGCTCGTGGCTCAGTTCTCCGAGCTTCGCCAGCTCTCCGAGGCACTTTGTTATCGAACGGGGAGTAAGACGGGTAAGCGCCGATATCTCTTCCAGGGTCAGCGTCGCCTTGCCGTCGTCGTCCGCCTCACGGGCCAGAGCCAGCATGACGAGGCGTGAGCCCCGGCATGACTTTGACTGTGACCAGACCAGTTCGGTCGCTATGTCGCTCATCAGTGCTCACCGCAACCGATGGATATGCGACGGCTGAGGGAAAGACAAAAAGACTGGTCGTCTTCCGGGACGTAGCCGTTTTGATGCGGCTCCGGGGTGAGATACAGCGTTTCGGTAGGGAGGTAGAAATCGTGGGCGCGACGCCAGTCGGCGGCTCTGCCGAAACCGCGCCTGACCATTCGTGCCACTTCCTCTTCGGTCCTGCGGTCGATGAGCATGCGGTAAAAATCCGATTCGAAGAGGTGGGTAACAGACCGACTTACGGGAAAGACCCGTACGAGCACGTCCGTAGGTGCAATTTCTCGGATCTCAGCACCGATGTTCGTGCGGCGAAATCCGGAGGGGCTGTTCTGAAGCATGGGAGAACTCCCGTGAACGCAGGGTCCGCCGTGTGGAAGAATCGTTTCTTCGGGAGCGAAGTCAGGCGGCTACAACGCGGAGCGGAGGCGTGCTCTGCTCGGCCTGAGACTTTCGATAGCGACGGGCGAGTTTCAGCAGATACTGGTGCGTTACGCCAAGCCCACGGGCGACGGCGGCGGCGTCCAGTGAGGGATCAGTGGCGAAGCGCGCAATCACCGCGTCCCGGGCGGGCTTTGTCAGAGGTGAGGTGCACCCTCTAAGCGCGCCTTCTACGGCTTTCTCGGTGTCCCGGTCTTGCCAAGCACGCCGCAACTCTGAGCGCTCCGAAGCCAGAAGACCGCCCCGAATGCCGTACTCGTCGTCACCTATGAGGGATTCCACCAGGCACCGGGCAGCGACGGCCACAGGGCATGACGCACAGAAATTGCGAGGCCGATTGAGAGAGATTCCCAATTTGGCCTTCACCACGTCGGGGTCTTCCCGTGGGCCGTCGGCGAGAGGGACGAACATGTTGATGTCCTGGTTGGTGCATCGGGCAGATTCGGCCCAGTGCTTACCCGGAGCTTTCTTCGACTCCTCCAGGAGGGGCAGCCAGTTTCCCTGATGCACAGCCTTGATCAGGCTGGATATGTCAGTGCTCATTTGTTTCTCGCGATGTTCGCAGCGCCGCGAATTGTTCCATCGGGCGCGAGAGGAGATCAGGAACGCTTACGAGAGCGCTTGGACGGCTGAAGCGCCATCAGTGGCGACTCGTCATCCCTCTGGGTCCTTGCGCCAGGGCTGACGAAGTGCATATCGGAAATCGCGTGGAGGTCGTCCTCCGTGAACTGCACGAATTTCCCGAACTTCCGGTGCGGGAGCGTCGATATACGCTCACGAAGCCACTTTTCGGGAATGTTCAACCGTTCAGCGGCTTCGCTGTACCCGATGTGCAGACGCTTGTCGCGGGAGTCCGTAGCCTGACTGCCCAACAAGGCGTCCAGGCCGCCGGCCTGAGCCAAGAGGCCGACCATGGCCGCGAGTCCCTGCAAGTCCACGGCCGGGCCCGCGGTCGCCGGTGCCACGGCCGCCATCACGCTTCCAGCCCGCGCAGTTCGGCGGTCCGCAGGTCGAAGGCATGCCCGCCGGAGGCGGCCCATCCGGCCTGGGGAAACGAGCGAATGATCCACCGGGCGATGGTGAGCGCCCTCGCCCGAGGGATATGAAGGGTCCGTCCACGAGCGTTCACGGCGGTCAGCCCGAGGTGTGGCCACAGAGTCCGAGGCCCCTGAAGGCGAACTTGTACGACGGCGGCTTCCGGCAGCATGGACGACAGTTGCGCCGCCAGCCGTTCGGCCGGGCCCGAAGGGATCTCCACCTTCGGGTTGCAGTCCGTAGTAGGGGACATGCGACACTCCTTTATGTGGTACGCCGCTCCGTCGTGCCGTGCGAAAGGACACGGAGTGGCCGTGCGAGTGACCAGCGCCCTTGTCGGGGGCCGCGGATCACGAGCTGTCTGGCGTCCGAGAGGTGCGAACTCTCGGACGCCGGTGGCGTTTTGAGGGGAGGGAGCGCACTCGAGTGATGCGCGGTAGCCCCTCTCCACCAAGTCGGTCCAGGATGCGAACCGCAGGTGGGTGAAGGCGGAGAGGGGTGCGAACCCCCTCGGTTTTCGCTAAGATGAAGCTATCTTGGTTCGCATAAAAAGTCAACAGTCCGAGGTTTCCTCGGTTCACCCAAAAACGAGGTCCGATGCCAGCTCGCCGTTTCGACAGAGAACGTGTGCGTTCGGTACGTCGGGCCGCGGACGTCTCTCAGGCTGACGTGGCCTCCGCCCTCGGCGCTGCGGACTCGACCGTGGCGGGGTGGGAGTCGGGAGCGACGACACCTGATCAAGAGAAGCTGCCTGCTCTCGCCCGGGTGCTGAACCAGGATCTGGACGACTTGTTCCCGCGCAAGGGCTTGCCCGATCTGACCGACCTGCGGTGCGACGCCGGCCTCTACCGGTACGAGACGCGGACGGTCATCGGAACCAAGAGCGATGGGCCGGTGGCTGGAGCTGAGCAGGGCGTCCGACGGCTCAAGGATCGGTACGTCCCTCTCCTGGCGGCTGCGTACGGGGTGACCGAGGACGAGCTGAAGCGCGCCCAGGACCGGGCCTTCGGAGAGGCTGACGAGGACGCCGCCGAGGCCGAGAAGGTGCCGGAGACACTGGCTGAGAAGATCACTCTCCTGCTGGAGCGCTCCTACCCGGGCAGAACCGCTCCGGGGGATCAGGAGATCGCGGACTCGGTGAACGTCTACGCGGGCTCCCAGGTCACGTCAGCCGAGGACGTCGAGGCCCTGCGGACGGGTGGAGACGACACACCGGTGCCCGTGGTCCTCGAAGGTCTGGCCAACTTCTTCGACGTCTCCAAGCTGTACTTCGAGCCGAACGAGTCCGTCGCCCGGCAGGTCTACGAAGGACTCCGCCTTATGTCGGCGGCCAGGCAGGGCAAGGTGGGCCGAGTCCGGGCCCGCGGAATGAGTGCCGAGGGCCTGCCGGCCGATGTCCTCTCGCTCCTGAATGACCTCGCCAGCGAGCTGGACAAGAAGGCCGGTCCAAGCACCAACGACTAGTGCCCTGCTCCACGGACCCGCGAGGATCAGGAAACAGGGCACCAGGGTGAGGTTCTTACTGTCCCGTGCTGTTCGGCTCGTGGCGCACACCGGAGGCGAACACGGTTTGGACTCCGCTCAGTGCGGAGAGATCCGCGAGCGGGTCACCGTCCACCAGGAGGAGATCCGCTTGGTAGCCGGGAGCGACCTTCCCCGTGATCTCGCCCAGGCCGAGGGCAGCAGCCGCTTGCGATGTCGCCATGTCGATGATCGAGGCGTTTGACAGACCCAGGTGCGAGTAGAACGACAGGGCCTGAGCAAGCCCGTCGAAGCCGGCGCGCTGCACGCCTGCATCTGTCCCCGCGATCAGGCGGACTCCAGCGTCGGCCATCTGCCGTACCAGGTCGAACATCGCGTTGGCGCGCTCCTCGCCGAAGAAGCGCGGGAGCATCTGCCAGTGCGGGCTTACGGCAGGGCAGACGGTGATGTCCTTCGCGATGATCTGCTGAACCACGTCGGGCCGGAAGTCCAGGCCATCGCTCGACATCCACGTGCAGTGCTCGATGGTGTCGACGCCGGCCTCTACGGCTGAGGCGATGCCGTCGGCACCGTGCGCATGGGCCGCGACAGGCACGCCCGCTTTGTGGGCTTCCTCCACCAGGGCGGCCAGTTCCTCCGCCGTGAACTGTGACTGATGGCTCCTGGGGCCGTCCTTCGTGAGACCGCCGCCGGTGACCATCGCCTTTATGACGCCTGCCCCGGCCGCGAGGTTGCGCCGTACGAGCTCGCGGATCTCGGCTTCGCCGGAGACTTCGCCGCCGAGGAAGTGGCAGTGTCCGCCCACGGTGGTGGCCGGGGTGCCCGCGGAGACGATCCTCGGTCCTGGTGTACGCCGATCGCTGATTTCCGCCGCCAGACGAAGCGCCAGTCCGCCGCGGTCGCCGAGATCGCGGACGGTGGTAACGCCACTGCGCAGGAGCTGTTCGCTGCGCCGCCGCATGTCCTCGAACAGGGCTTCATCTGTCGAGCCCTGGAGTGTGGACACCGGGTCAGGCCCGCCATCGAAGGCCAGGTGAACGTGAGCGTCGATGAGCCCCGGCAGCACGGTTCCGCCGAACTCGAATCGAGGTACGTCGGCCCCGGCCCGCTTCTCGATTTCCTTGCGCGGCCCAACGGCAGAGATCGAGTCGCCCTCGATGAGAACGGCACCGTCTTCCAGGTAGGTCCCCGAGTCGACGAGCACTCGTCCACCGGTAATCAGCATCGTGACTCCTTGATCTTGCGAGGTCATGCGGCTGCGCGCAGTTTGTCGGATACCGCAATCAGTTGTTTCACATCCGACTCGCGGTCGCTCCCCAGTGCCATCGCGAGCGGGACCGCGCGGCGGGGCGCGGGGAACCCCTTCTCGATCCGAGCGGAGGCCCGGCGGAGCCGGGCGGCGAGCTCGGCGGAGTCGATGTTGAGGATTGTGCTGTCGTCACCCTCGTCCAGCAGGTACGGGCTGATGTCCACCAGGCCGTCGCGGCACTCCACGATGCGGCGGTGGTAGCGCCGGTGCACGCCACGGGCTCGCCATCGGTCCAGCGCGGCAGAGGATGCCGGCCTCAGCACGTTGTTCGGATACGCCTCCGCCAGCAACTCCCACAGAGGCGAGAGGCGACGGTGATCACGCCGGTGTTGAAGCCAGAGTCGTAGGGAGGAGATTCGCGCTCGGGCTCCGGCGTAGGTGACACCCGCGGCGAACAGCAGGATTGATGCGACCAGGAGGAAGGCCACGGCCGCCATAAGGGGATGTGACACGTGCACGTCTGCTGAGCGAACGGCGACGATGACGGCTCGAATCGCGCACGCTACGGCCATCGCTCCCAGACCGACGGCGGTCATCCAGAGACCGGTGGAGTGCGGCCGTCGCGACATGCGGGCGTATCGGCGAGTCCACCGAAACGCCATGCCGAGGGCATACATGAGGTAGAGGCCAGCGCCGCCGTAGAAGAAGGCGATCTGGGGAATCGTCATGTCGGCCGTGCTGAAGCTGCCGGCGAAGACCTCGTGCGGCACCGACACCGCAGCCACGGTGATCGCGACTGCAACGACCCCGACCAGCACCGCTTCCCTGCGCGCCCGCCGACGCCCCGCTTCTTCGTTAGCGGCGGAGTAGAGGTAGAAGCACATGAGGAAGTAGACCGTCAGGAGCAACAGCACGTTCTGGATCAGCTTCGCCGTCCCATGGCCGGCGACGGTGTCGACTCCGGACGCGCCGCCGGGCATCGCTACGGGGTACGAGAGCGCAGCGCAGAGCAAGCAGAGGGTGACCGAGCGCAGAGGGGCGTCATGCGGGCTTCGCTTCCACTGGTAGAGCTTCCAGACCAGTGCGGCCAGTAGCCCCAGGAGCAGGAGTTCCACGTGCTACAGCCATCCTCGCCGGTCGCCAAGAGCCGCCTCGACCCGGCGCAGGGCGGGATCATCAGCCGGAGGAGTGGAGCTTGCGAGCAGGGTCGACCACTCCAGGATGATCGTCGCCACGAGTTCGACGGAGCACTCCTCGCCGTCGTCGTACGAGCAACGCTGGGCAACACGCTTGACCGCCTCGGTCCCGAAGACCGGCAACAGGGTGGCCCACCCCTCCACGTCGACGGCCGCCGCGTCTTCATCAGGAGTGGTATCCGGCGTATCCGTCTCCACCTCGCGGGCGGAGTCCTCGGTTGCCCTCTCGTTCTCCGCCACGAGGATGTGTCCGACCTCGTGCAGGATGATCCCATCCTGGTGCAGCTCGGTCGTCTCCTGCTGGTACAGGATCACGTCGTAGGTGTCGTACTCCGCCCACATGCCCGAGGGTCCGGGCTTGGGCAGCGGAGCTGCACGCAGAAACAGCGGGCGCCCGCGCCGCCGGCTCAGCTTCTCGCAAAGCTTGTGAACGTCGAGCGGGGGAGTTACCCCGAGGTCTTGCAGCTCCCGCCGAATCAGCCGGTGCAGATCCTTCTCCACCGTCCGGGCCGTGGCTGTACGCCAGCGCCCAAGGCGTCGGCGGGTGGCTCCATCCTGAGCGGGAACTGTGCGATCCGCCGCGTCTCGACCACTCTTATCCGACCACACTGAGTAATACCTCCAACCGGCTCTGATGGCTCCCCTGAACCGGGCGACACCGCGCCCACGTCGATGACGACCGGCTCGCGGCGCCGGAACCGACCGCGGTCGGTGATCCTGCGCCCCACCGAACCCCCCTCGCAGGGGAAGGGATGCCAGGGCATCCAGGGCTTCCTACCGCGCTCGGATGTCACGTACGCGAATACGCGCTGACACCCCGAGCGGAGCTGCCCCGTGGAGCTCCCGGGAACCTCTTTGGACAGTACGTGACTCTTCAGGCAAGGCATGGCCTGAAGAACATGATCGATTCGTGTAGACGGCAGGTAACTCCTCCCGGTCAAAGTGACGTAAAACAACCTTGTTCAATCCTGTACGAGGCCCTGAACTGCGTTTTTACGGTCCGGCGTGAACGGATCAACTTTTGCGAGTCGATGGGTGACTCCGTTATCAAGCTGAGACTTTAGGCGAGGCGAGGGGGCGGGCAAACGGCAGTGAAGTGGACAAAATGGCTGACTGGAAGGGGTGTGGCGGCGGTCACTCTGGGGCAGTTCGGGCAACTGAGGCGTTTACGCTTTCAGCCATGTCGAACGCGATATCCACCCAGCCGGACAGTTACCTGGAGTTCTGGAATGAGTACCATCTGTGCACATTGACCACGCTGCGGCCCAATGGGCGACCGCATGTCGTGCCCGTCGGTGTGACGGTGGATGTCGACGCTGGAGTGGCCCGGGTTATCACCCGCAAATCGAGTCGTAAAGTGGCCAACATTCTCGCGGGTGGGGGCGAAGCCCGCGTGGCCCTGTGTCAGGTCGACGGAGGCCAGTGGGCCACCCTCGAAGGGGTGGCGGAGGTGTGTACCGACGACGATGTGGTCGAAGACGCGGTTGCCCGTTACGGAAAGCGATATGGCCGTACGCCGGCTCCGGACCCGGAGCGGGTCGTCATCCTGGTCTCGGTCGAACGGGCATTGGGCCAGACCTTGGGCGCCCGACCCCAGCCAGCCCAGGCCGCTGCGTAGCGTCGAGCGATCCACGACATAGGCATATGCACACCCTGTGCCGCCGAGTCTTCAGGGCACCGGGCTCAGCGGCTTGGGCTGGCACCATCTCCTGTGCGCGCTCAGCGACCTGCATGGGCAACCCACGGCACTTGGTCAAGGAGACGAATCTCTTTTTCGCCACGGACACCGTGCTGGGCATGTTGCCTGAATCGCCGGCCGGTGTCCTGACCCGGGCGCCCATCGGGATCGCTTCCTCGTTCGCCCGAGGTCGGCTCTGGGACCGATGATGCTACGGCGACCGCTACGGCAGTGCATTCAATCTGCCGATCCAACAAAGTACCGAGCAGTTGGAGCTCGGCGACCGGCTGCTGTTCACCGACGGCATCACCGAAGCCCGCGCGTTCAGCGTGGAGCCCTTCATCGACTGCATCATCCGACACCACACCGACAACCTCCCCGTGGACGAGACGCTGCGCCGTCTCAAGGACGCCGTCATGGACTACCACCAGGGACGACTGGAGGACGACGCCACTGTCCATGTCTGCGAATGGCACGGCCCGCGCGCCTTTGATGGGGCTCCTTGAAAATCCCCACCACCCACTCGGGGTGAGCCAAGACCTGCTCGATGGATCTCCCCACCCACGACGGTTAGAGCGGGGCCGCCGCATCACCGTGACCAATAGGCGCGAGTTCAGGGGGCGAGCAGCGGACCGAAAGTCTGCTGTGCGATCTCCTCGGCCTGCGCCTGGGTGACTACTCGGCCGGGGATACCCGGGTGATCGTTGATCCAGGTTTGGGCGGAGGCGGAGGCGGTGGAGGTGAAGAAGTTCAGCGCGTCGCAGCATGCGGTAGCCGCGGGCCCGCCGCCTGGTCGCTGCCCGACGAACACCACCGCGTCTTCCGGCTCCCAGGTGGCCGCCTCGCCCCGGGTCGTGATGGTGACCTGCTCGCCATTCACCGGGTCCGAGGAAGTGATCACCGCATCCGCTTCCAGCATGGGGGGAATTCCGAGTGCGTCGATCGCGCACATGGACCACACCTCTACACCGCCATCGATCTGTACGCGGTGACGGGTCGGTACGGCGCAGAAGGGGTACGCCGCGTGATCTGCCCGGCCTCGTCCAGGGTCAGGAAGTCCTCGGCGGCCAGCTCGGCCAGCAGCTCTCTGGCCGTCCGGCCCGCCTGTTCGGCTACCGGCTCCAGCACCTCGGGACCGGGGGCTGTCCCGGTTTCGGCGAAGTACCGCAGCACCGCCTGGTGCACCGCCCGCAGGCCCTGCTCGGCGGGTGCACGGCGTCCCCGCCCGGCCCGCCCGACCGCATCGAGAGCGTCTGTCTCACAGCAGTCCCACCGGTGCGGCAGCGCTCACCTGGTTGGCACCGGTGAGGGCCTCGCGCAGCGCGGCCACACTGGGGGCGCCGGTAACTTCGCCGTCGGCGTCCCGGTACAGGCGGCACGACACGCTCGGCACCGCCCCGGCTGGCGCGAAGGGGTCCACGCCGTCCAGAAGGATTGTCGGCGAGCCGTTCATCCCGCGCGTGGCGGCCTGGTCCGGGTCGTGGATCTCGACCAGTTCCGTCTGCGCCGCCCGCCCCGCCAGTGCCGCGGTGATCCGCTCCAAGGCCAGTGGGGCGTTCGGGCACTCCGGAACCGTCAGCACCGTGATCCGCATCCTGCTCACCCTCCCAGCTCATCATCCTGCCCCGATGCTTGACCTTCCAGCGCACTGGAAGGTCAAGCGGTAACGTGGAGGCATGCGCATCGGCGAGCTCGCGGCGGCCAGCGGGCTGACCACCAAGACCATCCACTTCTACGAGCAGACCGGCCTGATGCCCGGCCCGCCCCCGCACCCCGAGCGGCTACCGCGACTACCCCGAGCAGGCGAAAGCCCCGCTCGACTTCATCCGCGACGCCCAGGGGGCAGGCCTCAGCCTCGCCGAAATCCGGTCCGTCCTCGCCCTGCGTGACGGCGGCCAGGCCCCTTACGCACACGTCACGGCGCTTATCGACCAGCACCTCGCCGACATCGAATGCCGCTTGGCCGAACTGACCGCCACCCGCGAGGTACTGCGCGGCCTCGCCCGGCGTGCCGCCGCTACCGACCCCGCCGCCTGCACCGAGGACGAGATCTGCACCATCCTCGCCCCAGCCGACGACCCGAAGGTCGATCGTTGAAACTCCCCACTTCGTTGAACCCCCGGGAGCGAGTGAGGCGAGGAGCATCCCTGGCCGTTTCCAAGGATTCCCATCGCCTTGACAGGGTGATACACAGAAGGGCGGGTTACCACCCGTCTGGCCAGGGAGCCCTGGGGCCGTCAGCCGAGGGTCTGGAGCAGTTCGTTGCACGCTTGTTCGCAGGAGCGACAGGTTTCGGCGCACAGGCGGCAGTGTTCGTGCATGCTGGCGTGCGAGGAGCATTCGTCGGCGCAGGCTTTGTACGCGGTGGCGCAGGCGGTGAGCATGGCGCGGGTGACGTTGGCGTCGTAGCCGGTGTGCCGGGAAAGTACGGACGCGGTGGCGTTGCAGATGTCGGCGCAGTCCATGTCGGTGCGGATGCACTTGGTGAGATCGCCGACCATGCCCTCCGAGAGGCAGGCGTCCGCGCACGCGGTACACGCTTGGGCGCAGGCGATGCATTCTTCGATGCAACGGGTGAGCTTCTTGCGGTCGACGTCGCCCAGGTCGGCCGGGTATGTGGCGAGCATGTCCTTCACGGTGGTGGACATCAGGATGCCTCTGTCTCTCCGTGGGACCGGCGGATCCGGTTGGTCGCCTCGCGAGTCCCCGGTATACCTCCAGCTAACTCCCATCAGCGCGAACGCGCCCGGCGCATGTGAGGTGCACCGGGCGCGGGGGTCAGTGGTAGGCGTGGACGACGGCGTGGCCCTTGCCGCGCCCGATCATCCACTTGTTCACCGGCGTCGTGATCAGGAACGCGACGACGAATCCGCCCAGGAGCGCCGACCAGAACAGCCCGTCCGACAGGTGGGCCTCCATCGCGCCGGGGGTCAGAGCGATGATGCCGTTGTCGACCAGCTCCATCACGGCGATCGAGACGGTGTCGGCGGCCAGTGCCACCTTGACCGCGCTCTTGAGGTCCAGGCCCGCCCGGAGAACCGCGAACAGCGTGAACGAGTAGCCGAAAAGGAACGCCAGCGAGATTGCCAGGACCATGGTCTCCACGTTGCTCCACAGCAGCGCGGTGCCGATCACCTTGCCGAGGATCTCGCCGATGGCGCAGCCGGTCAGGCAGTGCAGGGTGGCCTTCGCGGCCATCGGCCAAGACGCGCCCTGCGCGCGCTTCGTGGTGATCGGCGTGCGCGTGGTGGCCCTCGTGGGTGGCCGGGTCGTGTCCGGTGCCGGTTCGGTGAGTGCTGTCGTCCATGACCTCCATCCCCATTCCCGTCCAGTGTGGTCCGGGCTCCACATATCAACCGTATACCCCATAGGGGTATTCCTCTAGCGGTCTTCTGCCGCCTGTGTCGACTGGTGGAGGATCTTCCAGGTGCGCCCGGCGTCGCTGGAGTGATAGATGGTGTCGGTGCTGTCGGCGGCCAGCAGCCGCTGCGTGGTCACTGCGGTCAACACGGTGGGAACACCACCGCCGGGAAGGCGGCCGTGCTCGGTCCAGTTGCGACCGCCTTGACTGCTGAGCACGCGGCCGTCCGCCGCGAGGGCGACGAGCATGCCGGGCCCGGTTGCGTCGATGGCGACGAGGGCGGGGGCACCGGGAACGGCGTCGAAGGTGCGCCCGCCGTCGGTGCTGCGCTCAAGGCCCTTTCCCGTGGCGGCCCACACCGTCTCGGGGGTTTTTCTGTAGGCGGCGAGGTCGAGAAGCGGCTGCTTGGCGCGCTTGTTCCAGGTGCGGCCGTGGTCGGCGCTGGCCCACAGTCGACCGCTCTGGCTGTCGAATCCGTAGAGGGACGCGCCGGCCTGTTGGAGGGCGTGGAAGTCTGCCTCACCTTCGGCGGAGAGGGTCTTCCAGGTGCGGCCGGCATCGGTGCTGCGGATCAGGCCCAGGTGGGGCGAGCGGGCATCCGGGTCGGTCGGGGAGGGATGGCCGCTGGCCAGAAAGGTGGACGGACCGGTGACGGTGAAGCCCATGGTGTCCTGGTAGCGGTCGGCCACCCGAACCGCCTCGCCGTCGCTGAGGCGGAAGACTCCGAGATGGCCCGCGGCATAGACGGTGCCGTCGGCCGGGTCGACGCCGAGGCCGTGCAGATGCCCGGTCCCAGGATCGGCGGCCGGGGTGCCGGCGTCCGTTTCGGGGCCGGTGCAGGCGGCGAGCAGCAGGGAGGCTGCGGCCAGAAGCGCGGCGCGCCCGCGGCGCCGGGGTATGTGTACGGAGGCGATCACGTGCGATCCAAGCTGTTGAGGGGAGGCCGACGGCGGATGGGGCTGCACGGGCAGGGGCGGGCGTCGGTGGGCGCCCGCCCCTGCCGAGGTGCGGTCAGTTCTTGCCGAGCAGCTCGTTCATCTGGGTGATCTCGGCTGTCTGGGACGTGATGATCGTGTCTGCCATCTTTTTGGCCGGCTCGTAGGAACCGTCGGCCTTCTCGGTCTCGGCCATCGATACGGCACCTTCGTGGTGCTTGATCATCATCTCCATGAAGGCGGTGTCGAACGCCTTGCCCGAGGAGTCCTTGAGCTTGTCCATGTCCTCGGCCGTCATCATGCCGCTCATGCCGCTGGCGCCATGCTCGGAGTGGTCCATGGCACCTTCCGCGGGCACCTCCTCGCCCCACGAAGTCAGCCAGCCGGACAGTGTCTTGATCTCCGGGTCCTGGGCCTTCTTGATCTGCTCGGCGAGCGCCTTCACCTCAGCCGACCCGGCCCGGGACGGCGCGAGGTCGGCCATCTCGACCGCTTGGCGGTGGTGGGGGATCATCCCCTTGGCGAAGGCTACGTCGGCCGCGTTCTGCTGGCCCTGTGAGGCCGACGCCGAGGCAGACGGGGACTCCTTGCTGTGCCCGTCGTGTCCGGCCGAGCTGTCACCGTTCCCACCGCAGGCGGCGAGGACGAGGGCGGCGGCTGCCGAAGCGGCCACAGCGGCGGTACGACGGACGAGGGATCGCTTGCTGGTCATGGTGCAACTCCTTGTGCGCGCGGCTGCTGCGCGGCGGCGCGCGAGGGATCTGGAATGAGGGCGTACGAAGGCGCGGCACCGGTCCCGGGAACATCCGGGCATCGGGGTGCCGTGCGGGCCGCTCTATATCCGCAGGAGTTGCAGCTCGGACAGGTCGGGAGGCGCTCGGCAGCCTTCGGCGGGCCGCGCCGTGCCCGCCACGGGAGTGCAAGCGGCAGGCGTGTCCATGAGGGCGCTGGTCAGTGCGGGCGGCGCGTACGCGGAGCCGATTCCGGCCGCCGCACATGTCCCGTCCGCGTGGTCGAGATGGTTGTTGCTGCCGTCTGTGTGGGAGCACCCACTGCTCAGGTGCGGTGCGTCGGCCACTTGAGCCATCGCCATCTCGTGCGTGGCATCCGATCGCCCTGCCGGTGCCCCTCCGGGGCCCAGGGCATGCATGCCGAGCAGGCCGGTCAGCACGGCCAGCATGAGCAGCACGAACAGCCGCCCGGTGGGGCGGCGGCTGGATCCTGTGCTGCCGGTCATGCGCCCATCCTATGAGCAGCTGCCCACGAACCGCTTACTGGCCGGCCGGTTGCTACGGCGAGCAGTCGGGGCGAGGGCGTGACGGGCGGCTGGACTCTGCCTGGGCGGTGCGACGCCGCTCGCACCGCGAGCTGCTCACACCGCCCTTCACCAGGACGCGACCAGGCGGGTCAGGGTGCGGTGTTCGCTGACTCGTCGGCGGTGCTTGACCGTTCTGCGGGATGCGCCGCCGTCGAGAGACGCTCTCAGTCGGCCGACCTCTCGCGGAGATGGTCATTGCTGCCCGTCTGTGGTCCGCAACGCCGCCAGGACGGTTGCCGTCAGAACGTCGGGGGCCGCCGCGCTGGTACCGCGGGCAGCAGCAGCGGCGCAGACGCGAGGTCTGCCGGCCGGGAAGCGGTCGTGCCGGACAAGCCGGGCATCGTGCGCAGGCGGCGTACGGGGGAGCGGTAGAGGATCACGATCGGGACGATGAGCAGGCAGGCCCCGGCGATCAGTGTGGGGCGCACCCCGACCCAGGCACTGAGGCCGCCGGCGAGGAGCGCGGCCGGCGGCCGAGCACAGGAGGTGAGCCAGGTGCTCACAGACTGCATGCGGGCCTGCATGCCCTCAGGGGTGATCATTTGCCGAAGGGACCTCTGGCTCGTCCCGGAGGCTGTGGCCCAGAACAGCTGAACGGCCAGCGTCCCGGCGAGCACGACCTGCCAGCGCAGCCCCGGGTCCGGCGAGCAGGAGGGGGATCTGAGCCAGTGGGCTGACCGCGAACCCGATGATGATCGTCGGTCCGATGCCGATCCGGGAGGCGATGCGCGGGGCGAGGAGTGCCCCAGCCAGGCTGCCCGCGCCGCCAACGCCCATGATCACGCCAAACGCCATCGGGGACACGTGTAGGCCCACGAGCAGGTTTGTTTCCGCAGAGACTGTGTCCCCCGCACGCCGTGTCGCCTTACGGGGCAGTTGATGATGTGGTCGGTGCCGCACAGCAGTAGGGCATCGTGTCGCTTTCTCCATCCCGGAGCCGTGACGAGCGCCACACCCTACCGGCTCCGCGCCCCCTCTCGACAAGATGCGCCAGCGTGCTTACACGTTTGCGCCTGGAGGGCTGAGGTCTCCGATCGTGGGCGCGCCTGGGCAAGCCGGGCTTTATCGAGCCTGCCCAACTGAACGAGCAGGTGACCCGGCTGCAGATCACAGCCACCGTGGTCCTCGTCGAGACCAGGGCCTGCGCGGTGTCATCGCCGTACGCAATGAGATCTGGCCCGGAGCCGCCGAGGTGAGCGCCATGCTGAGGCGGAGGTCGGGCGGTGCTCGGCTGACCTGGGTCCAACATGTCCCGTCGGCTGGGCGTCTGTGGAAGAAGCGAGCGGCAGTCGTCCTGGAATGTCCGCCTCGGGCGGGCGTGCCGCAGGCGCATTCGCGCACCGGAACCGGAATGCTCGGACACCAGAGCCGCGGGATACGCGTACGTACCGGGATTCGCTATGACCCGCGGGGGTACGCGACGGACTCGACGGGCGAAGGGACGAAAGTGGAAATGGCAGCGGTAGAGGGCCGAGGGCCACGCGTCGGTTTCTGTGCGGCTGCCCCCGAGCGGCCATGCTCCGCCGCCTGGCCACACGGTGATGGTTGGTGAACGGCTTCGTAGCCGCGCTGTCCCTGCTGGGCGTGGTCGCGCTTGCCGTCGCCGGAGTTTACGGGGCGGGCTGGACGCTTCGGGTCTCCTCGGAGCCTCTGGCAGCCGCGCCGTTCGGGTCAGGGCTGGAGCCGGCCGAGCATGCGGTCAGCCGCTTCCATGTGCGCTGGTACACGGTCACGATGCTCTTCCTCGCCTTCGACATGGAGATGGTCTTCATGTATCCGTGGACGCTGATCATCTCGGCCATGGGACCCAGCGCGGTCATCGAGATGTTCGTCTTCCTGGCCATCCTGCTCGCCGGAGTCACTTATGCCTGGAGGGAGGGGGCCCTGCGATGGACTTGACCGGCACGATGCTGCATGCGGCAGCCGCCCGACCCCGCGTCCTGGTGGTCAGCATGCCGGGCGGAGCGGCCGTGCGGCTGGCCGCCGAGCGGCAGCTGAGGCTTCGGGACTGGCCACCGGCCACAACCCCGGCGCAAGCTGATCTGCTGCTCGTCGCCGGGCCCCTCTGCCCGTACCTGAACCCGGCACTGGAACGGCTCTGGCAGAACCTTCCCGCCCCACGCGCCCGCGCACATGTACGCACCGCCGACGAAGTACTGGCCGCCCTTGACGCCGTCCGTGCCCGCCTGGCCTCGACGGCAGCACAGCGCGATCAGGAAACCCCGGCCGAGACAGACAGCCGCCCGCGGCACGATCGCCGCCATGAGCAGAGCGCGGAACAAGACGGTACAGGGGGCCACACCTCCCAGGAGAAGGCCGCCCGAGACGGCGAGCACGGAGAAGAGTCCGTTCCGGACCGGGGCAACGGCAGGTACATCGGCTCAGGTAGCGACCACTCCTCTCGGAAGCGGCACCACGGCAGCCACGGCAGAGAAGAGAAGAAAGGCGACGGCGGTGATGCCCACGAAGACCACCAGGGCCACGGCGGTCACGGCGGGATAGAGATGCCGGGCGGGTTGCCGATGGCAGGGCAGGGCGAGGACCGTGACGGTTTGACGCTCGACCGGTTGCATGTGCCGCTGGGACCGTTGTTGTCCGACTGGCCCGCCGGGCTGACGCTCCGTCTCGTCCTGCAAGGTGATGTCGTTCAGGCGGCCGACCTCGACGAGGAGCCCCTTTTCGCCTCGCGGCCTGTCGAGTCGTTCTGGGTGCAGCCGTGGCTGCGGTCTGCGGCCGGTGAAGCGGTTGGTTCGGGGGAGGCGGTGCGGCGGCGGGCGGCGGCTCGTCTGGACAGTCTGGGGCGGTTGTTGATGGTGGCGGGCTGGCCTGCGGAGGCGATGAAGGCCCACCGGCTGCGTGATGACCTGCTCGATGGTGCCCCTGCTGCCGCGCTCGCTTCCCGGCTGGAACGCCTGGCTCGACGGGTCGGCCGGTCACGAACCCTGTTCTGGCTGACCCGCGGCTTGGGCGTGGTGACCGCGCGGGACGCGCGGGCAGCCGGGGTGAGCGGTCCCGCGGCCCGGGCCGATGGGGATGTGGCAGCTCGCTACCGGCGGTGGCTGACCGACATCCGCCATGACGTGGCACGGTTGGACGATTCTTCGGCGCTGGATCCGGCGGAGGAGAGCCCGCGGGGCCGGTGGGACGCGCGGCAGCCGCCGTCGGCTGCCCTGGTCGCCCTGCTGCCTCACCTACTGGACGGAACCGAATTGGCCGCGGCGCGCCTGATCGTGGCGAGTCTCGATCCGGACATGGACGAACTCGCGGCCCACTCAAGCGAGGGGGCGGCCCGTGGTTGAGGCAGGGGCGTGGTGGACGCTGCTGGCCGCCCCGGCTCTGCTGCTGGGTCTCGCTGTGTTGGCCGTGACGACTGACGCGGCCCTGACCGCCCGGGACGCCGGGCGGCCGGTCACCGTTTCCGCCGCGATGCGGCCGCTGCTCGCGGTGCCGCGGGCACTGGTGGCGCAGCCCCGGCGGATGCCGGCTCCGGACCGGGTGCTGTGGCGGGCCGGTGTGGTGAGCGTGCCGGTGGCTGCCGTGCTGTCGACGCTGGTCATCCCGTTCGGGAACGTGGCGGTCGCCGACCTGTCGGTGGGATTGGTGTGGTTCAACGCCATGGAGGTGCTGACCTGGGCCGGTCTGTGGCTGGCCGGGTGGGGTCCGAACGCGGCGTTCTCCCTGGTCGGCGGCTACCGTTTCCTCGCCCAGGGCTTGGCTTACGAGCTTCCGCTGATGTTCGCGCTGATCTCAACCGCGACCGGCGCGCAGTCCCTGCGGGTCGGGGACATCGCCGCGGCACAGGACGGCCTGTGGTACGCGGTGTGGATGCCCGTCGCCTTCGTCGTCTACCTGGCAGGCGTCCTCGCCTTCAGCTTCCTGGGGCCGTTCGCCTACCCGGTCGGCCAGGACATCGCGGGCGGCGTGCTGAGCGAGACCTCCGGGGTCGACCGGCTGATGTTGCAGGCCGGGCGGTGGCTGTGGCTGGCTGCCGGCGCGGCGATGGCGGTGCCCCTGTTCCTGGGCGGGGGCGCGGGGCCGGTCCTGCCCGCCTGGGCATGGTCGCTGATCAAGACTCTGCTGGTGCTGGCCGTCCTGGTCGCCGCGGTGCGGCGCCTGCCGGTGATCCGGGCCGACCGGTACGTGGAGTTCGCCTGGGTCGTGCTCATCCCGCTGACGATCGTGCAGACCCTCGTCCCGGCCCTGGTCGGCCTCAATCGATAGAAAGGAAGGCCCGCCCGATGGGAACGACGGCCGCTGTGCTGCTGTGGGCGCTGGGCGTGCTGGCCCTGGTCGGCGGCGTCCTGGTGTTCACACTGAACTCGATGGCTCGGGTCACGTTCGCGCTGTTGGGATCCCTGGTGTGCGTCGGTGGCGTGGTGACCGTGCTGGGATTGCCCTACCTCGGGGTGGTCATCCTGCTGATGATGGTCATGGAGATGGTCATCATGGCTGTTTTCATGATCGCGTACATGATGAATCCGGCCGGTCTGATGCCGATGTCGATGCTCCATAACAAGCGCGGGGCGCTGGCCGTCAGCGGTGTGGTTTTCGCCGTGCTGACGACGGCGGTCTTCGTGGTTCCCTGGCCCGACCGTCCGCGGGTACGGCCGGTGGATACCACCGTCCAGGTGGGCATGTCGTTGATGGGTGATCAGATGCTGACGATGGTCACGCTCGGGTTCGTCCTGCTGGCGACGATGGTCGGCGCGACCGTGCTGGCCACCCACCGCGGCCGCTACGACCGGTTCGGTGACGACCTCGATCAGCGGCCCGCCCACGATCCGGCCGGCGGAGGGGTGGGTCGGTGACCTTCGAACTGCTCCTGGTCCTTGCCGCGGGCCTGTTCTCGATCGGTCTGTTCGGCGCGCTGTCCCAGCAGTCCATCGTCATGATCATGATGGGGATCGAGCTGATGATCGGCGGGATCATCGTCGCCGCCGCCGACTTCTGGCACTTCCTCGCCCCCACGGGCAGCGGGCAGGTGGTGATCGTGGCTGCCGTGGTGGCGATGGCGGTGGAGATGGCGATGGGGTTCACCGTCACCACTGCGATCTACCGAGCCCGGCAGGTCGACATGACCGATATGGCGCAGGATCTGAAGGGGTGATCGCGCTGATCTGGCTGCTGATCGCCCTGCCCCTGGCAGCGGGAGCCGTCCTCGCGGTGACCGGGACACGCCTGAACCGGCAGGCGCCCGCCCTCGGGGTGCTGGTCTCTGTGGTGACGCTGGGCCTCGCTGTCGCTGCCGCGTCGACCCGGCCGTCGGCGAGCGTGCCGCTGTTCGCGGGCATCCAGGCCGGGTTGGCGGTGGACGGACTGTCCGCGGTCATGGTGATCACCGTCGCCGCGGTCACCACCGCCGTCCTGATCTTCTCCGCCGGGGAGTTCGGTGAGGATGAGAACCGCGGACGGTTCTTCGGCCTGATGCTGCTGTTCTCCGGCTCCATGCTGGTCACCGTCACAGCGACGACGTTGCCGCTGCTGCTGATGTCCTGGGAGCTGATGGGCGCGACGAGCTGGGCACTGATCGGCTACTGGTGGCGCGACCCGGAACGGGCACGCGCGGCGGACACCGCCTTCCTCACCACCCGCACCGCGGACCTGGGCCTGTACCTGGCGGCCGGTGCTGCCATGGCCGGTGGCGCCGCGACCTTGAGCCTCAATGCCCTACCGCACACCGGGTCTCCTTGGCTGCACCTGGTCACCGCCGGAATCGTGGCCGCCGCGCTGGGCAAGTCTGCGCAACTGCCCTTCTCCTTCTGGCTGTCACGCGCCATGCAGGGCCCCAGTCCGGTGTCCGCGCTGTTGCACTCGGCGACCATGGTCGCCGCCGGCGCCTACCTGCTGCTGCGCCTGCACCCGCTGCTGGCCGCCACCTCGTGGGCGGGGCCGGTTGTCGCCTGGACCGGAGCGGTGACCGCCCTGCTTCTCGGAGTGGTGGCCGTGGCCCAACGCGACCTCAAACAATTGCTCGCCGCGTCGACCGCCTCTCAGATCGGCTTCATGGTGCTGGCCGCTGGCAGTGGCGGTGTGGCCGGCGGTACCTTTCAGCTCGTCGCGCACGCCGCCGCCAAGTCCGGCCTGTTCCTCGCGGCCGGGGCCTGGCTGACCGCACTGGGCACCAAGCAGCTTCCTTCCCTGCGCGGGGCAGCGCGCACCCATCGTCTGGTCGGCGCCTGCTTCACCGTCGGGGCGCTCACGCTGGCCGGGCTGCCGCCGCTTTCGCTGTGGTGGGCCAAGGACGATGTCCTCGCCTCCGCCCGCGCCGAGAGCGCCGGCCTGTACCTGGTCGGGCTCGCTGCGGCCGCCGTCGCCGCCGTCTACAGCGTCAAGGCCCTGTGGTACGTCACCCGCCCGGTCCCCGAGGACCCTCAGGCCGGTTACGACACTGAGCGGCCTGGTACCCGGCGCGTCCCCGCTGCCTCAGCTGCTCCGCTGCTCGTCCTGGCAAGCGCGGCGGCCGTCCTGGGCGTTCTCGCCCTGCCGGGACCGGCCGAGTGGCTGCGCGGCCTGCTCGGCGTTCCCGGCGAACCTTCACCCAAGGTGTGGGAGCTGGGACTGTCCGCCGCCGTCGCCCTCGCGGCCGCCGGGATGTCCTGGTGGCGGCCCTTCCGTCCACGCACTCTCGTGCCACCGGCTGTGGTGCGGTGGACCGACGGCTGGCTCCAGTTGGAACGTGCCGCCCATGCTGTCGTCGTCAGGCCGGTCTTGGCGATGGCCCGCGCCCTGGCGGTCTTCGACGACCGGGTCGTGGACGGCGTCGTACGGCAGGTGGCCCGTGGCGGACTCGCCCTCGCCCACCAGGCGCGCCGCGTGGACGACTCCGGTATCGACACCGCCGTCGAAGCCGTCGGCCGTGGTGGCCTGACCGCTGCTCGGCAAGCCCGCCGTCTGGACGACGGAGGCATCGACGCCGCCGTCAATGCCGTCGCCTCGGGTACCCGGAGTCTGGGGCGGTGGGCGCGCCGCCCGCAGACCGGGCTGTTGCACCAGTACTACGCCCAAGCCGCCGTCGGCTTCTGCGTGCTCGTCCTGATCGTGCTGTTGGTGAGGTAATCCCCTGTGCTGAGTGATGTGACGTTCCTGCCGCTGCTGGTGTCTGTGGCGCTGATGCTGCTGCCCGGCAGGTTCCCCGAGCGGGCGTACCTGTGGGTGTGGATCACCACCGCCGCCGTCGATCTCGCTCTGGTCATCGCGCTGTGGGCGGGGTTCGACTCCCAGGGCGGGGTGCAGTACGAGCAGCGGGTCCGATGGATTCCCGGCGCGGGAGTGAGCTATCACGTCGGCGTCGACGGTCTTTCCCTGCCACTGCTCGCTCTGACCTGCGTACTGTTCCTCGCCGTCGCGGTGTACTCGCTGCGCGAGTCGAGCCGCGTTCGCCCGTACGTGTGCCTGTTCCTCTTCCTGCAGACGGCGAGTCTCGGACTGTTCGTCGCCCTCGATCTGATCCTGTTCTTCGTCTTCTTCGACCTTTCCATCGTCGGCATGTTCTTCGTCATCGCCGGCTGGGGCCACGGCGAGCGCGCCCGGGCGGCGGCGCTGAAGTTCTTCCTCTACACCTTCATCGGCTCGCTCGCCCTGCTGCTCGGCTTCATCGGCCTCTACCTGGCCGCCGACCCGCACACCTTCGACATCGTCGACCTCACCCGTACCAACCCGCTCGCAGGGCACGGTGTGTACGCGTCCCTGGTGCTGCTGGCGATCGGCGTGGGACTGGCCGTCAAGACCCCGGCCGTTCCCTTCCACACATGGCTGCCGCCCGCCCACACCGAGGCCCCCGCCGCCGGATCGGCGATCCTGGCGGCGGTGCTGCTGAAGATGGGCACCTACGGTTTCGTCCGCATCGCGATGCCGCTGCTGCCCGGCAGTTGGCGCCACTACGGCTTGGCCATCGTGATCGTCGGCGTCGTCTCCGTCGTCTACGGAGCACTGGTCGCGCTCGCGCAGACCGACTTCAAACGCATGATCGCCTACACCTCGGTCAACCACATGGGCTACATCATCCTGGCCGTCGGCGCGGCCGGGGCCCTGGCAGGCACCGACGCCCAGGCCCGCTCCCTGGCCGTCACCGGCGCGGTCACCCAGATGGTCAGCCACGGCCTGATCACCGGCGCCCTGTTCCTGCTCGCCGGCGTCCTGTACGACCGCGGACAGACCTACGAAATCGACGCCTACTCCGGCCTTGCCGCCCATGCGCCCCGCTTCGCGGCCGCCACCGGCGTCGCCGCATTCGCCAGCCTCGGCATTCCAGGCTTCTCCGGGTTCATCGCCGAGTTCCAGATCTTCACCGGCTCCCTTGCCTCCCAGGCCGTCGCCACCGGGATCGCCGTGACCGGCATCCTCATCACCGCTGCCCTGTTCCTCCGCGCGCTGCGCGCCATGCTTCTCGGCGCCCCACGCCTGCCCCAGTCAGTGCACACCACCGGCTTCGGCGACCTGAAGGGCAGGGAAGCGGTCTCCAGCATCGCGCTGCTGGCCCTGGCACTGGTGATCGGCATCGCGCCGCGCTGGCTGCTTGATGTCATCGAGCCCGCCAGCCGTACCGTGACCGGCCTGGTGGCGCGGTGAACGAGAATCTCGCCGCCCTGATCCCCGAACTCGCTCTGCTCGGCGCCGCCGTGATCGGCCTGCTGGCAGGTTCCTGGCTGCCGCGCCGCCGCCAATGGGTCGTCGCCGTCCTTGCCACCGCGGCTTGCACCGCCGGCCTGGTCGCCACGAGCATCACCATGGCCACCGGCCGCGAACAGACCGTCTTCTCGAACGCCTTCGCCGTCGACACCGCCACCAACGCCGGCCGCCTCACCGTTCTGGGGGCGCTGCTGCTGGTGATCACCATGTCGGTGGAGACTGTACGAGGCCACAAACGCGAAACCGAGTACTGGGTCCTGCTCCTGCTGGCCGGCGCGGGCACCCTCGCCCTCCTCGGCGCGAACGACCTGCTGATGCTGTTCGCCGCCTACCTCCTCGCCAGCATCCCCGCCTATGCCCTGGTCGCCTTCGCCAAAGACGACTCCGGCACCGAAGCAGCCCTGAAGTACTACCTCATGGGCGCCCTCCTCGGCACCACCATGCTCGCCGGGATCGCCCTGTTCTACGGCGCAGGCCAGTCCACCCTCTATCGCGAACTGCGCCACGCACTGCCCGAGGCTCCCTACGGCCTTGTCGCCGTCGCCTTGGTGGCCGTTCTGGCGGGGCTGCTGTTCAAGGCCGGGGCCGTACCCGCCCATTTCTGGGTCCCCGACGTCACCGACGGCGCACCCGCCCCGGTCGCCGCCTACGTCACCACCCTGCCCAAGATCGGCGCACTGATCGCCGGCTACCGCCTGCTCCACCAAGCCCTGCCCGACAGCGACGTCAACTGGCCGCTGCTCCTGGCGGTCCTGGCCGCTGTCACCATGACGCTCGGCAACCTGGCGGCGTTCTTCCAGACCTCCGTCAAACGCCTGCTCGCTTACTCCACCATCAGCCAGGTCGGCTACCTCCTGATGGCCCTCGCCGTGGCCACCCGCACCGACCTCGCTCAACAGAGCCTGCTGTTCTACTTGGCCGCCTACGCCGCAACGAACCTCGGCGCCTTCGCCGTCGTCACCGCACTTCCCACCGCACGTCACCTGGATGACTACCGCTGCCTCGCCCGCCGCCACCCCGGTCTCGCAGCCGTTCTCGTCGTCTGCCTCCTCGGCCTGGTGGGCACTCCGCCCACCGGCGTCTTCCTCGGCAAGCTGGAGATCTTCAGCGCGGCCGTCGACGGTGGCTACACCTGGCTCGCGGTCCTCGCCGTCGCCAACACCGTCGCCTCGCTCTTCTACTACCTGCGCTGGCTGGCTCCCCTCTTCACCAGCACCGAACCGGCACCCGCACCGGCTCAGGCGGTCCCTGGCCGCTGGGCAGCCGCCACCGCCTACACCGCAGGGATCCTCGCTCTCGGACTCGGAATCGCCGGCGGAGCAGTGCTTCCCCTCGGGTACGGAGACCTACTGCCATGACACCCGGCGACAGTGTGCGATAGGGATCGGAAAGCCCTAATCCGTGCCTGCGACACGAGACGTCTGAAAGCTGAATCTGCTTGCATGACGTCGGGGACGAAGCTCCCGGCCCAGGCTTACCGCGCGGGAGCCGCATGGGCAGGGAGCCGCGGTTGCAGGGGGCGATACAAGCTCGCCGTGTGGCCCTTAAGCCAGCGTCGGCATGCGAGGGGAGGCCGACGGCGGATGGGGCTGCACGGGCAGGGGCGGGCGTCGGTGGGCGCCCGCCCCTGCCGAGGTGCGGTCAGTTCTTGCCGAGCAGCTCGTTCATCTGGGTGATCTCGGCTGTCTGGGACGTGATGATCGTGTCTGCCATCTTTTTGGCCGGCTCGTAGGAACCGTCGGCCTTCTCGGTCTCGGCCATCGATACGGCACCTTCGTGGTGCTTGATCATCATCTCCATGAAGGCGGTGTCGAACGCCTTGCCCGAGGAGTCCTTGAGCTTGTCCATGTCCTCGGCCGTCATCATGCCGCTCATGCCGCTGGCGCCATGCTCGGAGTGGTCCATGGCACCTTCCGCGGGCACCTCCTCGCCCCACGAAGTCAGCCAGCCGGACAGTGTCTTGATCTCCGGGTCCTGGGCCTTCTTGATCTGCTCGGCGAGTGCCTTCACCTCAGCCGACTCAGCTCGGGACGGGGCGAGGTCTGCCATCTCGACCGAGTTGCAGCTCAGACAGGTCGGGAGGCGCTCGGCAGCCTTCGGCGGGCCCCGCCGTGCCCGCCACCGGAGTGCAAGCGGCAGGCGCGTCCATCAGGGCGCTGGTCAGTGCGGGCGGCGCATATGCAGTGCCGATCCCGGCCGCCGCGCATGCTCCGTCCGCGTGGTCGAGATGGTTGTTGCTGCCATCTGTGTGGGAACACCCACCGCTCAGGTGCGGTGCGCCGGCCACCTGGGCCATCGCCATCTCGTGCGCGGCATCCGATCGTCCTGCCGGTGTCCCTCGGGCCCAGAGCATGCATGCCGAGCAGGCCGGTCAGCACAGCCATCACGAGCAGCACGAACAGCCGCCCGGCGGGGCGGCGGCTGAATCCTGTGCTGCCGGTCATGCGCCCATCCTATGAGCAGCCGCCCACGAACCGCTTCCTGGCCGGCCGGTTGCTACGACGAGACACCGGGGCGACGGCGTGACGGGCGGTTTGAATCTGCGTACGCGGTGCGCCGCCGCCCGCATCGCAAGCTGCTCGCACCGCCCCTCGCTCCTTACCAGGACGTGGCCAGGCGGGGCGGAGTGCGGCCTTGGCTGACTCGTCCGCAGTGCGAGACCGTTCCGCGGGATGCGTCGCCGATCAGAGAAGCTCTCAGTCGCCGACCTCTCGCGAAGAAGGTCATTGCTGCCCATCTCTGGTTCTCAATGCCGCCAGGACGGTTGCCGTCAGAACGTCGGGGGCCGCGGCGCTGGTGAGCCGTCCCGCCTGGACTTCGCCCGCAGCGGCGTGCATCAGCTGATAGACGACGGTGACCAGCCAGTCCGCCGACAGGTCCCTGCGGATCACGTCTTCCTGCTGACCGCGCAGGATCAGGTCGCGCACGGGGCGGAGGATGCGGTCGTGTCGGCCGCGAATGACATCCGGGGGTAGAGCCGCCGCGGCGGCTGCGAAAGCGGAGAAGTTCCGGTCGAGCACCTGCCAGGACGAGCGCATCAGCCGCGCCAGTGCCTCATCGGCGAGCCCGACGTCACCCGCTTCGGCGTCGAAAGCGTGAACGGCTTGCGCGACGGAGCGCTCCAGTGCTGCCTCCAGGAGGCTCTCGCGTGTGGGGAAGTGGGAGTAGAGCGTCACCCGGCTCACCCCCGCCGCTCGTGCGACGGCCGCCATGCTCGACTGCGGGTCCACCAGCAGGCACTCCACCCCCGCGTCGATGATCGCTGTCGCGTTGCGCTCTGCGTCCGCCCTCCGACGGGGGGAACTCTCGTCCGCCATCGGCACCTCCGTTGAAGTAGTCGTCGCCGTCAAACTTTACAGTGCTGTTCACATTCGGCCGAGCGGCGCGTACCTTATCCCTGACAGCAGTGTAAAGTTTAGGGAGATCCTCCGTGGAACTACCGCACACCACATCGGCGTCACAGCACGTGCACCACCCACACGAGGGGCCGCCGTCGCCTGTTCACCGGCATCGCTGGTGGGTGCTCACCCTGCTCTGCCTCGCACAGTTCATGCTGATCGCTGACGTGACGGTGGTGAACGTCGCCCTGCCCACAATCGGCGCCGAACTCTCCCTCTCCGGCTCCGCGCTGACGTGGATCGTCACCGCGTACACGCTGTTCTTCGGCAGCCTCCTCCTCCTGGGCGGACGCCTCGCGGACACCCTGGGCAAACTCCGCATGTACCTCGTCGGACTGTCCCTCTTCACCGCCGCCTCCCTCGCTTCGGGCCTTGCCGCGAGCGGTCCCGCACTCATCACCGCACGATCCGTCCAAGGAGTCGGGGCGGCCCTTCTCTCCCCGGCCGCGATGGCGCTGGTCACCGTCCTGTTCGACGGCCCCGCCCGGCACAAAGCCCTCGGTCTCTGGGCGGCGATCGGCGGCGCGGGCGCCGCCGCGGGCGTGCTGCTCGGCGGGGTACTGGTGTCCGGACCCGGCTGGGCATGGATCTTCTACATCAACATCCCCGTGGGTCTGTTCGCCCTCGTCGCGGTACCGGCGCTGCTCGGCCGGACGCGCCGCGCGGCCACTCCGGCCCCTTCCCGTAAGCGCCTTGACCCGCTGGGTGCCCTGACCCTGACCACGGCCCCCGCTCTCCTGATCTACGGCCTCGTGGAGTCTCGCGACCGAGGCTTCGACACCGCCCACGTCTGGCTACCCCTGGTTGGCGCGGCTGTCTTCACCGTCGCCTTCTTTGCCGTGGAACGCCGCGTCGCGGTGCCGCTTGTACGCCTGGAAGTTCTCGCCCGGCGCAGCCTGCTCGGCGGCGCGCTGGTGATGCTGGCCGCAAGCGGCCTGCTCATCTCCGCCTTCTTCCTCAACTCCTTCTACGTGCAGCACATTCTCGGCGAGAACGCCCTCACCACCGGACTGGCCTTCCTCCCCGTCGCCGTCGCCGTCACCCTGGGCGCCCACCTCGGCGGAACAACGGTCGGCCGCATCGGCTGGCGACTCGCCGCACTGGCGGGATTCGCCCTGACGGCGCTGGGCGCACTCCTCCTCACCGGCCTCACGGCCGACAGCGGACTGTGGACGGGCCTCACCCCGGGCTTCTCTCTCATGTCCTTCGGCCTCGGCACCACCTTCGTCTGCGCCACCACCGCCGCCATGAACGGCCTCGGCCACCAGGACACCGGTCTGGCGTCCGGCCTTGTCACCACCGCACACGAACTCGGCGCCGCCCTCGGAGTCGCCGTCATCGCGATGGTCGCGGGGGCGAGTCTGGAAGGGGCGGGCGACCTGAGTGGCTACGCAGCCGCCTTCACGACATCCGCCGTCATCGCCGTGGCTGCGGGGATCTCCGGCTGGTTCCTTCTTCCCGCCGGTCGGCCGGACCTCTCGCAGGGCCGCGTTATGGCTCACTAAACCAGCACTAAATCGTCGATCGTCGCTGCACAGCGGATCGGCGCACGATCAGCATTCGCCGGTGGGCTGCACCGAACGCGGCCGACCAGGTGGCGGCGGGCGCGCGAACCCCTCTGGGCGGAAGATCGGGCCTCGCCCTCGCGGAGGACCCGTCCTTTCGATGCGACCTGCGCGGTGTACGCATCCCATCCGTGGGCCTCCGCGGCGTCGCCGAAGCGGTCAAGACCCATGAGGTGGACCTATCCACCCGGCGTTGGGAGTCAGTTGCAGCAGGTTTGGTTGGGTCGTCTGGCCGGAGCGCTGACCATCGGTCGGAGACTCGGCTCGCGCGTACCACCAGTCACTGGTCCGAGTGTCACCCCCACAAGTCCGCACTCCGGATGGATGTTCCATCGGGTCAGCCGGTGAAGTGCCACTTGCGCCCAACGGGAGGGGCGTACGCAGGTCATGGCCTGTTCGAGCAGCTCGACTGAGGCGCGTAGGCGGCGAGAGTGATCTGTGCGATGAACTCCGGGGCCTGTTCCGCGGTCATGGCGCCGCTCCTGACGTCCGCGGCCGTGCCCTTGAGGACGTGGTGGAGGGCGCTGGCCAGCCAGGCGGCGGGAAGGTCGTCACGGAATGCGCCCTGTGCCTGCCCTCGCACGATGAGCTCGCGTACACGCTGTTCGGGTCCAGCGTGCAGTTCATGGATGCGTCCGGGAGGCAGGACCTTCTGAGCGGCCTCCAGCATCGCACCGGACTGCGCGATGAGCAGCCAGCTGGAGTCGATGAGCTCGCGCAACGACTGGGCCGGCTCGCCCGTCAGGTCCAGCTCGGACAGGACCTCCTCGCCGCATTCCAGCAGATGTGCCAGGGCGGCTTCGACGAGACCCTCCCGGGAGGGGAAGTGGCCGTAGAGGGTGACTCGGCCCACTCCCGCGGCCTGCGCGATCTGTACGACGCTCGCGTCGTGGTTGCGGCTGAGGCAGTCGATGGCCGCGTCCAAGATCTTCTCGACGCTGTGCTGCGCGTCGGCGCGACGCGCTCCTGGCCGTGTCGAGCGAGGCATTTCACTCCATAAGTCGAACAGGCTTGTACGAGTTATAGTAGCGTTCATAACTCGTACAAGCCTGTTCGACTTACCTGTAAGGGGGCAGATCGTCGTGAGCGAAGCAGAGATCTCCACCAGTCCCACCCGCACACCGGATCCACGTCGGTGGAAGATTCTTGGCCTGGTCGGCGTCGCGCAGCTGATGCTCATCCTGGACGTCACGGTCGTGGCCATCGCGTTGCCGCACCTGGGAGCGGACCTCGGTCTGGAGCGCGAGGCGCTGACCTGGGTCGTGAGCGGGTACACCCTGGCCTTCGGAGGTCTTCTCCTGCTGGGGGGCCGGGCTGCGGACCTGTTCGGCGCGCGGCGCCTCGTCCTTCTCGGCCTCGTACTGTTCGCCGGCGCCTCCCTGCTGGCGGGTCTTGCGGAATCGGGAGGCATGCTGCTCGCCGGCCGGGTGATCCAGGGCCTCTCCGCGGCCATGCTGTCCCCGGCGGCCCTGTCGTTGGTCGTGACGCTCTTCGAGGGCGAGGAGCGCAACAAGGCCCTGGGGATCTGGTCGTCCCTCGGTGGCAGCGGCGCCGCCCTGGGCGTGCTGCTGGGTGGCCTGCTGACCGCGGGACCAGGCTGGCCGTGGGTGTTCTTCGTCAACGTCC
This sequence comes from Streptomyces pratensis, assembly GCF_016804005.1. Taxonomy (GTDB): domain Bacteria; phylum Actinomycetota; class Actinomycetes; order Streptomycetales; family Streptomycetaceae; genus Streptomyces; species Streptomyces pratensis_A. Next base: position 6,589,440 of record NZ_CP051486.1, on the reverse strand, counting down.
CCGTGGGCTTGGCGCTGGTCGTCGCACTGAGGGCCTACCTGCCGCCACAGCGGCGTGCCACCTCGGGGCGCCTGGATGCCGTGGGCGCGATCCTAGTCACCGCTGCCACCGGCACGCTGACCTATGCGCTGATACGCGCCGGCGACAAGGGGTGGATCACCATGGCGACGGCGGGTCTGGTGGTTGCGGCTCTGCTGCTGTACTGGGCCTTCGCGGCCTGGCAGCGGCGGACGGCGACGCCTCTGATGGACATCCGCCTTCTGACGCGTCGGCCGGTGGCCACGGGCACGCTGCTGATCCTGGTGGCCACAGCTCTGATGATCATGGTGTTCTTCCTCGGCACCTTCTACCTCCAGGACCACCGCGGACACGGGCCGCTGGCAACCGGCCTGTTCTTCCTGCCCGTGGCACTGGCAACCATGATCGGCGCGAACGCCGCCGGCCGCGTCATCGGGCGGACCGGATCCAGGACGCTGGGAGTGGCGGGCCTGCTGGTCGCCGCCGCCGGGATGACTGCTCCCGCCCTGTGGGAGAACACGGCAGCCACGGTTGCGGGTATCGCGGTGGCTGCCGCGGGCACGGGAGTGCTCTTCGTGGTCGCCTCCGCCACTGCGCTGGGCCAGATCGAACCGCACGAGGCGGGCCTTGCTTCGGGCATTCTCAGCACGTTCCACGAGTTTGGCGCATCGCTGGGAGCTGCTGTGGTCTCAAGCATGGCCGCAGCCGGTATCGCCGGAGGTGACGCAGCTGCTTTCGCCCCCGGGTTCGCCGCGGGCGCGGTCGTCGCTGCCGTAGCCGCGCTCCTGACCTTCTTCCTGACCCCGAAGAAGCCTTCCCCGTGACCAGGCACGGCGCTTGAACCGACGGCAACCACGCCCCTGCGGGTCCCTAGGAGAGCCCGCCCGGGCACTCGCTTTCCGCCCCTGCGCGAGCTCTTGCTCCGTCTGCGCCACCCCTCGGTGACCGGTCAGTCCGCAGGCCGGCGGGAGGTCGATAAGGACGCAGGTACGAGTCGGCACTGCGGATCGCCTGGTGATCAGCTCCGACCAAGGCCGTACCTTCTGCCTGCTTGCCGAGCGCCGGAGGCGCATGCGGCCGAACGGCCGGTCGCTGACATCCTGGTGGCCCTCGTATCGGGCAAAGAGACATAGCTGAACAGCTGTTGACGGGCGGGCCTGGGCACCCGGGGCCGCCTGCCGCTCCCCGGAGTGGGCGGTGAGGCCCGGCTCCGTTGCACGACTAGCAGACCGTTCGGTACTCCAAGGCAGTCGTGAACGCGCCGATGGGTGGCACCCCAGGCCGGGTGTGACGCACGTCCTATTTTTGCGCTCGTCTCGGACCCCTCACGGAAGCCGTCGTCTGCTCATCACCTGTGCTGTTGCCGATACGCGTGTCCGGACAGGACCGTCTGTTCGGGCTCCGTTCGAGGCCGGGGCGGCGAATGGACGGCAGCACGAGCGACTAGGATCACGGCATGGTCACGGCTTGGTCCTCTCCCCGTGTGGCACGGGCCCGCTCGTCAGCGGGTCCGCTGCGCATGCTGTGGGTGGCCGTCACGCTGTTCACCTTCGTATACGCGACGGGGTGAGCCAGGAAGCGGTCAGCGCTCACCTGGACGCTAGCGTGACTGCGCCCGCTGTGGACGTGGGCCACGGCCTCGCTGTCGAGGACGGGCCGGCTGATCACCATGGCGGTGGGCATGACGGCTCGTCTCATACGGCTGCGGAGTGCGTACCCGGTCAGCCGCAGCAGGCACCGACTCTGAATGTCCCGAGCCTCTGCGCCCTGGTCGTGGCAGACGCTCCTGCACTGCCGCGACCTACTCCGATCGCGTTCGGTGACGTCGCGGCAGCCAAGCAGTTGCCGAGCACGTCGATAAGAGCCACAGTCCTGCAGATCTAGCACCGGCGATCTTCCCCGGCCCTCCACGCCTTCCCGGACATGACTTCGGGCAGCCCTCTGCGGCTGTGGGCGCGATGAGGCCGGTCGTCGCTGTCTCTCTCCTTGCTCCGACGCGCCGCGTTGTGTCGCGAGGCAGGTTCCTGCGACGTCGCCCCTGCCATGGAACGTCCCGCCCGCCGCTGCGCTGCCCCTGGGGCGCGCGACGGCCGCCTGCGGAGGAACTGTGCCGTCCCCCACCCGTATTCGCCGACGTCCCGTGATCGCACCGGTACAGCAACGGCTCATGGCCCTGCTCCTGAGCGGCTTGCTCCTGAGCATCCTCGGCTGTGCGCTACCGCTCCACGAGCCCAGCGATGCTCACGGCGTGCCCCGCGAGGTCTCAGCTGCCCAGCAGAGCGTTGAGCACCTCCCGCACGCTGCCCCGCCCGCTGACTCGTCCTGCTCGCCGGCCGGCGCAGAAACCGCTGTGGTCGCCGGACAGCAGACGCGTACGCCGACGTCCGCCGCCACCGCCCCCGAAGCGACAACGGGGTGCTCGCCGTCAGCTGACGGCGGTGTTCGGCAGGCACAGGTGGCGGTGCCAGGAACTGGCTCAGGCCGCTCGACCTTGCGTTCGCTCTGCCGGTGGCGGAGGTAGGCCGCCTCTTACCGCCGCAGCATGCCGCGGCCGTCGCTCCGCTTTTGGGACCGGATCACCGGTCCGGGCCGAGCGACGTGCGAGAGACCAGCACCCGACGCGCCATCCACCGAATGATGAGAGCCGACTGATGCACTCTCCGAACGTCACCCATCCCCCCAAGCCCGGCCACGCCGCCCTGTCCGGGCTGGTCGGCAACACGCCGCTCCTGCACGTCAGTGAGCCCTTCGCTCCGGTCGGACGGGGGTTCTGGGCGAAGCTGGAAGGCTTCAACCCCGGCGGTATAAAGGACCGCCCCGGTCTGTACATGGTCGAACGCGCCCGAGCCCGTGGCGATCTGAAGCCCGGAGCGCGGATCATCGAGTCCACCAGCGGCACCCTCGGTCTCGGCCTGGCCCTGGCGGGCATGGTCCACGGCCACCCGGTCACCCTGGTCACCGATCCGGGCCTGGAGATGTCCATGACCAGGCTGCTCACCGCCTACGGCGCCCAGGTCAACGTCGTCTCCGAGCCCCACCCCACCGGCGGCTGGCAACAGGCCCGCCGCGACCGCGTCACCCAACTCATGAAGCAGCACCCGGATTCCTGGTGCCCGGACCAGTACAACAACCCCGACAACACCACGGCCTACACACCGCTCGCGCTGGAACTGGCCACCGAACTCGCCCACATCGACGTTCTGGTGTGCAGCGTCGGCACCGGCGGCCACTCTGCAGGCGTCTCCCGGGTCCTGCGGCAGCTCTACCCGGATCTGAGAGTCGTGGGCGTGGACACCGTCGGCTCCACGATCTTCGGCCAGCCCGCCCGGCCCCGGCTGATGCGCGGGCTCGGATCCAGCATCTACCCGCGCAACGTCGCCTACGAAAACTTCTCCGAAGTGCACTGGGTCGCCCCGGCCGAAGCGGTGTGGTCCTGCCGACAGCTGGCCGCCTCGCACTACGCGACCGGCGGATGGAGCGTCGGCGCGGTCGCCCTGGTCGCCGGATGGCTCGCCCGCGAGATGCCCGAGGACACCCGGATCGCGGCGATCTTCCCCGACGGGCCCCAGCGCTACCTCGGCACCGTCTACGACGACGACTACTGCGCGGCCCACGGTCTGCTCGACAGCCCGCCCACGGTCGAACCCGACGTGATCGGCCGCCTGGACGAGAAGGAAGTCACCCGATGGACCCGGTGTACGAGCGTGGTCGACCCGCTCACCCTCAGCAGCGACGACGTGCGTGACCGGACCGGTGCGGGGGAGGCTCGGTGAAGAGCACCTTCGCTCAGGTTCGCACCTACGAGCGCAGTGTCCAGCTGTTGATGGTCAACCAGTTCACCATCAACCTCGGCTTCTACATGCTCATGCCGTACCTCGCCACCCACCTGGCCGGCCCCCTCGGGCTGGCCGGGTGGCTCGTCGGTCTGATCCTCGGTGTCCGCAACTTCAGCCAGCAGGGCATGTTCCTGGTCGGCGGGACCCTGGCCGACCGGTTCGGGTACAAGCCGATGATCATCGCCGGCATGGTGCTGCGCATCGTCGGCTTCGCGACCCTAGGGCTCGTGGAGTCGGTCCCCGCGCTGATCGCCGCGTCCGCCGCGACCGGTCTGGCCGGTGCGCTGTTCAACCCGGCCACCCGCGCCTACCTGGCGGCGGACGCGGGGGAGCGGCGAGTGGAGGCGTTCGCGCTGTTCAACGTCTTCTACCAGGCCGGAATCCTCCTCGGCCCGCTGGTGGGAATGGCGCTGACCGGCATCGACTTCCGCGTCACCTGTCTCACAGCCGCCGGGATTTTCGCGGTCCTGAGCATCGTGCAGATCCGGGCCCTGCCCGCGCGCAGGGCTGACGACACGAAGTCCGGGGCGGACAGCCGCCGGGAGAGTGTCCTGGTGCAGTGGCGCGGCATCCTGGCCAACCGGCCGTTCCTGCTGTTCTCGCTCGCCATGGTCGGCTCGTACGTCATGACCTTCCAGGTCTATCTCGCGCTGCCGCTGGAGGTGCGACGTCTGGGCGGCGAGGGCGAGTTCGGCACGGCCGCGGTGGCGGTGCTGTTCGCCGTGTCCGGGCTCAGCACCATCCTGGGCCAGACGCGGGTGACTGCCTGGTGCAAGGCCCGTATGGAGCCCGGCCGCGCACTCGTGTGGGGCCTGCTGGCCATGGGGATGGCGTTCGTACCGCTGCTGCTGGCCACGGCTGTGCCGGTTCCGGACGGCGGGCTCGGACTGTGGCTGCTTGCCGCGGTGCCGCCCGCGCTATCCGCACTGCTGCTCGCCCTGGGCACGATGATCGCCTACCCGTTCGAGATGGACACCATCGTCCGTCTCTCCGGCAACCGCCTCGTCGCCACCCACTACGGCCTGTACAACACCATCTGCGGTATCGGCATCACCGTCGGGAACCTCCTTACCGGAGCCGCCCTTGACGCTGCCCGCAACGCCGGGATGTCCGCGCTGCCGTGGATCGTCCTGTCCCTGCTGGGCCTCGGCTGCGCAGCAGGGCTGTACGGACTCGACCGCACCGGCCGCCTCGCAACGCCAAAGTCCGTATCCGAGTCCGTACCCGCAACCGCCTGACCCGAACGGTCGCGGCAAGTGCGGGGGAGGCCGGGTGCCACCCGGCCTCCCCCGCACCAGGTCGACCCCCCACCTCGGGGGCACTGATGTGCCCCGGCCCAGCCGGTCACTGCGAACCCCGGGCGCCGCCGTGCCGACGGTAGCGAACCCCCTCGCCTTTAGGGCCACCCGAGCGCTCTCGTCTCGGTCTCAACGACCCCACTCAATAAGGAGCAACCGGTGTCCACCTCTCAGCTTGCCGACCGTCCTGCCACCCTCAAAAGTCCCGCACAGAGACCCGGGCGAGCGGCCCTGCGCAAGGCCCGTTCACGGAAGAGCGCCCTGCTTGCGCGATACCTCGGCTACGTCGGCTACTTCGTCGGGGCCGGACTGATCAGCGGCGCCGTGGTCCACCACCCACTCGACCCCACCCGTTACACCCGCATCGCCGGGTACGGAGTCTTGGTCTTCCTCGCCGCCACAGTCCTCAACGAATTCGTCCTCGCCCGGCACAAGCCGGCCCTGCCGCGGATGCTCGTCGTCATAGGAGCCTCGCTGCTGCTGTCCTTCGGAATCGGCATGCTGAGCGGCGGTCTCCAGCACTTCGAGGACTTCCCCGCGCGCGCGGCCGTCCTCATACCGGCCGGCATCGCACTGTCCTTCCTGGCATACGTGATCAAGGACGAAGGAACCTCTTGGCGCCGCGTCTTCGGCCTGGCCGGCCTCTCCGTCCTCATGGTGGTACTCATCAGCTTCTTCGGACTGCGCCAACTGGCGTCCGCGCTGTCCGAGCAGCCTGGCGCAGGTGGCCACAGCCACGGGGGCGGCACGGAACCTCAGTCCGAAGAGCAGCAGTCGCAGCCTGATCGGCCGGGCCCCGCCGGATCCCCGGAGGGGAGTGTCTCGCCGGCACCAGGGGAAACCCCAGCGGAATCTGGAATCGATGACGGGCACAGCCACTGACGCACTGGTGTTACGCGGCTGCTCTACGCGACGCGCGCTACTGGCAGGCCGAGGGCGTCTTGTGACCTCGCATGTCGTTTTGATGCTCAGTGCTGATGGCCGCCGACTTCGGTCTCGGCTGCCGGCTCGTCAAGCTGAGAGGTGTCGGCTGGCGCTCCGGCGTGGACGGTGAACGCCGCGGTGCGAACGGTGCCCTTGTGCTTGAAGTCGAGGAAGAGGCGATAGGCCGCAGGGCTGGGCGCGGTCGCGGTGAAGGAGACTTCCGGGCCGGACTCGGTGGTGCCGTCGCCGGGTTCGCCGTGGGGGTGGACGTGCAGGTAGGCGAGGTCGCCGGCGCGCAGCGCCACGAGGTGCCCGTACGCGCCCAGATAGGGCTGGAGGTCGGTGACCGGGCGCCCGTCCTTGCTGACCTTGAGCGTGAGTTCTTCCGCTGTACCGGGCCGGAGGTCGCCGTTCAGTGTCACGGAGTACCCGTCGACCGTGGTCGTGCGGGATGGCTTGGGCAGTTCTGCGGGCTTGTACGCCCCGGAGACGGCGAGGTCGGCCCCGAGTGTGAGGTTGGTGGCGTTCTTCGCCGCGGGGGTGAAGTCCGCGAAGACCCGGTAGTCACCGGCGGCGGGGAGGTCGACGGGTGTGCTCCAGGTGCCGTCCTTGGCCCTGGTGGGGTGCAGGTGCTCGTACGTGGCCAGGTCGCGTGAGGCGACGATGAGGTGGAGTTCCTTGTCGTGCTCTCGCTGGTAGGCGGTGACCTGTCGGCCGGACCTGTCGCGTACGGCGAAGCGCAGTTCGCTTGTCTTTGCCGCCTGCACGCGAGGGGTTTTGAGATCGAGGGTGTATCCGGCCTCGGAGATCTGGAGCCCTCCCGCAGGTGAGGCCGTGTGGCCGCCGTCGCCGCTCCCGCTCTCGGGTGGGGCGTCCTTCGCATGCCCGGCATGGGCGGCGGGTTCGGTACCGCCGGCGATCGGGGCCACGGAGCCGCCGAGCCCGTACGCGGCGCCGAACGAGGCTGCGAGTGCGGCGGTGAATGCGGTGATCTTCACTGCGGTGTTCATGGCTGCTCCCTCTGAGGTTCGTACCCGGCGGGCCTCTGGGTGGCCTCGCCCTCACGAGCTTATACCCCTAGGGGGTATAAGCGACCGTCTCTCGTGGTGCTTGCCAGAAATACACCCTGGGGGTATACATGGAATCAGCACTGATACCCCCTAGGGGTATAAGAATCCGAGGAGGAACTCATGTCCTGCTGTACTCCTGATGGCACCTGCTCGACCAGCACCGGCGAGGCTGCGACCGCCGTCACGGACGCCACCGTCACCGTCTACCGCGTCTCAGGCATGACCTGCGGGCACTGCAAGACCGCCATCACGAAGGCGGTCGGCGAGCTGGACGAGGTCCTGGCCGTCGACGTCGACGTGACCGCCTGCCTGGTCACCGTCACCACCAAGAACACGTCTGACGACGCAGCGATCGCGGCAGCGGTCGACGACGCCGGGTACGAGCTCACCGGCCGCGCCTGACCCGCGCGCCAGTCCACCGGCCGCCGGGGCCCTGTTCGCAGGCCGGGCCCCGGCCACCACCCCGTAGTTCCGTCCGAACGAGGAGCAGGAAATGTCCACCACGACTCAGGGCGCCGCCCAGGTCGAGCTCGCCATCGGCGGCATGACCTGCGCCTCGTGCGCGGCCCGTATCGAGAAGAAGCTCAACCGTATGGACGGGGTCGAGGCCACCGTCAACTACGCCACCGAGAAGGCGAAGGTCAGCTTCGCCGATGACATCTCGGTGCAGGACCTGATCGCCACCGTCGAGGCGACCGGTTACTCCGCCCAGGAGCCCGCCCTTCCGCGGGCCGACCAGGACGGAGCGACGGGCGGTCCGAGTGAGGACGAGAGCGCGGACATCGAGCTACGGCCCCTTCGCCAGCGGCTCGTCACCGCCGTTGTTCTCGCCGTACCCGTCATCGCGATGGCGATGATCCCGGCTCTGCAGATCGAGTACTGGCAGTGGCTCTCCCTCACCCTGGCCGCGCCCGTCGTCACCTACGCGGCCTGGCCCTTCCACCGCGCCGCGTTCACCAATGCCAAGCACGGCGCGGCCACGATGGACACGCTGATCTCGGTCGGTACGTCGGCCGCGTTCCTGTGGTCGCTGTGGGCGCTGTTCTTCGGGACGGCCGGCACGCCCGGCATGACCCACCCCTTCGAGTTCACGATCGCCCGCAGCGACGGCGCCGGGAACATCTACCTCGAAGCGGCGGCGGGCGTCACCGCCTTCATCCTGGCCGGCCGCTACTTCGAAGCCCGCTCCAAGCGCAAGGCAGGCGCCGCCCTCAAGGCACTCCTGGAACTGGGCGCCAAGGAGGTCACCGTCCTGCGCGACAGCCGCGAAGTCACCGTACCCACTGCGGACTTGCGGGTCGGGGACCGCTTCCTGGTCCGTCCCGGGGAGAAGATCGCCACGGACGGCACCGTGGTGGAGGGGTCCTCCGCCGTGGACGCTTCGATGCTCACCGGTGAGTCCGTACCCGTCGAGGTCTCCGTCGGGGACACGGTCACCGGCGCGACGCTGAACGCGGGTGGCCGCCTGGTGGTCCAGGCCACGCGGATCGGCGCCGACACCCAGCTGGCCCGGATGGCCAAGCTGGTCGAGGACGCGCAGAACGGCAAGGCCGCCGCACAGCGTCTCGCCGACAAGATCTCCGCGGTGTTCGTACCGATCGTCATCGGGCTCGCGCTCGCCACCCTCGGCTTCTGGCTCGGCAACGGCTCCGGTCTCACCGCCGCCTTCACCGCGGCCGTCGCCGTACTGATCATCGCCTGCCCGTGCGCCCTGGGCCTCGCCACCCCGACCGCCCTCATGGTCGGCACCGGCAGGGGCGCCCAGCTCGGCATCCTCATCAAGGGCCCGGAAGTCCTGGAGACCACGCGCAAGGTCGACACGATTGTCCTCGACAAGACCGGCACCGTCACCACCGGCAAGATGACACTCCTGAAGGTGCACACGGCCGACGGCACGGACGAGACCGACGTCCTGCGCCTCGCGGGTGCCCTGGAGCACTCCTCCGAGCACCCGATCGCCCAGGCCGTCGCCACCGGAGCGGCCGACAAGGTCGGTCCGCTCCCCACCCCCGAGGACTTCGCGAACATCCCCGGGCTCGGCGTTCAGGGCGTCGTCGACGGCCACGCGGTACTGGTGGGCCGCGAGAAGCTGCTCGCCGAGTGGGCCATGGAACTGCCCGCTGAGCTGCGGAGCGCCAAGACCGAGGCCGAGAGGATGGGAAGGACCGTCATCGCGGTCGCCTGGGACGGAGAGGCCCGCGCGGTCCTGGAGGTCGCCGACGCCGTCAAGGAGACCAGCGCCGAAGCGATCCGCCGCCTGCGTGACCTTGGCCTGACCCCCATCCTGCTGACCGGCGACAACAAGGCCGTCGCCGAGGCCGTCGCAGCCGAGGTGGGCATCGACGAAGTCATCGCCGAGGTCATGCCGCAGGACAAGGTCGATGTCGTCAAGAAGCTCCAGGCCGAGGGCCGCAGCGCGGCCATGGTCGGCGACGGCGTCAACGACGCAGCCGCCCTCGCACAGGCCGACCTCGGGCTGGCGATGGGGACCGGCACCGACGCCGCCATCGAAGCCGGCGACCTGACCCTTGTACGCGGAGACCTGCGGGCCGCCGCCGACGCCATCCGGCTCTCCCGCAAGACCCTCGGCACCATCCGCTCGAACCTCTTCTGGGCCTTCGCCTACAACGTCGCCGCCCTGCCGCTCGCCGCGGCCGGCCTCCTCAACCCGATGATCGCCGGAGCGGCCATGGCCTTCTCCTCCGTCTTCGTCGTCGGCAACAGCCTGCGCCTGCGTAGCTTCCGCGCCGCCGACTGAGGACGCAACATCGCGTCGGCGGGGCAGGCCATCCGGCCCTGCCCCGCCGACGCGATGTCACTAGCGCCGAGCGACGGTCCTGGATGCTGAATACCCGGCCAGTATTTGCACGGTGCTGGCCGTGCTCTTGCTGGGGTGGGGTCGTCTGGGAGGGCCCTGGCCTGCTTCAGCCGGCCGGTGCGCTGTTCGAGGGAGAGAGATGCGCGACTTCGTCTATCACGGCAGCGACGGTTGCCAACTGCATGCCACGGCGCTCGGGCAAGGACCGGGAATTGTCCTGCTGCACGGCGGCGGCCCCGACCGTTACAGCCTGCTGCCGCTTGCACGTTTGCTCGCCGACGATTTCAGCGTCGTCCTGCCCGACGTGCGCGGCTACGGCCGCTCGGTGTGCACTGACCCTGACCGTCACCACTGGGCCCAGTACACCGACGACGTCGAGGCCCTGCTGGGCCATCTCGGATGGCACCGGGCGGTAGTGGGAGGTACAGGGCTGGGCGGCACCGTTACATTGCGGGCCGCAGCGGCCTGCCCGGACAGCATCCGTGCCGCCGTGGTCATCAGCATGGAAGACATCGAGGACGACGCTGCAAAGGAAGCGGAGTCGGCGATGCTCGATGCGTTCGCCGTACGCGTGAACCAGCGCGGCATCGACGCGGCATGGGAGCCCATTCTGCCCATGCTGGCTCCCGTCATCGGGGCCCTCGTACGTGATGCCATTCCGCGTTCGCACCCGGCGAGCATCGCCGCCGCCTGTGCCATCGGCCGAGACCGGGCCTTCACCCAAGTCACCGAACTGGCTTCGATCACCGTGCCCACATTGGTCATTGCGGGTGCCGACGCACGCCACCCCGCAGCCCTGGCCAGCGAGGCAGCTCGCATCCTGCCGCACGGTCATCTCGCCGACGTATCCCTGTCAGCCAGCCTGGAAACGGCGGTTGACCTGGCCGAAGCTCTGGCACCAGCCATCCGGGACTTTCTGATCACACATCGCTGACCGTGCACACAGCGTGTCTGGCCTCGGAGACAAGCACTGCGACGGACTTCGGCAAGAACGATCACGAGGCCGGACTGCTGTACTCCATGTCCTGGTGCACCTGGGCCTGCACAGTCCGTGAGTTCGATCTCTGCGGTCCGAGCTGATCTTAGGGAAGCGGGTGCGGCCCGGCTCGGACCGCAGGCGCAGCGGTAGGCCGTCCCGGCGGCACCTACTATGAGTTCGCAAATACGCTGAGGAAGGAACGGGGTCATGCGACGGCTGGGGGATCTGGAGGCGGAGATCATGGACCGTCTCTGGGCGTGGGACCGTCCGGCGACCGTCCGCGAGATCGTTGACGACATCAACACTCAGCGGCCTGTTGCCTACAGCACCGTGATGACGGTGACCAACATCCTCCACAGCAAGGGCTGGCTGCTGCGCGACAAGAAGCAGGGGCGGGCCTGGCTCTACACGCCGGTCCGCAGCCGTGAGGCATACGCGGCGGCGCTCATGGAGGACGGCCTGGGCGCCAGCACCGACCGCCCCGCCACTCTTCTTCACTTCGTCGAAAACATGTCGGAGGAAGAGGTGGCCGCGCTGCGTGAAGCGCTGCGGACTGTCGGTATGCAGGCCGAGGAATGAACGCGGCACCGGCCCTGATCGGCTACATGGCCATGGTCGGTTTCGCTGCGCCCCCACTGATGCAGCGCAGCAAATGGCCGCACCGAGCACCTGTCCTGGCGGTGCTCGTGTGGCAGGCCCTGGCGCTGTCGTTCTCCCTCTCGGCCGCGCTTACGGCGTACCACCTCGCCACTCCCACGGAACATCTTCACGCTGGCTTCGTTGGTGTGCTGCACGCGTGCGGACTGCATGATGGCGTCGGCAGGCCGGACCCTGGCACCGCGGAACAACTGGCAACCGCTCTGCCGGGAGTCGTTCTGCTGTCGCTGTTCGGCAGCTTCGTATGGCATGTGGTGCGAGCGCGCAGGGCGCGTAACCGGCACCGGAGAACCCTGGACATCGTGGGCTACCGCTCGGACCGCCTGCACGCGACGGTGCTTCCGTACGGCGCCCCGGCGGCCTACTGCCTGCCCGGGCACGCTCCTCGAATCGTCGTCAGCGATTCGGCTGTGCGGCTGCTCTCGGCTCGGCAGCTCGACGCTGTCCTGGAACACGAGCGGGCCCACGTAGCGGGCCGCCACCATCTGGTGCTGGCGACAGCGGAGGCATTCGTTTCAGTGTTCCGGTGGGTGCCACTGGCACGGCACGCCAGGGAACAGACCGCACTCCTGCTGGAGATGATCGCCGACGACCGCGCGGTGCGTACGCACTCGCATGCCGTCTTCGCCACCGCGATGTACGAGATGGCGGCGGTGCGCGCCCCGCGGGGCGCCTTCGCGGTGGGCGGCCACACCGTGCTCATCCGCTTGCGCCGCGTTCTGGGACCGGACGGTGATCCTCACCCCGTCGTCATCGGCGCTGCGGCTGTCGCTGCCGCTGTTGCCCCGCTGCTTCCCCTGCTCCTGGCGTGCCCGCCGAACCTCGCCTGACGTCGCCCGCACGATCTCACGGGGCGCCGGGGCGCTTTCACTGAAGCGGTCTTCGGATCTCGCCAGTTCGCTTGTGGTGCGTCAGCTGATCCGTACGCCCCACATGAAGGGCATTCCGCTGCGGGCGATGGACTCGTACCGTACTTGAGCGCCGGGCTTGGGGGAGTGAAGTATCTGTCCGTTGCCGGCGTAGAAGCCGACATGGCTCAGGTCGCTGCGCATGATGATGAGGTCGCCGGGCTTGAGGGCGCTCAGGGAGTTGATGCGGGTTCCGGCGTTGGCCTGCGCTTGGGAGGTGCGAGGCAGGGAGACCCCGGCCTGGCGGAACGCCCAGGAGGTCAGTCCGGAGCAGTCGAAGGAGTTCGGGCCGGTCGCTCCCCAGACGTAGGGCATGCCGACGCGGCTCTTGGCCGCGCTGAATGCCGAGGCGGTGCGCTGGGACGCGCTGGCTTCATTGCCGAGGTCGACGCGGTCGCTGGAGCGGTTGGCGCGGTCCTCTTCATCGGTGATCTTCGCGCGCTCCTTGGCGGTCAGCGTGTTCAGCAGCCTTTGCGCCTCGGCCAGCTTGCCCTGGATCTCCTTCTTCTTGGTCCCCAGTTCCTTGCGTGTGTCGTCGAGATCCTTCAACTTCTGCGATGCCTGGCTGCGCTGCTGCTGGAGCGCACGCTGCTGCTTCAGGTACTGCTCCAGGGCGGTGGCTTGCCTGGAACTTATGCGGTCGAGACCTGACGCCTGCTCCAAGTAGGCGTCAGGATCCGCTGAGAGGAAGAGCTGTACCGACGGGTCCAGTCCACCGGACCGGTACTGTGCCGCCGCTGCCGCTCCCAGGTTGCCGCGCAGCTCATTGAGTTCAGCCTGCTTGCGCGCGGTCGCCTCCTGCAGATTGGTGACCTGCTTCTGGAGCCCGTCGGACTTCTCCTTCGCCCCGTTGTACTTTTCGGTAGCCTGCGTGGCTTCCTCGTACAGGCGGTCGACCTGAGCTTTGACGCCCTTCTTGTTCGGGTCGGGAAGGGGGTCGGCCGAAGCCGACTGTGTCGACAGGGCGACGGCCGCCGCTGCTGTCACGGAGAGCGCGGTCGCGAAGCTCCGGGTTTGCTGCTTAGGACGACGGTGGGACGCCACTGAGGCGAACTCCTTCTTGCTCAACCCGCCTGTCCAGCGAGGGACGACGCCCCCGCCTGACCCGCCTGAAGGTGGCGGATGTGGCGGCACCCCCCGCTGCCGCCCCGGCTGAGCGGCCGACCGTGCAGAGGTTCGAGGCATCACACTAATCTGTTAAGTAGCTTAGTTTCAATGTCGTCGCCGTAAGCTCAGCCCGCTTGCAGTGCATGTAGAGGCTCGTCGGTGTGGGTTGACCCGTCGGCATGGTCCTGTCGGCAGGCTGAGAAGAGGTCTCCGTGCACCGCCCACCGGACGGGGCACAGCAGTTATGCCAGCGCCGGCCAGCGGGCTGGTGCTACGGATGTACCGGCCTCGGAAGCGGGCGAGGCCGGCTTTCCTGGTTCCGTCAGCGCGCCCCTACCGACCAGGGCCAGTGCTACGCGGAGCGGCGCGAAGTGCGGCCACGGAGGCGATTACGGAAACAGCTGCCAACGCTCCGAACAATTGGGGGTACCCGCCCAGCCGTATCGCCAGTGCAGCTCCTGCGAAGGGGGCGAGGGCGGAGGCGGTGGTGGTCGGTGCCGCCAGGAGTCCCGACAGACGGCCGTAATGGGTGGTGCCCCATCGGTCGGTGATCGCGGTGGCTTGGAGCAGGGTGAGGTTGCCGCGGACCATTCCGGCGATGATCGAAAGAGCGATCAGGAGGGCGTACGGGCCGGGGGTGATCGCGAGTGCGGCGGTGGTGAGGCCGCCGAGGGCGATCAGTGTGGTGGTGCGGGCGGTGACTGCGGTGCGGCGGGCGAGGGTTGCGTACAGGGTGCGTCCGAGGGTCTGTCCTGCGCCGCCCAGTCCCAGAGCCCATGCCGCCTCACTGGTCGAGTAGCCGCGTTCCAGGAGCAGGGGGACGAGGGCGACGACCACGGCGGACACGGCGAAGGCGGAGAGCGTGAGTGCCACCGCGAGCACGCGGAACGGGCGGCTGCGGGCCTTCTTCCGCGGATGCTCCGGCATGCGCCACCGAGGGGGATGGCGCGGGGGGCCATGGGGCTCTGAGCGCCAGGGCGTGGGCGGGGATGGTGACGGCGGCGAGGACGACGGCGAGCACGGCATAGGTCGCGCGCCAGGAAAGGTGTTCGGCCAGTGCTGCGGTGAGGGGTGCGAAGAGGGTGGAGGCCAGTCCGCCGGCAAGGGTCACGATGGTCAGTGCGCGGACGTGGTCGGGGGCCCACCAGCGGGTGATGGCGGCGAAGGCGGGCTGGTAGAAGGTGGCCGCCATGGCGAAGCCCGCCAGTACCCAACCGGCGAAGAAGACCGGCAGGTTCGGGGCGGCGGCGATGACGAGGATGCCGAGTACGCCGACCACGGAGCCGGCTGTCATGACGGTACGGGGGCCGCGGTGGTCGATGATCCGGCCCACGCGTATTCCGGCGAAGGCGGAGATGAGCAGGGCGAGGGAGAACGCTGCCGTGGTCGCCCCGGCCGACCAGCCGGTGTCTGCGGTGATCTGGGGGTTGAGGACGGGGAAGGCGTAGAAGACGATGCCCCAGCTGGTGATCTGTGTGGCGCACAGGGCTGGGAGTACGGCGCGGGGCCGCGACCGGTCCCCTGTTCCGGTCGCGGCCCCGCAGGCGTCGGTCTCGGTCACGCGCAGCAGCCACCGGACGGCGCGGGCTCCTCGGCACTCGCAGCGGAGGCGGGCGAGGAAGCACCGATCTGCACCAGAGCGGGTGCCGGAGCGCAGCAACCGCCGCCGTCCGCCTCTCCCGCAGAAGGATCGTCGAAGAGCCCGGCGCCGCCGCAGACTCCGGTCTCAGGCAAAGTGAGCTCGACGCGGTCGGCGGACTCCACGTCACCGGCGAGGGCTGCGGTGATGGAGCGGACCTGCTCGTATCCGGTCATGGCGAGGAAGGTGGGGGCGCGGCCGTAGGACTTCATGCCGACGAGGTAGAGGCCCTGCTCGGGGTGGGACAGTTCGCGGTGGCCGTGGGGATAGACGGTGCCGCAGGAGTGCTGGTTGGGATCGATCAGCGGGGCGAGCTCCACCGGTGCCTGAAGGCGCTCGTCCAGACCAAGGCGGAGCTCGGACAGGAACGACAGGTCGGGGCGCAGCCCGGTCAGGACGATGACTTCGTCCACCGGGTCGAGGCGGCGCCCGTCCTCAGCCACCAGGGTCAGGCGCTCGTCGTCACTGCGCTCGATGACTTCGGTGCGGAAACCGGTGACTGCATCGGCATACCCGTTGTCGACAGCGGCCTTCGCCGCCAGGCCCAGGGCGCCACGGGCGGGGAGCTGGTCTGCGCTGCCGCCGCCGAATGTGGAGCCGCTGACCCCACGTCGCAGGATCCAGACGGAGTGGGTGCCGGGTTCGTCCTTCGCGATGTCCGCGAGCGTGGCGAGAGCGGTGAAGGCGGAGGCACCGGAGCCGATGACGGCGGTGCGCTTCCCGGCGTACCGGGCGCGGACGGCGGGGTCCTTGAGGTCGGGGATGCGGTAGGAGATCCGCGCCGAGGCAGCGTGCTCGCCGAGGGCGGGAAGTCCGTCGGCGCCGATAGGGCTGGGGGTGGACCAGGTGCCGGAGGCGTCGATCACGGCTCGGGCGAGAATCCGCTCCTCGGTGCCGTCCGCGCTCTTGATGCGCACGGTGAAGGGCTGCTGCTCACGGTCGGCGTCGACGATGCGGTCGCGGCCGAGGCGGGAGACGCCGGTGACGGTGGTGCCGTAGCGGACCTTGTCGCCGAGGAGGTCGGCGAGCGGCTGGAGGTACTTCTCCGCCCAGTCCGCGCCGGAGGGGTAGGTGTCGCCGTCGGGCGCAGTCCAGCCCGTGGGGGACAGGAGCTTCTCGGCGGCCGGGTCCACAACCTCGGACCACGTCGAGAACAGCCGCACGTGCCCCCACTCGCGCACCGCGCTGCCCGCTGTGGGGCCGGCCTCCAGGACCAGGGTTTCCATACCGTGCCCGGTGAGGTGGGCGGCGGCAGCCAAGCCGGCGGGGCCAGCTCCGATCACCACGGTGGGCAGGGCGGTGGTGGGCGCGTTCACGGTGACTCCCCAGATTGTTTCGACGTCCGTCGATGGCTTGCACGGCCAGCATGGCACCTGTATTGATAGACGTCAACATAGACATTCGTCGAACCCGGACTGGTGTGAGTGCGTGATGGAGCAATTCGATGTTGTGGTGATCGGCGGCGGGCAGTCCGGCCTTGCTGCTGCCGAAGCTCTGGTGGGGGAGGGGCTTCGGCCGGTCGTTCTGGAAGCCTCGCACCGTGCGACCGGTTCGTGGCCGCGGTATTACGACAGCCTCACGCTGTTTTCCCCGGCGCGGTTCAGCGCCCTCCCGGGCCTGCCATTCGGCGGGAACGGAGACCGCTATCCCCACCGGGATGACGTGGTTGATTACCTGAGCCGCTACGCGGACCGCCTGGATGTCGAAGTCCGTACGCGTACCCGCGTCGTCAGCGTGACAATCGCCGACGGCCGGAGGGTAGAGGCGGCCGGAATCGTCGCGGCCACGGGCGCTTTCGGTAATCCACTGCTGCCCGCCCTGCCTGGCCAGGAGGGCTTCACCGGTGAGGTGGTGCACGCCGCCGACTACCGCCGCCCCGCACCGTATGCGGGCAAGAGGGTCATTGTCGTGGGGGGAGGCAATACCGCTGTCCAGGTCGGCTACGAACTCGCGGAAGTGGCTGACGTGACGCTCGCCAGCCGCAACCCCGTGCAGTTCCTCGCACAGATACGGGAGGGCCGGGATGTGCACCACTGGCTGACGTCCACCGGGTTCGACCAGCTGCCGCCGGCCTGGCTGATCCACTACATCGGTGGCACCCTCGTCCTGGACGGCGGTCGCTACCGGAAGGCCCTGGAGAGCGGTTACCTGGCCAGGCGCGCGATGTTCACCGCCCTCGAAGGCGACGCGGTCGTTTGGGGCGATGGCAGCCGCGAGAAGACCGACACCGTGCTGCTGGCCACCGGATACCGGTCCAGCCTGGACTATCTCAAGCCGCTCGGCGCCCTGGACGCCGACGGCATGCCGCTGCACCGCGGCGGACTGTCCCTGACCCATCCCGGCCTGGTCTACCTGGGCCTGGAATTCCAGCGGTCCTTCGCCTCCAACACTCTGCGCGGTGTGGGCCGCGACGCCGCATACGTCATTCCTCCCCTAGCCGCCCACATCCGCAAGGCACCGGCCGCCGCCGGCCTTTGAGCCGCCGGCCCGCGAGGCTGGGGGCGGGTCAGGGGCAAGATGCCCCCCGCCCCGCCCCCGGCCCGGCCGGCTCGCAGGGGCGTGGGCTGCCACCCCTCGCCCGCTGATTCGATGTGTGTCAACATAGGCATATGTCGAATCTCAGGTCGTTGCCCGTGCTGGAGCAGGCTGTCGTGCCGTGCTGCCCGCCGCTGACCGAACGGCCCTTGAGTGCGGAGGAGGCCGAGCGGACGGCGAAGATGTTCAAGGCGCTCGGTGACCCGGTCCGCCTGCGCCTCTTTTCCGCTGTCGCGTCGCACGAGGGCGGCGAGGCGTGCGTCTGCGACATCTCCGACGTGGGCGTCTCCCAGCCGACGGTCTCCCATCACCTGAAGAAGCTGCGGGAGGCTGGCCTGCTCAGTTCTGAGCGGCGCGGAACGTGGGTCTACTACCGCGTGGAGCCCTCTGTCCTCGCGGCCATGGGGCAGCTGCTGTCTGCCGCCGCCTGACCTCCCTGGCAGGCCCGCCATCCGCTGCGGGTAAAAGGCCGGTGTGGTGTCAGTGGCCGCAGGGATGATGTTCTGATGAGCATCGATATCGAATGGGCCCGGGCCGAGTTGGCCAGCTTCCTGAAGCTGACCGAGCTGTACTCGCCGCCCGATCCACCTGGCGTGGTCGTCTTCAGCAGCCGCCTGGCCAACCGCGGCGGAGGCCGCGAGATCGTGGCGAGTGCCCAGGTCGTGGAACAGATCCTGGACCGGGTCCTGCCGCGATGGCGCACTGAGGTTCCCGACGACCGCAACAAGTCCGTCAACCGCTGGTGCCAGCACCGTGAAGCGGTCCAGCGTGCTGACGCTGTCCTGCTGCGGGAGGCGGAGGTGCGCGAGCGGCTCGGGGACGACGCACCCCAGGTCAGTGCGGCGGCCATGCACCGGTGGGTGTGGGATGGGGCCAGGTCCCTGTGGCGGAGCGGGCACTTCCGTGAGGCGGTCACCGCCGCCGCCAGGAAGGTCAACGCCGAGACCCAGAACAAGGTTGCACGCCGCGACGTGAGCGAAACCGCCCTGTTCCAGAGTGTGTTCTCCAAGGACGCGGCCAAGCTCGGTCAGCCTCGCCTTCGTCTGATGGCGGACGACGGCAGTGACACCTTCCGCAGTGTGCACCGCGGTGCGATGTCCTTCGCCGAGGGCTGCTTTGCGGGCATCCGGAATCCCAACAGCCATGAGGACGGGCTGCCGGAACTGCCGGAGCACGAAGCCCTGGAACAGCTCGCGGCCTTCAGCGTCCTGGCGCGCTGGGTGGACGCCGCAGCCCTCGACGAACCCTGATTCCGCCCGGGGAAGCGTCAGCCCAACAGGGTGGTGATGTCGCGGACGGCGTCCCGGGCTGGGCGGCCGACGCCGATCAGCGTGGCCGAGGCGGGTCCCGTCCAATCGCCGTAGCCGAGGAGATGCAGGCGCGGTTCGTCCACCGCCCGGGTGCCGTGGGTGGGGATGTGGCCGCGATCGCCGCGCAGGCCCAGCGGGGCGAGGTGAGACAGGGCGGGCCGGAAGCCAGTGCACCAGATGACCGCTGCGGCTTCCGCTCTCGTTCCGTCCGCCCACTCCGCACCGTCCTCGGTGAGCCGGGCGAACATCGGCTGTGCCTTGAGGAGGCCGGCATCCCGTGCGGCGCGGACCGGTGCGACGGCGACGATGTCGCCCAGCGAGGCGACGCCTCCTGTGTCCGTGTCCCCGGTGTCCACGGCGCGGCGGCGGGCGGTGGCGGCGTCGAAGAGTGCGCGGCCGTCGATGTCGTCGGCCAGGAAACGCGCAGGCCGTTGGGTGACCCAGGTCAGGTCCGTGTGCGCTGCGAGGTCGGCGGCGATCTGTGCCCCGGAGTTGCCTCCTCCGACAACGATGACCCGCTGCCCTGCGAACTCGCGAGGGCTGCGGTACTGCACGGTGTGCAGCTGGCGGCCGGCGAACGTCTCGCGGCCGGGGACGGCAGGGAGAAAGGGCCGCCACCAGGTCCCGGTCGCCGAGACGACCGCGCGGGCGGACCAGGCACCCGTGTCCGTCTCCACCCGCAATCGCTCACCATCACGGCGTACGGCCTCTACTTGGACCGGCCGCTGAACGGGCAGGGCGTAGCGCTCTTCGTACGCGGACAGGTACCGGACGACGTGATCCGCGTCCGGGTACTCCGCTCCGTCCTGGACGGGCATCAGCCAGCCCGGGAGGGAGGAGTATGCGGCCGGGGAGAACAGGCGGAGGGAGTCCCATGTGTGCTGCCACGCGCCGCCTGTTGTGGGCTGGGCGTCGAGGATGACGAAGTCGAGGTTCTGGCGACGCAGGTAGTAACCGGCGGCGAGCCCTGCTTGGCCGCCGCCGATCACCACTACATCCACCGCTCGCGTCACGAGGTCACCACCGTACCGAAGCTGGGCACCTCGGCTCCCGCCGCATCCCTGCGCAGCGTTCCCCCCACCATCGGCCGGATGATGACGCGGGCCGAAGTGCAGGCAGCGGGGTGTGGGCGAGAGCCGAGGCTGTGCATCAGTGCTGTGTGGTGCTGGTAGTGAGCGCGGATGAGGTGTACTTCTTCCGCCAGGCCAGGGACACGTAGACCAGCGCGATCAGGACCGGGACCTCGATCAGCGGGCCGACGACGCCGGAAAGCGCCTGGCCAGAGGTCACGCCGAAGGTGCCGATGGCCACCGCGATGGCGAGCTCGAAGTTGTTGCCCGCCGCGGTGAAGGCGAGGGTCGCGGTGCGGTCGTAGGCCAGGCCGATGGCCTTGCCGATAAGGAAGGTGCCGAAGAACATGATCGCGAAGTACACGAGGAGCGGCAGCGCGATGCGGACCACGTCCAGCGGCTGCGAGGTGATCGTCTTTCCCTGGAGGGCGAAGAGGATGATGATCGTGAAGAGCAGGCCGTACAGGGCCCAGGGGCCGATCTTCGGCAGGAACTTCGCCTCGTAGGACTCGCGGCCCATCCTCTTCTCGCCCAGGCGTCGGGTGAGGAAGCCGGCGAGCAGGGGCACGCCGAGGAAGATGACGACGTTCAGGGCGATCTTCCACATGGAGATGTCGAGCGTCTCGCCTTCGCCCAGGCCGAGCCAGCCCGGCAGCAGGTCGAGGTAGAGCCACCCGAGCAGGCCGAACGCAATGACCTGGAAGACCGAGTTCAGGGCCACCAGGACGGCGGCTGCCTCGCGGTCGCCGCAGGCCAGGTCGTTCCAGATGATGACCATGGCGATGCATCGGGCCAGGCCGACGATGATCAGGCCGGTGCGGTACTCGGGCAGGTCAGGCAGGAAGATCCAGGCCAGCGCGAACATGACGGCCGGGCCGATGAGCCAGTTGATGACCAGCGAGGAGACCATCAGCTTGCGGTCGCCGGTGACCGCGTCGAGCTTGTCGTAGCGGACCTTGGCGAGGACCGGGTACATCATGATCAGCAGGCCGACGGCGATGGGCAGGGAGATGCCGCCTATTTCCACCTTCGCCAGTGCGTCGTTCAGGCCGGGAATCAAACGGCCGAGGCCGAGGCCCAGGGCCATGGCCAGAAGGATCCAGACGGCGAGGAAGCGGTCCAGGGTGGACAGCTTCTGGACGACCGAGGAGTCCTCGGTCGTCGCGGGTGCTTCGGTGGGGGTCACGGACAGGCCCTCTTGTTCTCGGCGGCGTTGCTGGCGGACTCGGCCAGGTCGGTGAACTGGCCGGCGAGCTGGGCGATGACGTCGGGTCGGAGCTTGTAGTACGTGAAACGACCGCACGGCTCGGTCTCCACCACACCCGCCTCGCGCAGCACTCTCAGGTGGTTGGAGAGGTTGGTCTGCCGGGCGCCGGTCTCCTCCACCAGGTGGCTGGCACACAGCGTCTCGCGGGCGAGCAGAGTCACGATCTGGAAGCGGAGCGGATCGCCCAGCACCCTGATCAGTTCAGTGTCGACTGACGTCATCATGTACTGATACTTTCACATCAGTGGCCGCTGATGCCATCGGGCGCTGATGTCACTTGTGCCTGAACTGATCGTGAGACGAGAGAGACCTCCTGATGCCCGAGAAGCCCTCTGTGCTGTTCGTCTGTGTCCACAACGCCGGCCGCTCTCAGATGGCCGCCGCGTGGCTGACTCACCTGGCCGGGGACCGCGTCGAGGTCCGCTCCGCAGGCTCGAACCCGGGCGACGCGGTGAACCCGGCCGCCGTCGATGCGATGGCTGAGGTCGGCATCGACATCTCCGCCGAGACTCCGAAGATCCTCACCGTCGACGCGGTGAAGGAGTCGGACGTCTGCATCACGATGGGCTGCGGCGACACCTGCCCCGTCTTCCCGGGCAAGCGCTACCTGGACTGGAAGCTTGAAGACCCGGCCGGTCAGGGTGTGGAAGCTGTGCGCCCGATCCGTGACGAGATCAAGGTCATGGTCGAGGGCCTGATCGCCGAGATCGCCCCGGAGAAGACGGCATGAGCGCGGACATACGCAACGTCATCGTCATCGGCTCCGGCCCATCCGGCTACACCGCCGCGATGTACGCCGCGCGCGCCCAGCTGAAGCCTGTCGTGTTCGGCAGTTCGATCTTCGTCGGGGGTGCGCTCACGACCACTACCGAGGTGGAGAACTTCCCCGGCTTTCCGCAGGGAATCGACGGACCGGTCCTCATGGAAAACATGAGGGCCCAGGCGGAGCGCTTCGGAGCCGAGATGATCGACGACGACATCGTCTCCGTCGACCTGACCGGTGACGTCAAGGAGCTCACGGACAGCGAGGGCACCGTTCACCGGGCGAAGGCCGTGATCGTCTCGACCGGCTCCGGCTACCGCAAGCTCGGCCTGCCGAACGAGGACGCACTCTCGGGCCGTGGCGTCTCCTGGTGCGCGACCTGCGACGGCTTCTTTTTCCGTGACCGGGACATCGTCGTGGTCGGTGGCGGCGACACCGCGATGGAAGAGGCCACCTTCCTCACGCGCTTCGCCAAGTCGGTGACCGTCGTCCACCGGCGTTCGGCCCTGCGGGCCTCCCAGGTCATGCAGAACCGCGCTTTCGCCGACGAAAAGATCTCCTTCGTCTTCGATAATGAGATCGCCGAGATCAAGGAAGAGAACGGCATGCTTGCCGGGGTCGTGCTCCGCGACACCTTCACCGGCAAGACCCGGGACCTGGATGCGACGGGCTTGTTCATCGCGATCGGCCACGACCCGCGCACCGAACTCTTCCAGGGTCAGTTGGAGCTGGACGCCGAGGGCTACCTCAAGGTCGAGTCTCCCTCTACCCGCACGAACATCCCCGGCGTCTTCGGCGCGGGCGATGTCGTCGACCACACCTACCGTCAGGCCATCACCGCTGCCGGTTCCGGCTGCGCGGCAGCCCTGGACGCCGAGCGCTACCTTGCTGCCCTCGCCGACGCCGAGAAGACCGCCGAGCCGGCCCTGGCTGCGGCCACTGTCTGACTGACCCGATAGGCAAGGAGGCTCCGATGGCCCTCAAGAACGTGACCGACGATTCCTTCGAAGCGGACGTCCTCAAGAGCGACAAGCCCGTCCTTGTCGAGTTCTGTGCGGCTTGGTGCGGACCCTGCCGCCAGCTTGCGCCGTCCCTGGAAGCGATCGCGGCCGAGCGCGGCGAGAAGATCGAAATCGTCAAGCTCAACATCGACGAGAACCCGGCCACGGCCGCCAAGTACGGTGTCATGTCGATCCCGACGATGAACCTCTACGTCAACGGCGATGTCGCCAAGACCATCGTCGGCGCCAAGCCGAAAGCCGCGCTCGAACGCGACCTCGGCGACGCCATCGTCTGACCGGGCATCACGCTGGCCCAGCGTGGTGCTGGATCCGCCTACCGCTCCGTCCCGACCGACGACCGAGCCGTAGCTTGTGCCTCTCAGCGTTTTCCGTGTCAGCGAAGATGGGAGTTGCTCGCTACGGAAAGTAGCTGCGCGAAGGTGAGGGGCGGTAGGCCGAAATTCCAAGATCACGAAGATCCGGCGATGGCAAGAGCGATCGTTCCCCCGGGCTCCTCTGCGGCAGCTCTTGCGTGAGGCGGTGGTGCGGCGAACGCCGCACGGTTCCCGTTGCAGTCGGATCGAGCAGGATCCAGGCGGACGGAAACGGGGCACTTTGTCCGTTGTTTCGGCATCGTTGCAGGTGAGAGGCGTCACTTGGATGGGTTCGAGTCCCACCCGCCCCACCAGTAGTCACCCCGAGGAAACGTTCTGACCTGCGGAAACGCGGTTTTCGCGGGATTGGGTGTCCCGAATCGGTGTGGCGAACGTGTGCCGTTTTGTGTCCCCTGTGAGGGTCAAGAGGTCTGTGACCTGGGGTTTTGTTCGAGTCTTCGATGGGGTGCGTGGTGAAGGCTCCCCACGGCTGCTGAGGCAGCCGCCCTGCCTCACCGCATCGACATCATCCGCTCGGTATGTGGCTCGTGGCCGCCGGCTCGGAGGCCCGGGGCGGGTCCTCTCCGTCTCGTGCTCGATGATCTGCCGCCGCGAATGTTGGTGATGTATCGTAGTTATGTACATCATGGACTCAGGGTGAGGGGTGGCTGATATGTCTGTGACCCAGGTCGATCTCGATGACGAGGCGCTGGCTGAGGCGATGCGTCTCATGGGTGTCTCGACGAAGAAGGAGACGGTCAACGGGGCTCTGCGGGACTACGTGGCGCGCATCAAGCGACTGGAGGCCGCCGAGAAGCTGGCCGCGCGAGGTGAGCGGGGCGAGTTCGAGGCTGCGGCTGCGGCGCATGCGGCGGCCAAGCAGGCCCGGCGGGCAGCCTTCGAGTGATCACATACCTCCTCGACACGTCCGCCCTCTGGCACCTCTTTCGTACACCGGGGGCATTGCGTCCCTGGGAGGGGCACATCGCTGCGGGTGTGTTCCATATCTGCGAGCCCACGAGGGCGGAGTTCCTCTACTCGGCCACAAGCCCGGCTCATCGGGACGAGTTGGCCGAGGAGCTGGATGACCTCTGCCATCTCGCCACGGTTCCCAAGAGTGCGTGGCGCTGGGTCGACGCCGCGCAGTACAAGCTCACCCAGCGAGGGCAGCACCGTGCCGCCGGAGCCATCGACCTCCTGGTGTGTGCGACGGCGGTCCATCACGGTCACACGGTGCTTCACGTGGACAACGACTTCGCCACGGTGGGGGCGGTCCTGAAGGAAGTGCAGCAACGAGACGTGCGCGCCTGACTGAGCTGCCCTGAGTTTCGTAGCGGCCGGGGTTTTCGTGGTTTCAGGCGATGTTCGTGGTCGTCCGGGATTGGTGGCGTCGGGCCTCGATTTCTTCGGGTGGGAGGTAGCCGAGGGCGGAGTGCAGGCGTTCGGTGTCGTACCGGCCGATCCACTGGACGACTGCGCGTTCGACATGGTCAGCGTCGCGCCACGGGCCGTGGTGGTCGATCAGCTCGGCTTTGAAGGAGCCGTTGAGGGCCTCGCCCATCGCGCCGTCATAGCTGTCGGCGACGGAGCCGACGGACGCGGTCGACGGCTTCGAGGTGTTCGTGGATGGGGCGGATCTCCGCGACGAGGTGGTCGTCGCGCGCCGCCGACGTGCGGACTTCGGACGCCGGCAGCGGGCGTTGCAGGCGGAGACCGACAGGTTCAGTTCCCAACCGACGGGCTTGACCCCGAAGCCGTCGCGGAGGTGGTTGATCAACGCGTCGGCCTCGTGCGGGGCGTGTTGCATCAACCGGTTGAGCTCGCCCAATACGTGTCCATCCGCAACGGCGAGCGCCTGGTCGAGGCCGGCGCGAGTGGCGCGCACGGAGCGGGCCGCGCTCGGTCGGCTGAGTCGTGTCGGCGGTAGCCTGCTCGACGTGCTGCAGAGATATGTCGAGTTCCGCCTTGCTTCGAAGGACATTTCCACCATTCGATTCGGCGTGTCGCCAGGGCACGAGATCGTCCACGCGGTGCGGGCCCTCAGTCGACCGCAGGAGCAGCCGCTGCAGTGGGGATGGCTGCGCGCCGTTCGCGACGATGTCCCGCGGGAGTCCCTCGAGTTGCTGCGCCTGGTCGTGGGCGAAACCGGGTACGCGCCCGATCTGTTCACGTCGGCCGCGTCGTGGGATCTCACGCCTGAGGATGAGATCGAGCGGCTGCGACAGGCGCCGCTCGAGCCGATCTCGGTTGATCTGCACAAGCGCGCGGTCCGCAGCGCCGGCATCGCGCGGGCCGCGCTGGAGAGGATGGCGGCCGATCCCGCGAGGATCCGCGTCATGATCGTGCGCCACGTCGAGGCGCTCTGGGAGGCCGCGCTCGCGCCGTACTGGGCGCAGATCGAACGCATTCTTCATGCGGACATCGGCTCTCGGGTGCGGCGGATGACTGCGGAAGGTCTGGCCGGGATGGCGGCCGATCTCGGCGAAGGTGTCGAGTGGAGCGCCGACACCGTGCGCGTGCGGATGGAACGACACGAGGAGATCGTCGACTGCCAGGGGCAGGGCCTCGTGCTCGTGCCGTCGTTCTTCGGGCGCCACTGCGCTGTGCTCACCGAGCCGCCTGCGCAGCCGACGCTGTTCTACCCCGCGCTCGGTGTGTCCGAGGTGTGGCATCGTGCCGATTCGACGGATGCGCTGGCGGGCCTGCTAGGGGAGAGCCGGGCCGCGGTGCTCGTCGCGGTCGGCGAGTCGCTGTCGACGACGGAGACCGCAGGAGAGGCCGGGATCGCGGCTTCCACTGCATCCCACCACCTTGACGCCCTGCGCGCCGCCGGGCTCATCGCGTCCCGGCGTGCCGGGCGGCGTGTGCTGCACGCGCGCACGCCGCTCGGCGATGCGCTTGTCCACCGGGTCTGACGCGGTGGACAAGCGCATCCGTGGCCGGCGCGGGGGTTACCGCCCGGGAACGAGGTCCGGTCCCGCGCCGTGCTCGGCGACGTACGCCTCCGGACCCTGCTGGGCTGCCTGGGGCTCCATGTAGAGGAACTCGAGGACGTTGCCGTCCGGGTCCTCGAGGGAGCGCCCATACATGAACCCGTGGTCCTGCGCGGGGCGCGGCTCACGGCCGCCCGCGGCGACACCGGCGTCGACGGTCCCGTCGACGTGGTCCCGCGAGTCGCGCGAGAATGACAGCAGCACCTGGGCGACCGTGTGCGGGTCGGCGATCTGCTTGTCGGTGAACTGCGAGAAGTGCCCGTGAGTGAGGACCATGAAGTTCGTGTTCCCGTCCCAGACGACGCACGCGGCGTTCTCGTCGGTGAACATCGGGTTGATGGCGCAGCCGAGCGCCGTGTAAAAGGCCTTGCTGCGATCGAGGTCGGTTGTGGTGATGTTGACGAAGATCATGAGGTCTCCTGATATCGGACGGCCGGGTCCTGCAGTTGCCGAGATCAGGCTGGCACCAGGGGCGTGGGCATCCAAT
This sequence comes from Streptomyces pratensis, assembly GCF_016804005.1. Classification (GTDB taxonomy): domain Bacteria; phylum Actinomycetota; class Actinomycetes; order Streptomycetales; family Streptomycetaceae; genus Streptomyces; species Streptomyces pratensis_A. Next base: position 6,562,386 of record NZ_CP051486.1, on the reverse strand, counting down.
CGATTCGACGTGCATCGAAAGGTCACGGTGCCCGGTCCATTGATCGGGAGCGTCGACCGGGCTGACCCGGCCACCTCAGTGGAGGGCGACCCGCGGGCTCTGCGGTCACAGGGCCGGCGTCGTTGCCGAGGCTGAGCGAGAAGCGCGCTTGTGATGTTGACCGCGACCGGATCACGGTCGCGGTCGCGCGTTCGGTCAGCAGGAAGGCCAGACAGATCACGTCTTAGCCAGCTTCTGCGGCAGATGGCATCCCAGAGGGCCTCCACCACGGAATGTAACCGTGAGTATTGGGCAGCGATCGGCCGTAGCTCGTGAAGTCCACCGCAGTGCGGAGGCGGTCAACGGTACTGAGGGCGAAACTCTCCCTGTGCTCCTCGGGGGCGGTGCTTGCCTAAGGCGGAGATGGGAGCGGTGTTGCGAACGCCTAACCGATGCCCATCCGAGCAGGGTCGAGGGGGACGCAGCCGGATGGAAACGGGTGGCTATGTCCGCTATCTCGGCATCGTCGCAGGTGAGAGGCGTCACTCGTTTGGGTTCGAGTCCCACCCGCCCCACCCAGCATCCCCAGGCAGAATCGTTCTGACCTGGGGAGACGTGTTTTCCGGGGGCGTTTTCGCGTGTGGCGGTCGCCTCGCGGTGGTGCGGCAAACGTGGGGCTTCCGGCCGTCAGGGTACGCCTCGCACGGCTGTGACCTGGGCTTTTGTGGTGCCGCGTCCGGTGGGAGGGATGTGGCTGCTCCCACGGCCTTCGTCTGAACGGCGACACGTCCTCGGCCACGGGGCGCCCCCAACGGGAGGAGCCCCGCGCACAGGCCGCCGGCGTCCGGGAGACCGCGCTGGTCCATCGAGCCCGGGGAGTCCGCACGGCAGGTGCAGCCGCTGTCCCGGAGCAGCCGGTGCTTGGTCGACGGGCGCCGCCTTCGGCTCGCCGGTTATGCCGTGTGGTGCATGACGGCCGGTTCCGGTTGCACTGGTGCCCGTCCGTGGTGTGAGCACGGCCGAGTGGCAGAACGTGTCTCTGGACGCCGTGGACCTTCATCGACGCGATCCACGTGAAGATCCGCAACGGCACGGTGGCCGGCCGGCCCGTTTGCGTGGCTCCGCCGTCGGACGGCCGGCGGGGCATCCTCGGGCTGTGCGGGTCGGCGACGGCGGCGAGGGCGCCAAGCACTGGATCCACATCGTCACCGAGATCAAGAACCGCGGCGTGAACGACGTACTCATGCTCGTCCGCGACGGGCTGAAGGGCCTACCCGACGCGGACGAGACCGTCCGGCCCCGCAGGGCCGTGCAGATCTGCCCACGCCACACAGGATCTTGGAGCCCTGTCCGGCCGGCAGCGGCGCCCCGGCCCCGCCCTCTCGGAGCAGCGTCGACGTCCCTCTGCGCGCGGCTGGATCATTCCTCTGCGTCACGTACCAGGAGTGCGATCTGCACCCGGTTGTCGACCCCCAGCTTGGCGAACAGGTTGCCTACGTGTGCCTTGACGGTCGCGACGCTGATGCACAGCCGCTCGGCGATCTCCGGGTTACCCAGTCCGTCCGCGACGGCCCGGGCGGTTTGGAGTTCTCGTTCGGTCAGTGCGGACAACTGTTTCCGCGCGGCTTCGCGGGAAGATTCGCGAGCGTAGGAGGACTGCGGGCTGGTGGCTGCGGCGATCACCCGTGCCGTGGCCGCTGGGGACAGCACGGAGTTGCCGTCCGCGACGGTCCGCACCGCGTCGAGAATCCGCGCCGGTTCGGTGTCCTTCAGGACGAACCCGAGTGCTCCGGCGTGCAGCGCGCCGAGTACCAGATCGTCGGAGTCGAATGTGGTCAGCATGAGCACCCGCGGTGGCGCCGGTCGGGTGAGGAGTTCCCGGGTCGCGCTGAGACCGTCGCGGCCGGGCATCCGCACGTCCATCAGAACGACGTCCGGCCGCTGCTCGTCCACCACGGTGATCGCGTCGTCCCCGTCGGCCGCTTCCGCGACGACGGTCAGGTCCGGTTCGGCGTCGATGACGAGCCGCAGGGCCATCCGCACCAGCCGGTCGTCGTCGACGATGACGACGCGCACCCGCTCCCGCTCGGTATCCACTCATACTCTCTTTTCGTGGGTGGGGTTCGGCCAGGGTAGCCGCGCCGTGAGGACGTATCCGTTGTCGGGTGTGCTGTGGTGGCTGAGTTCTCCGCCGGCGAGGCTGATGCGTTCTGTGAGGCCCAACAGACCGAATCCCGATGTCGGTGGTCCTGAGGTTGCCGTGGTGGAAGGGGAGTTGTGGACGCTGACGCTGAGGTTGTCGCCGGCTGTTCCTTCGAGGGTGATGTGTACGTGCGCACCTGGGGCGTGTTTTGCGGCGTTGGTCAGTCCTTCCTGGACGATCCGGTAGCAGGTGCGTCCGACGGCATCGGACGGTGTTCCCGCCACGGTGCCGGTGAGCGTGACGTCCAGTCCGGATGTGCGGGCTTCGGCTATCAGTTCGGGGATGCGGTCGAGGGAGGGTTGGGGTGGTTCCGGGCGGCCCGGGTCGGCCCGGAGCACGCCGAGGACATCCCGTAGTTCTTCCAGGGCCTGGTGGGAGCCGTCGGCGATACCGCGGACCAGCGCGCGGCTTTCCTCCGTGGTGAGGCCGCTGCGGTGGTCCAGCACTCCGGCCTGCATGGCGACCAGGGAGATCCGGTGTGCGAGTACGTCGTGCATCTCGCGGGCGATCCGGTTCCGCTCCAGGGCACGTGCCTGCGCCGCTCGTGCGGTCTGCTCACGTTCCGCGCTCTCCGCCCGCTCTCGCAAGGACCGCACTTCGACGCGCCGCCCCCCGATGGCCATGCCCATGGCCACCGCGATGCCCGCGATCAGTGCCGGGAACGCGAGCTGGTACCACAACAGGCCGGGCGAGCTCTGGACCGGGTAGAACCCGCCGGTGAACTGTGACGCGGTCACCAAGGCCAGAGCGACGACCCCGATCTCCACCGGACGACGACGCGTGGAGATCGAAACCAGCGCCAGGAACGCGGCGCCGGAAGCGAGTGCCGACGCGGTCGAGGCGATCACGACCGTCATGGCGACGGCGAGCGGGAACCGCCGCCGCCACAGAAGCGCCGTCAGGCAGCCGAAGGCCACCAGCGGATCACCGATGACGAACCACGCGCCCGTTTCGTCCGTCTGCCCCCGCAGCAACACACCGATGGACAGCCAGAGCGGTATCCCCACTGCCGCGGCCGCACCCAGCCGCCATGCCTGCTGCCACCACACGAGCCGTGGCGCTACGTCCGTGTTCACCCGGCCATTGTCGCGAAGCCGTGCGGCCGGTGAGTCCGACCGAGGGATGATGCGCCCCCGACCAGAGTCGAATCACCGCCCCGCCTCCGGTCGAAGGCGGGGCGAGCCGCCAGGCTGATGTGTCTGCCGCACCGTACGGACAGACTCGTTCACGTGCCGAGACAACCGAACACCAGACGGAGAAACGCTATGCGCAAGGGCGGCTATACGGCCCTTGAGGCGGTCGGAATGGTGGTCACAGCCCTGGCCGCCCAAGGGATGATCCGCGCTCTGCTCAACCAGGGCTCCTCCGAGCCGCTGTGGGGCCTCCTCAACCGGGCCCCCGGCGGCCTCACCGGCCAGATGATCCTCCTCGGACTCGTCGCGCTCGCCGCAACGGTGGCCGGTGGCTGGGCACACACCCGCAAGGAACCGACCACCGAGCGGGCCGGAGATCTTGGGGGAATCCGCGACCGAGAAACGACCTGACGCCCGTCCGGACGACAGACTCGCCTCTACGGCACATGTGCCCACGCGCCCTGGGGAGAGCATTCGCCCCCACGCGCTCGGCCTGGCCGCCCACGGTCTCCGCTACCCCGCCCGGATCGACGTGCTGGTCCGTGTGAACGGCCGGCGGCGGGGTTGTCCCGAGCATGCCCGTTTCGGCGCCCCCGTGCGCCCCTCAGGAGGACATCAGATGCGCAGGAGAACCTTGTCCCTCACCCTTGCCGCCACCACGGTGACGGCGTCTGCCGTGGCGGCAAGCGTGCTTCCGGACGTGTCGGTGGCGACGCCCGGCACCGCGGCGACGACGCCGGACACCGTGGCGACGACGCCGGACACCGTGCGGTGGGGCCCGTGCTCGGAGAAGAACGCCGCTTCACCCGGAGAGGCCGCTTCATCCCGTCTCGAGTGCTCGACACTCGAAGTTCCGTTGGACTACCGCAATCCCGATGGCCGGCAGATCGACGTCGCGATCTCCCGGCTGGCGAGCGGGAAGCCGTCGCAGCGCCGCGGTGTGCTGCTGACCAATCCGGGCGGTCCCGGCATCTCGGGTCTCGGCTACCCAGTCGCTCTCGCCGCCTCAGGGCTGCCGCAGGACGTGCTGGACTCCTACGACGTGATCGGCTTCGACCCGCGGGGCACCGGCCGCAGCACGCCGGTTACCTGCGACCTGACGCAGGCACAGCGCAACCGCGGCAACCTGCCGCCCTACGCGCACACCGCGGCCGATGTCGCGCGGGAGGCGGGGAACGCACGGACCGTCGCCGGGCAGTGCGCCACGTCGCGGACGGCGTGGATGCTGCCGCACACCACCACCGCGAACACCGCGCGTGACATGGACCGGATCCGGGCGGCACTGGGCGAGCCGAAGCTTTCGTACCTCGGTGGGTCCTACGGCAGTTACCTCGGGGCGGTGTACACGACGATGTTCCCGAAGCGCAGCGACCGGATCGTGCTGGACAGCAACCTGGGCCCCGGCGGGTACGACCTCACGGCCACGCGGTTGCTCGCCCGGGGGATGGAGGAACGGTTCCCGGACTTCGCGGCGTTCGCCGCGGCGCACCCCGAGTACGGCCTGGGCACCACACCGGAGCAGGTGACCGGGAAGTACTTCGAGCTCGCGAAGCGGCTGGAGGCGAAGCCGGTTCAGGGCGTGGACGCGACCCTGTTCCGAGGGCTCACCTTCGACCGCCTCTACAGCGACGCGTCCATGCCCCTGGTGGCCGCGATGTGGCAGGCGCTCGACAAGGACATCCCGCTGCCACCCGACACCCCACCGGCGATGGAGGGAATGGAGAACTCCATGGCGGCCAGGTGGTATGTGATCTGTGGGGATACGCGCTGGCCGGGGACGGTCCGGGAGTATCAGCGCAATGTCGCGGTCGATCGGGTGAGGTACCCGATGCTCGGCGGGTCCGCGGCAGGCATCGGACCGTGCGCGTTCTGGCCGGACAAGTGGGTCGAGCCGCCGGTGCCCATCGGGGATCGGGGCCCGTCGAACGTGCTCATGGTGCAGAACGAGCGCGACCCGGGGACCCCGCTGGCCGGCGCCCAGGAGCTGCGGCGGGCGTTCGGGAAGCGGGCCACGATGGTGACGGCCGACCAAGGCGGGCACGGCGTCTATCCGTTCGGCCCCAACTCGTGCGCGAACGACGCGGTGACGACGTTCCTGACCACGGGGCAGCGCCCGCCGCAGGACCTCGCCTGCGCGGCGGAGCCGAGTGAGTAGCGGGAGCGGAGACATGTTCAAGGAGTGGCGACATCGTCGGGCCGTGCAGCGGGTCAAGCCCGGGGACGGGCGACCGTTGAAGCGTTTCCGCTGGTGGCAGATGTTTACCCGCGCACTGTTCCATCTTCGGCTGATCGGTGACGACGGTCGGCAGACGGTCTGCACCGTCGACGTAAGGCATCAGAAGCAGTCGTCGAACGGCCACGTCAAGGCCCACCTGTACCTCGATGGCAGGCACCACGCCGAGTCCAGAGTTCCCGCTGTCTTCCCCGTCCCGGGCGGCACCGTCGAAGTGAGGGCGAGCAATTTCGGGCTCAAGCGCTGCCACTACGTCACCGCCGAGGGGGCCGAGTTCCAGCTCGTCCCGGACACCGCCTCCGCCGAGGGACGCCGCGCGCGCCTCGACCGCGCGCACCCCGCGCTGAGCCGCTCGATCGGTTCCCTCTCGGTGATGGTGCTCGTCATCGGCCTGGTCCTCCTTGTCCTTCAGCTCGTCGAACAGATCACCCGGGACCCGGACGGCCTCGCCCAGTACGTCGGGACCTTCACCTCGCCCGCCGATCTGCCGGGCTGGGGCAACGCCGTGCTCGCACTCGTCACCGTGGCGGCCAGCACGGAGCGGGCGCTGCGGCTGCGCTACAGCAGGCTGCTGGATGGCGGGGCGGGCTGACCCCGGTTCTTCGGCGCCACCGGGTCCAACAGGGAAAGGTGGTGCCGCCAGCGCTGCACCACCCCCCGATCAAGCGGGATCGGGAGCGGGACGCAGCCGGATTTCTGTGTCCCGCTCAATGGCCACCTCGGGAGAGCGGAGAGCGTTCTGGCGCCCCGGGGAACGTCCTGGCCCTGAAGGCGCGGAGGCGGACCCGGGAACTTTTCCTACATCGCTCGCCATCGGATGCTGCTCGATTCTCGAAACCTGGTTCGGGTTGTGTGTCAGTCGGTGCCCGGGCGGCCGTGCCAGTCCAGGCTTACAACCAGGGAGTCGTCCGCCGCCGGCCCGGAGCCGCGGTGCCCCGACAGCTCCTGCAGCATCGTCCTGGGCACATGGGAGCCGAAGATCGCGTAGGCGGGCTCCAACTGCGCGTCGAGGCTGTACTCGGGCCGCGAGCAGCAGCTGCCACTGCATCTCGGCAGCCAGGGTGAGCCGTTCTGCGCGGCGGGCCTGCAGGAAGAGGTGGTGCCCAACCTTGCCGCGCGCAGCCTGCGGGCCGGTCGCACCGGCATCATCGGGCTGAACGGCTTGCCCAACTGGACCTCCGTGACACTCCTGGCCCTCGAGGTGGAGTGGCCGGACGGCGCCCGGCCGGCGGCGGGGCGCGAGCGGTCCGGCGCTCTGCCGGGAGCGTGGGGACGCGCCTTCGGGCGAGGGGCGAACAGACATCTAGGGAGATCGCGACCGCGTCCGAAGAAGGTCGCGCAAGTGGTGAACGGGAGCGCCTTTCCCCACGTTGCGCTGGTTGGACGCGCGTGCGTCCCTGCGATGCCGCCGTGCGCTGTGGCCCTCGGCGGCACCACACCACCATGGAAGGAACAACTCACCAGTGAAGCGCTTCATCACACGCCTCGCGGTAGTCGCGGCGGCTGGAGCTATGGCCGTTGTGCTGCCTGCTTCGTCAGCGTCCGCCATCAACCGCGTCGGTTGCTCTGAAATGGGTTACCTGACGCTTCACAACGCAGGCGGCTCCCTCTGCTTCGCCAACGCGGGCGTGGAAAGCGTGGCGATCTACGGCGTGGACCAGATCTGGACCGGTAACAACAAGGTCACGTTGGAGTACGTGCCGAAGCTGGGCGCGCCGGTGACCAGCGGAACCGTTGAGAAGTGGAGTTATGGGAAGATCACCGGCGCGCCTATCCACAAGATCACGAAGATCAGGATCTGGTAGCCCCCGTCGCCGCACATGAGGTGACAGCGGGTCCTCGTCAGCGATGGCGCAGGCACTCGGTTCTGGCACCCACCGTGTCGCGGAGGTGAGGGCGCGGCCGACGCCGCTGCAGTTGTCCACACGGCTGTATGACGTCGCTGTGATGGGTTCACTGAGCCTGTGCAGCGTTGCCTCTCCAGGGTGAGGACCGCGGCGGCGATGTCCGCCGTACGGTTCGGGCTGCAGCGGACGAGGCGTCGCCCGTCAGGACTTCTTGCGGGCGACGCCACGTTCAACAGGAGCGCGGGCCTGGGCGAGTGGCCGGTTCAGCGTCCGTTCGGTCGGTGACAGTTCGCCGTCGGGCGGGCCGCGGATGGCGGTGGCGACCCAGGAGCCGGCGCCGGTGCAGGCGGGGTCGGCGACGATCGGGACGCCCTGGCGTTCGCCGATTCGGATGATGCGGTGGGTGCGTGCGGCGGTCGGATCGTGAGCGCGGCCCGGCAAGGCCGGCGAGGTACCAACAGGAATCCTGGACCGACAGGTTGCGACTTCGAACGCCTCACCCGACGGCACGGGCGCCCTGTCCGTTGCAGGCACCAAGGTCATCACCCGATCTCCGACGCGATCACGCACACGGTCTATCCGGACAACCCCACCCTCCTGCCCGGCACCGCCGATTGATCGCCTTCCCCACCCAAGGGACGCGACCCGGTAAGCGCGCGCTAGCCGGAGGTGAACCCGGTGGGTGCCGCTGTCGTAGAGACGAAAGACACGCCCGCACGCGTCGCGTGCGCAAAGGGCAGGCCGGCGACTTGTGCGGCCTCTTTCCATCTCAAGGGGATTTCATGGCCCTTTCCCACCAGTACTCGACAGTCCGCAAGGGGATGGTGACGGCTGCTGTGGTCACTGCCTCGTTGCTGACTTCAGGAACCGCTCCGGCCACCGCGGCCGATGTCTCCGGGCAGCGGTCCGTCAGCCATTACGTGGCCCTCGGTGACTCCTACGCCGCTGGGACAGGTCTGTCCCAGCAGACGGACGCGGAGTGCATGCGTTCCAAGGGCAGCTACCCGGCGTGGATCGCCGAGACGTACAAGCCTTCCGTCTTCAAGGACGCCACGTGCAGCGGAGCCACCACGCGCTCGTTGTGGAACCACGAGGGATCATCCGCGCCCCAGGTCGACGCCCTCACCCGGGACACGGACCTGGTGACCGTCACGCTCGGCGGCAACGACCTCGGGTTCTCCGACGTGATCACCAGGTGCGTCCTGGCCGGTCTCACCACCCGGGAGGGGACTCCCTGCCGGGACACGGCGGCGAAGGAGGTGGACGCGGGCTTCGCGAGGCTGAACACCCGCCTGCCGGACATGCTCGCCGACATCGAGCGGCGCAGCCCTCAGGCGCGTGTCGTCGTGGTCGGATACCCCAACCCGTTTCCCGCCGACGGGAGTACCTGCGGTTCCTCCGTACCCCTGGCCGAGGGTGACGTCACCTGGCTCCATCAGACCACCAACCGGCTGAACCTCATGCTGGAGCTGGTAGCCCTCACCGAGCAGGCCGAGTTCGTCGACACCTCGTCGGTGTTCCGGGGCCACGACATGTGCCGGCCCTCCTCCGGGCAGTGGATCAACCCGCTGCTGCCGCAGACGCCCGGATCCGCACATCCCAACGCAGTCGGCCATCTGATCACAGCCGTCGAGGTGTACGAGCGGCTCGAGAAGTAGTCATCTCCCTTCCGTAGGGGCCGGAGCAATACTCCGGCCCCTACGGAACGGCAAGAGAGCGACAAGGTCTCGCCAAGGGCTTCCGGCGAGTGTGTGAGCCGTTCGTCCGTGCGGCATGCGGGTGAACACGCCACGGAACACTTGGACAGGATCGAGCGCCACGTATGAACGGGATCATGGAAACGGGGACCACCGCCCCCGCTCCGACTTGGTCACATGATCGGAACCTCACATCCGACGCTGACCACGACGCCTTCATCAGAGACATCTACGACCAGTACGGCCCTCTGCTCGTCCGGTACGCCGCGCGCCTGCTGGACGGTGACTGGCACAAGGGGGAGGACATCTTCCAGGAGACCGCGGCCCGCGCCTGGAAACACGCCCGGTTCCTGGGCACCCGCAACGAAGGCCTTCGGCCGTGGTTGTTCACCGTGACCAAAAATCTCGTCATCGACCATCACCGGGCACGCCGGGTGAGGCCGTCGGAGCACATGCCCGTCGAGGAGCTGGACGCCTCAAGCGACAACACGGCGTCCACGATCGACTCGCACGTGGTCTCGCAGGCCCTGGGGGAGCTGAACGAACAGCAGCGAACCGTCATCTGTCTCATGTACTACCTGGAATGCAGCGTCGCCCAAGCGGCCGAGCACCTCGGCATACCGGCCGGCACCGTCAAGAGCCGAGCCTTCTACGCGATGCGGGCGTTGCGCCGAGCGCTGGAGAAGCAGGGGATTCTGGGGGTGTGACCGTGGCGCGGCCCCGGTCGCGTTGTCGTCAACGGGGCCTGTGGTCCAGGCCGGTAAGCACGACGCACCTGAAGTACGCGTGCAGGTGGGTCGTGTGGGGGGCTGCCCCAGTCACTGCCCGCCGCCACCGTCGCTCGGAACTACGCCGACACAGTGTCCGAGCGCGCTGCCGCCATGGGGGTCAGCCCGGACGGACGGGACGTGACCACAGCGGGAACCAGCGGCGTGCCGGCTCTCCCGTCAGGCCTGGCCAAGGACAGAGACGCCGTCGAGGCATCGGCGCAGGCGCTTTCCCCGGTGATCGGGAGAGTGCGCCGGCGCATCGACGAGACCGGGCCGGCTCCGCGTGGCAGTTTTCGTCCTGCACTCCTATTGGCGGGCCCAGGTCTGGTTCGCGGCGCCCGTGCAGGGCCACAGGACGGCCGGGGTTCCGTCGGCGGACCGGCTGTCGTAGACGTCCACGCACTTGCCGGCGTACTGGGCCACCAAGTCCTCGGTCGCGTTCAGGTGGAACTGTTGAGCGGCTGCCCCGGTGCAGGCGGCCACCTGGATGGCCGCCCCGTTGTCCTTCGAGGCCCCGACGAGGTCCATGCACAGTCCCTGCGAACGGGCCGTCCCGTCCGGGCGGAAGTCCCACCGCTGATCGGCGGCTCCGTCACAGGTGCGGATGGTCAATCGGGCCCCGGCGCTTCCTCCGGAGAGACACTTGCCCGACTGCAGGCCGGTCAGCGTCCGACCGGCCACCGTACCGTCCTTCGAGTCAGCGGCCACCTTGTCGCTGGACGTCTTCGTGTCGGCGTCCGAGGTATCGGGCAAGGCCCCGCCGGCGTCTCCGGACGCGTCCGTCCCGCTGTTCTGCTTGCCCTTCCGCTCCTCTTGGTCCTTCTCCGCGACGTCTGCGGAGACCTCCCCCGTGTCGCCGCCCTTCCGCTTTTCCTCTGCGGGCTCCGCGCTGTTCCTCGCCCCGCCGTCGGCAGGGGCGACTTCGATATGTGTGCTGTGTGCACGCGAGTTGTCACGACCGGAAGGGGACGCGGTGGGGGAGGTCCTGTCCGCCCCGAGCCCGGACAGCAGGAGCGCCCCACATACCAGTACGACGCCGGCGAACGCCGCGATGAGTATCGGTTTGCGCGGAAGGGTGGACGGCGACGTCTCACCTTCCTCGGATGGGAGGCCGTGCGGCGGGGGTGGGTCCCCGGCACCGGAAGGGCGCGCTGCGCGGACCGGAGCGCCGGATGTGGTGGACGCCGCACGGCGAGTCGCCCGCAGCGCCCGTACGACGTCGGCACGTTGTGCCTCGTCGGGTGGCTGGGTCTCGGCGTGCGTCCCTGCCGGCTCCGCCGACGGCTTCCGGACCGGCAACGGGATGGGCCGGGGGCGTCTCCCGCCGCTCGCCGGGTTTCCGGCCGGATCCGTGTTGTCCATCTGGGGCATCGTTCTTGTCTCTCATTCGTCCGAAGAGCCAGGGTCGGGCTTGCAGGTGGGGCCGACGGGGGGCCGGCGTCCACAGAAGGACCGCGAGCGGCCCCGTAAAGATCTGTCGTGAGCCGATTGCTGCCCCGTGCCTTGGCCGACATCGGCGCCGCAGGCTCCTTCGTCAGCCCGACGGCACCGGGACCTGCCCGTCGGTGTCGGCACGGCGTGGGTGTCGCACCGGCAAATGCCCCGCACGGAAGGCAGGGCAGACGGAGCCAAGGACGACGTCGGCGGCGTGTCGTCCTGAGGCCGTCGGGAGCTATCCGTTCGACCATCTCAGCACGTGAGGGCGCCCCGACCTGCCGCACGCCTGCGCTCCTGAGCGGGCGCGTTCCTGAGAGGGAACGGCACGGTTGAGACCACTCGGTCGCCGGGGGCCGGGAAGCGGGCAGCGAGGTACGTGTGACCTTTCCTCGGAGGACGAGCAGACGGCAGGACCGGTTCACGCACCGCCATGTACGCAGCAGGAGCTGCACGTGCGGGAGGAAACGCCCTCGGTCCGTTCACGCACCGGGTCCGAGGTGCGGCCGTCGACGGTCCACAGCCCTGTCAGCTCCTGTGGTGCGGGTGGCCGGCTCGGCTGTCACCCGCAGTGTGAACCGAAGCCCGACGCGTGCCGTTGAGCAGACGGACGCCCACGCATGCAGGCCTGTGGGGCAGGCGTATCCCGCGCCTGCCGACCGTGCCGTGTGCCGCACACCACTGACCGTTCATCCGTTCCGCCACTCTGCGTGCCGGTGGACTGGTCTCGATGCGAACGCGAGGTGGTGGGCGGCTCCGGCTCCGATCGTCCCGCTCCGCACGACCCCAACTCTCGGAAGGACAAAGCACTCATGAAGCGCACCGTCTCCCGGCTCGGACTCGTCCTGGCAGCAGGCGCCCTGACCGCTCTTCTGCCCGCCTCGCCGGCTGCCGCGGTCAATCAAACCGCCTGTGGCGACCGAACCGACCTGGTCAAGGTCTGGTACGACGGAAACCAGACCGCGTGCTTCGCCAACGCGGGCGTCATGGCTCCCGGACTTCCCAGGGTTTCGCGGGTCACCTCCGGCAACAACAACATCGAGATGCTTCTCGGTGATCACGTGGTGGTCGTGCCGAAGTGGTCAGGCGTTCGAGACGTCGAGGGGCTCAACGCCACGCTGCACATTCTGCAGGTCCGCTGACCCCTGGCGCTCGGCACGAAGCCGTGCCCCGGAACGCACAGCGTCTCCGGGGCACGGGCAGTCGCTGCCACCCGAGTGTCCGCGACGACCTCGCTGACGACTCGTCCTGAGTACCGTCGTTCGCTGTCCGCCGCGCAGGTGTCACAGCGGAGGGACAGACGTTCGGAACGGCCGTTCGGCCGGCTTCCAGTGCGTGCAGTAGTCACCCGTCGGGGGGTCTTGCCGCACCGGCCGGTCCTCAGACGTCGGGGCAGACGCTGACCCGGACGGCCCAGCCGGTGGCCGGAGCCGTCCGTGACAGCTGAGAAGTCTCGGACCCTTACCGGTGGCCCATTCCGGTCAGGCCCTTGCGGCCCCTACGGTCTGCGACCCGGTACCCCCATGGCGTCTGTCATGCCGCTGCCGCCACAGTCGGCATCCGGAGTTCGCCGTAATCCACCCTCGCGACTCCGAGGAGAGGCCTGCCGCACGGTGCGTACTGAGAAATGGACGACGACGTGGGCAGTCCGGAACGGCCCCGGCGCACTCGCAGACGAGTGACCATCCGCTGGACATCCGAGCCGACACTCAAAGCGCAGGATCACTGTTCCGCGGAACCGGGAGCTCGTGATTCCCGACCGCCCTCTCCGGCACGGGGGGCGTAGGGTCCTCATCCATGTCGAGGGCGGTGAGCCGGTCACGGATCTGCTGGGCGCTGTGTGACATCTCCCGCGCGTCGGCGCCCTCGAGGGCGCCGGCCCAGTCCGCTCGTGCGCCTTCCCGGTCGCCCATGGCCAGCCGGGTGTCGCCGAGCCGCATCCTTGTGCCGATGGCATTTCTGTGATCGCCCAGTTCGTCGAAAGCCCGCGTCGCCCGCTGGTAGGTGGCTACCGAGTCCTCATAACGGCTGAGCAGACGGAGGTTGTAGCCCAGGATGTCCCATGCTTGGGCGAGCTGCCACGGTGCGTCGAGGCGCTGGAACAAGGCGATGCCCTCTTCGCTGTACAGAAGGCTCGTCTCCAGATGCCCCAGGTTGGAATGGAACCAGGCGAGCTCGAGGAGGCACTCGGCCAGCCACAGCTCTTCGCCTGTGTCCCGGGAGAGTTCCAGTCCCCGCTCGGAGGACACCACAGCGTCCTGGGTGCGCCCGAACAGGAAAAGCGCACACGCCATGACGTAGTGGGCTCGTGCCTGTTCACCGATGTCGTCGAGCTCTTCGAAGATCTCTGTTGCGCGTCGCAGGTGGTGCAGAGCCTGTTCCTGATGGCCGAGATAGCCGTGGATGCCACCGAGGTGGCGTAGACAACGGCCTTCTTCAAGAAGGTTCTTCCGGCGTCGGGCCACTTCGAGTGCGGGGGTCAGGGCGGTGATGGCTTCGGGCCAGAATTCCTGGCGGTTGAGGTACTCCTTGAGCGACCAGGCAAGCCCGGTGGTCTGATGGTCGAGCTTCTGGCCGACAGCAGTATGGAGCAGACTGGTCAGCACGCGGTGCTCGGCGGCGAGCCACCGGGTCGCCTGCTTGACGGTGGTGAGCTCCTCCGGGGTGACACCCGAGTGGGGCGAACCGAGTTCGAGGTCGGGTGGTGTGTCCTGTTTGAGGAGCTCGTTCGCTTCGCAGGCGGTGAACATGTAGTGGTCCAGGACCCGGAGAGTGGCGTGATGGCGTCCCTGGCCGGTGTCGTGCGTGTGGGTGAGTTCGGTGGCGTAGCCGCGTAGGAGGTCGTGCAGGCTGTAGCGGCCGGGCAGCGGTTGTTCCACGAGGCAGGAGCTGAGCAGTCCGGCGAGTGCACGGCGGGTCCTGGAGAGGGGAAGGCCGGCGAGGCTGGCGGCGGCGGGGGCGGTGATGTGGGGGCCGGGGTGCAGGGCCATCAAGCGGAAGAGCCGCGCGGTGTGTTCGTCCAATGACTGGTAGGACCACGAGAAGACGTTGCGCACGTCGGTGGTGGTGTCGAAGCCGGCGAACGCGTCGAGGCCGCCGTGGGTGTGCTGCAGGTCCTCGACCACGGCGTGGAGGGGGAGTGAGGGATCGAGCTCCGCGCGGGCGGCGACCACGGCCATCGCCAGGGGAAGCCGTCCGCACAGGCGGATTATGTCGACTGTGGCGGCGGGCTCGGCGGCGAGTCGTTCGGTTCCCAGACGTCGCTCGAGGGCCTGGTGCGCCTCGGTCTGTGAGGGTAGTGGGAGCCGGAGAGGCTTGGCGCCGTCGGTGGTGATCAGGCCGGGAAGTTGGTTGCGGCTGGTGATCAGGGTGAGGCAGCCCGCTCCTGCGGGAAGCAGCGGACGCACCTGCTGCTCGTCGCGGGCGTTGTCCAGGACGAGGAGGATCTGCCGGTCGGCGAGAAGACTGCGGAAGAGTGTGCTCCGGTCTTCGGTGTCTTCGGGGATGCGCGGGGCGGGAACGCCGAGGGCGGTGAGGAAGCCGTGCAGGGCGATACCGGGTTCGATGGCGGGTGCGTGTGGGTGGAATCCACACAGGTTGACGAAGAGCTGTCCGTCCGGGAACGAGGTGGCGATGCGGTGCGCGTGGTGGACGGCGAAGGTGGTCTTGCCGACACCGGGAGCACCGCTGATGACCACGACAGGGGCAGTGGTCGGCCCCGGGCGGCCCGGTGTACCGCTGACAGCGGACAGCCACGCGCCTTCAGCCGCCCGACCCGCGAACACCGGCAGGCTGCGCGGCAGTTGCGCCGGACGGGCCAGGGGCGGAGACACCTCTCTCCCACCGTCCACGGCCGGTACGCCACATGTGTCGGACTCAGCATCACTGCCGTCGGGGTGGCCGGCGGCCGGGACGATCGACGAGGTGGCTTCGACGCCGCCCGGCGCCCCGGACGTGGTGGTCCCGATCGGGCGGCGGCCGTGCCCGGTGACCGCGTTGGAAACGGATGCCGCACCGAATCGGTTCAGTTCGCCGGCTGAGTGCAGGGGTGGCAGGTCGTGGTGGAGGATGCCCTGGTGCAGGGCGCGCAGGGGTGGGCCCGGTTCGAGGCCGAGTTCGTCGGCGAGGTGCCGGCGCACGTCGGCGTAGCGCTGAAGCGCTTCGGGGTGCCGCCCGGCGAGGTACAGGGCCCGCAGTAGCAGAGCCCAGCCGGTTTCCCGCAGGGGATGCTGCGTGGTCATGTCCTGTGCCGCGTTGAGGGCTTCGGTCGTCCGGCCTTGCAGGAGGAGGCCAGTGGTGCGGATCTCGCGGGTGGCCTGCCGCAGCTCTTCCAGGCGTGCTGTCTCGTGGGTGGCGAACAGATGCTGCGCGGCGTCGGCGAACGCCGTGCCGCGCCACATGTCCAGGGCCTTCTGCGCTTCCTCCACGACACGGTCGGGTCGGCCTTGGTCCATGAACCGGTGTGCTTGGGCAACGGCCCGCTCGAAACGTACGGTGTCACGGTTCTCGGGCGGCACACGCAGGGCGTAACCAAGGGGTTCGGTGACCAGCGTCTCGAAGACGCCCCGTCGGCGGAGGTGCTGGGGTTCCAGGACCGCACGCACCTTGCTGACATGGGCGTGCAGCGATCCCAGCGCTGCGCCCGGCGCCCGTCCCGGCTGCTGGGGCCACAGTTCTTCGCACAGGGTCTGCGCAGAGACCGCCCGGCCGTCGGCGAGCAGCAGGCGGATCAGCAGCAGTCGCTGCCTGCGCCGCCCCGGGTCGAGTATCGCGCCCGCCCGCCGTACCTCCAGCGGACCCAGCAGTCCGAAGTCAAGACCTTGCCCCACAGCTGTCACCGCACCCACCCGGAATCCCCCTCGACGGCGTCCACCTTCGGGGACACACACCTGACCACGGCCCGGCATGTGGGGGACCCGTTCGCGCGGTGACGGAAACCCGGCCGGCCCGGCCGGACACCTGACGGGCCTTGGCGCGGTCGCCTGTCGGCCCCCACGGGGCCGACGCTGGTGACAGGGGCGGCGAGGACCCCGTTGTCCGCTTCCCGCATACCGGACAGGACATTAGCAGGACGTCATCGGCGGGTGATCTCGTCCGCTACGCGGAGGCGCCGCCGTGACAGGGGCGCCTCCGCCGTCCGGGGGCGCATGAGGACACGCCGTACCCCGAACGACCTGACGGGAAGCTGTCGCCGTGCGCCTGCCGGCCCTCTCGCACATGAGGCGGGCCGGCTGTGTGGGTGCTGAGCCCGGTGTGCGTGAGGTGGTCCAGGACGAGCCCCTCGGTCCGCATCCGCCGCTGCCGCAGCCTGCGCCGTCCGCCCTTGCTGCGCTTGTGCCGAAGTGCCTTCGGGGCGTCCGGGCAGCGGCGGTCAGCGGGCGAGGCCGAAGGTGGCTGCGCGGGGCAGAAACACCGTGCCCTTTGTCGTCGGCGACGGGCATGTGAGCAGATGTCATGACCTGCGGCGGTGCGTGAACCGGTGTGACGTTCATTCCGTTGGGTGATCGAACGGTCGTCTTCCAGAGTGGGGAAAAGAGCATGGTCATCGTCGAGGGAACGAGTACTGCCCGGTTCGAACCGGTTCGAGCGGCGCTGGCAACGCACCTGGAGGCCGGTGAGGAGTTGGGGGCGTCGATCGCGGTCGATGTGGACGGAGTCATGGAAGTCGATCTGTGGGGTGGTCATACGGACGAGGCGCGGACCCTGCCCTGGCACCGGGACACGTTGGTCGGCATGTGGTCGACCACCAAGACCCTCACCAACCTCGCGGCCCTCGTCCTCGTCGACCGGGGAGCACTGGACCTTCACCGCCCGGTCGCGCACTACTGGCCCGAGTTCGCTGCCCAGGGCAAGCAGGACATCGAGGTGCGGCACGTCCTGGCCCACACCTCGGGACTTTCAGGCTGGCAACAGCCCTTCACCATGGAAGATCTGTACGACTGGCCGACCGCGAGTGCCCGGCTGGCCGCTCAGGCGCCCTGGTGGGAACCGGGCTCCGCTTCGGGCTACCACGTGCAGACTCAAGGACAGCTGGTGGGAGAGCTTGTCCGGCGGGTCAGCGGCCGTACCCTGAAAGAGTTCGTCGACACCGAGATCGCCAAGCCGGCACAAGCCGATGTCCAGATCGGTGCGCGCCAGGCCGACTGGCCGCGTATCGCTGATCTGGTGGCCCCATCGCAGCTATCCGGTATACCCACCGGCCTTGATCCCGAGGGGATCTTCACCAGGACTCTGCTCGGAAGCCCCGCCCGTGACGAGCACGTCGACACCCCCCGGTGGCGCTCTGCGGAACTCGGAGCCGTCAACGGATACGGCAATGCGCGAGGCATGGCCCGTGCGCTCTCCGTCATCTCGCGGCGCGGCCAGGTGAACGGCTCCCGGCTCCTCTCCGCGGAGACCGTGGACAAGGTGTTCGACGTACAGGCCGAAGGAGTCGACCTGTTCCTGGGCGTACCTGTGCGCTGGGGCATGGGCTACGCGCTCGCCGACCCCAGGACGATGCCGCACATGCCCACCGGCAAGATCTGCTTCTGGGTCGGCCGGGGCGGTTCGATCGTCATGATGGACCTCGACCGGCGTGTCACGTTCTCGTACACGATGAACCGGGTGGGCGACGGAATCCTCGGGTCGGAGCGCACCCACAGCTACATCAAGCGTGTCTACGAAGTCTTGGGATCCACCGACTGAGACGGACCCGGCCCCGGTGCTCGACCGGAGACGTGATGTGCGGAGCTGTGGACCCGGTGCTTCAGGACGCCGCTCTCCGTGGGTGGTTGCCCCCACCCCCCTGTGCGGGGCGCGGGCGCACGACCCGACCAGGGCGTTGCCCGGCTCCGGGAGCGACGGGGAGTCAGAGCGCCGCGGCACCTTCGGGCCGGACGAGCAACAGCACGATGCCGGCCGGGATGGTGGCGACGAGCGGGAGGACGGGGGCATTGGCCCTCGGAGTCGGTGAGGAGTGCCCGAGCGGGCAGGAGCGCGCGGACCATGAGGCGGAGCCGGGCGATCCGGGGGTGGTCAGGGCACGGCCGCGGACGAGCGGCCCGTTCTCGGGTGAACCGGTCCGGTCGTCCCCTCGTAGGACAGGACGAAGGACGCTCCCCCCGGCCCCCCGGCCCCCCGGCCCCCCGGCCCCCCGGCCCCCCGGGTGAGACGGCGAGGCTGGTCACCACGGAGGAGCGCAACATCCCCGTGGCCGCCCAGCGCTACATGTCGGCCCGTGTCAAGGCCCGCACGACGACCATCGACGCGTCGTGCGCGGTATCCGTATCCCGCCCCGAAGCCGTCACCCGCATCGTCGAGCAGGCGGCCCGCACGGTCCGATGACCGACGGCCCCGCCCTGCCGCTCGACGCACCTCACCGCAGCCCCACAGCCGTGCCCGATCGGGCACTTCACCATCAGACGCATTCAACCGGAAGGCAGCAACCACCATGGCATTCATCACCGTCGACCACGAGAACTCGACCAGCATCGAGCTGTACTACGAGGACCACGGCACTGGGCAGCCGGTCGTGCTGATCCACGGCTACCCGCTCGACGGCCGCTCCTGGGAGAAGCAGTCCGCCGCACTCCTGTCGGCCGGCTACCGCGTGATCACGTACGACCGGCGCGGTTTCGGCCGCTCCAGCCAGCCCACCACCGGCTACGACTACGACACCTTCGCCGCCGACCTGAACATCGTCCTGGAGACCCTCGACCTCAACGACGCCGTTCTCGTGGGCTTCTCCATGGGCACCGGTGAGGTCGGCCGTTACCTGGGCACCTATGGCTCCGCTCGGATCGCCAAGGCCGCCTTCCTCGCCTCCCTCGAACCCTTCCTCCTCAAGACGGACGACAATCCCGGCGGCGTCGACGGCACCGTCTTCAAGGACATCGAAGGTGCCGTCACCGCCGACCGCTACGCCTACTTCACCGCGTTCTACGAGAACTTCTACAACCTCGACGAGAACCTCGGCACCCGCATCAGCGAGGAAGCCGTCCGCAACAGCTGGAACGTCGCCGCCGGCGCCTCCTCGTACGCCTCCCTGGCCTGCGTGGCCACCTGGTCCACCGACTTCCGTGCCGACCTGCCCAAGATCGACGTTCCGGCGCTGATCCTGCACGGCACCGCCGACCGCGTCCTGCCCATCGAGGCCACCGGAGAACTCTTCCACCAGGCACTCCCGCAGGCCGACTACGTCGTCATCGACGGCGCACCCCACGGCCTGCTGTGGACCCACGCCAGGGAAGTCACCGACGCCCTCCTCGCCTTCCTCGCCAAGTGACCGGGCGGCCGACACCTCACCTGCCGCGAGGTCGCGTGCGGCCGGTTACGCATCGGGCGACCGGCCGAGCCGTACTCTCGCCGCTGCACGGCAGGACCGCGGACCGAGCGAAACACGCCGTCGAGCCGACGACTGTGGCCGACGCGCACACGGCGGAGGTGCGGCGGCAGCGTCAGGCCCAGGACGAGGCGATCAGAGACGCTCGCTTCTCTGTTCAGCTTGAGCGAGGGCTCAATTCCGATTTGAGTCCTGGCGCATGCCTGTCCAACGCCCCCTTGTGCCGCGTCATCCCGACACCGGCGAGTACGACGGCCATGCCCAGGACCACCCGGACACTGAGGTCCTCTCCCAGGACGACCGCCCCGAGGAGGACGGAGACGACGGGCAGCAGATAGCCGACCACGGCGGCACTGGTGGCGCCCTCGTCGTTGATGATCCGGTAGGTGAGGTGGAAGGTGATCGCGGTGCAGAAGACGCTGAGAACGACGGCCGCGACCAGGACGGTCGGGCCGACGTCGATCGACTCCAGGCCGCCGATCGGCATGGCGACGGCGGTCAGTCCGCTCGCGGCGACGAGCTGGGCTGCGGAGAGCGAGATGGTGGGGATGCCCTTGCCGACGAGGGTGCGCCCCATGTACGTGAACGCGACGGCGTAGCTGGCGGCCGCGCCGAGGATGGCGAGGGCGCCCCAGCCGGTGGCTCCGGTGGTCTGCCAGGGCGCGAAGATGACCACGGTGCCGCCGAAGCCGAGCAACAGTCCGGCGAGGCGTACGGGGCGCGGTCCGCGCTCCGAGCCGAGGGCCAGGCCGAGGGCGAGCGACCAGAGCGGGGTCGTGGCGTTCAGGACTCCGGCGAGGCCGGAGCCGACGGTCTGCTGGCCCAGGCTGAAGAGCGCGAAGGGCAGCGCGTTGCAGAAGAAGCCCGCGACGAAGATGTGGCGCCAGAGCCCACGACCCTGCGGCAGTCGTCGTCCGGTCGCGTAGCAGAAGGCGGTGAGCACCAGCGCGCCGAGGACGCAGCGGACAAGCGTGACCTGGAGCGGAGAGAGCCCTCGTAGCGCCAGCTCGATCCACAGGAAGGTCGATCCCCACAGCAGGGCGAGAACCGCCACCCGCATTCCGCCCCGCAGACTCCCCGTACTGCTGTTCACGACGCTTCCTCCATGTGGTCGGGCGTTCGGTTCGACGAACGGGCCGGAGTGCGGTCCGGCCCGGGCCCTCCGAATGTGCCTCGCCCTGGCTTTGAGGACAAGCAAATGGTTCTACCTGGTTTGTTAAGCTGTGCTACATGCTTGATGTGAGGCGACTCCAGGTCCTGCGCGCGGTGGTCACCAGCGGCACGGTGACCGCGGCGGCGGCGCACCTCGGCTACACGCCGTCCGCCGTCAGCCAGCAGATGGCCGCACTGGAGAAGCAGGCCGGTACGGCGCTCCTGGAGCGGGTCGGCCGCGGTGTACGGCCCACGGCGGCCGGCCTGCTGCTCACCGAGCACGCCGCCCTGATCAGCTCGGCGGTCGCCCGGGCGGAGACCGCTCTCGCCGATCTCCGTGCCGGGCGCACCGGCCGTCTGTCGGTCCGTTACTTCGCGACGGCGGGTTCCACGCTGGTGGCGCCCGCCCTCGCCCGGTTGCGCGCCGAGCACCCCGGTGTCCGCGTCGACCTGGAACTCGTCGACTCCGAGGACCCGTTCCAGGGAGTGGCAAAGGACCGGGCCGACCTGGCCGTCGTCGTGCAGGCGCGGGACTTCAGCGGCGACGGCTTCCGGCTCATCCGCCTCGCCGACGACCCGTACGCGGCCGTTCTGCCGCTCGGTCATCCACTCGCCGACACGGAGGTGATCGACCTCGGCCAGCTGTCCGGCGAGCAGTGGGTGGGCAGTGAGCCGCCCGGCCCCTGCCTGGAACCCGTGATCGACTCCTGCGCCGCAGCCGGCTTCAGCCCCGACTTCGTCATCCGGAGCGAGGACTACGCCACCGCGCAGGGCTTCGTCGCGGCCGGCCTCGGTGTCGGACTGATGCCGAGGCTGGGACTGCGCAACCAGCACCCCGGCGTCGTCGTGCGCCCGGTCCGCAACCCCGAACCGGTCCGGGTGATCTCGGCGGTCGTCCGGGAGATCGCCCTCGACCAGCCGTCCTTGCGGGGCCTGTTGGACGCGCTGAGGGACGCGGCCGCCACCGCCGACCCGCCGGATGAGCCCCGCGCGGACTGAACCACGGACCGTGTGGAGCGTGCCGGCGCCAGCGGTGGCGGCGGCAAGTGTCAGGCAGTGCGGACGGCGGCTGCGGCGGCCGGGGACACGATGCTGGAGGAAGCCCCGGGGCCGGCTGCCGGGTGCCCCCCGGCCCGGCCGGGTTCCGCCGGCCGCCCGGCCTCCGGGTACGTCCATCGTGTATCGACCGGAGCCGCGGTCCGTGGCGGCGTGGTCCACCGCTGTGCCGCGGCCGGTGCCGCTTGGCGTGCGGCCCCCGGCAGCCGCCACACCTCATGTGGTCAGGCCGTCGTGACCTCCACCGCCCGCGCACCCTCCAGTACCCATGTGAGCGCCTCGTCCCACAGCCCCGCGAGGCGTGTGGCGTCCGACGGGGAGAGCGCGCCCGCGGCGTAACGGAACGCGGCGGCGAGACCTGCCGGGGTGTCGGAGATCTCCACGTTCAACTCCAGTCCGACCTCGCGGAGTTCGAGTGGTGCGTCGGTGACGGTGAGGCCGTCGAGGGTCCAGTTGGCGTCCACCGCGTCCGCCGTGTGGACGAAGGCGATCTGCCAGATCGGGTTGCGGCGGGGGACGGTGACGGACGGGTCGCGGAACTCCTCGGCCAAGCGGGCCACCGGGTAGTCGCGGTGGGCGAGGGCGGCCCGGACGGCACGCTTGCAGTCGTCGACGAGTGTCCGGGGGCTCGCGGTGGCGGCGGTGCGGGAGCGCACCGGTATCAGGTTCTGGAAGAAGCCGACCGTCTCGAAGTCCTCGACGGTGTTGCGGGTGTCGGCGGGAACGACGACGAGGATGTCGTGCTGCCCGGTGTACGTCTTCATGGCCCGGAAGAAGGTGGCCAGGAGGAATTCGAACCGGGTGCAGCGCAGGCGGCGGACCAGGCCGTCCAGCTCCGGGCCCCGGCCGGCGAGGAGGGTGAACTCGTGCGAGCCGGCCCGGAAGGCGTCGGGTTCGGCGACCGGGTCGGGGCTGGGCAGGACGCGTGGCGGCAGCGGGTCCAGGGCTGCCACCAGGGCGGGGATCTCACGGGCCGGGGAGAAGTCGCTGCGGACGCGGGCCGGGTCGTAGGGGGTCGCGGGGTCCAGCTTCTCGCCGTCGCCGCGGTAGAGGACGGTCAGCTCCTCCTGGAGCATCGCCTTGGAACGCTCGTCGATCGCGATGTGGTCGAAGACCAGGAGGAGGGAGAAGAGGTCGTCGGCGCGGCGGTGGAGCACGGCGCGCATCATGCTCTGGCGGTCCGGGGCGGAGAACAGGTCCGCCTCACGGGCAAGGGCGTCCTGGAGGTGGATCGAGGCGGTCGCGTCGTCGACCGCGTCCGCCAGGTCGCGAATCTCCACCACATCGGGCGCGGGCTGCTCATGGACCACCGCTGCCACTCGGCCGTCGAGTTCGGCGTAGGTCGTGCGCAGCATGGCGTGGCGAGCCACGAGCCGGCGCAGGGCTTCGGTGAGGCGGCCGACGTCCAGGGAGCCCTGGATCACCAGGTGGTTGGCCACCGTGAGGTGGGACGGGCGTCCCGGGGTGCGCCGTATGCCGATCAGACGCTGCTCGGGCAGCGACGCGGGCCGGATCCGCGCCCATGCGCCGGCCGCCCGGACGACGGGGCCGGGGGTGGAGGCCGGGGCCGCCCCGATGTCGCGGCGCAGCACCCGCAGACCGCACATGTCGGTCAGGCGGGCGACGTCGACCTCCAGCTTGGACGTGCGCGGCAGGCTCTCCACGACGTCGACGGCGGTCGGCACCATGTGGAGCGGCAGCACCGTCGCGAGCCGGCTCCGGCACGCGCTCCGGGTGAGCGTCGCGGACTCGATCACCGCGCCCAGGGCGACCTCTCCGCCTCGGCCCTCCGTCGGATAGACATGGCAGTCGGTCACACCGTCGATCCCGCGCACCACCGCAGTCACCTCCGTGAGGTCGACACGCGCTGCGTGGATCTTGAACTGGGAGTCGGTGCGGCCCACGTAGTGCAGCAGACCGTCCGCGTCCTGGTAGCCGAAATCACCGGTTCGGTAGGCCATGTGGCGCCGCGCGCCGGGTGACCCCGCAGAGTCGCCCGCCCCGTCGAGCGTGACGAACGCGTCGGCCGTCCCGCCGGAGATCACCCGTGTGGTGCGGGCCGCGATCCCGCCGACCAGGATCTCCCCGACGGTCCCGGACGGCACCGGCCGCAGCGCCCCGTCGACCACGGTCAGGGTGGTGTCGTCGACGGGACGGCCGACGGGCACCGTCGTGTGCCGCTCATGGCCGGCCTCGCACTCGAGCCAGGAGACGTCGATGCAGCACTCGGCGGGCCCGTACTGGTTGAACAGCACCGTGCCGGGCAGGGCGGCCCGGGCCTTCGCCAGTGTCGTGCCGGGCAACGGTGCGCCCCCTGAGAACACCCGGCGGAGCGTGGGACAGCCCGAGGACTGCGCGGCCAGGTCGCTGAACTCGTCGAGCATGCGCGGGAAGAAGTGGACCGTCGTCACCCCTTCGTCCTTGCACCGGGCGAACAGCGCGTCCGCGCCCGCGGCTTCGAAGGCGCTGGTCAGCACCAGCCTGGCGCCGAAGCACAGGGCGGCGGCCAGTTCCCACACGTAGAAGTCGAAGCTGGGGCGGGAGGTCGAGAGGACCACGTCGTCGAGGGCGAGCGGGTAGACGCTCTGCCCCCATCGCAAGCGGTTCTCCAAGGCCGTGCCGTCGATGCGGAGCACCTTGGGTTCGCCCGTGGTGCCGCTGGTCTGGATGTAGTAGCCGCTCGGCGTGAACGAGGGCTCGACACGGGGGCCCCCGGTGTGCCCCTCCGGCCGGACCGGGACGACCACCGCGGAGCCGGGAGCCAGGTGTTCACCGCCGGGGCCCGGCAGGCCGGGGTCGACGACGACACACCGGGGCCGTACGAGGTCCAGGAAGCGGGCGCTGCGCGCGGGCGGGGCATCGAGGTCCACGAGGACGAAATCGGCACCCGTGTAGGCGACGGCGACCAGCGCGACGGCCTGCTCGACGCTCTGCGGCAGGGCGATCGCCACGGCCTCCCCGGGCCCCGCGCCCTCGGCCCGCAGCGCCGAGGCGAGGCGGACCGCCGCCTCGTGCAGGCTCGTCGCGTCCATTTCGGTGCCGTCCGCGCCCACCACGGCGGTCGCGTCGCCGCGCCGCAGGAGCGAGCTGTGCATCAACGTTCCGATCATCGGCTTTCCTCGTTCTCCTGGGTGGCCCGGGCACGGGTGCCGGCCTGGACAGGGGTTCCGGCCCGGGCGGGGACGGCCGTGGCTCCGGCCGATCCCGGTGTGTAGGCCCGCTGCTGGGCTCCGTACAGCCCCTGGTACAGCGGGTGTTCGAGGAGTTCCTCGTGCGGGGCGACGGCGACTACGCGGCCCCGGTCCAGGAGGATCACCTCGTCCACCTCCTTCACCAGTGACAGCCGGTGGGTGACCACGACCGCGACGCCGTCGTGCGCGCGGGCCGAGCGGCGCGACCAGGAGGCGAGGTGGGAGAGCAACTGGTCCTCCGCGAGCGGGTCGACCGCCGAGGTGGGCTCGTCGAACATCAGCAGCGTGGCACCGTCGGGGAGCAGGCCGCGGCAGACCGCGATCCGCTGCCACTGCCCGCCGGAGAGTTCGGTGCCGTCCGGGAAGGACCGGCCGAGCCGGGTGTCCTGCGACAGCCGTCCCCGGTCGAGGAGTTCACCGAGGCCGGAGTCGCGGTGGGCACGGGCGCGGTCCTCCGCGGTGGCCCGGTCGCTGCCGAGAGCGACACTGTCGGCCAGCGCGAACTCGAAGCGCGCGTAGTCCTGGGAGACGATCGAGGCGCCGCCGCCGCGCCGGGGATCGATGCCCGGGCCACCGGTCACGGTGCCCTCGGTGGGCGGGAGCAGCCCGGCCAGGACCTGTACCAGGGTGCTCTTCCCGCTGCCGTTCGCGCCCACCAGAGCGTAGACCCGGCCCGGGTGGAGGTCGAGGTCGACCGAGGAGAGGGCGGGGGCGCGGCCGCCGGGGTACCGGAAGGTCACGTCACGCAGCCGGATGCCCGGTTCCCCCGTCGACGGGCGCGCCACGGGGGCGGCGCGCTCCTCCAGCACGGCGCGCACGCCCAGCAGGAGCCAGGTGACCCGCAGCGAGTCGGAGAGGGCGGAGACGTACCGGATCAGCGCGCCCGTCAGCACCGTCACGCTGGACAGCAGCAGCAGAGCGGCCAGGCCGGTGGCCACCGAGGTGGAGCCGTCACGCAAGGATCGGGTCAGGAAGGCGATGCCGGTGCCGTAGGCCCCGGTCATGACCAGTACGCCCAGCGCCGACCAGGCGAACGCGGTCCGGGCGCCACGCGCGCGGGCCCGCTCGGCCTCGCGGGCGTGGGCGCGGTGCCGGGCGAGCGTGAAGGCGAGTCCCTCGGTGAGCCGCAGCTCGTCGCGGTGGTCCGGGTCGGTGCCCAGCACGAAGTACTCGGCACGCAGCCGGTCCGCCTCGGCAGCGGCCTCCCGGCCGCGTTGCCGGGCCCGCTCGGCGCGCAGGGTGCAGGCGTAGGAGAGGACGGAGGCTGCGGGGACCAGCAGCAGCCAGCCGGTGGCGAGGGCTGCGACCACCACGGTGCTGCCGAGCCTCAGCAGGGTGCCCGCGATGAGGCCGGTGACGTCGGCGCCCTCGGTCAGCCGGGGCCTCTCGGCGCGGACCAGTTCCAGCCGGTCGAGCAGTTCGGGGTCGTGGAAGTGCTCCACCGTCCTGGTGCCGTGCAGGAGTTGCTGGATCTCCTGGTCGACCAGCCGGCCGGTCCGGTCGACCATGCGTGCCGAGACGGCGAGCGCCGTCTTGGACAGGGCGAGCTGGACGACGAGTGCCGCGCAGGCCCCGCAGGCCAGGGCGACGGCGGTCGCGACGTCGCGGTCGAGCAGTGCCGCGAGCATGCCCGCCAGCCCCAGTGCGAACAGCACGGTGGCCAGTGGGCGGAAGGTGAAGAGCAGCAGAGTGGTCCAGGCGCCGCTGCGGTCGGCGCGGAAGGACAGGCCGAGGAAGAGGGAGAACGGCCGCACGGAAGCGGCAGGCCTCCTCCCGGAGGGGCCCGACGGCGTGGACGGACCGTGTTCGGCGCCCGGGCTGGATGTGGTGGGCGGGTCGTGTTCGGCGCCCGGGCTGGATGTGGTGGGCGGGTCGTGTTCGGCGCCCGGGCTGGATGTCGTGGACGGACCGTGCTCTGCACCCCGCCCGGTTGCCGCGGAAGTTTCAGTCGTCATAGCGCCTCGCCTGGGCCGTGAACATGTCCGCGTAGCGTCCCCGCTGTCGCATCAAAGAGGTGTGGTCTCCCCGCTCCCGGATCCGGCCGCCGTCCAGCACCAGGATCTCGTCGGCGTCCTTCACCCCGGACAGCCGGTGGGAGACCATGACGGTGGTGTTCCCCCGCCCGGCCAGCTCTCCGGCCTCGCCGAAGAACCGCGCCTCGGCCTGGGCGTCGAGAGCCGCGGTGGGCTCGTCGAGCACCAGCACCCGGCAGTACGCGGGGTCGAGCGCCTGCACCGCCCGCGCGGTCGCGACCCGCTGCCACTGGCCGCCCGACAGGTCCACGCCGCCGCGCACCCCCTTGGCCAGCAGCGGCGAGGGCCCGGCGGCGGGCACCAGGTCGGCGACGAGTTCGCGGGCGGCTTCCCGCACCGTGACCGGCGCGCCCGGGGCGAGGGTGACATTCCGGTCCAGGGTCGCCGGGTAGCGGACGAAGTGCTGTCCGAGGTAGGCGAAGGCGGGACGCGGCCGGCCGTCGGGGGAACCGACGGGCAGGCCGTCGCAGGTGACGGTGCCACGGTCCGGCAGGAGCACGCCGGTGAGCAGGCGGACCAGGGTGGACTTCCCGGCGCCGTTGAGACCGACGACCGCCAGGCTCCGCCCGAGGCGCACCTCGAAGGTGAGGTCGTCGAAGACCTGTTCGCCGCCGGGGTAGCGGAACGACACCCGCTCGAACCGTACGACGCTTCCCTCGCCCGGCACCGGCAGCCCGGGGTCCCGGTCCGCTTCGGACGCGGCAGCCGCCGGGTGCGGGCGCAGCACTCCGGAGGCCCTGACCCGGGCGAACAGGAGGACGGCGCGCCCCGAGTGGACGACGTTCATGGTCACCGCGAAGATGCCGGTCAGCGCGGTGAGGGCGGAGACGCAGACGGCGAGCCCGCCGGCGTCCGGCAGGCCGTCCGCCGACCGCCGGGCGAGGACGGTGAGCAGCACC
Organism: Streptomyces pratensis; assembly: GCF_016804005.1. GTDB lineage: Bacteria > Actinomycetota > Actinomycetes > Streptomycetales > Streptomycetaceae > Streptomyces > Streptomyces pratensis_A. The sequence continues at coordinate 6,534,436 of NZ_CP051486.1, read as the reverse complement.
AGACCCGACAGGAGCACGGCCGCGTAGGCGAACCGCACCGGCCAGGAGGTCCGGGAGGGCACGTCACCGTCGGCCGTGGCCGCCTCGTGGTACCGCTCCACGGTCCAGTCGGCCGCTCCGAAGATCTTGATCTCGCGGGCGGCGGCGGGGGAGAAGGCGAGGGAAAGCAGGTAGCGGGGGCGGCGGGTGGAGTCCGCCACCGAGTACGCCTTGCCCTGCTCCCGGTCGTAGTCGGATTCCAGCAGCAGCGCGCAGAGCAGGAAGCTCGCCACGACCAGCAGGCCGGGGAGGGGAGCGAGGACGACCAGCAGGCACCCGGCGAGCACCGCCTGACCCCGGGTCAGCAGGTGCTGGCAGGTCGCCACGACGAGCTGGCGGACCGGCACGGTGTCGCGCAGCGTGTCCACCAGGGCTCGTACGTGGGCGTCGGAGCCCTCGGGCGCGGTCACGGTCGCCTCGATGGCGGCGGCCTCGACCGTCCGTTCCAGTGCCCCGCCGTACAGGTCGGAGACCGTGGCGACCAACAGCGTCGCGAGCTGGCCCACCAGGAAGACCGCGACCAGGGCGGCCACCACGGGCGCGAGCGCCCCGGTGCCCGTCGCGTCGGGCAGCGCCGACCCGACCAGCAGGCCGGTGCACCACGCCGATGCGGCCGGGGCCGCGGCCGCCACCAGCAGCACCGCGCCCGTGCAGACGGTCCAGGCAGGCAGGGGCCGGAACCCCACGGTGAGGGGCGTCAGCCGCAACCGGTCCGCCCAGGTCCGGGGCGTGCCGCTCACGCCGCCCTCCAGTCCCGTACGGCGGCCGCCGTCGCCGCCGGGTCGTCCAGATGGAACATGTGGCCTCCCTTGACCTCGGCGCGGGCCGGACGGGTGAGGTACGGCGCCCAGTGCTCCCACGCCCCCGGCGGGCAGACGGTGTCGTCGGTGCCCACGAGCAGCAGGGCGGGAGTCCGGGCCAGCCGGCCGTCGGGACGGTAGGAGCCGTACAGGCGCAGGTCGCGGCGCAGCCGGGGCGCGAATGCGGCGAACACCTCACGGTCGGCGGGGGTGGGCAGCCGGTCCCGGACGGTGCCGAAGGACCAGTCGAAGAGCTCGTCGTCGGTGCAGGTGCGGGCGTCGGTCCTGGTGGGACGCGGGACACCGTCGCCCGGCACCCCGGCGGCGATCACGACCCCGGCCGCGGGGGTGCCGCGCCGCTCCAGCTGCAGGGCCGTCTCGAACGCGACCAGTCCGCCGAGGCTGTGCCCGTACAGGAAGGCTTCGCCGAAGTCCGTGGCGTCCTGGCTGCGGAGCCGGTCCGCGACGAACTCCCGCACGCTGCCGGGCGGGCTCCCCCAGGCCTGTGCCCGCGGGTAGTCCACTCCCCGGAACGTGAGGGGCGCCAGTTCCCGTGCCAGCGGGCGGAGCTGGTGCGCGAGTCCGCCGCTGTGCGGGTAGCAGTACAGCTCGGTCATGAGCCGCCTTCGCCGGTCGCACGTGCGGCGATGTCGTCGGTCATCTCGTCGATGCTGGCGAACATCAGCATGTCGATGACGTCGTACTCGACCGCCCAGCGGGCCGCGATCACCTTGGCGACCGCGAGGAGGTCGACGGAGTCCAGCCCGAGGTCCACGGCGCCGAGGCGGCCGCTCTCCTCCGGGGTGGGACGGTCGGAGGCGATCCGGTCCAGGACGAGTTCCAGCACCTGCCGCCGGATCGTCCCCGGGTCGGCGGTGGTGGGGCCGGCGGTGGTGCCCGGACGCTCCTCCGGTGCTGCGGCCGGTGCCGGTGCCGAAGCCACGGGGGTGGCCCGGACAGTGCCGGAGGCCGGGGCGCCGGTCCGCCGGACCGTGACGGCGCGGTCCGACACCACGGCGTGCACGCTGGTGCCGCTGGCGCCGAACGAGCTGACGCCGACCCGTACGACACCGTCGGGGCCCGTGGGGCGCAACGGCACCGGTTCGGCGGAAGGGCGGGCGACCCCGCCGGCGAGGGCGTCGGGGGCCCGGGTGAAGTTCACGGTGCCGGGCATGGCGCCGCGCCGCAGCCCGAGGAGGACGTTCACCAGTGAGGCGACTCCGGCCGCCGCGTCGAGGTGGCCGAGGGCGGGCTTGACGGAGCCGACCGGCAGCGGCGCCGGGCGTCCCGCGAACACCTCGTCGAGCACGCTGAGTTCGATCAGGTCGCCGACGGGCGTGCCGGTGCCGTGTGCCTCCACGTAGGAGATGGCGTCCGGCTGGACTCCCGCTGCCCGCAACGCCCCGCGCACCACCCTGAGCTGGCCGTCGTAGGCGGGTGCGGTGTAGCTGGCGCGCGCCGAGCCGTCGCTGCCCTGGTGGATGCCTTCGACGACGCCGTGGACCTCGTCGCCGTCGCGCAGCGCGTCGGTGAGCCGCTTGAGGACGAACACTCCGCCGCCGCTGCCGCCGACCGTGCCGTCGGCCGAGGCGTCGAAGGCGCGGCAGACCCCGTCGGGGGAGAGGATGCCGCCTCGCTCGTGGCGGTAGCCGCGCTTGCCCGGGAAGTACAGGGAGGCCGCTCCGGCGAGCGCCAGCCCCACGCGGCCCGCGTTCAGCAGCATGCAGGCGTATTCGACCGAGACCAGCGCCGTGGAGCACGCGGTCTGCACGTTGACGGCGGGGCCGGTCAGTCCCAGCCGGTACGCCACGCGGCCGACCGTGTGGTCGCTGCCGTTGCCGACGAGGATCTCCGGGGGCACCGCCTCGTCGAGGAGCTTCCGGTCGTGCCGGAGGTGATGGGTGAACCAGCTGGACAGGTCGTTGCCCGCGTAGAGACCCATGCCGACGCCGCCCACACACGCCACGTCCTGGCCCGACACCTGCTGCGGCGGGATCCCGGCGTGTTCGAGGGCCGCCACCGAACAGTCCAGGAACAGCAGTTGCTGGGGGTCGGTGACGCGGCGCTCGCGGGTGGAGAGCATGTCGATGTGCTTGGCGCCGTCGACTGTCCAGCCGGTGGCGGCCGAGCGCGGGACGTAGTCGGGGCGGTCGATCTCCGCCGGGTCGATGCCCTGCTCCAGCAGTTCCTCTCTGCTGTGGGTACGGACCGCGCTGCGGCCGTCGGCCAGGAATCCGTCGAGGTCGTCCAGGCTGTCACCGCCCGGGAGACGGGCGGCGTAACCGATGATCGCGATCGGGCCGGTCATCGCGCACCGCCGTCCGCCGCCGGCGCCCCCGCCGCCGACGCGCCTGCGGTCGAACGAGCCCTGGGAGCACGGCCGTCGAGCGCCCCGGCGAGTGCGGTGATGCTGGGGTAGCGCATCATGTCCACGAGTGTGACCTCTTGTTTCTCCTCGCGCGCTATGCGCTTGGCCAGCAGCGGCAGGTCGACGGAGGTCATGCCCAGGTCGAACCAGTTGTCGTCGGGGTTGGCCTCCAGACCGGGCAGCACCTCGCGGGTCAGGCGCAGCAGCCGGCCCGCGAGATCCTCGCCGTCGCCGTCGCCGTCGCCGTCGCCGGCGGCGTCGGTGGGGGCGGGCTCGGGGGCGGCCGGTGCATGGGCGGCCGGTGCCGGGATCCGTACCCGCAGGCGGCAGGCGCCCTCCTCGTTCACGTACCGGTTGCGGGCGGCCACTCCGAGGAGCAGGGAGTCCGGCCGGTCGCAAGCCGTCAGGACGTCCGCCAGATCCTGGAGGGCGACGGTGCGGATGCCGGAGAGCGTCGCGACGTCCTCGCCTCCGGTCAGGTGTTCCGCGCCCTCGACGCGGGAGCAGGAGACGACGCCGACGGGTACGTCGGCCAGCGCGGCGCGTGCCTCGGCCGCCGCGCAGGCCGCCGCGTAGTAGGGCACACCCGCACCGCCGAGATGGGCGTTGACGGACGACAGGACCGTCACCGTGGCGCCCAGTTCGCGTGCCGCCGCGAAGGTGTTGTCGAGGCCGTCCGTCTTGGGACGGACGACGTCCGGTGGCGGCACCCGGTCACCGACGTCCGGGGAGCCCGCGAGGTGTACGAGGTGCACCGGTGTTCCGCCGCCTGTCCCGTCCCCGGTCAGGGCGCGGACCAGGGCACTGCGGCCCTCCTCGGTGCTGATGTCGCAGGCGATTCCCGCGCCGCCGGTGGCGGTGCGCCCGGCGACCGTGACGCGGTGACCGGCGCGGGTGAGCCGCGCGGCGAGGGCGGTGCCGAGGCGGCCTGTGCCGCCGATCAGGACGTGGTGTGCGGGCCCGGCGGGCGCGGTCCGCAGCGTGACGGGGACGAGGGCGCGCGTCCAGGTCGTTCCCCGGCCGTCCAGGTACCTGTCGCTGAGGTCGGAGCGGCCGGCCGTCGCCCGGACGGCGTCGTGGCCGGCCCGTGGGTCGGCCCAGAGCGTGCGGACGTTGGCCCTTCCGCGTTCCGCGAGGTACGCGCGGATCCAGGCGGCGAGCGGGTGCGAGATCGCGGCAGGGCCTGTGCCTTCCGCCCGCTCCCGGACCAGGACGGTGACCGGTGCCGTCCTGGACAGCCGCGCGCCCAGCTCGTCCAGCCAGGGCGCCCACCGGGCGCAGGCGGCCAGCAGGTCCTCCGGACCGTCGAGGAGGGTGCCGGCCCCGAGGCCCGCTCCGTGCAGGACGACTCCGGCCCGTCCGTCCGTGGGGACGACGAGGGGCGTGCCCGGGCCCAGCGGGACGGGCGGGACGCCTGCCGCCCTGTCGGCAGGGCCGTCCGCCGTCTCGCGCTGCCAGACGACCCTCGATCCGCGCACCGAGCCGGCCGGCACCTCTTCGGCCGTCGTGGCCCCGGTCTCCGCGGCTGTACGCGTGCCGGCGTCCTCCTGGACGAACCGTTCGACCAGCTGCTTCTTGCGCACCTTCCCGATACCCGTCCGTTCGATGTCGGACGGCTCCACGACGATCACGCGCCGCACACCCAGACGGAGTTCGGCGAGCAGGTGCGTCCGTACCGCTCCGGGCAGCCCGGCGGGGTCGGCCCCCTCCGCGGCGGCGCAGAAGACGACCGGTTCCTCGGTCCCCGACGTCCGGGACCGGTGTCCGACCGCCACCCCGGTCCCGGGGGCGACACCCGGCGCGCCCTCGACGGCGGTCTCGATGTCGGCGGCGTTCCAGTTGACGCCGTTGATGATGAGGCGGCCCTCGTCACGGCCGGAGATGTGGAGCCCGTCGTCGGCGATCCACCCGAGGTCACCGGTGCGGAACCAGCCCTCCGCGTCGGGGTCGGCCGCACCCGCGCCGACCGCGTACCGCTCCAGCACGGAGGGACCGCGCACCTCGACCCGGCCGATCATCGGCCCGTCGGCGGACTGCTCCTCCAGCGGCACGATCCGGATCTCGGCGCCCGGAACCGGGAAGCCCACCGAGGGAACGCCGGGCGCGGCGGTCCGCGTGTCCAGGCAGGTGTTGTAGGCGACGCCCGAGCACGTCTCGGTCATGCCCCAGGCCGGGGCCACGATGCCGCGCCGGAGGCCGAACAGGGCCAGCCGGTCCTCGAACTCCCTTACGTCGCGGACCGATACGGCCTCGCCGCCGTTGAGGTAGAAGCGCAGCGAGGACAGGTCGTAGGAGGACCCGCCGTCGAGGACGCCTGCGGTGCGGGAGAGGAGTTTGAGGGCGAAGTTGGGTGACCAGGTCGCCGTGACCCGGTGGGCGTCGACCAGACGGAACCACTCCTGGGGGTCGGAGAGGATCCGCCCGGGGGCGACCGTGATGTGTTCGGCGCCGATGTAGGCGTCCCGCACCAGGTTCATCATGATGCCGCCGACGTGGGAGAGCGGCATCCAGTTCAGCCCGACGTCGTGGGCGCCCAGGCCGTTCATCCAGCTGGATCCGGCGGCGACGGAGAGCAGGGCCGCGTGGCGCTGGGCAATCACCTTGGGGCGGCCGGTACTGCCGGAGGTCATGAACGAGACGGTGCGCTCCGGGTCACCGGTGAGCGGGTGGCTTCCGTCCCAGGAGGCGCGACGGGCGGCGGTGCCGGCGGGGCGTTCCTCCGCACGAGCGGCCGAGGCGTCGGCCCTCACCACCGGGATGCCGTGGTCCGCGAACTGCTCCCAGACGGAACCGTCGAACTCGGCGGTGTCCCGGTGGGTGACGATCAGCGAGAAGCCGTACTCGTCGCGGAGCCTGGTCACCCAGGCCTCGATGTCCGCCGGCTTGGAGGTGAGGAGCTCCGCGGGTACGAGGATCGGGTCCAGGTCCGCCATGACGCAGGACCAGAACCCCAGCAGGGTCGCCGACGGTTCGACGGTGGCCAGCAGGACCCGTGCGGTGTGCCCGCCGGCCGCCTCCCGCAGCCGGTCCCCGAGGACCAGCGACAGGTCCGACAACTCAGCCCAGGAGAAGCGCAGTTCACTGCCGTCTGAGTCGATGACGGTGATTCCCCGGCCGCCCTCCGCAGCCCTGGTGAGGGTGTGGCCGAGGGTCACCAGGCGGTCCCGGGGCCCGTCGGCCACCTCGGGCGGAGGGCCGGACAGCGCGATGATCCCGGTCTGTCTCCGGACGGGAGGACCGGCCCGCTCCTCCCGTTCCTCCCGCTCCGGCAGGGCTGCGGACCGCGTACCGGACACCTGCCCCGGTGCGAGGTCCGTCCCCGGCAGTTCACTCACCTCGACGCCCGGCACCAGCTGGGCGAGGCGCCTGCGCAACTCAATTGCGGGTTCGTCCCGTTCGAGCTCGACGTCGAAGAAGGACGCACCGTCTGCCCCGGGTTCGCCGATCGTGAACCGGCGCACCCGGATGTCGTCATCGAGGGCCTCGGCCAGCGGGCCGAGGTCCGGGGTTTCGTCGTGTCGCATGCTCATCCCGTGTCCAGAGACTTCCCGTGTCCGGCGACTTGTGGCGTCCGGGGACCATTCACGTCCGGCGGCTCGAGGTGTCCGGAGGCTCATCGCGCCGGGCGCCCTCGTGTTCCGGAGGTTCCTCCCGCCAGGCGGCCTCGTGTTCCGGAGGCTCCTCCCGCGAGGCGGCCTCGTGTTCCGGAGGCCTCCCCGGCGTCGTGAGGCCTCCGGATCCGGAGCGCTAGAGGCTGGGAGCGGTGGGAACGCCGTCCTTCAGCACCAGGTAGTGGCTCTCCATGTAGTTGGCGGGGGTCTTGATCTGCTTGCCCCACGGGTCGAGCGCGATCCGCTGCATGCCGTCCGGCGCGTACTCCAGCATGATCGCCTTGCGGGCCCAGCCGCGCTCGTTGCCGCCGGTCATGTGCGGGAGGGTCGCGGTGAAGACGGCCATCGAGCCCGCGCGCATCGGGACCGGGATCATGCCCTTGGGGTCCTCGCCGAAGACGTAGTTGCCGAACTCGCTCCGGTGGTGGCGCAATGTGCCGACCCGGTGGCCGCCGGGCAGCACCCGAAGGCATCCGGACTCGACGTCCACGTCGGTGAGGGCGATCCACACGGTGAAGAGCTGCTCGTAGTCGACGAAGGTGTAGCCGGTGTCCTGATGCCAGGGGAACGGGTCGGAGCAGCGGGCCGGCTTGTACACCGACTGGTCCCAGTAGAGCCGTACGTCGGGGCCGATGATGTCGTGGCCGAGGTGTTGGAACAGAGGCAGCACGGAGAGCTGCTGCACCGCGCGCAGGCGCCGCGAGGGCTGGGCGCCGAAGCTCATCTTCTTCTCCGCCTCGGTGTTACCCGTCCGGCGCAGGGTCTCCAGCCGCCGGGCGTCGTGCTCGTCGAGTTCGTCGGTGAGCCGCTGGAGGAAACCCGTGTCGAAGACGTCCTCCAGGATCACGTAGCCCTGTTCGTTGTACTGACGGGCCTCGGCCTGGGTGAAGATGCGTCCCCGTTCGCCGATCGGGTCCCAGGTGAAGTCGGTGTTGAGCGGGTGGCGTTCGAACCTCGGCCAGAAGCTGGACTGGAGGCCGAAGGTCTCCTGGCAGAACAGCGCCCAGTCGGAGCGGCGGTCGGCCGCCAGGGGCATCCGCGAGCCGGGAAGGTGGACGCGCAGGTCCTCGTCGACGACGACCTCGACGTCGTCGGGCAGGACACCGTCCTCGAATCCGAAGGCGCGGGCCGCGGTCTCACCGGGGTCCTCCCAGAAGGCGTACCGTCGGACGTCCCCGAGCGTGGCTTTCCGAATGGCTGACATCGAATCGTCCCTCCTAGCCACGCGCCGATGCGCGGGAGTCGTCTGTGGAGCCGGGTTCTTCGGTGCCGAGGGCCGCCGAGAGTTCACCGACGGTGGGGTGCAGGTACACGAGATTGACCGGCAGGGTGCTGCCGAAGCGGCTGTTGAGTTCGGCGACGACCCGGATGGCGGCGATGGAGTCTCCGCCGAGGTCGAAGAAGTCGTCGGCGTCGCCGAACTCGGTCCGGCCCAAAGCCTTCTCCCAGGCCGCGCGCACCTCGGTGAGGGGCACGGCGCCGCCGGTGGCGGGCGCCTCCGTAGTGGCCGCCTCGGCGGGGGTCTCGACGGCCGTCCCGGTCCCGGTCCGTTCGGCGAGGAGGACGGCGGCCCGCCCCACGGCGGTGACGCGTCCGGAGGCGTGCTGTGCGGCCAGCGCCGTGAGCATGCCCGACACCGCGTCCGGCCCGGAGGGCGTGCAGGGCAGCGGGGCGTCCGTCTCGAAGTAGGTCCAGGCGGACAGGCCCACCACCACGTGGTCGTCGCTCGACCCGGCCCCGGTCGACATGGCCCGGATCTCCAGCAACGCGCCGTCGCCGGAGGCACCTTCACCGACCCGGTCGGCCAGGCCCAGCATCGAGCACACCAGGGCGGCGCCGAGAAGGTCCTGTTCGGTGTCCACCGACAGCCGCACACCGGCGATCCGGGTGAGGTCGCAGCGTTCCAGGACGGCGGCCGCGGTGGCCCTGGCCTTGCTGACGGCCAAGCCCGCCGGCTGCTCCTGGCCGTCGAGGCTCAGGGTGCGCACCCAGTCGTCGCCGGTGCTGCGGACCGCCCCGGCGGCTGCGCGGGCGAGAGCCTCGGCGGCCGTCCCCGACGAGGGGCCGACGGGTGCGGACACCACGGCGGGCCGGTCCCCGTACCGTTCGGTCAGGGAGGCGTAGAGCGTCTCGAAGCACTTCTCCGCCGCCGCGTCCTCCATGGAAGCGCCGATGTCCAGCGAGAGGGTCACCGTGTCACCCGGCTCGACGGTGAAGGTGACGGCGAGCGGGAACCGGACCACCTCGGTGTGCATGGGGAGTTCACGGATGGCGGCCTCCCCCAGGCTCATCGAGTCGAAGTAGTCCCAGGCGAAGGTGACGTCGGGGGTGATCCGCCGCCGCTCCGGGTCGCCCGCGGTCTCGGACTCGAAGATCTGGGTGAAGGTGAGCGATCCGTGGCGCAGGCCGTTCAGGACGGCCGCCCGGCAGTGTCCGCGCAGGTCGCCGGTGGTGGGGGCGGCCCACAGCGGCAACAGGTTGGCGTTGCTGCCGTACTCCTCGGTGCGGGGGCGCAGCGCGGGGAACGAATACAGCAGGGGCCGCCCCGCGAACTCGTCGAGGCTGCTGATGGTGGTGGCGAAGGACTCGACGAACGGGGTGACGCGCTGCTCGCGGCCCCGGGCCTTCACGGTGCCGAGCCAGTCGGCGGGGAGCCGGCGGCTGTAGCGGCGGCCTCGCCAACTCCGGTCGAACACCGGTCGGCTGCGGGCGTGGTCGAGGGCGTCACGCGGGATCCCGGCGACGGCCTTCCGCCAGTAGGTCCGGTCGGCGTCGGCGCCGGAGGTGTCCACCGGGGGACGGGGCGGGAGTTCGGCCGTCCCGGAGCCGCCCGAGTAGATCCGGCCGACCTGCTCCAGGATCTCGGAGAACTGGGTCCCGTCGATGATCGCGTGGGAGGCGGCCAGGTGCAGCAGCATCCCGTCGGCGGAACGCCGGCAGCGCAGCACGATGGCGCATCCTCGCTCCGGGTCGAGCGGGTACCGCGCCAGGTCGCTCGCGACGCGGTCGCAGAAGGACTCCTGGTCGGGGGCGATCCCCTCGTAGAGGACGAAGGCTTCCCGGTGCGCCTGGGAGAACCCGGGGACGATGCCCCCGTCGCCGGTGGGCCGCACGGTGAGCCGCAGGGCGGGGTCCCGGCGCAGCACCTCGTGGAAGGCGTCCCGCAGCCGGCCGGGGTCCACATCGCCGCGGATCTCGAAGAGCCGCTGAATTGTGTAGGCGGCCATGGCCTCGGGGCTGGACTTCGAGGCGGCCCAGATCTCCACGGCACCCCGGGTGAGGGCGACCGCCTCCCCGGAAGCGGGTTCCGCGGCGGCCGGTACGGAAGCCGGACCGTCGGCGGGCTCGGCGACGGGTGGTGCGGCGGCGGTTCCGGCGACGGGTGGTGCGGCGGCGGTTCCGGCGACGGGTGGTGCGGCAGGTGCCGCGGCCGCCGTGGCGCGCTCTGCGACTGCGGAGGGCCTGGTGTGCCCCACAGCCGTGGCGGGCGTGTTGTGCTCCGTCCCGTTGATCTCGGCGCGCAGGCCCACCAGGGCCTCGACCGTCGCATTCCACCGGTCGGGTTCGCCGACGAAGTCGACCAGGCAGGAGATCTCGGTGGCGCCCGCGTCGCGCAGCACCTGGCACTGCCGTCGCCATTCCTCGGCGGTGCCGACGAGGCTCAGCCCGTCGAGCAGACGCCGGGCGGCCGCCCGGGTACGGGGCGTCCAGTCGACGCGGTCGAGCGAACCGGGGTCGGGGTGGGTGCTCCGGAAGGTCTGGAGCATGTAGTTCTCGAGATCGCGGCGCGCACCCTCACGGGCCGCCTCGTCCGGGGTGAACGCCGTGTGCACCAGCACGGTGACCTCGCCGCCCTCGGGGTCGAGTCCGGCCTCCCGGCGGCCGTCACGGTAGGCGCCGAGCTTGGTCCTCAGCTCGTCCAGATCCTGCTGGATCAGGTTGGTGAGGATGTTCCGCCCGGTCCGCCCGGCCTGCCGGAACGACCGCTCGTCGCCCAGCACCGCCTGCCACAGCGGCAGTCGCGCCTGGAGGGGCTTGGGGAAGAGTTCGACCTCGGCGGCGGTGCCGGCCGGGCTCTCCACCCTGACCTTCTCTCCGGCCCACAGCCTGGTCATCTCGTCGATCCGCCGCTCGAAGAGCTCGCGCCGCTCCTCGTAGGGCGCCTCGGAGAGGACGAAGTCGCGCCGCATCCATCCGGAGGCGACGGCGACGCCGACCCGTCCCGCGCTGGCGACGTCGAGCATCGCCCAGTCCTCGGCGACGGTGACCGGCGAGTGCAGCGGGAGTACGGCGCTGCCGGCCCGCAGGCCGATCCGCGAGGTCCGGGCGGCCACGAGGGCGGCGAGGACGGCCGGGTTCGGGGAGAAGCCCGCGAAGCGGTCGAAGTGCCGCTCCGGGAACCAGACGGCGTCGAGTCCACCCTCATCGGCGGTTTCGGCGAGCCGCACCACACGGTCGTAGAAGTCACCGCCGTGCGCGGCGTCCTGCATACCGAAGAAGGACAGGCTGACGGCGAGGGGGCGCTGTGCGGAGGTCTCCTCGCCGGTCGCGCCGGAGTCCTGCGAGGTGCGTACCGCGCGGGTCACCGCGTCGACGATCTCGTCCAGCACTTCGTCGGTGTGCGCGTCGGAGACGTAGCTCAGGCCGGTCTCCGTGATGTAGACGCCCTCGGCGATCAGGTTCCGCCGGAACTGGTGGAAGTCGCTGCCGACGAAGGCGAAGCTGGTGCTGTTGGCGCGGACGAACCGGAACGCCGAGCCCCGGCCGATCACCCGCACACCGGCGTCCGCGTCACGCAGCACGGCGTCGATCCGGCCGCGCAGCAGGTCGCCGCGCTCGTTCAGCCCGACCAGGAAATCCGGCCCCCGCTCGATGAGTTCATTCATCACGGCGTTCGCGGCCGCCACCGAGAGCGGGTGCTTGACGTAGGTCCCGGCGGTGTAGGTGAGCCGGTCGGAGGCCACCCGCAGGTCGCGGGTCCAGGGGCCGCCGTCGATCAGGTCCATGATCTCGGCGCGTCCGGCCACCACGGAGATGGGAAGGCCCGCACCCACCGTCTTGCCGTAGGCGACGAGGTCGGCCTCCACTCCGTGGAGCTCCTGGAAGCCGCCGGGTGCGAACCGGAAGCCGGTGAGCACCTCGTCGAGGACCAGCAGCGCACCGATCGAGCGCGTCACCCGGCGCATCTCGACGGTGAACTCCCGCAGGTCCCGGTCCGGGTACTGGTTCTGCAGGGGCTCCATGACCACGGCCGCGATCTCGTCGCCGTGGTCGATGAGGAACTGCGGCAGCTCCGGATCGTCCACCGAGCCGATGAGGACGTCCTGCGCTCCCGAGGCCGGCACGCCGGGGGCGTTCGGCGTCGCGGCGCGCAGGGCGCGCCCGCCGGGCTTCGGTCCGTAGAGGGTGGCGTCGGAGTGGCCGTGGTAGCCGTTCCGCAGCAGGACGATCTTCGGCCGGCCGGTGTGTGCGCGGGCCAGCCGCATCGTGGTGAAGACGGCCTCGGTGCCGGTCACACAGAAGTTGACGCGCTCGACGCCGGTCAACGTCTGTATCTTCCGCGCGAGTTCACCGGTGGCGGCGATCTCCGTGCCGAGGTGGATGCCCTGGTCCAACTGGTGACGGAGGGCCTCGGTGACGAAGGCGGGGTTGTGGCCGAAGAGGTGGGAACCGTAGCCCATGGCGATGTCGACGAGCCGGTTGCCGTCGGCGTCCCACACGTAGGGACCGTCGGACTTCGTCACCCAGACGGGATACGACCCGGCCCGCTCGCTCTCGTCCCGTTCGGCGAAGCGGCGGTTGTTGCAGAGGGTGTCCTGGTAGGTCTCGGAGAGGCGCAGCGATTCGGCCGTCGCCTCGGCGAAGGTCCGTGCGGCGGCGGGCCTCCGAGCCGGTTCCTGCACGGCCCTGACCGCGGGCTCCGGCGCCACCGCGGCGACCGGCGCCACCGTGCGGACCGGAACGGCGGGGACCGGAACGGCGGATGCGGGAACGGGGACAACCGGCGCGGCCGGAGCGGGCGCTGACGGGACCGGCGCGGACGCGGACGGAGCCGGGTCCGGTACGGACGCGGCGGCGGGCAGCGCGGCGGACGGAGCCTCCTGCTCGATCCAGCGGGCGACCGCGTCCACGGTCACGACGTCTTCGAACAGTTGCTGGACGGAGATTTCGACTCCGAAGTCCTGTTCCACCCGGTGTGACAGTTCGATGAGTACGAGGGAGTCGGCGCCCAGGTCCAGGAGCGGTGTCTCGGCCGGTACCTCGTGCCGGATTTCGAGCAGTTCGCCCACGAGGGCGCCGATGCGTTCCACCAGTGCGGTGGGGGTCTCCTGTGCCGTTCCCGTTGAGGTGGCGGCTGCTTCGGGTTGTTCCTGCTCGATCCAGCGGGCGACCGCGTCCACGGTCACGACGTCTTCGAACAGTTGCTGGACGGAGATTTCGACTCCGAAGTCCTGTTCCACCCGGTGTGACAGTTCGATGAGTACGAGGGAGTCGGCGCCCAGGTCCAGGAGCGGTGTCTCGGCCGGTACCTCGTGCCGGATTTCGAGCAGTTCGCCCACGAGGGCGCCGATGCGTTCCACCAGTGCGGTGGGGGTCTCCTGTGCCGTTCCCGTTGAGGTGGCGGCTGCTTCGGGTTGTTCCTGCTCGATCCAGCGGGCGACCGCGTCCACGGTCACGACGTCTTCGAACAGTTGCTGGACGGAGATTTCGACTCCGAAGTCCTGTTCCACCCGATGCGACAATTCGATGAGTACCAGGGAGTCCGCGCCCAGGTCCAGAAGCGGTGTCTCCGCCGGCACCTCGTCCCGTATCTCCAGCAGTTCACCGACCAACGCGCCGACACGCTCCACGACAGTCATTCCGAGAGACCCTTCTGCATTCACTTTGCCCGGACGGGCGCGACGATCGCGTGGACATTGGTGCCGCTCATTCCGAACGCGCTCACCCCGAGCGCGGACGTCTCGTGCTCAGGCAGGGGCGTGTCGTCCAGCACCAGCCGGACGTTGTCGCCGGACCAGTCGACGCGGGGGTTGGGAGTCCCCTCGGACCGGGTGCCGGGGATGATCCCGGTGCGCCGCACGGTGGTCGCCACCAGCAGCGACAGCAGCCCCGAGGAAGCCTCCAGGTGGCCGAACCGCGGCTTGTTGGAACCGATCAGCAGCGGTCGCCCCTCACCCCTGCTCCGCGTCCGGTAGGCGGCAGTCAGAGCCGACACCTCGAGCGGGTCACCGAGCCTGGTCCCCGTTCCGTGTGCCTCGACGTAGGCGACGCGGTCGGGGTCCACCCCGGCCCGTCGCAGCGCGCGGACCACGACATCCTCCTGTGCCGCCCGGTTCGGGACGGTGACGCCTGCGGTCCGGCCGTCCTGGTTCACCGCGGTGGCGACCCGCACGCCGGCCCCGTCGGCTCGTTCCGGCGCGGCCTTCAGCACGAACGCGACCACGCCCTCGCCCACGACGAAACCGGAGGCCCGGTCGGTGAAGGCGTTGCACCGCGCACCCGGGTCGATCGCACCCGTGGCTTCGCGCAGGACGCGGCCCTGCTCGCTGCGGACCAGGTGCGAGGCGACGACCAGCGCGCGGTCGATCTCGCCGTCCCGGATCGCCGCCGAGGCCAGGTGCAGGGCCAGCAGCCCCGAGGAACACGTCGAGTCCACCTGCATGCTCGGGCCGCGCAGATCGAAGGCGTAAGAGATGCGGCCGGCCGCCATCCCCCGGTTGTTGCCCACGCCGACGGAGCTCAGGTTCGCGGCCGGCACCTCGGTCAGGTCGACACCGAACAGGTGGTCGGATTCCGTCATCCCCACGTAGACACCGGTTCGTGAGCCCTTGAGCTCCTCGGGTGCCAGGCCCGCGTCGGCGAACGCGGCGAGCGCGACATCCAGCAGCAGCAATTGCTGTGGGTCGATGTAGCGGGCATGCCGCGGCGATATGGCGAACTGGAGGGGGTCTATCAGAAGTTCCTCGTCGGCGAACGCCAACTCGTTCCGCGCGTGACCCGGCGGCCCGTAGAGAAGACTCTCGAACTCTTCCCGGGAGCGCACTTTTCCGGGGAGAGCGAGCCCTTCACCGGCGATTTCGACAAGAGGCATCTGCGAACCCGATCCCCCTACTGGGAATTTAGCCGAATGTCGCACCAGACAGGGAATGAGCAGAAACGACCGTGCCGTCGCGAAGAAATCTCTCCCCTGGGGGAGGCGTTCTGAATTAATCTGCGTCAATACCTGAGAAGGTGAACTCGGTGTGCCGAACAGTTCGAGTCTGGCGATCACCGGTCGGCACGTCAACACCCCCTATAAAGAAATAGGGGTTGTCGATAACCGGGTCATTCGGCCTGGTCATGCGAAATCTGGCGTATCCGGCCGAGGCCGTCCTCTTCCGCCTCGAAGCTTAGAAACGGTCCACCGGCGCGGTCGCGTGTCCGGCACGTGCCGCGGCCTTCGGGTCCCCCCGAGGGCGTGACCGGCGGCGGAAACCGGTGGCGCGGCCGCCCTCCCGTGTCGCCGGCGTGAGGCCCTCGGCCCGCCCGGCACCCCCAGCCACCTGGCCGACGGCACGCTCGCGGAACGCCACGTCCTGGACATCCGGTTCTTCGGCACCTTCGACGACGTACTCGCCCACGTGGTGGCGGGGAAGGTCGAGTTCGCCCTGGTGCCGAGCGCGTACGGGGGACTCACCCGTTTCCACTGGCACCGGGACCTGCCGGACGGTGGACGCCTCGGCCGGCACGGTGCTGCCCGGGCTGTGGGACTCCCACGTCCACCCCTGGCAGTACACCTACGGTGCCAGACAGGGCGCCCTGCAACTGGCGTACGGCATCACCACCACCGTCTCGCTCGGCGGCTTCGCACACGAACAGGCCAGGCTGCGCGAGGACATCGCCGCCGGCCGGCTCGCCGCGCCCCGGCTGCTCGCCACGGGAGAACTCCTGGACGGCTCACGCGTCGGGTACAGCATGGGCCGGGCCCACCGGACCACCGAGGGCTTCGCCCGCTCACTGGCGCGGGCGACGGCTCTGGACTGGGACTTCGTCAAGACGTACGTACGAGCGCCCTACCGGGACATGGAGCGGGCCGCCCGGCACGCCCACGAACGGCTCGGGGTGCTCAGCGGCTCCCATCTGGCCGCGCCGGGAATCAGCTCCGGCCAGGACCTGACGACCCACCTCCTGGCGACCGACCGGCGGAATACGGCCAGGGCGCGACCGGCGAGGGATACACCCACCAGGACACCCGCGAGCTGTACACCCGGGGAGGCTTCCATCTGATCGCCACCCCCTTCACGGCGATGCCGCTCGTCGGTGACCGGCCCGAGGTCGCCGACGACCCGCGCGTCTCGGTGATGCTGCCGCCGTGGGACGTGAAGACCGTCAAGGATCTCGCGGCGCGGCCCCCGACCGGCATCGAACTGGACGTACTGACCCGGGAGGTCGACGCGTACCGGCGGGTGGTCCGGGGCGGCGGGCGGCTCGTCCTGGGCACGGACGCCCCCCTCTCCCCGGTCGGACTCCACCTGCACATCGCGATGCGTGCCCTGCACCGGCACGGTTTCGGTACCGCCGAGGTGCTGACCACGGCGACCCGCACGCCCGCCGAGGTGTTCGGGGTCGCGGACCACCTCGGCACCGTGGAGGAGGGCAAGATCGCCGACCTCACCGTCGTCGACGGCGACCCGTTCACCGACTTCGACGACCTGATCCGGATCACGTCGGTCCTTCGCGCGGGCACGCTCCACGAACGGGCCGCACTCGAAAAGGCCTTCGCCCACCCGCGGCCGCGTATGTCACCCAGGGGCGGCTGGGCCGCCGCGGGCGAACAGATGGTCAGGGACGGGTGCTGCGAGGTGCGCCACAGGTGACCAGGGGCCGGCGGTGGCCGGTCGCGGGTCGTCGAACGCCCGAATGCTGCTGCGGTACGTGGAAGGATGTCGGCCATGCCGAGGCCGACATCGCTTTCCGAGGTCCGTGACCGCATCGACGCGCTCGACGGGGAACTGGTCGGGCTGCTCGCCCGGCGCGAGTCCCTGGTCCGTGCCGCAGCTGCCTTCAAGTCCGACGAACAGGCGGTCCGCGCCCCGGACCGCGCCGAGCGCGTCGTCGCCGCGGCCCGGGCCAGGGCCACGGCCGCCGGGCTGGCGCCCGAGGTGGCGGAGGCCGTCTGGCGTGCCATGGTGGCGGCCTTCATCGACCTCGAACTGGGCGAGCACCGCGGCGACGGCGGCTCTCCGGCCGGCTCAGTCGCCGACGGCGCAGGCGTCGCCGTTGAGCATGAACCGCGGCGGTGACGACGCGTCACCGGTGTGGCCGGCGAGGTAGCCGAGGGTGACACTCGAACCCGGAGCGATCGTGGCGTTGTGCGAGGCGTCGGCCGCCTTGATCGTGTTGCTCCCCTGGGTCAGGTCCGTGTTCCAGTCGGAGACGACGGTCTGCCCGAGGGCCAGCGGGAATTCGAGCGTCCATCCGTTCACGGGAGTGCTGCCCGTGTTGGTGACGGTGAGGTCGACCGTCATGCCCGTACCCCAGGACTTCACCGTACGGTCCACACGGCAGTCGGGTTCATCCTGCGCGAACGACACCCGGTGCAGTCCGCCGGGCAGATCGTTGACCACGTAGAACTCCCCGTCGGCGGTCGTTCCGATCGACGTCACCTGGGTGGGCATCTCCCCGATCTCGGCCTGCTCGTAGCCGCCCTCGCCGTCCGCGCGCAGCGCCCAGACCGTGGACGAGCAGTAGTCCGTGGCGATGTACGTGCCACCGACCAGGCCGGCGTACTTCTGGCCCCGGTAGACGTGGCCGCCGATGACCGAGCAGCCGCCGGTGTACGGCGAGTACGTGAAGACGGGCTCGGTGTACGTCTCTCCGGCCACGCAGTCGCCGCCCTCGAACTTCTCCAGGCCCTCGTAGCAGGACCAGCCGAGGTTCAGCCCTCCCCGTCCGGGCGCGATGTGGTCGACCTCCTCCCAGCGGCCCTGTCCGACGTCGCCGATCCACATCGAGCCGTCGGCACGGTCGAAGGAGAACCGCCACGGGTTGCGGAGTCCGTACAGCCAGATCTCCTCGCGGGCGCCGGAGGTGCCCACGAAGGGGTTGTCGCCGGGAACGCAGTAGGCGAGCGGGCCGCAGCTACGGCTCACGTCGATGCGCATGACCTTGCCCAGCAGGGTGTCCAGCCGCTGCGCGGAGCGGAGGGGGTCCGCGGAGCCGCCCCCGTCGCCGATGCTCCAGTACAGGTTGCCGTCCGGGCCGAACGCGAGCTGGCCGCCGTTGTGGTTGCTGAACTCGGCGTGCTCCTGGGAGAGCAGGACCTCCAGGCGGGACTCGTCGAGCCGGTAACGGGCGAGGGTGACCGCCCCGTCGGGCAGGGCCGTGTACGCCAGATAGAGGTCCTGGCTGCCGGCGAAGCCGGGCGGGACGGCGATGCCGAGCAGGCCGCGCTCGTTGCCCGACTCGTCCACGGCCGACTTGATGTCGACCACCGGGGTCGCGGCCAGTCCGGTGTCCGGGTGGTAGACGCGTACGGTGCCGGACTTCTCGGTGATGAACAGCCGGTCCGTGCCGTCGTCGGGGGCGGCGATCGCGGTGGGCCGCTTCAGCCCTGAGGCGACCTGGGTGGTGGTCGCGCTGAGCGAGGGGAGGGGGACGGGCGGGATGCCCTGTGCCGTTTCCGTCCGGTCCGGCACGGAATCCGCCGTGGCGGGGGACGAGAGGGGGGCGGTCAGCAGGAGGGCCAGCAGGAGGGACCTGGCCCAGCGGCGTCTTGACATGTGTCGGCTCCAGACAGGGGGACGCTTGCGCAGCGGTGGGGTCTTCGCACATCGGTCGTGCCTGCACGCGGTGGCGGTTCCATGGAGAGCAAGCGCGGCCAGGCTGCGTCCGCAGCGGCATGGGAGCGCTCCCGCACCAGGCTGCGCGTCGCGGGGCGGGGCGACAACGCGTGATTGCGCCACCTTCCGGGTCGCGTGGCGCGAAACGATGCGCGAGCCGCCGCGCCGGGCCGGGCGCCGGGCCGGCCCGGAGGCCGTTCCCGTCAGGTCGTGACCGCTGCCGCGTCCGCTTCCGGGCGGGGTCGCTACCATCCCGTGTGACCGAAACAGCCAAACAAGGTGTACCCCGCACACGCATACTCGCCGACCTGACGCCGCTGCGTTCCTCCCCCGACTACCGGCGGCTCTGGTTCGGGAACACCGTTTCCTGGATCGGGCAGGGCATGACGGCGCTGGCCGTCTCCCTCCAGGTCTACGACATCACCGGGTCCGCGTTCTCCGTCGGGCTGATCGGTCTCTGTTCGCTCGTCCCGCTGGTGCTCCTCGGGCTCTACAGCGGGGCCGTCGCCGACACCGTCGACCGGCGCAAGCTCGGGCTCTACAGCGCGACCGGGTCGTTCGTGCTCTCGGTCGTACTGGCGGCGGTGACCTTCGCCGGGATCGAACATGTGGGGCTGCTCTATGTGGTCGTCGCCCTCCAGGCCGCGTGCTTCGCGCTCAACTCCCCGGCCCGCAGCTCGATGATCGCCCGGCTGCTCCCGGCCGAACAGCTGCCCGCCGCCAACGCGCTCAGCGCGATGACGTCCACCACGGGCGGGCTGGTCGGGCCGATGCTCGGCGGCCTCATCGTCGGCTGGTGGGGTTACCGCGCTGCGTACACCGTCGACGCCGTCACCTTCACCGCCTCGCTGTACGCCATGTGGCGGCTGCCCTCGATGCTGCCCGGCCGGGCGGAGGGGGAGAAGGGGGCCAGGAGGGCCTCGGTCCTGGACGGTCTGCGCTTCCTCGGCACCCGGCCCAATCTGCGGATGACCTTCTTCAGCGACCTGTGCGCCATGGTGCTCGCCCACCCGCGCGCCCTCTTCCCCGTGGTCGCCGTGGTCTGGTTCGGCGGCGACGCGCGGACCACCGGGCTGCTGGTCGCAGCCCCGGCGCTGGGGGCCCTGCTCGGCAGCGTGTTCTCCGGGTGGCTGGGCCGGATCAGACGGCACGGGTTCGCGGTGCTGATCGCCGTGGCCTGCTGGGGCGGAGCCATCGCCGCGTTCGGGCTCGCGCGTCAGCTCTGGCTCGGGCTGATCCTGCTCGCGCTCGCCGGGTGCGCCGATTCCATCTCGATGGTCTTCCGCAACACCATGCTCCAGGCGGCGGTGCCGGACGACATGCGCGGCCGGCTGCAAGGCGTGTTCATCGTCGTCGTGGCGGGGGGACCCCGGCTCGGTGATCTCGTGGCCGGCTCCGTCGCCGACCTCACGTCCCCGGCCGTGGCGGTGACCGGCGGCGGGATCGCCTGCGTGCTGCTGGTGTGCCTGCTCGGGCTGCGCTGGCGCGGCTTCGCCCGGTACGACGCGAGGGACCCGCAGCCGTAGGAGAAGGCCGCCGCCCATGTCCCGGGACGAAGCTGTCCGGCATGCGGGCGGCGCTTGTCGCAGTGCCCCTGGCGCCGCCAGGATGCCCGCATGGTCACCGCTCTCGTGTCGCGCCGTCACGTGGATCTCCTGCGTGTCTCGACCATGCTCTGTCGGGCCGGTCTCCCGGCCGGTCTCCGCTGTCCGTCCTGTCGCTGACGTGACACCCCACCGGCCCGGATCCGGCTTTCTGACGCCTTCGCGTTCCTGATCCCACCCGCACACCCCGGCTGCCGGTACACCTGTGCATCCGTACGCCCGTCGGGCGTTCCCCGCTGCCGACCCACGAGGATCCGTCATGCCCGAGAACCCGCTCCTGCTCCACTGGTTCCTGCCCACGGGCGGCGACGGCCGCGATCCCGGCGGGGTCACGGCCGTGCAGGGGAGGACCGGCGCGGCCACCCGCCGCCCCGCCGACATCGGATATCTGGCCCAGGTGGCACGCGCCGCCGAACAGGCCGGATTCCATTCGCTGCTGACCCCCGTGGGGCTCGGCTGCGTCGACCCGTGGATCCTCACCTCGGCACTCACCCAGCACACCGACCGCATCGGTTTCCTGGTGGCCTTCCGCGCCGGGTTCACCAGTCCGACGCTGCTGGCCCAGCAGGCCGACGCCTTCCGGCGGTTCGCCGGCGGGAGGCTCAGGCTCAACGTCGTCACCGGAGGGGACCCGGCCGAACAGCGGGCGTACGGCGATCACCTGGAGCACGACCGGCGCTACGCGCGCACCGACGAGGTGATGGCAGTCCTGCGCGACCTCCTCGACGGCAAGCGCGTCGACCACAGCGGTGAGCACCTGCGCGTCGAGGGCGCCCAGCTCCACGACCCGGCTCTCCAGCACCCCGTCCCCCTCTACTTCGGCGGCGCCTCCCCGGCCGCCGAAGCCGTCGCCGCGCGCAGGGCCGACGTGCAGCTGCTCTGGGGGGAACCGCCCGCGGCTCTCGCGGAGCGCATCGCCCGGCTCCGCGAGGCCGCCCCCGAGCTGCGCTACGGACTGCGGCTGCACATCATCAGCCGGGACACCTCCGCCGAGGCGTGGGCCGAGGCGGACCGCATCCTCGCGGGCATCGACCCGGAGGCCGTCCGCGCCAGCCAGGAACGGTTCGCCCGCATGGACTCCACCGGTCAGGCCCGGATGGCCGCGCTGCACGGCGGCTCCGCGGCCGCCGCGGACCTGGAGGTCGCCCCGAACCTCTGGGCCGGCATCGGGCTCGTACGGGAGGGGGCCGGCACAGCGCTCGTCGGCTCGCACGACGAGGTCGCGCGCCGACTGTACGAGTACCGGTGCCTGGGGATCGGCGAGTTCATCCTCTCCGGCTATCCGCACCTGGAGGAGGCCTACCGGGTGGGCGAGGAGGTCGCCCCGCGGCTCCGCGCACTCGTCGCGGAGGGCGGAGCGTGACCGTGCCGGGCCGGCCGGCCCGGGGGTCATCAGATCCTGGGGCCGCGTCCGGAAGGCCCGGGGAGGCCGTCAGGAGACCTCCGTGACACCCGGCATCTCGCCCCCGGTCGTCGAGGGGTCGAACAGCGAGAACACCGCGCCCTGCGGGTCCGTCAGGGACGCGAACCTGCCGAACGGGATGGTCATCGGGCCGAACAGGAGCTCCGCCCCCAGGGACTTGGCCTTCTCCACCGCCGCGTCGCAGTCGGCGACGCCGAAGTAGACGTTCAGATGGGCCGGCACCTGGGGCGGGTACTCCTCTCCCATCTTCATCCGCCCGAGCACCGGGTCGGCGCCCAGGTCGTAGAGCGAGAAGTCGATCGCGTCGTCGTCCAGGTGCTTCACCCCGTACCCGAAGACGGCGGAGAAGAAGGCGTCCGCCTTCGCCGGTTCCCGGGTGTAGATCTCGGCCCAGGCGAAGGCGCCGGGAACCGCCCGCGCCTCGAACCCCTCGTGGCTGCCCGCCTGCCACACCCCGAAGGCCGCACCGCCGGGGTCGGCGGCCAGCACCATCGTCCCGAAGTCGCCGACCCGCATCGGTTCCACCAGCACCTGGCCCCCGTGCTCACGGATCTTCGCGCCGGTGGCGGAGGCATCCGGTGACGCGAGGTACAGGCACCAGGCGTTCGGTGCCTCCTGGCCGGGCATCGGAGGCGACAGAGCGGCGACCGCCTTGCCGTCCGCGTACGCCTGCGTGTAGTCGCCGTACTCGGGCATCGACTCGGCGTACGTCCACCCCAGGAGCTCACCGTAGAAACGCTTCGCCCCCTCGAGATCACCGAACGTACCGTCGGCCCAGCACGGAGTGCCCTCGGATTCAGCGGCCATGACTCGGACCTTTCTTCGCTCGACGGATGGTCGTCCCCGTCACGCTAGCCAAACGACGCCCGAGCGGCGCGCCGAGGGTCTCAGCCCTCCGGCGGCCCGGCAGGACCGACGACCGAGCGGGCGACCCCGAGCTCCACCAGGTCCTGGGGGCGCAGCCGGAGCTCGTCGGCGGTGGAGCGGACCTCGTCCGGGCCGCGCTTCAGGATGGCCGCCGCCAGCTCCGGTGCGATCACCGAGAAGTAACTGTCCGCGGTGACATGGGTGTTGCCAGGGGCGGCCAGGGCGAGCGCGCCACCGGAGCCGCCCTCGCCGATCACGAGTGTCGTCACCGGGACCCGGGCGTCCGCGACCGCGGCGAAGACCTCGGCGATGGCGGCGCCCGCACCCGCCCGCTCCGCCTCCGCGTCGTTGGCCGCGCCGGGGGTGTCGACCAGGGTCAGCACGGGGAGGCCGAGCCGGTCGGCGAGCCGGATCACCCGGGCGGCCGTACGGTAGCCCGCCGGGCGGGTCGCCGTACCGCACTGGGCCGCGTAGGCCACGGGCCTTCCGGCGCGCAGGCCCACTCCGCACAGCAGCCCCGGGTCCCTGCCTCCGCAGCGGTCGCCGTTCAGCGGCAGCCGGTGGTCGAAGTACGCGTCCAGATAGGCCTGGGCCCGTGGCCGTGCCGCCGCCCTGGCCTGCTCCACCGCGTCCCAGCCGGTCGCGGGCAGCCCAGCGGACGACAGGGCGCCCGGTACGGGGGCGGGCTCCGCCGGGCCCGTGACCGTCAGCGCGGTCAGCCAGCGGCCCAGCGTCGCGGGCAGTTCGTCCGGAGCGACGACCGCGTCGATCTGGCCCGCCGCGAGCTGCCCCTCGGCGGTGTACGCGTAGGGATCGGCGTCGGCGGGCCGCACCCGGGAACCCGCGAACCCGATCTGAGCCCCGGGCAGCGCCAGCACCACATCGGCGCCCGCGCCCACGGTCGCCCAGCCGCCCCCGGTCGCCGGATCCCTCAGTACCGCGATCCGGGCGATGCCCTCCGCCCTCAGCCGCGCGGACGCGCGGGCCACCCGCTGAAGCTGTATCAGCGCGATCATGCCCTCCTGCATCCTGCTGCCCCCGGTGGCGACGAGCGAGACGAGGGGCAGCCGCCGCTCACCCGCCAGCGCGTGCGCGGCTTCCAGGCGGTCCCCGGCACGACCGCCCAACGAGCCGCCCAGGAAGCCGAACTCGAACGAGACCAGGACGCATTCCCGGCCCTCGACGACGGCGGTCCCGTAGAGGACGGACTCCTCCTCGCCGGTCCTCGCCGAGGCCCGCGCCCTGGACTCCGCGTAACCGCTCCAGCCGAGCGGGCCGTCCGGGGGAGCGGGGCGTGCGGACGGACGGTGCTCGGTGAAGCTCCCGGCCACGGCGGCGATCGCCTCCCGCGCCGACACGCGGTCGCACCGCACGTCAGGCACCGAGCGACCTCTTCATGATCTTGCCCAGCTCGTTGCGGGGCAGTGCGTCGAGGTGGTGGACGACGCGCGGGCGCTTGTGCGGCGCGAGCAGGTCCGCCACATGGTCCGCGAGCTCCCGCTCGCCGGGGGGCGACCCGGGATCGAGCGGCACCACCCAGGCGACGATCCGCTCACCGAGGTCGGCGTCCGGCTCGCCGGTGACGGCCGCCTCGCGGACGCCGGGATGCTCCAGCAGGGCGTTCTCGATCTCGCCCGCGCCGATCTTGTAGCCGCCGCTCTTGATGAGATCGGTGGCCTTGCGCCCTACGATCCGCACGTAGCCGTCCGGGTCGATCGTGGCCATGTCGCCCGTACGGAAGAAGCCGTCCTCCGTGAAGGCGGCCGCCGTGGCGTCCGGCCTGTTCAGGTAACCGGTGAACAGGTTCGGTCCGCGCACCTGGATCTCGCCGATGGACGTGGTGTCCTGGAGCACGGAGCCGTCCTCCTCGACGAGCCTGAGCTCCACGCCCGCCAGCGGCGGGCCGACCGTCCCGGCGCGCGGCACGCCGTCGGCCCGCACACCCGTGTTCATCAGGGTCTCGGTCATCCCGTACCGCTCGATGACCCTGCGGCCGGTGGCCGCGGCGATCCGCTCGTGGTCGTGGACCGGGAGTGCGGCCGAGCCGGAGACCAGCAGCCGGGCGCCCGCCAGGGCCTTGGTGAGGCTACCGGCCCCGGCCGGACCGGCCAGTTCACCGGCCAGCCGGTGGTACATCGTGGGCACGCCGAACAGCATCGTCCCCCCGGAGAGCAGCTCCCGGGTCACCCCCTCGGCCGAGAACCTGCCGAGGTGGCGCACGGAGCCGCCCCGGCGCAGCGGACCGAGCACACCCAGGATCAGCCCGTGCACATGGAACAGCGGCAGGGCGTGGACGAGCACGTCCTCGTCCGTCCACCCCCAGGCGTCCTCCAGCGCGTCCAGCGACGCGGCGATCGCCCGGCGGGGCAGGACGGCCCCCTTGGGCGGGCCCGTCGTGCCGGAGGTGTAGACGACCAGCGCGGGGGACTCCGCGGAGGGCTCGGGGAGGACCGCCTCCGGCGAGGGGGCGGCCGTGGCCGTGCCGACGTCGATCCGCTCCAGGCCGCTCAGCGCGGAAGGCAGTACGTCGTCCGCCCCGGCCAGCACGACCGTGGGCGCGCTGTCGGCGACGATGTGCGCGAGTTCCCGCTCGCCGGTCTTCGGATTGAGCGGCACGGCGGGTACCCCCGCCCGCAGGGCCGCCACGACGGCGACGACCGTCTCCGGGGTGGACGTAGCCCAGACGGCGACCCGTCCCGCCCCCGCGACGCGGGCGGCGAGTGAGGCGGACGCATCGGCCAACTGGGCGTAGGAAAGGACGTGTTCGCCGAACCGGACGGCCTCGGGGGAGTCCGTCCGGCCGGACGCTCCGCGCAGTGCGGGCAGAAGAGAAGTCACCCGGCGAAGCCTAGAGGCTGTCCCACAACTGCTGCTTGCGACGTCGAGCTTTTCCCGTGCCGGGTTCCCATGGGCGCGGGGACGTTGTCAGTGGGCGAGGGCACACTGGCTCGCATGGATATCCTTCATCCACTGCAGATGATGCCTCGGGCCCCTTCCCCGTCCGGGTGGAGTCGATGGGCTGCCTCTGGTCGTCGTCCCCGTCTTTGCCCTGGCCTCCTGGGGCGGGAGCACGGAGAGTGGTCTTATGGCGGGAGACTCCACCGCCCCGGACGAATACGAGCGGGCCTGCGCGGTGGACGAGTGGCCGGTGTGCTCCCTGCTGACGCGAGCGGTGCGTAAGCACTGGTGCCGGCCGATGAGCCGGAGACCAGTTGCTGTCTGCCCCGGCACCGAGTGTTCCTGCGGCGGCGGTCCCACTTCAACTCCAACGGGGAGAGCAAGATGAGCAGCGATCCGGCGCCCGTCGTCGAGGCGGGCACGTACCGTCTGCGCAATGTCGGCAGCGGCCTGGTGCTGGAGGTGTACGGAGCGGCCAAGGGCAGCGGTGCCCGGGTGCAGCAGGGCAAGGAGGACGGGACGGCGGCCCAGCAGTGGCAGCTGGCTCCGGTGCACGAGGGCGCGGCCCTCTACCACCTGGTCAACGCGCACAGCGGGAAGCGGCTGGACGTCGCCAATGCCGACACGGAGAACGGTGTCCGCATCCAGCAGTGGAAGGCCAACAACTTCGGCGCCCAGGAGTGGCTCATCGAGCAGCACCTGGAGGCCCCGGGGACGGTGACGCTGGTCAGCTTCATCAGCGGGCTCGTCATGGAGATCGCCGACCGTTCGACCGAGGTGGGCGGGGCGGTCCAGCAGTGGGCGGACACCGACTCCCCCTTCCAGTGGTGGCAGTTGGAGCCGGTTCTCTCCTGACGGGCCCGAGGGGCTCTGGTCGCGGCGGCCGAGGTGGACCGCACGGGCGGGTGAGCAGGTGGAACCCGGGCCGGTGGTGGAGCCCCTCGGGGTTCTCGGGGTCCAGCAGCCGTTCCAGTACTGCGCGGTCCTCGGCGTCGAGCAGTTCGCAGAAGACCTCGTACTCCCGGATCAGCTGGGTGAACACATGCTCGCGGGCGGGCGCGGAGAGCGGGGCCGGCAGGTCCAGGATGGTCTCGGAACATCTGGCGTGATCACGGCTTCGGATTCAGCGTGGACAGCCCCGCTCACGAAGAAGGCAGGGCCCGAAGCGGCCGCATGTTCCTCTCAGCTGCCTACGATGTGGGCATGCCATCGCCTGGGAGCTCTCCGGAAAGCCGTCACGGGGTAAGAGAAGCCACCGGCCTGGCGCCTGCACGCGTGGATCGGATCATCAGAGCTTTGTCGTGGTGGTGGGCGTCGACGCCCCTCGTTCTGTTCGCCCGGCGATCGCCCACGCGATGGGGTCGGACGTGCGGCGAGAGATCGGCTGGGTACTCGGCCTGATGGCTCTGTTCACTGCCGCGCTCGCGCCGACAGCTGGCTTGGTGGTGGCTCAGGTCGGGGGCCGGCGAGAGGTACCCCACCAACCACCAAGTCGTCATCGACGCCGGCACCCGGCTCGTCGTCGTGGTCGGCCGACCGCTGCCCGGGAACCGCGACGACTGCAAGGCGTGGGAGGAATCCGGCGCCACGGCCGCCGTCGGCAGAACACGCACGATCGCCGACGGCGGCTGTCCCGGCACGGGACTCGTCATGCCCCAGCGCCGGCGCAGGGGTGAAGACCTGCCCGACTGGAAGAAGGTGTACAACAAGTCTCACAAGCGAGTCCTCCGGTCCGGAAGGCTCGGCTGCGACGCCTGTCTGCTGAGGCAAGGCCCGTACCCCTCCGGCTCGACGATCAGCCGTCGCGCCGGACCGCCCGCATCCGGCCGTAGGCGTACACGGCTCCCGCCAGCGCCAGGTCGGAGAGCAGCATGAAGCCGATCGAGTACGAGTCCTTCGCGCTGTAGATCGCGCCCATGACCAGCGGCGGCACGAATCCGCCGAGCCCGCCCATCGCGCCGACGATGCCGGTCACGCTGCCGACCTTGGCCTGCGGCGTCACCTGCGACACCAGCGCGAAGACGCTGCCGCTCGCCGTGCCGAGCCCGGCCGCCATGCACAGCAGCGCGATCGTGCCGAGCGGATCCAGCGGCGGGTCGAAGGCCTGGACGATGGCCATCAGCGCGGCCAGGAGCAGGGCCCCGGCGGTGACCAGGGCGGGGTGGACCCGGTCGGACAGCCAGCCGCCGATGGGCCGGAAGATGACCGTGACCAGCGCGAACCCCGCCGCCTTGGTGCCCGCCTCGGTCGGCGACATCTCGTACCAGGTCTTCAGATACGTCGGCAGGTACACCCCGAACGCGACGATGCCGCCGAAGCCGATCGCGTACAGCGCGGACAGTTCCCATGTGACCCGCAGCCGGCCGGCCTCGCCCAGCCGGTGGGCCAGCGAGTCCGTCGGGACCTTGCGATCCGGGTGGTCGGTGATGAGGACCACCGCGAGCAGCGAGTAGATCAGGAGGGCACCGGCGACGATCCAGAACGGCAGGTTCACGTCGTGCTTCGCGATCCGCGGCGTGAAGTAGCCGGACAGCGCGACACCGCCCATGCCCATCCCGAACACCCCGAGCGCGAGACCCCGTTCGGCGGGCCGGAACCAGGAGTTGACCAAGGGGATGCCGATCGCGAAGGTCGTGCCGCCGAGCCCGAGCAGGAAGCCGACGGCCAGCATCGCCCCGTAGGAGTCCTTCGCCGGGATGAGCAGCAGCACCGGGACGATCGTCAGGGCCGAGACGACGGGGAACATCAGCTTGGCGCCGTACTTGTCGGTCAGGGCGCCCGCCGGGATGCGGCCGAGTGATCCGACGAGCACGGGCACCGCCACCAGCAGCGACTGCTGGAAGGAGCTCAGACCCAGCCGGTCCTTGAAGTCGCCCGACAGCGGAGAGATCAGGTTCCATGCCCAGAAGGTGAGGGTGAACCCGATCGTGGCCATGATCAGGTTCCGGTAGGCGGCGGCGGATTGTTTCCGGTCCGGGGCGGGGGGCTTCTCGGCGGTTGTGTGCACACCGCAAGTCAAGGGTGGAGGGGGAGGCGGGGCACGGCGGGTTGAGCCATCCGGGTAGGGCGTCGCACAGCAGACGCCCCATGGGCTCCGGCCCTCTCCGCACACCCGTGAGGGGCCGCTCGCCCGTCGCTTCCCGCCCCGGGCTGCCACAATCGCCGGTATGGACCGGCTGGACAGAGAGATCCTCGGGATTCTCCAGGAGGACGCCCGGATCTCGTACCGCGATCTGGGTGTGCGCGTGGGGCTCAGTGCCAACGCGGCGGGCGACCGTGTACGCCGCATGCGCCGTGACGGGGTGATCCGCGGCTTCACCGTCATCGTCGACCCGGCCGCCGACACCCGTTCGGGGCTCGTCGTCTTCATCGACGTGTCGCTGCGCCTCGACACGACGAACGAGGAGTTCGAACGCTCGGTGCTCACCCTGCCCGGCATCACCGAGGTGGTGCACGTGACGGGCGGTCACGACTACCTCGTACGCGCCACGGCAGCCGATCCCGGCTCGCTGGACACGCTGCTGCGCCGGCTGAAGAAGGACGCGGGCGTCGCCCACTCCAACACCCGGATCGCGCTCAGAGCGGCGCCTGCCAGATGACCGTCGGCGACCGGTCGCCGTCCTCGGTGCGCCCGTCGTCCGCGACCACGAGCCGTACCGCCGCCCGCCCGTCGGCCAGCCGCGCACCCGCGTCCACCTCCACCTCGACGGCCGACACCCCCGCACGTCGGTGCGCGGCGGCCAGGGCCCCGCGCAGCACGTCGAGCAGTTCACCGTCGACCGGCTCCGTCACCAGGGCGTCCACCGCACCGGAGAACTGCACCGACGGCTGGAAGCCGAGCACCGCCGCCGCCCCGCCCGTCTCGCGCAGGACCCGGCCGCGGAAGGTCGTGGGGGCGTCGGCGGGCGGCTGCTGGAGCGCGAAGATCGCGGTCCTGACCTCCTGGATGGTGGAGTCCAGTTCGTCGACCGCGTGTCCGAGCAGCTCGGCGGTCTCCGTGTCACCCGCCAGGTCCTTGCGGCGGGTCGACTCCAGCATCATCTCCGTCGCGAACAGCCGCTGTACGACGAGGTCGTGCAGATCGCGGGCGATGCGGTCGCGGTCCTCGTAGACCGCCAGCTGTTCCCGGTAGTGCTGCGCGTCGGCCATCACCAGGGCCAGCGCGGCCTGGGAGGCGAACTGGGAGGCGAGCAGCCGGTCCGTCGACGTGTAAGGGGCCCCGCCGCGCCGCCGGGGGAGGGCGAGGGTGCCGATGAGCCTCCCCCCGCTCTGCAGGGGCAGCATCATGCTGGGGCCGAAGCGGGACCGGACCGGGGTCGTCATCCGTTCGTCCGTCGCGGAGTCCTCGATGAAGACCTCTTCGCCGCTCAGCAGCTGGACGAGGACGGGGGAGCCCGGCTCGATGGCCGTACCGACGAGGCCGGCCGGATCGTCGAGGGTCGACGCGGCGACGATCTCCATCCCGCCGCCCGGCGTCGGCTGGAGGATCACCCCGGCCGCCGCGCCCGCCAGCACCCTGGCCCGCTCGGCGACGGTCGTCAGGGCGTCCGTCGTGCCCGCTCCGGTCAGCAGCGCCCGGGTGACGGCGGCCGCGCCCTCGATCCAGTGCTCCCGCTGCCGCGCCGCCTCGTGCAGGTGAGCGCCTCCGATCGCCGCGGCCGCCTGGGAGGCGAGCAGCCGCAGCAGCGCCAGCTCGGTGTCCGTGAAGTGCCCCGGCTCCTCATCGGCGAGACAGAGGCTGCCGAGCACCTCGGTGTGCACCAGGACGGGCGCCCCGAGGAAGGAGCGCACGGCGAGCCGCGGGGGCGGCGTGCCGCCCCAGGGGTGCGGACCCGCCGTCAGATCGTCGACGCGCACGGCCTGCGCGTCGCCCACCAGGGACCCGAGGGCACCCGTCCGCCCGTCCAGGAGAGGGCCCGCCGTGCGGCGTTCGTCCTCGGACATGCCGGTGGTGAACAGATCGGTGACACGGCGGTCCTCCCCGTCGAGGAGTGCCAGGGCGCCGTAGCGCGCCCCGGCCAGCGCCGTGGCGGTGTCCACGATGTGCTGGAGGGTGGTCCGCAGGTCGAGTCCCGTACCGGCCACCGGCGAGCCCTCCGGCTCTCAGCGTGCGAGCGGGGCTAGGACCAGCGGCTGGACCGTGCCGTCCAGCATCGCGCCGAGCCCCAGCACGGAGCACACGTCGGGCCGCTCGGCGATGTTCACCGGGACGCCCGTCGCGTCGCGCAGCATCTGGTCGAGTCCCGGCAGCAGGGCGCTGCCGCCGACCATCATGATCCCGGACTCCGCGATGTCGGCCACCAGGTCGGGCGGGCAGTCCCGCAGCACCTTGCCCAGTCCGTCTAGCACTGCGGTCAGCGGGGAGTGGATCGCCTGGCGTACGGCGGCGGTGTCGACCTGCACCGAACGGGCCAGGCCGGTGACCACGTCACGGCCGTGGATCTCCGTCACCGCCGGGCCGTTGAGTGTGAGGCCGTTGCCCCGGAGCGCCAGTTGCAGGGGGCGCACCGACTGACTGGGCAGCATCAGCTGGTGGTGCTGGCGCAGGTGCTGGATGACCGCGTTGTCGATGGCCTCGCCGCCGATCGGGATGCGCACGGCCGTCACGATCGAGCCGAGCGAGAGCACGGCGATCTGGGTGGTGGCCGCCCCGCAGACCATGATCATGGTGGCGGTCGGCTGCTCGACCGGCAGCCCGCAGCCGATGGCCGCGGCGATCAGGGTGTCGACCAGCTCCACCCGCCGCGCGCCGAGTCCCACCAGGGTCTCCACGGCCGCCCGCTGGGCCAGCGGATCGGCGTCGTGCGGGACGCAGGCGGCGGCCCGCAGCCGGGGCTTGCGGCGCAGCTGGCGGCGCAGCTTCTCACCGAGCAGATGGCGCAGCATGCGCTGCGCCATGTCGATGTCGACGACGGTTCCGCCTGAGACCGGGCGGGCCACCCGGATGTACGCCGGTGTACGGCCGGTCATCTGTTCGGCGAGCGCCCCGACGGCGATGAGCGAGCCGGTACGCGTGTTCACGGCGACGACACTGGCCTCGTCGACGACGAGGCCCACGCCCTTGACGTACACCCGGGTCCTCGCGGCCCCGAGATCGACGGCGACATGGCAACGGCGCAACAGTTCGAGACTGACGGTCACGGCAGATTCTCCCGGGAGCGCTGGCGGAGGCACCGGCGGCAGCCGGCTGTCCTGGCATCGTCGCGCCGTGGTGGGAGCGGCGCGCGCTGGGTGAGCCGTAGGGGGGACCCGTGGCTGACGGGCCGACAGTTCTCAGGCGCCGCCGGGCAGCAGTCGCTGGAAGAGGCCCCAGGTGAACTCGGCGACACAGGGCCGCCCGTCGGCCGGGTCGGTGAAGGCCAGGGCCCACCGGGTCGGCGCGCTGCCCTCCATGGGGCGCGCCGGCGCGAAGGCCCTGGCCACCTCGTCCACGGTGCAGGACCACGGACGCAGGTCGGCGGCCGTACGCAGCTCGGGGCCCGCCGCGCCCGGGGCCCGGACCAGCCACTCGTTCCACACGGCCCCGCCGGGGCCCGCCATCACCTCGAACCGCAGGTCCGGCCAGAGCGGCAGGGGCCAGAGCAGGGCGTCGCACTCCAGATCACCGACCTTGCGGCGCACGGAGGACTCGGGCTCGCCCAGGACGGAGCGGTAGCGGCGCAGCGCCCCCCGGCCGCGCGGGGCCCGCAGCATGGCCTGCCAACGGCGGTTCGCCTCCCGCATCTCGGCCAGGGAGGCGCTCAGTTCGTGGCGGGCGTCCTCGGCGAGGCCCGGCTGGTGGTCGGCCATCCGGCGCAGCAGGACGAGCTGGAACTGGAGCGGCCCGAACGGGGCGGGAGGGGTCATGGGACCCATCCTGCCGCCTGCCACGGATGGCGGTGCAGCGCTCCGGAGTCCTCGATTCCACACAGGATCCTCACCTGTGCGCCTTCCTGTGCCGTTCCCCGCCCGTCTAGTCTGCGGGCGCCATGGATTACTGCCACCCGTGCCGACGGCACCTCAACGGGGCGTTGGCCTGCGCGGGTTGCGGGACCCCCGCCGACGCGCTGGTCCCCTATGCCGTCGTGGGCCTCTCCGGCCGTGACGCGGAGCCCGTCGGCGAGACCCTGGAGCCCTCCGCGCAGGCCGGTCACCGCCGTCGCGCCCGGGCCGCCGCCCGGGGGCGTGGCCGCCGTACCCACCGGCGGCGTGGCCGCGCGCTGCTGCTGACGGCGGCGGGCCTCGTGCTGGCACTGGGGGCACTGAGCCTGGCCGAGCTGGCCATGGAGCCCGAGGGTGACGACGGCGCCGCGGACTACGTGAGCGAGGCCACGTCCTACCCCACCGAGCCCCTCCCGTCCGCCTCGTCGAGCACGGGGCCCGAGGACCCCGGACCGGTGGACGTGCCCACCGCCGTACCGGTCACGGATTCGCACTCCGCGACGGCCACCGGCGCCCCCTCCCGCTCCGCGGAGCCTGAGGCGCCCCCGGCGGCCTCCGCCCCGGCTGCGCCCTCGCCGTCCGCCTCCGCGCCCGAGGAGCCGGAGGGAACCGGTGCGCCGGCCGAGCCCTCGGGATCAGGGTCGCCGACCGCGGACCCGACGACACCCGGGCCCCCGGACGACCCCGCCCCCACCCCGTCACCGACGGAGACGTGCATATGGTGGATCTTCTGCCCCTGATCCGGTGAGGGATCCGGCAGGCGCCGCCCCCTGGGCCGGTGGTGGATCCCGCTAGACGTCGTCCTCGCCGAGCATCCGCCGCAGCAGGTCGCGCAGCACCGTCCGCTCCGACTCCGACAGCTCGGCCAGGGGCTCCCGGGCGAAGTCGAGGGCGTCCCGCAGCTGCCGTGCGGTCCGGATGCCCTCCTCGGTCGGTGCGGCGAGCTTCACCCTCCGGTCGGCCGGGTCCGGGCGGCGTTCCACCAGGCCACGGAGCTCCAGCCGGTCGACTATGCCCGTGATGTTCGACGGTTCGCACTTCAGTTTCCGGGCGACCTTGCGCATGGGCATCGGCTCCAGCGAGAGCAGCCCGAGCACCCTGGCCTGCGCGCCGGTCAGCGCGTGTGTGGCCGCTGCCCGGTCGTACTCCTCGTGGTAGCGCGCCACGACCCCGCCGATGAGCTGGATGACGTCGAGGGTGAGCGGATCGGTGTGCGAGGAGGCCATGACACCCAGCGTACCGAATTACTTGACAAGGTGAAATATCTGGACGCATGGTTGTTTCACGTCCTGAAGCTTTTCTGCTTCCCCCCGTACGACATCGAGGAGAACCCGAGCCCATGTCTGCACTTCCCACGTCCAGCCGCGAATGGCACCTCGTCGCCCGTCCGCACGGCTGGCCCGAGGCCTCGGACTTCGCGCTGCGCGAGACGCCGGTGACCGCTCCCGGTGAGGGCCGCGTCCTCGTCCGCAACCTCCACTTCTCGGTCGACCCCTACATGCGCGGCCGGATGAACGACGTGAAGTCGTACACCCCGCCCTTCAAGCTCGACCACCCCATGGACGGCGGCGCGGTCGGCGAGGTCGTCGCGTCGAACGCCGAGGGCTTCGCCGTGGGCGACCACGTCCTGCACGGTCTCGGCTGGCGTGAGTACGCCGACGTGCCCGCCAAGCACGCGGTCAAGGTCGACGGCTCCGTCGCCCCGCTCTCCGCCTACCTCGGCGTGCTCGGCATGCCCGGGCTCACGGCCTACGCCGGCCTCTTCGAGGTCGCCTCCTTCAAGGAGGGGGACGCCGTCTTCGTCTCCGGTGCCGCCGGTGCGGTCGGCAGCCAGGTCGGCCAGATGGCGAAGATCAAGGGCGCCTCCCGCGTCATCGGATCGGCCGGTTCCGACGAGAAGGTCAAGCTCCTCGTCGAGGAGTACGGCTTCGACGCCGCCTTCAACTACAAGAACGGCCCCGTCAGGGACCAGCTCGCCGAGGCCGCCCCCGACGGCATCGACGTCTACTTCGACAACGTGGGCGGTGAACACCTGGAGGCCGCGATCTCCTCGTTGAACGTGCACGGCCGTGCCACGATCTGCGGGATGATCGCCCAGTACAACGCCACGGAGCCCACGCCGGGCCCGCGCAACCTGGCGCTCGTCATCGGCAAGCGGCTTCGCCTGCAGGGCATCCTGGTCGGCGACCACGCCGATCTCCAGCCGCAGTTCGTCCAGGACGTGGCCGGCTGGATCGCCTCCGGTGAGCTCAAGTACCGCGAGACGAAGATCGAGGGCATCGAGAACGGCTACGACGCCTTCGTCGGCCTGCTGCGCGGCGAGAACACCGGCAAGATGATCGTCTCGCTGGACGCCTGACCGGCCCTGACCGCCGGTGGGCCCGTGGTCGCCGTCCTGGGTGTGCGGTGGAGGGACATCGCACCCGCGACGATCACGGGCGGCCCGGCTTCGGAGCTCGACGTCCTCCGCGGTCGGAGGCGGGCCACACGTACGGCAGGTCGTCCGGTACGCCGGGGAACAGCGGGCGGTAGTGCGCGGGGTCCTTGCGCACGAGTGCGGAGCGATGGCTCCGGTGCAGCGCCTCCTCGCCCAGCCACGGGGGCAGTTCTCCCGCCGCCGCGAGCTCCGCGTCCGACCGGACCTCGGTGTGCCGGAGCGACGCGGCGAGGTCCTCGCGCAGGGTCGCCGCGCAGGTGTCCGCCCGGCCCCCGGCGGTCCACACGGCGCACACGTCCAGGCCGTAGCGTACGAGCGCTTCCTCGTAGCCGGCCCACATGCGGACGGCGGGGTGGTGCCGCCAGCCGTAGCCGGGGACGGTGAGTCCTCGCAGGACCTGGATCGCCTCGACCCGCTGTTTCCCCAGCCGCCGTGGGTCCAGCGTGAGGGCACTCCGGCGGAAATCGGCGTAGGGCAGGAATGTCTGCATGGTCCATGACTGTCCCATGTGCGCCCGACGGCAGTCCCGTCCGCGCCCCGTCACCCGCTAGGCTCCGCTCAGGCCGTCGCGATCGTGGGCGCGAGTCGCGGCGCACCAGCAGGAGGATCACCCGCATGACCATCCAGAGCATCGACGTCGCCTACACCGCCGTCGCCACCGCGGAAAACGGCCGTGACGGCCGCGTCTCCACCGATGACGGCAAGCTCGACGTCGTCGTCAACCCGCCGAAGGAGATGGGCGGCAGCGGCGCGGGGACCAATCCCGAGCAGCTCTTCGCAGCCGGTTACAGCGCCTGCTTCCAGGGTGCGCTCGGTGTGGTCGCCCGCCAGGAGAAGGCCGACATCTCCGGTTCGACGGTGACCGCGTCGGTCTCCATCGGCAAGACCGAGGCGGGCGGCTTCGGCCTGGAGGTCGCGATAAGCGCCTCCATCCCGAACGTCGACACGGCCACCGCCCAGGCGCTCGTCGAGAAGGCGCACCAGGTGTGCCCGTACTCGAACGCGACCCGGGGCAACATCAAGGTCGAGCTGTCGGTCGCCTGACTCCGAGACTGATCACGTAGGTCCGAGGGCCGCATCCCGTCACACGGGATGCGGCCCTCGCTCGTGCGCCGCCGCCCGCATCCCGAGAAGCGCGCGCAGGGGCATTGACGGCCGAGGAGGCTGAACTTTACGGTCCGTTCGAGGTTACGAGCAGCATTCGAAATATCGAACGAGTAAGGAAGCCATGACCCGCACCGCGCGCTTCACCCTCGACCCGGCCTTCACCGTCGGCGACGTCGACCCCAGGCTCTTCGGCTCCTTCGTCGAGCACCTCGGCCGCTGTGTCTACGACGGCATC
Organism: Streptomyces pratensis; assembly: GCF_016804005.1. Classification (GTDB taxonomy): domain Bacteria; phylum Actinomycetota; class Actinomycetes; order Streptomycetales; family Streptomycetaceae; genus Streptomyces; species Streptomyces pratensis_A. The sequence goes on along the minus strand of NZ_CP051486.1, from coordinate 6,498,304 downwards.
TTCGAGCCCGGCCACCCGTCGGCGGACGAGGCCGGACTGCGCACCGACGTCCTGGATCTCGTCCGTGAACTCGGTGTCACCGCCGTCCGCTACCCCGGCGGCAACTTCGTCTCCGGCTACCGGTGGGAGGACAGCGTCGGCCCCGCCGACGAGCGCCCCCGCCGCCTCGACCTGGCATGGCGCTCCACCGAGACGAATCGTTTCGGCCTCTCCGAGTACATCGACTTCCTCAGGAAGGTCGGGCCGCAGGCCGAACCGATGCTCGCGGTCAACCTCGGCACGCGCGGCGTCCAGGAGGCCATCCAGCTCCAGGAGTACGCCAACCACCCGTCCGGGACCGAACTCTCCGACCGCCGGGTCGGCCACGGCGACAAGGACCCCTTCGGGATCAAGCTGTGGTGTCTGGGCAACGAGATGGACGGCCCGTGGCAGACCGGCCACAAGACCGCCGAGGAGTACGGGCGGCTCGCGGCCGAGACGGCGCGCGCGATGCGGCAGATCGACCCGTCGGTCCAGCTCGTCGCCTGCGGGTCCTCCAGCCGCGCCATGCCGACCTTCGCCGAGTGGGAGGCGACCGTCCTCGCCGAGACCTATGACCTCGTCGACTACGTCTCGCTGCACGCCTACTACGAGGAGACCGACGGCGACCGCGACTCCTTCCTCGCCTCGGCCGTGGACATGGAGTCCTTCATCGAGAGCGTGGTGGCGACCTGCGACCACGTGGGGGCACGCCTCAAGTCGTCGAAGAAGATCAACCTCTCCTTCGACGAGTGGAACGTCTGGTACATGAGCCGCTACCAGAAGGAGGCGGAGGAGAACCCCCTCGACTGGCCCGAGGCGCCACGGCTGCTGGAGGACAACTACAGCGTCACCGACGCCGTCGTCTTCGGCAGCCTCCTCATCGCGCTGCTGCGCCACGCGGACCGGGTGACCGTCGCCTGTCTCGCCCAGCTGGTCAACGTGATCGCGCCGATCATGACCGAGCCCGGCGGACCCGCCTGGCGGCAGACCACCTTCTTCCCCTTCGCGCAGGCCGCGCGGTACGGGCAGGGCCAGGTCCTGGACGTAAGGGTGGACTCGCCGACCTACGGGACCGCGAGGTACGGCGAGACGGACCTGCTGCACGCCACCGCCGTACGGGACCCGGAGACGGGCGCCGTCACGGTGTTCGCCGTCAACCGCAGCCAGGACGCCGTGCTGCCGCTCGAAGTCGCCCTGGCGGGGCTGGACCTGGAGCGGGTCGCCGAGCACCAGGTCGTCGCGGACGCCGATCCGGAGGCCCGCAACACCCTCGCCGAGCCCGAGCGGGTCGCCCCGCACGCCGCCGAGGGCACCGTGCTCGCCGACGGCACGCTGAAGGCCGTGCTGGAGCCGCTGTCCTGGAACATGATCCGCCTGGTCTGAGCGCCGCACCCCCGACGCGTCCCGCGCCCCGTGCCGCGCCACGCCGCGGATAGGCTCGTCCCGCCGAGCGGTGCCGGGCACAGGGCGGCCGCCGCTCCCGGACCGACCCGGACGCGAGGGGGACCGACATGACGAGCGACGCCGGCCGGACGGACGACGGGGTGCGGTACGCCGACGGGCTGACAGCCGAACTGGTGTGGGAGGTCGGCGACTTCCTGCTTCCCCGGCTGGAGCGGGCGGCCCGTGCCCACCCGCCGGGCAGCGAGGAGGGCATCACCGCCTCGGCACTCGCCGAGGCGGTGGCCGCGCTGGTCCTCACCCTGGATTCCCTCGTCACGCGTCGGCGGCCCGCCCGCGTCCGTGTCCACGCCGGGATGCCGCCGGCCCCGGTGCCCACCGACGAGGAGCGCCGGACGCGGGAGAAGGAGCGGCTGGAGCGAATCCGGCGTGACTGGAACCACCTCTGCGACCTCGCGGGTCACTGGCGTTCCGTGCCCGGATACCCGGGGTCCCACTGGCGCGGGATCGACTTCCGGGACACGGGCCACGAGGAGTGGTACGCCGAGCGGGCAGGACACGTCGCCGGGCCGCCCGTCCGGGGCTGACGCCCGGGCCCCGGCGTACGTACGGCGCCCTGCCCCCGAGCTCGGGGGCAGGGCGCCGTACGTGCGCCGGGGAGGCGTGTTCAGCGTGCCGAGAAGGTGTGCACCGTCGTCGAACGGTAGGTGTCACCCGGCCGCAGCACCGTCGACGGGAACGACGGCTGGTTGGGGGAGTCCGGGAAGTGCTGGGACTCCAGGCAGAACGCGTCACCCTGGCGGTAGACCCGTCCCGAGGTGCCGGTCAGCGTGCCGTCGAGGAAGTTCCCCGTGTAGACCTGCATGCCGGGTTCCGTCGTGTACATCTTCATCACCCGGCCCGAGCCGGGGTCCGTGACGGTCAGCGCGTACTCGGGGCGGGCCGTGATCCCCTTGTCCAGCACGTAGTTGTGGTCGATCCCCTTCCCGTGGCCGATCTGCTCGTGCGGGGTGCGTACGGCGTCCCCGATGGCCCGGGACCGCCGGAAGTCGAACGGTGTGCGCGCCACAGGGGCGAGCTCGCCGGTCGGGATGAGCGTCGCCCCGACCGGTGTGTAGCGCGCCGCCGCAAGCTCCAGCAGGTGCCCGTCGACGCTGCCGCTGCCCTCGCCCGCCAGGTTGAAGTAGGCGTGGCTGGTCAGGTTGAGGACGGTGGCGCGGTCCGTGGTCGCCGTGTAGTCGATGCGCCAGTCGCCCCCGGAGGTGAGGGTGTAGACGACGCGGACGGCGAGCGCGCCCGGGTAGCCGGCCTCGCCGTCCGGGCTGGTCCGGGTGAGGACCAGCCCCACGTCGCCGCGTCCGGTGAACGGCTTCACGTCCCAGACCCGCTTGTCGAAGCCCTGGTCGCCGCCGTGCAGGCTGTTCGGGCCGTCGTTGACGGGCAGTTGGTGCGTGACACCGTCGAGGGTGAAGCGCCCCTCGGCGATGCGGTTGCCGTACCGGCCTATCAGACCGCCGAAGTACGGGGACTTCGCCACGTAGTCCGGCAGGTTGTCGAAGCCGAGCGAGACGTTCGCCGTCCGGCCCCTGCGGTCCGGGATCTCCAGGGACTGGACGACACCACCCCAGGAGAGGACCTTCAGCCGGGTCCCGCCGTTGGCGAGGGTCCAGCGGTGCACCTCGGTCCCGTCGGCGAGCGTGCCGAAGAGCTCCTTGGACGGGGCACGTCCGGTGGCCGAGGCGTGCGCGGCCGGGGCTCCCGCGGCCACGGCCAGCCCGGCGGCGGCCGTGGCGGCCAGGACGGTGCGTCTGCTGGTTCCGGTCATGAAACGACTCCTGTCGGAAGAAGGGGAGGTTACGAGCCGACCTTGCGCTTGTTCCAGACGTCGAAGCCGACCGCGGCCAGCAGGACGAAGCCCTTGATGACCTGCTGGTAGTCGGTGCCGATTCCGACGAGGTTCATACCGTTGTTCAGCACGCCCAGGACCAGACCGCCGATGATCGCGCCGAGGACCGTGCCGACGCCGCCGCTCATCGACGCACCGCCGATGAACGAGGCGGCGATGGCCTCCAGTTCGAAGTTGAGGCCCGCCTTGGGCGAGGCCGCGTTGAAGCGGGCGGCGAAGACCAGGCCCGCCAGGGCCGCGAGCATGCCCATGTTCAGGAAGACCAGGAAGGTGACCTTCTTGTCCTTCACGCCCGACAGCTTGGCGGCGGGCAGGTTGCCGCCGATGGCGTAGATGTGACGGCCGATGATCGCGTTGCGCATCAGGTAGCCGAACCCGACGACCAGCACACCGAGGATGAGCAGTACGACCGGGGCGCCCTTGTAGCTGGCGAGCAGCATCGTGACGACGAGGACGGCCGAGACCAGTGCGACCAGCTTCAGCACGAAGAGCTTGACCGGCGGCACGTCGAGGGCGAACTCCTGCTGCCGCTTGCGGTCGCGGACCTCCTGGAACACCACGAAGGCGATCAGGGCGAAGCCCAGCAGCAGGGTGAGGTTGTGGTAGTTGGTGTCGGGGCCGACCTCGGGCAGGAAGCCGTTGGCGATCTTCTGCAGGTCCTTGGGGAAGGGGCCGAGGGTCTGGCCCTTCAGGAAGATCTCCGTCAGACCGCGGAAGAGCAGCATGCCCGCGAGGGTCACGATGAACGACGGTATGCCGAGATAGGCGATGAAGAACCCCTGCACGGCGCCCGCGGCGGCGCCGATGGCCAGGCACAGCCCGACCGCGAGCGGCCAGGGGAGAGTGTGTTCGACCATCAGCACGGCGGCCATCGCGCCGATGAACGCGGTCAGTGAGCCGACCGACAGGTCGATGTGGCCCGCGATGATGACGAGCATCATGCCGATCGCGAGGATCAGGATGTAGCTGTTCTGCAGAACCAGGTTGGAGACGTTGCGCGGCAGCAGCAGGTCGCCGTCCGACCACACCGCGAACAGCACCACGATCAGGCCGAGGGCCATCAGCATGCCGTACTGGCGCATGTTGCGGCGCATGCCGCCGAGCATCAGCTGCAGCAGGCTCTCGCCGGAGGCCGATCCTCCTTTGCCTTGCGGCGCGGGGGCCGGGTTCTTGGCGGTGACGTCCGTGCTCATCGGGTTACCTCTTTGTCCTTCGTCATCTGACGCATCAGCGCTTCCTGCGAGGCCTCGGCCCGCGAGAACTCACCCGTCAGCCGTCCCGCGGCCATCGTGTAGATGCGGTCGCACATGCCGAGCAGCTCCGGCAGTTCGGAGGAAATGAAGACGACCGCCTTGCCCTGGGCGGCCAGCTGGTCGATGACCGTGTAGATCTCGTACTTGGCGCCCACGTCGATCCCGCGCGTGGGCTCGTCCAGGATCAGCACCTCGGGACCCGCGAAGATCCACTTGCTGAGGACGACCTTCTGCTGGTTGCCGCCGGACAGCTTGCCCACCGGCTCGAAGACGGTCGGCGCCTTGATGTTCATGGACTTGCGGAAGCCCTCGGCGACCTGCCGTTCCCCGTGCTCGTCGACCACACCCCGCCTGGCGACCTTGCCCAGCGCGGTCAGCGAGATGTTCCGGTTGATGGTGTCGATGAGGTTGAGGCCGTAGTGCTTGCGGTCCTCGGTGGCGTAGGCGATGCCGTGCTTCACCGCCTCCGGGACGGACTTCGTACGGATCTCGGTGCCGTCCCGCAGGACGGTGCCGCCCGCGTACCGGCCGTAGGAGCGGCCGAAGACGCTCATCGCCAGCTCGGTGCGGCCGGCGCCCATGAGCCCGGCGATACCGACGATCTCGCCTCGCCGCACCTCGATCGAGACGTCGTCGACGACCTTGCGCTGCTGGTCGATGGGGTGGTGCACGGTCCAGTTGCGGATCTCCAGGGCGGGTGCGGTCCCCTCCTCCGGGTGGTGCGGGGTCCGCTCCGGGAAGCGGTGCTCCAGGTCGCGGCCGACCATCCCGCTGATGATCCGGTCCTCGGTCGTCCCGGCAGCCTTCACGTCGAGCGTCTCGATGGAGCGCCCGTCGCGGATGATCGTGACCGAGTCGGCGACCCGGCGGATCTCGTTCAGCTTGTGCGAGATGATGATCGAGGTCATGCCCTGTTCCTTCAACGAAAGGATCAGGTCGAGGAGTTTGCCGCTGTCCTCGTCGTTGAGCGCCGCCGTCGGCTCGTCGAGGATGAGCAGCTTCACCTTCTTCGACAGCGCCTTGGCGATCTCCACCAGCTGCTGCTTGCCCACGCCGATGTCGGCGACGCGGGTCTCGGGGTGCTCGTCGAGGCCGACCCTGCGCAGCAGTTCACCGGCGTGCCTGAGGGTGTCGTTCCAGTTGATCAGTCCGCGCTTGGCGTGCTCGTTGCCGAGGAAGATGTTCTCCGCGATGGAGAGGTACGGCACCAGCGCCAGCTCCTGGTGGATGATCACGATGCCGTGCTGTTCGCTCGCCCGGATGTCCTTGAACCGGCAGGCCTCGCTCTCGAAGAGGACGTCCCCTTCGTAGCTGCCGTGCGGATGGACACCGGAGAGCACCTTCATCAGGGTCGACTTGCCGGCGCCGTTCTCTCCGCAGATGGCGTGGACCTCGCCCTGGCGGACGGTCAGTGTGACGTCCGACAGCGCTTTGACACCGGGAAAGGTCTTGACGATCGAGCGCATTTCCAGGACGGGTCCCGCCATGGTCTTGCCTTCCAATCCTTTAGGGAGCCCGGTTACTTGAGGTCGTTCGCGCTGTAGTAGCCGCCGTCGACGAGTACTTCCTCGTAGTTGGCCTTGTCGACGCTGACCGGCTGCAGCAGGAAGGCGGGGACGACCTTGGCGCCGTTGTCGTAGGACTTGGTGTCGTTGGTCTCGGGCTTCTTGTCGTTCAGGACCGCGTCGACCATGTTCGAGGCGACCTCGGCGAGCTGGCGCAGGTCCTTGTAGACGGTCTGCGTCTGCTCACCGGTGATGATCGACTTCACCGAGGCGACCTCGGCGTCCTGGCCCGTGACGACCGGCATCGGCTTGGCCTTCGTGCCGTAGCCGTCCGACTTCAGGGCGGAGAGGATGCCGATGGAGATGCCGTCGTACGGCGAGAGCACGGCGTCGACCCGGGCGCTGCGGTAGCTGGACGTCAGCAGGTCGTCCATGCGCTTCTGCGCGGTGCCGCCGTCCCAGCGCAGGGTGGTGACCTGGTTGAGCGCGGTCTGCTTGGACCTGACGACCAGCTCGCCCTTGTCGATGTGGGGCTTGAGGACGTTCATCGCGCCCTGGAAGAAGTACTTGGTGTTGTTGTCGTCGTTGGAACCGGCGAACAGCTCGATGCTGAAGGGGCCCTTCTTGCCCTCTCCCAGGCCGAGCTTGTCCACGATGTACGTGCCCTGGAGCTCGCCGACCTTCTCGTTGTCGAACGAGGCGTAGTAGTCGACGTTCTCCGTGCCGAGGATCAGCCGGTCGTAGGAGATCACCGGGATGTCGGCGTCCTTGGCCTGCTGAAGCACGTTGTCGAGGGACTTGTTGTCGATCGCGGCGACGATCAGGGCGTCGACGCCCTGCGTGATCATGTTCTCGATCTGCGAGACCTGCTGGTCCGGGTCGTCCTCGCCGTAGGCGAGCTTGGTCTCGTAGCCCTTGGCCTTGAGTTCCTTCACGACGTTGGCGCCGTCGGAGATCCAGCGCTCGGAGGACTTGGTCGGCATCGCGACGCCGATGGTGGCGCCGTCGGAGCCACCCTTGTCCTCCTCGCTGCCGCCCTCGCTGTTCTGGCCGCAGGCGGTCAGAGCGAGGGCGAGGGAAGCGGCGGAGGCTATGGCGGCAAGTGCGGCTCTGCGGTTGCGCATAGTCATCATCCTTGATGTGGGTCAGTGCTCGGTCCGTCGGTGCCAGACCGCCGGGGTCTGATCGACCGAGAACAGGTGTGTGGGATTGTGCGCGGCTGTGTCTTCTTTTGGGGAGAAGGTTTCCGGAACGTTATGACGAGATCGCGAACCGGTTGAGCGGCCCCGGCAGCCGGCTGCCGAGCGGGGCCATGTCCCCGTCCGCCCCGTGCCGCGCGAGCAGGTCCAGCGCGAGCCGGCCGCGCCGCACCCGCTCCTTGGCGGTGGACAGCGCCAGGTCACGCAGGTGCTGCCCGTACGGGTAGATGCCGGGTGACTTGGCCAGGCCGAACTTCAGGTACAGCGGTGCGCCGCGCCTGATCAGCTCGGCGACCTCGTACATCCGCACGTAGCCGCCGAGGTCGTCCGGGGCCTCGATGTAGAGGTCCATCGGGGCCCTCGACACCCGGCGGATCTCCGTGAACTGGGCGAGCGTCAGGTCGGAGGGGATGTTGATCGAGTCGGCGCCGAGCTGCTCGAAGACGGCGAACGAAGCGGGGTTCACCGGTCCGATGAGGGCCGACACCTTGAAGGTGGTGTCCGCGGGCAGGACACCCTGCTCGCGCAGCCTGTGCAGCGTCCACAGCACGCCCTCGTCGGCCACGAGCAGGCACTTCACGCCCAGTGCGGTGGCGCGCAGGGCGTCCTCGACGCAGCCGGCCAGGGCGTCGTGGCCGCGCGAACGCAGACCCGCGCCGCCGGAGTCCGTACGGACCGACGCGCCGGTGTCCCAGGTGCCGCGCGGTCCCGTGAACAGGCAGAGCTCGATGTCCCGTTCGGCGCAGCCCTCCACCATCTCGGTGATCTCCGCGTCCGTCAGCATCCAGACGCCGCTTCCCTGGCTGATGCGGTGGACCGGGACGTCGAGCCGGGCGGACTCCTTGAGTACGACGCCGAGGGCTTCCGGGCCCTCCACGGACGGCACCTCGGTGCGCCAGCTCCCGCCGTCCGGGAAGGAGTGCGGGGAGGCGTCCGCCGGGGACAGGGGGGCCGGGCCGAGGCCGAGCGCGGTGAGCGCGGTGTCACCGGGGCGGCGGGCGCCGGAGGCACCGGGGGGAGTGACAGGGGCGTCGTTCACGACTGGTCCTTCATGTTCGGTATTTCGGACGAAGTTCGGATCTTTGGGAGTGCGCCGGTACGGAGGCGGTCAGGACGCCGCCGTACCGGCGCACGGTTCAGGGCCGGCCCCTCACGGCCGCAGCAGCACCTTCCCGGTCTCCGGATCCCCGGATCCCACCAGCGCCACGGCTTCGGCGAACCGCTCCAGCGGGAACTCGTGGGTGATCAGCGGTGCCGGGTCGAGCAGCCCGGCGGTGAACGCCCGCACCGCGTAGGACCAGGCCGCCGAGGGCGCCCCGAAGACGCTGCGCACGGTGAGCTGGCTCAGCGACAGATGCACCGGGTCGATGCCCACGGCGCCCGGCGTGAACATCCCGGTCAGCACCACCCGCCCGCCACGACGCGCCAGCAGGCACGCGTCGGCCGCGGTGGACGGCGCGCCGGCCGTCTCCACGACCAGGTCGTAGCGGCCCCGCACCTCCTCGGCCTCCTCGGGAGTCCGGGCCTCGCTCGCCCCGAAGTCGAGCGCCTGCGCGGCCCGTCCCTCCCTCGGGTCGATCACGGTGAGCTCCGCGGGCGAGACCGCCGCCAGCAACTGCGCCGCGAGCAGGCCGAGCGTGCCCGCTCCCAGTACGGCGATCCGCTCACCCGGCTCGGGAGCCCCGGCACGTACGGCCGCCGCGATCACCGCGGCCGGCTCCAGCAGTGCCGCGGCCCGCAGATCGGCGTCGTCGGCGAGAGGGTGCAGCAGCCGTGCCGGGACCACCAGGTGGTCGGCGAACGCGCCGGGCCGGGTGAACCCCGTCTCGTCGTACCCCGCGGTGCACAGCGAGGTCTCCCCGTACCGGCACCGCTCGCAGCGCCCGCACGCCCGGAAGCCCTCGGCGACCGTGCGCCGCCCGGTCAGCGCCGGATCGACGCCCTCGCCCACCTTGTCGACGGTCCCCGACCACTCGTGACCCGGCACCACCGGGTAGCGCACATAGGCCGGGTCGCGGTGGCCGTCGTACACCTCGCGGTCGCTCATGCAGATCCCGGCGGCGGCGACCCGCACCCTGACCTCGCCGGGGCCAGGCTCCGGGAGCGGACCTTCGGTCAGCCGGTGACTGCCCGGCCGGTCGACGGTCAACGAGCGGGAGACGGAGCTCACTTGGGCTGCCTCTTCTCCCAGCCGTCCGCCCACAGGTCGAACCGTGCCTGCTGCTGCGGGAACTCCGCCGCCGCGTCCACGTCCAGCTCCACGCCGAGCCCGGGAGCGTCGGAGAGCTCGAAGCAGCCGGTCTCGGGGTCGACGTACGGGGCGCCCTTGACGACCTTCTTGATGTCCGCGTCCGCGAAGTCGTTGAAGTGCTCGAGGATCTTGAAGTTGGGTGTGCAGCCCGCGACCTGGAGGCTGGCGGCGGTCAGCACCGAGCCGCCCACGTTGTGCGGGGCGATCAGCGTGTAGTGGGTCTCCGCGGTCGCCGCGAGCTTGCGGGTCTCCAGGATGCCGCCGATGTGGCCGACGTCCGGCTGGATGATGTCGACGGCCTGCGACTCGAAGAGCTCGCGGAACTCGATCCGGTCGTGGATGCGTTCACCGGTCGCGATCGGCAGGTCGACCTTCTCGGCGACCTTGCTCAGGGCCTTGAGGTTCTCCGGCGGCACCGGCTCCTCGAGCCACGCGGGCTTGAACGGCGCCATCTCGCGGGCGATCCGCACCGCCGTCGACGGGCTGAACCGGCCGTGCATCTCCAGCATCAGCTCGGTGTCGGGGCCGATCGCGTCGCGCACGGCCTCGATCAGGGACACGGCGTAGCGGGTCTCCTCCTGGCCCAGCTCGAAGTGGCCCGTACCGAAGGGGTCGATCTTCAGCGCGCGGTATCCGCGCTCGACGACTCCCTGAGCCGCCTTGTGGTACGCCTCCGGGGTGCGCTCGGTGGTGTACCAGCCGTTGGCGTACGCCTTGACCCGGTCGGTGACCTTCCCGCCGAGCAGCTGCCAGACGGGGACGCCGAGCGCCTTGCCCTTGATGTCCCAGCAGGCCATCTCGATGACCGCGATGCCGGACATCACGATCTCCCCGGCCCGCCCGTAGTCTCCGTACTTCATGCGCTTGACGAGGTCCTCGACCGCGAACGGGTCGCTGCCGGCGATGTGGTTGGCCGACGCCTCGCGCAGATAGCCGAGCAGCGCGTCCGTGCGGCCCAGCATCCGGGTCTCGCCGACCCCGGTGAGGCCCTCATCGGTGTGAACCTGGACGTAGGTGAGGTTGCGCCACGGCGTGCCGACGACATGCGTGCTGATTCCGGTGATGCGCACGTGTGTTGCCTCTCAACGTGTTCGGTATTTCGTCGCTCGTTCGAAATGCTGGCGTGACCGTAATGACGGGCCAGGGGAAGTGTCAATGGTTGACGCAAGTACGCTGACGCCATGAGTGATCTCGGGGCGGGTTTCGGTTACTTGATCAAGGGGCAGCGCTGGGCCTTCGGGCACGGCCGGTGGTTCGGCTTCGGGCTGCTGCCGGCGCTGGTCACCCTGGTCATCTACGCGGGCGCGCTCGTCGGACTGGGCTACGGCGCCGACGACTTCGTCGCCTGGGCCACCCCGTTCGCCGACGACTGGTCCTCACCCTGGCTGGGACTCCTGCGGAACACCCTGGTCGTCCTGGTCTTCATGTTCGGGACGTTCCTCGCGGTGATCACCTTCACCGCGGTCACCCTGCTGGTGGGCCAGCCCTTCTACGAGTCGCTCTCCGAGGAGGTCGACCGCAGCGAGGGCGGTGAGGTGCCCGAGTCGGACCTGCCGCTCTGGCGAGAGCTGTGGATCTCCGCCCGCGACTCCGTCCGCATCCTGCTGCGCGTCGCGTTGTACGGCGTACTGCTCTTCGCCCTCGGATTCATCCCCGTCATCGGGCAGACCGTGATCCCCGTCCTCGGCTTCTGCGTCTCCGGGTACTTCCTCTCGGAGGAGCTCACCTCCGTCGCCCTGCAACGCCGCGGCGTGGTCCTCAAGGACCGGCTCGCGCTGCTGCGGGGCCGCCGCATGATGGTCCTGGGCTTCGGCGTCCCGCTCGCGCTCGCCTTCCTCGTCCCCTTCGTCGCCGTCTTCCTGATGCCGGGCGCCGTCGCAGGGGCGACCCTGCTGGCCCGGGAGCTCACCGCACCGCCTGCCGCAGCGCCGGTGCCGGCCCCCTCGTCGCGGTACACGCTGCACAAGGACTGAGCCGGAGGCGCCCGGGCCGGCACCGGGCCGCGCGGCCTGGACCGCAGTGGACCGAGGGGGGAGAAGAACGTGACCGAGATGATCGCCGTCGCCCTGATCACCGTGCTCGCCGTGATCAGCCCGGGTGCCGACTTCGCGATGGTCGTCCGCAACAGCTGTCTTCACGGGCGCAGGACAGGCCTGCTGGGGGCCGTGGGGGTCGCCGCGGGTGTCCTTGTCCACGTCGCGTACACCATGCTCGGCGTCGGACTGCTGATCGCCTCGTCCACGACGCTGTTCACGGTGATCAAGCTGGCGGGTGCCGCCTACCTCGTGTACATCGGTGTCCGGACCTTCCTCGACCGCGGGGACCTCACCGTCGATCTGAGCGCGCGGAGCGGCCTGAGCGGTCTCGGGGCCCTGCGCACCGGCTTCCTCACCAATGTGCTGAACCCCAAGACCACGCTGTTCGTCGTGTCCACGTTCACCCAGGTCGTCGGGCCGGACACGGCCCTCTGGCAGCAGGCGGGCTACGGGCTGTTCATGTCCCTGGCCCACTTCGGGTGGTTCGGGCTGGTGGCGCTGTTCTTCTCCCACGCGACACTGCGCACCGCGCTGCTCCGCCGGCAGAAGGCGCTGAACCGGGGGATCGGCTCGGTCCTCGTGGGCCTGGGCGTCACCCTGGGCCTGGCCCGCTGACCGGCCGGCCCGTCAGGCGCCGTGGACCTCCAGCGCGGTCCGGACCGCCGACTCCAGGGCGCCCTCGATCCAGGCCGGCTTGACGGACGTGTGGCAGCCGGCGAAGTGCAGCGGCCCCTCCGGGGTGCGCACGTCGGGGAACAGCTCGGTGTGCTGGCCGGGCAGGAGCACCGACGCCTCGCCGTACGCGTACGGGTCGCGCATCCAGGACTGGGTGCGGCCCACGCCCGTGTAGAACACCTCGACGCGCTGCCCGTACACGTCCTGCACCCCGCCCAGGGTGCGCGGGTAGCGCTCGTCGTCGTCCAGCGAGTCCCACTTCAGGGCGTCGTCGGCCCAGCTGTACGAGGCGAGCAGAACCCCGCCCGCGCTGCCCTCGACGGGGTGCGAGGGCTGGTACATGAACCGGTTGGCGTTGTCCGTCACCGAGCCGCCGCCGATGACGCGGGCCGCCTCCGGCTGGTTGCGGGCGGTGGCCCCACGGCAGGCGGCGTAGTACACCCGCTGGTCGGGCGGGATGTGGCCGCTCGGCACGGACGGGTGCGCGCCCAGGAGCGAACCGTCGGCCGGGGCCTTGCCCAGCCGGTAGTCGTCGTACAGGCCGGGGCGTACGGCCTCCAGCTCCCGCTTCCAGTCCGCCTCGTCGAACTCCCACCAGCGTCGGCTGAATTCGAGCAGCACCTTCGTCGCCGCGTCGTAGTGGACCTCGGTGATCGCACGCCGCTTGCCGTACGACAGCGCGGGCGTCACCGGGATGTGCCGCAGCCCGGAGAAGGGCACGGTGATGATCGCCCGGTCGCCGGTGAAGGTCTCCCGGACGACAGGGCCGCCCCGGCCCTCCGAGACCGTCTCCACACTCACCCCGGCCTCGGTGTGGCTGATGCGGGTGGCCCGGCGGTCCAGGTGCACCAGGTCCTTCACCGGCGCGTACATCGCGTCAGCCAGGGTCGCGGTGCCGTCGGGCAGCTCGAAGAAGGAGGTCGCCGGGCTGATCAGCGAAGCCCCGATGAAGCTGTGCAGGAAGGCGAGATGGAGGCGCGAGGTCATGTTCTCGACGGTGCCGATGAGGTCGACCGTGCGCTCGTCGAGCCCGGCCACCTCGGTCATGTACCGGAACATGGAGAAGTGCCCGTACCGCTGGAGCACCGTCGCCCAGCCCTCGACCAGGGCCGTCCCCTCCTTGCCCTCGATCTCCTTGCGCACGGGGGCGAACGCGTCCCGCACGATCTGCGAGGCGGGCGTGTTCTCATAGGCGGTGGGCACACCGAAGGAGCGGTTGACCGCCTGCGGCTTCGCGGCGTAGTCGGCGCGGCGCATCCGGACACCGTTGACGTGGATCCAGGTGCGGTTGGCGGGGCGCCCCTCGCCGTCCACGTCGACCAGGTGGAAGCGGCGGGTCTTCAGCCCGAGCCCGGCCATCAGCCCGGTGACCAGCGGGTGGCTGTCCGGGATGCGCATCGCACCGGCCTCGGCGTACTGCTTCGGGTCGGCGAAGGGCGGGTCCGACTGCTCGTGGCCGCCTGCCCGGAAGGTCTTGATGCGGCCGCCGACACGGTTGCCGTTGGCCTCGATCACGGTGACGGTGTGCCCGGCGTCATGCAGGAGCCGCGCAGCGGTGAGCCCGGCCGGTCCTGCGCCCACGATCAGCACCTTCTTGGGCGCGACCCGGGTGCGGGGCAGGCCCTTCCCCAGCAGGACCTCACGGTAACGGGGCACCAGGTCACGGTCGTCCGCGTCGCGCACGAGGATCGCGCGGGCGACGGTGAGGCACGCCTCCCGGTCGGAGCCGGGTGCGGCTCCCGGTGCGGCAGCAGCCGCACTGGACGGCGTGCCGGGTGCGGACGGGGCGGCGGCGGACGGGGCGGCGGCGGTCACGGCGAGGGCCGCGGCGCCGGCCGTCGCCCCCGCGAGCAGGGAGCGCCGGGAGGGCAGGGCGGGCGATGAGTCGTCAACAGGTGAAGTCATGGTGATCACCCTGCTGTGCCGGAGGCGCCCAACCCCTCGTGGACGCGCTCCCACCGCTCTGATTCACCCTGTGGTGATCTTGGTCGATCCGTGTTGACACAGGCTGTGCCAGGGGGAGTTGGCCCTCAGCGGCTCAGCGGCTCAGCGGCTCAGCGCACGGAGAAGCCGTACACGGTGGTCGAGACGTACTCCTCGCCCGGCCGCAGCACCGTGCTCGGGAACTCCGGCCGGTTCGGCGCGTCCGGGAAGTGCTGTGTCTCCAGCGCGATCCCGGCGCACGGCACGAACGGATCGCCGTCGAAGTGGTCGGCGGTGTAAAGCTGGAGCCCCGGTTCCGTCGTGCGGACGGTCAGCAGGCGGCCCGACGCGGGGTCGTACAGCTCGGCGGCCGGCTCCCCGCCGGTCTCCTCCAGCACGTAGTTGATGTCGTAGCCGGGCCCCACCGGCTTCGGCTCCCGGAAGTCGAATCGGGTCCCCTCCACCGGCACGAGCTCGCCCGTGGGGATCGACTCCTCGTCCCCGGGGGTGATCCACCCGGCAGCGAGCCGCAGTTCGTGCCCCAGCGCGCTTCCGCTGTCCGCGCCGGCCAGATTCCAGTACGAGTGGTTCGTCAGGTTCACCACGGTCGGCGCGTCCGTCGTCGCCCGGTAGGCGATCCGCAGCGCACCGTCGCCGTCCAGCGTGTACGTCACCGTCACCGCCAGCCGGCCCGGGAAGCCCTCCTCGCCGTCCTCGGCGACCAGGGAGAGCCGCACGCCGTCCGGCACCTCCTCGGCGTCCCACACCCGCTTGTCGAAGCCGCGCGCACCGCCGTGCAGGGTGTTGCCGCCCTCGTTGCGCGTCACCCGGTGAGTGCGCCCGTCCAGGACGAAGGACCCGCCCGCGATCCGGTTCGCGTACCGGCCGACCACGGCGCCGTAGTAGGGACCGGTGTACGTCTCGTAGGCCTTGACGTCCGGCAGCCCCAGGGCCACCTCGGCCCGGGTGCCGTCCCTGCCGGGCACCGCCACGGACTGCACCACGGCGCCGTACGTCAGCACCCGCACCCGTGTGCCCTCGCGCTCCAGGGTCCAGCGCCGGACCGGCGTGCCGTCGGCAAGTGTGGAGAAGTCTTCGCTGTGTACCGCTGTACCCGTCGTCACGATCAAGAACCTTACGCGGGGGGCCCGGACGCCGTGACATTGCGGTAAGCGATTTCTGCCAGTCTGGCCTGGCCGTTGCGGCCCGGATGGAACCAGTCCCACTCGCTGAGCTGCTCACCGGTGAACCGGTAGTCGAACACCGCCCCGCCGTCGTAGCGGCAGCGCTCGTCCCGGGCACAGGTGTCCCGCAGCACCTCGTTGTACGCGACCACCCTCTCCTGCACCGCGTCGCGCCTCGCGACGGCCGCGGGGCCCATGTCGTCGGCGTCGCCCAGCATCGACCGGCAGATCCCCAGCTTCCAGATCTGCTTGCCCAGAGGATTCTCACGTCCGGTCGACCAGAGCCGCTTGAGGTCCGGCACGCTCGACACGTACACCTGCACCTTCGGGGCCGAGGTGCGCAGCTGCCGCATCGACGCCTCGAAGGAGGCCCGGAAATCGGTCACCGGAGTCATGAGCCGCACGGAGTCCCGGCACGCGTCGTTCGCGCCGATCATCACCGTGACAAGCTCCGGTCCCTCCTTCGCGGCCAGCGCCATCTGCTCCGGGAGCTGCGCCATCCGGGCGCCCGACACGGCGTGGTTCCAGCTGTGCGTCACCGCCCGCGACGCGCCGAGGAGGCGTACGGCGAGACTTCTCACCCCGTCGTCCGTGCCGGTCGCCCAGGACACCTCGGGACAGTCGGCCAGCACCGCGCAGGCGTCGAAGCCCCGGGTGATGGAATCCCCGACGGCCGCGATCGAGGCGGGGCTCGCGTCCCACGCCGGCGTCGGCGAGGGGCTCTTCGCTCCCGCAGCGCTCCCGGGCGCCGGGCCCCCGTCCGAGGTGCAGCCCGTGAGCACGGCGGCACCGGCGAGCACCGCCGCCGTCAGAGAGGCTGCGGCCCCCCGGGCGCGGCGACGTGTCGAACGCTCAGGCATACCTTTTTCCCCTCCGGTCACACGGGTGATTGTGCCCCTGGCACACCCGGGCAGCGCCAGGTGGGGGGCCCTCACGCCCTCGCGGGTGAAAGGTCTGCGAATCATGGGCCCGGGACCGACGGTACGTCACACGTCCGGCCCCGGCGCACGGTAGCTTTTCCCCGTCGAAGCAGTGGCGCCCGACGGGCCCGCGGACGGAACAGCGGGTCCGGTAAGTTATCTCACGTCACATACTGTCCCTTTTCAGGAGATTCACTCCCGATGCTGTTTACTGATGACAACCTCGGGAGCCGGCCGGGAAGAGGCGGTACGGGCGCGAGGCCGCTGGGGAAGGCGAACCTCGTCCCACACTGGAGGTCCCGGTGACGACACGTGGTGTTCTCTACGTTCACTCCGCACCGCGCGCGCTGTGCCCGCATGTCGAATGGGCGGTAGCGGGCGTACTGGGTGTGCGGGTCCAGCTGGACTGGATCAGACAGCCGGCCTCGCCCGGCACCTGGCGGTCCGAATTCTCCTGGAAGGGCCGTGCGGGCACGGCCTCGGAGCTGGCTTCGTCCCTCCGCGGGTGGGACCTGCTGCGCTTCGAGGTGACGGCGGAGCCCTGCCCCACGGCGGAGGGCGAGCGCTACAGCTCCACGCCGGGTCTCGGCATCTTCCACGCCGTCACCGGCATGCACGGCGACATCCTGGTCCCGGAGGACCGGCTGCGGGCCGCGCTGGCGCGGTCCCTGCGCGGTGAGACCGACCTGGAGGCCGAGGTCGCCAAACTCCTCGGCAAGCCGTGGGACGACGAGCTGGAGTCCTTCCGCCACGCGGGAGAGGGCGCCCCGGTCCGCTGGCTCCACCAAGTGGTGTAACGGGTCGTCCCTGAACCCGGCCTTGAGGCAGTGAGCGCGGAAACGTTTGCCCGCATCCTCCGGCTGCTGCGACGGTAACTGCCGGTGGATCACGGGCGCACTCGTCACACTGTGCGCGGTCGGGGGTGGGCCCACCCTCGGGACGGGGCCGAGGCAGGCCCCACCCCCGGTCACGCTCCTAGGCGGCGCCCGACCGTACGGCGGCGTGCCGGAGCTCGTCCTGGTCGGGCAGGAGCGCGGTGATCCGCGTCCAGATCGTCTTGGCGTCCACGCGGACCAGCCTGAAGGGCGAGCCCGGGGTGACCCGCGCTTCGGACACAGGTTCGGTGGGCAGCTCACGGAGCCAGTAGCCGAGCGGGCCGCAGTCCCAGACGGCGAAGCCGCGGGCCTGTGTGCCCTCCCGGCCGGCCTGGACCTGCCAGGCCGAGGTCAGGCGCCAGCTCGAACGCAGCTCGGAGATGAGGTCGGTGAGGAGCGTCAGTGAGGGCTCACCAGGGCCGCCGCCCGCCGCGAGGGCACGGTGGACCGCCTCGCGCTCCTCGTCGGCGGATCGGACGAGCCGCTCCCTCTCCAGGATCGCGAGGCCCGCCTCGACGGCGCCGATGGTCGTCTCGACGACGGGGACGGCTGCCTCGCGGGCCGCCGAGGACTGCTGGAGGTTCACCATGTCGGCGAGCTTCCACACCAGCATCTTCGGCTCGACGCAGGAGTACTCGGCCTCGGCCGTGCCCGGCCACGCCTCGTGGACGACGACGTGTTCGTCGCCGATGTACATGCCGTGGTGCAGCTTCCCCTGCCTGCCGGCCGCCTCCAGCGTGATGATCACCCCCGGTGCGAGGACCGTCTTCATCAGCGGCAGCAGCAACGGGGAGAGTTTGCCCTCCCCGTTGATGAGGCCGCACTCCAGCAACTCATCACGGGCTTCTGCGAACTCGTCTGGCGACGTGTTCCCCGCCGCCAGCTCGGAGAGCACGATCAGGTGTCCGTCGGCCAGCCTGAAGCGGGCACGGGAAATGTCGAACGAAGGCATACGCACTCACTTGGTAGTGGCTCAGGCCTGGGACTCGGACCAGAAATTGAAAATTCTCGCGAAACCTGCCCTGACCGCCCCGCGCCGGGTCAGTACGGACCGGTCGACTCCGGTGAAGAGGACCGCGAGGGTGACGTCGGCGGGCAGGACCCGGCCGGTCGCCTGCACGGTCATCCTTCGACCGTTTCCGCGGCCCGACTGCCGCACGGTGACGACGCACCCGGGGTCTTCGGAGTCGGCTTGCCGTGACAACGTGTACGCCCGGCGGTTGACCGCCTTGAGTTTGTACACGTCGCCCAGGTACGTCATGCACAGGGACCGTCCCCCGTGCGTGGGCGCCCACCGGTTGCGGCTCATCCGCACGAGCCCGTCCCCGACGCGAAGTGTCGAACGGTTGATGGTCGGCATCGAAACGACCTCCGCGTGCACGCCACGGGTCTCGAACATGGCTGTGGGGATCAGGCCACCGCGCACCTCCGTGACCATCACGTTGGGCACGTCCTTGCCTGCCGGGTACACCACTTTGATGTCGCCGAACTCCGGGGAGGTGCCCTGCCAGCCGAACTTCTTGAGCCCGACCGGTTGCCTCTCCTTCCAGGACGCGAGCGTGAACGGGGTGATCGTCGTGTGCATGTCTTTCCTCGCTAGTCGAACGGGTTGAGGGCGCTGCCCAGCTTCTTCGCACCGTCGGCGATACCGTCCCCGATGTCCGAGGCCTTGTCGCCCACCCACTCACCGGCCTTCTCGATCCCGTCGCCGATGGCCTCGTGGTTGTCCCAGACGAGGCAGCCGGCGTACACCAGGCCCGTGCCGACCGCCAGACCGGCCGTGACCGGGTTGGGCGCCACGGTCAGTGCGGTCATCGACGCGCTGAACGCCGTGCCGCTGAGGTCGCTTGCGAACTTCGCGGGGTCTGCCTTGATCATGTCTGTGTCGTACGTGGCCAGGTTCGCCACGCCACAGGCGGTTGCCGCGACCCCGCCGACGACGCCCGCGCCCCGCATCCATCCGGCCGCCTTCGCGGCGTTCGCCAGACCACCGTTCTGCGCGACCTTGACGAGGCTGGCCTCGCCCGCGCTCGGCATGAAGAAGGAGCCCTTCCGCATGTAGCCGCCGAACATGGCGGCCTCGTCGGAGCCGGTGAGGGCGGTGACCAGGCCCGGTGGCACCTTGCTCAGCAGACTTCCGGGCACGGCACCGGCCATGCGGTTGTTGATGAAGGTCGAGAGGAAGGTGCCGGGCGCGGTGATCACCTTGTCCTTCTGCAGGTACTTGAACAGCTTGAAGGCGCTGCTCCCGCTTCCGCCGACCGCGGCGGCGAATGCCGCCGCAGTGATCGTGCCCTTCTGCACGGCGGCGAAGAGTTCCGCGAGCCGCTTGCTGCCCGTGAGCTTCTCGACGCCGTCCTTCTGGAGGCGCTGGATGTAGTCGTCGAGCGTCTCGCCGTCCCGCATGGCCAGCGAGGCGAGCTGCATGCGGTCCTGCTTCTGCTGGTCGTCAGCCGTCGCGACCTTGTCGGCGTTTCCGTTGAAGCCGCCCGTCGTGCCGTCATTCTTCCCGCCGCCGCTGTCCTTGACCACGGCTTCGAGGTCCTTCTGGAAGTCCTTGTCGGCCTCGTCCACGAGCTTCACACAGGACTTGAGGTACTCGGCCCAGGACTGCTCGCTGTCCCGGACGCTCTTGGCGTAGTCCGGATCGTGACGGAGGGCGTTGCGCTCGCTCTCGGTGGCCCGCTCGTAGTCGAAGGCCACATTGCCCTGCTCGGAGACCCGCATACCGGCCTTCACGGCGTCGGCCCGGCCCTTTTCCAGCCGCTCCTTCAGTTCCACGAACTGGGAGTGCGCGTTCTGCAGGAGTGTCGCTGTCGCTTTGGCCTGGGTCTGGGCGGCCTGGTATTCGTACCGGGTCGCCGCGAAGTTCAGGAAGGCGGCGTCCGCACTCTCGCCCCGCCAGGAATCACCGAGTGTGACCTTTTGGACACTGTCGCGGTATCGCTTCTCGACCTTCGCGAATTCCTCCGCCATCGACTTCCACTTGTCAGCCGCGGCGGAGAGTTTTCCGAAGTCGGTCGTCATGACTTCGCTGTAGGTCAGCATGCCCGGCCCCCGTGGAACGTCTCGAAGTGGTGCGGCGGTCGGCGCTCCTTCACCGGTAACCGTCCATCGCCGAGGGCAGCCGGATGCCGTCGATCCCGTCACGGCGGCCGATGTCGACGCCCCGCAGGGTGGTGGCGGTGTTCCTGAGGCCGTCGCGCTCGCGCCCCAGTCGGCCGAGGAGCGTCTTCACCTGCCCGTCCCAGGTGGTCTGCACCTTCTTCAGTGCGGTCGCGGTCGCCCAGCCGCTGAAAGCTGTGGCCGCGCTGCCGTTGGATTCGTCGGCGTGGTTGCCCGCCTTCTTGGTGCTCGTCAGCAATTCGTTCTCGATGACGCCGGCGGCGGCGTTCTTCTCGGACGCCGTCGATGCCAGCGTCGACGTGCCGCCGGGGCCGTAGCCATGGGCTGGGCCCTCCTCGGGGAGGCCGTTCAACTGCATCCCCGTGGAGCCGCGTTCGGCCGCCGCTGCCCGCAAGCCGGCCCATTCCTCGTCGAAACCCATTCCGCGCCGACCCCCGGTTCTGATGATCGCGAATTCGCGCCGCACTTTATAGGCGAGACCCTTGGATGTCACTTCGGGGCTCCCTCGGCATCAGAATTGATGACGCGTGAAGTTGCGCCTCGGTTCCCCTCGGGATGTCGGCCACCAAAAGTGAAATTTCGGATCTAAATGGACCAGTTGGAAGGATGGCGTAACTCCCGGAGAGTGGCCGGTGACCCTTTCACCGGTTGTCAGGTTCTCCTGTGCGGCAGCCCGTCACACACCTGCCCCCCGGAAACGGCCGGCGCGCATGCGGGAGGCCCGCCTCCCGGGTGGGAAGCGGGCCTCGCGGTGAGAAAAAAACGGGTCAGACCGAACGGAACGCCAGGACCACGTTGTGGCCACCGAAGCCGAACGAGTTGTTGATCGCGGCGATCGACCCCTCGGGCAGCGCCCGCGGCTCACCGCGCACGACGTCCGCCTCGACGGCCTCGTCGAGGTCGTCGATGTTGATGGTCGGCGGCGCCATCCGGTTGTGCAGCGCCAGCACGGTCGCCACGGTCTCGATGCCGCCCGCGCCACCCAGCAGGTGGCCCGTCATCGACTTCGTGGCCGAGATCGCGACGTGGTCCAGGTCGTCGCCCAGCACCGCACGCAGCGCCTTGATCTCCGCGATGTCACCCTGCGGCGTGGACGTGGCGTGCGCGTTCAGGTGCACGACCTCCGACGGCTTCAGATCCGTGGAGTCCAGCAGGTTCTGCATCGCCGCGGCGATGCCGCGCCCGGTGGGCTCGGGCTGCGCGATGTGGTGGGCGTCGGCGGACAGGCCCTGGCCCAGCACCTCGCAGTACACCCTGGCGCCCCGCGCGGCGGCGTGCTCCGCGGACTCCAGGATCACGACGCCCGCGCCCTCGCCGAGGACGAAGCCGTCACGGCCCGTGTCGTAGGGGCGGGAAGCCTTCTCGGGCTCGTCGTTGCTCTTCGACATCGCCATCATGTTGGCGAACGCCGCGATCGGCAGCGGGTGGATGGCCGCCTCGGTGCCACCGGCGACGACCACGTCGGCCCGGCCGGTACGGATCATCTCGACGGCGTAACCGATGGCCTCGGCACCTGACGCACAGGCGGAGACCGGGGTGTGGACACCGGCCTGGGCGTTGACCTCCAGGCCGACGTTGGCCGCCGGGCCGTTGGGCATGAGCATGGGAACGGTGTGCGGGGAGACGCGGCGTACGCCCTTCTCCTTCAGCACGTCGTACTGGTCGAGCAGGGTGATCACGCCGCCGATGCCGGAGGCGATGACCGAACCCAGACGCTCGGGCTGGATCTTCTCGTCCTCACCGGCCTTGCCGGTGAAGCCGGCGTCCGCCCACGCCTCGCGGGCCGCGATCAGCGCGAACTGCGCCGAGCGGTCCAGCTTGCGGGCGAGCGGACGGGGCAGGACCTCGCCGGGGTCGACGGCCGCGAGGGCGGCGATCCGGACGGGCAGTTCGGCGAAACGTTCGCCCTCGAGAGGCTTGACGCCGGAACGACCGGCCATCAGACCTTCCCAGGTCGATGCGGAGTCGCCACCCAGCGGAGTGGTTGCGCCGATACCGGTGACGACCACGGTGCGATTGGTCGGGCTCACTGGAAAATCTTCTCCACGTGTAGAGGGTCGTGAATCAGCGGCGCCACCGCCGGGTGGCGACACACGGGACGGGCTGGGGTCAGCCCTGGTGCTTCAGGATGTAGTCGGCGGCGTCGCCGACCGTCTTGAGGTTCTTGACGTCCTCGTCGGGGATCTTGACGTCGAAGCGCTCTTCGGCGGCGACGACGACCTCGACCATGGACAGCGAGTCGACGTCCAGGTCGTCGGTGAAGGACTTGTCCAGCTGGACGTCCTCGACCGGGATACCGGCGATCTCGTTGACGATCTCGGCGAGACCGGTGACGATCTCTTCCTGAGTGGCGGCCATGTTGGCGCTCCTTCGATGTGTTTCTGCAGGGTTCGGGCGTACGGACCGAAAGGTCCGGTGTGTCAAGGAGGGTGCTGAAGATATTGGCTGGATCGGGGAGCGGCGTCTGGTGCGTGCAGCTGCAAGGCGCCGAATCGTCCTCATAGCGGAGCTATGCGGGCGGTTGGGCAACGCCGCAGATGCGCGTACCAGGCGTCGCGAGCCCAGCCACGATCTTCAGCTCCCTCCTAGGGGAGGGTAACGACCGACGCGGCGTAGACGAGACCCGCCCCGAAGCCGATAATGAGCGCAGTGTCGCCGCTCTTGGCCTGACCGGTCGCCAGGAGCCGCTCCATTGCGAGCGGGATCGAGGCGGCCGACGTGTTGCCGGTGGTTTCCACGTCACGGGCGACCGTGACGTGCTCCGGCAGCTTGAGCGTCTTCACCATCGAGTCGATGATCCGCATGTTTGCCTGGTGCGGAATGAAGACATCCAGGTCCTCCGGGGAGATCCCGGCCGCTTCCAGCGCCTGCTGGGCGACCTTCGCCATCTCGAAGACGGCCCAGCGGAAGACCGCCTGGCCCTCCTGCGTGATGGCCGGGAACTTGACCTCGCCCCGCTGGTTGAGCGGCAGGTTCGAGACGTCGCCGATGTGGAAGTCGTTCCACGCGACGGTCTGCTTGATCGTCTCGGACTTGTCGCCCTCGGATCCCCAGACGGTGGGGCCGATGGCCGGCTCCTGGGACGGGCCGACGACGACCGCGCCCGCGCCGTCACCGAACAGGAAGGCCGTCGCGCGGTCCTCCAGGTCCGTGAGGTCGCTGAGCCGCTCGACGCCGATGACGAGTACGTACTCCGCCGAACCCTCGACGATCATGCCCTTGGCGAGGGTGAGGCCGTAGCCGAAGCCCGCGCAGCCGGCCGAGATGTCGAAGGCCGCGGGCTTGCCCGCACCGATCCTGTGCGCGATGTCGGTCGCGACGGCGGGAGTCTGCTTGAAGTGCGAGACGGTGGAGACGATCACTCCGCCGATCTGCTCGGGTGTGATCCCGGCGTCCGCGATCGCCTTGCCGGAGGCCTCCACCGACATCATCGACACGGTCTCCTCGTCGGAGGCCCAGTGCCGGGTGGCGATACCGGAGCGGGAGCGGATCCACTCGTCGGACGAGTCGATCGTCTCGAGGATCACCTCGTTGGGCACGACACGGGTCGGGCGGTAGCCGCCCACACCCATGATCCGTGCGTACGGGGCGCCCTTGCTGGGCTTGATCTTCGACATGCTCTCGGGCTCCTCAGGCGCCTGCGTGCTCGGAGATGAGCGCGCGGGCCGCGTCTAGGTCGTCGGGGGTCTTGAGCGCGAGGGTCTGCACGCCGGGCAGCGCGCGCTTGGCGAGCCCGACCAGGGTCCCACCGGGCGCGGCCTCGACGATGGCGGTGACACCGAGCTCGGCGAAGGTCTCCATGCACAGGTCCCAGCGGACCGGGTTGGCGACCTGTCCGACGAGCCGCGAGATGACTTCGTCGCCGGTGGCGACCGTCTTCCCGTCGGCATTCGACACGTACGTCACCTTGGGGTCGGCGACCGTCAGACCGGCGGCCGCCGCACGCAGCTTCTCCACGGCCGGAGCCATGTGGTGCGTGTGGAACGCGCCGGCGACCTTGAGCGGCACGACCCGGCGGACGCCTTCGGGCTTGTTCTCGGTCAGCTCGGCGATCTGTGCCGCCGTGCCCGCCGCGACGATCTGGCCCGCGCCGTTGACGTTGGCCGGGGTGAGCCCCAGCTTCTCCAGGTGCGGGACCGTGACCTCCGGGTCACCGCCGAGGAGGGCGGCCATGCCCGTCTCGGTGACCGAGGCTGCCTCGGCCATGCCGAGCCCCCGGGTGCGTACGAGACGGAGCGCCGCGTCGTCGTCGATGACGCCGGCCAGCGCTGCGGCGGTGATCTCACCGACGCTGTGTCCGGCGAGGACGCCGGGCGAGGCGTCCAGGGCGGCGGCGGAGAGGAGCCCCGCGGCGACCAGCAGCGGCTGGGCCACCGCGGTGTCGCGGATCTCGTCCGCATCGGCCTTCGTGCCGTAGTGGGCGAGGTCGAGCCCGATGGCGTCGGACCATCCCGCGATGCGGTCGGCGGCACCGGGGAGTTCGAGCCAGGGAGTCAGGAAGCCGGGCGTCTGAGCGCCTTGGCCGGGAGCGACGAGTACGAGCACCCTCACACTCTCTCTTGTGGACGGCCCCGGACGCCCGTGGGGACAGGGACGAAGAACCGTCAGGGGAATTGTTGAAGTTCGACAAAAGTCTAGGACTGGGTCTCTCCGGCGGCCAAGCGCCCCAGGATGAGGGCGATCCGTAGAGTGAACGCGGAACGGACGTCCGAAGGCGACCATCCGGTGACGTCGGTCACACGTCGCAGCCGGTAGCGCACGGTATTGGGGTGCACGAACAGCATGCGTGCCGCGCCTTCAAGACTGCTCGCCTGCTCCAGATACACACTCAGCGTCTCCAGAAGTGCCGAACCCGCTTCTTCGAGCGGTCTGTAGATCTCCTCCACCAGTTGATCGCGCGCAGCAGGGTCGCCTGCCATCGCACGCTCTGGAAGGAGATCGTCCGACAGGACGGGCCTCGGAGCATCCTGCCACGCCGAGCAGGCCTTGAGACCGGCAGCGGCGGCCTGCGCGGACCGGGTCGCCGCGAGGAGGTCGGGCACCACGGGACCGGCGACGACGGGACCGGCCGCATACGGGCCGATCAGCGACTTCGCGACGTTCAGGGGGTTGTCGCTGCCGCCCGCGATCACGACCAGGCGGTGTCCGAGCACCCCGGTCAGGACCTGGAGCTTGGCGTGCCTCGCCGCCCGTCGGATGGCCTCCACGGTGAGCTCGCTGTCACCGTCGGGTGCGGTGCCGAGGACGACGCAGACGTGCTCGGGGGAGTTCCACCCGAGGGCCGCGGCCCTGGACACGGCGCCCTCGTCCGCCTCGCCGGACAGCACCGCGTTCACGACGAGCGACTCCAGCCTCGCGTCCCACGCGCCGCGGGCCTCGGCGGCCTGCGCGTACACCTGGGCGGTCGCGAAGGCGATCTCGCGCGCGTAGACGAGCAGCGCCTCGCGCAGCACCGACTCGTCGCCGGGCGCCGCCACCTCCTCGATCGCGGCCTCCATGACCTCGATCGTCGTACGCACCATCTCGACGGTCTGGCGCAGGGTGATCGCCCGGGTCAGCTCGCGCGGAGCCGTGCCGAACACGTCGGTGGAGATCGCCTGCGGTGTCTCCGGGTGCCGGAACCACTCGGTGAACGCGGCGATACCGGCCTGGGCGACCAGGCCGATCCAGGACCGGTTCTCGGGCGGCATGGCCCTGTACCACGGCAACGTCTCGTCCATACGGGCGATGGCGTTGGCGGCCAGCCGGCCGGAGGACTGCTCCAGCCGTTTCAGGGTCGCTGCGTGGAGGTGGGGGTCATGCGAGGCGGGCTGCTCAGGATCGGGTCGGGGCACGACACAAGACTGCCTTATCGGGACAGGTGCCCGGAGGGGCGGGGCGGAACGTGTGCCGGCGGGGATACCTTGGTGGAGTGATGGACGTACGCCGCTCCGGGGACCGGTTCCGCGGCGGGGACCCGGCCACGGGTGACTCCGCGGGTATCGAGACGCTGCACGCATTCTCCTTCGGGCGCTTCTACGACCCGGACAACCTGCGCTTCGGGCCGATCCTGGCCTGCAACGAGGAGCGCCTCGCCCCGGGGGCGGGCTTCGACGAGCATCCGCACAGTCACACCGAGATCGTCACCTGGGTGGTGGAGGGCGAGCTCACCCACCACGACTCGGCCTCGCACGCGACCGTCGTACGGCCCGGTGACGTCCAGCACCTGAGTTCGGCCGCAGGGGTGCGGCACGTCGAGCGCAACGACGGGGAGCACCCCCTGACGTTCATTCAGATGTGGCTGGCCCCGCTGCGTCCCGGAGGGGAACCCTCCTACACGCACGTCGCCGGGATGGCCGACTCCACCCCCTACGCCCTCCCCGAGGCCGGCGCGACGCTCCACGTGCGCCGCCAGTCCGAGGGCGAACGAACCGCCGTGCCGGACGCCGCGGGGATCTACGTCCATGTCGTACGGGGCCGCGTGCTCCTCGCGGGCGAGGAGCTGGGGCCGGGGGACTCGGCCCGGATCACGGAGGCCGGAGGACTGGAGCTGGAGGCGCTGGAACCGGCCGAGACGCTGCTCTGGGAGCTCGCGGCGGTGTAGCGGCGGGAGGCATCGCGGACGCCCTGGGGGCTCCGCTCCAGGAGCTCGCGATCGAGGCCGCGACGGTGCGCGGAAAGGGCGATTCGCGTTAGGCGCCGTTCATCGGTGGGGCCTCCTGGACGTCTCTGCGGCGAGGGACGCGGGCAGACGGGTCACGCGCTCGTGGTGGAGCCGGGGCGGATGATCATCAGGACGACGACCACGGCCCAGGCGAGGTTGAAGATGCCGGTGAGCATCGTCAGCCGGGCCGCCGTGGGGCGTGCGGCCTCCTCGGTGGGCGCGGTTCCTTCGTCGGCGAGCAGGAGCCGCTGTCCGGGCAGGATGGCGAACCCGAGGAGGCCCGCGGCGACCAGGGTGAGGGCGAGCGAGACGATCAGCCACGCGTCGGTGAGTACCCCGAGCGCGGCACCGGTCGCTATGCCGAACACGGGCACGACGATGCCCCCGAGCGCGTAGCCGTAGCAGATGCGGTGCAGGAGCGAGGCGACCCCGGCGGACCTGTCCGCCCCCTCCGTGCCGTCCAGTGCCCGCAGCGCGTAGCGCGGGAACATCGAGGCGGCGACGGTGATCGACCCGACGGTCACGATCGCCGCCAGGACATGGATGGATAGCAGCAGCTTGGTCACTGCGGGTGCCTCCTGCTCGGACACGCGTATATGTTGGCTGCCAATACATACACTGCCTACGGTTCTTTTGGGTAGGCTGCCTACTCATGAAGGCGGATGCGGTGCGAGGGCACCTCGACGGACTGTTGCTCGCCGTGCTGGAGCAGGGCCCGCTGCACGGGTACGCGATCATCGCCGCTGTGCAGCACCGAAGCGGAGGGCTCGTCGAGCTGCGCACGGGCACGATCTATCCGGCCCTGAACAGGCTGGAGCGGATCGGGCTGCTCAGCAGCAGCTGGGAGTCCGTCGGTGAACGGCGCCGGCGCTGCTACGAGCTCACCGAGGAGGGGCGGCGAACCCTGGCGGGTGAGCGGACGGCGTGGGACGAATTCACCACGGCGATCGGCTCGGTCCTCAATCCTCCCGCCGCGCCCGGGCTGACGACGTGAACACCGAAGGCGGACCGGCCGATCCCGTCGCGGCCTACGAGGCGGCCCTGACGGCCGCCCTGCACGGACCCGGTGGGGACAAGGCCCGCATGATCGAGGAGCTGCGCGACGGCTTCGCGGACACCGTCGAGGCCCATGTCGAAGAGGGGAAGCCCTACGAGCAGGCCGCCCGTCTGGCGGTGCGGGAGTTCGGGACCGTCGAGGAGGTCGCGCCGCTCTGCCAGCGCGAACTGACCATCGCCCAGGCCCGGCACACGGCCCGGGCGGCCGTCCTCGCCGCGCCCTTCCTGATTGCCTGCTGGTACCTGGCCCGGACGTCCGGTCTCGCCGACACCGCATGGCAACTGGCGGGCACGGCGCAGTCGCTGGCGGTGTACCTGGCCGGCACCGCGATCGCCGCCGCGCTGCTCGCCGCGTCGACGGCCGCCGCCACGGGTGCGCTCGCCCGCCGGCTGCCCACGCCGCAGCGGCTGCCCCTGGTGGTCGCCTGGGCCGGCACCACGACCAGCGTCACCATGGCGGTCGCGACGCTCGCGCTCGCCGTCGCCGCGGCACTCGCCACGGACTGGCCGCTGCTCGCCCTCGCCGGCACCCTCTCGGCGGCAGCGCACGCCGTGGTGGCGCCCTCGGCCCGCGCCAGCCGCCGCTGCGCCCGCCTGACCCTCGCGTAGAGCCCGGAAGTCACCCGGGGCCAGGGGCCCGGCCGGCCCGGCTCGCGCCGAGGGCGGGAGTCGCCGCAGCCGGGGGCGGACAGGTCCTCGCGATGGCTCCCCTGGCCGGGAGGGGACGGTTGGCGCACCCCGGCGCGCGGCGCGGTAGCCGTATCCACCGAGGCCGGGCCGCCCGTTCGGCGTCTCAGGCCCTCGGCTGGTCCGTCAGCTTGTCCAGTTCGCGTATCGCCTGGCTGTGGGAGCTCATCCGGCGCGTCACGGTACCGATGGTGAACAGCCCCACACCGGTGATGGACACCGGCAGGGATATGCCGAGCACCGCCACGGCCTCCGGCCAGTCCCGCCCGTCCGCGCAGTGATCCCCGTTCCGGACACCCTCGTTGGCGGTGCCGCGGTCGGTGAACAGCCGCGACTCGCACTCCGCCGGGTAATCGTCGTCGGGTTTCTCGTCCACCTCGTACGGCATGAGCAGCAGCACGGCGCACCACGCCCACAGGAGTGCGGCCAGGGACAGCAGGACCAGTCCCCAGGTGCGTGTCTTTCCTGCCCGGTCCCGGAAATCCTGGTCGTACTCACGTGATCGCATAGCGGCCGAATCTATCGGAGCCCGATCGCGAGGGGCCCGCCGGGCGTGAACCAGCGGTCAGCCCTCAGCGCGCCGCAGCCAGGCGTCCAGGGCGGCGAAGTCCGCTCCGGTGAGACCCCGCCAGGCCTCGACGCGGTGGAGGAGGGCCCGCCCGGGGTGGTGCGCCTCCACCCAGGCGCGGTCGATGGCGGTGATCTCGTCGTCCACCCAGGCGAAGGGGCGCCCCGAGGCCCACCGGACGAGGGCCGGGGTCTTCCAGTGGAGTCCGCCCGCCCCATCCTCGGGAGACGGCTCCGGCCAGTCCACCACGGGTAGTTCCGGCAGCCCGAGCCATGGTGCGAGGCACTCGTTCGCCTCGGACATCCACGTCGTGGCCCACACCAGCTCGCACGGCAGCGCCCTCAGCCGGGGCCCGAGGGCCGGGTCGGTCCTGGTGACCAGCGGGTTCCCGGCTGCTTCGACCGGTCCGTGCTCCGGCTCGAAGTCCGCGTATCCGTCCGGGAGTTGTTGCCGGGTCGCCCCGAAGGGGATGAGCGGACCATCGATGTCGAGGAAGAGGAGGGGGCGCGCGGAACCGGTCACGTCAGCACGGTAGTGCCCCGGTCAGTCCCAATCCGCGTCCGTGTAGCCGAGGCGTTGGTTCATCGCGATGACCCCCGTGTTCGCCGGGTGGTGGATCGTGCGCACGCGGTCCACTCCGCACAGGGCCGCGAACCCCATGCCGTGCGTCTTCATGGCGAGCGCGATGCCCCGGCCCCGGTGGGCGGCCCTGACCCCGGTCATCTCGTTGAAGACGTGCCCCGACGCGCGGCGGTCGGAGGTCGCCGCCATTCCGCACCACTCGTCACCGTCGAGTGCGATCACGACACCGCGAGGGTCGTAGGAGGGCACGGCGAGCCGCCGCTCGACGTACTGGTCGTAGGTGTGGAAGGCGCCACGGCCGGGGATGTCCGCGGAGCACTCCTTGTTGAGCTCGTACAGGCTGCGCCACCGGCGTTCGTCACCCAGCTCGGCCATCGTGGTCAGCCGGATGCCCGCGTCGCGGCAGCGCTCGACGTACGGGGCGAAGGCGGCGGCCCGGAAGGCGGTGACGTCCAGCTCCAGCTTCACCCAGCGGACTTCCGGCACCTACCGCAGCCCGTCCACGAACGCCTGCCAGGCGCCGGCACCCAGGACGAGCACGGGCCCGGCGGGGTTCTTGCTGTCGCGCACGGGGACGGACGCGGGGCAGCCGTCGGCGACCTCCACGCATTCGCCGCCGGTGCTTCCGCTGTACGAGGACTTCCGCCAGGCGGCGCCGCCGGTGACGGTGCACTCGACGCATTCGCCGCCGGTGTTTCCGCTGTAGCTGGACTTACGCCACGCCGTGCTCTTCAGGTTCGGGCCGATCGCCATAACGCTCCTCCATCACACGGGTGATCAGGGCCGCGGAATCCTCGACGGAGAGAGCTGCGGCCTGCAAGTGAGCGTAACGGCGCGCAGCCTCTCTGATGGTTTCGGGGTTGGCGGTCATGTGGCCGGAGATCAGGTCTTCCGTGTAGATGATGTCCGGGTCGTCGTCGAAGCGCATTGCGGTGAACGACCCGGCCAGACTTGAGTGTTCACCCGCCGTGAACGGCAACACCTGGATCCGCATCCACCTGTGCCTCGTGAACTCCAACAAGCGGGCGAGTTGGTTCCGCATGACCTCATGGCCACCGATCGGCCGGTGCAGTACCGCCTCGTCCAGGATCGCCCAGGCCAAAGGCGGTTGCTTGCGGTCCAGGATCCGCTGGCGTTCCATCCGCGCCGCGAGGAGGCCTTCCAGGTCGTCCGGCATGCCTGTGGCCAGCACCGCCCGCGCGTATTCCTCGGTCTGTAGCAGCCCGTACACCAACTGCGCCTGGTAGGTGGAGATGTACGTCGCCTTCGACTCCATGTCCGCGTACTGCTGGAACCACGTCGGCAGTTGGCTCCGCAGGACCAGGCCGACCAGGCGTGAGAACACGCCGTCCGTGCCCAGCGCCGCGTCGAGGCGCTCGGAGAAGTCGCGGGTCGGCACCTTCTTCGTGGTCTCGATCTGGCCGATCAACGAGCCCGTGCAGAAGATGATCTCGCCGAGCTGGCCCTGTCGCAGGCCGTGGGCCTCCCGCTGGCGGCGCAGCTCCCCGCCGTAGTAGTCCAAGGGTGAAGCACTGGGGTCGAGTGACTGCACGTTGGCCACGGCGGGGTGCCTCTCGCTTCAACGCCTGGCGGCGTTCGTTTCAGGTAGTAGCCGAGAGTAATCGGAACACTGCACTCTGGTGACATGAATCACGTATCCGATACCCGGACCGGTGACGCGGAGGCTGCGGTCTATCGCGCCGATCTCGCGATGGGCGAGCACTCCGCACGTCATCTGCGCCGCGTCCTGCGGCTGTACCTCACCGGCTGGGGCCTGCTCGACGTGGCGGACGCGGCGGAACTCGCCCTCACCGAGCTGATCGCCAATGTCGTACGGCATGTTCCCGGCCGCCGCTGCCAGACGCTGATCTTTCTGCTTCCGGCAGGAGGCGTACGGGTGGAGGTCGCCGACCCCTGCCCCCGGCTGCCCCGCCCGGCCGTGGGGGACCCGCTGGACGAGGGTGGGCGGGGGCTGCTGCTGGTGGGCGCCGTCACCGACACCTGGGGCGTGGAGGCGCGCCGCGACGGCTGCGGTAAGACGGTGTGGTTCGAGTGCTCTCAGCGGGAGGTGCCGAGCTCCGCCAGCACCGCGTCGGTGAACGGCGTCCAGACCTCGGCCGCCCACGGCCCGAAGGCGCGGTCCGTGAGCGCGACGCAGGCCGCGCCCGCCGCCGGGTCGATCCACAGGAACGTGCCGGACTGGCCGAAGTGCCCGAAGGTGGCGGGGGAGGACGAAAGCCCCGTCCAGTGCGGCGACTTGGAGTCACGGATCTCGAAGCCGAGGCCCCAGTCGTTGGGGTTCTGATGGCCGTAGCCGGGGAGCACGCCCTTGAGGCCGGGGTGGACGACGGTCTGGGCCTCCAGGACCGTACGCGGGTCGAGGAGACGCGGGGCTTGTACCTCGGCGGCGAACCTCACCAGGTCGTCCACCGTCGAGACGCCGTCCTTCGCGGGGGAGCCCTCCAGGGCCGTCGACGTCATCCCCAGGGGTTCGAGGACGGCCTGGCGCACGTACTCGGGGAACGGGATCTCCGTGGCCTTCGCGATGTGGTCGCCGAGCACCTCGAAGCCCGCGTTCGAGTACAGCCTGCGGGTGCCGGGAGGCGCCGTGACCCGGTGCTCGTCGAAGGCGAGACCGCTGGTGTGGGCGAGGAGGTGGCGGACGGTCGAGCCCTCGGGACCGGCCGGTTCGTCCAGCTCGACGGCACCCTCCTCGTAGGCCACCAGCGCCGCGTACGCCGCGAGCGGTTTGGTCACCGAGGCCAGCGGAAAACGGTGCGCGGTGGGACCATGGGTACCCAGGAGCGCGCCGTCCGAGGTGACGACGGCGGCTGCCGCGGTGGGGACGGGCCAGTTCTCGATCATCGCCAGGCTCTGCATGCGTACGAGCCTAACGGGAGCCCGATTCCGGGACCGCCACCCGTTTGCGCTTGCTTGGAGTGCACTCCAAGGTTCTAGCGTGGAGGCATGACGGTGATGGAGAGCGTTTCCGCACGGACCGACACCTGCGCTTCAGCCCCGAAGGCGCATCCGCGCCCCGAGGGACAGGACCGCTACACCATCAGCGAGGTCGTCGCCTTCAGCGGGCTCACCGCCCACACGCTGCGCTGGTACGAGCGGATCGGGCTGATGCCGCACGTCGACCGCTCCCACACGGGACAGCGGCGGTTCAGCAACCGCGACCTGGACTGGCTGGCCTTCGTCGGCAAGCTGAGGCTGACCGGAATGCCGGTCGCCGACATGGTCAGGTACGCCGAGCTGCTCCGCGAGGGCGACCACACCTTCGCCGAGCGGCAGGAGCTGCTGGAGGCGACCCGGCGCGACGTGCGGACACGGATCGCGGAGCTCCAGGGGACCCTGGCGGTGCTCGACCACAAGATCGAATTTTATGGCGGCGCCGGCGTCGGAAAGGGCTTGAGGCCATGAGTGACACCGGAAAGATCGCGACAGTGGAGCTCGGCACCGGAGGCCCGCAGGTCGGTGTCCAGGGGCTCGGCTGCATGGGGATCAGCGAGTTCTACGGGGACACCGACGAGGCGGCCGCCCGGGACACCCTGGAGGCGGCGCTGGAGGCAGGCGTCACGCTCTTCGACACGGCGGACATATACGGGCGCGGGGCGAACGAGACCTTCCTCGCGCCGTTCGTCGGGGCCCACCGGGACGAGATCACGCTGGCCACGAAGTACGCCGTGGAGCGGACCGACGACCCGCACTACCGGGGTGTGCGCAACGACCCCGCGTACATCCGGCAGGCCGTCGAGGCCAGCCTGCGCCGGCTGAACACCGACGTCATCGACCTCTACTACATGCACCGCCGCGACCCGCTCGTCCCGTTCGCCGAATCGGTGGGTGCGATGGCGGAGCTGGTGGAGCAGGGCAAGGTGAGGCAGCTCGGGCTCAGCGAGGTGACCGGGAACGAGCTCCGTGAGGCGCACGCCGTGCACCCGATCGCGGCCCTGCAGTCCGAGTGGTCGCTCTTCAGCCGGGACGTCGAACACAGCGCCGTGCCCGCCGCCGTCGAGCTCGGGGTGACCTTCGTGCCGTACTCGCCGCTCGGCCGCGGGTTCCTCACCGGGGCGTTCGCGGACGCCGTCAAGGACCTGACGCAGGACGACTTCCGTGTGCACCAGCCGCGCTTCACCGGCGAGAACGCGAAGACCAACACCGCGCTGCTGGAACCGGTGCACAAGATCGCGGCGGCGCACGGCGCGACGGCCGCGCAGGTCGCCCTGGCCTGGGTGCAGCAGCGGTCACAGGTGCACGGCCTGACCGTGGTGCCGATCCCCGGAACCCGTAAGCGCAGCCGTCTGCTGGAGAACGTGGGGGCGACCCGGCTGACGCTGACCGGGCAGGAGCTGGAGCTGCTGGAGCCCATCGCGGCCCAGGTGGCGGGCGACCGCTACCCGGACATGAGCAGCACGGCCACCGCGCGCGAGTAGGCGGCCCCCGCCGGCCTCGGGCCCGCCGGGGCGCACGTTCCGCGAAGCCCGCCGTGAGCAGCCCGGCGGGCTTCGCTGTCCGCCGGGCGGCAGGCTGTCGACCGGCCCGCAGGGGGAGTGTCCGCGCGCTTGTCGGAGAACGAGGGCGGTCGAGAGATCGCAGGGACCGGGCGGGCCCGTAAAGAGCGGAGTACGCCTGGGGTGCGAGTCGGCGACGGACCGTTCGGAAGGGTGGATTCCGGGCGATCGTCGAGCCATGTCCGAACTTGCCGACAAGCAGCCCTCCGGTGGGGAGGGCGTCCTCACCGCAGGTTGTCTCCTGCTTCTCGTGCTGTTCGTTGACGCCGTGGCCGGGTTGGTGGTGGTGATCGTGCTCGCCGTCCGGGGAGTGGGCCGTACGGGCGCCGGCTCCGCACGGACGGCGACCGGCGTGCCGTCCCCGGACTGGGCGCCGGTGCTGGGCTTCGGTGCTCTGGCCCTGGTGCCCGAGGTGACGGCCGTCGTGCTGCTGCGGCTCGGGCACCGAGTCATCGGGGCGGTGCAGCTGACGATCTGTGTCTTCCTGGCGGTCCACGCGTCGGGGTCCTGGCCCTGACCCGGACGCAGGGCGCCCCGCTACGACGTCGGCGGGACCGCCGAACGCCCTGGGACCGTCAAGGCCATCGCCGAGCTCGGACCTGGTGGACGAAGAACGGGCCGAGGCCGCAGAGAGCCGGGTGTCAGCTCCCCGCCGAATAGTCGTGCGCCCACCTCTGCTGGACCGGGTAGCCGGAGTTCCCGGGCGTCGAATCGATCTGAGACGGAAGAAATGCTCCGGCGCCCTGGCCATAGGGCGCGTATCGCGCCGCTTCACCCTGCCCAGGGGCATCGGCCGGCGACGGCCATGAATGGTTCTCGCTCGCGTCCGAATGCCGAGCGTGGTCGAATCCGTGGGAAGTCTCGACGCTCCGGGTGAATTCGTCCGTCAGGCGCCGGTGGCGGCCCCGGTCGCGGCGTACCTGCGCGAGGCGGCCCTCCGCGTACAGCAACTGGGCCCGGGAGACCAGTTGTGTGAGCCCGATGCCCAGTTGGGCGGCAAGGGCTGCGGCATCCGTGCCCTTGTTCCATCCGTCCACGAGCAAGGAGTCGCGAGCATGTGACCACTCCTTCACTCCCGAGGACGCCGCAGGTGTCGCCTGCCGAGTCCGGAACTGTTCCACGCGGGGGGACGGAATGGAGGAATGCGTGGACTCCGGATGCACCTCGACCGAGGGATTCCTGCTTCGGGGAGCAGGCGGGGGGCTGTCGTCGGAAGCGGCCTCCGGCGCCGCGCCGACGTCCGGAGCGTCGCTCGACGGATGGTTGAGCAGTGTCCCGGCGAGCGAGCGCGCATCGCTCTTTCCGACGGTACGGCGGGCAATTCGCACCTCGCGCTCGTTCAGCCCCAGCAGCTCGGCCACCGCCGCATCGCTACCCACAGTGACGGCGAAAGCGGCAAGAGTTCTTGCACGCTCCGCCTGTGCCCCGTCGAATACCGACTGCGCCTCACGCACACGGTCGTCCGCACCGCAGAAGGCGTCGGCCAAAACGGCGTGCCGCTTCCACATCTCCCTGGCTTCCACGGTCGGTCAACGCCGTTGCGGCCGAATTAGATGCAGCAAGATCCCGAAAAGACCCGATTGGGCCTGCGGGGTAGTATCTGACGACAATAATTCCGCGCCATGTTCTCGGTCGTTCGTGCTTTTTGTTCGTGAATCGACATTGCTTCAGGTCGGCACATCATCCGACCGGTGTGCTTTTCTGGAGGCGGAGTATCCGCAGCGTCCGCTCCGTTTCCTCCTGGTGGTGCCGATAGGAGGTAAGTCGGCGCCACTCCGGATCCGGGGCGCCGGGGAGCGTCTTGCCGCGAGCGGCCCAGCGCCTGATCAGCTCCCCGTACATCGGCGTATCCGTCGCCCATGTGGCTGTTCTCGGGGGTGCCGTATGCGAATGCAACTCGGGTACCGGCTGTGCAGTCCTGGGGCCGGGTACGCTTTTCGCACTTCTCGGTGCGTGTTTCGAAATGAAGAATGCGTATCCGGAGCCCGTTGTCGTTGCTGCTTCCGCTGGGGCATCAGTTGTAGTCATGCTTTGGAAACGAACGCTCGCCCCACTTGTCACTACTCGTCAGCCGTCCCGAAGCAGCTGCTCGCTGTGCGGTGGTTCGGGCCTGAACCGGGACCCGCGTGCCTCGCGGCCGAGGAGGTCCTGGCGGTCAAGGCACTCCTCGGCCGGCTTGCGGCGGCTCCCGTCACAGGAGGCGCTTGCGGCCCCAGAGGACGACGAAGGTGGCGACGGCCGCGGCGAGGGCGAACATGGCGCCGGCCCCGAGCCACTGCATCGCCTGCATCTGGGAGACGTCGAGGTAGTCGAGGGACCAGCCGATGACGTGCTTCGACTCCAGGCAGGCGGTGTGCGCCCGGTCGTTGTCCATCTGATCGAGGCAGGTGGTCCAGTCCAGGCGGTCTCCGGAGCCGGTGAGGAAGTAGGTGCCCTGTCCCTGCTGCTCCGCCTGGTCAGGCAGCTCCGGCGGTACCAGACCGGGCCCGACGCCCTTGTCGGTGTTGATCGACATGACGTGCCCCAGGCTCCGCCAGACCTCGCTCCAGGCGAACTCGATCGCCACGACGATGCCGAGGGTGACCACCATCGACACCAGCGTGCGGCGCAGGAGCAGACCGACCGCCACGCCCACGGTGAACGTGAGCAGGGCGTAGGCCACCGGTACGACCCCCGTGACACTGAAGAGGGAGGTCCAGATGAGGGCGTCGGAAAGCCCCTTGAGCGGGCGCCACCACCAGGTGAACACGGCGGTGAGCATGCCGGTCGACAGGGCGAGCACCGCGGCGGGAACGACGAGTTTCGTGATGAGCCACCGCGTTCGGCTGACGGACTGCGAGGTCACCAGCTTGGCGGTGCCGGTCTCCAGGTCGCCCGCGACGAGCGGCGCCCCGAGGAAGACACCGGCCAGGACGGGGACGAAGCCGAGGTAGCTCCCGATGCTGTGCAGACGGTCGACGTGGGTCTCGAACTCGGACGGCAAGCCGCCCAGCCTCCGCGAGTCCGGGTCCTGGGCGGCCAGGAAGTCCATCGCCTGCCCGCGCAGGTAGGCCATGACGGACACGCCGACGAGCATGACGGCGATGAGCGTCCAGAACGCGGCGCGGTGCTGGCGCCAGACGAGCCAGACCGGACCGCCGAGCCGGGGGATCCAGCTGTTCCGCAGGGATCCGGCCGGCGCCGTGCGGGCCGGGTCACGAGTGAGGGTGGTCATGCGGTCACAGCCTTCTGCCGGTCGCGGGTGATGACGTCCTGGATGTCGCCGGCCTGGGCGCCGGGAGCGATCAGCGGCGGCGCGTCGGGTGACCGCAGGTAGGCGAGCAGCAGCTCCTCCAGGGTGGGAGGCTCGGCCTGCCCGCCGTACTCGACCGGCCCGCCGAGGCGCACCAGGACGCCCGGCCTGCCCTCGTTGCGGGGCTCGATGACCCTGTGCGGCGCGAGCGTGGGGGACGAGCCGTCCCCGGAAACGGCGAACAGCGCGTGTGCGGCGCGCAGTTCGTCCACCGCGCCCGCGAGACGAAGACCGCCGTTCGCGATGACGAGGAGGTAGTCGCAGATGTGCTCCAGCTCGGCGAGCATGTGCGAGGAGACCAGCACCGTGGTGCCGTGTTCGGCGGCCTCCTCCGTCAGGGTGGCCATGAGCTCGCGGCGGACCAGCGGGTCCAGATCGGCCATCGGCTCGTCGAGGATGAGCAGATCAGGGCGCTTCCCGAAGGCCAGGGCGAAGGCGACGCGGGTGCGCTGCCCCCCGGACAGTGTTCCGACCTTCGCCTCCAACGGCACCTGGCCCGCGCGGACGATGCCCTCGGCGACCTCCTGGTCCCAGCGAGGGTTGAACTCGCGTCCCAGCCGCAGGGTTTCCGCCACGGTGAAGCGCCGGAACAGCGGCTTCTCCTGGGTCAGGAAGGCGGTCCGCAGGACGGCCTCGGTCGACCCCGGCTCCGCGCCGAACACCCGCAGGGCGCCGGACGTCGGCCGGATCATGTTCGTGGCCAGGCCCATCAGGGTGCTCTTCCCGGCGCCGTTGGGGCCGACGAGGCCGCATACCCGCCCGGCGGGCAGCCGGAAGGAAACGTCCCGCAGTGCCCAGCCGCGCCGGTACTTCTTCCCGAGCCCCTGGGCCTCGATCGCCGCCGCACCGACGGGCGGCCGCACGAACTCCGTTCCGCTTCCTTGGTGCGACTCTGCGTGATTCATCCGTGGCTCCTGTGCGTGGGGGAGGGTGGGCCCTGTACGTGGGGGGAGGGCCCGGCCGTGTGCGCTGTCGGCCGGTGGGTCGCGATGTCGCCTAAGCGGGGTTCCGCTTCGAGGCGGGGCCGGCCGCGACCGTGACATCCTCCTCGTGTGATGAACGGCGAACGCCGCCCGATGGAGACAACTCTTGTCCATCGCGCCCCGCGGCGGATCGGGCGAAAGACAGATCGTGCGCGGCCGGCTCCGACTTTCGGCCGGTCGGCGGGAGGACGGTGAGAGAGATGCTGGAGAGGTCGGCCGCACCCACGGCCACACGGGGGAAGGACCATCCGCAGCTACTTGTCACGGTCCGGCTGGTGCTGGTCGTGGCCCTGGCCGGTCTCGTCGTGCTGGACTGGGTGGGCGGTGACTTCTACCGGATCGGGGAGGACGGCGCCTCCGCGCTGGGCCCCGCCAAGCTGGGTTGTGCCCTGCTGGCCATCGCTCTCGTCGTGGCGTCTCCACGGCTCGGCAGCCGGGCGCTGCCGGCAGCCGGCTGCACCCTGGCGTTCGTGTCGCTGTGTCTCTCGGTGGTGCTGCACATGGAGATGTCGGTCGGGGCGCAGGCGCTGGGATACGCCGAACCGGCGGCTCTGGTGTGGCTCCTGCTGGTCGTCGCCCGACGCGGGGTGCCGTCGTGGGCGGCGGTGGCCATTCCGCTGCTGTACCTGGCGATCGTGCTGCGACCG
Source organism: Streptomyces pratensis (assembly GCF_016804005.1). GTDB lineage: Bacteria > Actinomycetota > Actinomycetes > Streptomycetales > Streptomycetaceae > Streptomyces > Streptomyces pratensis_A. The sequence goes on along the minus strand of NZ_CP051486.1, from coordinate 6,459,054 downwards.
GTGTCGGTCCAGGTCAAGCAGTCCACGACCATCTTCGCGCTGATGTTCGCCCTGGTAGCGCTCCTGGTGTTGGGCATCGGCCTCGGGACGCGCCTGCTGCTCGTGGACCGGCGGCGGCAGGCGGCGGCCCTCAAGCTGGAGCAGCGGACGGAGTTCGCCAGGGACCTGCACGACTTCGTCGCCCACCATGTGACCGGCATCGTCGTACAGGCACAGGGCGCCCATGCGATCGCGGGCCGGCGGCCCGAACTGGTGCCGCCCGCGCTGCGGCGGATCGAGCAGGCGGGCTCCGAGGCACTGACCTCCATGCGGCACATGGTGGGGATGCTGCGCGACGCCGACGGAGAAGTGGCGCTGACGCCGCTGGCGGGAATCGGCGAAGTACGTTCACTCGTCGAGGAGTTCTCGGCCGTCGGCGGGGCGCGGGCCCGGCTCGCACTGGAGGGGGCCTTCGGCGACCTGCCGGTGGAGGTGACCACCACAGCCCACCGGGTGGTGATGGAGGCGCTCACCAACGTACGCAAGCACGCCCACGGATGTACCGAGGTGCGGGTGCGCGTGGAGCGCTCGGGAGACCGGCTCACCGTGCGGGTCAGCGACGACGGACGGCCGCGCCAGGTCTCCCGGAGCGGCTTCGGGCTGAAGGGCCTGGACGAGCGGGTGGGTCTGATCGGCGGAAGCGTCCAGGCGGGTCCGGTGACTGCCGGGGGCTGGGGCGTCGAGGCGACGCTCCCGGTGACCACGGCGGGGGTGGCTGTCTCATGACGATCCGAGTGCTGATCGCGGACGACCAGGCCATGGTCCGCGCCGGGTTCGCGATGATCCTCGCCGCGGAGGACGACATCGACGTCGTCGGTGAGGCCACGGACGGGGTGCACGCCGTGGAACTTGCCGGGCAGCACCGGCCCGACGTGGTGCTGATGGACATCCGCATGCCCCGCATGGACGGGCTGGAGGCACTGCGCAGACTGACCCGGCCCGGCACCGTGAACCCGCCGAAGGTCGTCGTGGTGACGACGTTCGACGACGACGAGTACGTCCAGCGAGCCCTGAGCGAAGGCGCCTCCGGTTTCCTGATCAAGGACTCCGGCCCTGCCCTGCTGGTCGAGGCCATCAGGGCGGCCGCCTCCGGCGAGGCACTGGTCAGCCCGGCCATCACCGTACGGTTGCTGCGGCGCCTGAACAGCGTGGTGCCCGCGCCCCGGGAACCGCACACCGCGCTCTCCGCACGGGAGAAGGACCTGGTCCGTCTGGTGGCCAGGGGTCTGACCAACGCCGAGATCGCCACCGAACTGTCCATCTCCGTGGGCACGGTGAAGACCCATCTCGGCAACGTGCAGAACAAACTGACCGCCCGCAACCGTGTGGAGATCGCCGCCTGGGCCTGGGAATCCGGTCTGGTCGACGGTCGACGGTAGGCCCGAGCACCTCTCCGGAGCCTCAGGCCAGCCTGAGCGCGAAGACCGCGAAGCCCGCCGCGAGCAGCCCGGCCGCTGCCCGGCGGGCGTTCCCGGCCCGGCCGCCCGTCTCCCAGGGCGCCTCGAACCGGCGGGCGTACCGGGAGATCAGCACCAGCAGGGCGGCGAACAACGGCATCCACGCCAGCCGCGCCAGGATCCAGCCGGCCGAGTCCGGGCTCGTCGTCAGACCGGGCACCGCACCGGCGAACGACGCCGGGACGGCTGCGGCCAGCATCGCCGTCTGGTGCCAGCACAGGATCGTCATCGCCGACAGGTTGATCACCACCACGGGTGCCCACAGCGCGGGACGGCGCAGCACCCGGCCGATCCGGCCGTGCAGCAGGACCGCCGCACCGCTCTGCGCCGATGCCAGCGCGAGGACCAGAAGGGACGGCGGGTGCGAATTCGTCCGGGCCTCGCCCGGTACGCCGACCATCGACGCCGGGTAGTGGAAGGCAAGCAGCAGCACGGCGAACAGGACCGTGCCGCCGACGAGCAGGAGCCGGGCGCCGCTCCGGGAGAGCCGGCCCTGGCCCCAGCAGACGCCGAGCTGGTACGCGAAGAGCCAGCCGGGAAGGATGTTCAGCACACCGAGCCAGGACGGCACGGCGTCCGCGTACGGTCCGTAGCGCAGGAGGTCGACGACGGCGACCGAGCCGATCAGCGGCGCGGCCGCCCAGCATCCGAAACGCCGGGCCAGGCGCACGCAGCACGGCGTGAGCGCCGTGACCACGGCGTACACCCCGACGAACCAGAGCGGCTGGATCACCAGCTTCGCCCCCGTACGCAGCGTGGCCTCGGGCACGCCTGCGGCGTACAGCACCGGGATCATCAGCGCCCACACGGCGGTCACGCCGAGCACCGGCCTGCCCAGCCGGACCATCCGGCCCCGCAGCCACGCCCCGGTGGTGGACGGCCTGCGGCGGAAGGAGAGGACGGAGGCGTAGCCGCCGACCAGGAAGAAGACGCCCAGCATCTGGAGCACCCAGCTCACCGGCGAGAACACGGCGAAGGTGGAGAGCGGGCTGGCGTTGTGCAGTGTGCCGCCGCTGCCGAGGTCGAATCCGCCGAGCAGCCAGTGACCGGCGGGCACGGCCGTCAGCGCGAGGGCGCGCAGCCCGTCGACCGCACGGTCGCGGTGGGCGGGGGTGCCCGCGTCGATCCTGGAGACCAGCCGCCGCACGCTCATCGGGAGCCCCCCTCGGCGATTGCGGCGAAGGCGCGGAGCGAGTCCGTGCCGGGAGCGAAGTACCCGGTGTGCCCCTCGGCGTCCTCCGCGGGCACCCGGCGCGCGCCGAACTCCTCGTCGGCCGGGTCGGCGCCGTGGCCGAGACCCGCCACCTCGACATGCGGCACGTCGTCGATCCAGTCGGTGTCGTCCTTGGCCGCCCAGACCCGTGCCCCGGTGTGCAGACCGGCCACGTCGTCGGCGCGCATCCCCGGGGAGCCGAGCACGACCAGGTCCGTGGCGCCGAGGCCGGAGGCCGCGAGCCCGCACACCACCGAGCCGTAACTGTGGCAGAACACGGCGGGCGCGGGCAGCCCGTCGGCCGCCAGCCCCGCGGTGAGCCGGGCCAGCCGCTCAGCCCCGGCCTCGGCCAGACCACCGGTCGCCGCGTCCAGGCCGAGGCCGACCGGCGTGGTGTAACCGGCCCAGGCGATCACGGCGTTGCCCGCGCCCGTCTCGGCGTACAGCGACCTCGCCATGCCCGCCGGAGTGCCGTACACGTCACGGCGCCGGTCGAAGGTCCCGGCGTCGATGTCCGACCCGGGCACCACGACCGACACATGACGCGCGGAGCGCAGGTCCCCGAACACCTCGGCGACCTGGCCGCGCCCTCGCGGGTCGAACGCGAGGATCTGCCGGCCGGGTGCTGCGAGACTCCTGAACCGGGGTTCGTGGGAGGCGTGCAGCGCACGGGCGTTGGCGCGGTAGCGGAGCTCCAGCGGCGCTCCGTCCAGATTGCCCACCACGGACGGGTGCCGCTCCAGCAGCGTCTCCTGCTCCGTGCCGCTCAACGCGCGGAAGAAGAGAGCGACCTGAGACGGAGTCGCGCTGCCCGGGTCGGGCAGTTCCCGTCCCAGCACCCCGTCGGCCCGCCACGATGCACTGCCGGGCGGCGGCCCGGTCACCGCCCGCTGGGTGGTGCCGGACGCCCAGCCGGCGGTCCCCGCCACCACAGTGGTCGCCAGTGCGACCGCGGCCAGTGTCCTCGCGAATCGGCGCATGATGCCCTCCCCGTACGGCGTGCGCACACCGTTCGGTGCGCAGAGGAGGAAGGTAGGAAGACGACGGGTGCCAGGGCGTCACCCTGCGGAGCCAACTGTCCGGTGGTACCGGGGTAGGGGGCGTACGGGGGGACAGCCCTACAGCGTCCCGGGGGGCACCGGGAGGCCACGCGTCCCCCGGGGGCAACCAGGAGGCCACGCGTCCCCCGGGGGCAACCAGGAGGCCACGCGTCCCCCGGGGGCAACCAGGAAGCCACGCGTCCCCCGGGGGTAGCGGGGCTACGCGTCCCGAAGGGCGCCGGGGGCTACGCGTCCCCCGGGGTCACCAGCCCCGACTCGTAAGCGAAGATCACGGCCTGCGCGCGGTCCCGCAGCCCGAGCTTGGCGAGCACCCTGCCGATGTGGGTCTTCACCGTCTGCTCGGCCAGTACCAGCCGCGCAGCGATCTCCTGGTTCGACAGGCCCCGGGCGATCAGCTCCAGGACCTCCGTCTCACGCGGTGTCAGGCCGTTCAGCCGCAGTGCCGGTCCGCCCGACGGCGCCGCCGGCCGCTGACGCGCGAAGTCCGCGATGAGCCGCCGGGTCACGGACGGGGCGAGCAGCGCGTCCCCCGCCGCGACCACCCGCACCGCCGAGATCAGGTCCGCCGGCGGGGCGTCCTTCAACAGGAACCCGGACGCACCGGCGCGCAGCGCCTCGTAGACGTAGTCGTCGACGTCGAACGTCGTGAGCATCAGGACCTTCGGCCGGTGGGCCACACCCGCCGACGGGCTCAACAGCTCGCGGGCGGCGGCCAGTCCGTCCATCTCCGGCATGCGGACGTCCATCAGCACGACATCCGGATGCGCCGTCCTGCTGACCTCGACACCCTTGCGCCCGTCCGGTGCCTCGCCCACCACGTCGATGTCGCTCTGCGCCGCCAGCAGAGCGGCGAACCCGGCCCGGACCATGGCCTGGTCGTCGACGATGATCACGCGGATGGTCACGGTTCCTCCGGAGTCACGGATGCCGAGGGCGGCTGGGGCGGCGGCAGCGGGAGCCGCGCGGCCACCCGGAAGCCCCCGTCGGGCAGAGGGCCGGTGTCGAGGGTGCCGCCGGTCAACCGTACGCGTTCCCGCATGCCGACCAGCCCGTGTCCAGTCCCCGACGTCTCCAGCGGCGAACCCGGCTTCTGCGGCCTGTCGTTGACGACCAGCACCGACAGATGGCCGTCGCGGGCCGTGACCGACACCCGCGTACGCGCACCGGGCGCGTGCCGGACCGCGTTGGCCAGCGCCTCCTGCACGATGCGGTACGCCGACAGCTCGACCGCCTGCGGTACCGCGCCCCGCTGCACCGCCTCCGCCACGTCCGCCGCCAGCGACAGCTCGGCCGGCAGGCCCGCCCGCACCGTCGCCTCCACCAGCTGCTGCACCCGGTCGAGGCCTGGCTGCGGGGCCAGTTCGCCCCGGCTGCCGTCACTGCGCAGCACCGACAGCAGCCGCCGCATCTCGGCCAGCGACTCCCGGGCACCGGCGGCGATCGACGCGAACTCCGCCCGCGCCTCCTCGGAGAGCCCGCTGATCCGGTACGGAGCGGAGTCGGCCTGCACCGTGATCACCGACATGTGGTGGGCGACCACGTCGTGGAGTTCACGGGCGATCCGGGTGCGCTCCTCCAGCAGCGTCCGCTGCGCCCGCTCGGCCTCGCTGATGGTCCACTGCTCGGCGAGCCGGCGCTGTGCCTCGCCCCGTTCCCGTACCGAAGCTCCGATCACGAGCACCACCGCGCCGAGCACCACCAGCAGGAGCGCGCCGCCGTCGCTGCGCACGGGCGCGACCAGGTGCAGCAGCAGCCCGGCCGCGCCCGTCATCAGCCACACGCCGATCACGGTCCGCCGGCTCTCGCGCAGTCCCAGGGCCAGCAGCACGAAGAGGTAGCCGACGATGGCCGGCGGGGTCCACGGCCAGATGGTGCCCTGCTGCTCAGGCCGCCCCAGCAGCAGCAGGGCACCCACGATGTCGGCGGCGAAGACGATCCACCAGGCCTGCAGCGGCCTGTGCGCCAGCATCAGCAGGGGCGCGGCCTGTCCGACGGCGAGCGCTCCGGCCTGCCCGCCGGGGACCCCGTAGTCGCTGGTCAGCACGTCGATCGTCACGGGGATGAAGACTGCGGTGAGCGCGATCACCGCGGCGTACGGCACCAGCCGCAGCCAGCGCCTCGGGGAGTCGGCGAACAGCGGGGTCGGCGGATGGGACGCGTGTGACAGTCCGTGGGCGAGCTCGCGCAGATTGCGGCGGGCGGCGCTCAGCAGACCGTCGGCGGGCGGTGGCCCGGCGGGAGAAGGGGGCATGATCGGGTCAGAGTAGGCGCGGAGTGCGCCGGGCGGCGTCATACCGAGGGGTGGACCGCGGAGCCGAGGCCCCGTACCGGAGTAGGGGACGCCGGAACCGCTCCTGGCGGGGAACGCCGGTTTCCGATGGGGGTGCCGCCTCTGGTTGCGGCCCCTGGTTTCCGGTGGCGGTACCGCTTCTGGCAGTGGCCCCCGGTTTCCGGTGGCGGAACTCCTCCTGCCGGTGGCCCCGCCTTCCGGCGGCGGAAGCGTTCCTGGCGGCGGCCCCCGCTTGCCGGCGGCCCCCGGGGTCCGTCCGTCCCTACAGCTCCGCGAGGAGCTCCGCCTTCTTCGCGCTGTACTCCGCGTCCGTCACCAGACCCGCCTGGTGCAAGTCCCCGAGGTGGCGTATCCGCTCGGCTATGTCCGCGGGGTCGCGCCGCGCACCGCCCACCGGGACGGGCGCGGTCGCCACAGGAACCGATTGGGTCCGGCGTACGGACTCCAGGACCGCCGCGGCGAAGGGCAGCGACTCGTGGACCAGGCCGTACCCCAGACCGAACACGACGGTGGCGGGATCCTGGTCCGGCTGGACACGCGCCACGGACCCCCGCCCCGCATCGGGTGCCGGGTCCGGCGCCGGACCGCCCGTCTCGGAGTCCGCCGCGGCGCCGCGCGGCACCAGCCGGAGGTACCCCTCGAAGGCCTCGGGCGAGCGCCACTCGATTCCGGCCAGCTCCGCCACGGGGAACGTCTGGTCGCCCGCCTTCCACTTGGCGCTCGACGCCCCCGTCCAGAACCACCGGAAGGAGACCAGGGAGCCGTCGAAGCCCGCCCGGCCGTCGTACGCCTTGAAGTGCATCGGCGCCTCGGGAGCCGTCACCATGAAGCGTTCGGCGGGCGACGACGCCTCGGGGCCGAGCACGGCGCGCAGCTCGTCCGCGTAGTACTCGGCGAGCGTCTCGCGCTCGGCGGGCAGCACCAGGCGGTACGGGTCGTTGCCCTCCTTGAGCTGCCCGGCCGCGGCCTCCAGCAGTGGATCGGCACCTGGCCTCGGCACCGCGTGCAGAACCACCGTGCCCCGCTTGCCCGGGGTCAGCGTCACCGAAGACAGCGCCGCGTACGGAATGCGGCGGTTGCGCAGGCTCTGGAAGAGCCTCGGCGTGCGGATTCCCCGTTCGAAGCGGATGAGCACGGAGTCGGTGTCGAACTCCCAGGTGGCATGAATTCCGGCCAGCACATCACCCATGTGCCTCATCGTATGTGGCACAGGCCCGCACGTCCCCCTTCGGTACAGGCGAAATCGGGCAAGGCCGTTCGCCGTTCTCTACGCGCGTCAGAGGTCTCTCTACGCGCGTCAGACCTCTGCCTTGCCGGAGATCTCCCGGTGGCACGCGCCATCGGTGGTCGCGCAGCTGACCGAGTCGTAGTCACCCACGCCGATCGCGGCGAAATTGCTGAGGCTCTCCGTGCCCGGCTCGAAATAGCCGCTGTGCCCGACCGCGCCGTCCGCCGAGACGATCCGCGCGCCGAAGGCCGGATCGACAGGATCGGCGCCGTGTCCCAGCCCGCCCACCGCCATGTTCGGCACGTCCTCGATCCAGTCGTCCCCGTCCCGCATCGCCCACACCCTGGCCCGGGTGTGCAGAGCGCCGGCGTTGTCCACCCGCATCCCGGGACTGCCCGCGACCGCGATGTCGGACACCCGGGACGGCAGCTCACGCGCGGCCACGCCGCACAGCACGGAGCCGTAGCTGTGGCAGAACAGCGAGATGTCCGAGGTTCCGGGCAGTGCCTCCACGAGGGCGTTCAGCCGCACCGCCCCCTGTGCCGCGAGTCCGCCCAGCGCGGCGTCCATGCCGATCCCGGCGGGCGCCGTGTAGTCGGCCCACGCGATGACCGCCGTCCGTGAACCGGGGCGCGCCGAGCGCTCGGCGCCGTACAGCGACTGCGCCATGCCGACGGGCGCCGCGTTCTTCTTGACTCCGCTGCGCTCCAGCGTCAGGAGATTCGTGTCGACCCCCGGCACGACGACCGACACCCGCTCGGCCCGGTCGAGGTCGCCGAAGACCTCGGCCGCCCGGCCCCGGCCCGACGGGTCGAAGGTGAGGATCTGCCGGTCACCGGCGAGCAGTGATCGGAAGCGGGCAAGCCGGAGCACGGCCTGATGGCGCCCGTCCGGTGAGAGCCGGGTGTCCTGCGCTCTCTGCTCCTCGGCGGATTCCGCCTGCGCCAGGGCGTGCCGGTTGGCCCGGTACCGCAGGGTGACCGGCGCACCGTTCAGATTCCCCACCACCAGCGGGTACTTGTCGGCCAGGGCGACCTGCTGGCCCGCCGTGAGCGTCGCGAAGAAGTGGGCCAGCCGGTAGGCCGGGGCGCTCACGTCCGGCAGGGCGTGACCGGCTATCCGGTCCTTCGCCCAGGAAGCGAGCGCGATCTCGCGCGGCGCGACGGAGTGCTGGTGACGCACGGCGGTCCATCCGGTGGTCGCCAGCATCACGAACACCACCGCGACGGCGAGCAGAGCGCGCCACGCGGTGAGAGTGGGGGAGGAGTCGAAGGAAGTCACTGCGCCCCACCCTAGGAGACGCGCGCGTGACGTCGTTGCAGGGGTGACACGGATCACTCGACCGCAGGGAATTGACCGTCCGTCTCTTACACTCCGTGTGCGGCGGATCCACACTCCGGCGCGCCGGAACCCCGCCGGACACACGAATCGGCGGCAGTGGCCGGGGCATTGTGAGTTCGGCCATGCGGTCACGATGAGGTGTGCGGCACAGCTGTGCGGTTCGCGTAAAGGTGTATCTATGCCGCGCGCCAGCTGGCGGAGAGCGCAGGTCCGAGCTGGTCCAGGTGCAGTTCGGTCAGCTTCTGGAGCGCTTCCGCTCCGCCGTCCTTCTGCCGGCCCCACAGCTGTCCGGTCATCCTCAGCACCCCGGTGAACGCGGCCACCGCGACCCGGGGGCGTGGATCCGTCTCCGGGTCGAGCCCCTCACGCTCCGCGATCAGCAGAGCGGTCTGATGCTCCAGGCCGATGTTGCGCCGCATGTGGGCGGCGTGCAGCGCGGGCGTCGATTCGATCATCCGGTAGGCGCGCATCCGGAGTTCGGCCGTCACGTCCTCGGCCTCCGCCTCGGCGATCGTGCACCAGGCGTTCAGGGCGGCTCGGCGCATTGCCTCGAAAGGGGCCTCCGAGGCGGGGCGTTGACGCAGCTCCGCGAGGAAGCGCGCGTCCACCGCCTCCTGGACGGCGAAGGCTACGGCCTCCTTGTTCGCGAAGTAGCGGAAGAAGGTGCGCTGGGAGACTTCGACGGCGTCGACGATCTCGTCGACGGTGGTCCGTTCGTACCCCTGTGTGGTGAAGAGTCTGAGGGCGGTGTGCAGGAGGGCCTCGCGGGTGCGCCGTTTCTTGCGTTCGCGCAATCCGGCCGGAGCTCCTGGCACGGGAACCCCGGATGTCTGCCTGCGTGTCACGTACCGGACCTCTTTTCCTGGTTTTTACCTGCTCAGCCTACCTGTGGGTTACGTGACGGCTACTGTCGCGAGAATGGGTTTGGCAACTGTCAGTCGCTGACATAACGTCCTGCGCATGACTAGTCAGACCACTGTCGAGAAGGCGCCGCGGGAGCCTGAAGACACCTTCGTTCCCGCACCGGCGAAAGGGCTGCGCGGCCACCCCTGGCTGACGCTCTTCGCCGTCGCCATCGGCGTGATGATGGTGGCGCTCGACGGCACTATCGTCGCGATCGCCAACCCCGCCATCCAGCAGGACCTCGGTGCCTCTCTCGCCGACGTCCAGTGGATCACCAACGGCTACATGCTCGCCCTCGCGGTCTCCCTGATCACCGCCGGCAAGCTCGGTGACCGCTTCGGCCACCGCCAGACGTTCCTGATAGGCATCGCGGGGTTCGCGGCGGCCTCGGCCGCCATCGGCCTCTCCGACAGCGTCTCCCTGGTGATCGTCTTCCGGGTGCTGCAGGGCCTCTTCGGCGCGCTGCTGATGCCGGCGGCGCTCGGACTGCTGCGCGCCACCTTCCCCGCCGAGAAGCTGAACATGGCGATCGGCATCTGGGGCATGGTGATCGGCGCATCGACCGCGGGCGGACCCATCCTCGGCGGCGTGCTCGTGGAGCACGTCAGCTGGCAGTCCGTCTTCTTCATCAATGTGCCCGTCGGTGTGATCGCGCTTCTCTTCGGCTTGGTGATCCTCAGGGACCACCGCGCCGAGAACGCGCCCAGGTCGTTCGACATCGGCGGCATCGTCCTGCTGTCGCAGGCGATGTTCTGCCTCGTCTGGTCGCTGATCAAGGGGGCCGAGTGGGGCTGGGGGGACTGGAAGACGCTCGGTTTCCTGGGCGCCGCCGTCGTCCTGTTCCTCGTGTTCGCGCTCTCGCAGAAGAACGTCCGTGAGCCGCTGATCCCGCTGGCCATGTTCCGCTCCGTGCCGCTGTCGGCCGGTGTGGTCCTGATGGTGCTGATGGCGTTCGCCTTCATGGGCGGCCTGTTCTTCGTCACCTTCTACCTGCAGAACGTCCACGGCATGAGTCCGGTCGACAGCGGTCTGCACCTGCTGCCGCTGACCGGAATGATGATCGTCGGCTCTCCGCTGGCCGGTTTCGCGATCACCAGGTTCGGCCCGCGCGTGCCGCTGGTCGGCGGCATGGTGTCCGTCGCGATCGCCATGTTCGGCATGTCCCAGCTGACCATCGGCACCGGCACGCTGACCATGTCGCTCTGGTTCGCACTGCTCGGATTCGGCCTCGCGCCGGTCATGGTCGGCGCCACCGAGGTCATCGTGGGCAATGCCCCGATGGAGCTCTCCGGCGTCGCGGGCGGACTCCAGCAGGCCGGCATGCAGGTCGGCGGCAGCCTCGGTACGGCCGTTCTCGGCGCCGTCATGGCCGCCCAGGTCGACGCGAAGCTCGATGACAACTGGAAGGCCGCGGAACTCCCCCCGGCCGACCCGGCGCAGCTGGACCAGGCGTCGGCCGCCATCAAGGTCGGTATGCCGCCGATCGCCCCCGGCACCCCGCCGGAGATCGCGGCGAAGATCACGGGCGTGGCCCATGACACGTTCGTGTCGGGGATGAGCTCGGCCTTCATGGTCGCGGGCATCGTCGCTGTGGTCGCCGCCCTGGTCGCCATGCTCACCAAGCGTGGTGCGAACGCCGAGGCGGAGATGGGCGCGGGCCACATCTGACACCCGCGCGGCACCTGACGGGCCCCGGACCGCCTCCGGGTCCCGGACGTCAACACAGTGCACCCGACAGCCCCGCCGGACGGTTCCGGCGTGGCTGTCGCCTATCAGGGTGGTCCGTCGTCCACCCCCTTCCCGGTCCGTGCTTCCGCAGGTCAGAGTGCCGACATGGCGAGCCACCCGGCTCGCTCGACCACGGGGGTTGATCCACCATGCGTACGACCGTTCTCGCCGCCACCCTGGCGGCCACCGCACTCGTCCCGGCCACGGCCCTGTCCTCGGGCGCCGCGCCTGCCGCGCCCGCCGCTCCTCCCGGTCAGGAGCGCTCCGCCGGCGCCCCGCACGCCGCACCGGCAGGCCTCGCACCCTGTGGGGCGGGACAGCTCTGCCTCTGGGCGAAGCCCGACTTCGCCGGGGCCAGGCACGTGCACGAACTGTCCACCGTCGACATCGAGAGCTGCGTCCCCCTGCCGGCCGGCGGCCGGGCCCAGGCGCTCGTCAACCGGACCGGGCGCCCCGTCACCACGTACCAGTCGGCCGAGTGTGCGGAGACCGGCGAGTTCGAGACGTACCCGGGCGGGGGCACCTGGGTGCCCCGGTCGCCGTACACGGTCAGGGCCTTCAAGATCTGGGAGAACTGAGCGGCCGGGCGAACGCCGAAGGGCGGCGGACCCGGGGCCCGCCGCCCTTCTTCCTGAACCGCGCGTTCCCTACGCGTCACCGCCGGCCGGGCCGGGGCCCGCGGCGGCCACGTCCAGCAGCTCGTAACGGTCGAGCGCCGTCTTCAGCGCCGAACGGTCGATCTTGCCTTCCTTCGCCAGCTCGGTCAGCACCGCGAGCACGACCGACTGCGCGTCGATGTGGAAGAAGCGGCGGGCCGCACCCCGGGTGTCGGCGAATCCGAAGCCGTCCGCACCCAGCGACTGGTAAGCGCCGGGCACCCAGCGAGAGATCTGGTCGGGCACGGAACGCATCCAGTCCGAGACCGCTACGAACGGGCCCTCGGAGCCGGACAGCTTCCGCGTCACATAGGGGACGCGCTGCTCCTCCTCCGGGTGGAGCAGGTTGTGACGCTCCACCTCCACGGCCTCACGGCGCAGCTCGTTCCAGGAGGTCGCCGACCAGACGTCCGCCTTCACGTCCCACTCCTCGGCGAGGATCCGCTGGGCCTCCAGGGCCCACGGGACCGCCACACCGGACGCCAGGATCTGGGCCGGGATCCGGCCCTTGTCGCCGCTGCGGTAGCGGTGCACACCCTTGAGGATGCCGTCGACATCCACGTCGGCGGGCTCCGCCGGGTGCTGGATCGGCTCGTTGTAGACCGTGAGGTAGTAGAAGACGTCCTCGCTGTCCTCGCCGTACATCCTGCGCAGACCGTCCTTGACGATGTGCGCGATCTCGTACCCGAACGCCGGGTCGTACGAGACGCAGGCAGGGTTCGTCGAAGCGAGCAGCTGCGAGTGGCCGTCCGCGTGCTGCAGGCCCTCACCGGTCAGAGTCGTACGGCCGGCTGTCGCGCCCAGCACGAAACCGCGCGAGAGCTGGTCGGCCATCTGCCAGAACTGGTCACCGGTGCGCTGGAAACCGAACATCGAGTAGAAGACGTACACGGGGATGAGCGGCTCACCGTGCGTGGCGTACGCCGACCCCGCAGCGATCAGCGAGGCCGTGCAGCCGGCCTCCGAGATGCCGTCGTGCAGCATCTGGCCGGTCGGTGACTCCTTGTACGCGAGGAGGAGCTCCCGGTCCACGGACTCGTACTGCTGACCGAGCGGGTTGTAGATCTTCGCGCTCGGGAAGAAAGCGTCCATGCCGAACGTGCGGTACTCGTCGGGGGCGATCAGTACGAAGCGCTTGCCGATCTCCTTGTCCCGCATGAGGTCCTTCAGGATGCGGACGAAGGCCATGGTCGTGGCGATCGACTGCTGACCCGACCCCTTCTTCGCGGTCGCATACGCCTTATCGTCGGGCAGAGGCAGAGGCTTCGCCCGCACCACACGCGTCGGGACGTAACCGCCCAGACCCTTGCGGCGGTCGTGCATGTACTGGATCTCTTCCGAGTCGCGGCCCGGGTGGTAGTACGGCGGGTTGCCGTCCTCAAGCTGCTTGTCCGCGATCGGGATGTGCAGCCGGTCACGGAAGCGCTTGAGGTCGTCGGCCGTGAGCTTCTTCATCTGGTGGGTCGCGTTGCGGCCCTCGAAGTTCGGTCCGAGCGTCCAGCCCTTGACCGTCTGCGCCAGGATCACCGTCGGCTGGCCCTTGTGGGCCTTGGCCGCCGAGTAGGCCGCGTAGACCTTGCGGTGGTCGTGACCGCCGCGTCCCAGGTGCAGGATCTGGTGGTCGGACATGTCCTTGACCATCTCGCGCAGTCGCGGGTCGTCACCGAAGAAGTGATCGCGGATGTACGCCCCGGTCTCCGTCGCGTACGTCTGGAACTGCCCGTCCGGGGTGGTGTTCAGCTTGTTGACCAGGATGCCCGTGCGGTCCTGCGCGAGCAGCGGGTCCCAGGTGCGGTCCCAGACCAGCTTGATGACGTTCCAGCCGGCGCCGCGGAACTGCGACTCCAGCTCCTGGATGATCTTGCCGTTGCCGCGGACCGGGCCGTCGAGGCGCTGCAGGTTGCAGTTCACCACGAAGGTGAGGTTGTCCAGCCCCTCGCGGGCGGCGATGGAGAGCTGGCCGAGCGACTCCGGCTCGTCCATCTCGCCGTCGCCGAGATAGGCCCAGACATGCGAATCGGAGGTGTCGGCGATGCCGCGCGCCTCCATGTAGCGGTTCATCCGCGCCTGGTAGATCGCGCCGAGCGGGCCGAGGCCCATCGAGACGGTCGGGAACTCCCAGAAGTCCGGCATCGACCGGGGGTGCGGATAGCTCGACAGTGCGTGTCCGGCCTTCGACTTCTCCTGCCGGAAGCCGTCGAGCTGCGCCTCGCTGAGGCGGTCGAGCAGGAACGCGCGGGCGTAGATGCCGGGCGACGCGTGTCCCTGGAAGAAGATCTGGTCACCGCCCCGCCCGTCGTCCTTGCCGCGGAAGAAGTGGTTGAAGCCGACGTCGTACAGCGAGGCGGAGGAGGCGAAGGTGGCGATGTGGCCGCCGACACCGATCCCGGGGCGCTGCGCGCGGGAGACCATCACCGCGGCGTTCCACCGGGTCGCGTTGAGGACCTTGCGCTCGATCTCCTCGTCGCCGGGGAAGAACGGCTCGTCCTTCGTGGCGATCGTGTTGATGTAGTCGGTGCTGCGCATCTCGGGCACGGCCACGCGCTTCTCCCGCGCGCGCTCGATGAGCCTGAGCATCAGATAGCGGGCCCGCTCACGGCCGCGCTCGTCGACGGCGGCGTCCAGGGAGTCGAGCCATTCCTGGGTCTCTTCGGGATCGAAGTCCGGGACCTGGCTCGGAAGGCCGCCAATGATGATCGGGTTGCGATCGGATGCGGAAGCCACGCTGTTCCTTCGCTGTTCGGTGGTGCCCATCGGGTCCTGGTCGCGGGGAACGTACCCCGGGGTGGCCGCTGTAAGCCGCCTCCATCGTGTACCGCCAGGACCTAAACGTCATCTCTACTGTGGGGTAACGCAAGGTTCCCGGACGTCGTGTCCGGGCACGAGCAACAGCAGCGGTGAAGGCGGTCACGCCCAAACCGCAACCATACGCCCAACCCGGTCAAGCGTTCCCAAAGCCCGTTCGAATCCGAATGGCGGAGCGAAACGGCATAAGCTGAGGAAGGACGTAAAGGGTCCGGACACCATTTCCGGCCCCGCAGGAGACATGCCGGACGTTGCGGCGACGTGGCAGGGAACGTCACCGTTTAGGCGGTCTCGTACGCCGGGTACTTGCGCGATTCGCCGAGCCCGTGTGGACTACGGCCAACGCCCCGCGCACGCGCGTGGCTGAAGCATTTTCCGAAACATGATCAGGAGGCAACCCGTGAGCGCGACCGCGGACCACGCGGAGGAACGGACCAACACGGCCGCGAGGCTTGGGTTCGAACCCGGACAGGTGGTCCAGGAGATCGGCTACGACGACGACGTCGAGCAGGAGCTCCGTGAGGGCATTGAGGCCACAATCGGCCAGGAACTCGTCGACGAGGACTACGACGACGTCGCTGACGTCGTCCTGCTCTGGTTCCGCGACGAGGACGGCGACCTTACGGACGCGCTGGTGGATGCCATTGGTCTGATCGAGGACGGTGGGGCGGTCTGGCTGCTGACGCCCAAGACCGGCCGAGACGGATACGTCGAGCCGAGCGACATCAACGAGGCTGCCCAGACAGCTGGTCTCGCCCAGACCAAGAGCATCAGCGCGGGCAAGGACTGGACGGGCAGCCGTCTGGTCACTCCCAAGGGGGCCAAGGCCAAGCGCTGAGAGCTCTTTCATCACCCGAGGCCCCCGACGGCACCACGCCGCCGGGGGCCTTCGTACGTGCCTTCGTGCGTGCCCGTGCGGGTCTCCCCGGGCCCGGCGGGGGACGCTGCGTAGGGTGGTGTCACCCGGACGGCCCAGGCCGGGCAAGTGTGACGTTTGTGAAGGGATGCGTTTTACATGGCGATCGAGGTCGGCACGCAGGCTCCGGATTTCGAGCTGAAGGACAACCACGGGCGGACCGTGAAGCTCTCCGGCTTCCGCGGTGAGAAGAACGTGGTGCTGCTCTTCTACCCCTTCGCCTTCACGGGCGTCTGCACGGGCGAGCTGTGCGCCCTCCGTGACGAGCTCCCGAAGTTCGAGAACGACGACACCCAGCTGCTCGCCGTCTCCAACGACTCGATCCACACCCTGCGCGTCTTCGCCGAGCAGGAGGGCCTCGAGTACCCGCTGCTCTCGGACTTCTGGCCGCACGGAGAGACCTCGCGGGCGTACGGCGTGTTCGACGAGGACAAGGGCTGCGCGGTGCGCGGCACCTTCATCATCGACAAGGAGGGCGTGGTCCGCTGGACCGTCGTCAACGGCCTGCCGGACGCTCGTGACCTGAACGACTACGTCAAGGCGCTCGACTCGATCTGATCCGGGTGCCCCCGGGACCGGCCCCGCGCGGGATCCGGTGTCCGGATGTGCGACCCCGGGCCGGAGAGATGCGGATCCGGGGTTTGCGACCGTCCGGATCCGGGGATCTCCTGGCCGCGACCGGCCAAAAGCCTGTTTTGGCCGGGAACCGGTCACTAGGATCCAATCGTTGATCCTATGCCAACGCACGACGGGGGCGCTGGTGTCTGCCGGCCCTCGCAACACTTTTGGAGGACTCGTGGGAGTCAGCCTCAGCAAGGGCGGCAACGTCTCGCTGACCAAGGCCGCGCCGAACCTGACCGCGGTCATCGTCGGTCTGGGCTGGGATGCCCGGACGACCACCGGCGGTGACTTCGACCTCGACGCCAGCGCGCTGCTGACGAACGCCGAGGGCAAGGTCGGCAGCGACGGGAATTTCGTCTTCTTCAACAACCTCAAGAGCCCCGACGGCTCCGTCGAGCACACCGGTGACAACCTCACCGGTGAGGGCGAGGGCGACGACGAGGTCATCAAGGTCAACCTGGCCGGCGTCCCGGCCGACGTCGACAAGATCGTCTTCCCCGTCTCGATCTACGAGGCCGAGAGCCGCCAGCAGAGCTTCGGCCAGGTGCGCAACGCCTACATCCGCGTGGTGAACCAGGCGGACAACACCGAGCTCGCCCGCTACGACCTCAGCGAGGACGCCTCGACGGAGACCGCCATGGTCTTCGGCGAGCTCTACCGCAACGGCGCGGAGTGGAAGTTCCGTGCCATCGGCCAGGGGTATGCCTCGGGTCTGCGCGGCATCGCGCAGGACTTCGGCGTCAACGTCTGAGCCGGTCCGGAGACACATCCGGACACCTTCAGCTCCATCGCGTCCGGCGCCGCACCTCGTGCGGCGCCGGACGCGCTCGGCAGAGCGCCCCGCGTCCGTAGGCGCCCGTGCCGGGCCGGAAGACCGTCCATCGACTCGGGGAGGACACACCATGGGCGTCACGCTCGCCAAGGGAGGCAATGTCTCCCTCTCCAAGGCCGCACCCAATCTCACTCAGGTCCTGGTCGGGCTCGGCTGGGACGTACGATCCACGACAGGAGCCGCCTTCGACCTCGACGCGAGCGCACTTCTGTGCCAGTCGGGCCGGGTCCTCGGCGACGAGTGGTTCGTGTTCTACAACAACCTCACCAGCCCCGACGGCTCCGTCGAGCACACGGGTGACAACCTCACGGGTGAGGGTGACGGCGACGACGAGTCCGTCATCGTGAACCTGACGGAGGTGCCGGCGCACTGCGACAAGATTCTTTTCCCGGTCTCGATCCATGAAGCCGACAACCGTGGGCAGACCTTCGGCCAGGTCGGTAATGCGTTCATCCGCGTGGTGAACCAGGCGGACGGGCAGGAGCTGGCGCGTTACGACCTCAGCGAGGACGCGTCGACGGAGACGGCGATGATCTTCGGTGAGCTCTACCGCTACGGCGGGGAGTGGAAATTCCGTGCAGTCGGACAGGGGTACGCATCAGGGCTTCGGGGCATCGCTCTAGACTTCGGGGTCAACGTTTCATAAAGCCGCGCACGGCGCGGGGGAGCCCCGTTCTCACCGGGGGAGACCCTTACACAGATGATGGGGTAGTCAGTGGTTCTGAAAACCTTCGGCTGGTCGTTCGCGGTCACCGCGCTCGGCCTGGTCGCAGCGGTGTTCTACGGGGGGTGGCAGGCATTCGGCATCGTCGCGATCCTGTCGATCCTGGAGATCTCGCTGTCCTTCGACAACGCGGTGATCAACGCCGGAATCCTGAAGAAGATGAGCGCCTTCTGGCAGAAGATCTTCCTCACCATCGGCATCCTCATCGCCGTCTTCGGTATGCGGCTCGTCTTCCCCGTCGTGATCGTGGCGATCAGCGCCCAGCTCGGCCCCATCGAGGCCATTGATCTTTCCTTCAACGACCCCGACCGGTACAAGGAGCTGGTGACGGACGCCCACCCGTCCATCGCCGCCTTCGGCGGGATGTTCCTGCTCATGATCTTCCTCGACTTCATCTTCGAGGACCGTGACATCAAGTGGCTCGGCTGGATCGAGCGCCCGCTCTCCAAGCTCGGCAAGGTCGACATGCTGTCGGTCTGCGTCGCGCTCATCATCCTGATGATCACCGCCATGACGTTCGCGACCCACGCCCACCAGCACGGTGGCGGTCACGCGGACAAGGCGGAGACCGTCATGCTCTCGGGCATCGCGGGTCTGATCACGTACCTCGTGGTCGGCGGTCTCTCCGGATTCTTCGAGAACAAGCTCGAGGAGGAGGAGGAGCGCGAGCACGAGGCCGAGGAAGAGGCCAGGAAGGCCGGCAAGCCGGTCTCCGGCGTCGTCCTGGCGGGCAAGGCCGCGTTCTTCATGTTCCTCTACCTCGAGGTCCTCGACGCCTCCTTCTCGTTCGACGGTGTCATCGGCGCCTTCGCCATCACCAACGAGATCGTGCTGATGGCCCTCGGTCTCGGTATCGGCGCCATGTACGTCCGTTCGCTCACCGTGTACCTGGTCCGCCAGGGCACGCTCGACGACTACGTCTACCTGGAGCACGGCGCGCACTACGCGATCGGCGCCCTCGCGGTCATCCTGTTGGTCACCATCCAGTACGAGATCAACGAGCTCATCACCGGTTCCGTCGGGGTCATCCTGATCGGCTGGTCCTTCTGGTCCTCGGTGCGCCGCAACAAGGCGCTCGCGGCGGCAGGCGGCGACGGCGGCGGCTCCGATTCCAAGGCGGAAGCCTCCTCCGGGGTGTGACCCGGTAGGGATTGAGGAACGCTCTCTCTGCGGGGCGGCCCACGGCGGCGGTTCTCCGGGAACACCCGGACCCGACGCGTGGCCGCCCCGCAGTGACATGTGGGGCGCGTGGGCCGTACAGGCGGGGTCGGGCGGTACTTACGGATACATGTGGGGGTTGGGATGGCCTTCTGGGACGGCCTTTTTCCGCGGCGGGCGGCGCAGTTCGAGTCGGGTAACTCCGCGACGAGCTCGATCGTGCTCTCCAAGCGCAATGCCACGGTCTCGCTGAACAAGCAGGGCGCGCTGACCGGCAATCTGCGCGTCAACCTGTCGTGGCGGATGCGTACGTCGGACTTCGGCGGCAGGTCGCGGCAGAGCGGCCGGCTGCTGCGTCCGCTGAAGCTCTTCAAGCCCGACGTCGTCCAGGCGCACACCCAGGGCATGGTCAACGTCGACCTCGACCTGGGCTGCATGTACGAGCTGGCGGACGGGACGAAGGGGGTCGTCCAGCCCCTGGGCAACTTCATCGGCGACCTGAACGCGGCCCCGTACGTCAGGCTCAGCGGCGACGACCGTTTCGGCGCGCCGTCAGGCGAGACCGTCTACGTCAACCTCGACAAGCGCGACGAGATCAAGCGCCTGCTGTTCTTCGTGTACATCTACGACCAGACCCCGGCCTTCGACCGCACGCACGCCAAGGTCACGCTCTATCCGGGCAACGGTCCGCGCATCGAGATCGAGCTGGACGAACGGGCCCCGCAGGCCCGCTCCTGCGCGGTGTTCACCGTGGACAACGTCAAGGGCGAGCTGATCGTGCGGCGCGAGGTGAAGTTCGTCTACGGCTTCCAGTCGGAGCTGGACCGGATGTACGGCTTCGGTATGCAGTGGGGGCGCGGCTACAAGACGCGGGCCTGAATGCGCGCCGTGGAGGGCCGCAGTTCCTCCGGTTCAGGACCGGAGGAACTGCGGACCCTGCGGGGGCAGCGTGAAATTCGGGTCGGCGGCGTGCGCCGCCGCGGCCGCGGGCTGCGGGTAGCCGTACGCGGGCTGGGCCGCCGCGGGCTGCGGATAGCCGTAGGCGGGCTGGGGAGCGGCGGTGGGCGGCTGCGGGTAGCCGTAGGCCGGCTGGGGCGCCACGGACGGCTGCGGGTAGCCGTAGGCGGGCTGCTGGTGCTGGACCGTGGCCTGGGAGTCCGGCTCGGGCGCGGTGGGCTCGCGGGCGGGCGGGAGCGACGCGGACGTCTCGCCGGTGCTGGGCACGGCCGCGGGGCCGGGCTCGGAGGCGGCTTCCGCCTCGTCCACCGAGATCCCGAAGGCGGTGGCCAGTCCGACGAGGCCCGTGGGGTACCCCTGCCCCACCGCCCGGAACTTCCAGCCGTCACCGCGCCGGTACAGCTCGCCGCAGATGACCGCGGTCTCCTCACCGGTCTCCGCGCGCACGTCGAAGACAGCGAGCGGCTCGCCGTCGGCGGACGCCGCGTCGTAGAGCGATATCCGCAGATCCGTCACGCGTTCGAACGGTGCCTCGTCGCAGGACGCGGCGATCACCACCTGGTCCACGGAGGGGTCGAGCGAGGAGAGGTCCGCCTCGATCGTGTCCGTGAGCCCTTCGGGGGAGCTGCGCTTGGGCAGGCGCCGGACCAGGCCCGAAGGATGCCGCGGCTGGTTGTAGAAGACGAAGTCCTCGTCGGAACGCACCCGCCCGGAGGGGTCGATCAACAGGGCGGAGGCGTCCACATCCGGGACGCCCGCGCCCGGGGTCCAGCGCAGCACGGCCCGTACGGCCGTGGCGTCGAGAGGGACGTTCGAACCCTTCAGCATCGCGTGCGTCATGGCGGTCATCCTGCCTGCTCGTGGGGCGTCCGGACAACGCGGGGGTGCGAACCAGTAGGCCAGGCGCTCTTCGCGAGGAGCACGCAGGCGCGCCGCGCGGAGTGTGAGATACACCGGGGACACCCGAAGTTCATATGGCCGGGGAACTGGCGACACCTCTCCGAACGTACTATTACCGGCCATACGTTTGTCCGGTCTCTATGGCAGTACGGGGGAATCACATGCGTCATTTCGGGCACATCTCGCCCGCTGTCCGGGAGGGTCTGTTCTTCAGGGAGCCCTGCGAATTCGACACGGGTTCCTCCTCCCGCATGCTGTCCGTGGCGCTGGGCGCCACGCTCTACAGCCCCGCGACCCGGCCCAGACTGGCCGACGACGTGATCAAGCAGGCCGGGCAGGGTGTCGTGTCCATGGTGCTCTGCCTGGAGGATTCCATCGACGACGCCGAAGTCGTCGGTGCCGAGGCCAACCTGGTCCAGCAGTTCGCCGACCTCGACGCGCGGGACGCGGACGTGCCCCTGCTCTTCGTCAGGGTCCGTGAACCGGGGCAGATCTCCGACCTCGTGCGGCGGCTCGGAAGCTCCGTCCGATTGTTGTCCGGATTCGTACTTCCCAAATTCACGGAGGAGCGGGGCGAGCTGTTCCTGGAGGCCCTCACCGCGGCGGAGGCGGACAGCGGTCACCGGCTGTTCGCCATGCCCGTCCTCGAATCACCCGAGTTGCTGCACCTGGAGACCAGGGGCGAGACCCTCCGGGGAATCGCCCGCACCGTCGACAAGTACCGCGAGCGGGTCCTGGCCCTGCGGCTCGGCGTCACCGACTTCTGCTCCGCCTACGGTCTGCGCCGGGCACCCGACATGACGGCGTACGACGTCCAGATCGTCGGCGCCGTCATCGGGGACGTCGTCAACGTGCTGGGCAGGGCGGACGGCACCGGCTTCACCATCACCGGACCCGTATGGGAGTACTTCCGCCTCCAGGAGCGGATGTTCAAGCCCCAGCTGCGCCGCAGTCCCTTCATGGGGCAGGCCGAGGAGCTGCGTACCACCCTCATCGAGCACGACCTCGACGGGCTGCTGCGCGAGATCGAGCTCGACCGGGCCAACGGGCTGCTCGGCAAGACCTGTATCCATCCGTCCCACGTCCTGCCCGTGCACGCCCTTTCGGTCGTCAGCCACGAGGAGTACAGCGACGCGCAGGACATCCTGCGTCCGGAGAGCGGCGGCGGCGGAGTGCTGCGCTCCGCCTATACGAACAAGATGAACGAAGTGAAGCCGCACCGCGCCTGGGCCGAGCGGACCCTGCAGCGCGCCGAGGTCTTCGGCGTGGCCCGGGAGGACGTCGGTTTCGTGGAGCTCCTGGCCGCCGGCGTGACGAGCTGAGCACGGGCATGGGCGAGCACGGGCCGGTACGCGAACACATACGGGAAGAAGAGGCAGTGGACGTGGAGTGGTCGGGTAACTGGGTCGCCGGGCGACTCGGGGTGGATCTCGTCGGCGACGGGGAACTCCGGGAGCTGCTGGGCCTCGCCCTGCGCCGAAACCCGAAGCGGGCCCACCTGCTCGTGTCGAACGTCCTGGGCAAGCACGTGCCGCAGCGGCCGTCCGTCGTCCACGGCGTGGGCTTCGAGCTCGGCGAACGGGTGCGGGACCTGCTGGGCGAGGCGGAGGCCCGCCGTGCCGTCGTCCTCGGCTACGCGGAGACGGCGACGGGCCTCGGCCACGCCGTCGCGGACGGGCTGGGGGTGGCTCCGTACCTCCACTCGACGCGGCGGCCCGTCGCCGGTGTCGCGCAGGCCGGCGGCTTCGAGGAGGCCCACTCGCACGCCACCTCCCATCTGCTGCTGCCCGAGGACCCGGACCTGCTGCACGCCACAGCGGAGGGCTCCCCGCTGGTCCTGGTCGACGACGAGTTCTCCACCGGCAACACCGTCCTCAACACCATCCGGGCCCTCCACGCGCGCTACCCCAGGGACCGGTACGTCATCGTCGCCCTGGTGGACATGCGGTCCGAGGCCGACCAGGGGCGTCTCGCCGACTTCGCCGAGGAGATCGGCGCCCGCGTCGACCTGGTGGCCCGCGCGCGGGGCACGGTGCGCCTGCCGGACGGTGTCCTGGAGAAGGGCCGCAGCCTGGTGGCCGCGCACGACGCGAACGACGCGGGTCAGGCCGGCCACGAGGACGGCGCGCGCGACACCGGCGACGTGACGAGCGGGACGCCCGCCGTACGGCCCGCCGCCGCGCGCGTGACGCTCGACTGGCCGGCCGGCGTACCCGACGGCGGACGCCACGGCTTCACCCCCGTCCACCGCGCAGCCCTGGAAGCCGCCCTCCCGGCCATGGCAGGCCGTATCGCGGACGCCCTGGGCGATGCCCGCAGGGTGCTCGTCCTGGGCTTCGAGGAGCTGATGTACGCGCCCCTGCGGCTCGGCACCGCGCTGGAGGAGGCCACCACGGCCGACGTGCGCTACTCCACCACCACCCGCTCGCCCGTGCTCGCCGTGGACGACCCCGGCTACGCGATACGCAGCCGCCTCGTCTTCCCCGCCCACGACGACCCCGCCGACGGACCGGGCGACCGGTACGCGTACAACGTCGCGGGCGCGGGGTTCGACGCCGTCGTCACCGTCGTCGACTCCACCGCCGACACCCCCGCTCTGCACGCCCCGGACGGACTGCTGGCCAGACTCGCGGGGCACACGGACCAGGTCCTGCTCGCCGTCGTCCCCTCGTACGTCCCTTCGCCCTCCGGCACGGCTGTGCCCCAGGGCTCCGGCACGGCTGTGCCCCAGGCCGGATCGCTCCTGCCCTCGGCCTCGGGGACGTTCGTGCCGCAGACCTCCGACAGGCAGGAAGCCGCCATGCTGCCCGAACCGCTCCGGGGCCCCGCCTTCTCCTCCTACGCGGCGGACGACGTCGGGTGGCTCCTCCAGGACCTCTCGGACACGTCCCTGGAGGCTCCCACCGAGGAGCGCGAGGAGGCGATCCAGAGCGGCGGCGCCCACTACGCCGAATCGCTGCCCGTCGAATACCAGCCCAGCCCTCAGTATCAGGAGCTGTTCAGGGCCGCCCTGGACACCTCGGCGGCCCGTATCGCCCGGGCCGTCGGCACCGTCACCGAGACCGTCCTCGCCGAAAGGGGGCCGCGCCCCGTCCTGGTCTCCCTCGCCCGGGCCGGTACCCCCGTCGGGGTCCTCATGCGCCGATGGGCCCAGCACAGGCACGGCCTCGACCTGCCGCACTACGCCGTCTCCATCGTCCGGGGCCGGGGCATCGACGCCAACGCCCTGCGCTGGCTGGCCGCCCACCACGACCCCGCGGACGTCGTCTTCGTCGACGGCTGGACCGGGAAGGGCGCCATCACCCGCGAACTCGCCGCAGCCCTCGACGATTTCGAGGGATTCGACCCTGAGATCGCCGTACTGGCCGACCCCGGCGGCTGCGTGAGGACGTACGGGACGCGCGAGGACTTCCTCATCCCGTCGGCCTGCCTCAACTCCACGGTGTCCGGGCTGATCTCCCGCACGGTCCTGCGCTCCGACCTCGTCGGCCCGCACGACTTCCACGGCGCGAAGTTCTACCGAGAGCTCGCGGACTCCGATGTCTCCGGCGCGTTCCTCGACACGATCGCCGCCCGCTTCGACGAGGTCGCCGGCGCCGTGGACGCCGAGGCCAAGGAACTGCTCGCCGCGGACCGGGCCCCCACCTGGGAGGGCTGGGCCGCCGTCGAACGCATCAGCGAGGAGTACGGCATCCACGACGTGAACCTGGTCAAACCCGGCGTCGGCGAGACGACCCGGGTGCTGCTTCGCCGAGTTCCCTGGAAGATCCTGGCCAAGCGGGGGGCCGGCGCTGACCTCGCCCACGTACGGCTGCTCGCCGAGCAGCGCGGCGTCCCCGTCGAGGAGGTGGATGAACTCCCGTACACCTGTGTCGGGCTGATCCACCCCAAGTACACCCGCGGCGCCACCGGCGCGGACGGCACGGCGGTGACGACGAAGTGAGCGGAACGACGAGCACGCCCGCCCGTAACGCCCGTGACCTGGCTGCCGGTGACGTGGCCGCCGGCGCCCCGGTGACGCTGGTCGCCAGCGACCTGGACCGCACCCTCATCTACTCGGCGGCGTCCCTCCAGCTGACCATGCCGGACGAGCAGGCCCCGCGCCTGCTCTGCGTGGAGGTCTACGGCCGGGCGCCCCTCTGCTACATGACGGAGACCGCCGCCGCACTGCTCGACGAACTGGCCCGCACCACGGTCTTCGTCCCGACCACCACCCGCACCCGGGAACAGTACGGCCGCATCCACCTCCCCGGCCCCGCACCGCAGTACGCCATCTGCGCCAACGGCGGGCACATCCTGGTCGACGGCGTCTCCGACCCGGACTGGCAGGACCACGTGGTCCGGCGGATCGGCGACGAGTGCGCATCCCTCGCCGAGGTGCGTGCCCACCTCCAGGCCGTCGGCGACCCCTCCTGGCTGCTCAAGGAACGGGTCGCCGAAGACCTCTTCGCCTATCTCGTCGTAGACCGCGGTGCCCTCCCCGAGGGCTGGGTGAAGGAACTGACCGCCTGGGCGGACCCCCGGGGCTGGACCGTGTCCCTCCAGGGCCGCAAGATCTACGCCGTGCCCAAGCCGCTCACCAAGAGCGCCGCGATGCAGGAGGTGGCCCGCCGCTGCGGAGCCACGCTGACACTCGCCGCCGGAGACTCGCTCCTGGACGCCGACCTGCTGCTCGCCGCCGACCGCGCCTGGCGC
Organism: Streptomyces pratensis; assembly: GCF_016804005.1. Classification (GTDB taxonomy): domain Bacteria; phylum Actinomycetota; class Actinomycetes; order Streptomycetales; family Streptomycetaceae; genus Streptomyces; species Streptomyces pratensis_A. The sequence continues at coordinate 6,433,530 of NZ_CP051486.1, read as the reverse complement.
CCGGGCCACGGCGAACTCGCCGACTGCGGCTGGGGCGCGCCCAATACCGAGGTGCTCAGGGAGAAGGGCGGCGCCGCGGGCGAGGAGATACTGCGCCGCTTCCTGCGGGCCGCCGACCCCCAGCGGGCGGGTCGCTGAGCAGACGCGGGCGATCTTCGGCAAGCTGGTCGGGCCGCCGCGACCGGAGGAGACCCGCATGACCAAGGGCAACGACACCAAGATCACCGACGAGCTGTACGCGTACGCGCTGGCCCACAACCCCCCGCTGGACGCGGTGCAGCGCGAGCTCGTGGAGACCACGTACGCCGAGCTGCCCGACCAGGCGGGCATGCAGTCCGCACAGGAGCAGGGGCCGCTGCTCGCGTTCCTCGTCCGGCTCACGGGCGCACGGCACATCGTCGAGGTCGGCACCTTCACCGGCTTCTCGGCGCTCTCAATGGCCCAGGCGCTGCCTGCGGACGGGGTCCTGATCGCCTGCGACATCTCCGAGGAGTGGACGGCGTACGGCCGGGAGGCGTGGCAGAAGGCGGGCGTCGCCGACCGGATCGACCTTCGGCTCGCGCCCGCCCTCGACACCCTGGCCGCGATGCCGGCCGAGCCGCACATCGACATGGCCTACCTGGACGCGGACAAGGGCAACTACATCGCGTACTGGGAAGAGCTCGTCCCGCGGATGCGCCCCGGCGGACTCGTCGTCACCGACAACGTCCTGTTCCACGGACGCGTCACCGATCCCCTGGCAACCGGAGCCACGGCCGCCATCAGAGGCTTCAACGACCATGTGGCCGCTGACGCCCGGATGGACAGCGTGCTGCTGACCGTGGCGGACGGCCTGACGCTCTCGCGCAGGAAGTAGCGGGCCCCCAGCCGGTTCGGCGGGGGGTGCTCCCGGGCACACCCACCGGTTCCGTGGGGGCTCCGGGGCACCCGGCCCCGGTTCCGGTGGGGGTTGGTTCTTCGGGCCCCGGTCGGTTCCGTGTGCCCCGCACCCCCGCCCGGCTCCGTGGGAGGTGCCCCGCACCCCCGCCCGGCTCCGTGGGGTGCCTCCGCGTGGGATCAGCCGCAGCAGCCGCCGCCGCAGCACCCGCCCCCGCCGCCCGACGACGGGGCGGCGGAAGCAGCGGAGGCAGAACCGCCCACAGCCACGGTGGAGAGCAGCTTCGTGGTGTCCTCGTGCCCGGCCGGGCACGAGGCGGGATCGGATGACTCGGCCATCGGGCGGCTGAGTTCGAACGTCTCGCCGCAGGGGCGACAGCGGTACTCGTAACGGGGCATGGCCCCAGATTAGAGCCTCTTCGCCTTCGAGACCTCGGGCATCGGGGCGATCGTGCGCCGCTCCTCGCGTGAGACCTGCTCGGGATGGCGGGCCCGCCAGTACGGATTGTCGTGAGGCAGACCGCCGCTGACCCGCCCGTACATGCCGAACATCATCAGCAACAGGCCGGCCACGAAACTGAACAGCACGTTCTGCATCTGGAAGGCCAGGAAGTTCATGCCGGTGTCCAGCAGGGCCAGATTCACGAATCCGCTGAGGATGAAGGCGATGCCCAGGACCATGTTCAGGGTCGAGGCGAAGTTGCCTCCGATGACCATGCCGACGAAAAGCAGCAGCCCGACGCAGATGGACAGGATGCTCAGCGCGCCGTTCGTGTTGAGGCCCCCTACCGTGTCGCCGCCGGTGTCGAAGAAGCCGATACGGTCGATGAGCCCCAGAATGCCGAAGGCGAGGAGCAGCAGGCCCATCAGGCCCGCCCCCACTCGGTAGAACCGGCTGAGGCTGTGGTCGACGGGCAGATGCTCGTCGAGGTGGATGCCCTTGCGGCGGGTGGGCTTCCCGCGCGCCGGTCCGGCCTTGTGCCGCCGCGAGGGGTGCATGACGTGTGTGGCCATGACGGCCTCCTTCGGCCGCGTGCGGCCAGGGACGTCTCAGCGGAAGCCGCTGCGTACCTCCAGGATCGGCCCACCGCCTGCCGGGGACAAATCAGCCGTTCTCCGCCGGTGTCCGGTCGGCCCGGCTGCGGGGTCTCCCGGATTTGCCAGGTCTGTCGGGTCTCCCAGGTCCGCCGGGTCTGCCGTGTCTGCCAGGTCTGTCGGGTCTCCCAGGTCCGCCGGGTCTGCCAGGTCTCCTCCCGGGCCTCCGGGGTCTCCTCCCGGGCCTCTCCCCATTCCCCGGTACCTCGATACTCCTTTCTCCGGGGAGGACCCGGTTGATCAGCGGGGTGTCGGCGGACCCCGCCGGGCGGCCCGATACGAATCACCAGCGGCGGGAGGGTTCCCGCCGGTCGGCGGCGCGGTCAGGCGCCGCCTCCCATCGCCTCGCGGATCGCCGAGACCACTCTGGTCGAGGTCTGTCGCACGGCCTCGGTCTCGGTGAGGAAGTGCCAGTAGTCGGGATGGCGCTCGTCGAGCCCGGCGATCGCCCGCTCCAGGCGCGCCACTGCCTCGTCGAGGGGGCGTGCATGACGGGGATCGGGGGTGTTGCGCCCGGCCATGGCGAGGCGCTGGGCGTCCCGGATCGTGAACCGGGTGCGCTCGATCTCCGCCTGAGGATTCTTCGCCACCGCGTCGAGCCGCCGCAGCCGGTCTCCGGCTGCGGACACCGCCTCGTCGGTCGCGTTGAGCAGCGCCCTGACCGTACTCAACCGGGACGTCGCATCCGCCCAGCGCTGCTCGGACCGAGCCTCGGCGGCCTCCGCCAGCTTCGCCTCGGCCTGCCGTACATTGACCGCCGCCTGCTCGGGGACGGGCTGCAGATCCTGCCAGCAGGCAGCCGAGAAGCGCCGCCGGAGCTCGCTGAGCACCGGCTCGACCTGCCCGGCACGCGTCGTCAGCGCCTGGGCCCGGGTCCGCAGCGACACCAGCCTCCGGTCGATCTCGGCAGCCCGCTCGGGAAGCCGGTCGGCCTCGGCCCGGATCGCCTCGGCATCGCGCAGCACCTGATCGGCGCGTTGCAGCGTCTCGGCCACGCCGTGCTGCCCCGCGCCCTGGTTGAGCTTGGTCAGCTCCGGGGCGAGAGCCGCGAGCCGGGCCGCGAGATCATCAGCCCGCAGCCCGGAGGCACGCACCGCGTCGAGTGCGTTGCTCGCGGCCAGCAGCGTCTGGCGGGCCCGCTCCACGGCGGGAGCGAGCCGGGCGAGCTGGGTCTCCGCGCTGCTGAGCAGCGTCCCGAGCCCCTGGGCGAACCGGTCGAGCTCACCCTTCACCCGCACGAGCTCGTCCTTGGCCCGGGTCAGCTGGGTCCGCGCTCCGGCCGCCGCCGAGGGCTCCAGGTCGTCACGGTCGAGGTCGTGGGCGTCGACGGCGGTGATGTACTGGTGGCTGACCTCGTCGATCCGCCGGCCGAGCGCCGCGAAGTCCTCCGCCGCCTTGCGTGCGCGGGGGGAACTGTCCACGGCGGTGATCGTCTCGATGGAGATCTGCAGATCGCGCTGAGCCGTGTCCAGGTCGTAGAAGGCGGCGGCCGCCGCGTCCTTCGCCGCCTGCGCGTCGGCCCGCTGATTCTCCCCGCGGCCACCGAACCAGCGGCGCGTGCCCCCGCCCGCGAAGGCGCCCGGCAGCGCTGCGACGACCAAGGGAACCGGCAGCAGAATCAGCACCAGGACGTCCCTGACGGCGGATCCAACACTCGCTTTCGCCTGCGGCCGCGTGTGTGTCGCCGTCACATCCCTCTCCCGTGCCGATTCGCCCTGCCCGGTTCATTCTCGCACCAGTTAGGACGAACGCACGGGCCGGTTAGTTCGCACTTCGGACAGTGACTTCACCGTTGTCGCTGCGCGCCTTCACCACGTGCATGCTGCTTTCGCTGCGGGGCACGTCGACGGAGACGTCACCGTTGTCGGCCTCGGCGGACACCGCGTACGTGCTCTTCCCGGCCGGAAGATCGATGGAGATGCTCCCGTTGTCACTGGTGGTGTCCACGCGATCCGGGACCTCGGTGAAGCCGAGCCGGACCGATCCGTTGTCCGCACGGGCGACGACGGAACGCCCCGAAATCCGCTCGGCCTCGATCTGCCCGTTGTCGGAGCGCAGGTCCAGCGGGCCGGAGACATCACGTACGTCGACGCCACCGTTGTCGGCACTGATCTTCAGCGGAGAGGTGAAGCCTGCCGCGGTGACCTTCCCGTTGTCCCCCTCCACGGTCAGAGCCAGCCCGCGGGGCACCTTCACCTCGTGGTGCGCCTCACAGTTGCTGATCACCGCATGGCACTTCACCTCGAGCCTGAGCTCGTCCCCCTCGAGCTCCCACACGGGGTCCGGCCCGCTGCCCAGCATGACCCACCCGTCCACCCTGCGGGTCACCTCGATCCGCTCCACGTCGGCGGGCACCAGATCCAGGGTGGAGTTGTCGGCGTCGATGGTGAGCGCCTCACCACTGAACGCGAACGACTTGTGCTCGGTAGGGGCGTCCTCCGCATTCGCACTGCCACAGCCACTGAGCGCGGCGACGAGGAGCACGGTTCCGGCGGTCGCCACGAGGGCGGAGGTGCGTCGTGTACGGCTGGTCATGATGTCGAGTCCCCCTGAGAGCGCTGCCGATGTGGCTCCACCGTATGTACGGGCCCACCCCCGGGACGATCCGGACGGCTACCGTCTGCGGGGTGGGGATATCCCCCGTACCGCGCGGCCACCGGCTCACCCGGCCGGGGGGAACGGTGGGAGCGGGGCCGGCGGGGAACCGGATTGCCGCTGGGGGCCGTGGGCCATGTAACCTGTTGCCTCATCCACGGGTGCGTAGCTCAGGGGTAGAGCGCTGCTCTTACAAAGCAGATGTCGGCGGTTCGAAACCGTCCGCGCCCACCAGCAGTAAGCACGACGAAGGCCCAGGTCACCGGTACAGATCCGGGAGCCTGGGCCTTGTTCGTTCTCAGTCGGGGGGCCGGGGGCGAGGCGTCGTGCCAGCTACGTCGTCGGGACCTGCTGTGCTGGCAGCAGGGGCCGGCCCAGGCCTCGCTGTCGAGAATGTGCGCGCCGAGGCGGTCCCGGATCGTGCCGACGCGGACCGCTCCGGATGTGAGCATCCGTGCGCAGTAGATGCAGGCACGGCCGGCGGACCGGTCCCAGGTCAGCCGTTCAGGGCCGGGGAGCGGGCGGGACGGCGCGGTCATGATGAACCACTGCCGCACCGGCGGCACTTGCAGGCGGGGTACGCCGATGACGGTTCGGACGCGGCCACGGGTACGACCTCGGCCTCCTCGCGCACCACCCGGATACCACCGTCACGGTTCACCTCGTACACCTTGAGCGTCATCGCCACGGGCCTTCTCCCCTTCGCGGTCGGTGAGGGACACGGAGGACCGTAGAGAGGTCGCGAGCGTGCGTACCAGTGATGTGCATATCTGTGCGCAAATTCTCCTGAAAGTTTGAACGTCAGGGACTTGGTCTTGACAGCCGAGCCCGGTTTGGCTGACCGTTGTGCACACAACTGCACACTCAATACCGTGGACTACGAGCGCGGCCCGTTCGCCGACTGGCGCGCCGGGCACCGGCACGATCCCGCCGACCGGGCGTCCTGGTGGCGGCCGTGGCTCGACCTCGTCGCCGAGACGGTCGGCCGCGGTGTGACCGTAAGGCGTGCCCGCATAGTGTCCGAGCCGGTGAGCGAGTACATCCGGTACGAGCACGCCGGAACCTTTACGAATGTGGCGGCCGGTGAGCAGGTGCGGTGGTTGCCGCGCCGTCAGGCCTCGGACATCGCATTGCCCGGCAACGACTTCTGGCTTTTCGACGGTCGACTTATCCAGTGGAATCACTTCGCCGGTGACGGTTCGTCACAAGGGCCGGAACTCAGCGACGATCCGATCGCTGCGAGACTGTGCGCGGGCGCGTTCGGAACGGTGTGGGAACGTGCGGCACCGCACGACGAGTACACGATTCGTTGATCAGAACCATCGGACAGGTCACATGACGCTCCCCTCCTCCTCTGCACAGTCCGCACGCGAAGTGGTCTCCAGGCGCCTGCGTGACCTGCGGAAGGGGGCGGGGCTGACCGTTGTCCAGCTGGCCTCCGGATGCGGGTGGCACCACGCCAAGACGTCCCGGATCGAGAACGCCCGCACCGCCCCGACCGCCACGGACATCCGGCTGTGGTGTCGCACCGTCGGTGCAGAGAGCCAGGCGGAGGATCTGATCGCCCAGTCGCTGCACGCGGAGTCGATGTACAGCGAGTGGCGCCATCGGACGCGCAGCGGACTGAAGCAACTCCAGGACAGTGCCGTTGCGTTCTTCCAACAGACCGAGTTGTTCCGCGTGTACTCATCGTCTCTCGTGCCCGGCTTGCTCCAGACGGAGGGTTACGCTGCGGCCGTCCTCGGGATGAGCGCACGCTTCCGGGACCTCCCTGTCGACGACAGTGCCGCTGCCGCCCGCGCCCGGGTGGAGCGTTCGCGGATCATTCACGAGCGTGGCCACCGATTCGTCCTCCTCATGGAAGAGGCCGTCCTCCGATACCGCATGGGTGATGCCGATGCCATGGCCGCGCAGCTCGGGTACCTCCTGTCGGCCGGGGCTCTGCCTGCGGTGTCGCTCGGCATCATCCCGGCGACGGCAGAGCGGAGTCAGTGGCCACGGGAGACGTTCCATGTGTACGACGACGAACTCGTGTCCGTCGAGCTGGTGTCGGCGCAGGTGCGCATCACCCAGCCTGCCGAAATCGATCTGTATGTAAGGGCGTTCGAGGAGATACGGCAGACGGCCGTCTACGGGGCGGAGGCGCGGGCCCTCGTCGTGAAGGCCATCGACGCGCTCGGCTGATCCCGCTCCGCCGGAGACCGTTCGGGACAGCGGGTGTGAACGCGGATCGTGGCTATACCTGGTGCGGTGCTTCTTCCGAGTACCCGGTGCCGCGCAGTTCGCTCATCACCCGCTCCCGCTCCGCGTCGGTGAGCTGGATCGCCTCCAGTTCCCGCATCCGGTCGTCGATCTCGCCCTGCTCGTCCAAGGTGGTCGCGAGCTCGATGAGGGCCGTCAGCGCCAGCGCCCGGTCGATGGGCGGGGCCTGCGGTCCGTGCCTGCGCAGTCCTGACTTCAGTGCCCGGAAGGCCGCGCGGTCGTCGTTCTTGAACTCGCGGAGGATGCGGGCGTTGTCGAGTGCCTTCGCCAGTCCTTGCAGCTTCTTGGAACCGCCGTACTCCAGCTCCGCCGGTTCGTCGCGCTGGATGAAGATCAGCGAATTGCCGGACGGGTCGATGAGGGTGAAGCGGGTCTGTCCCGGGCGGAAACGTGTGATGCGTGGACGCCCCGTCGCCAGAACCTTGCCGTATGCGGCACGCATGGCCCCGGTGAACGCTGCGTGATACGGCGCGACGGTGTCGACCATGACCAGGCAGCCGCCGCCGTCCTCCCGGTTCGGGTCGTATCCCTGGGGCGGCTTGCCGAAGTGCACGTCGAAACCGCCCCGGCGCAGGGCCAGGTAGAGGTACGGCTTGGTCTGTCGGTAGGTGACCTCGAAGCCGAGGGCCTGGAAGAAGTCCAGCGTCTCCTGGACCGCCGAACACGGCAGCAGGGGCACCGCCGTCTCATTCGCGTACGTCGTCTCCGTCGGACTCTCCGGCAACTTTTCTCCTGCTGGCGATCGGGATTCCCGCCGCAGCCGGCCCGGCTGCGCACGGCGGCACGATCGGATCTCGACCGCCCATCCCGCACCTTACTAATCAAACTTTACTAGTGTCTCGGGATCCGGCGGAACTCGTCGGCGCCCACCCTGCTCGCCCAGCTGTGAGGCAGCGCTGGACGCTGTGGTCGGTGCGGTGGGGGAGTGGTGCGCCCCGGGGCGGCGGCAGCGCTTACGGGAGCGCTTGGCCTCCGGGTGGTGGCTGTGCGAGGCGTCTGCTCAGAGTCCAGCTCTGGAGGTCGGTGTTGGCGACGGCTTCCAGCTCCTCCAGGAGGCGCTGCCGGTTGTCGTCGCTCCTGTCGGCCTCGGCGATCAAGGTGTAGCGCTGAACGGCCGGCCTTGGCCGTGTCCAGGCCTCCGCGGCCTGCACGTGACGTTCCCCGTGATCGAACAACTGGCTGAAACCACCGATGAAGAGTGCGGCCCCTGTGATCGAGGCGGTGATGACGCCGGGGGCCTGGACGCCCGCGGTGACCACCGCGCCTGCCCCGGTGGCCGACCCGGTCAGTTCCGTGACCGCCACCCATCGACGGGAGCGCCTCTTCACGCGCTCGTCCCAGGCCGGATCCCTGAGGGCCTGCTCCAGCACCGGATCTCCGTTGGCCTGGGGCAATGACGGACTCTCTCCGTACGGCAAATCGGCTATCTGGTATGGGACTTGAGTGTGCCCGGTGCCTGGCGGCACACGTTATCCGCATGGCTGTCACCGAGCCACCGTCATCCTCCTGATGCCTGGCTGCTTCGGTTGCGCTGCGGCCCCTCGGCGGCGGCGGTCGTGAGGAGTGCCGGTCAGGCCTGCTCGAAGTGGAACGACTTGATGAAGCAGTCCCGGGGCTGGGTGACCGCGAAGAGGACGCACTCCACCAGTGAGTGCGCTGTGAGGGTGCCGTCGGACCGACGAGGGGTGGCGTCCCACTGCTCCGAGAGCGGGTCGCCGTTGTCGAAGTCGGGCGGGTAGAGCGATATCACCCTGACCCCCTGTGGCCTGAGGCGCTTGGAGAGGATCTCGGTGAACCCCGCCTGGGCACTCTTCGCCGCGTAGAACGCGTCATGGGCGTCTGAGCGGTCATGGCCTGCTGCTCCGCAGGCTGAGACCATCGTGACGATGTCAGGCTTGTCCGAGTTGAGCAGGAGGGGGAGGAAGTTCTTCACCGTCAGGACCGTGCCGGTGGCTCCGGAGGCGAGGGTGTCCACGACATCGTCGTCCGTGGCGGACAGCAGGTCCGGTCCTTCGAGCCAGCGAGAGCCGTTGTTGACGAGCAGATCGACACGGCTCGTCCGTCGCCCGACCCCGGAGGCGAACTCACGGATCGAGACCGGGTCCGTCAGGTCGCAGGCGAAGGCGTGCACCCTCTGATGGCCCTTGCCGCGGATCTCGTCGCGTACTCGTTCGGCGGCTTCGAGCCGTCGAGCGGAGAGGAACACCTCCGCGCCCTTCTCCGCGAGCCTGATGGCCAGCGCCCGCCCGAAGTCGCGGCCCGCGGCGGTGATGACCACCCGATGGTCGTCGAGTCTCATCGTGTCGCTCCGATCAGTGAGTTCGGTGGTTCGGTGGTGGTTCGGTCCGTGAGGAGCGGGTCCGGGTGGGAGGCGTACCGCTTACGGCGTACAGGCATCCCGGCGTGGCGGCGGGACGTCTGCCGACTGCGGAGCAGCGCTGCTCGCCCTCTGGTCCGCGTCGCGTCTGGGGCGTCGTCGGCGGCGGCGTCAGGAACGGTGCACCGCCCCTCCGAGCGTCTTCAGACGCGCTCCAGCGGGCGGTGCGGGCGGCCCGGCGGGAGTTCGATTCCGATGGCGTCCTGCGGGCGGACAGGTCCGCCATGGCGGACCACGGCCATGATGCCGGACTTGAAAGTGAAGTCCCCGGAGACCGGATCGAGGGCGAACACCTCTCCGAGCATGCCCTGCCGGAAGTCATTGATCTTCGCGCACGGGTTGCGCAGCCCCGTCACCTCCACCACCGCCTGCTCGCCGAGGTGCAGCAGGGCGCCGGCCGGAAGGCCGAGCAGGTCGACTTCGCGGGTGGTGATGTTCTCGCCGAGCCCGCCCGGAGCGACCGCGTAGCCCTTGAGCGCCAGCTCGTCGAAGAGTTCCTCGTGCATCAGGTGCACCTGGCGCAGATTGGGCAGGTCCGGCTCGTAGGTCATGCGGAACTGATGGCGGATCGTCACACCCGCGTGGACGTCACCCTCGACGCCCAGGCCGGCCAGCAGCATGACCGACTCACGATTGGGCTTGCTGAACGAGTACGTCGCGTTGCTGCTCACTGCCGTGACCCGGCCTGTCATGTCCCACCCCGTCCTCTGGCCCGCGCACTTCGGGCAATCCTAGGGAAGTCCCGTGTCAGGAGTCCGGGCGGCTGCGCGTCCCAGGATCGTCGCCCAGGGCAGTTCCCGGACTGCCGGGCCCTGACGCGGTTCGTCCAGGGGCCAGACGTCCGCTCCGTACACCAACTCGACGCCCGCCCCGCGCAGAGCCGCGATGTGGCCCTCCCACGCCGGGTGCCGCGCGTGTGCCGCGTTGATCCGGGGGAACACCACGACCGGGACGTGGGTCGTGCCCAAGGCTTCGCTCACCTGCGTCAGCGCCTGGTTGTCGGCGATACCCGTGGCGAGCTTGGCCACGTAGTTCGCGCTCGCCGGTGCCACCACGTAGCAGTCGACGACAGGGTGCGGCCGGGGCTCGGCCGGGAGGCGTGGTGTGTCCCGCACGGGAAGGCCGGTCAGTGACTCCAGGAGCTCCCACTCACCGTTCGCCCGCATCCACCGGCCGGCGTTCGGTGTGAGGGTCACGGCCACCTGCCAGCCGAGCGCGACGGCCGGCTCGACCAGGCCGGCGCGCAGCATCTCGACTCCGTCGGTCGCCGTACCCACGACGCCCAGCACTCCCCGGCTGCCTGCCCTCACCGTTCCTCCACCCTGCGTCGCCCGGTCCCCGGGCCGGTAGTACGGATACGGAAGAGACGTACCACGGCTCCGGCGCCCGCCGGTAGCCGTCGCCGTGCCGGCGCTTCAGTCGGACACGCCGAGGTCCTGGCGCATCAGGCGATGCATGGCGGTGAGCTTCGGATCTGCGGCTTTGAGGTCCAGGAGCAGCTGGCCGGCTGTTTCGCCGTCGCGGGGCAGGCCACGGTCGATGCGCTTGAGTGCGGCGTCCACGCTCGCGAGGACCACGTTCAGCTCGCGCGAGGAGTCGAGGACGGCCTCAGGGACGATCATCTGGGCCTCGGCGTACCGGTCGCGGTAGTCGCGTCGGCCCTCCTCCAGTCGGGCACGGTCGTCGTCGGTGTAGACCCCGTCACGCGTGCGGTGCAGCGCGTCCTTGAGGAGGGTGTGGAAGTGACCGGTCGCCCGGTTCATCGAGGTGTACGCGGTGCGGCGGTCCTCGAAGAGCCGCCGCTGATCCTCCACGCGGCTCTCCGCCGTGCGCTGGCGTTTCGTCACCCAACTCGTGATCAGCGGTGCGAAGAGTGTGCCGAGCACTCCGACGACTGCGGTGATCATGGCGGCTATCGCGGCACTCATGGCGACGACCCTAGTCAACGCGCTGTGTGTCCGGTGTACTTCTCGGCTTGTCGTCCGCCCTGGTCCTCCTGGAGAAGTGATCATGGAGCCGTCGGTCCACGAGTCCGTCAGGTACACCGCCGGATGCCCGGACTGCGCTGCGGAGACGGAGTGTTGGGGCACCCATGCCCTGGTGGGCGGTTCGTTGCGCTGGGACACCGAGGCCACATGTCCGGCCTGTGGATCCACGGTGCTTTCGTGTGGCGACGACGAAGTGCCGGCCGAGCTGCGAGGTCTTCTGCTCTCCGACCACGGCCCGGCGCGGCTGCGGGTGGACCCCTCGGTGCGCGACGTCGCGGTCATGCGGGTTCTGCGCGCCGTACTCGGTGTCGAGCTGGCGGACGTCAGGGCGGTCCTGCGCACGGTTCTGAGCGGGGACCACTCAGGCACTCTCCCCGAGATGGAGTTCCTGGCACGCGAGCTGAGGGCGGTGGGGATCGCTGCTGTCGCTGCTCGGCCGCAGGGCCTGTCCGAAGCTCGTCACCGGGACGACGTGACGACGTGACGACGTGACGACGTGAGGATCCGTCGGCGGTGAGGGCGGTGAGGGCGGTGGGGCTGTTGAGGACTGTGGCGCCACTGAGGCCTGCGGGGCGATGGGGGTGTGGCAGCGGCTCCTACCGGTACTCGTGCGGCCGTCGGCGCGGCGGCGGTTCTGCCCCGGCTCGCACCGTCCCGTCCGAGGCATCGGCCCTCGGGCGGCCCCGGCAGGCTCCGGGATGCGAGTCGGCGAGGCACGGGAGACCGTGGAGGCATGTCCGGACATCCCCTTGTGATCGTCTATCCGCCCTCGTCGACCGGCGGTCGCCGGGTGACCGTGCGCGGGCAGATCGTCGGCCTGGCCCACGGCCGTGGGGACGTCGCCTCGTTCCTGCGGCGGGCCGGGCTCGCCCAGGGGGCCGAGGAGATCGATCTGGACCAGCCGGAGTTGATCGAGTGGCGGGGCGGAGATCTCGACACCTGGAGGTGAGCCGCATGAGGCGTCGAGCAGCACACCGGCGCGAGGCGTCGCTCGAACCTCCCCCCGGCTACTACGGGGCGGGCGGAGGTGCCCCCGACGCGACGCAGCGCGGCCTGATACTCGACTGGGTGGTGAGCCGGCGGGTCGCGGCCGGGTGGCGGGTGGAGTCCCGTTCGGGGAGCCAGGCGGTGCTGGTGCACGGCCAGCCGGTCAACCATGTGCTGCACGCGTTCCTGACGGTCTTCACGTGCTGCGTGTGGGGCGTCGTGTGGGCGGGGCTGGCGCTCACGAACAGGGTCGACCGAGTGGTACTCACCGTCGACGCGCAGGGGCAGGTCATCACCGTGGGAGTGCCCTGAGCAGGGCGGTGCTGTCGCCGGTGCTGTCACCCGAACGGGTGCGTCCGGGTCGTGGCCGGCGAGACCGTCGCACAGGGTCGGATCTGCCCGCAGCAGTGTGGGGTGGTCCGTCGAGTGGAGGAATCCCATGACCCAGTCAGCACCCGCAGCCGACTCCTCACGACCGGCGGCCCCAGACCCCTGGGCGGCCACGGGGGCGATGTTCGCGGGGGTCGTGCTCCTCGTCGACGGCATTCTGTCCATCGTCAAGGGGATCGCGGGCATCGCGTCCGACGAGGTGTACACGCGGATCAACAACTACACGTTCAAATTCGACATCACCGCATGGGGATGGATCCACCTGATCCTCGGGGTGATCCTGGTCCTCGTCGGATGGGGCATCCTCAAGGGCGCGGCTTGGGCCTGGGGTGTGGGCATCGCGCTGGCCGCGCTGAACCTGATCGCCAACTTCATCTGGCTGCCGTACCAGCCCGTGTGGGCGATCATCTCCATCGCGCTCGACACATTCGTGATCTGGGCCCTGTGCGCCCACCGGGCGAAGCCGGTCATCTGACGTGAACCCGGGGCGAGGCGGCCCGAAGCCGGACGCGATCACGGCGCTGGCCGCCGACGCGTACGTCTACGGGTCGCCGCTCGTCCGGCAGCTGTCGGCGGTCCAGGCCTGTCTCCAGGAGGGCTGTGGGACGCTGGCGCCCGCGCCGTTCAACGACTTCGCCCATGCGGGCGGGCCGGCCACACCCGGTGCCCGCGTCCCCTTCGCCCCGGTCGACCTCGTCGACGCCCTCGCCCAGCTCGACCTTTCCGGAGGGCCGGTCCGGCTGCATGTGCCGGACACCGGCGGGGCCTATTACGTCCTGCAGTTCGTTGACGCCTGGGGCAACGCTTTCGCCTACCTCGGCCCCCGGGCCACCGGTACGGGCGAGGGCGACTGGATGGTCGTGCCGCCCGGCTGGGCCGGCACCGTGCCCGACGGGGTGTCTGGAGTGATCGACGCGCCCACCTCCGTCGTCTCCGTCGTCGGCCGCCTCGCGTGCGACGGGCCCGAGGACATGCCCCGGGTCAGGGCGCTCCAGCAGGAGCTCACGCTCACCCATCTGGGAGACCGCGCCCATCGGACCGGGTTGCCGGCGACCGAGCCCGGGGTGCCGGGTGCGCTGCGGTTCTTCGAGGAGCTCCGGGTCTGGATGGCCGACTTCCCGCCCGCCGCCGCGGATCGCGCGTACCAGGACCGCTTCCAGCCCCTGGGCCTCCTGGAGGAGGGCCTCTCGCCGTACGTGTCGGCCGGTCCCGTCCTCGTACGCGCACTGGGGCGAGGGCTCGCGCTGGGCCGGCTGCGGGTGGAGGAGGCGGCCCGTCGTCCCGAGGCCGAAGGCCCTCGGGGGACCTGGCGCATGATTCCGCACCTGCGCGACCACAACCTGGACCACTTCGGTGTCGGCACCCTCGGCACGCCGGAGTGGACGATCCCCGACCGGGAGGCGTCGTACCTGGTCAGGGCGGTCGCGGCACGGCGTGGGCGCTGGTTGCCCCACGGGTACGAGGCGCTCTACGCGCACACGACCCGTGACTCGCGGGGACGCCCGCTCGACGGGGCCCACGACTATGTGCTGCGATTCCGCCGGCCACCGCCGGTCCGGGCCTTCTGGTCGGTGACCGTGTACGACAGTCCCGGAGGCCACCTGGTCGCGAACGAGGCGGACCGTCACGCGGTCGGGAACCGGACGCCCGGGCTCGTCCACGGTGCGGACGGCTCGCTCACACTGCGCCTTTCCGCGAAGCGCCCGACGGGCCCGGCGGGGGAGGCGAACTGGCTGCCGGTCCCGGCCGGCCGCTTCAGGCCGATCCTGCGGCTTCACCTGCCCGACCAGGCCCTTCTCGACGGGAGCTATGTCATCCCGGCGATCGAGCGGCGCGAGGACCGGCGGGAAGCGTAGGTCCGAAGGCGCGTTGTCAGTGGCGCATCGCACACTGGAGGCATGTGCCGCAGCATCAAGACACTTCGTCCACCATCCATCCCCGAAGAGGCCACCGAGGAGGAGATGAGAGCCGCCGCCCTGCAGTACGTGCGCAAGGTGTCGGGCTTCCGCGCGCCCGCCGCGCACAACCAGGAAGTCTTCGACCGCGCAGTGGCCGAGATCACCGAGGCGACCCGGAGGCTGCTCGACGATCTGGAGATACGGGGCGCCGCCCGGGTCTGAGCGGCCGTGCGTGCCGTCAGGTTCCGGCCGCCGTCAGGTTCCGGCGGGGGCTCCGGCGGCTTGGACGGCGGAGGCGCGGGCAGGGCGGCGGACGACGACGGCCGCGAGTGCGCCCGCCAGAAACAGGGCGAGGACCGAGACGGCCGTGCCCAGCCAGCCCGCGCCCAGCCACTGGCCGCCGAAGTAGCCGAGGCCCACGCTGTAGACCGCCCAGGCCACCCCGGCCACGGCTGACCAGGGCAGGAATTCCTTCACCTTGCGGTGTGCGGCGCCCGCGCCAAGGGAGACGACGGACCGGCCTGCCGGTGCGAAACGGGCGATGACGACGAGTGCTCCGCCGCCGCGGCTCAGCGCCGCACCGAGGCGCTCCTGCGCGGAGGTGAGCCGGCGGGAGCGGGCGATGGCCCGGTCGAGGCGGTCGCCGCCGCGCCAGGCGAGGCGGTAGGCGACGAGGTCGCCGAGCACCGAGGCGGTGGCCGCGCAGAGGATCAGTGCCAGAAGGGAGGGCACCTGCCGGGTGGCTTCTCCTGCCGCCGCTGTCACTGTGGTCGTGCTCGCGGCCGCAGCCGTCGCCGCGGTGATCACCAGCACGCCGCTGGGGAGCACGGGCAGGAAGACGTCCAGGAGTACCGAGAGGGCGACCACCGCGTAGATCCATGGGCTGCCGGTCAGCGCACCCACACTCTCGAGCACTTTCTACTCCCCGTTCCCGTGTTCCGTGTCAACGCCGCGACGTCGCAGGGGAGCGGCAGGAGCGGCAGGGCCAGCTGTACAGCGTACGCCTGCCGCTCACCCGGTTCACCTGGTATTCGCAGGGCGGGCGGCCGATGTCGTGCAGGTCACTTCGGACCCCTGCCGTGCAGGGCACTCACGACCACGGCCCCCCTCGGGAGGAGGGGGGCCGGGACGCGGGGAAGTGCGGTCAGACCGAGACGGCCTGGGCCTTGTCGCGGGCGGGCTCGCTCTCGCGCGTCGAGCGGCCGCGCGAGGAGAACAGGCGGTCGAGGGCCACGGCGCCCGGGCCGGTGAAGACCACCAGCAGGAAGGCCCAGCAGAAGACGGCCGAGGCCTCGCCGCCGTTCTGCAGGGGGAACAGCGACTCGGGCTGGTGCACCTTGAAGTACGCGTAGGCCATGGATCCGGAGGATATGAACGCCGCGATGCGGGTGCCGAGGCCGAGCGCGACCAGGGTGCCGCCGACGAGCTGGATCACGGCGGCGTACCAGCCCGGCCAGGTGCCGGCCGGGACGGTGCCGCCGCCCATGGAGCCGCCGAGGACTCCGAAGAGCGAGGCGGCGCCGTGGCAGGCGAAGAGGAAGCCGATGACGATGCGGAAGAGGCCGAGTGCGTAGGGCTGGGCCTGGTTCAGACGGGTGACCATGGGGGGGTGGGGCTCCTTCGGTCTGGGGACGGAAACCGATCGGGGCCCCTCAGGTTAGGGTGACCTCATTATTACTTGCAAGTTCAACATTCCGACGAGTGGCTGAAAATTGGTCATTCGTTCGAGGTCAGCGTGCGCTCGAGAACGGTCTCGAACTGTGCGCCCGCGGGTCTTGCTCTGGCCTGAACCAATGTCAGCGCAGCTTTCCGGCCGTGCAGTGTGAGGGTCATCAGCTGATTGCCGAACCATGGTCCTCCCGTCTTGCGCCAGCGCATCGGAGGGCTCCCCGTCCGCCCGTGGAGCGCCAGCGCGCGCCCGAGCCATCGGCCCGCCCGGCTCCAGCCGAAGCGGAAGCCGGTTCGTATGTATCCGGGGATGGAGTTGTGGACGGGAGAGCAGGTCAGTTGCAGGACGCGTGCGCCGGGGGCGTCGTCCGGGGTGGAATCGGGCCACTGGGGTTCGGCGATGTACGCATGGTGCACATCGCCCGATAGCACGCATACCGTCGCGGGGGCCTCGGGCCCGCGTCCCGCTTCCCTCAGGAGATCCGACAGGCGGCGGAAGGACTCCGGGAAAGCGGCCCAATGCTCCAGGTCACCGGCCCGGCGCACCTTCTCGCCGAGGCGCGCCCAGCGCTCGCCCCGCTCTCCGCGGCACAGCGCCGCGTTCCAGGTCTCCGCCTCGTGCACGAGGGGCGGCAGCAGCCACGGCAGTGAGGTGCCGATCAGCAGATGGTCGTACGAGCCCGGGTCCGCGAGCATCTCGTCACGCAGCCACCGGGCCTCCTCGTCCCGGAGCATCGCCCGCTGCTGCTCCTCCAGGTCGCGGGCGGCACGGGTGTCCACCATCAGCAGCCGTACTCGGCCGAAAACACGACGGTAGCTCCACCGGGTCCCTGCGGGGTCGGCGTCCGCAGCCGCCGCGTGGCCGCGGAGGGTCTCGGTGCCGTCCGCGGCGGCGCGTACTGCCGCGTAGACCGGGTCCGCCTCCAGGGCGTCGGGGGAGAGGTTGCCGAGGTGCTGATAGACCCAGTACGACATGAGCCCGCTGACGATCCGCTCGTGCCACCAGGGGGTGCGACGCATGTCCCGGACCCAGGCGGCGCTGGTGTTCCAGTCGTCGATGACGTCGTGGTCGTCGAAGATCATGCAGCTGGGGACTGTGGAGAGGAGCCATCGCACCTCGGGGTCGCGCCAGGACTCGTCGTAGAGAAGGGTGTACTCCTCGTAGTCCGCGACCTCGGCGCCGGGAGCCTCGTCCAGGTCGCGGCGGGCCGCGAGCCGGCGCTGGGTGGCCGGTGACGTCTCGTCCGCGTACACCTGGTCGCCGAGGAGCAGGAGGACGTCGGGGCGTATCGCCTCGGGGTCGGCGGCGAGGCGGGCGGCCAGTGTGTCGAGCGCGTCGGGGCCGATGGGGTCTCCGCCGCCCGAGCGCGGCCGGGAGCCCGGGGAGCCGCCGTGTCCGTGGGCGGGCGGGGCGGCCCAGCGGCAGGAGCCGAAGGCGATCCGGACCGGACCGGCCTCGTCCGCCTGCGGTACGGCGGGCGTGGTGATGGTGCTCGGCGGGAAGCGGGAGTCCTCGGGCGGCCATACGGTGCGGCCGTCGAGCAGCACCTCGTAGGGCGTGGCCGAGCCGGGTGTCAGGCCCGTGACCACCACCAAGGCGTAGTGGTGCCCCTGGACGGCGAACGTGGGGGAGGCGCCGGCCGCCCCGTCCGCGCAGCGGACCTCCGCCGTGCAGGGCCTGCTCGTCTCCACCCAGACCGTGGCCCGTGAGCCGGACTCCCAGTCGACGTACCTCAGCAGCGGTCCCAGGCGTAGCCCGGCCATGTGTGCCCTCCTCGCGTCGCCGTGACCGATGGCTCCGTAGGGTACGGGGCGGCGGAGGAGGGCGGGCCGGGCAGCCTGGGGGCGGAGGGTGGTCAGCAGCCGTTGAGGACGGTCTGCAGGGCGCTCTTCTCGGTGGAGTCGACGCTGAGGCCGTAGTGGTGCTTCACGTGTACCCAGGCGCGGGCGTAGGTGCAGCGGTAGGCGGTTCGTGAGGGGAGCCACTCGCCGGGGTCCTGGTCGCTCTTGGACTGGTTGACGTTGTCGGTGACCGCGATGAGCTGGGGGCGGGTCAGGTCGTTGGCGAAGGACTGGCGCTGAGTGTTGGTCCAGCCGCTGGCCCCGGAGCGCCAGGCCTCGGCGAGCGGGACCATGTGGTCGATGTCCAGGTCGGACGCGGCGGTCCAGGTGGCGCCGTCGTACTGCGAGTACCAGCTGCCGCTCGTCGCGGCGCAGGCGGAGTCCTGGACCACGCCGCTGCCGTCGCGCTTCAGGACCACTTCGCGGGTGTTGCAGGCTCCCGACTGGGTGATCCAGTGCGGGAACTTGTCACGGCTGTAGCCGGACGAGGAGCCCTCGGCGGACACGGTGAGCTGGCTCAGATACGAACGGGCGGTCGAGGCGCTGACCGGTGTGGGCATCGCGGCCTGGGCGGTCGGGGCCGTGAGGAGCCCGGTGGTTGCGGCGAGTGCGGCCGAGGCGGCGAGGACGGCTATGCGACGCGCGTAGATACCGGACATTTGAACTCCCTTGATGTGGGGGGATGTTGGACAGGCGACATGCGGAGCCGGACCATCGTGGCGGCGCCGGGTTTCTGTGGGGTGGTCGCCAGGTAACAGGGTGACGACATGCGCACGTCACATCAAGAGGTAGGACGGTCGGTCTGACGTCCCGTCCGAAGGTTGTTCGAGGCGCGATGTTGACGGATCTCCGCCTTCAGGGGCGCGCCGAGATGTGTGTTCCGGCCTCCAGGGGCCCGCGAAGTCCTCCCGTACTCCCGGGCGTCGGGGCGGTGGTGCGCGGTGCGTGCGGTCGCGGGGCGGGGCGCCTGTCCCGTGCCGGACGTGACCGGTCGATGTGTCAGGCGTGGCGGGGGCGGGCTCCTCCCGGCCGGGCGGATGCGGGAGTTCGGGGGAGCGTCGGGCGTCGCGGTCCGGTTTCTCGCGGTCCGGTTGCTCGCGGTCCGGGCGTCGGGGCCGGGTGGGGCTTTGCGGGCACGCCATAGGGTGGCCGCGTGCTGCTTCCGGTCAGTCCCACGCTCGGTGTCGTGCTCGCCGTCCTCCTGGTGTCCGCCGCCGCCGTCGCCGCCTGGGCCTCGCTCGGCCGGTCCCGCGAGATCGCCGTCGCCGGGGTGCGGGCAGCGGTTCAGCTGGCCGCCGTCTCCCTGCTCATCGGCTGGGTGGTGCGCTCCCTGGGGCCTCTGCTCGGTTTCCTGGCGCTCATGTTCGCGGTCGCGGTGCGTACGGCAGGCCGGCGGATCACCCCCAACCGCACCTGGTGGTGGGCCGCCCTGCCCATCGGTGCGGGAGTGGTGCCCGTGGTCGTGGCGCTGCTGCTCACCGGGGTCCTCCCGGCGCGCGGAATCGCGCTCATCCCGGTCACGGGCATCCTCGTCGGGGGCGCGCTCACCGCGACCGTGCTCGGCGGGCGGCGCGCACTGGACGAGCTCGGGACGCGGTGGGGTGAGGTGGAGGCCGGCATGGCGCTCGGTCTGCCCGACCGGGACGCCCGGCTGGAGATCGCACGCCCTGCGGCGTCGGACGCGCTGCTGCCGGGGCTGGACCAGACCCGGACCGTGGGGCTCGTCACCCTGCCCGGGGCCTTCGTGGGCATGCTGCTGGGCGGCGCCTCACCTCTGGAGGCGGGCGCCGTGCAGCTGTTCGTCCTGGTGGCGCTGATGGCGGTGCAGGCGGTCGCCGTCGCGCTGGTGCTGGAACTGGTCGCGCGGGGGCTGCTGCACCGGGAGTGACGCGGCCGGGTGCCGTACCGGGCCCGGCCCGCTGAGCCCGGCAGGCCGGGCAGGCCACGGGCGGACCGGGGGTGCCGACCGGAAGGCGGCGGAGGGGGAAGGGATCAGCCTGCGTCGATGTGCAGACGGATCGAGCCGTCCGTGCCGGCTTCCACCCGGAGCTGCGTCAGGTCCTCGACGTGGGCGTCGGGGGAGAGGGCCGCCGCGCGCGGGCCGACGCCCACGACACGCATGCCGGCCGCCCGGCCCGCCGCGATGCCCGCCTCGGAGTCCTCGAACACGATGCAGTCCGCCGGGGCGAAGCCCAGCTCTGCCGCGCCCTTGAGGAAGCCCTCGGGGTCGGGCTTGCTGGCGCCGACCATCTCGGCGGTGACGCGCGTCTCCGGTATCGGCAGGGCCGCGGCCGTCATCCGGGCCTGGGCGAGGGCCTCGTCGGCCGAGGTCACGAGCGCGTGGGGGAGGGCGGCGATCGAAGCCATGAAGGCGGTGGCGCCGCCGATGGGTACCACGCCGTCCGTGTCGGCGGTCTCCTCGGCGAGCATGACGCGGTTCTCCGCGTAGTTCTGCTCCATCGGGCGGTCCGGCAGCAGGGCGGCCATCGTGGCGTAACCCTGGCGGCCGTGGACCACCTTGAGCGCGGCCTCGGGGTCGAGCCCCTGTGCGACGGCCCAGCGACGCCAGCAGCGCTCCACCACCGCGTCGGAATTCACGAGGGTGCCGTCCATGTCCAGGAGGAGGGCGCGGGCTTCGAGGACGGTGGCCGGCATCGGCATGCTCCAGAGCGCGGGGGGACAGCTCATAGCTGCGGAGGAAAAAACAAGTAGCCCCGCCCGCCGGTCAGGGAGAACGGGCGGAGGCTACTTTGTTTCTCCACGGTACAAAAACCTGCGCCGAAACGCCAATCCTGCGCCGAAACGCCAATCCTGCGCCGGAACGCCGGAACGCCGGAACGCCGGAACGCCGGAACGCCGGAACGCCGGAACGCCGGAACGCCGAGCTGCCCGAGGGGCTGAGCCGCCGGATCGCCGAGCCGCCCTGACGCCGAGCTGCCCGAAACGCAGGGACGCGGGGACGCGGGGACGCCGGATCGCCCGAGGGGGCGAGCCGCCGGGACGCCGAGTCGTCGGACCGTCGAGCTGCCGGACCGTCGAGTCGCCGGATCGCTTGAGGGGCCGGGCCTACGGGTGCCGATCGCACGGACGCGGAGCTGCCCGAGCTGCCGGAACGCCCGGACGCTGGATCGCCCGGAACGCCGAGCTGCCCGAGCCGCCGGAACGCCCGGACGCTGGATCGCCCGAGCCCTCGGACCGCCGAGCAGCCCGAGGGGCCGGGCCTCCGGGAGCTGATCGCACGGACGCGGAGCTTCCCGAGCCGCCGCGCCGCCCGGACCGCCGAGCCACCGGGCCGCCGAGCCGTCGGGCCGCCGAGCCGTCGGGCCGCCGAGCCGTCGGGCCGCCGAGCCACCGGGCCGCCCGGATGTCGAGCTGCCCGAGCCGCCCGGACGCCGAGGCCTCCCGGGAGTCGGAGTGTCGATCCGGCGGTGGGTCTGGGCCTGGGCCTGCGCGTCGCGTAGCCGGCGTCGGCGCGGATCCGGCCTCAGGAGCGGTGTCCCCTCCCGTTCGTCTGCGCCTCCAGGGCGCTGCGGGTCTCCGGGCCGTAGACGCCCGGGGGGTCGCTCCTGACCGACACCCATCGCTGGAACTCGGCGACGGCTTCCTCCACCCGCTCCGAGTAGTCGCCGTCCGTGGGGCCCCGGTAGACCCAGATCTCCTCCAGCCGGCGCTGGAGCTCCGAGACCTCCGCACCTCGGTCCCCACGTCGCAGCGTGGTCCCTGACACCTCCTCGGCGGGCGGCGTCGCCGGTGCCGTGGTGGGGGCCTTCGTGGCGGACGCCGACGGAGCCGGCGACTCCGACGCGACAGCCGATCGCGATGCCGACGGGCTGTCCGACGGAGAGGCGGACGCCGATGCCGACGGTGATGCCGACGCCGACCGTGAAGGCGTGGCCGAGGGGGACGCGGACGGGGACTCGGACACGGTCGTGGCCGGCTCCTCGCTCGTGTCCGGCGTACTCGTGGTGACCTCGGGCAGCGCCGTGTTCCCGGCGCCGTCCTCGTCGTCGAACAGGCCGCCCGCGAACGCGGCGGTGCCCACCACCGCGGCCACCGCCGCCCCCACGGCGATGACGGCGAACGGGCGCCGGCGGCGTGGTTGCACGGGGTCGGGTCCGTCGCCCGCGTAGGCCGCCGCGATACGCCGGCGGCCCTGGTCGGCGGCGACGGCGCCGGGCGGCGTGCCCGGAACGGGCCCCGGTGCCCCGCCGGGTGCGGCGTCCAGGAACAGCGGCATCGTCGTGGCCGCGTCGGGCGCGCCGTGGTCCTGCGTGTCGTCGCTGTTCAGCGTCACGTAAGGCCGGATCCGCAGCGGGTCGAAGTCCTCTGCCGCCGCGATCTCCGCCGCACGGGCATCGCGCCCCGTCCGCGCGGCCGTGCCGGCTCCGCAGGCGCACCCCGCCCCGGGTCTCGCACTCTGCTCGCCGCCGCACTCCGGGCACATATGTCCGGTCATCGTGGGTTCCCCTCCCCTTTGAACTGCCTGCGATTATGCAGGCCGCCGCAGGGAAGCCCAACGCCCGTGGCGCTGCTCGGCAGGCCATAACGGCACACAGCGGCCAGGATGGGGGTGAAGCGGACCCGAGGAGATGCTCATGGCCCAGCAGCTGAGCCCGCCACCCCTGGCAGCAAGTGAGGGGCGGTCCCGGCGGAGTGTCCTGGTGTCCATCGGGGCGCTGCTCCTCGGCATGCTGCTCGCCGCACTCGATCAGACCATCGTGTCCACCGCCCTGCCCACGATCGTCAGCGAACTGGGCGGCCTGGACCACCTGTCGTGGGTGGTGACCGCCTACATGCTCGCGGCGACCGCGGCCACGCCGCTCTGGGGGAAGCTCGGCGACCAGTACGGGCGCAAGAAGCTCTTCCAGACGGCCATCGTCATCTTCCTCATCGGCTCCGCGCTCTGCGGCGTGGCCCAGAACATGCCGCAGCTGATCGGCTTCCGCGCCCTCCAGGGTCTCGGCGGCGGAGGGCTGATGGTGCTCTCCATGGCGATCGTCGGAGACATCGTCACCCCGCGCGAACGAGGCAAGTACCAGGGCCTGTTCGGGGCGGTGTTCGGTGCGACCAGCGTGCTGGGACCGCTGCTCGGCGGCTTCTTCACCGAGCACCTCAGCTGGCGCTGGGTCTTCTACATCAACCTGCCCATCGGCGTCGTCGCGCTGCTGGTCATCGCCGCGGCCCTGCACATCCCGGTTCGCCGCACCAAGCACACCATCGACTACCTGGGCACCTTCCTCATCGCCTCCGTCGCCACCTGCCTGGTCCTCGTCGCCTCGCTCGGCGGCACCACCTGGGCCTGGGGCTCGGCGCAGATCATCGTCCTCGCGGTCCTCGCCGTGGTGCTGCTCGTCGCGTTCGTCGCAGCCGAACGCCGGGCGGCCGAACCGGTGCTGCCGCTGAAGCTGTTCCGGATGAGGACCTTCAGCCTCGTCGCCGTCATCAGCTTCGTCATCGGCTTCGCCATGTTCGGCGCCATGACCTACCTGCCGACCTTCCTCCAGGTCGTGCACGGCATCACCCCGACCCTGTCCGGTGTGCACATGCTGCCGATGGTCCTCGGACTGCTGCTCACCTCGACCGCCTCCGGCCAGATCGTCAGCCGGACCGGCCGCTGGAAGGTCTTCCCGATCGCCGGCACCGCCCTCACCGTGGTCGGCCTGCTGCTGCTCCACACGCTCTCCGAGAACAGCTCCACCTGGTCGATGAGCCTCTGCTTCTTCGTCTTCGGTGCCGGCCTCGGCCTGGTGATGCAGGTGCTCGTGCTGATCGTGCAGAACTCCGTCGGTTACGAGGACCTCGGCGTCGCCACATCCGGTGCGACCTTCTTCCGGTCCATCGGCGCCTCGTTCGGCGTCGCCGTGTTCGGCACCATCTTCACCAACCGGCTGACCGGCAAACTGGAGGACGCGCTCAGCGGCAGTTCGCTCCCTCCCGGCGTCGACGCGGGGGCGCTGGCCGCCGACCCCCGGGCCATCGGCCGCCTCCCGGCCGATCTGCGGCCCTCGGTCCTGAACGCCTACTCGACCGCGATCACCGATGTCTTCCTCTACGCGGCGCCCGTGGTCCTCGTCGCGTTCGTCTTCGCCTGGTTCCTCAAGGAGGAGCCCCTGCGCGGGTCGGTGACGGCGCCCGACACCAGCGAGACCCTCGCTTCGAACCCCGTCCAGCGTTCCTCGTACGACGAGTGCGCCCGTGCCCTGTCGGTGCTCGCCACCCGTGAGGGGCGCCGGGAGATCTACGAGAAGATCACCGTGAAGGCCGGGTACGACCTCCAGCCCGCGGCCAGCTGGCTGCTGCTCCGCATCAAACGCCACGGCACCGTCGAGCCCGGCCGGCTGGCCGAGGTCGCCCCCGTGCCGCTCAGGGTGATCACCTCGGCGGCCCGCCAGGTGGAGGGGCTCGGCTACGCCCGGCGTGAGGGGATGCAGCTGGTGCTCACCGAGCGGGGCGCGGAGGCCGTGGTCCGGCTGTCCCAGGCCCGTGAGGAGTCCCTGGCCGAGCTGCTCGGCGACTGGTGGGGCCCGGACCGGCCCACCGACCTGGTCCGCCTCGTGACGGAGCTGTCGGCGGAGGTGAGCGGGTCCAGCAAGGAGCGGCCGCACATGCCCGAACCGCGCCGCGACCACTCGGCGGGCTGACGCGCCCCCCGGCGGGCTGTCGCGCCCCCCCGTGGGCCCGGCGGGGCGGCGGGCGGCCTCGCGGGCTCAGAGATTCTTGGCGAACCAGTGCTCCGCGTAGGGGCCCTGGTTGAAGGCCGGGACCTCCCGGTACCCGTGCTTCGCGTACAGCCCGCGCGCTTCCACCAGATCGTCACGGGTGTCCAGCCGGATCCGCCGCACCCCGTGGACACGCGCGACGCTCTCGATGCCGGCGAGCAGCAGGCCGCCGCCGCCCGTCGAGCGGAAGGCCGGCCGCACGTACACCCGGGTCAGCTCCGCCGTCGCCGCGTCGACCAGCCGCAGCCCCGCGCAGCTCGCCGGCTTTCCGTCGTACCGTCCCATCAGGAACTCCCCGGTGGGCGCGGCGAGCAGGCCGACGCCGTCGTCCCTCAGGCCGTCGTCTATCTCCGCCGTGGTCGCCGGGCGGCCCCAGTAGCGGCTCGCCACCTCGTCGTAGTAGTCCCGCCGCAGCAGGGCCGACTCGGGGCTGTCGAAGGGTTCGGGGGTCACCGTCCAGGTCATTGCCTCATTCTGGCCAGGGTGTGACGGGATGACGAGCCATTAATACGTGCAGGGGGAAGCGATGCGTGACGAGGACATCGAGGCAACCGTCCAGAGGCTCGGAGAGCGGTGGATACGGGAGCTGGTGCGGCCCGGACGGCGCAGCTTCGTGTGCTCGCCCACCGGACTGTGGCTGGCCCTGACGGCCGTCGCCGCAGGCGCCCGTACGGAGACGGCTGCGGAACTGCGGGCCCTGCTCGGCGTGGCCGGCCCGGAGGCCGCGGCCGTGGTCACGGAGGCGGCGCGCGACTGGGGAGGCACCGAGGCGCTGCGGGTGGCGACCCGGGTCTGGAACAGCGTGCCGCTGCGCCCGGAGTACGAACGGTCGCTGCCCGACGTCGCCTTCGGACCCGTGGACGCCGCGGAGATCGACGCGTGGGTCAACGAGCGGACCGGCGGCCTGATCGAACGGCTGCCGCTCGACAGCGACGGCGCCCTGGTCCTCGCCCTGGTCAATGTGCTGGCTCTGCAAGCTCTTTGGGAGCTGCCCTTCGACCCGGCCCGCACCCGCGACGTCCCTTTCACCGACATCGAGGGCAAGAGCGTCCCGGTGGCCACGATGCACGCGTCGGCCGGGACCGGGGACGTGTGGACGGTGTCGGGCGCGTACGTCGTCGAACTGCGCTGCCATACGGAGCCGGGCGGCGCCGCGCCCGCACGGGTCAGGTTCGTCCTGGGGGAGCCGGGCGAGCCGGCGGACCGGGTCCTGGCGTCGGCGTGGGCCCCGGAGGAATCACGGGCTCCCCTGGACGCCGACGAGGTGACCTTCGCGCTGCCGCGCTTCACCCTGCGGACAAACGTCCAGGTCGTCGACCAGCTGCCGGCGCTCGGAGTCCGGCTCGCCACCGACCCGGCCGGGGCGGACTTCTCCGGCCTCACGCCCGCGCGCCTCTTCATCACGGACGTGGTCCAGGAGGCGGTGGTGAAGATCAGTGAGAAGGGCGTGGAGGCCGCAGCGGTCACGGTCGTGGCCATGCGGGCCTCAGTCGCCCCTCGGCCGCGGGTGGTGCGGCACATCGCCTTCGACCGGCCCTTCGGCGTCGTCGTCCTGGACGGCTCGTCGGACGTTCCCCTGTTCGCGGGCTGGCAGGCGGACATTCCGGCGTACGAGGACTGACCTGGCCCGTGACCCGCCCGGACGCCGCCATCTCCGGCGCCACCCTCGGCATCCGGACATTCTTCCGGTGAATCGGTGGTGACAGTCAGGCGAAGAGGGGGTTAGTTGTGTCTACCTCATAGGGCAATGCGAGGCTTCATCCGCACATACCCGGGCCGAGGGGACAGTGCATGGAAACGGGAGGGTCGGCGCAGCGTGACAGATGTGGAGCGCAGTGTGCGGGGGGACGCGGCGGCGGATCCGGGGACGAGGGCCGCAGCGGCCAGGGCCGTTCTCTGGCTGCTCGTCGGCGTCCTGGCGGTACGGCAGGTGGCGGTGGTACTGCGCCGTCCGGCCGGTGAACGACTCACCGATCTGGAGACCTGGACCGGTGCGACAGGGGTCCTGCACATCGCGGGGTCCCTGTACGACCCCGGCCGGTTCACCGGGACGCCGTTCGCCGGCCTCGTGCTGAAACCGCTGACGGTCTCGGCCGAACAGGCCCTCGGTGTCGTATGGACGTTCGGTTCGCTGCTGCTCGTCGTGCTGCTCGGGTTCGTCGCCGTCCGGGCCCTGCCCGCACCGGTGAGCCGGCGCACCGCGTTCCTGGCGGCGCCCGC
Organism: Streptomyces pratensis; assembly: GCF_016804005.1. Lineage (GTDB taxonomy): Bacteria > Actinomycetota > Actinomycetes > Streptomycetales > Streptomycetaceae > Streptomyces > Streptomyces pratensis_A. The sequence goes on along the minus strand of NZ_CP051486.1, from coordinate 6,406,613 downwards.
GGCGATCACCCTGCTGATGGTGTCACTGCCCGTCCGCAACACCCTGCACCTGGGCCAGACCAGCATCCTGCCGGTCCTGCTGGTGCTCGTCGCCTGCTTCGCGGTACGGGGTGAGCGCCTTCCCGGCGTGCTGACCGGAATCGCCGCAGCTCTCCAGCCCGCCGTCCTGCTCTTCGCCGCCCTGTTCTGGCTCACCGGCAGGCGCCGGGCCGCCGTGAGCGGCGGTGTCACGTTCGCCGTCTGCACGGCGCTGGCCTGGGTGATGATGCCGCGTGACTCCTGGGCGTACTGGGTGCACCACCTCGCGGGCGCGGGGCTCGGTGAGCGCCCTGACAGTCTGGCGAACCAGTCCCTGCACGGTGCGCTGTTGCGGTTCGGGCTCCAGGGCCCGCTCGAGATCGCGCTGTTCCTCGCGCTCGCGGCCGCCGTCGTCGTCCTCGGACTGCGCCGCGCGGCCCGCTACGCACGGGACGGGCAGCTGCTCCTGGCCGTCGCCGTCACGGGCTGCGTCGCCGTCGCCGTGTCGCCGACCGCCTGGCAGCACCAGCTGCTCTGGGTGCTGCTCGCCGTCGTAGGGCGCGTCGGCACCCGTGCGTCGGACCGGCTGGTCTGGCCGGCGGTCGTGGTGCTGGTCCTCACCCTGCCGGGGAAGATGCTGCTGCCGAACGTCGGTGTGGTCCTTCCCGTGCGCGACAACGCTCTGCTCATCGCCGCGCTCGGCGCGGCCTGCGCGGTGCCCTTCCTGACCCGTACGTCGCCCCACTGGCAGCGTCCGGTCCCCACGGACTACGCGAAGCCCGTGCCGGCGCGGTACGCGTGGGTGCCGCTGGTGCCGTTCTGGCGCCGGGTGCTCAGCCGCCCAAACCTGCTCCTGGAACTCCTGCTCATCCGGGTCGTCTACTCCGCGTACGCGAAGGTCCGGCTGGCGGCGACCGCCGGACGCCCCACCGCCGAGGAGCACGGCAGGCAGATCCACTCCGCTGAGCAGTGGCTGCACATCGACATCGAACACTGGGTCAACCACACCGTCGTCGGCATCCCCTGGCTGCGTGAGTTCTTCGACTACTACTACTCGACCTTCCACTTCATCGTGCCGCTCGCGATCCTCGGGGTGCTGTACGTGCGCCGGCCGTCCGACTACCGCTGGGCCCGCAGCTCCATCGGATTCGCCACGGTCCTCGCCCTGATCGGCTTCTGGCTCTACCCGCTCGCACCGCCGCGACTGATGCCGGGACTCGGGTTCATCGACACGGTCCACGGGGTGCAGGACCTCGACAGTCCCGACTTCGGGGCGCTGACCGCGATGACCAACCAGTACGCGGCGATGCCCTCGCTGCACTTCGGCTGGTCGCTCTGGTGCGGTGTCGTCATCCTCCTGCTCGCGCCGAGGACGTGGATGAAGGCCCTGGGCCTGCTGCACCCGTTGTTCACGGTCTCCGCCATCGTCGCCACCGGGAACCACTGGGTGCTGGACGCGGTCGGAGGCGCGGTGGTGGTGGCCGCCGGCTTCGGGCTGACGTACGCCCTGGCCGGGCCCCGCAGGCTCCAGGCCCGCACCGGTCCGGACGGACGTCCCGGCCGGGAGGCGGGGGACGCCGCCGGGGACCCGCTGCCCGAACCGGCGGGCAGCAAGGCGTAGCGCCCACCGACGGGCGGAAGGGTGCGGGGGCGGCTCCGGAGAGCCGCCCCCGCACCCTTCCGCATGGATCGACGCGTCCTTCGAGGATCCGCCGGGGGCGGACGCCGCGCCACTCGGACGGACCGGCTCCACAGGGCGCGGCGTCGTCACGGGGATCAGGTCCCGACCGGCGCTCCGGCCTTCGCGGGCACCTCGTCGCTCCGCTCCCCGAGCTTCTCCGTCCCCACGTGAGCCGTCTCGCGGGCGGTCAGTGCCGCGACGACCGGCGGCACACAGAGCGCGGCGGCGAAGAGGGCGACCCCGGCCCAGTTGTCGCCGTCGGGGCCGGCGATCTGCGACGCGAAGGCGACGGCGAAACCGGCGATGGCGAAGCCGGTCTGGGTGCCGATCGCCATGCCCGAGAGCCTGACCCGGGTGGGGAACATCTCGGCGTAGAAGGAGGGCCAGATGCCGTTGGCCGCGCTGTAGACGACGCCGAAGACCAGCACGCCGAGGATCAGTACCAGCGGATAGCTGCCGGTGGAGATCGCCCACAGGTACAGAGGCATCACCACCGCGCTGCCGACGGCGCCGACGAGGAACACCGGGCGGCGTCCGACGCGGTCGGAGAGCCGGGCCCACAGCGGGATGGTGAACAGGGCGACCACGTTGGCCAGCGCGCCCACCCACAGCATGCCGGTGCGGCTCAGGCCGACGGCGTCACTCGTCGCGTACGACAGCGCCCAGACGGTGAAGATCGTGCTGACGGTGGCGATCACGGAGGCCGCGACGACCCGCAGCACATCGGCCCAGTGGTCGCGCAGCAGCACGGCCAGGGGCATCTTCGCCACGCCCTCGGTGGCAGCCTGCTTGGTGAAGACCGGAGTCTCCTCCAGGGTGCGGCGGATGACGTACCCGGTGACCGCGACCGCGACGCTCAGCCAGAACGGGATGCGCCATCCCCAGGAGAGGAGCTGTTCCTCGGGCAGGGCGGCCACCGGGATGAAGGCCAGGGTCGCGATCAGCTGGCCGGCCTGGGTCCCGTTGATGGTGAAGCTGGTGAAGTAGCCGCGGCGGTCCGGTGGCGCGTGTTCCAGGCTCATCGAGTTGGCGCTGGCCTGCTCGCCCGCCGCGGAGATGCCCTGCATGATCCGGAGTACGACGAGCAGGACCGGTGCGGCCACGCCGATCTGGTCCCGGGTGGGCAGACAGCCGATGAGGAACGTCGAGACGCCCATCAGCATCAGCGTGAAGACCATGATCTTCTTGCGGCCGAGCCGGTCCCCGACGTGTCCGAGGAAGAACGCGCCGACCGGACGGGCCGCGTAGGCGACGCCGAAGGTGGCCAGCGACAGCAGGGTGGCGTTCGCGGGATCGGACTCGTCGAAGAAGACCTTGGGGAAGATCAGCGCCGCCGCGCTGCCGTAGATGAAGAAGTCGTAGTACTCCAGCGCGCTGCCGATCCAGGCGGCGAGCGCGGCTTTGCGGGGCTGTGCCTGTGGCGGGGGACCGGCGGAAGGGTCGTGAGCGGTCACGTCGGGCTCCTTCGGGGACGTTCCGTGCGGGGGAGGGCGAGCGGACCCGGCTAATTAACGCACTAGGTAGTTAGTTGCGGATGGCTACGGATGTTGCGAGCAGTTGACGCCCCTGTCAAGAGTTCGCACAGGATCGGATCCGGGCCCGCGCCGACGCCCGGCCCCGATGCTCCCGAAAAGTCCCGGCCGGTCCCGCCCGCCCGGTCGCCGCGCTGCCCCGCCGGGGTCTTGCGCCGCAGCGCCGTCCCGCCGGGGTCTTGTCGGGTCGCCCGGTCGCCGCGCCGCCCTGTCCCGCCCGGGCCTTACGCCGCCCGGTCGGCCGTGAGGTAGGCGATGATCATGTCGCCGAGCATGGTCCGGTAGTGCTCGCGCCGGCCGGCGTCCACCAGGTCGCGGCCGAAGAGCGCGCCGAAGGTGTGCCGGTTGGCGATCCGGAAGAAGCAGAACGAGCTGATCATCGCGTGCAGGTCCACGGCGTCGACGTCGGCCGTGAACAGCCCCGACGCGCGCCCGGTGTCGAGAATGCGCCGCAGGACCTCGATCGCCGGGGAGCTGATGCGGCTCAACTCGGCCGACGCCGCGATGTGTTCGGCCTCGTGGATGTTCTCGATGCTGACCAGGCGGATGAAGTCCGGGTGGTCCTCGTGGTGGTCGAAGGTCACCTCGGCCAGTCGGCGGACCGCCGCCACGGGGTCCAGGTGCTCGACGTCCAGCAGCTGTTCGGCCTCCCGGATCCTGGTGTACGCGCGCTCCAGGACGGCGGTGAACAGCTGTTCCTTGCCGCCGAAGTAGTAGTAGATCATCCGCTTCGTCGTGCGGGTGCGGGCGGCGATCTCGTCGACCCGGGCGCCCGCGTAGCCGAGACGGGCGAACTCCTGCGTCGCCACGGTCAGGATCTCGGCCTTGGTGCGCGCCGCGTCGCGGGTGCGCACGGCGGGCTGGGCGGGTCCTTCGGTGCTGGTCATCCGGATCCTTCGCGGCAGGCGGTGCGTGCTCGCGATTCTAGAGCCGGTGTCCCGGGCGGCCGTTTCGGCCCGGGGTCTTCCCAGGGAGGACATCTTTGGGTATGACTAACTAACCAGTCCGTACATTAAGCCGCCACATCAACGGGAGTGAGCGATGCCGAACCCCCCGGTCCCGCCGACCGGCGTCTCCGTCCTCGTGCTGAACGGGCCGAATCTCAATCTGCTCGGACTGCGCGAGCCCGAGGTGTACGGCAAGGACACCCTGGCCGGCATCGACGAGCTCTGCCGGAGCACCGCGGCGGCCCACGGGCTGCGCGCCGACTGCCGGCAGAGCAACCACGAGGGTGTGCTCGTCGACGCCATCCATGAAGCCCGCACCGCGCACCGGGGCATCGTGATCAATCCCGCGGGGTACAGCCACACCTCGGTCGCCGTGCGCGACGCGCTCGCCGCCGTGGAGCTGCCCGTCGTGGAGGTCCACCTCTCGAACATCCACCGGCGCGAGGCCTTCCGCCACCACAGTCACGTCTCGGCCGTCGCCGACAGCGTCATCTGCGGGGCGGGCGCCCATGGATACGCCCTGGCCGTCACCCACCTCGCGAAGCTCCTGGAGGAGAACCGGTGAGCCCGGACTCGTATCTCGTCGGCCTCATCGGCTCCGGCATCGGGCCCTCGCTGAGTCCGGCGCTCCACGAACGCGAGGCGGACCGGCAGGGGCTGCGCTACCTCTACCGCCTCATCGACATCGGCACGCTCGGCGTCCCGCCGGAGAAGACCGGTGAACTCGTCCGCTCCGCAAGAGACATGGGATACGACGGCCTCAACGTCACCCACCCCTGCAAGCAGCAGGTCCTCGCCCACCTCGACGCGCTCTCGCCGCAGGCCGAGGCACTCGGCGCGGTGAACACCGTGGTCTTCGAGGGCGATCTCGCGATCGGCCACAACACCGACGCGACCGGTTTCGCCGCCTCCTTCGCCCGCGGTCTGCCCGACGCGCCGCTGGACCGGGTCGTGCAGCTGGGGGCGGGCGGTGCCGGAGCCGCGGTCGCCCACGCCCTCCTCGCCCTCGGCGCCGGCCGGCTCACCGTGCTGGACGCCGTGCCCGACCGGGCGGCGGCCCTCGCGGAGTCCCTGAACCGCCACTTCGGCCCCGGCCGCGCCGCCGCCGCGGACCTCCTCGACATCGAGGGGCGGACGGCGGACGCCGACGGCCTGGTCAACGCCACACCCGTCGGCATGGCCGCACACCCCGGAATCCCGCTCCCCGCCGCCCTGCTGCACCCCGGACTGTGGGTCGCCGAGGTCGTCTACCGGCCGCTGGAGACCGCACTCGTCCGTACCGCCCGAGCACTCGGCTGCCCCACTCTCGACGGTGGGGGCATGGCCGCCTTCCAAGCCGCCGACTCCTTCCGTCTCTTCACCGGCCGCGAACCCGACACCGCCCGCATGCTCGCCGACATCGCCGACCTCACGTCCGCGCGCTGAAGCCCGCAGGAGGACCGACATGCGTACGTCCATCGCCACCGTCTCGCTCAGCGGAACGCTCACCGAGAAGCTCGCGGCGGCAGCGCGCGCGGGCTTCGACGGCGTCGAGATCTTCGAGAACGACCTGATCGGGAGTCCGCTGAGCCCCGAGGAGATCGGGGAACGGGCGGCGGATCTCGGTCTGACCATCGACCTCTTCCAGCCGATGCGCGACATCGAGGCCGTCCCCGCCGACGAGTTCGCCCGGAACCTGCGGCGCGCCGAGCACAAGTTCCGGCTGATGCGGCGACTCGGCGCGGACACCGTCCTGGTCTGCTCCAGTGTGTCGCCGTACGCCGTCGACGACGACGCACTCGCCGCCGAGCAGCTGCGCCGGCTGTCCGACCTCGCGCAGGAGTCCGGCATCCGGGTCGCGTACGAGGCGCTGGCGTGGGGACGCCACGTCAGCACCTACGAGCACGCCTGGCGCATCGTCGAGGCCGCGGACCATCCCGCGCTCGGGGTCTGTCTGGACAGTTTCCACATCCTGGCCAGGGGTTCCGACGTCACGGGGATCGAGGACATTCCCGGCGGCAAGATCTTCTTCCTCCAGCTCGCCGACGCCCCGCAGATGGCCCTGGACGTGTTGCAGTGGAGCCGCCACCACCGCTGCTTCCCCGGCCAGGGCGACCTCGACGTCGCCGGGCTGGTACGCGCCGCCGTCCGTGCCGGCTACGACGGGCCCCTCTCGCTGGAGGTGTTCAACGACGTCTTCCGCCAGGCGGACGCGGGCCGCACCGCCATCGACGCACGGCGCTCGCTGACGCTCCTCCAGGAGTCGGCGGGACTGACCGCTCCTCCGGCCCCGGTCGTTCCCACCGGATTCGCCTTCGTGGAGATCGCCACGGCCGACGCCGCCAGGATCGCGCCCCTGCTGACCGCGCTGGGCTTCTCACGCACCGCCAGGCACTCCGGCAAGCCGGTGGACCTCTGGGAACAGGGCGAGGCCCGCATCCTGATCAACACCGACACCGGCATCCACCGCCCGGAGCCCTCGCTCACCGCGGTGGGCCTCGAAAGCCCCGACCCGGTGGGAGCCTCCGCGCGGGCCGAGTCGCTGCTCGCGCCCGTCCTCCCCCGGCGCCGCACCCCCGGGGACGCCCCGCTGGACGCGGTGGCCGCGCCCGACGGCACCGAGTTCTTCTTCTGCGTCACCGAGCGGACCCAACGCCCCGGCGCCACCGGCAGCCCCGACGGCCCCGGCGCCACCGGCAGCCCCTCCCGCCCCGACGCCACCGCCACCAGCCGCCCCTTCCGCCCTGACGACGCGGGCAGCCCCGGCAGCCCCGGCGCCACCGGCGACCCCGTACGCGCCGGCTGGACCGGGGACTTCGCGCCCGCCCCGCACACCCCCGCCCCCATCGGGATCACCCGCGTCGACCATGTCGCGCTGACCCAGCCCTGGCACCACTTCGACGAGGCGACCCTCTTCCACCGCGGCGTGCTCGGTCTCCGCCCGCACGCGAGCGTCGACCTCGCCGACCCGTACGGCCTGCTCCGCAGCCGGGCCGCCAGCAACGAGGACGGCACCGTGCGCATCGCCCTCGGCGTGGGGGCTTCCCCCACGGAGGATCCGGCACGCGGAGGCAGGCCCCAGCACATCGCCCTGGTCACGGACGACCTCGTCTCCACGGTCCGCCGGGCCCTCGCGGCCGGCGCCCGGATGCTGCCGGTCCCCGCCAACTACTACGACGACCTGGCCGCGCAACACGTGTTCGCCCCGGGCGAGTTGGAGACCTACCGGGACCTGGGCATCCTCTACGACCGCGACGAGAAGGGGGAGTTCCGGCACTGCTACACCGTGACGACCGGCCGCGTGTTCTTCGAACTCGTCGAGCGCGGCGGTGGATACGACGGATACGGCGCCAGGAACGCCCCCGTCAGGCTCGCCGCGCAGCACGCACTGGCCGAATGATCAGTCCGCCCGGGCGTCCAAGGAGGCCCGGGCCTCGAAGGCGGCCCGGGCGTCGAACGCCGCGCGGCGCGTGGCCCGGCGCAGGGCTCTCAGCAGGGTGGGACCGACGGCCAGGACCAGTACGACGGTCAGGACCGCCCGGCCCAGGTCCCAGCCGAGCGAGGTGGCGGCGCAGTACGCGACGAAGCGGACCAGGTTCTCGTGGAGCGGGTCGCCCGCGACGAAGGAGATGCCGGAACCGAGCCCGGGCACGATCGTCCAGCCGTACAGATTCATCACCGTGCCGTACGCGAACGCCGCCACGAAGCCGTAGCCCGCCAGCATCAGCAGCTCGCCCCGGCCGCGCAGGCGGTCCGGGCCGGGCAGCAGGCCCGCGCCCATCGTGAACCAGCCCATGGACAGCATCTGGAACGGCATCCACGGCCCGACCCCGCCCGTGAGCAGCGCCGAGGCGAACATCGTCACCGAGCCGAGCACGAAGCCGAAGCCGGGGCCCAGCACCCGGCCGCTCAGCACCATCAGGAAGAACATGGGCTCCAGGCCGGCCGTCCCCGCGCCCAGCGGACGCAGCGCCGCCCCGACGGCGGCCAGCACCCCCAGCATCGCGACGGCCTTCGCGTCCAGACCGGAGTCGGCGATCGTCGCGAGTACGACCCCGACGAGCAGCACCAGCAGCACGGCGAACAGCCACGGCGCGTCCTGCTCGTGGGCGAGACCGGAGTCCGCCCCCGCCAGCAGCGGCCAGCCGAACCCGACCAGTCCGACCGCGCTGACCAGGACGAGCGCGGCCACGGCGTGCGGACCGAGCCGTACCGGGCGGGCGGACCGCGCCCTCACGCGAGGCCCTCCAGAGCGGTGCGCACCTGTGACACGGTCAGCCACTGCCGCGGCGCCAGGATCTTCGCGGTCTGCGGGGCGAAAGCGGGGGAGGAGACCACGACCTGCGGGGTCGGGCCGTCGGCGACCACCTCACCGTCGGCCAGGATCACCACCCGGTGCGACAGCTCCGCCGCCAGCTCCACATCATGCGTGGCCATGACTATGGCGTGGCCCTCCGCGGCCAGCCGCCGCAGTACGCCGACGAGCCGCCCCTTCGCCGCGTAGTCCAGTCCGCGCGTCGGCTCGTCCAGGAGGAGGAGAGGAGGGCGGGCGGTGAGCACCAGGGCGAGGGCGAGCGCGAGGCGCTGCCCCTCCGAGAGGTCACGGGGGTGGACGTCGTCGGGCACCCCGGGCAGCAGCTCGGAGACCAGCGCCCGGCAACTGCCCGCAGGCGCTCCCGCGTCGGAGTCGGCCGCCGCGCACTCGCCGGCGACCGTGTCCGCGTACAGCAGATCGCGCGGTTCCTGCGGTACCAGTCCCACCCGGCGCACCATGTCGCGCGGCGGGGTACGGGACGGACGCAGACCGCCGACGAGGACGGAGCCCGTGGTCGGCTCGACCATCCCGACCAGGGTCGACAGCAGCGTCGACTTGCCCGCGCCGTTGCGGCCCATCAGGGCCACGGTCTCGCCCGGTGCGACGGAGAGAGTCACCCCGCGCAGCGCCTGGACCCGCCCGTGCCGCACCCCGAGCCCCTCGACGACGGTGGCGGGGCCGTGGACCGTGGGCCGCGCGGCGACCGGGTCCGGACGACGGCCGAGGAACCGGGCCAGGAGACCCGGGCGAGGTGCCGGCGGAGCGGGGAGCGGGGCGACGGTGGCGGCCGCCGAGGCGTCACGCGCGGGCGGTTCGACGTCGGCGAGGCGGGCCCGCAGGTCCACCGCCCGGCGCCGGGCGTCGCGCACGGACAGCGGCAGCGGATCCCAGCCCACCAGCTTGCCCAGGGCCACCACCGGCGGCCGGACGGGCGAGAGCGCCATGATGTCCGCGGGCGCGCCCATCACGGGGGCGGCGCCGGGTCCGGGCAGCAGGAGGACCTGGTCCGCGTACTGCACCACACGCTCCAGCCGGTGCTCGGCCATCAGCACCGTCGTGCCCAGGTCGTGCACCAGCCGCTGGAGTACCGCCAGCACGTCCTCGGCCGCCGCCGGGTCCAGGGCGGACGTCGGCTCGTCCAGGACCAGGACCTCTGGGTGCGGGGTGAGGACCGAGCCGATCGCGACCCGCTGCCGCTGGCCCCCGGAGAGCGTGGCGATCGGCCGGTCCCGCAGCTCGGCGAGACCCAGCAGGTCCAGCGTCTCCTCGACCCGGCGCCGCATCACGTCCGGGGCGAGGCCCAGCGACTCCATGCCGTAGGCCAGCTCGTCCTCGACGGTGTCCGTCACGAAGTGGGCGAGCGGGTCCTGGCCCACGGTGCCCACCAGATCGGCGAGTTCACGCGGCTTGTGCGTCCGGGTGTCACGGCCGCCGACCGTGACCCGGCCCGTCAGCACCCCGCCGGTGAAGTGCGGCACGAGGCCGGACACCGCACCCAGCAGAGTCGACTTGCCGACACCGGAGGGGCCGACGACCAGCACCAGTTCGCCCTCGGGGATCGTGAGGTCCACCTCGGACAGCGTGGGGCGCCCGGCGCCCTCGTACCGCACCGAGACCTGCTCGAACCGGATCATGCGAGCTCCTTGGAGTCCGAGGGGGAAGAGGGAAGAGGCGCCACGGCGGCGGGCAGCAGCCCGATCAGCACAGCGGCGGCGGGCAGCAGCGGGAGGACGGGAGCCGTGAGCGGTACGACACCCGGGCGCATGGCGTCCGGGTCCGCGGCGCCCGCCCAGATCATCACCGCCGCGACGGCCGCGCCCGAGCCCGCGACGAGCCAGGCGCGTACACCCCAGCGGTCCGGCCGGTACCGGGTACGGACCGAGCGGCGCCCCCCGAGCCTGAGGCCCGCCAGCGCCGCGACCAGGCCGGCCAGCAGCAGCGGCAGCCCGTGCGCCGCGCCCTGCGCCGCCAGCAGCCCGTACGTCCCCGCGCACACGCCCAGCAGTCCGCCGAGCGTCAGCACGTGCGTGGTCCGCCGGACGGCGGGCGGGACCCGCGCGGTGCGCCCGTACCCCCGCGCGTCCATCGACGCCGCCACGGCCACCGAGCGCTCCAGCGCGCCCTCCAGCACCGGCAGCCCGATCTGGAGGACCGCCCGGACCCCGCCGGTCGGACGGCCGCGCAGCCGGCGGGCCGTCCGCAGCCGTGCCACGTCGGCGACCATGTTCGGCGCGAACGTCATCGCGACGACGACCGCGACCCCCACCTCGTACAGGGCGCCGGGCAGGGACTTCAGCAGCCGGGCCGGATTGGCCAGCGAGTTCGCCGCACCGACGCAGATCAGCAGGGCGGCCAGCTTCGCGCCCTCGTACAGCGCGAAGACCACCTGCTCCGCGGGGACCCGGCCGCCGATCCTGACCCCCCGCGCCCAGTCGGGCAACGACACCTCGGGCACCGTGAACAGGGTGTGCGTACCGGGGACGGAGGAGCCGAGGAAGACGGAGAACAGCAGTCGTACGGCGACGACGAACAGACCGAGCTTGATGAACGCCCCGTACGAACGGGCCCACGGCGCGTCCGTACGGCGTGCCGCCACCACATAGCCGGCCACCCCGACCAGCAGCCCGAGCAGCATCGGGTTGGTCGTACGGGACGCGGCGGTCGCCAGCCCCAGCGCCCACAGCCACCAGGCCCCGGCCGGCAGCGCGTTGCCACGGGTGCTCCCAGGGGCGCGCAGGGCATGGCGGAGCCGGGCAGGGCCGGCGTAGCGGGTCATCGGCGGCGACGGGCCCGCAGCGCGGCGGCGACACCCAGGACGAGCACCGCGCCGACGCCGGTGAGCACACCCACCGACGGACCGCCGCCCTCGGAGGCACCGTCCGCGTCGTCCGCGGTGGGCGCCGTGGCCTGACCGCTCGACTTCCCGGCACCGGAGTCCCCGCCGGTCTGCTCACCGCAGCCCGACCGCGGATAGCCCGAGATTGCGCAGAGCATCGCGGAACTGTCGTACCTCAGCGGCTTCGCCACCGAGGCGAGGGCCTCCGCCGTGCTCGCGTCCGGCGCCACCTGCGCGCAGGCCGTACGCGGTGCGGGCGGCTCCTCGCCGGCCGGTGCGTCGGCCGGCGTACCCGGGTCGATGACCAGCGCGATCCGCTTGCGGCCGTCCTTCGCCGGGGTGCCCGCGCAGACGGCCCCGAAGTCCGGTGCGCGGCGAGGCCGCGCCGAGTCCTGGGAGTCCTCGCTCACCGAGAAGCGGAAACCCTGCACCGCGCCGTCGTCCGGCCGGACCACGGAAGGCCCCTGCGTCGCGTAGGTCCAGTCCTTCCCGCCGTCGCCCTCCCAGAACGACCAGTAGCGGTAGCCGGCCGCCTGCGCGCTCCCCGCGCCCAGCACGGCCAGGACGGCACCTATGAGGAGGAGCAGCGCGGCTGTGGCCGGCGGGCGCCTCACAGCTGCTGGTTCTTCCGGCGTCCACTGAGCAGGAAGCCGATGCCCGCGCCGAAGGCGAGACCGATGCCGATGATCCACCAGAGGCCGAGCCCCTCGTCGTCGCTGCTCGTGTCCGCGGGCTTCGAAGGCGCCGTCGCGGTGGGCGAGGGCACTGCGGTCGCGGCGGGCGCCGGGCCCGTCGCGTTGAGCTGCCTGACGAGGTCGACGCCGCCGAAGTCACGGGCGTCCGTCCCGGTGGCGTGGGCGGCGAGCACCAGCTGCGCGGTGGCGGCGGGGCCGCCCTCCTTCGCCCAGCCCTGGGCGTGCTTCTCCAGGTACGCGACCGCGCCCGCCGCCTTGTCCTTGTGGCCGGAGGCCGCCAGCGCCACGACCGCGTCCGCCGTGTTGCCGAAGTCCGGCTGCGGCGCGGACTCCTCGGCGCCCGGCATCGGCGGCAGTTCCAGATGTCCCTCGGCGGCAAGCGCCTTCGCCAGGTAGGAGGCGCCGTTCTGCGCCGACTGCTCCGGTGTGAGGCCGGTGCCCTCGGTGCAGACGGGGGCCTTCACCGCGTTGTAGTTCCCGGCGGCCATGCCCTTGCCCATCGAGCCGAGCACAGCGGCCGCCGTGGCGTCCGCGTTGGCGGTGAGCCCGCCCTTCTTGTCCGGCTGGTAGGCGAACGCCCCGCCGTCCTGGCCACCGCAGGGCAGCGCGAAGGTCTGCAGCGCCGTGTACGGCGTCTTCCCGCCCGCCTTCGTGACGTCGGCGAGCGGCACACCCGCCCGGGCGAGCGCACCGGCCACGACGCCGGTGGAGTTGGCGTCGCTCGGGCTGCCCGGGTTGTAGCCCCAGCCGCCGTCCTCGTTCTGTACGGACTTCAGCCAGGCGACCCCGTTGTCGACGACCTCTCGGTGCACGCCGAGCTCGACCACGGCCTGGACCGCCGCCGCCGTGGCGTTGGTGTCCGCGACCGTCTTGGCGTCGCAGGGCTCGGAGGCGTCGCGGTAGGCGGGGAAGGCCCCGCTGTCGCACTGCTGGCCGACGAGCCAGTCGACCGACTTCGTGGCGGGCGTGACCAGCTCGATCTTCTGCGCGAGGAAGGACAGCGACTGGCGCCACACACCGTCGTACGTCGGGTCCTTGGTGCCGTACAGCCCCTCCGGGAGGCCGGGAGAGGAGGGGGACGGGCTCGGCGCGGCGACCGCCACCGGGGCGGCAGCTCCACAGAGCACGGCGGTGATCGCGAGCGCTGCCGCGCGGCGGCGTACGGACATGGCGGGCTGGGCCTCTCGAATGGGTTTCCCCTGCTCGAGCTGAGCCGAGCGCGTAGGGGTGGGTCGGCGCCGGATTCGCACCGGCTTCCCCCTGTACGGGCATGATGACGACCAGCCCACTCTACCGGGGCCTTCCCGGCTCCCTCCGGGCGGACAGCCGCACCCCGCGGACGAGGGCTCTTCCCAGCAGGTCAGAGCCCATGCGAAACTCCGGCGGGGGTCACACGGGCGCGGGCCCGTGGGGAGGTACGACCGGGCGGGAAGCAGAGTTGCGTAGAAGAAGGACGGCGGCCGTCTCCGCCGTGGCGGCGGGATGCATGGCCATGACAGCGGGCTGCGGCCTCATCGGGGAGAGCGAGGGCGTCCCGGCGGCCTCCTCCCGGGAGCCCGCCCCGCCGTTCACCACAGGGTCGGTCGCCGACGAGATAGCCGGATTCGCCAGGCTCGCGGGCCTGCCGCCGGGCGACACGTCCTCGGCCGGACTGCCGGAGGGCGACTGGCAGAAGTGCGTGGCCCCCTGGACGGGCCACGCGCCGGCGGCGGACGCCGCCGGCGCCTTCGAGGCGACGGTGCTGCGGCTGAGGCAGCACGACTGGGAGATCGTCTCCAGCCACGCCGAGCAGGACGTCACCTACCGCACCCTCGCCAAGCGGGGCTGGAAGCTGTACGCCCGGTACTACGCCGTGGAGAACGCGGGGCGGACCGTGTCCCTCACCGCCGTCGAGGACGGCTGCCGGCTGCCGGAGAGGGTCAGGGGCGACTACGAGGACCCGGCCTGACAGCCGGAGTCGGCGATCACGAAGTGGCCCGCGGGTGACTCGCGGAGGGTGTGGGTGACGAACACGTTGTACAGCCCCATGTCCTGTGCGGAACCCTTCGCGTAGGCGTGGCCGCCCGAGGTGTACGCCCGGCCGGCCGTCACATGCGCGTAGTTCGTCGCGGTGAAGCACCTGGCCGGGGCCGTGCCGCCCGAGGTGGTCGCCGTGACGGCGGACGAGCCCGCCCCGGCCGCACCCGAGGAGTCGGCCGCGGTCACCGACCAGCGGTAGGAGGTGGCGGCGGTCAGCCCCGTGTCCGTGTAGGCCGTCGAGGCCGTCGTGGTCACCTTCGCGCCGTCCCGGAACACCGCGTAGGAGGCAGCCCCTTCGACCGCGTTCCACGCCAGGGAGGCACTGCTGTCCGTGACGCCGGTGACCTTCAGGCCGGTGGGGGCGGGCAGACCGTCCCCGCCGCCCGGCGTGTCCTTGTCCAGCCCCCAGAACACACCCGTGTGGTACGACGAACAGATGGTGTTCAGGAAGTACGCGGCCGTCGACCCGCACTGCTGGGCGCCCGACCCCGGGCTCACCGGCAGACCGTGTCCCATGCCGGACACCGAGAACGTCTCCACGGCGGACCGGCCGGACGCGTCGGCGTAGACGCTCCGGGTGGTGTTGCCGGGCAGGCTCTGGGTGCTGGACGGGGTCTGGCCGATGCCCCAGACGTCCGTCCACTGGTCGCGCAGCGCCGTGGCGTTGGCCGGGTAGACCGTGTAGTCGGAGGTGCCCTGCCAGATCGCGACCCGGGGCCAGGGACCGGTCCAGCCCGGGTAGGAGGAGCGGACCTTGTCGCCCCACTGGGCGGGCGACAGCTTCTGCGGGCCCGTCTGGCAGCCGGACGCGGCGGCCTGGCTCGTGGCGCACTGCGCGGGAAGGCCGGAGGCCACGGACCCGCCCGCGAAGACGTCCGGGTAGGCGGCCAGCAGGTCGGCGGTCATCCCGCCGCCCGCCGACAGGCCCGTGACGTACACCCGGCGGCCGTCGGAGCCGTACGTCTGCTTCGCGTACTCGACCATCTGCACGACGGACGCCGCCTCGCCCCGGCCCCGGGTGCTCTCGGCCGGGTCGAACCAGCCGAAGCAGGAGAGCGGGTTGTTCGCCGACGTCGTCTGCGGGAAGACGACGTCGAAGCCCCAGAGGTCGGCGTACCCGGTCCAGCCCGAGTTGGTGTAGTACGCGGCGGCCGACTGCGTACAGCCGTGCAGGGCGACCACCAGGGGCGCCCCCGCCGGGACGCCGTCCGGGGTGTAGGCGAACATCTGGAGGTTGCCGGGGTTCGAGCCGAAGCCGGTGACCTGCTGGAGCCCGGCGGCCGCCTGCGCCCTGGGTGCCGCGACGGCCGGGGCCGGATGGGCGGCGAGAAGGGCGAGCAAGCCGCAGACGGTGACGGAGGCGACGCGGTGGAGCAGGCGTCGCAGGATCGGTGGGCGCACGGTGGGGCCTCCTTGTCGGACGTGCGGTCGGACTGGTGCCGGAACCTACGACCCGGGGGCGTGGCCGCCCATGTGGCAGGCGGACATCCGCCGCCCACCGCTGTGTGCGGCGCTCCTCTTGCGTCCACCACCTGCCCGCCGGGCACGCGCCACGCCTCCCGGGCGCACCATGTAGGCCGCCACCATGCGGCCGCACCGGGGTGTGTGCACCGACCCCGTGTGATGCGGGCGGCGACGTACTTACGGTGACGCCCATGCAGACTTCCAGGTCCCCTCGGCACGACCCCCTCGCCCTCGCCGGACGCACCGCCCTGGTCACCGGTGCGGCGAGCGGCATCGGACTGGCCTGCGCGGAGGCACTCGCCGCCGCCGGCGCCCATGTGCACGTCGTCGACAAGGCGGGCGACGCCGCCAAGAGCCTCGCCGAGCGCATCGGCGGGACCGCCTGGGTGGCCGACCTCTCCGTGGCGGAGGCCGTGGACGGGCTGCCCGCCGACGCGGACATCGTGGTCAACAACGCGGGGCTCCAGCACGTGGCGCCCGTGCACGAGTTCCCGCCGGACCGCTTCGCGCTGATCCACCGTGTGATGGTGGAAGCGCCGTTCCGCATCTTGCGTCGCACGCTCCCCGGCATGTACGAACGCGGCTGGGGGCGCGTCGTCAACATCTCGTCCGTACACGGGCTGCGCGCCAGTCCTTACAAGTCGGCCTACGTATCGGCCAAGCACGCACTGGAGGGGCTCAGCAAAGTGGTCGCACTCGAAGCGGCGCCGCACGGCGTGACGAGCAACTGCGTCAGCCCCGGCTACGTCCGCACACCCCTGGTCGAGGACCAGATCGCCGACCAGGCCCGCAGCCACGGGATCTCCGAGCAGGAGGTGGTCGGCCGGGTGCTGCTGGAACGCAGCGCGCTCAAGTCGCTGATCGAGCCCGGTGACGTGGCGGGTACCGTCCTGTGGCTGTGCGGGCCCGGCACATCGCACATCACCGGGAGCTCCCTCACGATGGACGGCGGCTGGACCGCGAACTGACCCCCGACCGCACCCGGAAGCCGGAAGAACGATGGCCGCCCATGTCTGAACCGTCCCCGTCCGCCGCCCCCCTGCTGGCACGCCTCCTCGATCTGCTGGCCGACGACGCCCCCGCCGAGGAACTGGGCGCCGTCACCTCGGCCGCCAGGGCCGCGGGTGTGCCCGCGGCCGAACTGGCCGAGGTGGAACGGGCGGCCGCCACCGCCCTGCGGATCAGGGGCGCCCTGCGCCAGCACCGGCGCAGGGAACTCCAGCTCACCGCCCTCTTCGACACGGCGGGCGACCTGGCGGCCTCCCGCGACCTGGACGACGTGCTGAAGGCGATCGTGCGGCGGGCCAGGATGCTGCTGGGCACCGACACCGCCTATCTCACGCTCCCCGACGAGGAGGCCGGCGACACCTACATGAGGGTGACGGACGGGTCGGTGTCCCTGCTCTTCCAGCGGCTCCGGCTCGAACTGGGCGAAGGGCTCGGCGGACTGGTGGCGCAGACCGCGAGCCCGTACGCGACCCCCGACTACCGCACCGACGAACGCTTCCGGCACACCCGCAACATCAACGCCGGTGTGCTGGACGAAGGGCTGGTCGCGATCCTGGGAGTGCCCCTGCTGCTCGGCTCCAGCAGGGGCGGCAAGGTCATCGGGGTCCTGTTCGCCGCCGACCGCGCCGCGCGGGTCTTCAGCCCCGACGAGGTGGCTCTGCTCTGCTCGCTCGCCGCGCACGCCGCCATCGCGATCGACACCGCCCGGGCCCTGGACGACACCCGCACCGCCCTCGCGGAACTCGCCGGCGCGAACGCGGAACTGGCCGAGGCGAACGCCGCCGTACGCGCGCACTCCGCCGCCATGCGGCGCGCGGAGGAGGCCCATGACCGGCTCACCGACCTGGTGCTGCGCGGCGGCGACGTCAAGGACGTCGCCGTGTCCGTCGCCGGGCTGCTCGACAGTCCCCTGACCATCCACGACCCCGGAGGGCGCCCGCTGGCGGCCGTACGGCCCGACGGCAGCGGCTGCGCCGCCGACAGCATGGACGCCCACTGGCTCGCCGGTGCCGCCGAGGAGTCCCGCCACGGGGCGCGCGCCGTGCACCGCGACGGCCGGTGGATCTGCGCCGTGCTCGCCGGGCAGGAGCTCCTCGCGAGCCTGGTGCTGCACCGCGCGGCCCGGCTCGACGACTCCGACCGGCGGCTCTTCGAACGCGCCGCCGTCGTCACCGGACTGCTCCTCCTGCTGCGCCGCACGGTCGCCGAGACCGAGAACCGGATACGGGGCGAGCTGATCAGCGATCTGCTCGGCGACCCGGAGCGCGATCCGGCGGGGCTGGCCGAACGGGGCCGGAGGCTGGGCATCGACCTGGACCGGCCGCACCTGCTGCTGGTGGCGGAGGCGGCGGCCCGGGAGAAACTCGGCGGCGCGGCGATGCGGTACCTGTTCGGCGGGGACATCCACGGGGTGAGCGCCGAACACGCGGGCACGATCGTGCTGCTGATCGGATGCGACGGCGGAGGTACGCCCCCGGGCGACGCCGCACGCGCGGCGGCCGCGCAACTCGGCCACCTCGTCCAGGCTCCCGTCACCGTCGCCGGTACGGGGCCTGCGGCCGGCGCCCGCGAGCTCGCCGCCGCCTACGCGGAGGCCGCGCGCTGCCTGCGTGCCATGCGGGTGCTGGGCCGCGAGGGAGAAGGGGCCTGCGTCGACGAACTCGGCTTCCTGGGCGTCGTGCTGGGCAACGCGAAGGACGTGGACGGCTTCGTGACCGCGGTGCTGGGCCCGTTGCTGGACTACGACGAACGGCGCGGGACCCATCTCGTGCGGACCCTGCGGGCGTACTTCGGCGCGGGCGGCAGCCTGATCCGGGCCAAGGACGAGCTGCACGTGCACGTGAACACGGTGGTGCAGCGCCTCGACCGGATCCAGGTGCTGCTGGGCCGTGACTGGAACGAGCCCGACCGGGCGCTTGAACTCCAGCTTGCGCTGCGGCTCCACCTGCTTGCGGGCGGCCGGGACGGATGAGCCCCGGCCGCCCGACGCCCTGGGCGCGGGACGGCCGCCCGACGTCCTCAGCGCGGGACGGCCGCCCGACGCCCTGGGCGCGGGACGGCCGCCCGACGTCCTCAGCGCGGGACGGCCGCCCGCAGCAGGGCGCCCGCGACCTCGCCGGCCCCCTTGTCGCCCGTCAGCACCGTGTAGTGGTTGACGTCCTCGACGCGCACCGCCCTGACCTTCGTGCCTGGCTGGCCCGCCGCAGCGAGCCGCGACTCGTCGTACAGCCCCTGCTCCTCGTTCATCAGGCCCCGCTGAGCCCACAACAGCGTCGCGGGCTCAGGGAGTTCACGTACGGCTGCGAGCACCTCGTCCTGGAACAGGCCCACCCCGTCGGTACGGACCGCCTCCAGCCTGCACCCGGAGCGCATCGCGGGCTCCTCACCCGTCAGGTCGCGCTGGATGTAGGCGTCCACCTCCGGCGACCAGGCTCCGCCCCCGAACGCCGGGTGGGCCTGCCAGAACGACCGGTAGGCGTCCCGGTCGTGGAACGTCATCGACAGCCGGTCCATGGCGGGCCCGATCACCGCCGTCATCAGCTCGTCCGCGGACAGATGCGTGGGCGCGGGGAAGCCGAATCCGCCGTCGACGAGGACCAGAGGACCGAAGCGCCCCGGATGCCGTACGGCCGCGAGCGCCGCCACGAACGCCCCCATCGAGTGGCCCGCCAGCACCACCCGGTCCTGGCCGAGCGCCTCGGTCAGCGCGGCCGCGTCGTCCGCGTGGGCGGCGATGCCGTACGGGCCCGGCAGCCCGGCGCTGCCGGCCCGGCCGCGCAGATCCGGTGCGACCAGCGTGGCCCGGCCGGCGAGCATGCGGGCCACCGGCCCCCACGAGAGCGCGTTGGCCGTGATGCCGTGCAGAGCCACCACCGCCGGCGCGCCGGGATCGCGGGCCGGCCAGCGCAGCGCGGCCAGTTCGCCGCCGGTGACGGGGACGCGCATCTCCTCGTACGGGCTCATCGTTTCTCCTCGCGGTTGCCGCGCAGACGTGACGGCAGCCGGGCCAGGCCGCCCGGCAGCAGGTGTACCACGGCCACGAACAGCACCCCGAGCAGGAACAGCGGCTGGGAGAGCGGCACGCGCAGGACCGCGGGCAGATCGGCGACCGCTCCGGATCCGGCGAGGTCGCCGAGCCGGTGGTCGGCCCAGGTGTAGAGGATGCCGCCGACCATCGGACCCCATCGGGTGCCCGATCCGCCCAGCACCACCATCACGAGCAGCGACAGGGTGAAGTCCGACGTCGTCGTCTGGGGCGTGGAGCCGCCGGTGAGCAGCAGGTGGACGAGTCCGCCCACCGCCGCCAGCGCCCCGGCGAGGACGAAGGCCGTCAGCTTGAACCCGTACGGCTTCAGGCCCAGCACCTCCACCCGGCGTTCGTTCTCCTTGATGCCCTCCCAGACCCGGCCGGTGGGGGAGCGCACCGCCCAGCGGACGACTCCGAGGGTGAGGACGAGGTAGGCGAGCGCGATCCAGTACAGATTCGCGGTGTGGTCGATGCCGACCAGCCACGACGGCAGCAGTTCCGCAGGAGCGGCCCGGCCCTCCTCGCCGCCGGTGAAGCCGCCCGGGTTGCGGGACACGAGGATCGAGCCGGCCTGGGCGAAGGCGAGCGTCACCATGGAGAAGCCGATCCCGGTGACCCGCAGGCTGACCGAGCCCAGCACCAGGGCGAGCGCGGTGCCGAAGCACAGGCCGAGGACCGCGGCGACGGCGAACGGCAGCCCCGCCTCCAGCAGGAACATGTTCGTGGCGTAACTGCCCGCCGCGAAGTACAGGGCGTGCCCGAAGGACAGCAGCCCGGTACGGCCGAGCAGCAGGTCGTAGCCGGTGGCGAGGGCGCCGAACAGCAGGCAGGTCGCCAGGAGTTGCAGGCTGCCGGGGCTTCCCACGGGGCCGTCCAGCAGGCCGGGGAGGGGCAGGGCGCTGTACGGCGCGACGATGAGGAGCCCGAGGACGGCGGCCGGCCACCAGCGCAGCAGCCGGGCCCTGTCGCGCCCGGGAGCCGTCTTCACGGCCGCGGGTGCGGGTGCGGGTGTGGTGGCGGTGCTCACGCGAGCCTCCCGGTCAGTCCGCGCGGGCGGACGAGCAGCAGCGCGGCGAGCAGGACGACGACCGCCAGGTCGCCGAGGCCCGCCGCGGTGTAGTAGTTGGCGAACTGCTGGACCAGCCCGATGACCACGGCCGCCACGGCCGCGCCGGTCACCGACCCCATGCCGCCCGTGACCACGACGACGAACGCGAAGATCAGCAGCGAGGTGCCCTGCCGGGGGTCGACCGAGCCGAAGTACAGGCCGCCGAGCGCCCCGCCGAGGGCCGCCGCGCAGCCGCCGATCGCGAAGACCAGCGTGAACGCCTTGCGGACGTCGATGCCGAGCGCCGTCACCATCGCCCGGTCCTCGACCCCGGCGCGCACGACCAGGCCGTGCCGGGTCCGGCCGAGGAACAGCCGCAGCGCGACCAGGACGACGACCGCCGCGGCGACGAGTACCAGCCGGTTGACCGGCACGTCCGCACCCAGCAGCCCGAAGGTGCCCGACAGTGCCTCCGGGCCGGGGAAGGTCCGGGCGTCGGAACCCCAGATACCCGACAGCAGGGCGGGCACGGCCAGCCCCACGCCGACGGTCGCGAGCACCTGTTCCCGGGGCCGGGTGTACAGGGGCCGTACGACGGCCAGTTCCAGCACCACGGCGGCCAGCGTGCCCACCGCCGTACCGAACAGGACCGCCAGTGCGAAGCCCCAGCCGCCCGGGCCGGCTCCGGGCAGATGGCCGGACGCCGCCCACCAGGTGCCGTACGCGCCGATGGAGAGCAGCGCGCCGTGGGCGAAGTTGAGCACGTCCATCAGGCCGAAGATCAGTGAGAGGCCGGACGCGATGAGGAAGTAGAGCGCCCCCAGACCGAGCCCGGTCATGGTGAGCAGCACGATGGTGGACATCAGGAATCCGCCTCCGCGGTGGTCGGGGCGAGGGGGCCCTGGCCCACGCCGAGCAGCCGTCTGGTGGCCTCCGCGTCGCCCAGCAGCGCCGCGGCCTCGCCCTGGTGGGCCGTCCGTCCGTCGGCGAGCACCGCGCAGTGCCGGGCGAGCCGGCGTACGACGGCGAGGTTCTGCTCGACGAGCAGGACGGGCACCGCCTCCGCGGCGCGCTCCAGGACCTGGGTGACCTCTGTGACGACCTTGGGTGCCAGGCCCTTCGTGGGCTCGTCGGCGATGATCAGCCGGTTGCCGTTGAGCAGGGTGCGGCCGATCGCCACCATCTGCTGCTGGCCGCCGGACAGGGTGCCGGCCAACTGCCTGTCCCTGCGCTTGAGTTCGGGGAAGAGTTCATGGACCAGTCCGTACGCGGGCCCGTCCGCGCCCCGGCGTTCGGCCAGGCGCAGGTTCTCCGCGACGGTGAGTCCGGCGAAGATCCCCCGGTCCTCGGGGGCGTATCCGACGCCCCGGCGGACCAGGGTGTGGGTGGGCAGACCCACGGTCTCCTCACCGTCGAGGAGCACGCTCCCGGTGCGCGGCACGAGGCCGAGTACGCCGCGTACGGTCGTGGTCTTGCCGGCGCCGTTGCGGCCGAGCAGCGCGGTCACACCCTGGCGGGCCACGTCGAGGTCGACCCCGTGAAGGATGTGCCGGGCGCCGATGAGGACGCGCAGGTCCCGCACGACGAGCAGCGGAGGCGTGCTCACAGTCCCTCCCCGAGGTAGGCCTGCTGGACGACCGGGTCGGCGGTCACCGCGCCCGGCGTGTCCAGAGCGAGCAGGCGGCCGTGGTGCATCACGGCCAGCCGGTCCGCGAGTCCCAGGAGGACGTCCATGTGGTGCTCGACCATGAGCACGGTGCGGCCCTCCTCGCGGTGCAGCGCGCGGATCAGTTCGGTGAGGGCGGGGACCTCCTCGGCGCTCACCCCCGCCATCGGTTCGTCGAGCAGCATGATCCGGGGATCGCCCACCAGCAGCACCGCGAGCTCCAGCTTGCGTTTCTCGCCGTGGGAGAGCGCGGCAGCCGTGGCCCCGGCGCGATGCCCGAGGCCGGTGCGCTCCAGCACGCCGTTCACCTCGGCGGCGTACGGGGAAGCGCGCCTCCAGAGCCGGTGCGAACCGCCGTTCCTGGCCTGCGCGGCCAGCCGGACGTGTTCGGCCACGGTCATCTGCGGCCACAGGCTGGAGGTCTGGAACGTCCGCCCGATCCCGCGCCGCGCGCGGGTGTGCACGGGCAGGCCCGTCAGGTCCGAGCCGTCCAGGGCGAGGGTGCCCGTGGAGGGCGGGACGATCCCGCTGATCAGGTTGAACAGGGACGTCTTGCCCGCCCCGTTGGGCCCGATGAAGGCGAGGAACTCGCCCTCCCGGACGTCGAGCGTGACGTCCTCGACGATGGCCGCCCCGCCCACCCGCCAGCCGAGTCCGTCCAGTCGAAGCACCGGAGCGCTCGCACGCGCCCCCTCGTCCCGCGCTGTGGCGGTGCCGGACGCGGTCACGGGTCAGCCCTCCGACGGCTTCGCGGGCGGGGCCACCGCGTCCATCGGCTGTGTGCTCACCAGCTCGGGCTTCGCCGCGGCTCCCGAGCCGTTGAGCTTCGCCACGAACATCGGCTGCACCAGCGCGTGGTCCTCGGCGCGGATCTGCTGCCTGCCCTTCACCCCGTCGAAGGTCCAGCCCTCCAGGGCCTTCACCATGGCGGCGGTGTCGGTGGCACTGCCCTCCTCGACGGCACGCACGATCATCTGCGCCGCCGTGAAACCGTCGGTGCTGAACAGGTCGGGCGTGCCGCCCGCCTTCTCGACACCGGCGAGCATGGCCTTCTCCACGGTGTTGTCACCGCCCGCGCCGGGGAAGTAGTGCGCGAGGAACGAGACCTTCGCCCCGGCCGCCCCGAACACCGGGTACGACGCCGTCCCGGCCAGACCCGTGACCACCTTGCCCGCGCTCAGCACGCCCTGCTGGTCCAGCGCGGTCCACAGGGCGGGGGCGGTCGCGCCGGCCCAGGCGACGAAGACCAGGTCGGGGCCGCCCGCCTTGACCTGCCGGGCGAAGGGTGTCAGGTCGGTGGCGCTGGGCGGCGCCAGGACGGAGCCCACCGTCGCGCCCTGTGCCCCCAGGACCGCCTTGACGGCGGCGACGTTGGCCTGGCCGAAGGTGGAGTCCTGCGCGAGCACGGTGACCTTCTTGCCCTTCGGGTCCCCGAGCATGGTGCCCGCGGTGAGGATGTCCTGGTAGGACTGCCTGCCGGACCGGAAGGTGTACGAGTTGATCCCGGTCACCGCGTCCGTGGCGGCCGGGCCGTTGACGTACAGCACCTTGTTCTGGGCGGCCAGCGGGGCCATCTGGAGCGCGACGCCGGAGTCCGTGGTGCCGGCCAGCACCTTGTAGCCCTTGCCGATCAGGTTCTTCGCGGCCGAGACCGCCTTGCCCGGGTCGCCCGCGTCGTCGTGCTCGGTCACCTCGATCGGATGGCCGCCCGCCTTCCCTGTGCCCTTCGTCGCGTGGTCGAGGCCCGCCATGAAGCCGTCGCGGTACTGCTTCCCGTACGCGGCCAGCAGTCCCGTGCGGGAGTAGACGAGGCCCACCTTCACGGCCTCCTCCCCGTCCTTGCCGGAGCCGGAGTCGCTGCCCGCCTGTCCGGCGGCGGTGCATCCCACCAGGAGCAGGCCGGCGGCGCCGAGCACGGCCGTGGTCAGGGTTCTTCTCTGGACGGTGCCTACGGCTCTGCGACGCATGGTGACCGGCTCCTCGGCAGGGTTCGGGTGATGTCGGCCGAACCGTACGAACACCGTGGCGCCGTCGACATGGTGCAGGGAACCTCACCTGTGCGGGTGCCGGTGTGGGCACCGCACATGGGCACGTCTCAGCGTGTGTCCGCCGTTACGTCGATCAGCCCGCACACCGTCTCGATGTCCCGCTTCACCTGTGCGATCGACTCCCGTCCCGACAGCCACGTGATCAGGGCCGAGTGCCAGGTGTGCTCGATGACCCGGACCACGGCCAGCTGCTCCTGGGTGGGGTCCTCCACCCCCATCGCGTCCAGGACGATCGCCGTCGTCAGCCGGGACACGGCGTCCACCTCCGGACTCACCCCGCGGTCTGCGAAGGTCAGCGCCCGCACCATGGCGTCCGCCAGATGGGGATCGCGCTGGAGCGCCCGGAAGGCCAGCATCAGCGTTCCGGCGACCCGCTGGGCGGCGTCGTCCCCGGCGGGCGGCCGCCTGCGGAGCGTGACGTGCAGACGCTGGAGCTGGTCCTGCATGATCGCGACGAGCAGGTGGACCTTGGACGGGAAGTAGCGGTACAGCGTGCCGAGGGCGACGCCGGCGGCGTCCGCCACCTCACGCATCTGCACCGCCTCGAAGCCGCCCCGGCCGGCGAGCTGGGCGCCGGCCCGCAGAATGCCGCGTCGGCGGGCCTCCTGGCGTTCCGTCAGGGGAGCCGCCGCAGTCCTGGCTTCCGCTGTCATCTGTCCCCATCCAAGAAGGGAGAACCGGTTCCCTGTCCGTCCGGGCGCCGGTCTCCGGGCGCGCACAGCCTGCCAGGGCGTCCGTCGTGGCGCGAATCACCTGATCCGGCGGTCACGCCGACGCTACCTGCCGGTAGATTCGGTGCGGGTTGAACGCACGAGTCTGAAACTTGTTCTAGATTAGCGCGACCGGTTACGCTCCGGCGAAAACGCAGTGAGAAGGGGGCCGAGTGTGACCGCTGAGGCCATAGAGTCGGGCCCCTTCGCGGGCGGCAGCACGTCGGGCACAGACGGCGACCGGCCGTTGCGCATCGCCCTCCTGACCTACAAGGGCAACCCCTTCTGCGGCGGCCAGGGCGTCTATGTCCGCCACCTCGGCCGCGAGCTCGCCCGGCTGGGCCACAGCGTCGAGGTGATCGGCGCCCAGCCCTACCCCGTGCTCGACGAGGGTGTCCCGCTCACCGAGCTGCCGAGCCTCGACCTCTACCGCCAGCCCGACCCGTTCCGCACCCCGGGACGCGGCGAGTACCGCGACTGGGTAGACGTCGCCGAGGTCGCCACCATGTGGACCGGAGGATTCCCGGAGCCACTCACCTTCAGTCTGCGGGCGAGGCGTCATCTCCTCGCGAGACGGGGCGACTTCGACGTCGTCCACGACAACCAGACGCTCGGCTACGGCCTGCTCGGGGACCTCGGCGCACCCCTCGTCACCACGATCCACCACCCGATCACCGTCGACCGCCGACTCGACCTGGACGCCGCGGAGTCGGCGCGCCGCCGGCTCTCCGTGCGCCGCTGGTACGGCTTCACGCGCATGCAGAGGCGCGTCGCCCGCCGCCTGCCGTCCGTGCTCACGGTCTCCGGGTCGTCGCAGCAGGAGATCACCGAGCACCTCGGGGTGCGCCGGGACCGTATCCAGGTCGTGCACATCGGGGCCGACACCGGCCTCTGGTCGCCGGACCCCTCGGTCGCCGAGGTCCCCGGCCGGATAGTCACCACCTCCAGCGCCGACGTCCCGCTCAAGGGCCTCGTACACCTCGTGGAGGCCCTCGCCAAGCTCCGCACCGAGAACCCGGGCGCGCACCTCGTGGTCGTGGGCAAGCGGGCCGAGGACGGGCCCGTCGCCCAGGCCATCGAACGCTACGGACTCCAGGACGCCGTCGAGTTCGTCAAGGGCATCAGCGACGCCGAACTCGTCGACCTGGTCCGCAGCGCGCAGGTCTCCTGCGTCCCCTCGCTGTACGAGGGCTTCTCGCTGCCCGCGGCCGAGGCCATGGCCACCGGCACCCCGCTGGTCGCGACCACCGGCGGCGCCATCCCGGAGGTCGCGGGGCCCGACGGGGAGACCTGTCTCGCAGTGCCGCCCGGCGACGCCGGGGCGCTGGCCGCCGCGCTCGGCAGGCTCCTCGGCGACGCCGAGCTGCGCTCCCGCCTCGGTGCGGCCGGCCGCGCCCGGGTGCTCGCCAACTTCACCTGGGCCAAGGCCGCCCTCGGCACCGTCGAGCTGTACCGTCAGTCGATCGCCGCTCGGGGAGCCCGCAGGTGAGCGCCCCCACGGCTCCCGGAATCCGTACCTCCGACCTCGAAGGCAGGCCCCCGTGCTGACCGTCGACTTCACCCGCTTCCCGCTCGCCGCAGGCGACCGGGTGCTCGATCTGGGCTGCGGCGCCGGCCGGCACGCCTTCGAGTGCTACCGGCGCGGCGCCCAGGTGGTGGCCCTCGACCAGAACGGCGAGGAGATCCGCGAGGTCGCGAAGTGGTTCGCCGCGATGAAGGAGGCCGGCGAGGCACCCGCCGGTGCGACCGCCACCGCGATGGAGGGCGACGCCCTCAACCTGCCCTTCCCCGACGCCTCGTTCGACGTCGTGATCATCTCCGAGGTGATGGAGCACATCCCCGACGACAAGGGCGTGCTCGCCGAGATGGTCCGCGTGCTGAAGCCGGGCGGCCGGATCGCGATCACCGTGCCCCGCTACGGCCCCGAGAAGGTCTGCTGGACGCTCTCCGACGCCTACCACGAGGTCGAGGGCGGCCACATCCGCATCTACAAGGCGGACGAACTCCTCGGCAGGATCCGGGAAGCAGGACTCAAGCCCTACGGCACCCACCACGCGCACGCGCTGCACAGCCCCTACTGGTGGCTGAAGTGCGCGTTCGGCGTCGACAACGACAAGGCGCTGCCGGTGCGCGCCTACCACAAGCTGCTGGTCTGGGACATCATGAAGAAGCCCCTGGCCACCCGGGTCGCCGAGCAGCTGCTCAACCCGGTCGTCGGCAAGAGCTTCGTGGCGTACGCGACCAAGCCCCACCTGCCGAAGGCCGAGGCGTGAGCACGCCGGAGCAGACCGAACACCTCGTCCTGCCGGGCGTCCTGACGGCCGAGCAGGCCACCGAGACCGTGGAAGCCCTCCTCGCGGTGCAGCGCGAGGACGGGGCGCTGCCCTGGTTCCGTGGCCACCACCTCGACCCGTGGGACCACACCGAGGCCGCCATGGCGCTCGACGCGGCCGGTGAGCACGAGGCCGCCGCCCGCGCCTACGCGTGGCTGGCCCGCCACCAGAACGACGACGGCTCCTGGTACGCCGCCTACCACGACGGCGATCCGGACCGCCCGACGGACCTGGGGCGCGAGACCAACTTCTGCGCCTACGTGGCCGTCGGCGTCTGGCACCACTACCTAGCCACCGGCGACGACGCGTTCGTCGACCGGATGTGGCCGACCGTCTACGCGGCGATCGAGTTCGTGCTGCGGCTCCAGCAGCCCGGCGGCGAGATCGGCTGGAAGCGGGAACCCGACGGCACCCCCGTCACCGACGCGCTGCTGACGGGCTCCTCCTCCGTCCACCAGGCGCTGCGCTGCGCGCTGGCACTGGCGGAACAGCGCGAGGAGGCGCAGCCGGACTGGGAGCTCGCGGCCGGCGCCCTCGGCCACGCGATCCGCAGCCACCCGGAGCGCTTCCTGGACAAGAGCCGCTACTCGATGGACTGGTACTACCCGGTCCTCGGCGGCGCGGTCACCGGCACGGCCGCGACGCGGCGCATCGAGGAGGGCTGGGAGAGCTTCGTGGTCCCCGGTCTCGGTGTGCGCTGCGTGCTCCCCAACCCCTGGGTCACGGGCGGCGAGAGCTGCGAACTGGCCCTGGCGCTCTGGGTGACGGGCGAGTCGGACCGTGCCCTGGAGATCCTGCAGTCCGTCCAGCACCTGCGGGCCGAGGGCGGCCTCTACTGGACGGGATACGTCTTCGAGGGCGAGCGGGCCATATGGCCCGAGGAACTCACCACCTGGACCGCCGGATCACTGCTGCTCGCGGTGGCCGCGCTCGGGGGGGACGAGGCGACCACCGCGGTCTTCGGTGGCGAACGGCTGCCGAAGGGACTGGAGCCGGACTGCTGCCGTGAGGAACCCGTCCGCTAGGAGCGGCGGATCCGTCCCGCCACGGCGTGACCGACGAACAGGTAGACGGCTGCGGCCAGACCGTAGCCGGCGACGACGCGAGCCCACGCTTCATCGAAGGTGAACAGGTCGTACGACCAGCCGGCCAGCCAGTGGGCCGAGTCCTGGACCCACTGGACCAGGTCGTTGCCCCGGTTGGCGTCGAGCAGGTACATCAGGATCCACAGAATGATGATGAACGCCATGATGTCCGCGACGACGGCTATGACACGTGCGGCGGTACTGCTTCCTGTGCCTGTTCTGGGAGACATGCTCTCCGGATTACCGCTTTACCGTGGGTGAAACCCGTACGGCGTGCGCCGGGGAGGTGGGGGCCTTCGAGAGCGTCGTCGACGACATCGAGGACGCCGGGAAGAGCGCGGGCGCCGAGGTGGAGAACAAGGTCCCCTCCACCTCCCAACTGGGCGGATAATGCGCTGAAAGGACTGTCGTACGCCGCATAGGGTGCGGGGATGACCCTCCTTGCGCACGCGCGCTACTGCGACGAGATCCTTGTCCAGACCCGGCGACTGGCCGAGCTGGTCGAGGACGCCGACCTCACACTGCGCGTCCCCGGATGCCCCGACTGGAACCTGCGCGAACTCGCCGTCCACGTCGGGGGTGCGCACCGCTGGGCCGGGGAGATCGTCCGTACCCGGGCGGCCGAGGACATTCCCGAGGGCCAGGTGCCGGACACCGGCGGCCCGTCCGGGGACGACCCGGCAGCTCTGGCCGAGTGGCTGGCCGCGGGCGCCGCCGCGACGGCGGGCGCGCTGCGTGAGGCGGGCCCCGACGCCGAGGTCTGGACCTGGGCCCGGGAACGCCGGACGGCATTCTGGGCCCGGCGCATGGCCCACGAGACCGCCGTTCACCGCGCGGACGCCGCCCTCGCGACCGGGACGGCCTTCGAGGTGGCATCCGACCTGGCGGCCGACACGATCACCGAGTGGCTTCAGATCGTCGCCTTCGCGCAGACCGAGGGGGACCCGGAGGCAGCCGAACTGCGGGGCGGCGGACGGTCCCTGCACCTGCACGCCACCGATGTGCCCGGGGCGGAGTGGCTGATCGAGTTCGGCGAGGAAGGCTTCACCTGGCGCCACTCGCACGAGAAGGCGACCGTGGCCCTCCGGGGCCCGGTGACCGAACTGATGCTGGCCTTCAACCGCCGGCAGAAGCCGGACGAGGGCGGACTGGAGGTCCTGGGGGACCGCGGGCTCCTGGACTTCTGGCTGGAGAGGTCGTCCTTCGGCTGACGACTGCCGTCGCGCGCGAGAACGACAGTGGCCCCCGCCCTTCCGGGCGGGGGCCACTCGCGTGTGCGTGGGCTCAGCCGCGCTGGATGCCCGTGGTGTCCTGGAGGACGCCGCGACGGCCGTCCTGCGTCTGGGCGATCAGCCCGGGACCACGCTGCTCCACCGCGAGGTACCACGTGCCGGGCGCGAGCTCGGCGATCGGGTTGGGGGCGCCGTCCTCGCCGTACAGCGGACGGGCCACCGGCACCGCGAACCAGAAGGGGGTGAAGTCACCGGCGGGTGCCCCACCGCCCTGCGAAGGCTGCTGGGCGGCCTGCTGCTCAGGCCGGCCAGGGCCCGTCTGGCCGGGCTGGGCGCCGTACGGCTGGGGCTGGCCGGGCTGGGCGCCGAACTGCTGGCCACCGGGGTAGCCGTAGCCCTGGGAGGGCTGCTGGCCGTAGGCGGGCTGCACGGCCTGCGCGGGACGCGGGGCGCCCATCAGCGGGGCCTTGAGCGCGGGAACCAGCGGGGTGGCCACGGCGCCGCCGGCGAGCGCGAGGGCCGCCAGCAGTCCGAGGATCAGGCCGGCGCCGGCGTCACCGGCGTCGATGATCGTCCAGAACATGGTCCACAGGGAGTACACGGTGAACGCGGCGCCGAACTGGCCGAGTTCGAAACCGGCGACCTTGCGTCCCGGCATCGCGCGGCTGACGATCAGCAGCGCGGCGCCGATGATGCCGGCCAGGTAGATGCCCATGAGGACGGAGAGCGAGTCCCAGGCGTTCGCGCTGTAGCCCGAGCAGTCCACGCCCGAGGGGCAGTCGTAGCCGGAGAGGTCGAGGAAAGAGGCGATGAACAGCACGACCGCTGCTCCGATCACCACGCCGTCGCCTCGAGTGAGGGAGCGGATATTCACGTGAAGGTCCTTAGTCGGTCGTCTCGTCGGGGCGGTCGTCGATGCCGCCTGTACGGCGGGTACGGCGCGAAGCTCGGGGGCGGCTCCCCATCGTACGGATGAATCTATCGTCTGCCCGGGCGGGTTGTGATGCTGCCCGGACCTCGGACCGGCTATCCCCCCAATGTCGCCACCATCACCGCAGAACTACCTCTTCAGATAGCTGCTGATGCCCTCGGCCATGCCGAGAGCCGCCTTCTGGCGCCAGTCCGCGCTGGTGAGCAGAGCGGCGTCCTTCGGATCACGCATATTGCCGCATTCGACGAAGACTTTGGGCACGGTGGACAGATTCAGGCCCCCGAGATCGTCACGGGTGTCGAGCCCGGTGCCGCCGCCGATGTAATTGGAAGGGGCGCTTCCGGTAACGCGTACGAAATTCCCCGCAATCCGCACCCCCAGTTCACGCGAAGGGGCCACGATCTTCGCGGTGTCCGCGTCGCCCCCCTTCACCGCCGCGGGGAGAATGACGTGGAATCCACGGTTCCCGGTTGCGGAACCGTCCGCGTGAACCGAGACGACCGCGTCGGCCTTCTCCTTGTTGCCCATCCGCGCACGCTCGTCGACGCACGGGCCGAAGGGCCGGTCGCCGTCCTGGGTGAGGACGACCCTGGCGCCCCGTTCCTCCAGCAGTGTGCGCAGCTTCCGCGAGACGTCGAGGGTGAACCGGGCCTCCGCGTAACCCGCGTCGGTGGCCGTGCCCGTGGTGTCGCACTCCTTGCGGCCGGTGCCGATGTCCACCTGGCTGTTGATCTCCCGGGTGTGGTCGCGGTTCCCCGGATTGTGCCCAGGGTCGATCACCACGGTGCGGCCCGTGAGCGGGCCCCGCGGCAGGGGCTCGGCGGACGTGGGCTCCGAGGAGGGGCCCGTGGCCGCGGCCGACGGCTCCCGGGGCGAGGGTGAGGAGGGCGGCGGGGACGAGGCCGGCCGCGACGCGGCTCCCTCCTCGGCGCCGGGCACCGGCCCGCCGTCGGCCACGCAGCCGGTGGCGGTCAGGCAGACGGCGGCCAGCGCCGCCGCGGCGAGGACGGGCCTGCGGCGGGGACCCGGACGAGGCGTGGGGGGAGCGAAGTCTTGGTGACGCACGTCGCGATGCTATCCGTGACCCTCAGCTCCCCGGCCCCGTACGCCGAAGGACGCGAAGGGAGTCCGTCACCGAGATCTCGGTGAACGCCCCCGATGCCAGGGCGCGTTGGTGGACGCGGTACGGGGCCTGGCCGCCGTCCGCCGGGTCCGGGAACACGTCGTGGATGACCAGCAGACCGCCGTCGGCGACCTTCGGGGCCCAGCCCTCGTAGTCGCCGTTCGCGTGCTCGTCGGTGTGCCCGCCGTCGATGAAGACCAGGCCGAGCGCCCCGCCCCAGACGGCCGCCACCTGCGGGGACCGTCCGACGAGCGCCACCACGTGCTCCTCCAGACCCGCCTTGTGCAGGGTGCGCCGGAAGGTCGGGAGCGTGTCCATCAGGCCGATCTCCGGATCCACCACCGAAGGGTCGTGGTACTCCCACCCCGGCTGCTGCTCCTCGCTGCCCCGGTGGTGGTCCACGGTCAGGGCCGTCACCCCGGCAGCCCGGGCGGCGTCCGCCAGCAGGATCGCGGAGCGCCCGCAGTAGGTGCCGACCTCCAGGAGCGGCAGCCCCAGCGTGCCGGCCTCGACGGCGGCGGCGTACAGGGCGAGCCCTTCGTGGACCGGCATGAAGCCCTTGGCGGCCTCGAAGGCGGCGAGAACTCCCGGCTCGGGACGGGCAGCGGTCTCGGCGGCCACGGGGTTCCTCCTGGTGGGGCGGTGGATCGGACGGCGTCCCATCGTGCCGTACGCCCCCGCGACAGGGATCGGCGGGGGCGTACGGGTGGGGTGGGCCCGGGTCGGGGCAGGCCCCTGGCAGGGCTGCCGGGTCAGGTCAGCAGCTCTGCCAGAGTCGGGTCATGACCCGGACGCCGAAGCGCAGGCCCTCCAGCGGGACGCGTTCGTCCACACCGTGGAAGAGCCGGCCGTAGTCCAGGTCGTGCGGGAGCTTCAGCCCCTTGAAGCCGAAGCAGCGGATCCCCAGGTGGGTGAACGCCTTGGCGTCCGTGCCGCCGGGGTTGCAGTACGGCACGGGGTGGCCGTCCGGGTCCTCCGCGCGGACCGCGTCGCACATCGCGTCGACCAGCGGGCCGTCGAACGTGGTCTCCAGCGCGATGTCGTGGTTGACCCACTCGCGGCTGACGGAGGGCAGCAGCAGCCGGTCGATCGTGTCGATCAGCTCCTGCTCGTGGCCCGGCAGGAAGCGTCCGTCGACCCGGGCGGTGGCCTTGCCCGGGATCACGTTGGTCTGGTAACCCGCGCTGAACATGGTCGGGTTGGCCGAGTTGCGCAGCACCACCTGCATGAAGTCGGCGACCGGCCCCAGCCGGGAGAGCGTGCCCTCGATGTCCTCCTCGTCGAACTCGACGCCGTACAGCCGGGCGGCCTCCTCCAGCAGGGCGCGGACCGGTTCGATCAGCCGCACCGGGAAGGTCTCGCGGCCGATGCGGGTGAGGGACTCGGCGAGATCGGTCACCGCGTTCTCGTCGTTGGGGGACGAGCCGTGGCCCGCCCGCCCGGTGGCGGTGAGCTCCATCCAGGCCATGCCGCGCTGGGCGTTCTCGATCGGGTACAGCCGCCGGGTGTCGTCGATCGCGAAGGAGAACCCGCCGCCCTCACCGATCGCCTCGGTGGCCCCGGCGAAGAGCTCGGGACGGTGCTCGACCAGCCAGTGCGCACCGAACTTCCCTCCCGCCTCCTCGTCGGCGAGGAACGCGAGGACCAGATCACGGGCAGGCCGAGTACCCGTCCGGGCGAAGTGCCGGGCGGTGGCCAGCATGACCGCGACCGTGTCCTTCATGTCGATCGCGCCGCGCCCCCAGAGGTAGCCGTCGCGGATCTCCCCGGAGAACGGCGGCACCTGCCACTCGGAGGCGTCGGCGGGTACGACGTCGAGGTGGCCGTGGACCAGCAGGGCGCCCCGGGCCGGGTCGGCGCCCGCGATGCGGGCGATGACGTTGGCCCGGCCGGGCGCGGACTCGACCAGCACGGAGTCGATACCGGCCTCGGCGAGACGGGCGACCACCCAGTCCGCCGCGGCGCGCTCGTCGCTGGTGGGATTGGACGTGTCGAAGCGGATCAGCTCGGCGCAGAGGCCGACGACCTCCTCCTGGGCCTGCTCGGACGCGGGGACGATGCTCATGCTGCTCCTGCCGGGGTGGTGACGTGGGCGGCGGGGGCGGGGGTGTGCGCGTCGTCGTCCAGGGTGGAGGTGCCGTACGGCCTGATCCAGCCCAGCAGGCCGAGCACGCAGTACAGCAGGAAGGCGGTGGCCAGCGAGTTGAGGGCCGGGATGCCGCCGTCGTAGAACTTGCCGACGCAGAACGCGACGACCCAGATGGCCAGGGACATCGGCACCCAGGTGGGCGATGTCGCGGGCAGGCTCTGCGCCTCGCGTGTCTCGTCCAGGGGCCGCCGCATGCGCTTCACGACCCAGTACTCCGCGACGATGATCCCGCCGATCGGAGGGATCATCACGCCCAGCAGGGAGAGGAACTCCGTGAAGTGGGTCATGATGCCGACCGCGGAGAGGAGCGTTCCGGCGACACCGAGGGCGACGGTGACCACCCCGCGGTGCAGGCGCCTGCCGAAGACGACCTGGAAGAAGTTGACGACGCCGAGCGAGGAGCCGTACAGGTTCCAGTCGTTGATCTTGGCGGTGGACATCAGGACCACGATCACGCCGAACGCGCCCGAGGTGGAGAGCACGATGTGCGAGACCTCGCTGGACTTCACCAGGTGTCCGAGGAGCACACCGGTCATGCCGACGATGTACTCGGAGAGGATCATCGAGGAGGCGCTCTGCACGAAGACGTGGGAGCCCTTCCTGTTGTAGCGGGTCATCTCCGGGGAGACGATCGCGCCCGTCATGTAGCCGCCCGCGATCGCTGTGGCGGCCACCGCCAGCGGGATCGCCTCACCGGGCGGCGGCGAGCTGACCAGCTCGCCGAGCGAGTGGTCGTTCAGTGTGGTGATCACCGACCAGGCGACCATGCCGAAGAAGAGCGGGGTGACGATCTTCGCGAACAGGGCCATGTAGCGGAACCCGAAGATCACCAGGGCCGTGATGGCGATGCCCGCGAACACGCACCACATCCAGGACGGGCCGCCGACGAGCGCCGAGACGCTGTTGCCGAAGATCGTGTTCTGGACGCCGAACCAGCCGACCAGGCTGACCGCGATGACGAAGCTGACCAGGGCCGAACCGTTGCGGCCGAAGCCCACCCAGCGGGTCAGCATCGGGGTCGCCAGGCCCTCGCGCATCCCGGCCAG
This sequence comes from Streptomyces pratensis, assembly GCF_016804005.1. Classification (GTDB taxonomy): domain Bacteria; phylum Actinomycetota; class Actinomycetes; order Streptomycetales; family Streptomycetaceae; genus Streptomyces; species Streptomyces pratensis_A. The sequence goes on along the minus strand of NZ_CP051486.1, from coordinate 6,371,720 downwards.
GCCGATCGCGAAGATCACGATCTCCAGGATCACCGCCCCGAGGGTGAAGGCGAGGAACGCGTCCCCGAAGGTCATGCCCACACCGATGGTGGCGCCGAGCGTGAACTGGGAGATCGACCCGGACTGGGCCAGCCACTGCAGGAGCATCGACCAGAAGCCGAAGCGCTTGTCGCGCGGCACCCGTGAGAGCGAGTAGTCGTCGCTGCCGATGGTCTTGGTCTCGGGGGCCGTGACGGCGGCCCGGCTGTCGGAAGCCATCAGGACTCCTGGGGTGTGCGGCCGAAGGTCTGCAGGTGAGCCAGCGACCCGTAGCGGTTGACGAGGTTGTCGAACTCCACCGCGTCGTGGAAGTCCAGGGTTCCGGCGCCGAAGGCCTTGGCGACCTCGACGGCGTACCGGGCGGCCGAGGCGATGTCCGTCTCGTGGCTCGCGCCCGTCTGGCAGCCCGGCACCGCGGCGGCCGAGGTGACCGCGAGACCGACGACCGGGGCGGCGGTCGCGGTGGAGGGCTGGAGGATCGAATTGATGTGGTGTGCACCGTTACCGTACGGGGTGATGTCTTGCGTGGTCACCGGGTACGTGACCAACGGCTCACCGGTCACCACGGCGAGCAGCTCGCCGAGCTGCTCGGACACCCGGAGCACCCAGCCCTCCTTGACGGTGGGCGACAGGGCGAGGCCCTTGTGGTTGATGATCCGGTTGCCCTTGGTGGTGTCGATGGAGAGCACGGCCTCCATCTCACCGGTGACCTCGTGCCGGTTCATCGTGGCGATGTCCACCGGGGACCCCATGAAGGGCACCGGGTCGTGCGGCTCGGTCGGGGCTCCCGGGCAGATGTGCGTGGCGACGATCACGTCGCCGGGCAGCACGTCACCCCGGCGGCGCATGTCCAGCAGCTTGGCGGCGGTGGCGAGCGCCGAGGCCGCGCCGTCGGCGTCGGACACGAGCCCGGTCACCTCCGGCCGCGCGCCGACGCCCCCGAGCCGGCCGACCACGCCGAGGGTCCGGGCGCCGCCGCCCGCCGCACGCCCCTGGGCGCCGGGGATGCGGACGAGTACGAAGTCCGTCGCCCCCCGGTCACCGGTGACGGTCGTGACCTGCGCGGACGAGCCCTCGGGCCCGGCGACGGAGTCGAGGTATCCGACGACCGACTTGCCGCTGACCTGCGGGTCGTCCAGCAGCTCGACGATGTCCAGTACGTACTTCAGCATGGGGGCCTTTCTCCGGAGCGGGACACCCGCCCGGCGCTCCTGCGGGGAAGCGCGGGGCGGGGTGCTGGAGCAACATTCGGGATCGGCTACCGTGGAACGCAACTCTTTCCCGTTATCTGCAATTCAGGTCTGAATGGTGAGATGCTGATGGCCGACTTCGATCTGGACCGGCGCACCCCCACCGGGGCCCTGCAAACCGTCGACCGTGCCCTCCTGGTGCTGCTCGCCTTCGAGCGCACCCGGCCCGACTGGGGCGTCACCGAGGTCGCCGAGGAATTCGGCTGGGACACCTCGGTCGCCCAGCGCCTGCTGGCCACACTCGCGGGCCGCGGCTTCCTGGTGTCCGACCCGGTGACCCGCCGCTACCGCATCGGACCGGCGGTGCTGCGGCTCGGCCGGCTCTGGGAGCGCTCCGGATCGCTGGAGCTGCTGGCCGCGCCGGTGCTTGAGGAGCTGCGCCGGACCACCGGCGACACCGTCCTGTTCTGCCTGCCCGACAGCTTCCACATGCGGTGCGTGGCCGCCGAGGAGGGGGAGACCGGGCCGCTGCGCTACTACCCGCTGGTAGGCGAGCTCTACCCGGCGCACGCCGGGGCCACCAGCAAGTCCTTCTACGCCTACCTGCCCGACGACCAGCGCCACCGGCTCTTCCGCGGCCGGCCCATGGCGCGCTTCACCGACCGCACGGTCACCGACCCGGACCTGCTGGAGCAGGAGTTCCTGAAGGTCCGCGCCCAGGGGTACGCGTGGACCGTCGGCGAGTACGACACCGGGATCGCCACCGTCGCCGTCCCTGTGTTCCTGGGGCGCGAGCCCTACGGCAGTCTCAGCCTCGGCGGGGGAGAGGACCGCTTCCGGGGTGCGCCCGACGACCGGCTCGACGCGCTGCGGCACGCCGCCCACCTGCTGGAGCAGCGGCTCACCCACCCGCCCCAGCGGCCGAAGTCCCGCGCGGGGCGCCCCCGCACCGCCTGACCCCTGCCCCTACACCGCCCGGCCGGCCTCCGTGTGCCGCCGTCCTGCCCCCGCGAGGAACACCCGTGAATCTGCTGCTGCTCTCCAACTCCACCCAGTACGGCCGCGGTTATCTGGAGCACGCTCTGGACACCGTCACCGCGTTCCTCCCCGCGAACGCCCGGCTGGCCTTCGTGCCGTACGCGCTGGCCGACCACACCACGTACACCGTGCGCGTCCGCGCGGCGCTGGAGCCGTCCGGCGTCACCGTGCGCGGAGTCCACGAGAACTCCGATCCCGTCGCGGAACTCGCCGCCTCCGACGCCGTGTTCATCGGCGGGGGCAACTCCTTCCGGCTCCTCGCAGCCCTGTACCGCACCGGCCTGCGCGACGCGGTGCGCGACGCGGCACGGAACGGAATGCCCTACATGGGGGCCAGCGCCGGCACCAACATGGCAGCGCCGACCCTCCGCACGTCCAACGACATGCCCATCGTGCAGCCGCCGTCCTTCGACGCGCTGGGACTGGTTCCGTTCCAGATCAACCCGCACTACCTGGACCCGGACCCGGCCAGTACCCACAAGGGTGAGACCCGCGAGGAGCGGCTCACCGAATTCCTGGAGGAGAACGACGTCCCCGTGCTCGGGCTGCGCGAGGGCTCCTGGCTCCGCGTCACCGAGAACGAGGCGACGGTCCAGGGAGCCCGGCCCGCCCGGCTGTTCACCCGTGGTGCCCGGCCGCGGGAGCTCGCGGCCGGAACCGGTGTGTCCGAGCTGCTGGCTACGGAGCCGAGGTTCGACGCTCCGGAGCGCTGACCGGCACCGCCGCGGCGGCGGACTCCGCCGCGGCGAGAGCGTCGCCCGCGCTGCTGGCCAGCAGCACCGGGCGCGCCGGCCGCTGCGCCGGAAGGAACGCGGCCAGCACGAGGCCGATCAGCACCGCTCCCGTGGCGATCACGAACGAGGTCCGGAAGCCCTCCATGGTGGGGACGTCCACCGAACCCATCCGCACCGATGTGTTCGCCAGCACCATGCCGATCACCGCACTCGACAACGAGGTGCCGATCGACCGCATCAGTGTGTTCAGGCCGTTGGCCGCACCGGTCTCGGAGGCGTCGACCGCCCCGATGATCAAGGCGGGCAGCGAGGAGTACGCGAGCCCGATACCAGCGCCCAGCACCACCGCGATCACCACGGTCTGCCAGGCGGCGCTCATCAGGCCGAGCCCCGCGCCGTACCCGACGGCGATCACCAGCATGCCCAGGATCAGCGTCGTCTTGGGCCCGCGACGGGCGGAGAGCCTGGCGTACAGCGGGGCGACGAACATCATGGTCACACCCAGCGGCGCGACGCAGAGCCCGGCCACGACCATGGACTGCCCCAGGCCGTACCCCGTCGACCTGGGCAGCTGGAGCAGCTGCGGCAGGACCAGCGAGACGGCGTAGAAGGCGACCCCGACCATGATCGAGACGAGGTTGGTGAGCAGCACCTCACGGCGTGCGCTGGTACGCAGATCGACCAGCGGTGCCGGGGAGCGCAGCTCGAACAGGCCCCACAGCACCAGGATCACCAGGGACGCGGCGATCAGCCCGAGTGTCAGTGGGGAGGTCCAGCCCCAGTCGCTGCCCTTGGTGACGGGCAGGAGCAGGCAGACCAGGCCGAGGGAGAGCCCCAGCGCGCCGACGAGGTCGAAGCGTCCCGGGGCGCGCAGCGGGGGCTCCGGGACCACGAGGACAGTCAGGGTCATGGCCAGCACACCCAGCGCGGCCGAACCGAGGAAGAGCGCGTGCCAGTCGGCGTGCTGGGCGACGAGTGCGGCGGCGGGCAGCGCGAGTCCGCCGCCCACGCCTATGGAGGAGCTCATCAGGGCCATCGCCGAGCCGAGCTTCTCGCGCGGCAGCACGTCGCGCATGATGCCGATCCCCAGCGGTATGGCACCCATGGCGAAGCCCTGGAGGGCCCGTCCGACGATCATGACCACGAGGTCGTCGGTGGAGGCGCAGATCAGCGATCCGAACACCATCACGGCGAGACTGGCGAGCAGCATCCGCCGCTTGCCGTACAGATCGCCGAGCCGCCCCATGATCGGGGTCGCGACCGCCCCGGCGAGCAAGGTGGCCGTCATCACCCAGGTCGCGTTCGCCGGGTCGGTGCCGAGGAGGGACGGCAGGTCCTTGATGACGGGCACGAGCAGGGTCTGCATCACCGCGACGGTGATCCCCGCGAAGGCGAGTACGGGAACGACACCGCCCTTGCCCTTGCCCTTGCGCGGGTCGGGGAGCTCTGTGTGAAGGCCCTGCCGTTGGTTCGTCGTCCGTCGCATACGTGAGGCCTCCGGGCAGGGAAAGGTGGGGAAGATCGAGCTGGGTGGAGCGTGCGTGAGCGCCGCCCGCGGGCGGCGCTCACCACCAAGTGTGTGCATGTTGAACACTTCCGTACGCCCGCGATATTCCGGTGAACGCGGCGTAAAAAGAGGGAAGTCGGCGAAGGGCCTACGCCAGAGGGCGGAGGCCCGACGGGACCGATGGGGGATCGGTAACCAATGTACGGGGCACGAATGGCCTGGGAGTATGACACCCATGGTTGACGTCCCCCCGCCCACGCTGCCTCCCGCCCGATCGAGAACCCGTACGTGGGCCGTGGTCGCGGCCGCCTGCACCGGCCAGTTCCTGGTCGTCCTAGATGTGTCCGTCGTCAATGTGGCGCTGCCCTCCATGCGGACCGACCTGGGCCTGAGCGGCCCCGGGCTGCAGTGGGTCGTCAACGCCTACTCGATCGCCTTCGCCGGCTTCATGCTGCTCGGCGGACGGGCGGCGGACATATACGGCCGCAAACGCATGTTCCTGACCGGGCTCGGGCTCTTCACCGCTGCCTCACTCGCCGGCGGGTTCGCTCAGGAGGGCTGGCAGCTGCTCGCCGCCCGCGCGGGACAGGGACTCGGCGCGGCCGTGCTGTCCCCGGCGACGCTCACGATCCTCACCGCCGCCGTTCCCGAGGGCGCCGCGCGGACCAGGGCGATCGGCACCTGGATGGCGGTCGGCGCGGGCGGCGGAGCGGCCGGCGGTCTGATCGGCGGGGTGCTCACCGACGCCCTCTCCTGGCGGTGGGTGCTGCTCATCAACGTGCCGGTCGGTGTCCTCGTCCTGGCCGGCGCGGCGGTGTGGCTGGCGGAGGGCCGGGCGGGCGACCGGCGCCGAGTGGACCTGCTGGGCGCGGTGCTCGTCACGGCGGGCCTGGCGACGACGGCGTACGGCGTCGTACAGACCGAGGCCGCCGGCTGGACCGGCGCCGCCACCCTGGTGCCCCTGCTCGGCGGCCCGGCGCTGCTCGGCGTGTTCGTCCTGGTGGAGGCCAGGGCGGCCGCGCCCCTGATGCCGCTGCGCGTACTCGGGGTGCGCGCCGTGTCGGCGGCGAACGTGTCGATGCTGATCCTGGGTTCGGCGAGTTTCGGCATGTGGTACTTCATGACCGTCTACGCCCAGAACGTGCTGGGCTACACACCGCTGGAGGCCGGATTCGCGCTCGTGCCGAGCTCCGCCGCCGTCTTCGTGGGCGCGAAGGCCGCACCCGCGATCATGGCGCGGACCGGCGCCAAGCCCCTGGCGGTGACCGGCGTCCTCGTCGCCGCGGCCGGCTTCGGCTGGCAGTCCACCATGGGCGTGGACGGCTCCTACCTCACCGCGGTCTGTCTCCCCGGCGTCCTGATGATGGCCGGAGTCGGACTGGCCTCCACCCCGCTGGCCACGCTCGCCACCTCCGGAGCGGCCCCCGGCGACGCCGGACTCGTCTCCGGACTGGTCAACACCTCCCGGACGATGGGCGGTGCGCTGGGCCTCGCCGTGCTCTCCACGGTCGCGGCGGGCCGCACCGGGGGCTCGACGGGCGCCGCGGAGATCACGGCCGGATACGCCCTGGCCTTCCGCACGTCCGCCCTGGTGCTGACGGCAGGAGCACTGATGATGCTGATCTGGCTGCCGGGAAGCCGGGAAACGGACACGCGGAGAGGCCCGGGCTCGCGAGCCGGTGGCCTCGGGGGGCGTTCCGGGAAGGAGGCCGCCCCGGCGGCGCTGCACTCCCCGGAGGCCTGACGGCCTCGGGCCCGAAGAGGTGCCCTGCGGCCGGGCCCACCGCGACGGCGCCGGTACGCCCGCCGGCCGGACGCCGTACCGTGCCGGAGGTCAGAGCCAGCCCTGCTGACGGGCCGCACGCACGCCGCACACAAGGGCCGCCGCAGCCCGGCGGCTGCGACGGCCCTCGTGTCCTACGGAGCGGTTTCAGGCCGCCGCACTGCCACCCCCTTCGGAGGGGCGGCGGTGACGGCCGTGCGGCTGCGCGGCCGCGCTGTCCGCCGATGCGCCTCCTCGGTGCTTTCCGTAGCCGCCGGCTTCGCCCCGGTCCGTGTCCGCCTCCGGCGGACGCGTCTGGGTCGTGTCGGTTCGGGCTTCAGACATGTGGGAAGTCTCCCCGTTGCAATCGCTTACGTGTGTGTCGCAGCCCCGCCGCCCCCGGCACGGTCACCGTCGGCGCCCGCGCGGAACGGCTGCGTAGCCCCGTCGAGAGTTTATCCAGGTGCGGTGCGCCCGGTGAGAGGCGCCTGCCCCAACGGAACGGGTCTGCACACACCGAAAGCCGGGGTGTGGCCGGACGCGTCCGTTCCGGGCGCGGCGGTCCGGCGGGGCTCGTCCACGGGAGCCTCCAGCAGCGCCACGGCACAGGGGGCGCCCTCCTGCGCGTACGGCAGGTGCAGCACGCCGTCCCGGGTCCAGAACCCGGATCCGGCCAGCCACCCGCCGGGCGCCGCGAACTGGTGCAGCCGACGTCCCGCCGGACGCCACAGCCCCACCCAGCTGCCCGCCGCACCGTCGATCCGCAGAGCCACCGCGCAGCTCTCGGGCATCAGCATCTGGCCCGGCTGCACGGCGAACGGGGTCAGCGTCCCGTCCGGTGTGCGCAGGCACTCCGGGAACCGCACCGGGAGACAGCTGCCGAGCACGCCCCAGCCGAGCCGGTCGTGGCCCGGTGCGTCCGACCGGACCAGAAGCAGGCCGCTGTCGGCGTCGGCCAGCAGCAACCGGTCGTTGCTCTCCGGCGCGATCTGCAGGAGCGGGGTCACCTCGCCGCCGCGCTCCAGGTCCACGACGACCGCCTTCACCGGGCCGCCGCCGGGCATCTGCCGGTCCAGCGCGAGCAGACGGCCCTCACGGTCCAGCCAGACTCCGCCCGAACAGCGCCCCGGGACGTCCGCGACATGCTCGGGGCCGAACGCCCCGCCCGTCACCAGCCAGACACCGGTGGAGCGTTCCCCGGGGAGCAGGGCGAAAACGCCGACGCCGTCCGGGGACGGAGGGAGGAGCGTGAGGTCCGCACAGTCGAGGACCCCCAGCAGGATTTCACCCGTGCCGGGACCGGTCGGATAGAGCAGCGAGAACGTGTGCCGGTCGGCCTCCACCCGCCGCCGGATCAGGACCCGCCCGTCCGAGAGCGGCAGCACATCGGCCTCGGCGTCCTCCGGCTGGTCGAGGGGGAGGGGCACGGCGTAGGGCTCGGGGCCGTCCAGTGTCCAGCGCTCGGGGAACCAGGAGTGCTCGCCCGCCTGCCCCGCCGTGGTCAGCCGCGCCGCGTACGCGTGGTCGGCGGACAGGGTGAGCGAGGGCGGCAGGGGCCGCGACGGGCCCGTGGGGATGGCCGTCGCGACGGTCCGTGGTGCCTGGATCCGCCCGGGAGACACGGGGGACCCGGTCCGCACGAGCGGTACGAAGGACGAGGGCCCCGGCGACGCGAGGACGGGAGGGGCCGGTGGCATCGGCGGGACCGGCGGCACGGAAGGGCCATGAGGGGCGGGCGCGACAGCCCTTGCGGGTCCGCCGTGCGCGCCGGACTTCACAGATGAGGCCGTGGACGCGCCCCGGCCGCCGGGACCGGCGATGCCAGGACCGAGCCTCACGGCACGCATGCCGACGGGACCGATGCCGACGGGACCGACGCCGACGGGGCCGAGGGCCACGGGATCGGCGCTGCCGGGGCCGATGGAGACGACCGCGACGGTGGGGGTGGCGTCGGGCATCCCGGCGCCGCCCGGCCCGGAGACGGGGTCGTGCGTCCTCGCCGTCTGACCGGCGTCCGGGCCGGGCACCCTCGCCGTGGCGCGTTCCGGGCCCCGGTCGGACGCGCCCGCTCTGAGCGGGTCCGCGCCGTCGTCCGACGCGCCCGCTGGGCGGGGCTCCGAGGGCTCGGCCGGCCCGTCCGGTCCCGCCGGCTCGGGCGCGGGCCGGGACGCCGCGGCAGTGCTTGTGACTCCGGCGGTCTTGTCCTCGATGGCACAGGCAGTCATGGTCCGGTCACCTCCGGCAACCGAAGCTAGATTTCGCACTCCCCGCCGGACAATCCGAGCCACACCACTTCACACATAAGGGTGCCGATGTCCCGATTTCCCTGCGGAGGCAGGGGGGAGTGTGCTTGTGCTTCTTCACGCGCCTAAGGTGAGGCTTCCCTAAGAATTTCCTGTGTACGTCCCGAACTGGAGCAGAACATGTCCCTCAGACGCCGCGGCACCGCCGCGATCGGTCTCGCGGTCGCCGCCGCCCTCTCCCTCTCGGCATGCGGCGGCGGCACGGCAGGCGGCTCGGCGGGTGGTGACACGGGGGGCGACAAGAAGGCGGCCGTCGCCACGGGCGGCAAGGACTTCGCCGCCGCGGCGAAGAAGACCGCGGAGTACGGGACCGACGCCGAAGCCGGCGTGTTCCCCCGCACGGTCACCCACGCCATGGGCAGCACCGTGATCGAGGCGGCGCCCGAGCGCGTGGTCGTGCTGGACGTCGGCGAGTTCGACAACGTCGTCTCGCTCGGTGTGAAGCCCGTCGGCTACGCCCCGTCCGAGGGGGACGACGCCATCCCGTCGTACCTGAAGAAGGACGCGGGGAACCCGGCGAGCGTCGGGACGATCAACAGCCTCAACCTCGAAGCGATCGCCGGCCTGAAGCCGGACCTGATCCTCGGCAGCCAGCTGCGCGCCGCGGACAAGTACGACGAGCTCTCGAAGATCGCACCGACCGTGTTCTCCATCCGCCCGGGCTTCACCTGGAAGGAGAACTACCTCCTGAACGCCGCCGCGCTCGACAGGACCGCGAAGGCGGAGTCCGAACTCGCCGCCTACGAGGTGAGTGCGAAGAAGCTCGGCGAGGACATCGGCCCGGACAAGCCGACCGTCTCGATGGTCCGCTACATGCCCGACAAGATCCGCCTCTACGCCAAGGCGTCCTTCATCGGCACGATCCTCCAGGACGTCGGCCTGCCCCGGCCCGGGAACCAGCAGATCGACGATCTCGCCGCGGAGATCAGCTCCGAGAACATGGACCAGGCGGACGCCGACTGGATCTTCACCGGGGTCTACGGTGACGCGAAGGCCACCGAGCGCGACACCGCCCGGGCCAACCCGCTGTGGAAGAACCTCGCGGCGGTGAAGGCGGGCCAGGCCAAGGACGTCTCCGACGAGACGTGGTACCTCGGTCTCGGCGTCACCTCCGCGAAGCTGGTCCTCGGCGACCTCCGCGCCGACCTCGTCGCGTAACGATTCGCACCGGCCGCCGTTCCCACTGCACGGGCCCCGGCGGCCAGGGGCGACGGGGCACGGCGGACAGGTAGCCTTTCCTCCGTGCCCCGTCTGTCTGAAGTCATCGCCGAACTCGACGCCCTCTGGCCTCCCGAGCGGGCCGAGGAATGGGACGCCGTCGGCACGGTCTGCGGTGACCCCGGTGCGGAGATCGACCGGGTCCTCTTCGCCGTCGACCCCGTCCAGCAGGTGGCCGACGAGGCCCGGACCCTCGGCGCGCAGCTGATCGTCACCCACCACCCGCTCTATCTGCGCGGTACGACGACGGTCGCGGCCTCCACCTTCAAGGGCCGGGTCGTGCACGGGCTGATCAAGCACGACATCGCCCTGCACGTGGCGCACACCAACGCCGACACCGCGGACCCCGGGGTCTCCGACGCCCTCGCCGCCGCCCTGGACCTGCGGGTCACCGGCCCCTTGGTGCCGGACCCCACCGACTCCCGCGGGCACCGCGGACTCGGCCGGATCTGCGAGCTCGACCACCCCGAGACCCTCCGCGACTTCGCGGCACGCGCCGCCGTCGGACTGCCCGCCACCGCGCAGGGCATCCGGACAGCCGGGGACCCGGACGCGCTCGTGCGCCGGGTCGCGGTGAGCGGCGGTTCCGGCGACAGCCTCTTCGGCGCCGTACGCGCCGCCGGCGTGGACGCGTTCCTCACGGCGGACCTGCGCCACCACCCGGCCTCCGAGGCCGTTCAGCACTCGCCGCTCGGCCTCGTCGACGCAGCGCACTGGGCCACCGAGTGGCCCTGGTGCGAGCAGGCCGCCGCGCAGCTCGACGCGATTTCCGACCGCCACGGATGGGACCTGAGGGTCCACGTCTCGAAGCAGGTCACCGACCCCTGGACCACCCACCACTCTTCTGGAGCCCCCAACTGAACGCCGCGCCCGCCGACCAGATCCGACTCCTCGAAGTCCAGGCACTCGACGTACGTCTGTCGCAGCTCTCGCACAGGCGCACGTCGCTGCCCGAGCACGCCGAGCTGGACTCGCTCAACAGCGACCTCGCGCAGCTGCGCGACCTGCTCGTCGCCTCGCAGACCGAGGAGAGCGACACCACCCGCGAGCAGACCAAGGCGGAGCAGGACGTCGACCAGGTGCGCCAGCGCGCCGTCCGCGACCAGCAGCGGCTCGACTCCGGCGCGGTCTCGTCGCCGAAGGACCTGGAGAGCCTGCAGCGCGAGATCACCTCGCTGGCCAAGCGCCAGGGCGACCTGGAGGACGTCGTCCTCGAGATCATGGAGCGCCGCGAGTCCGCCCAGGAGCGCGTCGCCGAACTGACCGAGCGCGTCAGCGCGGTGCAGGCCAAGGCCGACGACGCGACCGCCCGCCGGGACGCCGCGACCCAGGAGCTCGACGCCGAGGCCGCCACCGTGGCCAAGGACCGTGAGGTCGTCGCGGGTGCCGTACCCGCCGACCTGCTCAAGCTGTACGACAAGCTGCGCGCCCAGCAGGGCGGCGTCGGCGCGGCCCGGCTCTACCAGCGCCGCTGCGAGGGCTGCCGCCTGGAGCTGAACATCACCGAGGTCAACGACGTGAAGGCGGCGTCCCCCGACACCGTCCTGCGCTGTGAGAACTGCCACCGCATCCTGGTGCGCACCGCGGACTCGGGCCTGTAGTGTCCGCTCCCCGCAGGCTGGTCGTCGAGGCCGACGGCGGCTCCCGGGGCAACCCGGGGCCCGCCGGCTACGGCGCGGTCGTCATCGACCCCCTCGACGGCGGGACGCTCGCCGAGGCCGCCGAGTACATCGGGGTCGCGACGAACAACGTCGCGGAGTACAAGGGCCTGATCGCCGGTCTCAGGGCGGTGAAGGAGCTGTTCCCGGACACGCCCGTGGAGGTGCGTGTCCGGATGGACTCCACGCTGGTGGTCGAGCAGATGTCGGGCCGCTGGAAGATCAAGCACCCCGGCATGAAGCCGCTCGCCGCGGAGGCCGCGAGCATCCTGCCCGCCTCCTCGGTCACGTACGAGTGGATCCCGCGCGCGCAGAACAAGCACGCCGACCGGCTCGCCAACGAGGCGATGGACGCGGGCAGGCGGGGCGAGCAGTGGGACCGGGCGTCCTCGACGGCCGAGCTGGACGCTCCACGCACACCGGCCGGCTCCGCACCCTCCCCGGCGGGGACGCCCGGCGACGCGGTGGCGGGCGCGGCGAAGGTCCGCGCCGCGATGGCCGCCGCCCGCCCGGCGACGGTGACCCCACAGGCGGCTCCGGCGGAGTCCGTGCAGGTGGGCTGGGGCAGCGCCCCCGACCTGGGCGCGCCCGCCACCTTCGTCCTGCTCCGGCACGGCGAGACGGCACTCACCCCTGAGAAGCGGTTCTCGGGAAGCGGCGGCAGGGACCCCGAGCTGTCGGGGACCGGCCGGCACCAGGCCGCCTGCGCGGCGGAGGCGTTCGCCGCGCGTGGCACGGTCGAGGAGATCGTGAGTTCCCCGCTGCGCCGCTGCCGCGAGACGGCGGAAGCCGTGGCCGTCCGCCTCGGCCTGGAGGTCCGCATCGAGGAAGGGCTGCGCGAGACGGACTTCGGAGTGTGGGAGGGCCTCACCTTCGCCGAGGTGCGGGAGCGCCACGGCGCCGACCTCACCGCCTGGCTCGCGTCCCCCGACGTGGCGCCCACGGGCGGCGGCGAGAGCTTCGCCGAGGTGGCGGAGCGGGTCTCCGCGACGCGCGACCGGCTGATCGCCCGCTACGCGGGCCGCACGGTGCTCCTGGTCACGCACGTCACCCCGATCAAGACCCTGGTCCGGCTCGCGCTGGGCGCCCCGCCGGAGTCGCTGTTCCGCATGGAGCTCTCGCCCGCCTCCGTCTCGACGGTGGCGTACTACGCGGACGGGAACCCGTCGCTGAGACTCCTCAACGACACGTCACACCTGCGGTAGCGGCGCCTCGGTGAGTTGGTCCACAGGACTCCTGGGCTTCGTCGCCGGACTGCTGATCTCTGTGGCCACCGCGCCCGTGGGCGTCTCCGGTGCCGTGTTCCTGCTGCCGGTGCAGGTCAGCATTCTGGGAGTGCCGAGCCCGGCCGTGACCCCCACCAATCTGCTGTACAACGTGGTGTCCTGTCCCGGAGCCCTCCTGCGCTACCGCAGCAACGGCGGGCTGCGCGGTCCGCTGACCCGGCTGCTCGTGGTGGGCGCCGTGCCGGGGGTCGTGATCGGCGCGGTGATCCGGGTCTTCGCGGTGCCGGGCCCCACGGTCTTCCGGGCGTTCATGGCCGTCCTGCTGCTCCCGCTGGGCGCGTGGCTGTGCGCCCGTACGCTGCGTCCCGCCCGCCGCACTGCGGCCGCCGCAGCACCGTCGCCCCGTGCCACCACCGGCCTCGCCCTCGCCGTCGGCATCGCGGGAGGTGTCTACGGCATCGGCGGAGGCTCCCTGCTCGGCCCGATCCTCGTCGGGCGCGGGGTGCCCGTCGCCAAGGTCGCTCCCGCCGCGCTCGCCTGCACGTTCGTCACGTCCCTGGCGGGGGCGGGCACCTACGCGCTGCTGTCCCTGACGGCCACGGGCGACATCGCGCCCGACTGGGCGCTGGGCCTGGCATGCGGCCTCGGCGGGCTCTGCGGCGGCTACCTCGGGGCCTGGCTCCAGCCACGCCTCCCCGAGACGGGGCTACGGCTCCTGCTGGGCGTGCTCGCCCTGGGCATCGGCCTGCTGTACGCGGTCCAGGCGGCGAGCTGAACCGCTCGTCGACGAGCGGGTGATCCACCGTGCGTCGAGTCGGTGAGCCGATCCGCGGGCCGGGTTGGCGGACCCGCGCGTCCGGCCCGTGAGCCGATCCGCGTGTCCGATCCTCGGGTCGTTCGCGGTGAGGCGACCTAGGGCCGTTCGCGGTGAGCCGATCATCCTCGGGTCCGGCCGTGAGCCGACCCGCGCGTCGGGTGCGTGAGCCGGCCCGAACGTCCAGGTGTTCGGGCCGATCGCGGTGCTCGGCCTCGGTCTCAGCCTCGTCCGAGCGCCGACGCCTCGGCAGCCAGCCGCTCCACGCGCGCCCAGTCCTTCGCCGCCACCGCGTCACCGGGCACCATCCAGCTGCCGCCCACGCAGCCGACGTTGGGCAGGGCGAGGTAGGACGGCGCCGATGCGAGCGAGATGCCACCCGTCGGGCAGAACCGGGCCTGGGGGAGGGGGGAGGACAGGGCCTTCAGGTAGGCGGTGCCGCCCGCGGCCTCGGCGGGGAAGAACTTCATCTCCGTTATCCCGCGCTCCAGCAGCGCGACCACCTCGGACGTCGTCGATACGCCCGGCAGGAACGGCACACCCGACGCCGTCATCGCGTCCAGCAGGGCGTCCGTCCAGCCCGGGCTGACGAGGAAGCGCGCTCCCGCCGCGACGGTCTCCGTCACGTGTGCGGGGGAGATCACCGTGCCCGCGCCGACCACCGCTCCGGGGACCTCCGAGGCGATCGCCCGGATCGCGTCGAGGGCGGCGGCCGTCCGCAGCGTGACCTCGATCGCGGGCAGCCCGCCGGAGACGAGCGCACGCGCCAGCGGCACCGCGTCGGCGGCGTCCTCCAGCACGACGACGGGGACTACGGGGGCGAGGTCCAGCACGGAAGCGGACACGGCGGCGGGCGCGGAGGAGGTCATGGACTCATCCTGCCGCGATAACCGCACAATGCGCAACGCGCGTTGCGTATGCTGCAACGCTCGACGGTCGGTCGGCGCTGCGCCCGTGTGTCAGTGGCCACCGTGCGTAGGTGATCAGCGAAGACGTGTGTGATCAGTGGACCGACGTGCCCCGTGTGATCCGTGGACCGACGCGCCCCCGTGCGATCAGTGGATCTCGGTGACCACCACGTCGAGCGCCCACGGCCGCCCGGCCCGCCCGGGGGCCTGCACCTCCACGACGTGTCCGAGGTCGCGCAGCACCTCCACCAGCTCGGCCGGACCCTTCGGCCGCGCCCCCGCCAGCAGCAGGTCCCGGACCATCCGGCCCTTGGTCGCCTTGTTGAAGTGGCTGACCACCGACCGCTTCTCCACGCCGTTCACCACCTGTGACTGGAGCACCCGCACACTCGCCGTGCGCTCCGCGACCTCGCCCGAGGGCTTCCACGCCCCGGCGTAGGCGGACGATCGCAGATCCAGGACCAGCCCGTCCCCGGCCGCCTCCGGCATCACCGACGCCATCGGCGCGCGCCAGTACGCGTTCAGGGCGCCCAGGCCCGGCAGCTTCACCCCCATCGAGCAGCGGTACGACGGGATCCGGTCGCCCACCCGAACCGCGCCCCACAGCCCGGAGAAGACCAGCAGCGACTTCCCGGCGCGACGCTTGGCCGCCGCGTCCAGCGTGGCCAGGTCCAGGGCGTCGTAGAGCACACCGGTGTAGATCTCCCCGGCGGGCCGGGTCCCGGCCGTGCGCAGCTCCGTGTTCTTCGCGACCTCGCCCCGCAGCCCCTCACTCAGGCCGAGCACCTCACGCGCCTTGTCCTCGTCCGCCAGGCACAGCTCGACCAGCTCGTTGAGGACCGCCGCCCGGGCGTCGGCGAGACCCTGCAGGGACAGGGACTCCGGCTTCAGCGGTGCCCCGCGCCCCGAGGCGGCCTTACCTTCGGAGGGCGGCAACAGCACGAGCACGGGCGATCTCCTTCATACGCGGCACAGGGCCCCCTCACGCGCGGAGACCCTCCGGCAAGGGTACGGGCCGGTCCGCCCGGAGCCGGCCCGGCCGACCGGGATGCCGACCCCACGGCCCCGGCCTACGCTCGGTGGCATGCCCCGCCGCCAGCTACACATCACCGGCGCAGACGGCACCCCGCTGCGGGCGGCCCTGCGAGCCCTGCGCACCGAGCTCGGCCTGCCGGCCGGCTTCCCGCCCGCCGTACTCGCCGAGGCCGGGGACGCGGCGAGGACACCGGACGTCTCCGGCCACCATGACGCCACCGACCTTCCGTTCCTCACCATCGACCCGCCGGATTCCGAGGACCTGGACCAGGCGATGCATCTGGAGCGGCGCCGACACGGCTTCCGGGTGCACTACGCCATCGCCGACGTCGCCGCCTTCGTCCGGCCCGGCGGAGCGCTGGACACCGAGGCCCACCGGCGGGTGACGACGCTGTACTTCCCCGACGGCAAGGTCCCCCTGCACCCCCCGGTGCTCTCCGAAGGAGCCGCCAGCCTCCTCCCCGGCGAGACGCGCCCCGCCGCACTCTGGCGCATCGACCTCGACACGGAGGGCCGTGCCGTCACCGCAGAGGTGCGCCGCGCCCTCGTACGCAGCCGCGCGAAGCTCGACCCCGCGGGCGTCCAGCGGCAGATCGACGCCGGTACGGCCGAGGAGCCCCTCGCCCTGCTCAGGGACATCGGCCTGCTGCGCCAACAGCAGGAGATCGCCCGCGGCGGCATCTCGCTCGACGTGCCCCAGCAAGAGATCGTCGGGCGCGACGGAACCTACGGCCTCGACTACCGCGCGCCCGTGCCCGCCGAAGGCTGGAACGCGCAGATCTCGCTGCTCACCGGCATGGCGGCCGCCGGGATCATGCGGGACTCGGGCACCGGCATCCTCCGTACGCTGCCGGTGGCGCCCGACGGCGCGGTCGCCCGGCTCAGACGCTCCGCCGAAGCCCTGCGCGTCGAATGGCCGCACCATGTCCCCTACGCCGAAGTGATCCGCTCGCTGGACCCGGCGAAGGGCAGCCACGCGGCGTTCCTCCAGGAGTGCACCACGCTCCTGCGGGGCGCCGGCTACAGCGTGTTCGACCACGGCGAGCTCCCCACCCCCGCCGTGCACGCCGCCGTCGCCGAGCTCTACACCCACTGCACCGCGCCGCTGCGCCGCCTCGTCGACCGTTACACCGCCGAGCTGTGCCTCGCCGCGACCGCCGGCCGGCAGGCACCGGAATGGGTGGTCCGGGCCCTGCCCGGCCTGCCGAAGGAGATGGCCGAGGGGACCCGCCGCGCGAACACGGTGGAGCGTGAGTGCGTCGACCTCGTCGAGGCGGCGCTGCTCGCGGGCGAGGTCGGCGAGGTCTTCGACGGGTTCGTGATCGACGTCAAGGACAACGAACCGGCCGTCGGCACCGTCCACATCGAGGACCCGGCGATCGTCGCCCGGATCGAGTCCGGCCCGCCGCTCCCGCTGGGCGAACGGCTGCGGGTCCGGCTCACGCAGGCCGACCCGGGCTCGTCGAAGGTGCTGTTCGCGCCGGCGTGAGTACCGCGACCGTCCCGTGCGGGCCGTCCGTCCGCCCCTGCGGCCCGCACGGACGCGCGTGCCGCAGACCGGCCCCCGGCGACCGGCTTGTCCGTATCTCGTACGATCACGTCCTCGGCTACGGACTGCGTACCGACTCCGTACCAGGGAAGGCCTTATGCGTGAGTGACCTCGCCACCGCCCCCGCCGCCAGCAGGCCCCGGCAGATCATCGCCGCCGCGCGCGCCCTGCTGGAGGCCGACGGCCCCGAAGCGCTCACCATGCGACGGCTCGCCGACCGGGTGGGTGTCAAGGCGCCGTCCCTCTACAAGCACTTCCCGGACAAGTCGTCCGTGGTGGCGGCGCTGGCCGCCGAGATGCTCCGGGAGACGGCCGGGGTCCTCTCGGCCGCCGAGGCGGCGGCCCCGGGTTCCTTCTCCGCGCTCGCCACCGCCTACCGCACCTACGCCCTGGCCCACCCGCACCTCTACCTCCTCACCATGGGCCGCACCCTCCCCGCCCCGGGAGCGGCCGACGCCGCGGCCGCTCCGCTGTTCCGTGCCGCCGGGGGCGACGAGGACCGGGCCCGGGCTGCCTGGGCATTCGCCCACGGGATGGTGGTCCTCGAACTCAACGGCAGCTTCCCCCCGGGCGCCGACCTCTCTGCTGCCTGGGAGGCGGGTATCGCGGCCTTCACCGCCGCCCCCGCCGGGTAGCATGGTCACCACGGCAGACGAGCCGGGCGGACGGCCGCGTGAGGATCCCCGGATCCTCCCGAGGAACGTCCGGGCTCCACAGGGCAGGGTGATGGCTAACGGCCACCCGGGGTGACCCGCGGGACAGTGCCACAGAAAACAGACCGCCGGGGACCTCGGTCCTCGGTAAGGGTGAAACGGTGGTGTAAGAGACCACCAGCGCCTGAGGTGACTCAGGCGGCTAGGTAAACCCCACCCGGAGCAAGGTCAAGAGGGAGCACCCCGGTGCTCCTGCGCGAACGTCCGAGGGCTGCCCGCCCGAGTTCGCGGGTAGACCGCACGAGACCGGCAGCAATGCCGGTCCTAGATGGATGGCCGTCTCCCCGGCCGCCGCGAGGCGACCGGGCGACAGAACCCGGCGTACAGCCCGACTCGTCTGCCGCTCAGGCCCCTCAGGCCCCTGCCCTGCGGTATCGCACCGCCCTTGTGGACGCGCCGGCGGGCTGACGCTGCGGCCCGCCCCTGCTGCGGCACCGACCGCGGCGCGGCTCGTCCGCCGATCCGCCTTCCGGAAGAGCCTTCGGTATGGGCCGAAGGCTCTTTCCGGCCCTTCGGCGGCTTCCCGCCAGGGCCCTTACGTCCGCGCGTCCGGGTGGCGCGCCCTGCCGACGGCTCCCGTCTTCCACTGCACGCGGGGGCGGCCGGAGAGTTCCGGCCAGAGCGTGATCGAATACCTCCCGGTATGCGGAGGGGAGTTGATCACTTGTGATCGAAACCCGATAGGCTCCCCTGCGGCGCGGTGAGTTGACTCGAACTCACTCGGCCGCCGCCGCGCTGCCCGCGCGGCCTGTGCGGCGCTGCGCACTACCCCCGTTCGATTGTGTTGCTCTCGAAGGATGCAGATGGAACTTGCCACTCCACCCCCGACGGCACGAGCGCCGGTCGCCTGGCACGGCTGGTGGCTGATGCCGCTGGCCTTAGGAGCCGGAACCGTCGCCACCGCAGTGGCGGGACCGGAACAGGTCCAGATACCCGCGACGTTCGCGGGTGCCGCGGTCACCGTCGCCGGCGCGGCATGTGTACGGCTTCTCGTCCGGACCCGGACCCGGCTCGGCCGCGCGGACGGCGAACTTCGCTCGGCCCAGGCCGAGCACTCCCAGCAGTTGTACGCGGACGTGCGGGGCAGGGAGCAGAGGTTCGCGGCCGAGCGCACCGCCCTGGAGGCACAACTCGGCGAGCAGGCGGCTGTCTTCGAGGCCCGGCTCGCCGAGCAGGCACAGGCGTACGAGAACGACATCGCCGAACGGGCCCGCGTGGCTGAGGAACGGCTGAAGTTCAAGCAGTCCGTCGTCGCCCGAATCGCGGACAGTCACCTTCCCGAAGCGTTCAGGCGGCTCCGTGAGGGCGAGGCCATCGACGACATCCTGGCCGAGGTCGGCCAGGAGGCCGACGCGAGCCCGGAGCTGCGTGCCCCTCTCCGCAGGGTCCTGCGGACCTCGCTGCTCGGGGTCGAAGAGGAGCTGAATCGTTCCACCTCCGCCGAGCAGGCCGTGGTCGGTATCGGCAGCCGGATCCACGTACTGACAGGCCGCCTGCGCGGCCGGCTGCACGAGATGCAGGGCGAACACGGGCGGCTGCCGGCAGTGGCCCAGGGCCTCATGGAGCTGGACCAGGAGATCGGGCCCGCCGACTGTCTCGCCGCCAGCATCGGCGTACTCGGTGGTTCGGACCGGCCCGGACGCCAGTGGCAGGAGCCGCAGCGACTGCTCAGCGTGGTGCGTGGCGGTATCGGGCGCATCAAGGACTTCAACCGCATCCAGGTCCGCCACCTGCCCGAACTCGGCGTCGACGGCGGTCTGGTGGATCACCTCACCCTGATCTTCGCCCACCTCCTGGACAACGCGGCCCGCTACTCGCCGCCCACCGAGCCCGTGGTCGTCTCCGGCAAGGAGGTGCCCAACGGTGTCGGCATCGAGATCCAGGACGCGGGCAAGGGCCTGAGCGACGAGCGGAAGCGCGAGGCGGAGCAGTCCATCGCGGGCACCTCGAAGGGCCCCGGTCTCGGCGGCATCTCGGAGGACGCCAACCTGGGCCTGCGCGTGGTGGGCGCCCTCGCGCGCCGCTACGGCATCCGGGTCACCTTCGCGGACTCGCCGTGGCTCGGTACCTCCGTGGTCGTGGTGGTTCCCCACAAGTACTTCAGCCACCTGCCCGCCCCCGTCACCGAGCCGGCCAGGCCCGCTGTGCAGAGGGCCGAGCCGGTCCCCGTGCCGGCCCGGCACGCCGTCCCCGTGGAAAGTACCGAAAGCACCGAAGGCGCCGAAACCATGGACACCACGCCCGGTGGTCTGCCGCGCCGCAGGAGCAGGCGGGACGCCACCCCGGCTGCCCGGCCGAGCACCGCCGGCCGGCCGGACGGGTCCGTGGTCGCCGTGCCGCCGGACGCGTCCTTCACCGGCCTCGCCGCCTTCGCCACCGCCGGACGTGAGAGCACCCCGCCGGAGGCGGTCACCGTGGACGCCGGCCCGGGCGCCCGCGAGACGACTGCCGGCCGTGAGTCCAACCGCACTGAAGAGAGCGACTAGTCCCATGACGCAACAGGGAACCGACGTGAGCTGGGCGCTCCGGGATCTGACGGAGAGCATCCGGGAGATCCGCTTCGCCCTCGTGGCCTCCAGCGACGGCAAGGCCATCACCTCCTACGGCGCCGACGACCCGGACGACGTGGACCGCTTCGCCGCCGTGGTCGCGGGCCTGCAGGCACTCGCGCAGCCCGTCGCCGAGCAGTTCCCCACGTACGCGGGGCAGCTGCGCCTGGCGATGATCGAGGTCGACGGCGGCCATCTCTTCGTGGTGCGGGCAGGTGTGGAGACGTACCTCGGGGTGCTTGCCAGGGAAGGGCTCGACCAGGGCCTGCTCGGTCATCAGATGAGGGACCTGGCGCGCAGGATGGGTGAGCTCCTCGGCACCAGTCCGCGCCTGGAGGAGCAGCCTGGATGAGTGGTCCCCGCCGGCCCACGGACCCGCCCGGTCTCGAGCGGTACTACGTCCTCACCGGGGGGCGCAGCGGACCGGGTGGTTCGGCGTCGACCCTGGACGTGGCGACCCTCATCATCTCCCGCGCCGCAGCCGAGCCCGGCCTGCAGCACGAGCACGAGGAGATACTCCGGCGCTGCCGCGATCCGCTGTCGGTGGCCGAACTAGGCGCCCATCTCGGATTGCCCTTCAACATACTCGCGGTGCTCCTGGCCGATCTGCTGGACGCAGGCCGCGTCGAAGCCCGCGACCCCATCCCGGCGTCGGACGCCGGCCGCGGGCCCGACCTCGCGCTCCTTGAGGAGGTACTCAGTGGACTTCAAAGGCTTTGACCATCCAGGCCGGCACGCGGCCGGAGGCGGCACCCGCTCGGTGAAGGTGATGATCGCCGGCGGTTTCGGCACCGGGAAAACCACCCTGGTGCGCTCCGTCAGCGACATCAAGCCGCTCACCACGGAGGAGACGCTGACGCAGGCCAGCGTCGACGTCGACGACCTGATCGGAGTGGCGGACAAGCAGCAGACCACCGTCAGCCTCGACTTCGGCAAGATCGGCATCAACGACGAGCTGGTGCTCTACCTGTTCGGGACACCGGGGCAGGAGCGGTTCTGGTTCCTGTGGAACGGCCTCTTCAAGGGCGCCCTCGGGGCAGTGGTCCTGGTGGACACCCGGCGGTTGGCCTCCAGCTTCCGGGCGATCGAGGAGATGGAGCGGCAGAACGTGCCGTTCGTCATCGCCCTGAACGTGTTCCCCGACTCCAAGGACCACCCGGTCGAAGAGATCCGCGACGCCCTGGACATCCCCGAGCACACACCGGTCGTGACGTGCGACGCCCGCGACCGGACCTCCAGCCGTGACGTGCTGATCGCGCTGATACACCACCTCAAGTCGCGCTCCGGCGTCGCTCTGGAGACCCGATGACCGATCACCCGGCGAGCGACGTGGACGCCACCCGAGGCTGCCCGGTCATGCACGGGGACGCGGGCGGCCTCACCCGGCTGTACGGGCCGGACGCGGCGATCGACCCGCAGGGCATCTACGGGCGGCTGCGCAAGGAACACGGTGCCGTGGCACCGGTACTCCTCGAAGGGGACGTCCGTGCCTGGCTGGTCCTCGGCTACCGCGAGAGCCGGCGCGTGCTCGACAACCCCCTCCAGTTCAGCCGGGATTCGCGCATCTGGCGGGACTGGAAGGAAGGGGGCGTCGAGGAGACCTCGCCGCTGATCCAGATGCTCGGCTGGCGTCCGGACTGCGTGTCCCAGGACGGCGAGCCGCACCGCAGGCTGCGCAGGGCCGTGACCGACAACCTGGACACCCTCGCGGGGCGCGGCATCCGGCGCCACGTCACGCACTTCGCGAACAAGCAGATCGACGCGTTCGCCGGGAAGGGCACGGCCGACCTGGTGGGTGAGTACGCCGAGTACCTGCCCATGCTCGTACTGACGAGGCTGTTCGGGCTCCCGGCGGCCGAGGGGCGCAGCCTCGCGGTCTCCTGCGCCCAGGTCATCAAGGGCGGTCCGGACGCCCTCGCGCACAACGACCGCATCATGCAGATCCTCGGCGAACTCGCCGAGCGCAAGCGGGTCGAGCCGGGCCCCGACTTCACCACCGGGCTGCTCGGGCACGACGCCGGCCTCGACGAGGGCGAGATCGTCAGCCATCTGCGTCTGGTGCTGATCACCGCTCACACCACGACCAGCAACCTGCTGGCCCGGGTGCTCGAACTGATCTTCACCGACGCGTCGCGCCTGGCCGGACTCGTCAGCGGCCAGCGGGCCGTCTCCGAGGTCGTCGAGGACGTCATGTGGAACACCCCGCCGCTGGCGGTCCTCCCGGGGCGTTTCGCCACCGCGGACCTGGAGCTCGGCGGTACGCAGATCAAGGAGGGGGACCTGCTGGTGCTCGGTCTCGCCGCGGGCAACCTCGACCCGGACATCCGTCCCGACGTCGGGGTCTCCGTCCACGGCAACCAGTCGCACCTCGCGTTCAGCGGCGGCCCGCACGAATGCCCCGGCCAGAACATCGGCCAGGCCATCATCGAGACCGCCGTCGACGTCCTGCTGCACCGGCTGCCGGGACTGCGGCTGTCCCCGCCGGCCGACGGGCTCACCTCGACCGCCTCCACCTGGGAAGCGCGCCTGGACACGCTCCCGGTCGAGTTCGCCGCGCAGCCTGCCTAGTTTCCTCGTCCCGTGTTCCCGCCCGGCCGGAAGCCTCCGGCCGGGCGGGACCGGTGCGTCAGACGGCGAGCAGATCGTCCAGCGATCCCCTGCCCGCCAGCTCGGCCGTGGCGGCCGGCCCCTCCTTCGCGGCGGCGTACCTGCCGGAGGTCAGCGCCCATTCGTAGTTGCCGCTGATCCAGTGCTGGATGGCTTCCACGCCCATCCGCACCTGGTCCCGCTGCTCGGCGCCGAGGCCGAGCTCCTCGCACATCCCCGGGACGTGCGCCTCGAGCCGCAGGTACTCGTCGAGGCACTCCGTGGTCATCCGGTACGCCTCGTCCGCGGCCTGCTCCCACGTGACGCCGCGCTCCCGGTGCAGCACGGCGATGAGGTTGTGACCGTCCCCCCGGCGCTTCTCGCGCTCGAAGGAGTGGATGTCGTTCATGAACCCGATCGTGTCCGCGGCCAGGTCGCGCATCCTGACCATCAGTTCGTGCGCCTGGACCTGGGCCGGTACCTCGAAGCCGCGGCTGCGTTCACCCGCGTCGATGCTGTGGTGGATGCCCACGGTGCGGCGGCGGAACTCCGCGTACTCCTCGATCCCCAGCGTCCCGGCCCTGCCCTTGGCCGCCAGGTCGACCTCCTCGGTGTGCGCGACGAGGAAGCGCCCCCAGGATGCCGCGAACCGGGTCCGCCAGGTCAGGGACATGCCATCGGAGAGCTGGGCCCACACCTCGGCCCAGGCCAGGGTGATCGGACAGACCACGCGCGGTGCCGTCCCGGCGGGCCGCAGCGGAGTGGCTATCAGCTCCCGGGCGACCTCCGCTATGCGGTCGGCGCGATCAGGGCTCCCGGAGTCGAACTGGTCGTCGAACAGGAAGGCCAGGGAGAACCAGTTCATCAGGACGACCATGTCCTCGGCCGAGGCGTGAGGATACGTCCGTGCCGCCGCCTGGGGCAGGTCCCAGGACTGGTACTCCTCGAACCCGGCCTGACTGCGCACCAGGCCCATCTTCCACACCCAGCGAAGGTGGCGCTCTCGGGCATGGGCGAGGTGCTCGCTGACCGGGGCCTTGAAGGGGAGGTCGAATGTTACGTCCTGCGGCATTGGCGTCCTCTCTTGAGACGATTCACAGGCCCCCCGGCCCCTGTGACTGGGCGATCGGGATTGACGCCCCTTGACTCGAAGTGCACGTTTTGAGTCAGAATTTGATGACCCATCATGTGCGCCCTGATGCTGCCCAGACCGTAAACGATCTATGCCACAAGATCGGTTCGAAGAATTCCGCTTCCGGTCACCGCCGCCTCGACTCGGTTCCGGGTGCATTCGCCGAGGTCAGGGAGACGTCACAGGTCATGGCGAAACGCCGGAATTCCTCCGGTTGCCGAAGCAGAGGTGACCGAGGGGCAGCTCGGCCCGTCGTTCACGCCGGGCGTGAAATCGATGCGGGTGCGGTACTCGGTGGCGATGATCCGGTCGCGGACCTCTCGCGGCAGTCGTTACGGAATCCCGGGCGGCGGACGTCCCCGGGCCGTCCGGTGTGGTGCGCGGGGATCGCCTCCCGCTTCCGGCCGATCCACGGCCGTGCGCCGGCCGTCGTGGTGACCCGCCCGTCCGGCACGCTGAGCACCGTCTTCCCCGCACCGGCCGGAAGCGCGAGCTCCCCGGCGCCGGGACGCGGGTGAGTGTCCGGGCGGAGGGGCCCCGGCGTCCGCGTGCGGGGGAGCCGCCCCGGGGCGCGGAGCGTGCGCCCCGGGGCGGTGGCGGGAGGGTCGGGGCGCGGGTCCGCAGCGGGTCGGAGATCCGACCGGCATCGCGGACGCCTGCGTCTTCCGCGCCTCACACCAGGACCGGTGGATCACCGGCCAAGTCGTCCAGGTGGCAGGCGGGCACCGGCTCCAGGGCCACTGCTGCCACGACGGCCGTCGAGGAGCGGGAGGGAATCCGGACGGACGCTCAGACCTCGCCCAGGTCGGAGCTGAGCCAGCGCTGGGGGCGCATGTGGATGACCACCTGGGCGCCGTGCTCCTTCCACGCGAAGTCGACGTAACCGTCCACCTTCTCGGCGGGGAGGTAGCGCGCGGAGATCTCCACCAGCTGCTCCCGGGTGGCCGGGAGCGTCGCCACCACGGGCCCCTCGACGGAGACGTAGCGGATGGTCGGCGCGACACGGTCGACCATGATGCTGAAGCGGCCCGCCCTGGCGATGGAGGTCCCCTTGCGGGAGTCGCGGCCCGTCATGATCCACAGGTGGCCGCCCGGCTCGTACTGGTACCAGATCGGCACGGTGAGCGGGGCCCGCCCCTCCTCCGCGTCCACGGCCAGTGCGGCGACGTGCGGTTCGGCCAGAAACTGCTCACGCTCTGCACGGGTCAAAGCCACAGCTGGACTCCTCAGGTGAGTGGTCGGCGTTGCCTCAGGGCGAATTATGCAACGCCGGACCCGGTCCGGCAGCGGAGTCACACGCCATCGCTCTCCATCAGTTCCCGGGTGTCCAGCCGTAGTCCCAGGGCGTTCCGGCGGCGGGCGGCCGCCAGTTCGGCCCGCAGGGGAGGGGGCGGCACGGCCAGAACGGGGCACGGCGCGTGGGCCAGGCAGTAACGGGCCACGGACGGCCACAGACAACGGTGCAGCGCGCCACGCGAACCCGTTCCCACCACCAGGACGCAGTCCTGGGCGCGGGCCGCGTCCACGAGTACGGCGCCAGGGGTGCCCCGTACGGTCCGGCCGGTCACCGGCACTCCTGCCCCGGCCGCGCCGAAGGCCGTGACGAGGGCATCGCGCAGCCGCTCGGCGGCATCCGCACGGCACAGCGGGAGTGAGGGCGCGAGGCTGACGCCGTGCCGGCCGCCGATTCCTGCCCCGGGCGCGTCCCAGGCCAGCACCGCCCACAACTCCGCGCCTCGCAGGCGGGCTTCGGCGGCGGCGCGGTGCAGGAGCGCAGGACTGCCGGACGTTCCACCTACCCCGGCCACCACTCTCGGCCGCATCGGCTCCACCCCTTTTGGATACCGCGCCGTCCTCCCATGACAGCGCGGGTGCGGGAACCGGAGCGCGGTACTGACGGTCCCCTGACGCCCCGGCCACGGATCCTGACGTGCCGCTGATGCCGGTGGACGCCCTTGGTAT
The DNA here is from genome assembly GCF_016804005.1 of Streptomyces pratensis. Lineage (GTDB taxonomy): Bacteria > Actinomycetota > Actinomycetes > Streptomycetales > Streptomycetaceae > Streptomyces > Streptomyces pratensis_A. The sequence goes on along the minus strand of NZ_CP051486.1, from coordinate 6,345,797 downwards.
ACCTGAGCGTTCACCGACGAGGGGGGAACGGCAGGATGGCCCAGGACACGGCCGTACGGCTGCGGGCGGCGACAGCCGGGGACGCGGAGGAGATCACCAGGGTCTTCCTGGCCTCACGGGCAGCCTCGCTGCCCTACCTGCCACGGGTGCACAGCGACGAGGACACGCTCGCCTGGATCACCCATGTCGTGCTGCCCGGGAGCAGGGTGTGGGTGGCCGAGGGGGCTGCGGGGGAGCTGCTGGGCTTCGCCTCGCTGGACGGGGACGAGCTCGACCAGCTCTACCTGCGGCCCGGCACCTTGCGACGGGGCACAGGAACGCTGCTGCTGGACCGCGTGAAGGAGGCCTCGCGGGGAGAACTGAGCCTTTACACGTTCCAGCGCAACTCCGCCGCCCGTGACTTCTACGAGCGGCACGGCTTCGTCGCCGTGGCGTACGACGACGGCAGCCGCAACGAGGAGAAGGAGCCGGACGTCCTGTACCGGTGGACAGCGTCCGGCCGGGCGGCGGGCGGCGGACAGCCCTGAGCCCGACGACCGGCGGGCAGACCGGGGTCTCCCTGTGGCCGCCGGGCGGCGGGAAGCCCTGTGCGGTGGACGACTGCGCCGGGCTGCGGGAGGTCCGTCGCGGTGGACGACCGCCGGGCGGCGGACAGCCCGGGAGTCAGATGACCGGCGGGCGGCGGACGCCCCGGGAGTCAGATGATCGGCGGGCGCCCCAGCCGCGTCATCCTCCATACGGTGCGCCAGCGCATCGGCTTCCGTTCGCCGCACCCGGTGCGCACGCCCTCGGCGAAGCCGGCCGCCCAGGCGCGGAGGCCGGTGGCCGAGCGGGTACGGGCCACCGTGAGCAGGATCCAGGTGCCGAGGTAGAGGGGTACCAGGAGGGCGGGCAGATTGCGGCGGGCCAGCCAGACGCGGTTGCGGGCCGTCATGCGGTAGTAGACCGCGTGCCGGGCCGGGGACGTCTTGGGGTGCTGGAGCAGCAGGCCGGGCTCGTAGAGGATCTTCCAGTCCGCGTCGAGCGCCCGCCAGGACAGGTCCGTCTCCTCGTGGGTGAAGAAGAACTCCGCGGGCCACAGGCCGGTCCCGGCGAGCATCCTCATCGACAGCGCGTGCCCGCCGCCGAGGAACGCGGTGACCGGGCCACGGCGCATCGGGTCCTTGGCCCGGAGGCGGGGGACGTGCCGCCGCTGGGTCTCGCCGTGCTCGTCGGCGATCCGGAAACCGACGATGCCGAGGCCGGGGTCGGCGGCGTACAGCGCCTGGACCGTGCGGAACACGTCCTTGTCCACCAGGAGCCCGTCGTCGTCCAGTTCGATCACCACGTCCACGTCGCCGAAGGCGGCGAGCACTTCCAGGGCCTCGTTGCGACCGCCGGGACAGCCGAGGTTCTCGTCGAGTTCGAGCATGGTCACGCCGCCGGCGAGGTCCCTCAGGCCGGGGAACGTGCCGTAGTCGGGAAGTGGTGAGCCGTTGCCCACGACGACCACGCGGGAGGGCCGCACGTCCTGCATGGCCACCGACGCCAGCAGCGCCTCGACCTGCTGCGGGCGGTCTCCCAGGGTCACGACGGATACGCCGATGCGCGGTTCGGACAAGGCTCGGCTCTCCAGGGGGCTGCGGCGGCTGCGGACCGCGGCTCTGCCGCGGTGCCCGCGATCGTAACGCCTCGTGTTCAGCCGCCGGTGGGTGCCCGTCCATGGGGGCGCCGGTCGCCGTTCAGCTGGGCGTACATCAGCATGTCCCGGCGGCGCCCCCCGATCTCCTGCCACCCGCGCAGCAGACCCTCACACCGGTATCCGGCGCTCTCCGCGGTCCGCACCGAGGCCGTGTTCGACGGCTCGACGAGGACCTGCACCCGGGGAATACGCAGCTCGTGCAGGGCCCATGTGGTGACCGTGCGCAGTGCCGCTCCCGCGACCCCCTGGCCGCGGCCGGAAGCCGCCATCCAGTAGCCGAGCGATGCCCTGCCCTCGGCCACGTCCGCGAGCCACAGCCCGATGGAGCCGACCGGGCGCCGGTCCCGGGTGCGCGCGATGGCGAACGGATACCCGGTCCCGGTGGCCGCCCGCTCCCACTGGCGCCTGACGAAGGCCTCCGCCGCATCGTCGGAGTACGGGGAGGGGATCGTGGTGATCAGCGGGATGTAGTCGTCCGCCGCCGCCTCGCGGACGAGGGACAGGTCGCTCATCTCCCAGGGGCGCAGGACGAAATCGGCTCCGGCGGTCATGCTGGGGACGGTCAGCGGTTGTGCCATGCCCGCCATCCTGCCGCGCCGGTGCCCCACCGCCCGGGCCCGACTCACCCGGCGGCCGTCCGGTTCGCGGCGGAGTGCCACGGAGACCCGCCGGCGTTAACGGTTCCATGGTCTCCTTAGGATGGTCTGCTGAGATATGGAGCGCCGGCCGGAACTGGAGACCGTCATGGACGCAGTGGATGGGGAGCCGGGCACGGTCCGGCCCGGTGGGCGTACGGCCCGGGTGCGGGAGTCCGTGCTGCGCGCGGCCGGCGACGCCCTGGTCGAGCAGGGCTTCGACCGGCTCGACCTCGCCGACATCGCCCGCCGCGCCGGGGTCGGCAAGACCACCGTCTACCGGCGCTGGTCCACTCCGGCCGGGCTGGTCGCCGACCTGCTGACGGACATGGCGGAGCAGTCCGTCCCGCGCACCGACTCGGATTCCCTGGACGAGGACCTCCGGGCCAACGCGCGGCTGGTCGTGCGGACGCTGACCGACGCGCGCCAAGGCCCCCTCTTCGCCGCCGTCGTCGCGGCGGCGACGTGTGACGCCCGGGCGGCCGAGGCCCTGCACCGCTTCTACGCGGTGCGCATCGAGGAGTGGGCAGGCTGTGTCGACGCGGCGGTCGGGCGGGGTGAGCTGCCTGTCGGAACCGACGCCCGCGAGGTGATCCGGGCCGTGTCGGCCCCCCTCTACTACCGGTTGCTGGCAAGCGGCGACCCGCTCGACGAGACGGTCGCGGACCGCGCGGCCGAGGCGGCGGCCGTGGCGGCGAGGGCAGGCGTGTACGTGGGCTGACGCGGGACCCGGCGGTGGAAGTGTTGACTTCACGTGCACTCCAGCACCTAGCTTCTGCGCTCATGCAGACAGAAACGGATCGGCAGAAGAGGGCGCTTGGCCACGGCGGGCCGGACATCGGCGCCCTGGGCTTCGGGTGCTGGGCGATCGGGGGCGAGTGGGCGGCACCCGACGGCAGTCCGCTCGGCTGGGGCAAGGTGGACGACGAGGAGTCGGTGGCCGCTGTCCGCCGGGCCTTCGATCTCGGGGTGACCTTCTTCGACACCGCGGACGTGTACGGGGCGGGACACAGTGAGCGTGTGCTGGGCCGGGCGCTCGCGGGCAGGCGGGACGAGGCCGTCATCGCCACCAAGTGGGGGAACCTCTTCGACGAACGGACCCGCACGATGGACGGTGCCGACACCTCTCCGGCCTACGCCCGTGAGGCGCTCATCGCCTCGCTGCGCAGGCTGGGCACAGACCGGATCGACCTCTATCAGCTGCACATCGGCGACACCCCGCCGGGCCGGGCCCTGGAACTGCGCGACGCCTGCGAGGAGTTCGTCGCCGAGGGGCTGATCCGGGCGTACGGGTGGAGCACCGACGACCCGGAGCGTGCCGCCCTGTTCGCCGGAGGTGAGCACTGCGTGGCCGTCCAGCACGCCTGCAACGTGCTGGAGGACGCTCCGGAGATGCTGAGCCTCACCGATGAGCGGGGGCTGATCAGCGTCATCAGGAGCCCGCTGGCCATGGGCCTCCTCGCCGGTGCCCGTGGCGACGGCCGACGGCCGGCTGCGGGGGACATCCGGTCCGCCCCGCCCGCCTGGCTGAGCTGGTTCGAGACCGGCGGAGTGCCGGCGAAGCACTGGGCGGCGCGCGTCGAGGCCGCCCGTGAGGTGCTGACCGCCGACGGCCGCACCCTCACCCAGGGTGCCCTCGGCTGGCTCTGGGCCCGCAGCGGGCGGGCGGTGCCGATACCCGGCTTCCGGACGGTCGCGCAGGCCGAGGAGAACGCCGCGGCCCTCGCCCACGGCCCGCTGCGGCCCGGGCAGATGGAGGAGGTCGCCGCTCTGCTCGCCTGAACGGCCGCCGGTCCGCTCGTGCGAGCCGCCGCCGGTCCGCCGGTGCGAGCCGCCGCCGGTCCGCCGGTGCGGGCGCGGACGGACCGGCGTACCGGACGGGTGCAGGCCTTGCGGGGCCGGCGCCCCGGACTCCGCCCCGTCAGCCGATACGGGTTCCCGTCCCGGTCACCCTGATGCGTGCGTCACCCGGCCTCAGGCCGACGGTGAGGGTGCCGGGGCGGCCCATGTCGGCGCCCTGGTGCAGGGTGAGGACCGCGTCGTGCGCGACGAGGCCGAGCTCGCGCGCGTACGCACCGAAGGCGGCGGCCGCCGCCCCCGTCGCCGGATCCTCGACGACGCCGCCCACGGGAAACGGGTCGCGGACGTGGAAGACCGTGCCGGACTCCCGCCACACCAGCTGGACCGTCGTCAGGTCGAGCCGGTGCATGAGCGCTTCCAGGCGGGCGAAGTCGTACGACAGGTCCGCCAGCCGTTGCCGGGTCGCGGCCGCCAGCACCAGGTGGCGGGCGCCCGCGTAGGCGATGCGGGGCGGCAGCGCGGTGTCCAGCTCGGCGGCCGGCCAGTCCAGGGCGGCCAGGGCCTCCGCCAGGTCCTCGGGGGAGACGTCCGTGGTGTGCGGCTCGACGCTGGTCAGGGTGGCGCGGAGCTCGTCGCCCTCGCGGGTGACGGTGACGGGAACCGTGCCGGCACGGGTGGAGAACACGAGGTCGCCCGGGCCGTCCCGCTCGGCGAGCGCGATGGCCGCGGCCACCGTGGCATGGCCGCAGAAGGGGACTTCGGCCTTAGGGCTGAAGTAGCGGACGGTGTGACCGCCCCGGCCGTCCGGTGCGGTGAGGAACACCGACTCGCTGTAGCCCAGCTCCGCCGCGACGGCGAGCATCGCGGTGTCGTCGAGCCGGGAGGCGTCCAGGACGACTCCCGCCGGGTTGCCCCCTGCGGGGTCGGCGGAGAAGGCGGTGTAGCGGAGGACCTCGGCCCCGGTGTGTGAGTTCATGCCGCAGGTCAACCCGCCGCCCGGCGCGTGCATTCCCGGCGGCGCGTCCGACGCTCCGGTGGGGAGGACTTGCCACTGGTCCTCACCGGAGCGTTCCCGGCGGCGCGTCCGACGGCGCCCGGGCGCTGCGTGAGGCCTTCGGGAACTCCCCGGGCCCCGCAGGGCGGTGGTCCGGGACGTGACCTCTTCCGGGGGATCCATGGGTTCCGGGAGATCCAGGAGTTCCGGGAGAGCCCGGGTTCCGGGGGATCCCGGGCTTCCGCGGGGGTGGTCCGGGGTCCTGACTCCCCGGACCACCCCCTGGCCGCTCCCGCGGACCCCCCGGCCGCGGCGGCCCGTTCACTGCGGTCGGTGGGCGGTCAGTGGCAGACCTTCACGCCGGTGCCCTTGCCCCAGGAGCAGGAGTCCAGGAGGGTGCCGCTCGGCTTGATCAGCCGCGCCTTGTCGCCGGTGTTGTTCCAGACGTACGAGCCGCGGTTCCAGTACACGTGGGCAGCGGCGTTCTTGCCCTTGCCCGTGTGGACCCGGACCGTCTTCCCCGCGGCGACCGTGAAGCTGGGGAAGGTGTAGGTGTAGCCGGTGTCGTCCTTCAGCTTGTAGCCCTTGAGCTGCAGCTTGGACTTGCCGTTGTTGTGGATGTCCACGTATTCGGCGTTGAGGGACGTGTTCGTCCGGGTGTCCTTGCCGGGGCTGTCGTACTGGATCTTGCCGAGGTGCAGACCACCCTGGTGGGAGGCCGCCGAGGCCGGGGCCGTGGCGAGGAGCGAGCCGGCCAGTGCGGTGGCGGCGGCCAGGGCGAGGGGCGCGGCGGTGCGTATGCGCATGCTTTGTGTTCCTTCTGTGTTCATCCGGTGAAGGTCAGTAGCATACGGGCAGCATGCGCTTGCCCGGACCCATCGGCAAAAATGAGCAAACTCTGTCATTCGAGGGCGAGTTCCGGGCAAGCGTGGACCATAAATCGATCAGCCTCGGCCCACGTACGGCATGGCTGTGGCCAGCACCGTCGCGAACTGCACATTGGCCTCCAGCGGCAGCTCCGCCATGTGCAGGACCGTCCGGGCCACGTCGTCCGCGGCCATGACGGGTTCGGCCGCCACCTCGCCGTTGGCCTGGAGGATCCCCGTGCTCATCCGCTCCGTCATCTCGGTCGCGGCGTTGCCGATGTCGATCTGCCCGCAGGCGATCCGGTACGGCCGTCCGTCCAGCGACAGCGACTTCGTCAGCCCGGTCACCGCGTGCTTCGTCGCGGTGTAGGCGACGGAGTGCGGACGCGGCGCGTGGGCCGAGACGGAGCCGTTGTTGATGATCCGGCCGCCCTGCGGGTCCTGCTCCTTCATCAGGCGGTACGCCGCCTGCGCGCACAGGAACGTACCCGTCAGATTGACGTCCACCACGGTCCGCCAGTCCTCGTACGCGAGGTCCTCGACCGGCACCGGACCCGGACCGAACGTACCCGCGTTGTTGAAGAGCAGGTCGAGCCGGCCGAAGTGGTCCCGCACGGAGGCGAAGAGCGCCTCCGTCCCTTCCGGGTCGCTCACGTCGGTGGGCACGCACAGGGTGGCGCCCGGTCCGGCAGCGGCGGCCGTCTCCTCCAGGGCCACGGCCCGCCGCCCCGCCAGGGCCACCGTCCAGCCCGCACCCGAGAGGGCGAGGGCGACCGCCCTGCCGATCCCCGATCCCGCACCTGTGACGACAGCGGTCTTCTGCTCAGCGTTCATGGCCCGGCAGCGTACGGGAGGTTCCACGGCGGCCGGCACCCGGTGCTCATCACACCGCCATACGGATGTTGTGTACGTGCCAACGGGAAGTCGTCGTCCCGCACTCCAATGCCTCTGACAGCATCCGGCAGTGGAGGGGCATATGACACCCGCACAGATCAGCAGGACGCCCGGCCAGAACGGCCATTCCGCCGAACTGCGCGTGGCGGCGCAGAGGCTCGGATCCGGTGTGGGCCGCCGCCGTTTCCTCACCGTCACCGGTGCCGCCGCCGCGCTGGCCTTCGCCGTCAACCTGCCCGGCGCGGGCACGGCGGCCGCAGCCGAGCTCGACGCCCGCAAGATCACCGAGGACCCCTTCACCCTCGGAGTGGCGTCCGGCGACCCGCTGCCGGGATCCGTACTCCTGTGGACGAGACTCGCGCCCCGCCCGTACGAGGCCGACGGCGGACTGCCCGCCGAGCGCGTCGAGGTCCGCTGGGAGGTCGCCCGCGACGAACGCTTCCGGCGGGTCGTCCGGCGCGGATCCACCACCGCGCACCCGGAGTTCGGGCACAGCGTGCACGTGGACGTGGACGGCCTCGACTCCGACCGGGGCTTCTACTACCGCTTCCGCGCCGGCAACTGGACCAGCCCCACCGGGCGCACCCGCACCGCGCCCGCCCGCGGCGCCCGCAACAGCTCCCTGACCCTGGCCGCCGTCTCCTGCCAGGCGTACCACGACGGCTACTTCACCGCCTACCAGCACCTCGCGGACGAGGACGTCGACGTGGTCTTCCACCTCGGCGACTACCTCTACGAGTACGCGGTCAACGCGGTCGGCGGGGCCCGCAACTACACCGACCGCGTCCTGCCCGACCACTACAACCGGGAGACGCTCACGCTGGAGGACTACCGCATGCGGTACGGCCTCTACAAGTCCGACCCCGACCTGCGCGCCGCCCACGCCGCGCACCCCTTCGTCGTCACCTGGGACGACCACGAGACCGAGAACAACTACGCGGGCGACACCCCGGAGAACAGCGTCCCCCCGGAGGAGTTCCTGCTGCGCAGGGCCGCCGCCTACCGCGCGTACTGGGAGAACCAGCCGCTGCGCGCCCCGCAGCGCCCCACCGGCCCCGACATGCGGCTCTACCGCCGGCTGCGCTTCGGCAGGCTCGCCCAGTTCGACATCCTCGACACCCGCCAGTACCGCAGCAACCAGGCGTACGGCGACGGCTGGAAGGTCCCCGGACCTGAGTCCGAGGACCCGTCGCGCACCATGACGGGCGCCACCCAGGAGCGCTGGCTGCTCGACGGCTGGAAGACCTCGGACGCCCGCTGGAACGTCGTACCGCAGCAGGTCACCTTCGCCCGGCGGCGCGACGTGCCGACCGACGCCTACAAGCTGTCCATGGACTCGTGGGACGGCTACCCCGCCTCCCGGCAGCGCGTGATGGACGGCGCGGAGGCCGCCGGGATCGAGAACCTGATGGTCCTGACCGGCGACGTGCACGTCGGCTACGGCTTCGACCTCAAGAAGGACTTCGACGACCCGGCCTCCCGGACCGTCGGTACGGAGGTCGTGGCCACCTCGATCGCCAGCGGCAAGGACGGCTCCGAGAAGCCGGCCAACTGGAACAACCTGACCCAGGCCAACCCGCACATGAAGTTCTACAACGGCCGCCGCGGCTACGCGCTCGTCACCCTCGGCACGGAGCAGGCCCGCGCCGACTTCCGCACGGTGCCGGCGGTCACCACTCCCGGTGCCCCGGTCAGCACGGCCGCCTCCTTCGTGACCGAGGCGGGGAACCCGGGGCTCACCCCCGCGTAGACCCGCCCCGGTCACGAAGGAGGTCAGGCGCGGTCGTCCGCCGGATAGCGGACGCCGACACGGTCACGCACCGCGTCGAGCGTCCGCATCACGGCGAGCGAACCCTCCAGCGGCACCAGCGGGGACTCCTTCTCACCGGCCAGCAGAGCGCGCGTCACCTCGGCCGCCTCGTACTGCATGCCCGAAAGGCCCTGCGGCCCCGGCCCCGTGACGATCTTCTCGGGCTCCCGGCCGTCCCGGTGCAGGAGGAAGTGCTCGGGGTGGAAGAACCCCTGCGGGAAGTCGATCCGCCCGGCCGTGCCGGTGACGGACGCGGTGGTCGGCAGGTTCCCGACGATCGAGCAGCTCAGCAGCGCCGTGGCGCCCGAGTCCCAGCCCAGCAGCATCCCGGTGTTCAGGTCGACGCCCTCCGGGGACAGCAGCGCGTCCGCCTGCACCCGGTCCGGCTCACCAAGCAGCAGCTGTGCGAACGACACCGGGTAGACCCCCAGGTCCAGCAGCGCGCCGCCGCCCAGCGCGGGATCGCGCAGCCGGTGCTCGGCCCCGAAGGCGCCGGCGAAGCCGAAGTCGGCCTGCACCGTGCGGATCTCACCGATCGCGCCGTCCCGCACCAGCTCGGTCATACGGCGGATCAGCGGATTGCAGTACGTCCACATCGCTTCCATCAGGAACAGCCCGCGCTCCCGGGCCAGATCCACCAGCTCCCGCGCCTCACGCTCGTTCAGCGTGAACGCCTTCTCGCACAGCACGTGCTTGCCGGCCTCCAGCGCGAGTCCGGCCGCCTCCCGGTGCGCGGAGTGCGGGGTGGCGACGTAGACGACGTCGACGGTGTCGTCGGCGACGAGCTCCGCCCAGCTGCCGTACGCCTGCCCGATCCCGAACCGTTCGGCGAACGCCTGCGCGGAGGCCTCCGTGCGGGAGGCGACCGCCACCACCTCGGCCCCGGAATCCTTCATCGCCAGCAGGTCCCCCGTGAAGGTCGCGGCTATGCCACCCGTCGCCAGTACACCCCAACGCACAGTCCCGCTCATGCCCGCCCGCCCTCACACAAAAAGGTATCGACCACTACGACTGACCTGAGAGCATAGATGCGGATTCAACGAAGCGGAGACGAGGATGCCGGACAGCGGCGCGAGCCGGGCCCAGCAAGAGCACGAGCACATACCGACGAGCAGCAAGGGCGCCGCACTCAGCGCCCAGGCCACCGCCACCCCCACCGCTGCGGGTGTCCCGGCCATATCCACGACCACGGCGCCGGGCCTCCCGGACGCCTCCACGACCACCGCGCGGCGCGCCGGACTTCTGGTCACCCTGGTGCTGGGCGGGCTCACCGCACTGCCGCCCCTCTCGATGGACATGTACCTCCCGGCACTCCCGGAGGTCACCGACGCGCTGCACGCCCCGGCCGCGACGGTCCAGCTCACCCTGACGGCCTGCCTCACCGGCATGGCGCTCGGCCAGCTCGTCGTCGGACCCATGAGCGACCGCTGGGGCAGGCGCAAGCCGCTGCTCCTCGGCATGGTCGTCTACGTGATCGCCACCGCGATCTGCGCCGTCGCCCCCACCGCGGAACTCCTCATCGGCTTCCGCCTCCTCCAGGGCCTGGCCGGTGCCGCGGGCATCGTGATCTCCCGGGCCGTCGTACGTGACCTCTACGACGGCGACGAGATGGCCCGGTTCTTCTCCACCCTGATGCTGATCTCGGGAGTCGCGCCCGTCATCGCGCCCGTGATCGGCGGCCAGGTACTGCAGTTCACCGACTGGCGCGGCATCTTCGTCGTCCTCACCTTCGTCGGCGTGCTGCTCACCCTCGTCGTCTGGAAGTGGCTGCACGAGACACTTCCCGCGTCGGAGCGGCACACCGGCGGCGTCGGCGACGCGCTGCGCACCATGCGCGGGCTGCTGGCCGACCGGGTGTTCACCGGCTACATGATCGCGGGCAGCCTCGCCTTCGCGGCGCTCTTCGCCTACGTGAGCGCCTCACCGTTCGTCGTGCAGGAGATCTACGGGGCCTCGCCGCAGACCTTCAGCCTGCTCTTCGGCGTGAACTCCATCGGGCTGATCGCCGTCGGCCAGATCAACGGCAAGCTGCTCGTCGGCAGGGTCAGCCTGGACAAGGCACTCGGCTTCGGCCTCGCCGTGATCTCCGTGGCGGCGGTCGCCCTGCTGCTGATGACCTCCGGGGTCTTCGGCGAGGTCGGCCTGCTGCCGGTCGCCGTCGGGCTGTTCGTGCTGATGTCGGCGATGGGCCTGGCGATGCCCAACACCAACACCCAGGCCCTCATGCGTACGAGGCACGCCGCCGGCTCAGCCTCCGCGCTCCTGGGGACGTCCCAGTTCCTGATCGGTGCCATCGCCTCACCCCTGGTCGGGATCGCCGGCGAGAAGACCGCCGTGCCGATGGCCGTGGTGCAGGTGGTCTGCGCGCTGTCCGCGATGGTGTGCTTCCTGCTGCTGTGCAGGCCGTGGCAGGACGCGGGCGCCGCGCGGGAGCCGCTGACCAAGGGCTGAACGGCTCCCCGGCCGGGGCGGACCGCGCTCAGGGCCGGGTCGGACGGCTGTCCGGCGTGGACTCCCACACAGGGCCCGGACGGGACGAAACCGCCCGGGCCCTGTGCGTGTCCGGACCGCCCGGGCCCTGTGCATGTCCGGGCAACCCGCCGGCCGGTCCAGCCGGCTCCGCGCCTGGCCACCGGACTGCGGGCGGAGGGTCCACTGCGCCTACAATTCGGCGGTGAACGCCACCCTCCCCACCGCGGAAGCCCTGCGTGCGGCGCTGTCCGCCCTGCTCGACGGGCTGCCCCCGACGCAGGCCGCGCAGGCCGTCGACCGGCTGATCGCCACCTACCGCGGGACCACCCCCACCGACGCCCCCATCCTGCGGGACCGCTCGGACGTCGCCGCGTACGCCGCCTACCGGATGCCCGCGACGTTCGAGGCCGTACGCAGCTGCCTCGACGCGCTCCGCGAGGCCGCGCCGGGCTGGGTGCCCGCCACCCACACCGACATCGGGGGCGGCACGGGCGCCGCGAGCTGGGCGGTCGCCGGGGCCTGGGACGGGCCGCGGACGACGGTCCTCGACTGGTCCGAGCCGGCCCTCGCACTCGGCCGTGAGCTGGCCGAGGCCTCCGGCATCCCCGGGCTGCGGGCCGCCACCTGGGAGCGGGCGAGGATCGGTACGTCACCGGCTCCGGCGCCCACGGACCTGGTGACCGTCTCGTACGTACTGAAGGAGCTCACGGCCGAGAACCGGGCCGTGGTCGTGGACGCCGCCGCGGCGGCCGCGCAGGCCGTGGTGATCGTGGAACCAGGCACCCCGGACGGCTACGACCGGATCATCGAGGCCCGCGACCGGCTGATCGGCGCCGGCCTGACCGTCGCCGCGCCCTGCCCGCACGACGACGCCTGTCCCATCGAGCGCGGCACCGACTGGTGCCACTTCTCGGCGCGCGTCAGCCGCTCGTCGCTGCACCGCCAGGTCAAGGGCGGCTCGCTCAGCCACGAGGACGAGAAGTTCAGCTATGTCGTGGCGACCCGGTTCGCCACCGATCCGGCCGCCGCCCGGGTCACCCGCAGGCCGCAGATCCGCAAGGGACAGGTGCTGCTGGAGCTGTGCACGAAGGACGAGGGCCTGCGGCGGGCCACCGTCACCAAGCGGCACGGCCCGCTCTACCGTGCCGCCCGGGACACCGCGTGGGGCGACGCGTGGCCGCCGGCGGAAACACCGGAGGACTGAGAGCCCGCTGCGGTTCGGCTGGACCCGCCGCCGTGAGCGGAACGGTCCGGACACGCGCACGGGCGGGTGCGGGCCACGGCCCGCACCCGCCCGTGAGGGGTCTCAGCGGGTCCCCACCATGTGGCCGAACCACGAAGGGTCGTCCACACCGCCCTCGTCCTCGTGCCACTGCGGCGGCGCGGAGACGACGAAGCCGGAGGACAGGTTCTCTCCGAGGGCGAAGACGTAAGCGCCTTCCTCCAGTTCGATCCCGTGGTCGCCGATCACCGTGCGGCTCTCCTCATCCGTGGCGCGCCTCACAGTCAGGCCGTGGTAAGCGGGGCGCAGCAGCATCAACCCCACACAGGCGAAGTACACCTCGATCCGCGTGGCCAGCGGCCTGGCTCGCGGGCTGCGCAGCAGGAGCCGGCGGTGACCCACGCTGTACTGCCACACCTTGAACTGCCGGTCCGAGCGGAAGAGGACACCCGTGGGTGCATCAGCCATCGGTGCTCACCATTTCGGCTCGGGGAAATCGGCGTGGGGGATCGCCTTGCCGGCGTCATCGTAGAAAGTGATGTTTTTCCAGTCCAGACTACCCCGCTGGACGTACATGCCGATCTGTCCCATCTCCCATTCAGTGGCACGCCAGTTGCCACTGATACCGGCCCGGTAGGCGCGCATGAACCTGTCCTGGTAGGTGTCCCCGTCGAAGTCCTTGAGGGAGACGGCCGTCTTCCCGTTGTTCATGAGGACGTACTTGACCTCCGCCATCCACTGGGTGAACGGCTTGCCGTTCACGTTTCCGGTGACTGCCGAGTAATTCGGGCCGTTGAAGTTGTATCCGCCTTCCAGTGCCTCCGTCAGCGCGTTCGCGTGGTCCTCGAGACCCAGGACCATCGTCTTGCAGCCGTTGGAGTTGTGCACCAGGACCGGCCTGGTCCCCGCCAGCACGTAGTACGTGTGCAGGTCCTCGACGGTGAGGTTGTAGGTCGGCGCGCGCTCGGCGTAGGGCCGGTTGGCCTTCACCTCGACGGTCGCGCCTTCCGCGTCGAGCAGGCGTGTGCCCGGGGTGAGAGCGCGCGCCTCGATCCAGCGCTTCTCGGCCGGAACCCAGAACGGGTGCTCGTGGGTGGCGGTCAGCTTCGCGTCGCCGGCTCCGGTGGCGACGGTCAGCTCGTGGAAGTACTTGCCCCCCTCGTCGGTGATGAGGCGGGACACACGGTGAGGCGAGGTGCCCCCGACGGCGGGGTTCGTCGCGAGGACGGTGTCCCCCGGACGTACGTCCTCGATCGCCTTCGTCGAGCGGTCCCCCATCAGCACCTCGGTGCCGGCGGGGAAGCACTTGAGGCAGCCCGGGTACTTCAGGGCGCGGAGCGTCTCGTAGGCGCCCTTCAGCACGCGCAACTTGTTGTTGATCGTGATGTCGTGCGTCAGCTCGGCGCAGGCCCAGAGATCGTAGTTGAGGCAGTTCTCCAGTTCGCTGAGGCCGGAGATGGCCTTGCCGAGTTCCCAGAAGTACTCGATGTAGGGCTGTGCCACCTTGGCCATGGCGAGGGACACGCAGAACGGATCGTTCGGCGGCTTCTTGTCGCAGTAGAACGGGTCGTTCTCCGGCGGGCAGCCGAGGAGGCCGCAGCGCAGTTTGCGCTGGCCGGGGGTCTCCGTCATCTCGTTGCGCAGCCTCTGCCGCTCCGCCTCCGCCTCGGCCTTGAGCTTGGCGGTGGCGGTGCGCAAGGCGTCCAGGCCTGCTTCGCGGGCCGCCTCGGCGTCCTTGCCGGCGGCGGTGGCCGAGTCGCGTGCCTGTTGGGCGGAAGCCCAGGCCGTCGTGGCTGAGACATGGGCGAGGTCGGCGGAGACGGAGGCGTCGGCTGCCGACACCGCCGCGGAGCTCGCGGACTGGCGGGCACTCGCCGCCGCAGCCCTGGCGGTCCGGGCGGACTCCGCCGCCCGGGCCGCGGACGCTTCGGCCTCCTCGGCGCTCTTCGCCGCGTCGTCCGCATGGCCTTGCGCCTCCAGCGCGGACGCGCCGGCCTGCTTGGCGTACTTGTCGGCGTCCGCCGCCGCCTTGCGGGCCACAGCGGCGACCCTCTGGGCTTCGGCGGCGTTCTTCCGGGCGGTCGCCGCGGTGTAGGCCCCTTCGGCGATCAAGTAGTCGACGCCGGCCACGTGGGTGGCGGCGAGGAGGTCCTTGCGCTGGGCGGTGTGCTGTCCACTCACCACGAACTGGTGCAGCTGCGCGGACGGGCCCTCCAGAGCGATCCGGGCGGCCGCCTTGACCTCGGGACCTCCGGTGCCGGCGAGCTGACCGGCGAGGAGACGTTCATCCTGGTGCCGGGCCTCGTGCTGGCCCGTGGCGAGGAACGCCCGGTACGCGTCGAGCGTGCCGGTATCGAGGGCCGCGCGGCCGGCGTCCATGAGCCCGCGTCCGCCCTGGGACATGATCTGGGCGATCTCCACGCGGTAGTCCTGCTCGCCGGCCTCGTACTGGCCGGTGGCGAGGAACGCGGAAATGACGGCTGCGTCGCCTGCCAGCGCGGCGTCGGCGGCGTCGCGGACGGACTTCAGCGGGCTGTCGGTGGACAGCAGCTCGACCGTGCCCCGCTCGTCCTGCCGCGCGGCCGCCTCCCAGTGGGTGCGGACGTAGGCGACGACATCGGCGTCGGCGCCGGAGAGCGCTGCCTGAGCGGCGGCACGGCTGAAGGGCCCGCCGCCTTCGATGGTCATCAGGGCGAGCTTGCGGCCCTTCTCGGCGACCACTGACGGGTCGGCACCGGGGGCGGAGGCCTCGGCGGCGATCCGCGCGGCCTCCTCCGTCCGGTCCTTCGCCTGCTGAGCGGCGGCTGCCTGAGCGGCCTCACGCCGCTGTTCCTCCTCCTTGGCGTCGCGTGCCAGCTCAATGGTTGCGTTGGTCCGGGCGGTGAGTTCCGCTGCCTCGATCTCGCGGGCCAACGCGTAGGTGGCTTTGGCCTTGTCGACGGCGGCGGTCGCCGCGTCGGAGGCCTCCACGGCGGCGTTTGCGTGCGCCGTGGACTTCGCGGCAGCCGTGGCTGCCTCACCGGCGTGGTCGGCGGCCTCGTCGGCGGCCTTGGCCGCATTGGCGGCATGAACGGCGGCGGACCTCGCGGCGTCACGGGCCTCGACCGCGGCTTCCGCCGAGCGGCGGGCCAGGTTCGCGGCCGCGGCGGCGGCACGGGTGGCTTCGTTCGCGTGGCGTTCGGCGGCTGCGGCGGCGGCCTTTGCCTCGGCAGCGCGGGCGTCGCTCTGGTTGGCGTAGTTGCCGGCCTGTCCGGCTGCGTTGGCGGCGGCGAGCGCGTGACCGCCCGCGCCGACGGCGGCCAGCGCGGCCTCGCCGGCGGCTGTGGCGGCGATGCCGGCCTGATCGGCTGCCTCGGCGCCGTCGGCGGCGCTCTTCGAGGCTGCCCGGGCCTTCTCGGCGGCCTGGCGCGCGGCGGATGCCTTGGTCGCGTCCGTCGCGGCGGCGGCAGCGGCCCCGCGCGCGTCGGCGGCGGCGCGGGCTGCACCTGCGGCGGCTGCGGCGGCCCGGGAGGCGGCGTTGGCGGCCACTCGGGCGGAACTGCTGGCCGCCCGGGCGGCGTCGATGGCCTGCTGGGCGGCCGCGGCGGCCTGGGTCGCCGCGCGGGCGGCGCGACCGGCTGCCTCTGCGGCGGCCTCCGAACCCTTCTGAGCCTGTCCGGCCTCCTCAGCGGCCTTCAAGGCGGCGGCCTTGGCGAGCTCCGACGCCTTGACCGCGCGGGCGGACGTCTCCTTGGCGGCGGCTGTCTCCGCCGCCGCCTGGCGTCCGGCCTTCCCGGCCTCCACCACGAGCTGCTCGATGGTGGCGTGTTCCTGGTCGCGTGCACGGGCCACGGACTGACCGAGGGTCAGGAACTCCCGGACGTCCTCTGCGGTGCCGCTGAGAGCGACCCGGCCGGCCGCTCGCACGGCGGCCCCGCCCGCGCTCATGATCTGCGCGACCTCGACCCGTTCGTCCTGCTCGCGGGCGGCGTACTGTCCCTCGGAGAGGAACTTTCTGATGTCGTCCTGGGTGCCGTTCAGCGCGGTCCGGCCGGCGTCGATCACTCCGGGGCCGCCCTCGGACATGATCTGCGCGACGTGGACGCGCTCGTCCTGCGCGAGGGGAGCCTGCCAGCCGCCCTTGAGGAAGTCGCGCAACTGGGTCGGGGTGCCGTTCAGAGCGCCCCGGGCTGCTTCCAGTGTCTCGCTGCCGCCGATGCTGGCGATCTGGGCGGCGGCGACCCGCTGGTCATGGTAGGTCAGGTCGCCGGCGCGGTCGAGGAAGGCGAGGACCGCGTCGTCGTCCTCGGCGAGGACCGCCTCGGCGGCCTCTCTGACCCCTGGCCCGCCGGAACCCCAGAGCTCGACCGCCATGACGCGGTGGGTCGCGTCGAGCAGGACGGCATCGGCGGCAGGGTCGACGGCTTCCGTGGCGGAGGCGGGGGCGGCGGCGAGGAGGCCCGCCGCGCAGATGAGGGGTAACAGGCCTGCGGTCAGCGCGCGGAGGGTGGTACCGGCCCGCCGCGCGCCCCTTCTTATTCGTCCATTTCGCTGCATCTGCACTCAAGAACTCGTTTCACTGACTGGCATCTTCAATACCAGGAACCGGATTTCGGCGGGGTGAGCATAACCTCGCGCCTCCGCCGCGCGTTCGAGTGGCATCCCCTTGCCCGGCAGCGCTCCGGTTGATCCCTGCGGCGCTTGCCGCCTGCGGGTCACTTCGTACCTGACACTCTCTCCTCTCGGGGATGAGTTATCTCTTTCGTGTCTCGAGAGCCGCCGGGTCGCGCGGGGCGGAGCGCCCGCAGCTATCCGGAACATTTCATTCAGGGGGTCTTACCGGGCAAAAGGCCTCATCCGGCTGCCGGAGGTCATCCGGAAACAACTTCCTTGCCGCTGAGGGAGGGTGATAGGTTGCGGGTGCCACTGACCAGTGCAACTACAGTCGATGGAGCGGCCTCTCCCGGCCTTCCTTGAAAGGCGGAGACGCGTGGAATTACGTGCACGCAAACTCGTTGTGACCGGCGTGCTGGGCATTCTGGGTGCCTTCGCCGGTGGAATCGCCGTCGCGGTGCAGCCGGAGGATTCGGCCGGTCCCGCCCGCGCTGCTTCCTCGGTTGCCATGGACGATGAGATTCCGCCTTCCGCGGTCGAGGATTTCCGTTACCCCGGCGCTGATCGGATCCTCGCGGAAAAGGGCATCAAGCTGATCAGCGGGGACGGTCACATCCTCCTTGCCGAGTGCGGCGCCACTGCCGACCAGATCAAGCTTTGGTCCCGTAAGGGTGATTTCTGCTTCCAGGCCAAGGGATCCACCGGACAGCTCTCCCTTGAGGCGCCCGACGTGTGGGCCCTGGAGACCTCCACCCACCCGATCAGCGCCGAACTCACCGCCGAGGGCGAGACGCAGAGCGTCGACCTCCCCCAGGACGGCTACAAGCTGGTCGGTGAGGGCAACAGGGAGGCGCCCACCACGGTCGTCGAGATCCGCGTGACGGGCTGACTCCCGTCGGGGTTCGCCCCCCGTGTCCGGGTGACGGCTGGTGGTGGGCCGGCCGGGCCGGGGGTGTGGCGGTCCCGGCCGGCGCCGGGTGGACGGTGGCCGTCCGCCGGTGCCGCAAGCTCCCCGGCGTCACCTGCCGAGGACCTTGGCCACCTCCTCGGCCATCACCCGGTACCCGGCGTCGTTCGGGTGCAGCGCGTCCCCGTGGTCGTACGCGGGATCGAGGCGGTCCGGGTCCGACGGGGAGGCGAGTGCCTTGTCGAAGTCGGCGTACGCGTCGAACTCCCCGGAGCGCCGGATCCAGTCGTTGACCTCGTTGCTGACCCGTGCCGCGTGCGGGCCCCAGTGGTCGGAGCCCTTGAGCGGCAGCAGGGTCGCCCCGACGGCCTCCAGACCCTTGTCGTGCGCGGCGGCGATCAGCTCGCGGTACCCGGCGACGATCTCGGCGGACGTGACCACGGGGGCGGGCCGGTACGTGACGGGCGGGTTCGGTCCCTTCGCGGCCTCGCTGAAGCCGATGTCGTTGAGCCCCACGAGGACGACGACCGTGGAGGCGCCCGGCTGGTCCAGGACGTCGCGTCCGAAGCGGGCGGTGGCCCGTTCGCCGTACCAGGCCGAGTCGTTGAGCAGGAGGTTGCCGCCGATGCCCTGGTTGACGACGGGCCGCCCGGTCAGCTCGGCCAGGACGTCGGAGTAGCGCCGGTCGGTGTTGGGCGTGGAGCCGAAGCCGTCGGTGACGGAGTCCCCGAACACGACGATGCCGTCGCCCGGCTTCCCGGCTCCCGGTCCGTAGGGCCCTTGCTCCGCCCCGCCGACCTCGACGCCCGAGAGGTAGTACCAGGACCGGGTCCTGCTGGTGTACGCGGTGCCGGCCGTGTCGGTCCTGTGGTCGCCCTCCGCCCGGTAGGTGTCGGTCCAGCCCTGCGCGTGGAAGGTGGCGGGGCCCGTCGTCCCCGCGAGGAAGAGGGTGACCGTGACCGACTCCAGCTTCTCCAGGTCCATGCCGACCGCGTCGCTGCGCAGTTCGCCGTGAGCCCGTATCCGCGCGGACTGCCTGCCGTCGAAGGTGAGGCGCCGGACAGAGCCCTTCTCGACGGCCGCGCCCCGGGCGGTCCGGGCGATCGTCGCGCCGGTGATGTGCAGCGGAGAGGTGCCGTAGGTGTTGGAGAGCCGGATCCGGGCCAGCTTCCCGCCCTCGGTGACACGGACGACCTGGCGCACGGACTGGCCGGAGAAACCCTCCTGGGACCAGTTGGGTGTGAAGCCGGTGCTGGGTGACTGGGGGGAGGCTCCCCACGCCGCGGTCCAGGGGACCGGGGCGGCCTCGCCCGGGCCGGCGAGGATGCCGACGGCGAGGGATCCGGCGGCGAGAGGAACGGCGATGCGGCGTACGCGGGCGAGGTCCACGTCTACTCCTAATGGGTCTGGCGTGCTGTTAAGGTGAGGCAGACCCTATCAGGGGAGTGGGGTTAAGGGAACCGTGGATCCGTTTAGTCGATCGGCTCGGTGCTCCGGGAGGCAGCGGTCGGAAGGCGGCGGCGAGGGAGGCGGCGGGCCTCACCACCTCCCGGAGCGGGGCCCGGCCGGGCTCCGGCCCGTAGCTCCTGGGTGCAGCACTTCACGCTGCCGCCGCCCTTGAGCAGCTCGCCCAGATCCATGGGTACCGGGTCGAAGCCCCGGTCCCGCAGGGGGTCGAAGAGCCCCACGGCGGCCTGCGGGAGCACCACGTGGCGTCCGTCGCTGACCGCGTTGAGGCCCAGCGACGCGGCGTCCGCCTCCTGTGCCAGCAGCGCGTCGGGGAAGAGCCGGGACAGCACGGACCGGCTGCCCGGCGAGAAGGCCCCGGGGTAGTACATGATCTCGTCGGCCGCGTCGTCGAGCACGCACAGCGCGGTGTCCAGGTGGTAGTAGCGCGGGTCCACCAGGTCGAGGCCGATCACCGGGCGCCCGAAGAACTCCTGGGCCTCGTCGTGGGAGAGCGGACTGGACCTGAAGCCCCGCCCGGCCAGCACGTACGAGGCGGTCACGGCGAAGTCGCCCTCGCCTTCGTTGACATGGGCCGGCTCGTGGATCTCGGTGAAGCCGTTGGCCCGGAACCACTCCCGGTGCGCCTCGGCCTCCGCGTACCGCTCGCGGTAGGCGAACAGGGCGCCGAGCACCCGGCCGTCGATCACGGTGGCCCCGTTGGCGGCGAACACCATGTCCGGCAGGTCGGGGCGGGGGGTGAGGAGCTCCACCGTGTGGCCGAGCGACCTGTAGCGGTCGCGCAGGTCCTCCCACTGGGTCGTGGCCAGCGGCAGGTCGACGGGTTTGGACGGGTCCATCCACGGGTTGATGGAGTAGGTGACCTGGAAGTGGGCCGGGGCGCACATCAGGTAGCGACGGGGGGTGGCGTCACGGGTCAATGCAGGCTCCTCGCGAACGGCGGCCGCGGCCGCGGAACGGTGGGATGCGCACGGGGTGTGTGCGTGCCTTCATGGTGCGCCGCGCCGGGCCGTCGCGCTGTGATCCGTTCGGGTGGTTCGCGCGGGACGACCGGACCATGGGCAAGACGATACGTTTCGGGTCGTGAGCCGTAGGCTGGCCGGATGTCACCTCACAGGACCCCTGACTCCAGCCGCCGGAGCGACCGCTCCCGCCGCGCGATCCACGACGCGGCGCTCGCACTCGTCGGCGAGGTGGGCTACGCGAAGACGACGATCGAGGGTATCGCCGCCCGGGCCGGGGTCGGCAAGCAGACGATCTACCGGTGGTGGCCGTCGAAGGCGGCCGTGCTCATGGACGCGTTCCTCGACATGGGGGCCCGGCAGGCGGCGGAGGCGGACGCCGCCGGCGGCGGGGAGCACGGGATCCCGGACACCGGGGACCTGGCGGCCGACCTCAAGCTCGTCCTGCGGGCGACGGTCGACGAACTGAACGACCCCGTGGCGGAGGCTCCCACCCGGGCGCTTGCCGCCGAGGGCATCATCGATCCGGTGCTGGGGGCTCAATTCGTCGAGAGTCTGCTCGAACCCCAGCTTCAGTTGTATGTCACACGTCTGCGTGCGGCGCAGGCGGCCGGAGAGGTGCGCGCGGACGTCGATCCGCGCATCGCGCTGGAGCTCCTGATCGCCCCGCTCACCCACCGCTGGCTACTGAGAACGCTTCCGCTCACCCACGCCTACGCGGACGCGGTCGTCGACCACGCCCTGCGCGGGCTCCTGGTCCAGCCGTGAGCCGTGTGCGCATTTCATGACATTCCGTATGAGCGTGCCGACCCGTGCGCGACCGCCCGAGCACCCCGCTTCGGGACTCTGGCCACCCGAGGAGCAGGATGGTGCGACCATGGAGGTACAACCGCTGAGGTGAGGGGATAGATGGGCGCCGATTCCGGCCGCTATCGCGGCACAGAGGGCAGGATTTCCCAGTGGCTGCGCAGGCGGCCGAAGACACAGCCGGAGGCCGACCACGCGGCGCGGCTGGCGCTGCTCCTGGCCGTCGCCGAGGCAGGAATGCCGATCTCACCCGCCGCGCACCCGTCCGGTTACCAGTGTTCGTGCGAACGCATCGGCTGTCCCACCCCCGCGCGGCACCCCCTCTCCTTCGCCTGGCAGACGCAGTCCACGACGGACCGCGCCCAGATCGAGCGCTGGGCGGCCAACCAGCCGCTGGCCAACTTCATCACCGCGACGGGCACGATCCACGACGTCCTCGACGTCCCCCTCACGGCCGGGCAGGCCGCCCTGGAGCGGCTCAC
Organism: Streptomyces pratensis; assembly: GCF_016804005.1. Lineage (GTDB taxonomy): Bacteria > Actinomycetota > Actinomycetes > Streptomycetales > Streptomycetaceae > Streptomyces > Streptomyces pratensis_A. The sequence continues at coordinate 6,324,205 of NZ_CP051486.1, read as the reverse complement.
CGCGGCGGGCATCGACGTCGGGCCCGTGGCCCGGTCCGGCACCGACCGGATGCTCTTCTTCACCGCCACCCGCGGCACCCCCGAGGACGAGGACGAGTGGTGGCCGTGCGAGCTGGACTGCCACCCCGAGACCATGGACGAGCACCCGGGTCTCCGCTGGCACTGCCGGGGCAGCTACGTCCTCGTGCCGCCCGCGAGGCTCCCGGGCGAGCTGGACGTGCACTGGATCCGAGGCCCGGAGAACCCGCTGCCCGACCCGCTGACCCTGCTGGAGACGCTCACCGACGCCTGCGCGCAGTACGCGGACACGGCCGACGCGAGCGACCTCGACCACGATTCGGTGGCCTGGCCGCTCAGCCGCTGAGCAGCCACCGTCCGGTGGGCCGTGCACCGAGCCGCCGGGCGACCACGACCCGGTGGCCGGCCGGCCGCAGACCGGGGCCCGCGCCGGACGCTGCCGGTCCCTGAGGCCGACGCGGTCGACGAGGCCCGCGCGGTCAGGAACCCTGCGCCGCGACCAGACCGGGCAGCCGGTTCAGCACGCGCACCCTGCCCTCCGCGCCTTCCGCGCTCCCCGCACCCTTCTTCGGTACGTAGACCAGCTGGCTGGAGACCCGCTCCTTGGTGAGGGTGCTCTTCACCTCGCCGGTCAGCAGCGCCTGCACATCCTTCGTGACCGTCGGCCGCAGGCCCTGGGCCGCCGTCTGCCGCTCGAAGTGCTTGCTGCTGAAGAAGACCAGGGCCCCGCCGTCCTCCGTCGTCAGGCCCAGCGGCGCGAACGACCCGGAATCCAGCGCCTGGTCGACGTACTGGTAGGAGAAGCCCGCCTTGCGGGTGTTCTTCCGCGCCTCCCGCCAGCCCGAGGTCATCGACCCCGGAGCGAACACGTCAGGCGTACCGTCCCTCAGGTAGTCCGTGTACGCGGTGCTGAGGTCCGCCGGCGGGGTGGCCAGCACCGCGTCCGTGTCCTCGGAGGGCACGGGCTGTGCCCAGCCGTCGGCGTCCTCGCGGAACTTCGGCACCTCGGCGGAGGAGGCGACCGCCAGGTAGGAAGCCTTCCACAACGCGTCCGGACCGGTGCGGACGAACGCCAGCAGCCAGCGGGTGTCCTGCTTCCCGCCGTCCTGGTCGCGATTGGAATCGGTGTCCGCGAGGAACCAGCGCGGCCAGCCCGCCTTCTTGGGGATGACGTAAGAGGCGTCCGTCAGCTCCAGCGGCTGGTGCTGCGCGTTGCCCTCCGGGCTGTTCTTCTGCCGCGCGGCGAGACCTGCCTGATTGATCGCGCCGAGCGAGCCGGTCACCCGGTCCTCGTCGAGCGTCGGATCGTAAGCCTTGTCCGCCTTGTTGTACGCGACGGTGAAGTCCTCCAGGGCCTTCGCGGCCTCGGACTCCGTCGCTCCCGGCACGACTTCCAGTTCACCGTGCACCGTCACGCAGCCGCTCGCCGTGACGACCAGTACCGTCGCCGTCGCGAGCCCCGCCGCCAGTCGACCCAGCCTTCTCATCCGTTGCCTTCTGCGCCTTCTGATCCGTCGTCCGCACTGACCGCCTGAACCCTACCGGGGACGGGAACCGCGTGAGCGGGGGGATGAGATACAGCGCCCAACCGTGACTTCAGGAAGGCCTGTCCGTGCCGGCCCCGGAACGGGAGGCCCGGTGCGGTACGACCAGCGGCACCCCTGTCCGGGGATGGGGGAACACCTCGACGGGCTGCCGGTACACCTCGCCGAGCAGCGTCCGGGTGAACACCTCGGTGGGCGGTCCGGCCGCCGCGACCCGGCCGTGGTCCAGGACCACGGCCCGGTCCGCGTACGCCGCGGCGAGGCCCAGATCGTGCAGGACCACGACCACCGCGTCGCCGGCGGCGGCCCGTTCGCGGCAGATCCGCAGCACCAGCTCCTGATGACGCAGGTCCAGCGCGGCCGTCGGTTCGTCCAGGAGCAGCAGAGGGGTGCGTTGCGCCAGCACACGGGCGAGGGCGACCCGGGCGCGCTCGCCACCGGAAAGCGCGGAGAACGGGCGGGCGGCGAACTCCGTGACCTCCGTGGCGGCCATCGCCTCGTCGACCGCGGCGTCGTCCTCGTCCTCCCGTGCCGTCCCCGCCCAGGGCGCCCGGCCCATCCGGACGACGTCCTCGACCGGGAAGGGGAAGGCGAGGGCGGCGGACTGCGGCAGAACGGCCCGGCGCAGGGCCAGTTCGGGTGCGGACCAGAGGGCCACCGGCCGTCCGTCGACGCGTACCTCGCCGCTGTCCACGGGCAGGTCGGCGGCCAGCGCCGCGAGCAGCGTCGACTTCCCGGCTCCGTTCGGTCCGACGAGGGCCAGCACCTCGCCCGCCCGGACGGTCAGGTCCACGGAATCGAGGACGGGCCGCCCGCCCAGCCGGACCCCCGCCCCGGCCACCTCGGCGGCGGCGGAGCCCGGGGGCACGGGGGAGGGGAGCTCCCGGCCACGGGGCGCGAGCAGCGCCTTGAAAGGGTTCATGCCCAACCACCTTGCTTGCGACGGGTCCTGCGCAGCAGCCAGAAGAAGAACGGACTGCCGAAGAGGGCGGTCAGCACACCGAGCGGGAGCTCGGCGGGAGCGGCGACGGTGCGCGCCGCGAGATCGCCCGCCACCAGCACGAGCGCGCCGCCGAGCGCGCTGCCGGGGACGAGGAAGCGGTGTCCGGGTCCGTTCGCCATCCGCAGCAGATGCGGAACGAGCAGCCCCACGAAGGAGATGATCCCGGCGACGGCGACCGCGGCGGCGGTCAGCAGCGCCACCACGAGGACGAGCGCGATCCTCAACCGCTCGACGTCGACACCCAGATGCCGGGCGGGCCGCTCGCCGAGCGCGAGCAGATCCAGCTTCCTGGCGTAGAACGGGGCCACGAGCAGGCCCAGTGCCGCGCACGGCAGCACGGCCATCACCTTCGGCCAGGTCGCCTGGGACAGCGAACCGAGCTGCCAGAACGTGATCTGGGTGATCTGCGCGTTGTCCGCGAAGAAGATGAACAGGCCGATCAGGGCGCCGGCGAAGGCGTTGACGGCGATACCGGTGAGGATGAGCGTCACCACCTCCGTCCGCCCTCCGGAGCGCGAGAGCGCGTACACCAGCAGGACCGTGGCGAGACCGGAGACGAACGCGCAGACGGTGATCGTCCAGTTGCCGAGGAAGGTCAGCCCGAACGCGATCGAGGCGACCGCCCCGACCGCCGCACCCGAGGAGATCCCGATGACACCGGGCTCCGCCAGCGGATTGCCGAACACCCCCTGCATCAGGGATCCCGCGCAGCCGAGGGAGGACCCGACGAGCAGGGCCAGGACGACCCTCGGCAGCCGCACGTTCCACAGGACGCTCTCGCCGACCCGGTCGAGCGCCTGCCCGCCGAGGCCGACACGGTGCTGGACGGACGAGAGGACGTCGCCGAGCGGAATGCTGTACGCGCCGAGCCCGGCGGAGAGCAGGCAGCCGACGAGCAGCGCGGCGGACAGGGCGGCCGTGAGGACGAACGCCTTGCCGCGCCGCTCCGGGGTGCCCCCGGGCTCCGGTGAAGGCCCGGCCTCCGCGGCGCCCCGGGGCTCCCGGGCGTCCCCGCGCTTCGTGGTGTCCCCGGGCTCCCGGGCGTCCCCTGTCTCTGTGGCGTCCCCGGGCTCCGGTGTGTTCCCGGGCTTCGTGGTTTCCCCGGGCTTCGTTGTGGATTCGTCGTACGAGGCGGTCGTCACTTGCTCTCGGCTCCTCGGCCCGCGGTGGCGGAGTTCTGGGGCAAACGCACGGGTGCACCGTCCTGAGCTGTCACGGGAGCTGAAGTGATGGAGGGGCTCCGACACTTGACTGAAGAAATATTAGGTTAGCCTTACCTCTCCATCCAGTCCTGGGGTGGATCGAGGTCCCGGCGACAGCGCCGGCCCGTCGACGTGGCCGGTGGCGCCTGAGGGTCCGCCCGGTGTTTGAATGCGGGTGTGAACGACTTCGAGGTACCCGACGGCATCGACGTCCTGCGCGTGTTCTGCGGCCCGGACGGCCGCCACGGCAACCCGCTCGGCGTCGTGCGCGACGGGCGCAGGTATCCCGGCAACGAGTCCCGGCAGGCACTGGCGCGGAAGCTCGGCTTCAGCGAGACGGTCTTCGTGGACGACCCGGAGCGCGGCACCGTCGACATCCGCACGCCCGGGCTGCGGCTGCCGTTCGCGGGGCATCCACTCGTCGGTGCGGCCTGGCTGCTCGACGTCGAGGTCCTGGAGCTGCCCGTCGGGGATGTGACGGCCCGCCAGGACGGCGAGTTCACCTGGATCACGGCCCGCCCGGAATGGTCGGCGCCGTGGACGCTGGAGCGGTACGCGTCGGTCGCGGAGGTCGAGGCCCTGGCGGGGCCGCCGCCCGGCGAGGGCTGGCTCTACGTCTGGGCCTGGGAGGACGAGGCCGCCGGCCGCGTGCGGGCACGGGCCTTCCTCCGGGGCGACGACGACATCGAGGAGGACGAGGCGACCGGTGCGGCGGCCATGCTGCTGAGCGCGGAGCTCGGCCGCGCCCTCAACATCACACAGGGGCGCGGCTCCCAGATCCTCACCGCACCCGCGCCGGACGGCGCGATGGAGGTCGGGGGCCGCGTCCTGCTGGTGGTCGCGTCCTGACGGCGCGCGTCCCGGCTAGGCGCTGAGCGGGAAGGCCTCGCCCAGCTCGCGGAAGACGGCGGTGTTCAGCGCGAAGGCGCGCTTGCACTCGTCGACGATGCGCTGCTTCTCCAGGTCGTCGGCGTTCACCGCGTCCAGCAGCTCCCGGTACTCCCGCTTGAAGGCCGCGGGGTTGGGGATCTGCTCGAACACGTAGAACCGCACCCCGTCGCCCTTGCGCTCGAAGCCCCAGGTCTTCTCCGCCGTACCGCGGATGATCTGGCCGCCCGAGAGGTCACCGAGGTAACGGGTGTAGTGGTGCGCTATGTATCCGGCTGGCCACTCACGGGCGCACTCGGCGACCCGGGCCGCGTACGCGGCGGTCGCGGGCAGGGGCTCCAGCCCTTCGCGCCACCCCTCGCCCCGCAGGTGGGTCAGATCGCGCTCCAGTTCGGCCGAGCGCATCAGCTCCGGCTGTATGAAGGGCCCGGCGACCGGGTCCTCGCGCAGGGTCTGCGCGCCGTCCTCCAATGCCCGGTAGACGAACCACAGCTGCTCCGTGTAGCGGGTGTACGCGTCGACACCCAGCCGCCCTCCGAGCATGTCGCTCATGAAGGTCGACGACTCCGCCTCGGTGTGCTGCTCGTGCGAGGCGGTGCGGATGAGGGTCGAGAAGGGCGTGGTGGTGGCGGGCGAGTCCAAGGCGGGCCTCCGGGGACCGAGGGGACGGGAAGTCCGGACAGATGTGTACATACGGGCAGCAGCTGTACGCGCCGCCGCACGCCGATGCGATGATCCTCCTACTTAGGCATACCTAAGTCAACAGGTTCCCGACCGGCTGTCGGTAAAAACGTCCGGGGGAGGCGCCCCTACGGAAGCGTCAGGATGTCCGCCCCTGTCTCGGTCACCACCAGTGTGTGCTCGAACTGCGCGGTCCGCTTCCGGTCCTTCGTCACCACGGTCCAGCCGTCGTCCCACATGTCGTAGTCATGGGTCCCGAGCGTCAGCATCGGCTCGATGGTGAAGGTCATCCCGGGCTGCATCACGGTCGTCGCCGACGGGCTGTCGTAGTGCGGGATGATCAGGCCGGAGTGGAACGAGGAGTTGATCCCGTGCCCGGTGAAGTCCCGCACCACCCCGTAGCCGAAGCGCTTGGCGTACGACTCGATGACGCGCCCGATCACATTGATCTGCCGCCCCGGCCGCACCGCCTTGATGGCGCGGTTCAGCGACTCCCGGGTGCGTTCCACGAGGAGCCGTGACTCCTCGTCGACGTCGCCGCAGAGGTAGGTGGCGTTGTTGTCCCCGTGCACGCCGTCGATGTACGCGGTGACGTCGAGGTTCACGATGTCGCCGTCCCGCAGCACGGTGGAGTCCGGGATGCCGTGGCAGATGACCTCGTTGAGCGAGGTGCACAGCGACTTCGGGAAGCCCCGGTAACCGAGGGTCGACGGGTACGCGCCGTGGTCCACCATGAACTCGTGGGCGACCCGGTCGAGTTCGTCGGTGGTGACCCCCGGGGTGATGTGCTTGGCGGCCTCCTCCATCGCCTGCGCCGCGATGCGGCCCGCGATCCGCATGCGCTCCACGGTGTCGGAGTCCTGGACCTCCGGCCCGGTGTACGGCGTGGGAGCGGGCTTCCCCACGTACTCGGGGCGCCGGATCCTTCCGGGGACGGAACGGACGGGAGTGATCTCCCCTGGTGCGAGAAGCGACTGGCCAGACATGTCAGCGAGTCTAACCAGCGCGCTCGGGGCACCATGGCAACGAGGAAAGGATCCCGCGATGGCCCTGTTCAAGAAGCGCACGGTGGGCAAACCGGGCGAATGGTACTACTGCCTGGAGCACAGATCGGTCGAAGAGGGCCCCGAGTGCCCCGGGAAGGACCGGTTCGGCCCGTACGCCACCCCGGGGGAGGCTCAGCGCGCGATGGACACGGCGCGTGAGCGGAACCTCGAATGGGAGAACGACCCGAAGTGGCACGACCGCTCGGCCGGGCGGACGGACGAGACGCCGGACTAGGCGTCTCGTTCCGATCGTGCCGGGCGCGCGTGCCCCGGCGCCGCACCTCGTGGCGTCGTCAGTCGGCCCGGGCGGACACCGCGGGCACTGCCCGCCGCGTCCGCGCGCGCCCGCCGGAGCTCCGGGCGGGCGCGCTCTCCGGTCACCAGCGGGCCGGTGGCGGGGCCGTCAGCTGGTCGGCCAGGCGGGAGAGCCTGTCGCGGAACGTGCGACGGCCCCGGGGGGACGGGGCGCCGTTCTCCCCCGCTGCCGCGCTGACCAGGTGCTGGACGGTGTCCAGGTCGACCTCGTCCTCCTCGGAGACCGTGAGCGCCTCGTGGGCGAGGCCCCGTACCTCCGGGTCGCCGCAGTCCAGGGTGAGTACGGTCGCCCCCGAGCGGCGCGCGTCGTGCACCCGTTCCAGCAGGCCGCCGTCCGGTCGTTCGGGGGCCACCACGAGCAGCGTCTCACCGCGTCCGGCCGCCTCGATGCGGCCCAGACCGACGGCCAGGTGCACCGGATCGTCCGGCTCCACCCGGTGGCGTACGAGCGTGGGCCGCAGCTGCGGGAGCCCCGACCACGTGGACTCGTCCACCAGGTGCGCGGCCATGTGCCACGGCTCGTAGACCTCGGTCCCCACCAGCAGCAGCCCGCCGCCCTGCGGGACGACGGACGACCGCAGGGCCCGGGCGAACCCCCGGGCCGCCGAGGGCCACTCCGTCCCGGCGAGCACGTCACGCAGCAGGGCGACACGCACAGCATCCATGACCCGGCATCATGCCCCCAATGCCCGCCCGGGGCTGCCCGAACGCGGCAGTCCACCCGGACGAGAACTGCCGGAACCCGGCACTGCCGTCCCCCTCCCGGCCCGGTCACGATGCCGCCATGACTACCGCGAACGCCTTCACCTGGGCCTGGTCGGCCGGCTGGACACTGCTGGTCCTGCCGCTCTCGATCGCGCTCCTGCGCGGCCGGGCCGCCGCATGGGCGCGCCGCCGCGCCACGCCCCGCATGCTGCGGATGCGCGGCATCGGAGGCCTGATCCTCTGGGCGAGCGCCGTGACGTCGGCCGTGCTCCTGTCGGCCGGGGTGTACGGCGACCGCTACTACCTCGGGGTCCTGGTGGGACCGGTGGCGGTGCTCGCCGCGGTCGTCCTCGTCGCCGTGACGGATGTCGCAGAGCGGCGACGGAGCAGGGTGCCCTTCCCTACCTCGCAGTAGGGTCGGCGCCATGACTACGAATGACAGTGGCAGCGCCCCCAAGCCCCCCGCCAAGGACCCCTGGGACCTCCCCGACGTGTCAGGCCTGACCGTGGGCGTACTCGGTGGAACCGGACCCCAGGGCCGCGGACTCGCCTACCGCTTCGCCCGTGCCGGACAGAAGGTCGTCATCGGCTCGCGAGCCGCGGACCGCGCCGAGGCCGCCGCCGCCGAACTGGGCCACGGCGTCGAGGGCGCGGACAACGCGGAGTGCGCGCGCCGCAGCGACATCGTGATCGTCGCCGTTCCGTGGGACGGCCACGCCAAGACGCTCGAGTCCTTGCGGGAGGAGCTGGCCGGAAAGCTCGTCGTCGACTGTGTCAACCCGCTCGGCTTCGACAAGAAGGGTGCCTACGCCCTGAAGCCCGAGGAGGGCAGCGCCGCCGAGCAGGCCGCCGCCCTGCTGCCCGGCTCCCGGGTCACCGCGGCCTTCCACCACCTGTCGGCGGTGCTCCTCCAGGACGAGGCGATCGAGGAGATCGACACCGACGTGCTGGTGCTCGGCGAGGCGCGCGCCGACACCGACACCGTGCAGGCGCTCGCGGGCCGCATCCCCGGCATGCGCGGCATCTTCGCCGGCCGGCTGCGCAACGCGCACCAGGTCGAGTCTCTGGTCGCGAACCTGATCTCCGTCAACCGCCGCTACAAGGCACACGCGGGGCTGCGCACCACCGACGTGTGAGCCCGTGCCCGGAGCCGAAACGGGCATGAGGGACACTGGACGGGACCGCGCACCACCCCCGGACAGGAGCACCAGCCCTCATGCCCCGCCTCGCTCTCTACTCCATCGCCGTATGCATCCTGGCCGTCGCCGCAGCCGTGGTGTCCTTCGTCGAGGGCAGCCTCCTCGGGATCGTCTGGGTGCTGCTGGCCGGCCTCTCCTCGAACATGGCGTGGTTCTACGTGCGCAAGCACAAGGCGGAGTCCCGCGCCGAGGCCGCCGCGAGCTAGCCGATCAGCGCACAGCCCGGGTCCTGGTCGCCGAACCACTCCTGCCAGAAGCGGTAGCTGTCGAGCCCGCAGTACGTCTCGACCTCGCTGACGCCCAGGCCCCGCAGCAGCGCGTCCACCGCGTCGAAGAAGACCCCGTTGACCTCCGGGATCCACAGGAGCGCGAAGACCGCGATCAGGCCGAAGGGCGCGAACGGCTCCACCTGGCGACGGACCTTGTACGACAGCCACGGCTCGATCACGCCGTAGCCGTCGAGGCCCGGGACCGGCAGGGAGTTCAGGATCGCCGCCGTCACCTGGAGCAGCGCCAGGAACGCCAGCGCGAGCCGGAAGGGCATCGGGACGCCGTCCAGGGCGCCCAGCCAGAACGGTGCCGTGCACACGACGGCGAACAGCACGTTCGTCAGGGGGCCGGCCGCCGAGATCAGGCTGTGCTTCCACCGCCCGCTGATGCGGCCCCGCTCGATGTAGACCGCCCCGCCCGGCAGACCGATGCCGCCCATGATCACGAACAGCACGGGCAGCACGATGCTCAGCAGGGCGTGGGTGTACTTGAGGGGGTTGAGCGTCAGGTAGCCCTTCGCCCCGATCGAGATGTCGCCGCTGTGCAGCGCGGTGCGCGCGTGGGCGTACTCGTGGAGGCAGAGCGAGACGATCCAGGCGGCGGTGACGAAGAGGAAGACCGCGGAGCCGGTCTGCTCGGCGAAGTCCGTCCACACCGCCCAGCCCGAGACGGCCATGACGGCGACGATGCCGAGTAAGATCGGGCTGACCCGCCGGTCGCTGGGGCGGCGGAACGCGGTGGTCATCGACGGCACTCCTGGGAGCTGGACGGCTGCTGGGCCCCCGAGCGTACGGGTGACACGGCGAGAACGTCTCACGAGTGGGTGGTAGTTCCTCGGAGGGCCGGGCCGTCACGGACAATGGGCCCGTGCACTACGGCATCCTCGGTACCACCCGCGCCCTCCGCGCCGACGGAACGGCCGTCGCCCTCGGCGGGGCGCGGCTGCGCGCCCTGCTCACCGTGCTCGCCCTGCGACCCGGGCGCACGGTCCCCGCCGGGGTCCTCGTCGACGAGGTCTGGGACGGGGATCCGCCCGCCGACGCCGCAGGCGCCCTGCAGGCCCTCGTGGGACGGCTCAGGCGTGCGCTGGGCCGGGAAGCGGTCGAGTCCGTGGAGAACGGCTACCGCCTCGCCGCCGACCCGGACGCCGTGGACCTGCACCGCTTCGAGCGGCTCACGGGGGAGGGCGCCCGGGCCCTGGAGGACGGCGACGCGGCGAAGGCCGTCGTGGTCCTCGACGACGCGCTCGCCCTGTGGCACGGGCCGGCCCTCGCCGACCTGCCGGACCGCGCCGTGGCAGCCGCCCGCTGGGAGGCGAGGCGCCTGGACGCCCGCCGGACCCGGATCGAGGCGGTCCTCGCGCAGGGCCGCGCCGACCACGCCCTGCCCGAACTCGCCGGGCTCTGCGCCGACCACCCGCTGGACGAACCCCTGCAGGTACTCCGTATCAGGGCGCTGCGGGACGCCGGGCGCACCGCCCAGGCACTCGCGGCGTACGAGGAGGTGCGCACCCTGCTCGCCGACCGGCTCGGCACCGACCCGGGTCCCGCGCTGCGCACCCTGTACGAGGGACTGCTGCACCAGGACCCGCCCGCCCCGGTCCCCGCTTCCGCCCCCCTTCCCGCACGGGCGGGCAATCTGCGGGCCAGGCTCACGAGCTTCGTAGGACGTGAGGCGGACATCGCGGACCTGCGTGAGGACCTGACCCGGACCCGGCTGGTCACCCTGCTCGGCCCCGGCGGAGCCGGTAAGACGAGGCTCTCCCAGGAGGCGGCGGAATCGGTCGACCCGGCCGCCTGGCCGGACGGCGTGTGGCTGGCCGAGCTCGCACCGGTCGACGATCCCGAAGCGGTGCCGGAGGCCGTCCTCACCGCGCTCGGCGGCCGCGAGACCGTGCTGCGCGGGGCGGGCGCCGAGGAGCTCCGGGCGGCGGAGCGGGGCGCGGGGGAACCTCTCGCCCGACTCACCGAACACTGCTCCGGGCGCCGGATGCTTCTGCTCCTGGACAACTGTGAGCACCTCATCGAGGCAGCCGCGGCCCTCGCCGACCACCTGCTCGCCCGCTGTCCCGGGCTCACCGTCATCGCGACCAGCCGTGAGCCCCTCGGCGTACAGGGCGAGTTCGTCCGGCCGGTCGACCCGCTGCCCGACGCGATGGCGCTGCGCCTGCTCGCCGAGCGCGGCGCCGCCGCGCTCTCCGGCTTCAGGATCGACGCCGACGAGCCGACGGCGGCGGCCTGCGCCGAGATCTGCCACCGCCTCGACGGGCTCCCGCTCGCCATCGAACTGGCCGCCGCCCGGCTGCGGATGCTCACCCCTCGCCAGATCGCCGACCGTCTCGACGACCGATTCCGCCTGCTGACCGGCGGCAGCCGCACCGTGCTGCCGCGCCAGCAGACCCTGCGCGCCGTCGTCGACTGGTCCTGGGATCTCCTGGACGAGGACGAACGCACCACCCTGCGCCGGCTGTCGGTCTTCTCCGGCGGCTGCACCCTCGCCGCCGCCGAGGAGGTCTGCGCTGGACGGCGGCAGGACGCGCGCGACGTCGCCGGGGTGCTCGGCTCGCTCGTCGACAAGTCCCTCGTCGTCGCCGCCCCCGCCGGGGACGGCCGGATGCGCTACCGCCTCCTGGAGACCGTCGGGGAGTATGCCGCAGAACGGCTCGACGAGGCGGGGGAGCGGGGCGTCGTCGAAAGGCAGCACCTTGCGTTCTACCGGGAGCTGGTCCGCACCACCGACCCCGAACTCCGGGGCGCCGGACAGCTCGCCGCCCTCGAACTGCTCCAGCGGGAGTACGAGAACCTGCGCACGGCCCTGCGGCACGCCGTCGCCGCCGGCGACGAGCAGGAGTCACTCTGCATGGTGCTCTCGCTCGCCTGGTACTGGCAGATGCGCGATCTGCGCAGCGACGCGCTGCAGTGGGCCGAAGCCGTCTCCGCGCTCGGCCCCGACCCGTTCGCCGCGAACGCCGGTGTCGCGCCCTCGCTCACCGAACGCTGTACCGACGCGCCACCGCCGATGAGTCCCGACATGCTCCAGGAGGCGCGGCGCCAGGTGGCACTGGTCCATATGGCCAGCGTGGACCACGCGATGGACGTCTGGGCGAACGAGTCGGGCATGGCTCGCCTGCGGGCCACCGCCGCCGCCTACCGGCCCGGCCAGCCGCAGACCTGCCGCAGCCCGGGTTCGCTCTGGTTCTTCGCCGTCGTGCTCACCGGTGACATCTCGGACCTGCGCAGGGTGCTGGACGAGACGGTCCAGGCCTCACGGGAGCTCGGATTCGACTGGGAGCTGGCCGCCGCGCTCCAGATGCGCGCCAACGTGCTGGCCAACCGGCCCGACTGGGCCGGCGCGGCGCAGACGGACGCCGACGAGAGCCTGGAGATCTTCCGCCGGCTCGGCGACGACTGGGGTGCGGCGGAGGCGCTCTCCTCGCGTGGCGAGGCCAACGAGAAGAGGGGCGACTACACCCGGGCGGCCGACGACTACCGGGCCGCGATCGGGTACGCGGAGAGGCTCGGCGCCCGGGCCCAGGTACTGGTGCTCCGCACCCGGTACGCCTCCGCCCTGGTCGAACTGGGCCGCGGTGCGGAGAGTGAGGCGATCCTCCGGGAGGTGCTCGTCGAGGGGCGGCACGCGGCGCACGAGTCGACGGCGTTCGCCCGGTTCTTCCTGGCCATGTCGCTGGGCACGTCCGGCCGTACCGACGAGGCTCGTGAGCAACTGAGCGTGCTGCAGGAGAATTTCAAGTACGCAGCCGTAGGGGTCTTCGAAGCGTTCGTCATGGGCGGCCTTGCCTGGCTGGACAACCAGGAGGGGCTGTACGCGGACGCCCTGACCCGCAGCCGGGAGGCGCTGGCACTGTCCGACGACCGGTTGTCGCAGATGGTGGCGCCGCAGATGCACGTGCTCTACCTGGTCTCCGTGGCACGGGCGCTGGGCGGGCTCGGCGGGGAGCCCCGGGCCGCCCTCGCGGCGCGGCTGCTGGCCGCCGCACAGGTGCTCCTGCCGGAGGGGTACGTGTCGACGACGATGGAGCGGGACAACTACGCCGCGGCCGAGGAGCTGGCCCGGGGTGTCCTCGGGGACACCGCGTACGAGGCCGCCTACGCCGAGGGCGGCGGCCTCACGGTCGAGGAGGCCACCGCCCTGGTCCACGCGTACACCGACGCCTAGCGGTCAGGTCTTCTTGCGGAACTTGGACACCGCGAGCGGTGCCATGACGGCGGTGATGACCACGGTCCAGCCGAGCGTCAGCCAGACCGAGTGGCCGAGTGGGACGTCCATCATCAGGCCGCGGGCCGCGTCTGCCAGGTTGGACAGCGGGTTGTAGTCGGTGAACGTCTGAAGCCAGCCGGGCATGGTCCCGGTCGGCGCGAAGATGGACGAGCCGAACTGGAGCGGCATCATCACGATCATCCCCATCCCCTGCACCGCCTGGGGCGTCTTCAGGCTCAGCCCGAGCAGGATGAAGATCCACATGATGGCGGCGCCGAACGCGGCGGCCAGGGCGATCGCCCCGACCAGTCCGAGCACCGTCCCCTGGAGCTCCATGCCGAGCGCGAATCCCATGGCGAGCAGGATCAGGGTGGCGACCAGCATCCGGCCGAGCTCGACCACGATCTTGGCGATGAGCACCGAGGACCGGGCTATCGGCATGGTGCGGAACCGGTCCATGACCCCCTTGCGGAAGTCGTCGTTGACACCGGAGCCGACCGCCATGGCGATGTTCATTCCCATCATCGCCATCAGACCGGGGATCAGGTAGTTCAGATAGTCCTGCCGGTCGCCGCCCAAGCTGCTGCCGACCGAGCCGCCGAAGACGTAGACGAACAGCAGCACGAAGATGACCGGCATCAGGAGCGCGTCGAACATCGACTCCGGATCCTTCTTGATCTGGAGCAGATTGCGCCGCACCAGCGCCCCGATGTGGCGCAGGTTGTTCCGCAGCCCGATCCGGCCCTCGTCATGGAGCTCCGTGGCCGGTGCGGAGGGGGTCGCGTCGGTGGGGGTGGGCGTCAGAGTCGTCGTGCTCATGCCGCGACCTCCTGGGGGGTGTTGTCGGTGACGGTGGCCTTGTCGCCCGTGATGGCCAGGAACACCTCGTCCAGGCTGGGCAGTGCGGTGGCCACGTGGGCGAGGGAGAAACCCCTGGTGCCGAGCAGCCCGATGACGGCGGTGAGCTGCTCGTCGCTGAGGATCGGTACGTACAGCAGACCCTCGTCGGGGACGGTCTGCGCGCCCGCGACGCCGTCGAGACCGGCCTCGCGCACCGCCTGCGCCATCGCGGCGAGGTCGGCCGGGTCGGAGGGCCGGATCCGCAGGGTGCGGCCGCCCACCTTGGCCTTGAGCTCGTCGACCCCGCCCCGGGCGATGATCTTGCCGTGGTCGATGACCGTGAGCTCACTGGCGAGCTGTTCGGCCTCTTCCATGTACTGGGTGGTGAGCAGCACGGTCGCCCCCTCCGCGACCATCCGCTGCACCTCGTCCCAGACCTCGTTGCGGGTGCGGGGGTCGAGCCCCGTGGTCGGCTCGTCCAGGTAGAGGACGGCCGGGCTGCCGATCATGGACGCGGCCAGGTCCAGCCGCCGCCGCATGCCGCCGGAGTAGTCCATCGCGGCCTTCTTCGCCGCGTCGGTGAGCGAGAAGCGCTCCAGCAGCTCGTCCGCGCGGGACCGCGCCTTCTTGCGCGGCAGGTCGAGCAGCCGCCCGATCATGTAGAGGTTCTCCCAGCCGGAGAGCTTCTCGTCGACCGAGGCGTACTGCCCGGTCAGGCCTATGGTGCGGCGCAGCTGGCGGGGCTGCCTCACCACGTCGTAGCCCGCCACGACCGCGTGTCCGGCGTCGGGCTGGATCAGGGTGGACAGGCAGCGTACGAGGGTGGTCTTGCCGGCACCGTTGGGACCGAGCACGCCGAGGACGGTGCCCTCGCGCACGTCGAGGTCCACGCCGTCCAGTGCCTTGGTCGTGCCGTAGTGCTTGACCAGCCCCCGTACCTCGACGGCGTTCGTGCCGCCCGTGAGGTTCTTGTCGTATCGCGTCATGGGGACCATCAGACCAGCCGCCACCGACAAGTCACCGACATGTCGCTGACAGCCCGACGACAGCCCGACGACAGCCCGGCGCGGGCGGGTGGCCCGGCTGCCGGCGCGGAGACGGGCGACAGCCCGCCGATGGGGGAAGTCGGCGGGCTGTCGGTGGTGCGGCAGTGGTCGAGGGGCGTCAGTGGAAGGTGTGCTCCGCCGCCGGGAAGGTGCCGCCGACGACCTCGTCGGCGTACGCCTTGGCGGCGTCGGTCATCACCTGACGCAGGTTGGCGTACTGCTTGGTGAAGCGCGGCACCTTGCCGCCGGTCAGCCCGACCATGTCGGTGTAGACCAGTACCTGCGCGTCCGTGTCGGGCCCGGCGCCGATACCTACGGTCGGGATGTGCAGGGAGCGTGTCACCTCGGCGGCCAGCTCGGCCGGCACGAGTTCGAGGACCACGGCGAACGCGCCCGCGTCCTGCACCGCCTTCGCGTCGCGCAGGAGCTGCTGCGCGGCTTCCTCGCCGCGGCCCTGTACGCGGTAGCCCATCGCGTTGACGGACTGCGGGGTCAGGCCGATGTGGCCCATGACCGGGATCCCGGCCTCGACCAGGAGACGGATCTGCTCGTGGGAGCGCTCGCCGCCCTCCAGCTTGACCGCGCCTACGCCCGCGTCCTTGATCAGCCGGGTGGCGTTGCGCAGGGCCTGGACCGGGCCCTCCTGATACGCCCCGAAAGGCAGGTCGGCCACGATGAGGGCGCGCTTCGTGCCCCGCACGACGGCGGCCGAGAGGATGGCCATCTCGTCCATGGTGACGGGCACCGTGGTCTCGTAGCCGAGGTGGCAGTTGCCCATGGAGTCGCCGACGAGCATGACCGGGATGCCGGCCTCGTCGAAGACGGACGCGGTCATCGCGTCGTAGGCGGTGAGCATGGGCCACTTCTCGCCGCGCTCACTGGCGGCGGC
Source organism: Streptomyces pratensis (assembly GCF_016804005.1). Taxonomy (GTDB): domain Bacteria; phylum Actinomycetota; class Actinomycetes; order Streptomycetales; family Streptomycetaceae; genus Streptomyces; species Streptomyces pratensis_A. The sequence continues at coordinate 6,308,341 of NZ_CP051486.1, read as the reverse complement.
GATGTCGTGGACGGTGATGCGGCGGGTGCTCTTCCCCCCGTACAGCGCCTTGCCGGCGCCGGGAGTGGGTCCCGCGGGAGGTGTGGCGGACTGGTTCTGCGCAGCCTGAAGCGACATGGCCAACGGCTCCTTCGTCATCTCGAGGCGCCCTGACGGCGTCCCCGGATCCCTTCCATGGTGGCATCCCGCAAGCGTTCCCGGGAAGTGGGCCCACCGCCTGCGGTGCGCGCCGACCGGGTAAAGTCTTTCCAATACGAGACGGTATCGTATTGGAATTCGGTTAGAGTCCTGGTCATGTCCATACCGTCCGGCGCACCCGCCGCCGCGCCCCGCGTCCCGGAGGCGGTCCACCGCCGCCGCTGGGCCATCCTCGGCGTCCTCATGTTCAGCCTGCTCATCGTCGTTCTGGACAACTCGATCCTGAACGTCGCGGTCAAGACGATCGCCGCCCCCGCACCGACCGGTATCGGCGCCACCCAGAGCGAGCTCGAGTGGGCCATCAACTCCTACACGCTCGTCTTCGCCGGGCTGCTCTTCACCGCCGGGCTGCTGGGCGACCGTATCGGCCGCAAGAAGGTGCTGCTCGGCGGCATCCTGGTCTTCGGCATCGGCTCGGCCCTCGCGGCCCTCTCCTCCACGCCCGGCGAACTCATCACCTGGCGCGCGCTGATGGGCTTCGGCGCGGCGTTCGTGATGCCCGCCACCCTCGCCGTCCTGATGAACGTCTTCGAGCGCGACGAGCAGCCCAAGGCCATCGGCATCTGGGCCGGCAGCGTCGGCCTCGGCATCGCGATCGGGCCGATCACCGGCGGACTGCTCCTGGAGCACTTCTGGTGGGGCTCGATCTTCCTGGTCAACGTGCCGGTGGTGGTCATCGCGCTCATCGCCATGGCCGTCCTCGTGCCCGACTCCAAGGACCCCGCCCCCGGACGCGTCGACCCGCTCGGGGTCGCCCTGTCCGTCGTCGGCCTCGTCCTGCTGGTGTACGGCATCATCCGCGGCGGCGAACTCGCCACCTTCACCGACGTCACGGTCCTCGCACCGGTGATCGGCGGCCTGCTGGTGCTGGCGGTGTTCGTCCGGCACGAGAAGCGCAGCAGCCACCCGTCGATCGACATCTCCTACTTCCGCGAGCCGGCCTTCGCCGCCGCCGTCGCCGCCATCGCGCTGGTCTTCTTCGCGCTGATGGGCGTCACCTTCTTCTCCGCCTTCTACCTGCAGAGCGTGCGCGGCTACACGGCGCTGGAGTCCGGGCTGCTGATCCTGCCGCTCGCCGCCGCGCAGATGATCTTCGCGCCGCGCGCCCGCCTCGTCGTCGACCGGTTCGGGGCCCGCGCGGTCTGCACCGTGGGCATGCTGCTCGTCGCCGCCGGTCTCGCGGCCTTCGCGCTGTTCGACGCCGACACCCCCCTGTGGGTGCTGTGCCTGGTCTTCTTCGTCCAGGGCACCGGCATGGCGCACATCATGCCGCCGGTCACTGTCGCCGTGATGCAGGCGCTGCCCCGCGAGCGGGCGGGCTCGGGATCCGCCATCAACAACACGTTCCGCCAGGTCGGCGGGGCGCTCGGCATCGCCGTGCTCGGCTCGGTGCTGTCCACGGTCTACCGGGGTGACATCGAGGGCCACCTCGACGGCGTACCGGCCGCCGCGCGGGACGCCGCGGGGGAGTCCATCGAGGCGACCCTGGGTGTCGCGGAGAAGCTGGGTCCGGCCGGGAAACCGCTGGTCGCCGCAGCGAACGACGCGTTCATCAGCGCGATGCACGTCACCGCACTCGGTTCGGCGGCGGTCGCGCTCATCGGCGCGGCGGTGGTCGCGGCGTTCCTGCCGGGCAGGCAGCCGGCACAGGGTGTGCCGGACCGCGCCCTGGACGGGGCCGGGGAGCCGGCGCACCGGTCCTGATCCGCCGCCATGGCCGGGGGAGCCGCCACGAGGCGGCGGAGGCCGCCGCGACACGGTGAGTCGCTCCACCCCCGGCCGGTCGGCGAGAATCGAGACGTACGGCGAACAGCGACACGGCGGACGGCGCAGCGAGAGGCGGCCCAGGTGCGGCAGGCGGCACAGAATCCGGTGCAGGGCCCGGCGGGCCCGTCCTGCGAGGGCCCGGAGCCGCGTCGCGGCCGCCCCCGCAGCGCGGCCGTCGAGCGTGCGATCCTCGACGCCGTCCTGCAGCTGCTGGAGTCGGGGGAGACCCTGGACGGCCTGTCCATCGAGCGCATCGCCCGCACCGCGGGGGTCGGCAAGGCCACCATCTACCGCCGCTGGAGCGGTAAGGAGGAGCTCTTCGTCGACGTCCTGCGCGACATCGAGCCCGCCGACCCCACCGTCTCCGGCACCGCCGGCCTCGACGATCTGCGCGCGCTGCTGGAGTCCATGCGCACGCGCGGTCTCGCGCAGCGCTCCTCCGCCCTCCTGCACAACGTGTTCGTGCAGATGAAGAAGCACCCCAGGCTCTGGACCGAATACCAGAGCACCGTCATCGCGCCGCGCCGCGCCGCGATGCTGGCCGCCGTGCAGCGGGCGGTCGACGCGGGTGAACTCCGCGACGACCTCGACGTGGAGCTCATGGACGACCTGTTCCTGGGGCCCATGCTCGTCCGCACCGTCCACCGGCCCGAGGCGCCCCTGCCGGAGGACCTCGCCGACCGCATCATCCGTACCCTCCTCCAAGGACTCGCGCCACGTTCACCGGAACCGCAGGTCACAGACCTGGAACGGGCCGACACCCCTGTGTGATCGTTCTGTCACAAGCCCCACAACTGTGGCCACGGCCGGAACCCGCCATGCCGGATCGGTCGTCCTGATGGCAGTACGGCCGTCGTCGACGGCGAGAACGGCGTCACCCATCGCCTAGGGTCGGGAGGCGCGGTGATGTGTACGGCAAGGCAGTGAGGACGAGCGCAATGGTGCAGGCGTACAGGGCGGACACCGAGAACGCCGACGCGGGTCCGCAGCCGGAACCCCGTCTGCGGGCCCTGCGTCACAGACTGGCCTCCGACAGGGGCATCTGGCGACGCGGCATCCTGCTGGCGCTGTGCTCGGTCGTCCTGACCGTCGTGATGGTCTACCACTCCGACATCCCGAACGCCGTCGGCAACCTGGGCAGCCTCATCGAGACGTTCCTGCCCTGGTTCGGCCTTCTCGTGCCGGTGCTGCTGATCCTCGGCCTGGTCCGGCGCTCCGCGACGGCCCTGATCGCCCTCGTCCTGCCCGTGGCGGTCTGGCTCAACCTCTTCGGCGGCCTGCTGTTCGCCGACAAGTCGGGCACCGGCGGCGACCTCACCGTCGCCACGCACAACGTCAACGCGGGCAACCCCGACCCCGCGGGCACCGCCCAGCAGGTCGCGGGCTCCGGGGCGGACGTCGTGGCCCTTCAGGAACTGCCGAGCGGCAAGGTGGCGGCGTACGAGGACGCGCTCGCCGACCGCTATCCGCACCACTCCGTCCAGGGCACCGTGGGGCTGTGGAGCAAGTACCCGGTGACGGACTCCAAGCCGGTCGACATCAAGCTGGGCTGGACCCGTGCGATGCGCGCCACGGTCACGACCCCCGAGGGTCCGGTCAAGGTGTACGTCGCCCACCTCCCCTCCGTGCGGGTCAAGCTGCACGCGGGCTTCACCGCCAACCAGCGGGACGACAGCGCGGACGCCCTGGGTGAGGCGATCGCCGACGAACCGCTGGACCGGGTGGTGCTGCTCGGCGACCTGAACGGCACGATGAACGACCGCTCGCTGAACGCGGTCACCGCCCAGATGCGCTCCACGCAGGGCGCGGCGGGCGACGGGTTCGGCTTCAGCTGGCCCGCGTCCTTCCCGATGGCGCGGATCGACCAGATCATGGTGCGGGGCGTCGAACCCCTCGCCTCCTGGACGCTCCCCGCCACGGACAGCGACCACCTCCCGATCGCGGCCCGCGTACAACTGTGAGCGCCGCCGCTTCGACAGGCGGTACGCTTCCGCCCATGTCCAGCCCCGAGTCCGACAGACTCCGGCCGCCGGTTCGCCGGTGGCCGGTCACCGACGCCGCAAGCCTCTGACCCGAGCGGTCACCGGGCTTCCCACGTCGCGCCGTCGACCACCGCCGGATCCTCCGCGGCGGTGCGGGCCGACTTCCATGTCCGTCGAGATCTCCGGACGTTCCACCGCGTTGCCGTCTCCGCGCCCAGGCGCGTGACGACGGGCGCGGCCCGCATCCCCCTGCACACCGCTCGTTCCTCCGACCGGTTCCGTACAAGGGGCTTCTTCCCATGCCATTCGCTGTATACGTGCTCGGGCTGGCTGTCTTCGCCCAGGGCACATCGGAATTCATGCTGTCCGGGCTGCTCTCGGGCATCGCCGATGACCTGAACGTCTCACTGGGCGCCGCCGGGCTGCTGACCTCGGCCTTCGCGGTCGGGATGGTGGTAGGCGCGCCGGTCACCGCGCTGGTCGGCCGCACCTGGCCCCGGCGCCGGGCGCTGCTGTCCTTCCTCGGCGTCTTCGTCGCCGTCCATGTCGTCGGCGCCCTGACCTCCAGCTACGGGGTGCTGCTCGCCACCCGGGTCGTGGGGGCGCTGGCCAACGCGGGATTCTGGGGGGTGGCACTGGTCGCCGCGCTGGCCATGGTCGCCCCGCACCAGCGTGCGCGGGCCACCGCCGTGGTCGTCGGCGGGGTCACCGTCGCGTGTGTGGTGGGCGTCCCCGCGGGGGCGGCGCTCGGTGAAGTATGGGGCTGGCGCTCGGCGTTCTGGGCCGTCGCCCTCGTCTCCGTACCGGCCGCCGCCGCGTTGCTGGTGGCGTTGCCCGGCGGCCGGCCCGACGACGCGCCGAAGGTGAGCGCGACGAGCGAACTGCGCGCCCTCGGCCGGCCCCGGCTGCTGCTGACACTCCTGGTGATGGCCCTCGTGCAGGGGGCCACCTTCTGTACGTTCTCCTACCTGGAACCGCTGGTCACCCGGGTCACCGGGTTCGGCGCGGGCTGGGTGCCCGTGGTCCTCGCACTCTTCGGCGTCGGCTCGTTCGCGGGTGTCACCCTGGCGGGACGCCTGGCCGACGCCCGCCCGGACGCGGTCATCGGGCTGGGCATGACCGCGCTGGCCGCCGGCTGGGCCGCACTGGCCCTCACCGCCGCCCACCCCGTGGCAGCCCTCGTCCTCGTCCTGGTCCAGGGCGCTCTGGCTTTCGGCACGGGAACGACGCTGATCACCCGGGTCTTCAGCCTGGCCCCGGACGCCCCGACGATGGCGGGCTCCTTCGCGACGGCCGCCTTCAACGTGGGTGCCGCGGCCGGACCCTGGCTGGGCGGCCTGGCCCTGGGCACGGCCTCCGGCTTCCGCGCACCGGTCTGGGTGAGTGTCCTGCTGACGGTTGCGGCCCTCGCGATCACCGGCGTGCTGTCCGCGTCGTCCGGTGCGGCCCGCTTGCCCCTCACCGTCAGGAAGCGCCCGGCGCCGGAGCGATGACGGACACGGCCCGGCCGGTGGGAGCGGCCGGGCCCTCCGCACCAGGGCGGCGACTCGGGGAGGCGCGGGGCAGGGCGGCCACCGCGCGTGAGCGGTGGAACGGGCGCCCGCGGCAGGGGCCGCTCACCGAGTGACGTCCACATCACACCCTGCCGCAACGGCATGTTCACGTCCGGGCATAAAACGTCTGAGAGACTTTGTTCCGACGGGGTACATAATCCGTCCCGGCAACGAAGCCGACGCTCCCGCACATACCGCCGCCACCCGGCCCCAGTGGACCGGGCGGCCCCGCCCGAAAGGTCTTCTCCATGCCCCTGGCCCTGCTCGCCCTCGCTGTGAGCGCCTTCGGCATCGGCACCACCGAGTTCGTGATGATGGGACTGCTGCCCAACGTCGCGGACGATCTGGGAACGTCCGTACCCACCGCCGGTTACCTCGTCTCGGCGTACGCGATCGGTGTCGTCGTCGGTGCCCCGCTGCTCACCGGCCTCGGCTCCAGGATCCCGCGCAAGCGGATGCTCCTGCTGCTGATGGCCGTCTTCACCGTCGGCAACCTCGCTTCGGCCTTCGCCCCCGACTTCGGCTGGCTGCTGGCCGGCCGCTTCCTCGCCGGACTCCCGCACGGCGCGTTCTTCGGGGTCGGCGCGGTCGTCGCCGCACGCCTCGTGCCGGACGGCCGCCAGGCCCGTGCCGTCGCCACGATGTTCCTCGGCCTGACCGTGGCCAACATCGTCGGCGTACCCGCGGCCACCCTGCTGGGACAGCACCTCGGCTGGCGCGCCACGTTCATGGTCGTCGCGGTGATCGGGCTGGCCGCGATGGCCGCGCTCGCCCGCCTCGTCCCGCAGATCCCCGTCGAGGCGCACCAGAACGTACGCCGTGAACTGAGCGCGCTCGGCAACCGGCAGGTCATGCTCGGCCTGCTCACCGCCGTCCTCGGCTTCGCGGGTGTCTTCGCCGTCTACTCCTACCTGTCGTCCATGACGACCGAGGCGATGGGCTTCGGCGAGTCCTCGGTGACGCTCGTCCTCGCGCTCTTCGGCATCGGGATGACCCTCGGCGCGCTCGCGGCAGGACCGCTGACCGACCGGGCGCTGCGGCCCACCCTCTACGGCTCGCTGGCGGCCCTGGCAGTCGTCCTCGTCGTCTTCCCCTTCACCGTCCACGTGCAGTGGCTGGCGCTGGTCATGGTGGTGCTGCTCGGCGGCATCGGCTTCATGACGACCACACCGCTGCAGATGCTCGTGATGAACAAGGCGAAGGACGCCCCCACGCTGGCGTCCGCCTCCAACCACTCCGCCTTCAACCTCGCCAACGCGGGCGGGGCCTGGCTCGGCGGTGTGGCCATCGCGGCAGGCTGGGGCTGGACGTCCCCGGCCCTGGTCGGCGCGGTGCTGGCCGTGGCCGGGCTGGCGGTGGCCGTCACGGCGGGTGTGCTGGACCGGACCCCGGGCACCTCGCGAGTCGTGGCGTCCGGAGCCCGCGCGGAGACGCGCGAGCACGCGGAGGCCCGCTCGGAGTTCTGAGCGCCGGGCCTCGCGTCCCGAGGCCTGGGCTCCGGGCCCGGCAGTCGGGCTCCGGTGGGGTCTGGGCTCCGGGGCCTGTCCCCCGGAGTCCGGTGGGGTCCTGGCGCTGGGTCTGTCCTCTCGGGCTCCGGTGGCAGGTGGGTCCTGGTCCGTCCCTCGGGGTCCGGTGGGGCCTGGGCCCTCGGTCGTCCTCTCGGAGTCCGGTGGGGTCCGGGTCCGGTCCTGTCCTCTCGGAGTCCGGTGGAGCTGGGTTCTGGGTCTGTCCCTCGGAGTCCGGTCGGGCCTGGTGCCTGGGTCTGTCCTCTCGGAGTGAGGTGGGACCCGGCCCCGGGCCGTCCTCGGACTCCGGGGCCTGGACACCCGGCTCATCCATCGGGCGGTGCAGGCACCGGGCCGCCGGGAGCGCACGACGCGCGTCCCCGCCGGGCCGAGCCCAGCCAGGCCGCCGTGACCAGACCCACCAGGGCTGCCGCCGGCAGGAGCAGCCTGACGTCCGTCACCGCGAGCAGCCCGGCCCCGCCCGCGAGCGCCACCGCGTTCGGAACCGCCATCAGCGAGTTGGCGGCCGCCGCCGTGCGGCCGAGCACGGCGTCCGGGGCCTCCCGCTGCACCGCGGTCATCGCGGCGATGAGTACGCACGGCAGACCGGCACCGATGGCCGTGCTCGCCGCGACGGCGAGCGCCCCACCGGCCGATGGCCTCGCGGCCATGGCGACCGCGAACACCGCGATCCCGGCCGCCGCGAAGACCCGCTCCGGCATCCGGCGCAGGAGTGGGCCGGCCAGCAGCCCGATCGCGACGGAGCCCGCGCCCTGGAACGCGTACAGCACCCCGGCGTACGCCGGTGGGCGGCCGAGCGTGTCGACGACTGCGTACACCGCCGCCCCGTTGATCCCCGCCAGCAGCATCGTCAGCGCTCCGGCGTACACCAGCGGGCGCAGGGCCGCCGAACCGCGCAGCAGCCGGATCCCCGCCGCCGTGCCGCCCCGCCGTGCCACCTTGCGGGCGGCCACGGCCGGCTCCCGCACCCGCAGCCGGGCGAAGACCAGGGCTGCCACGGCGAACGTCACCGCGTCCAGCAACACCACGGGGCCCGCGCCGAACCGCGCGTACAGGCCTGCGCCCGCGAGGGGCGCGAGCAGCTTCATGCCCTCGTTCGCCGTCGTGCGCAGCCCGTTGAAGTCGCCCAGCAGCCGGGGACCGACTGCCCTCGCCACGAGCGCGGCCTCCGCCGCGTCCAGGAGCACGCCGCTCACCCCGTACACGAACAGGACCGCGAAGAGCACAGCGATCCGGTGATCGGGACCGACGACGAGGAGCGAGGCCAGCACCCCCGCCATCACCAGATTCACCGTGACCAGGAGCAGCCTCCGTGGCACCATGTCCGCCACCGCCCCGAGGTGCGGGCCCGCGAGAACCGGCGCCCACATCGCGCACACCGCCAGGGCGGCCAGACTGTCCGACCCGGTGACCGACTTGACCCAGATCCCGGCGGTCAGCCACATAGCGGACGTACCGAACCCCGACACCAGCAGACCTGTGAGACAGAGCAGGGCCGTGCGATCCCGCAACACCGCGCCCAACGCCACCACGCACTCCTCGCACCCCGCCGTGACCCGCGCTCCCGGCCGGGGCGCTCCCGGCCATGCTGGTGACTGAGGCGGGGCGGTCGCATCGGGCAGATGCCCTGACCGGCGGCTCCGTGCGACCGGACGGGGCCGCCCGCCCGGCCGGACGCGAGGCCGACGCCGTCGGGCGCCGCCGTTCCGCGCGTCGGCCGGTTCAGCCGCGAAGGTCGGCCAGGTCCTCGTCGCCGAGGACGAGCTCGTCCGCCGCGAGGTTCTCCTTCAGATGATCGAGGGACCCGGTGCCCGGAATCGCCAGGACCGACGGCGACGCCGCCAGCAGCGAGGCGAGCGCGACCTGTGAGGTGGTCGCACCCAGACGGGCCGCCACTTTGCCGAGCCGCGCCGTGTCGAGCGGAGTGCTTCCACCGCCGAGCGGGAAGAACGGCACGTACGCCGTACCCGTCTCTTCACACAGCGTGAGCAGCTCCATGTCGTCGCTGTGATGGTTCTGCACCGCCACGACGGGCGCGACCTCCCTGGCTTCGGCGAACTGGGCGGCGTCGACGTTGCTGACGCCCAGGTGGCGGATCAGCCCCTCCTCCCGGAGCTCCGCCAGAACGGCGAACCGTTCGGCGACCGGCTCTCCCCCCGGCCCGGTCGTCCCGCCCACCCGCAGGTAGACCAGGTCGAGCCGGTCCAGCCCCAGCACGCGCAGATCCTCCTCGACCAGGCCCCGCAACCGGTCGGGCGTCGCCTGCCCGCTCGGCACGCCGGTCGGGCCACGCAGCGGCCCGACCTTCGTCGCGATCACCAGGCCGTCACGGTAAGGGGCGAGCGCCGTACGGATCAGCTCGTTGGCACGCACCGCACCTCTGCCGTAGAAGCCGGCGGTATCGATGTGGTTCACGCCCAGTTCGACGGCGCGCCGGAGCACGGCGACGCCGTTCGCCGGGTCGCGTGCCGGGCCGTCGAAGGTGCCCGCCGCCAGGCGCATCGCGCCGAAGCCGAGCCGGTTGACGGTGAGGTCCCCGCCGAGGGAGAAGGTCTTGGTCGTCATGAAGGTCATGGTGTCCGCCGCCACGACGCCCGGCGAGCTCCTGGCAGCTTGCTGCCAGACGGTGGGGAGCCTGCCAGACTGGCGGGGTGCGGAACGAACAGGTGTGGTCGGTCCAGGGCGACGCGGAGCTGATCGCGCGTGCCGGTCATCTCTTCGAGTCCGTGGACACCGAGTTCCTGTGCGCCGCCCGGGACCTCAGGACGTGGTCGCAGCCGGAGGCCAGGGCAGCGGTCCTGAAGCGGACGCGTGCGGCGGATTCCCCGGGCTTCACCGTCCGCAAGCTGCTCAGCCCGGTCGCACTCGCCGACGAGGAAGCCCGCGCGCACCTGCGTCTCGTGCGGAGCAAGGGAGCTCTCGTCCGGATCAGTGGCTCACCTCTGCCGCACGAGACCATCATCGTCGACCGGCGGGTGATGATCCTGGCCGGCCGGGAGACGCCGGCCGGCCGTGAGTACACGGTGACGGCCTCGCAGAATCTGGTCGACGGGGTCCACGCGCTCCTCCAGGCGATCTGGGACAACTCCCTGGACCTCGACGCCTACCTGCGCAGCGATGTCCCCCGTCTCGACACCGACGGCCGCATGATCCTCGAAGCCCTCGGGTCCGGACTGACCGACGCGTCGGCGGCCGGACGGCTCGGCGTGTCGCTGCGCACCTACCGGCGGCGCGTGGCCGAGTTGATGCTCACGCTCGAAGCCGATTCCCGCTTCCAGGCCGGCCTGCGTGCCGGTGAGCTGGGGCTGTCCCGCTGACGTCCACCGCTCGAAGAGCGGGTCCGCACGCCGGATGCGGACCGTCCGCCACCTCACGAGCGGGTCCGCACCCCGGGTGCGGACCCGCTCCGGCGTCCGGCCTCAGCCGGACTCCCGCCACCGGTTCGTGATCGGGAGCCGGCGGTCCTTGCCGAAGCCCTTCGGCGAGATCTTCGTGCCCGGCGGGTACTGCCGGCGCTTGTACTCCGCCGTGTCCACCATCCTCAGCGTCTTCGTCACCAGCGCCTCGTCGAACCCTGCCGCGACGATCGCGTCCCGGCCCTGGTCCCGGTCGACGTACAGCTCCAGGATCCGGTCCAGCACGTCGTAGTCCGGCAGCGAGTCCGAGTCCACCTGGTCCGGGCGCAGTTCGGCGCTCGGGGGTTTGGTGATGGACGCCTCCGGGACGGGGGGTATCTGCCCGCGTTCCTCGGCGGCCCGGTTGCGCCACTTCGCGAGGCGGAAGACCGACGTCTTGTACACGTCCTTGATCGGCCCGTAGGCGCCGACGGAGTCCCCGTAGAGCGTGGAATAGCCCACCGCCAGCTCGGACTTGTTGCCCGGCGCGAGCACGATCTGGCCCTCCTGGTTGGAGACGGCCATCAGCATCGTGCCGCGCAGCCGCGACTGGAGGTTCTCCTCGGCCAGCCCGGTGAGCCCCAGTGACCCCATGTACGCGTCGAACATCGGCTCGATCGGTACGGTGCGGAAGTTCAGCCCCGTACGCCGTGCCAGCTCCGCCGCGTCGTTCTTGGAGTGGTCCGAGGAGTACTTCGACGGCATCGAGATGCCGTACACGTTCCCGGCCCCCAGCGCGTCGCAGGCGATGGCCGCGACGAGCGCGGAGTCGATACCGCCGGAGAGCCCGATCAGGACGCTGCTGAAACCGTTCTTCGCGGCGTACGCGCGCAGGCCCACGACCAGCGCCGAGTACAGCTCCTCGTCGTCGTCCAGCCGCTCGGCGTATCCGCCGGCCAGCTCGGGCTCGTAGGCGGGCAGCGGCTCCCCGCTGAGAACCACGTGGTCGATCCGGAGCCCGTCGTTGACGACCCCGGACGGCGCGGCGGCGGCAGCTGCCGGCAGGTCCAGGTCGAGGATCACCGTTCCCTCGGCGAACTGGGGCGCCCGGGCCATGACTTCGCCGTCCTTGTCGACGACGATCGAGTCCCCGTCGAAGACCAGCTCGTCCTGGCCGCCGATCATCGCCAGGTACGCCGTCGTGCAGCCGGCCTCCTGGGCCCGCTTGCGGACCAGCTCCAGCCTGGTGTCGTCCTTGTCGCGCTCGTACGGCGAGGCGTTGATCGACAGCAGCAGTCCGGCCCCGGCGGCGCGCGCCGCCGGGACCCGGCCGCCGTCCTGCCAGAGGTCCTCGCAGATCGCGAGGGCCACGTCGATGCCGTGCACCCGCACGACGGGCATCGAGTCGCCCGGCACGAAGTACCGGAACTCGTCGAAGACGCCGTAGTTGGGCAGGTGGTGCTTGGCGAAGTTCAGCGCAACGCCGCCGCGGTGCAGCACCGCGGCGGCGTTGCGCGGGGATCCCGCCGGCTGGCCGTAGCGTGTCGCGGCGTGCTCGGAGCGGTCGAGGTAGCCGACGACGACCGGCAGCTCTCCGAAGCCCTCGTCGGCGAGACGGGCGGCGAGCGCGCGCAGTGCCTTCCGCGAGGCCTCGACGAAGGACGACCGCAGCGCAAGGTCCTCGACGGGGTATCCGGTCAGCACCATCTCGGGGAACGCCACCAGGTGGGCGCCCTGCTCGGCGGCGTGCCGGGTCCAGTGGACGATCGACTCGGAGTTGCCGGCGAGGTCTCCGACGGTCGCGTCGATCTGATTGAGTGCGAGACGTAGTTGAGGCACGTCGCCAGTGTAATCGTCTGACTGACGCGATGTCCCGGCCCATCCCCGCCGTGAGGCGGCCCACTGCCCCGGGAGGGCGCGGAAGGCGGCCCCGGGGCAGGCGGGGCGTCAGGTGCGGGTGTAGACCTTCTCCGCCCAGCCGGCGACCTGCTCGTCCGTGAGGTGGAGGGCCAGGTCGGCCTCACTGATCATGCCGATCAGCTTCTTGTCCTCGACCACCGGGAGCCGGCGGATCCGGTGGCTCTGCATCTCCTCCAGCACCGCGTCCACGTCGGCCGTCGACTCGATCCAGCGCGGAGTGCCGTCGCAGAGCTCGCCCGCCGTCGTGTTCGACGGATCGTGCCCCGACGCCACGCACTTGATCACGATGTCGCGGTCGGTGATGATCCCGACCATCCGGTCCTGCTCCCCGTCGGCGGAGACGGGCAGCGCGCCCACCTTGTGGTCCCGCATCATCTGGGCGGCGCGGTCGAGCGTCTCGTGGGCGGGGATCCAGTGGGCCCCGGTGTGCATGATGTCCTTTGCCGTGGTCATGGGGTTGCCTCCTGCGTGCCGGTGGGCACTGCTGTACGGCCCCGAGCCCTTCCATCGTCGCGGCCAGGCCCGGCGCACGCGAACGCTGTCACCCGTTCGGGCGTACGCCGGCCCGGTCCCGCGCTCAGGGGCGTGGCGCCGCCCCGCGTGCCGCGAGCATGTCCGCCATCAGATCCAGCTCGGACTGCTGGGCCTCGACCATGCCCTGGGCCAGACGCTTCTCCACCGGCACCGTGCACTGCTCGGCGCAGCCGCGGGCCATCGCGACGCCGCCCTCGTGGTGGTCGGTCATCAGTTGCAGGAAGAGGACCTCGGCCTGCTCGCCGTCGGCCGCACCCAGCTGTTTCAGCTCGGTCCTGGTCGCCATGCCGGGCATGAGGGCCCCGTCCTGGTCCATGCCCTTCATGTCGTGGCCGCTGTGGCCGCCGTCCGCCATCCAGGCCATCGGGCCCTGTCCTTCGGGCGCCGTCTTCGGAAGCTCCCACAGGTCCAGCCAGCCGAGCAGCATGCCCCGCTGGTTCGCCTGCGTGTTGGCGATGTCGTATGCGAGCCGCCGCACGTCCTCGTCGCTCGTCACGTCCCGCACGATGAACGACATCTCCACGGCCTGCTGGTGGTGGACGGCCATGTCCCGCGCGAAGCCCGCGTCCGCGGACTCCGCCGAGGGCGTGTCAGGCGCGGGCGGCGCCCCGTCCCCACGTGCCGAGGCGACCGTCGCGGCGCCCGCGAACAGCAGGGCCAGCGCTACGGCTGAGCCGGCCACCCAGCGCGTACGCCGGGGGAGGGGCGCGCTCACCCGTCGATCCCGCCGGTACAGGGCGCGCCGGGCTCGGGAGTCTGCGCGCCCTGGACGTACCTCGCGAAGAACCGGGCCACCCGGGGGTCGTCGGCGCTGTCCACCGTGACCTGCTTGCCCCAGGCGCTGAGCATGATCGGTCCCGCCTGGCCCTCGTACGGGGACATCAGCGAGAAGGGGGTGCTCCTGACGCGCTGCGCGAGCTTGCCGACGTCGTCCCCGGAGGCCTTGTCGCTGTGCGTCACCCAGACCGCGCCGTGCTCCAGGGAGTGCACTGCGTTGACGTTCCGGACGGCCTTCTCGTATACGACGCCGTCGCAGTTCAGCCAGGCCGGATTGTGGTTCCCGCCCACCGGGGGCTCCATCGGGTACTTCACCTCGGTCGTGACGTGGTCGCGGGTCAGCGTCTTCGCGTCCCACGTCTTCTCGTCGGCGATCGGCTCGGCGGCGAGCTTCTTCTTCTCCTGCTCGGTCTGCTCGGTCTGCTTGGAGTCCTGGGCCTGGTTCCCCTCGGTCCTCTCCTTCGCCTCCGACTTCTCCAGGAGCATGTACGAGCCGAGACCGAGCAGGCCGGCGACCACGGCAGCGCTCAGGCCTATGGCGACGACCCGGGTACGGCGGTCGCGCGCACGGTCGGCGCTGCGCATCTGCTCCATGCGGGTCCTGCGGTCGAAGCTCATGTCGGCGGGTCCTTCTGCCAAAGGGGTAGGGAGGGACGGGAGCGGGAGTGTGCGGAACATGGTCGCGACGGGCCGTGGCCGAGCGGCTGCGGCCCTTGCACACCATGGGCGCCGATCGTAGTGGGTGGCCGCGTGCTCTCTCTCACACCGTGTGCGTAATCTGGGTGAAATCCCGGGTCGTGATACTGAGGTGTCCCCCTACCCCGGGCGGTGGTGCACGGACCGTCTGAACTGCAAGGATGTGGCTATGGACAAGCAGCAGGAATTCGTCCTCAGGACGCTTGAGGAGCGCGACATCCGCTTCGTACGGCTGTGGTTCACCGATGTTCTCGGTTACCTCAAGTCCGTCGCCGTGGCCCCGGCCGAGCTCGAACAGGCCTTTGACGAGGGAATCGGCTTCGACGGCTCCGCGATCGAGGGCTTCGCCCGTGTATACGAATCGGACATGATCGCCAAGCCGGACCCCGGTACGTTCCAGATCCTCCCGTGGCGCGCGGAGGCCCCGGGGACGGCCCGGATGTTCTGCGACATCCTGATGCCCGACGGCTCGCCCTCCTTCGCGGACCCGCGCTTCGTCCTCAAGCGCATCCTGGCGAAGACCTCCGACCTGGGCTTCACCTTCTACACCCACCCGGAGATCGAGTTCTTCCTGCTGAAGAACAAGCCGGTCGACGGCAGCCGCCCCACCCCGGCCGACAGCTCCGGCTACTTCGACCACACCCCGCAGAACGTCGGCATGGACTTCCGCCGCCAGGCGATCACCATGCTCGAGTCGATGGGCATCTCGGTCGAGTTCAGCCACCACGAGGGCGCCCCCGGCCAGCAGGAGATCGACCTCCGCTACGCGGACGCGCTCTCGACCGCCGACAACATCATGACCTTCCGCCTGGTCATGAAGCAGGTCGCGCTGGAGCAGGGCGTGCAGGCCACCTTCATGCCGAAGCCGTTCTCGGAGTACCCGGGCTCGGGCATGCACACCCACCTCTCCCTCTTCGAGGGCGACCGCAACGCCTTCTACGAGTCGGGCGCCGAGTACCAGCTGTCGAAGGTGGGCCGGTCCTTCATCGCGGGCCTGCTCAAGCACGCCGCGGAGATCTCCGCCGTGACGAACCAGTGGGTCAACTCGTACAAGCGCATCTGGGGCGGCTCCAGCCGCTCCGCGGGTGCCGGCGGCGAGGCACCCTCGTACATCTGCTGGGGCCACAACAACCGCTCCGCGCTGATCCGCGTCCCGATGTACAAGCCCGGCAAGACCGGCTCGGCCCGCGTGGAGGTCCGCTCCATCGACTCCGGCGCCAACCCCTACCTGACCTACGCGGTGCTGCTCGCAGCGGGCCTCAAGGGCATCGAGGAGGGCTACGAGCTCCCGGCCGGCGCCGACGACGACGTCTGGGCCCTGTCCGACTCGGAGCGCCGTGCGATGGGCATCGAGCCGCTGCCGCAGAACCTGGGCGAGGCGATCTCGCTGATGGAGAAGAGCGAGCTGGTCGCGGAGACGCTCGGTGAGCACGTCTTCGACTTCTTCCTGCGCAACAAGAAGCAGGAGTGGGAGGAGTACCGCAGCGAGGTCACGGCCTTCGAGCTGAAGAACCTGCTGCCTGTGCTTTAACCGCAGGTCAGCGGCTCAGGGAACGCGATGCGGGCGGGTCGCCGGTTCAACCGGAGCGACCCGCCCGCAGTCATGATCAGCTCTGGGCCGTCTCAAGGCACCACCCGCCTGCGCTCCACAATCAAGTCCTACGTGCCACAACCGCGCCAGATGGGGCGCGGACTCATGGGGAACTGCAGACAGCCTGTGTCTCGTGAAGCCTGTCGATGACGATGACTGGTACATGGGCAGCCTGTACGACGACGGCAGCGTCGACTGTCGGGAAGCCTACGGCGACCTTTACGAGGCGCTACGAGGCCTCTAAGAGCATGCACCACAGCTCCACATACGAGACTCACCGAGTGTCTGACTGCGTGACAACCACAACGCACACCCGCAGACAATCGTGGACGTCAGCAAAGGGCGTTGCGCACACGTGGTCAACTGCTCCGCGAGACCTCCTCCTCCGTGTCCGCCCAGGTGTGGTGCTCGGCGTGGTCGAGGAACAGGAAGCAGCCTTCCCCGTCGGGGCCTGGGCCGAGGGCGGGGCAGTCAGGGAGGGTGGCCAGGGCCACGTCGGTTCCGCACCAGCGGAGCCACAGCGCGGTGTCGTACTCCAGATCATCGAGCAGGCCATGGTGCGCACCGGTCTCGTGTGCGGACAGCTGACACCGAACGGCGCTGTCGACGTGTCCCGAGCTCGACTGCTCACGGGCTTTCCGCGCCAGATCCAGGGGCAGGCGGCGCCAGTGCGTGCATCGCATCATGACACCGTCCGGTGTGAGCCGAGCGGGTGCCGTTCCGAGCACCGGCGGCAGGCGCACGGAGGGAAGCCGCCGGTGATGGCCGGAGGTGGGGGCGCATCGTCCACGCATGTCTCGATCCGGGGCCCCCAAGTCCGGCCGGAGTCGCGCGACACCCGCAGTGTCATCCGCACGGCATCAGTCGTGAATGAGGGCATGAGCCATCCCTTCCCCACGGGGCGCCATCACCTGACGACCTCTCTAGAGATCTCGATGAATCGATGTTCTCTAGAGATGTCAACGGCCCTGGGCGGGTGTCGCCCTGGGCCGACAGGGGTGAGTACGCCGAGGCGGGTCGTTCCACGCATGGGACGTACGTTCCATGCGTGAAAGAAGCCTCTAGGCTGTCGGGAGCGGAGAGGGAGAGATCATTCATGGCCACCGAAGGCGCCAAGCGGCAGCCGAAGTACCAGCGGATCGCTGATGCGCTGAGGGATGCCATCCAGGCAGGGCGGTACAGCCCTGGCGACCGGCTGCCGGGCGAGAACGATGTGATGGCCGAACATGGCGTGGCCCGCATGACCGCCCGGCAGGCTCTCGGTGTCCTGCAGAGCGAGGGCATTGCCGAGTCCCGGCCGGGCGCAGGGGTTTTCGTACGCTCCTTCCGCCCGTTGCGGCGACAGGGGATCAAGCGTCTGGCCCGGTCGCAGTGGGGCGAGGGCCGTTCGATCTGGGAGGTGGAGACGGGCGACCGCACCCTCGTCGTGGACAAGGCGGATGTCACCGAGGAGCCGGCGCCGGACCGCATCGCCGGAGTTCTGGGGATCGCGCCGGGGGATGCCGTCTGCGTCCGCCGTCGTCGCTTCGTCCTGGACGGCAAGCCGATCCTGCTGGCCACCTCGTACCTCCCCGCCTCCCTGGTCGCGGGATCCGCGGTCACCCGGAAGGACACGGGACCCGGAGGTACGTATGCGCGACTCGCCGAACTCGGCGCCGAGCCCGTCCACTTCCGGGAGGAGGTTCGCTCGCGCATGCCCTCCAGTGCTGAGGCCGACGAACTGGAACTCTCGGCAGGTACTCCCGTGATGCTGATCTGCCGTACGGCGTTCGCCGGCGAAGGCCGCCCCGTCGAGGTGAACGAGATGACGCTCGACTCCGCGTCCTACATCCTTGAGTACGACTTCGACGCGTAATGCTGATGTGAGGCCGCCGTTGGTTCGGCGGCACGGCTCACCGTGTCCCGGGTGGCGCCCGACCGAGGGCGGCGGTTTTCGCCCGCCGCCCCGCCGTTCTCGCCAGCCCGCGTCACTCGCCCCGGGCCGGCTGCTGGGTGTCAGGGGTGTGCAACTGCGCCGTAGGCACATCCGGTTCGGTGGGTGCCGACGGCCTGGGCGAGGAAGATCGTGGCCCACCGGCGGACTGCCGCGGCGTCTGGGTGCCCGATCCGTGCTGTGCGGCCGTGGGGCGCTCAGGGGCGAACCAGCGAGGCCCGCATGGCGCCCATGAGCTTCTGACGGGCCTCCCGGAACATGCGCCGCGCCTGTGCGCACTCAGGGGCGTCACGCAGGTGCCCGGCAGTCACTGCGTCCCGGTAGAGCACCAGTTGGTGGGCGGCATCCCTGGTGCATTCGGCCACCTCCGGTGTGGCCAGCAGCTCCAGTTGGTACTGCTTCGCATGCACGCCGTAGGTCAGGAAGGCGGCGCGAGCGAGCTGGGCTCGCTCGTCCACGGGCAGGTGCTCAGACCGGCTGGCGTCGCTTATGGTGTCGCGCGCCTCGGTCAGAGCCTCCAGGAACTGGGCAGCCGTCGTGCGCAGGGCCTCTCGGTCCTGCTCACTGGCGTTCCGCCGCCAGCTGACTCGCTCCGTGACGAGCGTGCTGCCCACCCCGATGACCGCTCCCACCAGTGTGGCGACCAATGCTGTCCACTCCATGACTGGGAGACTACGAGTCGGTCGCACCGGGTCGCCAGGGTTCCTCGTCAGTCCTCCGGCTGGAGTTGCTCGGGTCGGCCCGGGTCACTCGCCCCGCGCCGGCTGCTCGGCGTCCGGGGTGTTCAGCCGTGCCGTGTGCACCTCCGGCTGCGTGGTGCGCCGGTTGCCGATGGCCGGGGCGAGGAAGACCGCCACGGCGACGAACGCAAGGACGACGATCATGGCGGAGCGCAGGCCGTAGTGGTCGCCGAGGAAGCCGAGGCCGGGGGGTCCGACGAGGAAGGCGATGTAGCCGATCATCGCCACCAGGCTGACGCGCGCGGCCGAGTCGGGGCCCGAGTCGCCGGCCGCCGACAGCGCGACGGGGAAGCCGAGTGAGGCTCCCAGGCCCCAGAAGAGCACCGCGGCGCCCGCGAGGACGGGGGAGTCGGCGAAGATCACGAGCGTGAGCCCGAGGGCGGCGGAAAGCGCGCTGGCCCGGACCACGGGGGCGCGTCCGAAGCGGTCGATGAAGAGACCGCCGCCGAAGCGGCCGATCGTCATGGCGGCTGCGAAGCCCGCGTAGACGGCCGATCCCAGGGCCGGGTCGACGCCGTGGCCATCGACCATGAGCAGCGGCAGCCAGTCGTTGGCGGCGCCCTCCGCCAGCGCCATGGCGAGGATGATCCCGCCGATCAGCAGCAGCCGCCTGTCCTTCCACACCGCCGCACGCGGCGGCGTGGTGCTGCCACCGGCGGCCACGGGCCCCTTGGTCCTGCCGACGGAGGCGGGGATGGCGCGGAAGGCGTAGGTGAACATCCCGGCGGCGATGACGGCTGTCGCGGTCAGGTGCCACTGCACCGGGAAATCGATGGCGGTGAGCAGAATGCCGACCGTGGCCCCCACGACCGTGCCGAGGCTGAAGAAGCCGTGCAGGGTGGGCAGCACGGTCCGGCCGATGATCTGTTCGACCTCGGCGCCGTCGATGTTGACCGGCGCCTCGCCGCCGCCCATTCCGGCGCCGAAGAGGAAGAGTCCGGCGGTGACGGTGGGGGCCGAGGAGAGCATGGCCCCCCAGCCGATGACCACCATGCTGAGGATGACCAGCGCCGTGCCCACGCCCATGACCGGCCTGGTGCCGAACCGTGCCACCAGGGCCCCGGAGCCGAGGATGCCGAGCATCGAGCCGACGGACAGGCCGAACAGCACGAGCCCCATCTGGGCCGTGGAAGCGCCCAGTTGGTCGCGGATGTCCGGCGTCCGCGTCACCCAGGAGGAGATCGCCAAGCCGGGCATGAGGAAGAAGAGGAACAACGCTGTTCGGCGGCGACGGGTGGCCAGGTCCATCAGACACGTCTTTCACGAGAACACGGCAGGGCGGACGTCACCCCGGCTGAGCATGTACGAACGTACACTCCCGGGTCGGCCAGAGGAAGGGCGACCAGGGGGCGGCGAAGGCGGGGATCCGGTCCGGTGGGTGGGCCGGGTGGTCCCGTATGTGGTCCGGGCGGTCCCGTACGTGGTCCGGGAGCGTGCGGGGGTGCGAACCGGGGCAGCCGTACCCGTACGCCGTGGGCCAGGCCGTGGCCGGCCCATGAACCACTGCCGAGCTGAGGAGGACGGCGCATGACGACGCTGGCCGTGACCGGGCACATCGACCTGACCGAGGGGACCGTGCCGCTCGTACGGGCCGCGCTCCGCGAGGTGCTGGAGCCCTACAGCGAGGACCTCACGGGGGTCTCGTGCATCGCTGCCGGAGCCGATTCGCTCTTCGCGGAGGAGGTCTCCGCCATGGGCGGCCGCCTCGTCGTCGTGATCCCGTCCCTGGACTACCGCACCGCCGTGGTGAAGCCCGAGGACGGTCCGGTCTTCGACCACCTCAACGAGACCGCCGTCGAGGTGCAGACCCTCCCGTACGAGACCGCCGACCGCGCGGCGTACGAGGCGGCGAACTCCGAGCTGCTGAAGCGCGCGGACCGACTCGTCGCCGTGTGGGACGGTGCGCCGCCCACGGGCAGGGGCGGCGGGACGGCGGACCTGGTCGAGGAGGCCCGGCGGGCCGGCGTGCCTGTGGACGTGGTCTGGCCGGAGGGTGCCGCACGGCGCGGCTGAGTCACCTTCCGCGCACCGCCGCGGTGACCGCCAGCGCCATGGTCCCGGTCAGGAGGGCCACCACGAGGGAAGCGAAGAACAGCACCACGAGCCACCCCGCCGTCCCACCGGTGACAGACCCGTCCACGGCCGCGCAGGCGACCTCCGGCGGAAAGGCCTGCCTGCGCACGTCGTGGCAGGCGTCGGGCAGGTCGTCGTTGATCGCGTACGCCTGGATCCAGCACAGGAACCAGCTCGCCAGGAAGACGGCTGACGCGCCGAACGAAACGCCCCACAGCTGGTTCGGGCCCGCCGGCCGAGGTGCGCCGCCTCTGGTGTCCGGTGTCATGCGGGCAGCGTATCCGCACGGCCTGCGGGACGGCACGGCCTCGGGGCGGGAGCCCAGGACGGGGTGGGCTCAGGGCGGGGCGGGCGGTCCGTCCGGCGTCCGGTGGTGGCGGTCGTAGTGACGGGCCGCGCGGGCGCGGTTCCCGCAGGACGGCTTGCACCACTCCTGGCGGCCGTGGCTCTGCACGAAGTACCGGACGCAGCGCGGCGCCGTGCAGGCTCGGAGCCGCTCCCGCTGCGGACCGCCGAGGAAGTCGACGGCCGCGCGGGCCAGGGCCGCGATCAGCAGGGCGTGGGGGTCGTCCCGTGTCGCCGACAGGTGCGCACTCGGGGGGCCTTGGAGCGGCCAGACCAGCTGGGGCACGACCGGGACCAGTGCGGCGGCCGTGTTCAGGCGGGCCACGGCCTGTTCGGCAGGCATCAGCCGGTGGGCGTCGGGCGGGCTCGGCCGCACGGGGCTGACCGCGCGGGCGAACAGCGCGCGCACCGCCCGCCGTACGTCGACGACACGCGCCCTGAGCTCCTCGTCGACCACGCCCTCGCCCTCGGGTGCATGGCCGTCCAGCACGGCGCGTTGCTGATGGATCCAGCGCTTCAGGCCCTGCACGGTGTCCAGTTCGTCGGTGACACCGCCCTCGCCGTCGTGGCGGATCGTGCTCGCCAGTTCCAGTGCCGCCCAGGGCTCCATGAGGTCTCGCTCCTGTCCGGACCGGTTGATCGCGATGCCACGCACACCCTAAGGTCCCTAACGGATAACGTGAAAATACCGTTAGAGGGGGAAGCGTGACTGTGCTGCTCGCGCAGATAAGCGATCTGCACCTGGACGGCAGCGATAGGGCGACCCGGCGCGCCGTACGCGTCATGGACCACCTGCGAGCCCTGCCCCGCCCCGTCGACGCGGTGCTGGTCACCGGGGACATCGCGGACCACGGGACGGAGGCGGAGTACGAGGAGGCGGCGCGGATCCTGGACGCGCCCTTCCCGGTCCTCCCGTGCCCCGGGAACCACGATGCGCGTCCCGCCTACCGGAAGGCGCTGCTGGAGGAGGCGCCCGGCGCCGGACCCGTCAACCGGGTGCACCACGTCGCGGGCGTCGCGATCCTGATGTGCGACTCCACGATTCCCGGACGCGACGAAGGGCGCCTCGACGAGGAGACCCTCGCGTGGGCCGACACCACTCTCGCCGAACTCCCCCGAGGGACGAGGGCCCTGATCGCCTTTCACCAGCCACCCGTCGAACTCCACCACCCGCTGCCCGACTCCTGCATGCTCGAACGCCCCGGCGACCTGGCGGCCCTGCTCGACGCCCACCCACGGGTCGCCGCCGTCCTCACGGGGCACGCACACACTGCGGCGGCCTCCACCTTCGCGGGACGCCCCCTGATCGTCGGTCCGGCGATCACCTGGACCCTGCGGATGCCGTGGGAGGGCGACCGTGCCGCCGACCGGGACCAGCCCCCCGGCCTCGCCTTCCATGTCCTGGGCGACGACGCCCGGCTGACCACCCACTACCGGGTCGTGATCTGAGCGGCGGGGCCCGTCGCGGCAGTCGGTGTACGTACACCGACTGCCGCGACGGCGGACGAGAGGGAGGAACGACCATGCGGCCCGGCACCCCAGGTGTTGTCCGGACTCCGTGCGGAGCGGCTACAGGGCGTTCGCGCACGCCATGGAAGACCTTCTTCCCTGAGAGCGTCCGGCGGCCGGGGCCGACGCCCGCCCCGGATGCCGAAGGGCCGCTGGTGCGGGCGCCGTCGTGCCCGTCGCCGTTCCGGTAGTGTGACCCCTCCCGAGACCGGGACCGACCCAGGAGGTGAGACCCATTACCGCTTCAGCAGGCTGGGCGCTCACCCCTCGCCGTCGTACGGCCCACCGGGCCTGATCGATCGCGGAGCGCCCATCGGTCACCCCGAAAGGCTCCGCACCATGCAGGAATTCGCCCCACCGCTCACCTTCGCCACCCTCGTCACCGCGCTCCGCGCCGCCGGTTGTGTCTTCGCCGAGGACGAGGCGGAACTCCTCCTCTCCACAGCGGCCGGCCCCGCCGCACTCGCCGCCATGCTGGAACGCCGGGTCGCCGGTCTGCCGCTTGAACACGTGCTCGGCTGGGCGGAGTTCTGCGGGCTGCGGATCGCCGTGGACCCCGGGGTCTTCGTACCCCGGCGGCGTACCGAGTTCCTCGTCCGGCAGGCCGCGGCGCTTGCGCCCGGCCGGGCGGTCGTGGTCGACCTCTGCTGCGGCAGCGGGGCGCTCGGCACGGCACTCGCGTCGTCGCTCCCCGAGGCCGAACTGCACGCCGCCGACGTGGAACCCGCCGCCGTGCGCTGCGCCCGGCGCAACGTGGGCGACCGCGGGACGGTCTACGAGGGCGACCTCTTCGCGCCCCTGCCCCGTTCGCTGCGCGGGCGGGTCGACGTCCTGCTCGCCAACGTGCCGTACGTACCGACGGAGGACGTCGAGCTGCTGCCCGCCGAGGCGCGCATCCACGAGCCGCGCGTCGCGCTCGACGGAGGCGGCGACGGGCTCGACGTGCTGCGGCGGGTGGTCGCCGAGGCTGACGACTGGCTGGCCCCGGGCGGCAGCCTGCTGGTCGAGACGAGCGAGCGGCAGGCGGCGCGCGCCGAGCGGACGGTCGGGAGCAGCGGGCTGGCCGCGCGCGTGGTCGCGTCCGAGGAGCTGTACGCCACCGTCGTCATCGGGACCCGGCTGCCGGGGTAGGCCCGCGCCGTCGGCCCCCGGCCCCCGGCCCCCGGCGGCCCTGTCCGGACTGCCGGGACCGGGGGCCCGGGGCCCGGGGCCTGTCCCGGCTCAGGCGAAGCGCCAGCGCGTCTGGCCGAACGGGTCGCCCTTGGCGAAGCCGAAGGCCGTGCGGGGGGCCACAGCGAAGACCTCCGCACTGCCGCCCGCGCCGTTGGTGAACATCCCGTCCGAGACGCCGAAGTGCCAGTCGGCGCCGTATTTGGCCTCCCAGGCCTCGGCGAGCACGATCAGCCGCTGCTCGTCCGTCACCCGGGAGGCCCGGCCCTCGACCACGACGTCGAATCCCTCGTTCAGGGTGTTGGCGCCGGTGGTCAGGACGACTTCCGGGTTGGCGGCCAGGTTGCGCGCCTTGCGTTCGGACGGGCCCGTGCAGAAATGCAGCGCGCCGTCCGACCAGAGGCCGATCAGCGGGGTGACGTGCGGGCGTCCGTCGGGCCGGACCGTGGACAGCCAGTAGAGCTCGGCGCGGTCCAGCAGGCCGGCCGCCTCCGCCCATGGCCGGGCGGTGGCGTCCTCACTGCTGTAGTGGGGGTCGAGGGTGGTGACGGGTGCGGTGTCGTCCGTGGCCGGCATGGAAGGGCCTCCTGGGGCGGTATGGCGGTGTGCGCGGTCTTTTCGTCGATCGTGTATCCCGCAGTGGAGACTCCGCGCCCGCTCCGGATTCATCGGTGCGGGCTAGGCTCGAAGGGCGGACGAACGCGATACGGGTGATCGGCGGGCAGGAGACACGGATGACGACGGTGCCGGGACGCAGGAGCAGTACGTTCACCCGACTGCTGCGGCACGGTTTCACCGATCCGTCCGCGGCCGAACGGCTGCTGGATCTGCCCGAGCTATCCCCCGTACGGGCGGATCCCGTCCTCTTCGAGGCCCTCGGCGCGACCGCCGACCCCGATCTGGCCCTGCACAGCCTCGTGCGGCTCGTCGAGGCGGAGGAGGCAGCGGAACGCCAGATCCTGCTGGACACCCTGATCACGGCCAAGCCGCTGCGGGACCGGCTCCTGGGGGCCCTCGGTGCCTCCGAGGCGCTCGGGGACCATCTGGCAAGGCATCCCCGCGACTGGCAGGCGCTCGTCACGTACGAGGCCACCGACCTGCACCCCGGGGTCCCCGAGTTCGAGCACATGCTCCGCGACGCCGTCGACCCGGACTCCCTGCGTGTCGCCTACCGCAGGTCACTGCTGTCGATAGCGGCCCGAGACGTGTGCGGGACGACGGATGTCGCCGAAGTCGCCGCCGAGCTCGCCGACCTGGCCACGGCCACCCTGCGGGCGGCGCTCGCCATCGCCCGCGCCGCCGCGCCCTCCGACGCCGCCCAGTGCAGGCTCGCCGTCATCGCGATGGGCAAATGCGGCGGACACGAGCTGAACTACGTGTCCGACGTCGATGTGATCTTCGTGGGCGAGCCCATCGACGGGGCGGAGGAGAGTGGCGCCATGCAGGCCGCCACCCGGCTCGCCGCCCACCTGATGCGGATCTGCTCCGACACCACCGTCGAGGGAACCATCTGGCCCGTCGACGCGAACCTCCGCCCCGAAGGGCGCAACGGGCCGCTCGTCCGGACCCTGACCTCCCACCTCGCCTACTACCAGCGCTGGGCCAAGACCTGGGAGTTCCAGGCGCTGCTCAAGGCCCGGCCGGTCGCCGGGGACCCCGAGCTCGGCGCGGAGTACGTCGAGGCCGTCTCCCCGATGGTGTGGCAGGCCGCCGACCGGGAGAACTTCGTCGGCGACGTACAGAAGATGCGCCGCCGTGTCGTCGACAACATCCCCGTCGACCGGGTCGACCGTGAACTCAAGCTCGGCCCCGGCGGGCTCCGGGACGTCGAATTCGCCGTGCAGCTGCTCCAGCTCGTCCACGGCCGCAGCGACAGCACCCTTCGCTCCGGTTCCACGCTGGAGGCCCTGCGGGCTCTCGCCGACGGCGGGTACGTCGGGCGGGCGGACGCCGCGCAGCTGGACGAGGCGTACCGCTTCCTGCGGACCATGGAGCACCGGATCCAGCTCTACCGGCTGCGCCGCACCCACCTGGTCCCGGAGGAGGAGGCCGACCTGCGCAGGCTCGGGCGTTCACTCGGGCTGCGCACGGACCCGGTAGCCGAGCTCAACCGGGCGTGGCGGCGGCACGCCTCCGTCGTACGGCGGCTGCACGAGAAGCTCTTCTACCGGCCTCTTCTCGACGCCGTCGCCCAGCTCGCGCCCGGCGAGAGCAGGCTCAGCGCGAAGGCGGCCGTCGTCCGGCTGGAGGCCCTCGGCTACGCCGATCCCGCCGCCGCGCTCCGGCACCTTGAAGCCCTGTCGTCCGGGGTCTCCCGCAAGGCCGCGATCCAGCGCACGCTGCTGCCGGTGCTGCTCGGCTGGTTCGCGGACTCGGCCGATCCGGACGCCGGGCTCCTGGGATTCCGGCAGGTGTCCGACGCCCTCGGCAAGACCCCCTGGTACCTGCGGCTCCTGCGGGACGAGGGTGCCGCGGCCGAGAATCTCGCCCGCGTCCTGTCCGCCGGCCGCCTGGCCCCCGACCTGCTGATGCGGGCCCCTGAGGCCGTCGCCATCCTCGGCGACCCCGAAGGGCTGAAGCCGCGCAGCCGGAACCACCTGGAGCAGGAGGTGCTCGCCGCGGTCGGCCGGGCCCCGGGGGCCGAAGCGGCCGTCGCGGTGGCGCGCGGAGTGCGGCGCAGGGAGCTGTTCCGTACGACGGCCGCCGATCTCATCGGCTCGTACGGCACCGAGGACAACCCGGCCGAGACCGACCCGGGTGCCCTCGCCGACCGGGTCGGCTCCGCGGTCACGGACCTGAACGCGGCGACACTGTCGGGGGCGCTGCGCGCCGCTGTCCGCGACCGGTGGGGCGACACCCTGCCGACCCGGTTCGCCGTCATCGGGATGGGCCGCTTCGGCGGGCACGAGCTGGGTTACGGCTCCGACGCGGACGTCCTGTTCGTGCACGCGCCCCGGGAAGGGGTCGGTGACGAGGAGGCGGCCAAGGCGGCCAACGCGGTCGTCACGGAGATGCGCAGACTGCTGGAGCTGCCGACCGCCGACCCGCCGCTGCTCATCGACGCCGACCTCCGGCCGGAGGGCAGGACGGGGCCCCTGGTGCGCACCCTGAAGTCGTACGAGGCCTACTACCGGCGCTGGTCGCTGGTCTGGGAGAGCCAGGCCCTGCTGCGCGCCGAGCCGATGGCCGGGGACGAGGAGCTGGGCCGCGCCTTCATCGAGCTCGTCGACCCGCTGCGGTACCCGATGGAAGGGCTGGGCGACGACGCGGTCCGGGAGATCCGGCGGCTCAAGGCGCGTATGGAGTCCGAACGCATGCCGCGCGGAGCCGATCCGACGCTCCACACCAAGCTGGGGCGTGGCGGGCTCAGCGACGTCGAGTGGACGGTGCAGCTGATGCAGATGCAGCACGGCTGGGTGGAACCGGGGCTGCGGACCCCGCGCACGCGGGAGGCGCTGGCTGCGGCCTGTGCGGCGGGGCTGATCCCCGTGGAGGAGGCCCAGACGCTCGACGAGGCGTGGGTGCTGGCCTCGCGGGTCCGGAACGCGGTGATGCTGGTGCGGGGGCGGCCGGGCGACACGTTCCCCTCGAACCCGCGTGAGATGACGGCCGTGGGCCGGTACCTGGGCTACGAGCCGGGGCACGTGGGGGACATGCTGGACGACTACCGGCGGATCACCCGGCGGGCCCGTGCGGTGGTGGAGGAGCGGTTCTACGGCGCCGCCGGTTGAGGGCGGTGCCGTCGCCGCCCGGGGCGCGCAGCCCGGACGGCGCCCTCAGTCGCCGGACGGGGCCTCAGTCGCCGGACGGGGCCGAGGCGCGTGGGCCGAATCCCGCCGTCCCGGCGTGCGAGGCGCCTGCCTGAGCAGCCGGCTCCGGTGAAGGGGCGGGGGCCGGCGCGGGCCGTCGGCGTAGGGCGCGCAGGCGGCCCGTCACGGAACGCTGCACCCGCTTCGGCAGCCGGTGCGGCAGCGCTCCGTACCAGGCGTAGGAGACCGCCACGCCGAACGCCAGACAGGCCATCCCGCCCACCGCGTCCAGCCAGAAGTGGTTCGCGGTCGCCACGATCACGACCAGGGTGGCCACGGGGTACAGCGCGCCCAGGACCCGCGCCCAGGGGACGCGGGCCAGGGCGCAGATGGTCAGACCGCACCACAGGGACCAGCCGATGTGCATGGACGGCATCGCCGCGTACTGGTTCGACATGTGCTTGAGGTCGCCCGAGGCCATCGAGCCCCACGTCTGGTGCAGCATCACGGTGTCGATGAAGCCGTTGCCGTTCATCAGCCGGGGCGGCGCCAGCGGGAACACGTAGTAGCCGAGCAGGGCCACCGCCGTCGTGGCGAAGAGGATCAGGCGGGTGGCCGCGTAGCGGCCGGGATGACGGCGGAACAGCCAGATGAGCACACCGATGGTCACGACGAAGTGAAGTGTCGCGTAGTAGTAGTTCATCGACACGATCAGCCATGTCACCGAATTGACGGCCTGGTTGACCGTCTCCTCGAACGCGAGGCCCATCGTGTGCTCGAGGGACCAGATCCAGTCGGCGTTGCGCAGGGCTGCGGCCTTCTGCTCGGGCACGGCGTTGCGCACCAGCGAGTAGAGCCAGTAACTGACCGCGATCAGCAGGATCTCGAACCAGAGCCGCGGGCGGCGCGGGGAGCGCAGGGATCGGAGGGAGGGGCGGGTGCGCATGCGTGACAGGACGATCGCTCTCGTTGAACCGGACGCCGTCATTCCGTCCGCGACGGGTGACGGGGTGGCCGCCGTGCGGTCTTCCTGTGTGGTCACGTGCGATTCACCCATAGGCGCAGAGTCTGCCAGATACGTCCCCCTCCGCCCGATGATCCTCCGGTCGGGTTCCGGTCGCACATTCAGCACTTCACCGACGGGAGGGCGGGGCCGAGGAGGAGCCCGGGCCCGAGGCCGTTGAACCGCGTACGACCAGTTCGGGCATGAACACGAACTCGCTGTGCGGAGCGGGGGTGCCTCCGATCTCCTCCAGCAGCGTGCGCACGGCGGCCTGACCCATCGCCGTCACCGGCTGCCGGATCGTGGTCAGCGGCGGATCGGTGAACGCTATGAGGGGCGAGTCGTCGTAACCGACCACCGAGAGTTCGCGCGGCACCTCCATCGACAGCCTGCGGGCGGCCCGGATGGCGCCGAGCGCCATCATGTCGCTCGCGCACACCACCGCGGTGCAGCCGCGCTCCATCAGCGCCGAGGCAGCCGCCTGGCCGCCTTCCAGCGTGTAGAGCGAGTGCTGGATCAGCTCCTCCACCGCGTCGGCGGTGAGATTCAGCTGCTCCTGCATCGTGGCGTGGAACCCCTCGATCTTGCGGAGCACCGGGACGAAGCGCTTGGGCCCGACCGCCAGCCCGATCCGCTGGTGGCCCAGCGCGACCAGGTGTGTCACCGCGAGCCGCATCGCCGCACGGTCGTCGGGGGAGATGAAAGGGGCCTGCACCTTGGGGGAGAAGCCGTTGACCAGCACGAAGGGGACACCCTGGGCGCGCAGTTGCTCGTAGCGCTGCATGTCGGCGGAGGTGTCGGCGTGCAGTCCGGAGACGAAGATGATGCCCGAGACCCCGCGGTCGACGAGCATCTCGGTGAGCTCGTCCTCGGTCGAGCCGCCCGGCGTCTGGGTCGCCAGCACCGGCGTGTAGCCCTGCCTGGTGAGCGCCTGGCCGATGACCTGGGCCAGCGCGGGGAAGATCGGGTTCTCCAGCTCGGGCGTGATCAGGCCGACGAGACCGGCGCTGCGCCGGCGGAGCCGGACAGGGCGTTCGTAGCCAAGGACGTCGAGCGCCGCGAGGACGGATTCACGGGTGGCCGCTGCAACACCGGGCTTGCCGTTCAGTACGCGGCTGACCGTCGCTTCGCTGACCCCCGCCTGAGTTGCGATATCGGCAAGCCGTGCGGTCATGGCACTGGACTGTACCGGGCGCGTGTCCGATTGCCCACCACGCGCGGTATCCGGACAGTCCGCCCCCGTGGCCTCCCGCCGGAGGCCTCTCTGCAGCAACATCTTGCAAGGCCTTGCGGGCGGTGTCCGGCTGTGGCTGCCGGATGGTTCCGCAGCCACCGCAGGGGGTCTGGCCAGGATTGGGCAGGGTGAAAGGGCTTCCGTCAAGAGGCTTGACGGCAACCTTGCGGACACGCCAATGTAACGATCAGCAGCGCTTGCAGAAATCTTCCGCAAGGTCTTTCGGTCGTCTTTCATCCTTGTTACGTTCACGTCGACCCGGCGCCGCGACGGAGCGGTACGGCAGTTGAAGGAGTTCAGATGCGACGTGGCATAACGGCCACCGCCCTGGTCGCGACCCTGGCGCTCGCGGCTACCGCTTGCGGAAGCGATGACGAGTCCGGCGGCAGCAAGAGCTCGGGCGAGCTCTCCGGCACGGTGACCTGGTGGGACACCTCGAACGTCGGCAGCGAGGACAAGGTCTTCAAGAAGATCGCCGAGGGCTTCGAGAAGAAGCACCCGAAGGTCGACGTCAAGTACGTCAACGTTCCCTTCGGCGAGGCGCAGAACAAGTTCAAGAACGCGGCCCAGGCCGGTTCCGGCGCCCCCGACGTCATCCGCTCCGAGGTGGCCTGGACCCCCGAGTTCGCGGACCTGGGCTACCTGGCCCCGCTGGACGGCACCGCGGCGCTGAAGAACGATGGCGACTTCCTCAAGCAGGCCGCCGCGTCGACCAAGTACAAGGGCAAGACGTACGCGGTCCCGCAGGTGATCGACTCCATGGGCATCTTCTACAACAAGAAGATGTTCGCGGACGCCGGTGTCGAGCCGCCCGCCAAGATCGCCGACCTGAAGACCGTCGCCGAGAAGATCAAGAAGAAGACCGGCAAGACCGGCCTCTACCTGCGCGGCGACGACTCGTATTACTTCCTCTCCTTCCTCTACGGCGAGGGCGGCGACCTGGTCGACGCGGAAGCGAAGACCGTCACCGTGGACAGCGCCGAGGGTGTCAAGGCGTTCGGCGTCGTGAAGGACCTCGTCGACTCCGGGGCGGCCAAGACCGACGCCACGGACGGCTGGGAGAACATGATGCAGTCGTTCAAGAACGGCGATGTCGCGATGATGATCAACGGTCCCTGGGCCGTGGCCGACACGCTCACCGGCAAGGAGTTCACCGACAAGGCGAACCTGGGCATCTCCACGGTGCCGGCCGGCTCCGCCGCGCAGGGCGCCCCGCAGGGCGGCCACAACCTCGGTGTCTACGCGGGCTCCGAGAACCTCGACGCCTCCTACGCGTTCGTCGAGTACATGACCTCGGTCGAGTCGCAGGCGCAGGCCGCCGGTGAGCTGAACCTGCTGCCGACCCGCACCTCCGCGTACTCCAAGAAGGAGGCCGTGGACAGCGAGATCGTCCAGTTCTTCAAGCCCGTCGTCGAGACCGCCGTCGAGCGCCCCTGGATCCCGGAGACCGGCAGCCTCTTCGCCCCGCTGAACGTCGAGTACACCAAGGTCCTCACCGGCCAGACGACGCCGGAGAAGGCCGCGAAGTCGACCGGCGACTCCTACCGCAAGCTCCTCAAGGGCTGGAAGTAACACAGGAAGGCAGGCCGACTGATGGCTGTCCACACCAGCCAGTCGGTGGCGAAGGCCGCGGGCGACGACGTCGCCCGCGGCCGGAGCCGCGGTACTGGTAAATCCGCTCCACCGAGCAAGCTCCGGCGCGCCCTTTCGGTCCACTGGTACGCCTGGACCATGGTCGCCCCGGTCGTGCTCGTCATCGGCGTGATCATCGGCTACCCGCTGGTCCGAGGCATCTGGCTGTCGCTGACCGACGCCAACGAGCGAAACGTCGCCCGGTCCATCGGTGTCAACGAGATGCCCGCCACCTACGAGTTCGTGGGGCTGGACAACTACGCGGACGCACTGACCGGCAACCAGTTCCTCGGGACGCTGGGCTGGACGCTGGTGTGGACGGTCTCCTGTGTGACCATCACCTTCTGCCTCGGCATGGCGCTCGCCAACATCCTCAACCGCAGGATCGTCGGCCGCTCCGCCTACCGTATGGCGCTGATCCTGCCCTGGGCCATCCCCGGGTTCGTCTCGGTCTTCGCCTGGCGCTTCCTCTACAACGAGAACAACGGGCTGCTCAACAAGATCCTCGGCGGCGCCGGCATCGACGGCATACCCTGGCTGAACGACCCCACCTGGGCCAAGTTCTCCGTCATCGCCGTCAACGTCTGGCTCGGCGTGCCGTTCATGATGGTCGCCCTCCTCGGCGGACTGCAGTCGATCCCCGCCGAGCAGTACGAGGCCGCGGAGATGGACGGCGCCACCGCCTGGCAGCGCTTCCGCCACGTCACGCTGCCCGGACTGCGCCCGGTGTCCACCACGGTGGTCCTGCTCTCCACCATCTGGACCTTCAACATGTTCCCGGTGATCTTCCTGCTGACCCGCGGCGGACCTGGTGAGGCCACCCAGATCCTGGTCACCCAGGCTTACAAATTCTCCTTCGAGATCAGCCCGCGCGACTTCGCGCAGTCCTCCACCTGGGGCGTGCTGATCCTCGTACTCCTGATGCTCTTCGCCATGGTGTACCGGCGAGTGCTCCGCACGCAGGGAGACAACTGGTGACCACCGTCACGGCAAACCACGCCCGGCACAGCGCCCGCAAGGTCCGCAAGCGCGGCGACCGCTCGCCGGCCGCCTCCCTGGCCCTGCACCTGACTCTGATCATCACGTCGGTGATCGCGGTCTTCCCGGTGCTCTGGGTCCTGCTGACCTCGCTGAAGCCGGCGAAGTTCGCGTCGACCACGGACTTCTTCAAAGAGACGACGTTCGAGAACTACACGAACCTGATCAAGGACACCGAGTTCCTGAGCTGGTTCGGCAACTCCGTGATCGTCGCGGGACTCTCCACCGTCATCGGTGTCTTCGTCTCCGCCACCACCGGCTACGCCGTCAGCCGCTTCCGCTTCCCCGGCAAGCGCGGGCTGATGTGGACCCTGCTGGTCACCCAGATGTTCCCGGTGGCCGTCCTCATCGTGCCGATCTACAACATCATGTCGACGATGGGCCTGCTCAACCAGCCGGCCGGGCTCGTCATCACCTACCTCACCATCTCGGTGCCGTTCTGCGCCTGGATGATGAAGGGCTTCTTCGACACGATCCCGCGTGAGATCGACGAGTCGGGACAGGTCGACGGACTCACGCCGTTCGGCACGTTCTGGCGGCTCATCCTGCCGCTCGCCAAGCCGGGCCTCGCCGTCACCGCCTTCTACTCCTTCATCACCGCCTGGGGCGAGGTGGCGTACGCCTCCGCCTTCATGGTCGGGGACGAGAACCTCACGCTCGCCGGCGGACTCCAGAAGTTCGTCAACCAGTACGGCGCCCAGTGGGGCCCGATGACCGCGGCGTCCGTGCTCATCGCGATCCCGGCCGCACTGGTCTTCCTCTTCGCGCAGAAGCACCTGGTCACCGGCATGTCCGCCGGAGCCGTCAAGGGCTGACGCACCCAGTCCCGCACGACCGCACCCAACGTCACGGCGGCGCCGGATCCCCGACCAGGTACCGGCGCCGCTCCCCACCCAGACACCCCAGGGACGACATGACCCAGCACCTCGCTGCCCCCTCCACCGGCACGTCCGACGAAGCCCCGGGCCACCGCACCGGCTGGTGGCAGGACGCGGTGATCTACCAGGTCTATCCACGTAGCTTCGCCGACGGCAACGGCGACGGCATGGGCGACCTCCCGGGCGTCACCGCACGGCTCCCGTACCTCAGGGACCTCGGCGTCGACGCCGTCTGGCTCAGCCCCTTCTACGCCTCGCCGCAGGCCGACGCAGGTTACGACGTCGCCGACTACCGGGCCATCGACCCGATGTTCGGCACGCTCCTCGACGCCGACGCGCTGATCCGCGAGGCCCACGGCCTGGGTCTGCGCATCATCGTCGACCTGGTGCCCAACCACTCCTCCGACCAGCACGAGTGGTTCAAGCGCGCCCTCGCCGAGGGCCCCGGTTCCGCCCTGCGCGAGCGCTACCACTTCCGCCCCGGCAAGGGCGCCGACGGCGAACTCCCGCCCAACGACTGGGAGTCCATCTTCGGCGGCCCCGCCTGGACCCGGACGACCGACCCGGACGGCACCCCCGGCGAGTGGTACCTGCACCTCTTCGCGCCGGAGCAGCCCGACTTCAACTGGGAACACCCGGCCGTCGCCGACGAGTTCCGCTCCATCCTGCGCTTCTGGCTCGACATGGGTGTCGACGGCTTCCGCGTCGACGTCGCCCACGGCCTCGTCAAGGCGGAGGGCCTGCCGGACCTCGGGTCGCACGACCAGCTGAAACTGCTGGGCAACGATGTCATGCCGTTCTTCGACCAGGACGGTGTGCACGCGATCTACCGCAGCTGGCGCACCATCCTCGACGAGTACCCCGGTGACCGCATCCTCGTCGCCGAGGCGTGGACCCCCACCGTCGAGCGCACCGCCAACTACGTGCGCCCCGACGAGATGCACCAGGCCTTCAACTTCCAGTACCTGTCGACCGCGTGGGACGCTGCCGAACTGCGCGCGGTCATCGACTCCTCGCTCGACGCGATGCGCCCGGTGGGCGCGCCCACCACCTGGGTGCTCTCCAACCACGACGTCACCCGCCACACCACCCGCTTCGCCAACCCGCCGGGCCTGGGCACCCAGATCCGCACCCCCGGTGACCGCGAGCTCGGTCTGCGCCGGGCCCGCGCGGCGACCCTGCTGATGCTGGCCCTGCCCGGCTCCGCCTACGTCTACCAGGGCGAGGAGCTCGGCCTGCCCGACGTCACCGACCTGCCCGACGAGGCCCGCCAGGACCCGTCGTTCTTCCGGGCAGAGGGCCAGGACGGCTTCCGCGACGGCTGCCGCGTCCCGATCCCGTGGACCCGCGAGGGCAGCTCGTACGGCTTCGGCGGCGGCGACAGCTGGCTGCCGCAGCCCGACAGCTGGGGCGCGCTCTCCGTCGAGGCGCAGAACGGCACGGAGGGCTCCACCCTGGAGCTGTACCGCGCCGCGATCGCGGCGCGGCGCGAGCACCCGGGCCTCGGCGCCGGCACGGACGTCGAATGGCTGGACGGCCCCGAGGGCGTGCTCGTCCTCGGCCGCCCCGGCTTCGTCTGCACCGTCAACACTACGGGTGCACCGGTGCGGATCACCGCCCCCGGCACCCTGCTGCTCGCCAGTGGCCCGGTGTCCGTCGACGGCGACACGGCCGAACTGCCCGCCGACACCACGGTGTGGTGGACGGTGTGACCGTCCCTGCTCCGAGGACCGGACCGGCGCTGCGGCTCTCCGACATCGCCGGTCAGGCCGCGGTCAGCGAGGCCACCGTCAGCCGGGTGCTCAACGGCAAGCCGGGCGTCGCGGACACCACGCGTCAGCGGGTGCTCGCGGCGCTCGACATACTCGGCTACGAACGTCCCGTACGGCTGCGGCAGCGCAGCGCCGGGCTCATCGGGCTCGTGACGCCTGAACTCGTCAACCCGATCTTCCCGGCGTTCGCGCAGTCCGTGGAGCAGGTCCTCGCCGGGCACGGCTACACGCCCGTGCTCTGCACCCAGCTGCCCGGCGGCGCCACCGAGGACGAGCTGGTCGAACAGCTCGTCGAGCGTGGCGTGGGCGGCATCGTGTTCCTGTCCGGCCTGCACGCCGACACCTCGGCCGACCCGGCGCGCTACGCGGCGCTCACCGACCGGGGTGTGCCGTTCGTCCTGATCAACGGCTACAACGAGCGCATCAGCGCGCCGTTCGTGTCTCCTGACGACCAGGCCGCCGTCCGGATGGCCGTCGGTCATCTCGCCGAGCTCGGGCACCGCCGGATCGGCCTGGCGATCGGACCGCAGCGCTACGTGCCCTCGCGGCGCAAGCGCGACGGCTTCGTCGACGCGGCCGTCTCGCTGCTGGACATGGACCGCGAGGAGGCCGAACTCCTGGTCTGCTCCACCCTGTTCAGCGTCGAGGGCGGCCAGGTCGCGGCCGGCGCCCTGCTCGACGCGGGCTGCACCGGCATCGTCTGCGGCAGCGACCTGATGGCGCTCGGCGTCGTCAGGGCGGCGCGGGGGAGGGGCTTCGACGTCCCGCGTGACGTCTCCGTCGTCGGCTTCGACGACTCGCAGCTGATCGCGTTCACCGACCCGCCCCTGACCACGGTGCGGCAGCCGGTGCAGGCGATGGCGGCGGCAGCGGTGGGGGCGCTGCTGGAGGAGATCGCCGGGAGTCCCGTGCAGCGCACGGAGTACGTGTTCCAGCCGGAGTTGGTGGTGCGCGGGTCCACGGCGGCCGTGCGCAGCGCCTGAACGGGCGTGGAGACGGGGGAACGCGCGGGGCCGGGTCCGGAGGGGGGACCCGGCCCTTCGCGTTCCGGTCGGGCGCACTTCCTCGTCGGGCACGGCGGAACACCCCGGCCGGCGGAGGCTGCGACGTCCGGCGGAAACACCCGAAGGCCCGTGCCGCGGCGGGCGGTTTAACAAGTGTTGTCGTGAACCTTGCAAAAGTATTCCGGTCCTTGGTTCTCTTCCGTTAGGAAAGTTTCCTAATCGGCCGAACCTGTGATCGGAGCCCTTCATGAGCCCCGCACTTCTACGGATCCGCCCGGTCGCCGCCGCGATCGGCGGTGCCTTGCTCTTCGCGCTGACCTTCACCGCCGCGCCGGCTGCGCCCGCCGCCCCCGTCCCGGACCGCACGGCCGCCACCGCCGGACACCAGGCGCGGGCCGCCGCCGGGCTGACCGCGGAGATCACCCGGACGTCGGCCTGGGACAGCGGCTACGGTGCCGCCGTGGCCGTCACCAACAACGGCGGCACGGCGGCGACCGGCTGGACCATCGAGTTCGACCTGCCGGCCGGGACGGACGTCACCACCCACTGGTCCGCCACCAAGACCCGGCAAGGGCAGCACTACACCTTCACCAACGTCTCCTACAACGGCGCCATCGCCCCCGGCCAGGCGGCGAGCTTCGGGTTCAACGCCGGGGGGCTCGGGCTGCCCCTCAACTGCACGATCAACGGCGCGCCCTGCAAGGGCGGCGGGACCACCGAGCCGCCCACCGAGCCGCCGGCCGGTGCGAGCCCGGTCGCCGTCAACGGGCAGCTCACCGTGTGCGGTACCAAGCTCTGCAACGAGCACGGCAACCTCGTCCAGCTGCGCGGCATGAGCAGCCACGGCACGCAGTGGTACCCGCAATGCCTGACCGGAGGCTCGCTGGACGCCCTGGCGGACGACTGGAAGGCCGACGTCCTGCGCGTCTCCACGTACGTGCAGGAGGACGGCTACGAGACCGACCCCGAGCACTTCACCGACCTCGCGAACAACCTCATCCAGCAGGCGACCGACCGCGGACTGTACGTCATCGTCGACTGGCACATGCTCAGCCCGGGTGACCCGAACGCCAACCTCGCCAACGCGCGGAAGTTCTTCACCGACATCGCGAACCGCAACAAGACGAAGAGCAACATCCTCTACGAGATCGCCAACGAACCCAGTGGCGTGAGCTGGCCGCAGATCAAGAGCTACGCGGAGCAGATCATCCCGGTCATCCGGAACATCGACTCCGACGCCCCCGTCCTCGTCGGCACCCGCGCCTGGTCCTCGTTCGGCGTGTCCGAGGGAGCCGATGAATCCGAGGTCGTGAACAACCAGGTCAACGCCTCCAACATCATGTACACCTTCCACTTCTACGCCTACTCGCACCGCGACGAGTACCTGGCGACCCTCTCCCGGGCCGCCGACAAGCTCCCCGTGTTCGTCACGGAGTTCGGCACCCAGAACTACGCGGGTGAGGGAGACAACGACTTCGCCATGTCCCAGCGCTACCTCGACCTGATGGCGGCCAAGAAGATCAGCTGGGTCAACTGGAACTTCTCCGACGACCACCGCACCGGTGCCGTCTTCAAGACCGGCACCTGCGACGGCGGAGGCCCCTGGGCCGGGACCTCGTCACTGAAGCCCGCCGGAGTCTGGATCCGCGACCGGATCGGGACCCCGGACGACTTCCGGACGAGCTGACCTCCACCCGTTTGCCGGCCCGCCTGCTGTCCGGGGGTTGCCCTCCGGGCGGCGGGCGACGGGTGTGCGGGAGGTCAGCGCTCGGAGGCGTAGGTCAGGAAGGCTGCCCAGGTGGCGGGGGTGAAGCCGAGGAGAGGGCCGGGAACGCTTTTGGAGTCGCGGATGTGCACCACGCCGGGTGCGGTCGCCACCTCGACGCAGTCGTTGCCGCTGCTGCTGTCGCTGTAGCTGCTTTTGAACCAGGTCAGTTCGCGGGCGGCCTCGGCGGAGGGCTTGTGCACCATGGCTCTCCCTGGCGCGGTTCGTCGGTGACTTCGCCCGGCGCGGGAGAGTCAGTCCTCGGAGGCGTATGCAAGGAAGGCTTGCCACGCTGTCGAGGTGAACCCGAGGTGCGGCCCGGGAACGCTTTTGGAGTCGCGAACCCGCACGGCACCAGGGGCTGCCGCAACCTCAACGCACTCGTTGCTGTTGCTGCTGTCGCTGTAGCTGCTCTTGAACCACTCCAGCTCCGTGGGCACCCCGGCGGAGGGCTTGTGGATCATGTCTCTCCTAGCGCTTGCTCGATGAAGGCCAGCGACTCCCGAGGCGTGAGAGCCTGAGCCCGGATGATGCCACACCGCAGTTCGATGATCCGGAGGTGTTTCGGGTCTGCTACCGGGCGGCTCCCGAAGTCCCCTTCGGAGCGCCCCACGGCGGAGCCGTCTTCGAACTTCAGCACTTGCATCTCCCCTCCCATGCCCGCATGGTCGTCGCGTCCAGTCGGCATGACCTGGATCTCGACGTTGCGCAACTGGCCGACGTCCAAAAGGCGTTCGAGCTGACGGCGTAGGACCATTCTGCCTCCGAGATGGCGGCGCAGCGTCACCTCTTCCTGGACAAAGCTGAGTTCTGGTGTGGGTGACCGTTTAAAGACAGACTGTCGAGCCACCCGAGCGGCCACAAGTCTCTCCACCTCGTCAGGTGAGTAGGCCGGCCGCCGCATTCCGAAGAGCGCCCGCGCGTACTCCTCAGTCTGCAACAGGCCATGGAGATTGTGGCTGCCGTAGGCCGAGAGCTCGACCGCTCGTGCCTCCAGCTTTGCCAGCTCCCGAATCTTTCTCGGGTACCGCGCCTCCGCCATCTCCTTCTTGAACATGGAGAGCTTGCCCCCTGCCCCCAGGACATCGTCCGCCTTGTCCAGGAACTCGGGCCGGGGGATACGCCTCCCGCCCTCCACCTTGAAGACCAGGTCCTCCCCGTACCCGATCGCCGCACCGAACTCTGCGGCCCGCATGCCCGCCGCATCCCGCCAGGCCTTGATCTGGCGGCCCACGGAGGCGACCAGCGCCACCCCCGGCTCGTCGTCGGGATCGACGTCCCAGCCGGGCTCGTCCGCCCCGCCGTCCTTGTGCCGCGTACCAGCCTCATCCACGCTCATTCGTGCCCCACTTCCGACGCGCCTGCCGTTCTTGCACCAACCTCTGCCGTCCCCGACGCGTCACCCCGGACAGCCGGGACAGCACTGGACAAGGAGTGGACAATCACCGTACGTAACCGGCTGGTCCCTCTTCACGGTAGGCAAAAAGGGCCACGCTGAGTGACGTGACCCAAGAAATCACCCGAACCGAACATTCCGCTCCCGCAAGGCAGTTCGCCGTGCTGCTGTCTCCCACCCGCCGGGGCGCCCGGCTCGCCCGCCTGCTCGAGGCGGCGCACGTGGGGGAGTGGGGCCTGCCCGTCGAGCCGGCCGCGCACATCGTGGCGGAGCTGGCCGCGAACGCCGTTCTGCACGGGCGCGTGCAGGGGCGGGACTTCCGGCTGAGCCTCGCGATCCATCAGGAGGCTCTTCTCCGGATCGAGGTGACCGACACCCGGGCC
This sequence comes from Streptomyces pratensis, assembly GCF_016804005.1. GTDB lineage: Bacteria > Actinomycetota > Actinomycetes > Streptomycetales > Streptomycetaceae > Streptomyces > Streptomyces pratensis_A. The sequence continues at coordinate 6,268,838 of NZ_CP051486.1, read as the reverse complement.
GATCGGCTCCCTCCCGGGCCCGGCGCTCTCGCCGTGACGGGCGGTGACGCGGAGTCGGGGCGAGGCCTGCTGATCGTCGAAGCGCTCGCGGACCGCTGGGGCGTCGACCTCGGGCCCCTGCCTCGCAAGACGGTCTGGGCCGAACTCGATCTTGTGCCGTGACCGCCGCCACCGGGTCGCGGACGGCCGCGACCCGGTGGGCCGCGACGTGGTGCCCCACGACGCTAAATGCTTTGAAAGAACTCGGGAAAATGACCCTTCCCACCCCAACCCGCCGTCTTACGCGTTTCGTCACTCACTCGGGTGACATAAGGCAACTGAGCTGGATTTGGCATGCGTTGTCGGGCATATGCTCGCCCCGACCGCCACAGACATGAGACGGCCCCCGCCGGGACTGGCATCCCGATCGAGGGCCTGACCACCGAGGAAGCAGAGACCTTCCTGATGGGTACCCAGCAGATTACCGCGCCCCCGTGCGCCCAGCCGGTTGCGTCCGGTGTGATCCACAGCAACGTCCGGCACACCGCAGGCTTCACCGTCATCGGCAACCACCTCGCCCAGCACCGTGGCCTCTCCCTCGTCGCGATCGGACTGGCCGTGCACATCCAGTCGCTGCCCGCCGGAGCGAAGGTCGGCATCAAGCATCTGGCGGGCCGCTTCCCGGAGAGCGAGACCCGGATCGCCGCCGCCCTGCGGGAGTTGGAGGCGGTGGGCTATCTGCACCGCAGCCGCGTACGCCTCGCCGACGGCCGGATCGTGACCCGCACAGTCTCGTTCAACCAGCCGGGCGCGGAGGCCGCTGCCGCACCCGCTGCCCCTCGGCCCCGGGTCGTACGCGGCACGGCGGCGCCCGAGCCGGTTCCCGCCCCCACGCCCGCGCCGCAGCCGCCGTGCGCACCCGCGCCGGAACACCAGCCGCAGGCCGTCCTCGTGCCGTCCCCGACGGCCCGTACGGTGCCGCCTCCGCCGCTTCCGCAGCCGCAGGCGCTCACCCCGGAGCTTCAGCGGACGGCCGCCGCGATCCTCGCCGACCTGCGCCGCCATGCGCCCCAACTGGTGCTGTCTGCCGCCGACATCGAGATGCTCGCGCCCGGCGTCGCCACCTGGCTGGAGCGGGACGCCGACCTGGAGACCGTCCGCCACGCCCTGTCCCACGACCTGCCGGTCCGGCTCAAGCACCCGGCCAAGCTCCTCCGGCACCGGATCACGGCGCTCCTGCCGCCTCCGCTCCCCGGCACCCTCGAGCTGGCCCCCGTACGCCCCGGAGTGATCGTCATCCCGCTCCAGAACTGTGACCGCTGCGACCGGGCCTTCCGCTCGCGCCACCCCGGCCACTGCCGTGACTGCCGCACCGACCTGCCCACAGCCGCCTGATCCCGAACGGAAACCCATGGTCAGCGCACCGCACGAAGCGATGCACCGCATCTTTCAGGAATACCCCGGCCTCATCTCCCAGCTCTCCGACGTCCTCGGGCTGGCTCTGCCGCCGCTCGTGTCGGCAGAGCCGCTGACCGTCGACCTCACCGAGTCCGAACCGCTCGAACGGCGCGTGGACACGCTCCTGCGCATCGAGACCGAGGGTGACGGTCCTTTCCTCCTCGTCGTCGAAGCGCAGGGAAAGAAGGACCCCGGCAAGAAGGCCAGTTGGCCGTACTACGTCACGTATCTCCACAACAAGTACCGGCTCCCCGTCCTGCTCCTCGTGATCTGCCAGGACCACGCGACCGCCGCGTGGGCGGCCCGGCCCATCACCATCGGCCTGCCCCAGTGCCCGACCGTGACCGCCCGCCCCCTGGTGGCGGGTCCTCACAACATGCCCGTCATCACGAACGTGGCCGAAGCACGCAAGGACCTGCCCCTCGCCACACTCGCCGCTATCACACACGCTGACAATCCGGACGTCGATGCGATACTGAAGACGATGTCCGTCGCCCTGCGCGACACACCGGAAGCGATCGCTGGACCCGTCGTCGAATTCATCGCACAAGGCCTGGGCAACCGCCCGGCTGCACAACAGTGGAGGAACCTGGTGGCCGTGGATCTCTCCTTCTACACCTCGCCGCTGTCCGAGGAAATCCGTGACGAGGGGCGCGTCGAGGGGCGCGCTGAAGGCCGCGTCGAAGGCCGCGTCGAGAATTGCGCCGAGAATATCCTGCTCATCCTGGATGTCCGTGGCATTGAGATCACCGATACCACCCGGGACAAGGTCACCACCTGCGGTGACCCGGAGCTCCTCCGCCGGTGGCTGGCGAACGCAGCGCTCGTCACCACGTCCGACCAGATCTTCGACGATGAAGCTCCCACCGATCGGTAGCGTCGCCTCTCCTCCGGTGCCGGTTGCCTTTCGCGGCGTACCGGCATCGGCCCGTCGGCATCACAGTGGAGGACCCTGGTGGCCGATCTCTCCTTCTACGTCTCGCCCCTCTCCGAGGAGATCAGGGAAGAGGGCCGCGCTCAGGGCCGCGCCGAAGGCATCCTGATCGTTCTGCGAGCGCGGGGTCTCGACGTCGCCCACACCACCCGGGAGAAGGTCACCGCCTGCCGCGACCCGGAACTCCTGCGCCAGTGGCTGGGCCGCTCCGCCCGTGTCGCCATCGCCGAAGCGATCTTCAGTGAGCAGCCCCTCGGCCGGTACGTGGCGAGGCGGAGCCCCATGCAGTGAAGGTCTTCGGGGGTGTGCCTCAGCGCGGCACCCCGGCCGCCCTTGCCCGGCGAAGGACCAGATACAGCCCGATCGCGACCCCCAGGCCCACGACGGCCAGGGCGGCGCCCTTAGCGATCGGTGTGCGCCAGCCGTAGTCGGCGGTGTAAGCGGTCTCGGCGTCCTCCGCCAGCCGTACGCCGTCGATCGCGCCCGGCATCGCCTCACCGCGACTGACGTCGACATCGTCCCGCAGCTCGACGCCCCGCCCGGTCACGGCCCCGTCCGCGCTGGTGAACGTGCCGATCCAGCTGCACGACTCCTTGCCGCAGTCGCGATCGGTCAGGGTCAGGGCGCCGACGGGGCCGTCCCGCAGGGCGGTGCGGCCTTCGAATCCCTCGGCCGCCAGGCCCAGTCCGCCGCCGAGGCAGACCAGTAGCACGAAGGCGATGGCTATACGAATGAAGACCCGCTCGCGGGTGCGCAGGGGACGGCTGGGGCTCATGGGACGGTGATCCTAGCGGGCAACGCGTAGGAGAGGTCCGGAAGTCGGCCCGGGATCGGGCCGGCGGGGAAGCGACGTCCGGGCCTCTCCGTGGCGTGACCGGCCCGGTCGGCCGGGCGCGTGGGGCCCGGCGTACCGGACCCCCGGCCGGCCGGGCCGGAGTCGGGATGAACTTAACAGCACCGCAATATCTTGCGTAAGGCCTTGCAGGAAGAAATCTCCGAGATTTCGTGGATGTGAGCGGGATGTAATCGCGTCGTGTCCAGGGGGTTGACCAGGGCAGGTCAGGCTCGTACGGTCTGCCGCACACGAGGTTTTGCACCCTTGCTGCAAGAACCTTCATGAGCCTTGAGGGCACGGCGCGTTGCCATGTGAGGCTGCTCCGCCATCCCCGCACTTCCCCCACCGCAGGAGGAAAGTCATGGCACGCAGACCCTTGTCTGGCGCGCTCGCCCTGGCCCTGGGCGCCGCTGTCCTCGCCGTCCCCACCGGGCTCGGCGCCGCCGGGACCGCTCAGGCCGCACCGCCCGGCGAGAAGGACGTCACCGCGGTGATGTTCGAATGGAAGTTCTCCTCCGTGGCCAAGGCGTGCACGGACAGCCTCGGCCCCGCGGGTTACGGGTTCGTCCAGGTCTCGCCGCCCCAGGAGCACATCCAGGGCGCCCAGTGGTGGACCTCCTACCAGCCGGTCAGCTACAAGATCGCCGGCCGCCTCGGCGACCGCACGGCCTTCGCGAACATGGTCAGCACGTGCCACAGCGCGGGCGTCAAGGTCATAGCCGACTCGGTCATCAACCACATGTCGGCCGGTTCCGGCACCGGCACGGGCGGCTCCTCGTACACCAAGTACGACTACCCGGGGTTCTACTCGGTCAACGACATGAACGACTGTCAGACCCAGATAGGCAGCAACTACGGCAACCGCGCCAACGTCCAGAACTGCGAACTGGTAGGTCTCGCCGACCTGGACACCGGTGAGGACTACGTCCGCGGCAAGATCGCCGGCTACCTCAACGACCTGCTCTCCCTCGGCGTGGACGGCTTCCGCATCGACGCCGCGAAGCACATGCCCGCCACCGACCTGGCGAACATCAAGTCGCGGCTGACCAACACCGGCGTGTACTGGAAGCACGAGGCGATCTTCGGGGCGGGCGAGGCCGTCTCGCCCTCCGAGTACCTCGGCAGCGGAGACGTCCAGGAGTTCCGCTACGGCCGCAGCCTCAAGCAGGTCTTCAACAACGAGAACCTCGCCAACCTCAAGAACTTCGGCGAGGGCTGGGGCTTCATGGAGTCCGGCAGGTCCGCGGTCTTCGTCGACAACCACGACACCGAGCGCGGCGGCGACACCCTGAACTACAAGGACGGCTCTAAGTACACCCTGGCCAGTGTCTTCATGCTGGCCTACCCCTACGGCTCGCCGGACGTCCACTCCGGCTACGAGTTCAGCAGCCACGACGCCGGACCGCCCAACGACGGCCAGGTGAACGCCTGCTACAGCGACGGCTGGAAGTGCCAGCACGCCTGGCGCGAGATCTCCTCCATGGTCGGCTTCCGCAACGCCGCCCGTGGTCAGGCCGTCTCGAACTGGTGGGACAACGGCGGCGACCAGATCGCGTTCGGCCGTGGCTCCAAGGCGTACGTCGCCATCAACCACGAGGGCTCCTCGCTGACCCGCACCTTCCAGACCGCGCTTCCCGCCGGTGACTACTGCGACGTCCAGTCAGGCAAGGGCGTCACCGTCAACGGCTCCGGGCAGTTCACCGCCACCCTCGGCTCCGGCACCGCCGTCGCCCTGCACGTCAACGCCCGTACCTGCACGGGCGGAGGCACCGACCCGGACCCGGACCCCGGCACGGGTGAGGCAGGCGCCTCCTTCGGCGTCAACGCCACCACCCAGCTCGGCCAGAACATCTACGTCACCGGCAACCAGGCCGCGCTCGGCAACTGGGCGCCCGGCAGCGCCCTGAAGCTGGACCCGGCGACGTACCCCGTCTGGAAGCTCGATGTCGCCCTGCCCGCGGGCACGTCCTTCGCATACAAGTACATCCGCAAGGACGCGAGCGGCAACGTCACCTGGGAGAGCGGCGCCAACCGCACCGCCACCGTGCCGGCCTCCGGCAAGGTCACGCTGACCGCCGACGTCTGGCGCAGCTGACCGCACACACCACCAGGGCCGGGGACGCGAGGGTGAGCGTCCCCGGCCCGCACCGCTCCACACCAGCCTGATCCCCGAAAGCCGAGGAGAACCCTCCCGTGTCCCGAACCACCCTCCGGCGGGGGGCCGTAGCCGCACTGTGCGCTGCGCTGCTGCCCGTCGTACCGGCGGCCTCCGCGTCCGCCGCGCCCAGACCTCCGTCCCCGCCCTCGGACGCGAAACTCGCCAAGGAGCCGGCCAGGCACGACCTGACCCGTGAGCAGTTCTACTTCGTGCTGCCCGACCGCTTCGCCAACGGGGACACCTCCAACGACCGGGGCGGTCTGACCGGTTCGCGGCTGGAGACCGGCTACGACCCGACGGACAAGGGCTTCTACCAGGGCGGCGACCTCAAGGGCCTCACCCAGCGGCTCGACTACATCAAGGACCTCGGCACCACCGCCATCTGGCTCGCGCCGATCTTCAAGAACCGGCCCGTGCAGGGGACCGGCGACAACGCGTCGGCCGGCTACCACGGCTACTGGATCACCGACTTCACCCAGGTCGACCCGCACTTCGGGACCAACGCCGACCTCACGAAGCTGATCGACAAGGCCCACGGCAAGGGCATGAAGGTCTTCTTCGACGTCATCACCAACCACACCGCCGACACCGTCGACTACGCCGAGAAGAAGTACGGCTACAAGCCCAAGGGAGCCTTCCCGTACCTCGACGAGGACGGCCGTCCGTTCGACGACACCCAGGGCGTCGAGGAGGTGGACGCCGACTCCTTCCCGTACACCCCGGTGAACACTGGGAAGAAGGTCCCCTCCTGGCTCAACGACAGCACGATGTACCACAACCGGGGCGACTCGACCTACGCGGGCGAGTCCACCGAGTACGGCGACTTCTCGGGCCTCGACGACCTGTGGACCGAGCGCCCCGAGGTCGTCTCCGGCATGGAGAAGATCTACGAGAAGTGGGTCCGCGACTTCGACATCGACGGCTTCCGCATCGACACCGTCAAGCACGTCGACCTCGACTTCTGGACCCAGTGGGCCACCGCCCTCGACGACTACGCGGCGAAGCGCGGCCGGGACGACTTCTTCATGTTCGGCGAGGTCTACTCCGCCGACACCGCGATCACCTCGCCCTACGTGACGCGGGGCAGGCTCGACGCGACGCTCGACTTCCCCTTCCAGGAAGCCGCCCGGCAGTACGCCTCCCAGGGCGCCCCCGCCTCGAAGCTCGCCTCGGTCTACGGTGACGACTACCGCTACACCACCGACAAGGCCAACGCCTACGAGCAGGTGACCTTCCTCGGCAACCACGACATGGGCCGCATCGGCACCTTCCTGAAGCAGGACAACCCGAAGGCCGGCGACGCCGAGCTCCTCGACCGCGCACGCCTCGCCAACGAGCTGATGTTCCTCGGCCGCGGCAACCCGGTGATCTACTACGGCGACGAGCAGGGCTACACCGGGGCGGGTGGCGACAAGGACGCCCGCCAGACGATGTTCGCCTCGAAGACCGCCGACTACCTCGACGACGACCAGATCGGCACGGACCGTACGCACGCGACCGACGCGTACGACACGAAGCACCCGCTCTACCGCTCCATAGCGGCCCTCTCGAAGCTCACCCGGGAGCACCCGGCCCTGCGCGACGGCACCCAGACCGAGCGCTACGCGAAGGACTCCGTCCACGCCTTCTCCCGTACGGACACCAAGCGCCCGTACGAATACGTCGTCGCCACCAACAACGCCACCGAGGCGAGGACGGTCGAGGTCGCCACGGAATCGGCCCGCATGAACTTCCGCACGCTGTACGGCGGTTCCGGAACCCTCCGCAGCGGTTCGGACAAGACCGTCAAGGTCACGGTGCCCGCGCTGTCCAGCATCGTCCTCCGCGCAGACAAGCCGCTCGGCGCCCCCGCCGAGAAGCCGTCGGTCACCCTGAAGGCCCCGGCCGCCGGGGCCACCGGCACCGTCGAGCTCAGCGCGGACGTCGACGGCGGAGACCTGAACCGCGTCGTCTTCGCCGCCCAGACCGGCGACGGCAAGTGGGTCACCCTGGGCTCCGCCGACCACGCCCCCTACAAGGTCACCCAGCACCTGGACGAGTCGGTGAAGGCCGGGACCGCGCTGCGCTACAAGGCCGTGGTCGTCGACCGCGCCGGACGCACCGCGAGCGCCCTGGCCTCCACCACAGCGGGCCAGGCACCGCCCACCCCGAAGCCCGTCGCCGTCGAACGCGACCACGCCGTCGTCCACTACAAGCGCGCTGACGGCGACTACGAGGGCTGGCAGCTGAAGTCCGGCGACAGGAGCGCCGACTTCATCGGCCGGGACGCCTACGGAGCATTCGCCTGGATCGACCTCGACGAGGGCGCCTCCTCCGTGCCGTACACGGTCGAGAAGAACGGCACCGCCGACGGTCCCGAGCGCACCGTCGACCTCGCGAGGACCGGCCAGGTCTGGATCGAGCAGGGCAAGGACGACCAGGCCACCGAGGCTCCCGAGGCCCCGCCGCAGGACACCGGCAAGGCCGTCCTCCACTACCACCGCGCCGACGGCGACTACGACGGCTGGGGCCTGCACACCTGGACGGGCGCCGCCGCCCCGACCGACTGGGCCAAGCCGCTGGAGCCCGTGAAGACCGACGCCTACGGCGTGACCTTCGAGGTCCCGCTCACCGAGGGCGCCACCTCGCTCAGCTACATCCTCCACAAGGGGGACGAGAAGGACCTCCCCAGCGACCAGTCCCTCGACATCGCCTCGTACGGGCACGAGGTCTGGATGCTCGGCGGCAAGCCCGGCTACCTGCTGCCGCAGAGCGGCGGGGTGCCCACACCCGACCTCGCCGAGGCCGAGGCCCAGTGGATCGACGAGAACACCGTGGTCTGGAAGGTGAAGGCCACCGACGCCACCAGCCAGCAGCTCGTGTACGCGAAGAACGGCGGCATCTCCGTCGTCGACGGCGCGCTCTCCGACGAGGGTCAGTGGCTCCGGCTCGGCGCCACGGAGCTCACCGACGCACAGAAGGCGAAGTACCCGCACCTCAAGGACTATCCGGCGTTCACGGTCGACACCCGAGACCGGGACAGGGTCCGTGAGTCCCTGCGCGGCCAGCTGATCGCGACCCAGCGCGCCGCTAACGGCGCCCTGCTCGCCGCCACCGGCGTACAGACCGCCGGTGTGCTGGACGAGCTGTACGGCAAGGCCGCGAGCGGCTCCGCCCTCGGCCCCGTCTTCCGTGAGGGCGGCACGACACTCTCCCTCTGGGCGCCCACCGCCCGTACCGTCTCGCTCGAACTCGACGGCAAGAAGGTCCCGATGCGGCGCGACGACCGCACCGGCGTCTGGTCCGTCACCGGCAAGAAGAGCTGGAACGGCAAGCCGTACCGGTACTCCGTCGACGTCTGGGCGCCCACCGTCCAGAAGATGGTCACCAACAAGGTCACCGACCCGTACTCCACCGCGCTGACAGCGGACTCCGCCCGCAGCCTCGTCGTCGACCTCGACGACCCGGAGCTGGCCCCGCGCGGCTGGTCCGCCCTGAAGAAGCCCGCCGCGGTCCCGATGCGCGACGCGCAGATCCAGGAGCTGCACGTCCGCGACTTCTCGATCACGGACACGACCTCGAAGCACCCCGGTGAGTACCTCGCCTTCACCGACACCCGCTCCGACGGGATGAAGCACCTGAAGGAGCTCGCCGGCGCCGGCACCAGCTACGTCCACCTGCTGCCCGCCTTCGACATCGGGACGATCCCCGAGAAGAAGTCCGCACAGCAGAAGCCCGCCTGCGACCTGTCCGTGTACGCGCCCGACTCCGAGGAACAGCAGGCCTGCGTCGCGAAGGCCGCGGCGAAGGACGCCTTCAACTGGGGCTACGACCCGCTGCACTACACGGTGCCCGAGGGCAGCTACGCCTCGGACCCCGACGGGACGAAGCGCACCGTCGAGTTCCGGCAGATGGTCCAGGGGCTCAACGGCGCCGGGCTGCGGACCGTCATGGACGTCGTCTACAACCACACCGTCGCCTCCGGTCAGGACGACAAGTCCGTCCTCGACAAGATCGTGCCCGGCTACTACCAGCGGCTCCTGGAGGACGGTTCCGTCGCCACCTCGACCTGCTGCGCCAACACCGCGCCCGAGAACACCATGATGGGCAAGCTCGTCGTCGACTCGGTCGTCACCTGGGCCAGGGAGTACAAGGTCGACGGCTTCCGCTTCGACCTGATGGGCCACCACCCGAAGGACAACATCCTCGCCGTCCGCGCGGCACTCGACGAGCTGACCCTCGCGAAGGACGGCGTCGACGGGAAGAAGATCATCCTGTACGGCGAGGGCTGGAACTTCGGCGAGATCGCCGACGACGCCCGCTTCGTCCAGGCCACCCAGAAGAACATGGCCGGCACCGGCATCGCCACCTTCTCCGACCGTGCCCGCGACGCCGCGCGCGGCGGCAGCCCCTTCGACGAGGACCCCAGGGTCCAGGGCTTCGCCTCCGGCCTCTACACCGACCCCAACACCTCGGCCGCCAACGGCACCGAGGCCGAACAGAAGGCCCGGCTGCTCCACTACCAGGACCTCGTCAAGGTCGGTCTCACCGGCAGCCTCGCCGACTACACCTTCACCGACACCCAGGGCCGTACGGTCAAGGGCTCGGCCGTCGACTACAACGGTGCCCCCGCCGGATACGCGGCGGAGCCCGGCGACGCGCTGGCCTACGCCGACGCCCACGACAACGAGACCCTCTACGACACCCTCGCCTTCAAGCTCCCCGTCGCCACCTCGGCGGCCGACCGGGCCCGCATGCAGGTCCTGGCGATGGCGACCGCAGCACTCTCGCAGGGACCGTCGCTCTCACAGGCCGGCACCGACCTGCTGCGCTCCAAGTCGCTCGACCGCAACTCCTACGACAGCGGTGACTGGTTCAACGCGCTGCACTGGGACTGCCGCAAGGGCAACGGCTTCGGCCGGGGCCTCCCGCCGGCCGCCGACAACCAGGACAAGTGGACGTACGCCAAGCCGCTGCTGGGCGCCCCGCAGATCACTCCGGGCTGCGCGCAGATCACCGGCGCGTCCGCCGCCTACCAGGACCTGCTCACCATCCGCACCACCGAGAAGGCGTTCGCCCTCACCACCACCGAGCAGGTGCAGCAGACCCTGTCCTTCCCGCTCTCGGGCACGAAGGAGACGCCCGGCGTGATCACCATGCGCCTGGGCGGGCTGGTCGTCGTCATGAACGCCACGCCGGGTACGCAGAGCCAGGACATCCCCGAGCTGGCCGGGAAGGCGTACGCCCTGCACCCCGTCCAGGCGGGCGGCGCGGACGCCACGGTCAAGAAGTCCTCGTACGAAAGGAAGTCGGGCGGCTTCATCGTGCCGGGACGCACGGTCGCCGTGTTCTCCCAGCGCTGACGCACCACTCCCACCGGCCGGTCTCCGGCTCCGTGCCCCTCGGGCCCGGAGCCGGGGCCGGCCGGCCGCGTGTCGCGGGGCTCCCGGTGCCGGCGGCTTCCCTCGTGCGGGCGGGCCTCCCTTGTGCGGGCGGCCCGATCACGCGAAGCTGAGACGTACACGTGCATGCACGTCGTACACGTATACGTACCCGTTCCCGCAACCAGGAGCACTTGATGCCGCAGATCACCGTCGACTACTCGGCCGAGCTCGACGACAGCTTCGACCGCCGCGGCTTCGCGCTGGCCCTGCACCCGCTCGTCGCCGAGACGGTGTCCACCAGGATCCCCGCCTGCAAGACCCGGTTCCGACGGGCCGAGGACTCCGTCGTCGGTGACGCGGCGACGGGCGACGCCATCGTGAACGTCTCGATCGCGATGCTGCCCGGCCGGACCCCCGAGATCAAGGCGCGGCTGACGGAAGCCGTTCTGGAGCTGCTCGCCGGGCACCTGAAGCCCGTCGACGGCCTCACCGTCCACGCCTCCACCGAGGTCCGGGACCTGGACGCGTCCTACCGTAAGGACTGAGGCAGCCGCCGCGGCGGGAGGGCCGGTGCGGCGGGCGCCAGGACCGCGAGCCTGGCGAGCAGTTCGCCGAACGGGCCGTCCGCCGGCTCCTGCGCGAGGACCCGCAGCATGACACCGGCAACCTCCTGGTCGTACGCGGCGCTCACCGCCCCCAGCGCCGCGAAGTCATGCACCAGCTGCAACTCCAGCTCGGCACGCGGAACGCGCTTCCCGTCGAGCCAGAGCAGCGCCGTCGACTCGGCCAGCGACACCCAGGACCGCACCACGAGCTCCAGCCTGGCGGGCGGCGACGGGACGCCCAGGTGCGCGACTATCTGCTCGTACGCCGCCTGCCGTACCCCGTCGACCAGGGCGTTGGCCGCGGACGAACCACCGGCCGGCCCGCCCCTGATCAGCGCGGCGAAGCCCGGACCGTGCTCCTCGACGAAGTCGAAGAACCGGTGCATCACCCGGATCAGCCGCGCGCCGAGGGGCCCTTCGTGTGCCTCCAGGAAGCGGCAGGACAGCTCGTCGGCGGCCCGCTTCAGCGCCGCCTCGTAGAGGCTGCGCTTCCCCGGGAAGTAGTGGTAGACGAGCGGGCGCGAGATGCCGGCCGCCGCCGCGATCTCGTCGATCGACACCTCGTCGGGCGAACGGTGACTGAACAACTCCAGTGCGACGCCGATCAACTGGGCCCTGCGCTCGCCGACACCCATCCTGCGCCGCACCCCGGTCGTCATGGCGGACAGCCTAACCGGGCGGAGGTGGGCGGACCCCTCCCACCTGCCCGTTCCAGGGTGTCCGGCCACCCGGGTTCAGCGGAGGGAACCCACCCGGCTGCCGTCCGTCAGCATCCCGTCGAGCCGTGGCCGGTCGCCCTCCCTGGCGGGCAGCACCATCAGCCGCCCGTTCGTCCGGCCCTCGACACCCCCGGTCGCGGAAAGGGACGCGAACTGCCGTGAGCCCGCGGCCAGTACGTACCACCGCCCGCCGCCCGACCTCCACAGCACGCCCGCCAGCACCCGGGGCCGGCGTATCCCGCAGTCGGGCGAGTCCTCGGCACGGGCAGCGACCGCCCCGGGGGCCCCGGCCCCGCCCGACACCGCGGGCGGGGCCTGGAACTGCGCCAGAACCCTGCTGCCCGTACCCCGCCAGGTCTCCGCCCTGGTGCAGAACCACCGGGCGTTCCCCCCGCCCTCCGGCAACCGCTGCTTCGCGTACGGCCAGGAGTTCACCGACCGTACGCCGTTGGACCGTACCGCCGGCAGCAGGCAGGCGGTACGCGCCCAGCTCTCCCGATCGGCCCTGCCCGACACGTCGTGCGGACCGGCCGGCGGGCCGGAGGTGAGGCGCACGGGGGTGAGCTCCCCGAGGTCCGTCATCAGGCGCACCGCCCTGCCGTCCCGCAGCTCCAGGGCCGGCCAGGACCGGCAGTCCGCCCGGTCCCCGGCCTCCGTATCCGGCTCCGTCAGCGGATCCGTCACCCCGTGACGGTCGCGGGGCAACGGCCGCGCGGCCTCGTGGGGTGCGAGGAGGTCCCGCGCCCCGGCCCGTTCCGTCCAGGGCGCCGTCAGATAGCGGATCCGGCCGGAGCGGCGCTGCACGACCAGCGCTCCGGACGTCACCACGTCCGCGCCGTCCACCCGGGCGAAGTCCAGCGCGGCACCCCCGGACGGGTCGGCGTTGCGCGGCTCCGCGTAGCGCACGACACGCAGGCCGTCGTGGAACAGCACCACGGCCGCCGCGCCGACCTCGCCCGCGTACAGCAGCTGCGGAGGCCCCATCGGCGGGCCGTCGGGCGTTCCGGGTGTCGAGGACGAGACCACCGCCGGGCCGGGCCGCGCCCAGGCGGCGAGGGCGCGCCGCAGCAGACGGGTGTCCCTGGCCCGGTCGCCGCGCGTGGGCCAGACGGTGAAGTCCCTGCGCGTGGAGACCCGCCAGAGTCCCTCCGGTACCCGGAGCAACGCGGCCGGATCCAGGGCCTGCTGAGCCGTGTGATTACGTGAGTAGAGCGGCGCGGAGGCCGCACGGGGGCCACCCAGACCGTCCCCCGGCATCAGCAGCAGGGTCCCGCAGACCAGCAGCGCTCCCGCGCCGGCCAGGAGGGTACGCCCGCGCCGCCGGCGGCGCTCCGCGTCGGTCGGCCTGACCTGCAGCGAGCACGGGTCGAACTCGGGTGAGGCCAGCAGGGAGTGGGACGCCGTGAGCGCGTCGGCCTCCAGGAGCGCCGCTCGCGGGTCCGGGACGCCCGCCGCGTCGAGGACCCGGCACACCTCGGCGTCGTCGAGCCCCTCGAGCCCTCGCAGCACGTGCGCGGCCCGGCAGGGCGCCGACACCTCGGCGAGGGCCTGCTCCAGAGCCAGCTCGTCCGCGCCGCAGGAGTGCGGGAACAGCCGCAGTCCCCACACCAGGGGCAGCAGCGGGGGGAACTGCGCCCGCCGCGGCACGGCGAACCGGAACAACGGCGGCCCCGCCTCCAGGGCGGAACGCAGCAGTCGGAGCCGCACGTTCGCGTACACGCGCCCCGGACCGGCGTCCCGCCCGCCGGCCAGAGCCCGCTGGGTCAGCCAGTGGGCCGACAGCACCCGGCGGTTGCGGCCGAGTGAGGGCGCCAGCACGAGATACGCGATGCGCGCCAGCCGGGCGTAGTGCTCGGCGGGCACGGTCTCGGCCCGCTCCCCGGCGGCCTGCTCCGCGTACGGGCGGCCGGCGGAGGGCGGTACTGCTCGCAGAGGGGGCATGTTCAGCTGAACGAGCGAATGGTGCGATGGTCACTCCGGCGCGCGCGCTCCGGGGCGGGTTGTGCGGTTTCCCCGCGCGAGCCGGGAACACCGGGGCACGATGGCCGCATGGCGGAGCAGCTGGAGTGGCGACGAGGACGGGCCCACCGGACCACCGCGGCCGTGCTCGCGGGGCTCGCCCTGATCACCGCGTGCAGCGGGGGAGCGGACGGCGACGACAGGCCCGCCGTACCACCCACCGCGAGCGGGACCCTGGAGCAGCTCGCCTCCAAGGCGCGGTGCGAGCCGAACGTGCAGACCGACGCCGAGGAGCTCCGGCAGGCCAAATGCACCACGGACGACGGTCGTTACGTGCTGGCCACCTTCGCCACCGACCGTGGCCAGCGGGAGTGGATCAACGAGGCCAACGACTACGGCGGCTCGTACCTGGTCGGCCGGAAGTGGGTCGCGGTCGGTGACGCCGACGTGGTCATGGCGCTGCGCGGCCGGCTCGGGGGGACGGTGGAGACCGCCTCGCGCCACCACTCGGGGAACAGTGGCGGTGGGGGGAGCGAGGAAGGGCACTCCGGTCACCACGGGAGCTGACCGCGCAGGTACGAGGGGCGTGAGCCGGTGCCGGGATCGGCGCGTCAGCGGCACTTGCGTCCGCCGTTGATGCAGCTCACCACCTTCTTCATCAGCTTGTCGTCGAAGACGTTGATGAAGTCACCGTGGTCGGTGACGGGCTTGTGCAGCTGCTCCGGGAAGGAGTCGACCGCGAAGCCGGGGCCCGGCGGGACGTCGTAGACGATGCGCTGGACCAGCTGCGGAACGGCCCTGAATCCGTCCGGGCACCGGCCGTCGTCCTGGGCGAACGCGACGTGGGTGCGGTGGTTGGCGCTGTCGGTGTTCTGCCCGTCCCAGCAGCTCTGGAAGGCGAAGGACCGCACCACCTGGCTGCCCTCGGGACAGATCGGATACTTGTCCGTGAGCTGCCGGTCCTCGAAACCGGTGCAGCTCCAGGAGGCGTGGGCGTTGGCATCGCCGTTGGTGAAGGCCTTGGCGTCCCCTGTGATGATCCGCAGGAATCGCGGCATGGCCGTGACCTTGCCGACGGGGGAGCCCACGAACTTCAGAGTGACCTGGGACGGGGTCTGGATCTCCCCGGTGTTCTGGTCCCTGCCGCCGCCGTCCGCGTCCACGTCGTTCTCGTCCTGACCGTTCTGCAGCCGGAGCACGGGCCAGTAGTACGTGGACCTGTCGCCCTGGTTCCGGCAGGTCGTCTCTCCGCCTGCCAGGTCGTCGTCACCGGCGAACGCGTCCGTTGCCTGGTTGCCGACGTAGTCGTGCATGTGGTGGGCGCCGTTGCTCACCCCGGGGGCGGCGATGACGTTGTCCGGGTTGAACTTCCCGTTCTCGTTACGGCCGCAGTCGGTGGTGAACGTACCCCGGGACGCGCCCCGCCGGTTGCGGGGCCGGTCGGCGTCGGGCCGCACGGATTCGATGTCGACGAAGTCGGCCGCCTCGGGGCCGTTGCCCTGCTCGCCCTGGCCGCCCTCCTGGTCTCCTTCTCCCTGACCGCCGTCCTGCCCTTGGTCCGCGCCCTCGCCGGGATCCTGGCCGCCCTCCCCGCTGTCACCGCCGGATCCGGGGCCGCCGTCCTGGCCGGTGTCGCCGCCGCCCTCGTCGTCGGCGCGCAGGCCGCACCCCGCGAGGCCGTCCAGACCCTGCGGGCGGCTGCCCGCGGCCCGTTCGACGGCGATCCCGATCCGGTCGAGGCTGGCCGCCCGCTCGGCTCTCAACGGACCGAGCACCGCGTTCTCGGCGAGATCCGGGTCCCGTGCGATCCGCTCCTTGCGGTCCGCGAACTGCCGGTAGGCGTCGGTGATCTGCGTATCCATGACGGCCAGTTCACGGTCGACCTCCGGCCGCGCCCGGTCAGGAACGTCGGGAAGGGCGATCCCCGCGTCCGGGCAGTCGATGGTGGACACCTGGCGGGCCGCGTTCCGGGCCTGCTCCGGACGTGAACCGGACCCGCCCTCTCCGGCGCTCGCGTAGACGTTGACGGCGACCAGCCCGCCTCCGCCCAGGATCAGCGCGGCCGCGGCGGCGACGGCCCGGTTGGCCGGTGTCGAACGTTTCTTGCGCGATGTGCGTCCCATGGAACTCCTCCGCTCCGGTGCTTCGAGTCAGAAGCGTGACGTCCCATACGGACCGGCAGCCGTGCCCGTTCAGTCCGGCGGGGAATTCGCGTCGGCGCGTCACACCGGCAGGGCGTCCACAGGCGCGCCCGTCATGCGGCCGGCCGGTGTCGACAAGCTGGAGGGCCTCGGCGGAACGCTCGGTCAGCCCCGGTCGAGGTAGGCGAGGACCGCGAGCACGCGCCGGTTGTCGTCGTCGGACACGGGGAGGCCGAGCTTGCCGAAGATGTTCGAGGTGTGCTTGGCCACCGCCCGCTCCGTGACCACCATCTGCGAGGCGATCGCCACATTCGAACGGCCCTGCGCCATCAGCTCCATGACCTCACGCTCCCGGGGCGTCAGACCGCCCATCGGCGCGTCGGCCGAGCGCCGGGACAGCAACTGCGAGATGACCTGTGGATCCATCGCCGTACCGCCGGCGGCGACCCGGCGCACCGCGTCGATGAACTGGTCGGCGTCGAACACCCGGTCCTTCAGCAGATAGCCGATGCCCCCGTTGCCGTCCGCCAGCAGCTCCCGGGCGTACAGCTGCTCCACGTGCTGCGACAGGACGAGCACCGGCAGCCCCGGCCTGTCGCGGCGTGCGGCCAGCGCGCACTGCAGGCCCTCGTCCGTGTGGGACGGCGGGAGCCGGACGTCGACGACGGCGACGTCCGGCTTCAACTCCGCCAGCGCCCTGGTCAGTTCCGGCCCGCTCTCGACAGCCGCCGCGATCTCGAAGTCGTAGGCTTCGAGCATCCGGACGAGGCCGTCGCGGAGCAGGAAGAGATCTTCGGCTAGGACAACGCGCAAGGGATCTCCATGGTCACCATGGTGGGACCGCCCGCAGGGCTGCTGACGGCCAGTACGCCGTCGAATGTACCCAGTCGACGTTCGATTCCGCTCAGACCCGAGCCGTTTCCGAGCAGGGCACCACCCTTGCCGTCGTCCGTGACGGAGATGCGCAGCGTGCCTTCGGCATGGTGCAGGTCCACCCATACGCGGTCGGCGTCCGCGTGCTTCACCACGTTGGTCAGGGCCTCGCTGACGGCGAAGTACGCAGCCGACTCCACCGGTGCCTCGGCACGGCCCGTGAGCTCCACGGTCACCTCGGACGCGATCGGCATGCGCAGGGCCAGCGCCTTCACCGCGTCCCCGAGCCCGCGTTCGGCGAGCACCGGCGGATGGATGCCCCGCACGAGGTCGCGCAGCTCGGTCAGGGCCTCCGCGGAGGACGCGCGGGCCATCGCCAGCAGCTTCTTCGCCTGCGCCGGGTCCTTCTCGACGAGCGCCTCGATGGTGCCGAGGTTCATACCCATGGCGACCAGGCGGGCCTGCGCCCCGTCGTGCAGATCCCGTTCGATGCGCCGCAGTTCGGACGCCGCGGTGTCCACGGCCTCGTGGCGCGTCTCGGTGAGCCGGTCGATGCGCTGCGCGAGTTCACCCGGGGCGGGCGACAGCGCCGACCGGGCGAGCACGAAGTGCAGCCGCAGCAAGGGCCTGCTCGCCCACATCGCCGCGACGAAGATCGCGACGCCGAGCGCCGCGGCTGCCAGACCGGTCGCCTGGCTGCTGACCGGCACGAAGCCGTACCAGTACGTGCTGTCCTCGAACACCCGCCACAGCCCCGCCGCAAGGACGAGCCCTTCCAGCGGGTAGACCAGCAGCGCGAAGGTGAGGACCAGCAGCACGTATCCCGCCGTCATGTCGAGCAGCAGCCACCGCAGGTCCCGCCAGGTCGCGGGGTCCTTCAGCAGGAGCGTGGTGCGCTCGACCTGTCCGGTGAAGCCGGTGCGCAGATCCTTCGGGAACGGCCGGTAGGGGACTGGGATGCGGATGCCCGACCAGGACCCGGCGAGGCGCCGCCGCTGATCGGCGTGCTTGCGCACCGCCTCCATGAGCGGCGGCGTGGTGACCAGCCCGACACCCAGCAGGATGACGGTGATCGAGAGGAGCGACAGGACGAGGAGGGCGGCCGAACCCGCGATGCTCACGAACGAGAGGACGAACGCACGCCCACCGGTCAGCAGCGCGGCCCGTACCCGGGACTGTGCCCATTGCATGATCGTCTCTCCCCTCACCGGGCCCACGTCGGTTCCCGTTCGACGCCCAGTCTCGCCTGTGGGAGGGGACCACCGTCAGCCGTTCCGCCACCCGACGGGGGGTGTACCTGGCACCACCCCCGGAACGGCGGGAGGCCCCGGGACGGGCCCCGGGGCCTGCTGTGCGAACGGTGCGTGATCAGGGCGCGTACTTGTAGCCCACGCGCCGCACGGTCTGGATCGACCGGCGGTGCTCGGCGCCCAGCTTGCGGCGCAGCCGGGCCACGTGGACGTCGACGGTGCGCCCGTCGCCCACGTGCCCGTAACCCCAGACCGTCGTCACGAGCTGATCGCGGGTGTGCACCCGGTGCGGGTGCGCCACCAGGTGCGCCAGCAGCTCGAATTCGAGGTACGTGAGATCGAGGGTGACGCCGTCCACGGCGGCGGTGCGCCGCGTGGAGTCGATCTGGACGGGCCCGCCCGCCGGAGCGTCGGCCTCCGGCGCCGGCACGAACTCCCGGTGCTGGGCGGACGCCACGGCCCCGGCGAGCGCGGGCTGCTGGTCGGCGGGCACGAGCACCAGGTAGCCGACCATCGGAGGCCTGCCCGGCAGTGCCGGAAGCGTGTGCCGGGGCGCGGGCAGCCAGGTGGCGCCCGGCGGCAGGAAGCCGGCCACGTCCGGGAGTTCGGCGACCTCGTCACGGTCGACGGCACGCAGCCGGGGGCGGTTGGGGGACAGGGTGTTGCGGGCGGTGGTGGTGGCCGCAGCGGACACCGCGGGCGCCGCGGTGGCGGCGGACGCGGTGGAGAAGGTACTGGTGTTCGCCATGAGGGTCAGCTCTTTCGCGCGAGGAGTCGTCGAGGACGTACGTCGTGCGCGCGGGCCGAAGGCCGGGATGAGGCGGCTTTAGAGGGCCTGCGCGTTCCACGCGCGGCAACACACCCGGTCGAAGTCATGATGCTGACGAGAGGGCCAGAACGGCTCGAGGTCGCTGCGACCCGACGCGGTGTACTGGAAGCTGGCCATGTCCCCATTGAAGCAGAGATCCGGGCCGCGCAGCAGGGTTCTCTCACCCGTCGATACGGACCACTGTGTCAGGTTCCTCACCATCCCCTCCCGTAGCCGCCGTTCCCGGCCGTTCACGCGTGCTCCCGGGCGCCGCCCGGCCGTGGCGACGGCCGGGCACGCCGAAGGGGCGCCCGTGTGCGGACGCCCCTTCGTACCGAGCCGGTGACGGATCAGACCTGGCCGGCCTTCTCCAGCGCGGTGCAGCAGGTGTCGACGATCAGCCGCGTGACCACGTACGGGTCGACGTTGGCGTTCGGGCGACGGTCCTCGATGTAGCCCTTCTGGTCCTGCTCGACCTGCCACGGGATGCGGACCGAGGCGCCGCGGTTGGAGACGCCGTAGCTGTACTCGTTCCACGGGGCGGTCTCGTGCAGACCGGTCAGGCGGTCGTCGATGCCCGCGCCGTAGTTCTTGACGTGGTCCATCGGCTTCGAGCCCTCACCGAGCGACTCGGCCGCGGTGATGATGGCCTCGTAGCCCTCGCGCATGGCCTTGGTGGAGAAGTTGGTGTGCGCGCCCGCGCCGTTCCAGTCGCCCTTGACCGGCTTCGGGTCCAGGGTCGCGGAGACGTTGAAGTCCTCGGCGGTGCGGTACAGCAGCCAGCGGGCGACCCACAGGTGGTCCGAGACCTCCAGCGGGGAGACCGGGCCGACCTGGAACTCCCACTGGCCGGGCATGACCTCGGCGTTGATGCCGGAGATGGCGAGGCCCGCCTTGAGGCAGTTGTCCAGGTGCTTCTCGACGATGTCGCGGCCGAAGATCTCGTCGGAGCCCACGCCGCAGTAGTAGCCGCCCTGCGCGGCCGGGAAGCCGCCCTCGGGGAAGCCGAGCGGACGGTGTCCGTCGAAGAAGGTGTACTCCTGCTCGATGCCGAAGATCGGCTCCTGGCCCGCGAACTGCTCGGAGACGGGACGCAGCGAAGCGCGGGTGTTCGACTCGTGCGGAGTCATGTCGATGTTGAAGACCTCGCAGAGGACGAGGATGTCGTCACCGCCGCGGATCGGGTCCGGACACGTGAAGACCGGCTTCAGGACCCGGTCGGAGGCGTGGCCCTCGGCCTGGTTGGTGCTCGAACCGTCGAAGCCCCAGATGGGCAGATCCGCCACGTCCTGCGCGGGGCTGCCGGCCATGATCTTCGTCTTCGAACGAAGCTTGGCGGTCGGCTCGGTGCCGTCGATCCAGATGTACTCAGCCTTGAACGTCACGGACGCCATCCTTTGCGGGTGCTGCGGTCTATGGTGCGCAGCTTCGCAAGGTGCGATTTCCCGACCGTTGCCCGAATGTGAACCCCGTGTTACCGAGGTTTCCCGAGGGTGTCGGACGGCAGGTCCACACCGCCCGGGGCCGTCTCACCCTGCGGCGCACTGGATACGTTCCGCGCCGGCGTCCCGCTCCGGGCAGACTGACGGCATGACCACACACGCAGCTTCCGCCGGGCCGATGCGGATAGGCCTCGTCGGGGCGGGCCCTTGGGCGCGCCTGACCCATGCCCCCGCCCTGGCCGCGCACCCCGGTGCCGTACTGAGCGGCGTATGGGGCCGCCGCCCCGACGCGGCGGACGCCCTCGCCTCGGCCCACGGCACCGGGGCGTACACGGGCGAGGAAGGCCTCGACGCGCTCCTTGCCGCGAGCGACGCGGTGGCGTTTGCCGTACCGCCGGACATCCAGGCGCCCCTCGCCGCGCGGGCAGCGGACGCCGGGTGCCACCTTTTGCTGGACAAGCCGGTCGCCACCACCGTGGCGGGCGCGCGCGAGGCCGCCGACGCCGCCGAGCGGGCCGGGGTCGCCTCCGTCCTCTTCTGTACGCTGCGGTTCGCCGAGGGCACCGCCGACTGGATCGCCGAGCAGGCCGCCGAGGGCGGCTGGTTCACGGCGCGCGCCTCATGGATCGGGGCACTGTTCGCCCCCGGTACGAGCAACGAGTTCGCCGCCTCACCCTGGCGTCGCGAGAAGGGGGGCCTGTGGGACGTGGGCCCGCACGCGCTCTCGGTCCTGATCCCGGTCCTGGGCGACGTGACGGAGGTGGTCGCGGTCCGTGGTCCGGCCGACGCCACGCACCTGCTGCTGCGCCACACCTCCGGTGCGTCCAGCACGGTGACGCTCGCCCTGGACGCGCCGGAGGGCGCGGCCGGGACCGAGGTCGAATTCCGGGGCGAGAAGGGAGTGTCAGGCCTTCCCACCGGAGGCGGCGACGCCATCGGCGCGTTCGGGGCGGCCGTGGACGCGCTGTCCGAAGCGGCGCGTACGGGGGTCGCACACCCCTGCGACGTACGGTTCGGGCTGCGGCTCACCGAGATCCTCGCGGAGGCGGAGGCGCAGACGGGCCCGAGGCGGCCCTGATCCGCCTGCCGCTCCCGTGGAGCAGGACGACGGAGTCGCCCGTACTGCTCGCGGGGAACAGCCGGGCCCACGACGCCGGACGGGTCGCCGCGGCGGCCCGCAGGCTCCTCCCGCACGCCGGGACGGCGACGGTGGAGGGCGCCGCCCGTCACTCCGTGCCGCCGGGTGTCCCGGGCGCCGCCGGGATCAGCCGCCGCGTCGAGGACTTCCTCAGCGCCCCAGCGCGTCCCGTACCGCCTCGTCCGTCCGCGCCACCAGGGCCGAGCCGTCCTGCGCGGTGATGATCGGTCGCTGGATCAGCTTCGGATGGGTGGCCAGCGCGGTGATCCACCGCTCCCGCGAACCCGCGTCCTTCGCCCACTCCTTGATCCCGAGCTCCTTCGCCTCCGCCTCCTGGGTCCGGGTGATGTCCCACGGCTCCAGCCCGAGACGGTCGAGCACGGCCCGGATCTCCTCGGGTGAAGGAACGTCCTCCAGGTAGCGGCGGACCGTGTATTCGGCGCCCTCCGCGTCGAGCAGACTCACCGCGCTGCGGCACTTGGAACAGGCGGGATTGATCCAGATCTCCATGGGGCCCAGGGTACGGGAGGGATCCTCGAAAGGCCCTCTGGCCAGGGGCGATTGTCAGTGGGGGCCAGTAGAATAAAGGGAGTTCGTGAGGGTTCCACCACCGTGCCAGGAGGTTGCCGATGGCCGTTGCCACAGTCACGACCGAGCCGCTCCACAAGCCGCTGCGGAAGAAGCCGCTCCCCGCGGGCCGGCCCCGCGAGTGGTACGTCTCCCACAACCGCCGCCTCAAGGCCATGCGCCTGGCGATAGCCCTGCTCGACACGGGCGTGTACCAGCCGTCGAGCGCCGACAACGCCCGTATCCGCGCGACGGCGGACCGGCTTGCCATCCACCCGCCGTCCGACACCACCTGCCGCATGGTCCGCACGCTTATCCGCTACGGCCGCTGAGCCGGCCCGCCCGTGCCCCCGGAAGTGCCGGGGGCACGGGCGCCCTTCTCCCTCCGTGCGGGACGGGTGCGAGACTGCGTGCCATGTCTCTCACCGACCTGAGCCTCGACCGCTGGCGTGCCATGGACACGGCCACCGCCACGCGCTGCGCGGAGGAGGCCGCCCGTCGGGCCGGCGGCCTCCTCCGCGGGCTGGAGGCGTCCCCGGCCCGGGACCTCGTCGGGCACCGTGCGGTGATCGAGCGGGCCGGTGAACGCTATGCCCTGATACCCGGCGGTGAGGTGACCGTCGGCTTCGACGTGGACGCCTGGCAGCCGCTCCCCGAGCAGCTCGCCTCCTACCGCGAGGAGAGCCTCGCGGGCGGCTTCGGCTTCGAGACCGACCCGCGCGCGCAACTCGCGCGTGTCATGACCCCGCTGCGCACCGTCACCCTGCCCACCGTACTGATGGCGCTGGAGCCCATGAAGCTCCCCGAACTCCCCGCGCTGATACCGGCGCTGCTCGCGGAGCAGGGCCTGCGGCTGCCCCGCCCCGACGAGTGGGAGCACGCCTGCGGAGCCGGGGCCGGCACGCTGTTCCGCTGGGGGGACGGCATCCCGGCGGACACGTCCCCCTACGGCGGCGGCAAGGGCCCGCAGCACCTCCCCAACGCCTTCGGGCTGCACATCGCCTTCGACGTGTACGAGACCGCCGAGATGACCTCCGACCCCGGTTCCGTATACGGCGGTGACGGTGGAGAGGCGGTCTGCGGGGGCTACGGAACGCTGCTCGAATGGCTGCCGCTGGCCACGGCGAACCGCAACCCGGCCACGGCCGAATTCCTCGACGGGCCCGAGGGCGAGGACATGTTCGAGGACTTCAACATGCGCCCCGTCCTCGACCTCGGCTGACCCCGGCACGGCCGGAAAGACCCCCTGGCCACCGTCCGCGCCGTCGGGAAGTGTGGCGTGTCACAGACAACACAGCGGTGCTGTGGGAACTTCAGCTCTGTTACTCGTCAGTTGAGTTACCGACGTGCGCGTGGAGAGGGTCGAATGAGCACTCTGCAAGCCATCACGCTCGACCAAGTGGTCGACACGGACCGCTACCCCCTGTCGGACCCCGAGAGCAGCGTGACCCGCGCCGTGGTCGCCCGGGCGGGACGCGAACTGGCCGGAGCCGGCTGCACCGTGCTGCCCGACTTCATCCGGCCCTCGCTCCACGAGGTCCTGCGACAGGAGTGCGCGGCCCTCGCCCCGCAGGCCTATTTCGACGTGGAGACGGTCAACGTCTACAACATCGACGTGGACACGGACCTGCCCGATGACCATCCAGGGCGGCGCACCTTCGAGCGCGGCAACGCGTTCGTCGCCCGCGACCGCATCCCCGGGGACTCCCTCATCAGCAGGCTCTACGCCCACGAGTCGTTCCGGCGCCTCGTCGCCGACTGCTTCGGGCTGCCCCGCCTCCACGAGCTGGCCGACCCGCTCTCCGGGCTCGTGCTCAACGTCGTACGGCCGGGCATGGAGCACCCCTGGCACTTCGACACCAACGAGTACACGGTCAGCATGCTGACTCAGGAGGCCCAGGAGGGCGGTTCCTTCGAGTACTGCCCGAACATCAGGTCCGCCACCGACGAGTGCTTCGACGACGTCCGGGACGTCCTCGACGGCCGCGGCGCACGGCATCCGGAGCGCCTGCCCCTCAGGCCCGGCGACCTGCAGCTGTTCAAGGGCCGCTACTCGCTGCACCGGGTGAGCCCCGTCCGCGGCGCCCTCGCACGCCACAGTGCGATCTTCGCCTACAGCGAGCGCCCCGGAGTCATCGGGAGCGCGGCTCGCACTCGGCAGCTCTTCGGCCGCGTACTTCCCGAACACCTGGCCGCCGAAGGCAGGGCGGTACGGGGCGACCAGCTGCTGGACTAGTACGCCGGCGAACGGTTCAGGCACTGCCACGCGCCCCACCGAGGAGAAGCCCCTTGCGTCTCGACGCGTCAGGAAAAGTCTCGCTGGACCACATCTACACCGCCCCCGACCCGCGCACGTACTTCCAGGTGCTCCGCCCGCTGGGCTACTGCGTTCCCCAACTCGCCAAGCCGTGGTTCGACAAGCTAGTCAAGGAGTACCGGGAGACCGAGCAGGTGGCCGCCCCACGGGTACTGGACATCGGCTGCTCGTACGGGATCAACGCAGCCCTGCTCAAGTACGACGTCACGATGGACGAGCTGTACGCGCGCTACGACGGCAGCGGACCCGCCTCCCGCGACGGGCTGATCGAGCGCGACCGGGCCCTGTCCCGCTCCCGCAGCCCCGCGCACGCTCTGCGCTTCACCGGCCTGGACGCCTCCGCCGACGCCCTGGCCTACGCCCGCGAAGCCGGGTTCCTCGACGACACCGTCAACGCGGACCTGGAGGCGGACGACCCGACACCGGCCCAGCGCGACCGGCTCGCCGGGACGGACCTGGTGATCTCGACGGGCTGCATCGGCTACGTCACCGAGCGCACCCTCACCCGCGTCGTCGAGGCGCAGGACGGCCGCCTCCCCTGGATGGCGCACTTCGTGCTGCGGATGTTCCCCTTCGACCGTGTCGACGACGCCCTGGCGGAGCTGGGCTACCGCACGACCCGGGTCGACGAGGTCTTCAAACAGCGGCGGTTCGCGGGCCCGCAGGAACAGAGGGGCGTCCTGGACAGCCTGGCCGCCGCCGGCGTGGACGCGAGCGGGCTGGAGGAGGACGGCTGGCTCTACGCTCAGCTCCATCTCTCAAGGCCCCGGCCCCGGTAGACCGCGCGTACCGACATTCCGACTCACCCACTCACCGACTCACCCACTCACCGACTCACCCACTCACCGACTCACCGACTCATCGAGAAGAGAGCCGCATTGAACGTCAGTCAGGAAGAAGCAGCCGTAGCGGTCTTCACCCGTGAGGGCACCCTTCCGCGTGTGCCGCTCCCCACGCTGGAGGCGAGCTGCGAGAGGTTCCTCGCCTGGTGCGCTCCGCTGCTGACCGCCGAGGAGCGGGCGGCGACAGAGGCCGAGGTCGCCGCCTTCCTGCGGCCCGACGGCCCCGGCCGGACCCTGCACGCCGCGCTCGCGGAGTACGACGCGACGGAGGGTGTGCACAGCTGGCTCGACACCTTCTGGCCGTACCGCTATCTCGGCCGCCGGGACCGGATCGCGCTCAACGCCAACTTCTTCTTCCTGTTCCAGGACAGCGGCCAGGGGCAGCTCGACCGGGCGGCCGGGCTCGTCGCGGGGGCGCTGCACTACAAGCGGCAGCTCGACGAGGGGCTGATCGCGCCGGTGGAGCAGCGTGGCGTTCCCCAGTCGATGGTGCAGAACACGTACCTCTTCTCCACGACCCGTGTCCCCGGGGTGCCGCTGGACACCGTGCGCGCCCCGTACAGCGAGCAGTCGCCGGGGCCGTCCAGCGCCCGGCACATCGTGGTGTTCTTCCGGGGCACCATGTTCCGGCTCGACGTGCTCGGCCCCGACGGTGTCCCGCACAGCCTCGACGAGATCGAGGCCGGGCTGCGCGCCGTCACCAAGGCCGACGTCCACACGGCCGAGGACGAGAGGGCCGGCCACCTCACCACCATGGCCCGGGCGGAATGGGCGGCCACCCGTGCGTCACTCGTCGACGGCCACCCCGGCAACGCCCGGACGCTCGACGACATCGAGACCGCTCTCTTCTGCGTCTGCCTGGAGGACTTCGCGCCCGAGGACACCCAGTCGGCCTGCGACGAACTCCTTTACGGCGACCGCGGTAACCGCTGGTTCGACAAGGCCGTCTCCTTCGTCGTCTACGCGGACGGCCGGGCCGGTATCAACGTCGAGCACTGCGAGCTGGACGGCACGACCATCCTCAGCTTCACCGACGCCCTGCTCGGCACCCCGGCGGACGAGCACTCGCGCCGGTCCGGGGCGCGCCCCCAGGGTGAGCCGGTGCCCCACCCCCTGACCTTCGAGCTGGACGCGTCCCTGCGGTCGCGGGTGCGCTCCGCAGCGGACGCGTTCGCCGCCTACGGCCACGACACCGCCACCCGCACCGTGTCGTTCGCCGACTTCGGCAGCACGGCCGCCAAGGCGCTCGGAGTATCCCCGGATGCCTTCGTGCAGGCCGCGTACCAGCTTGCCCACCAGCGGGCCAAGGGCCACCTGGGAGCCACGTACGAGTCGATCGCCACCCGCCAGTACCGTTACGGCCGCACCGAGGCGATGCGCGTCGTCACCCCCGAGATGCCCGGCTTCGTCGCGGCGATGGACGACCCCGCCGCCGACCGTGACACCCGTCGCGCAGCCTTCCGCGCCGCCGCGGCGGCCCATGTGACGCGGGCGAAGGAATGCCAGGCGGGCGAGGCCCCCGAGCAGCACCTCTGGGAGCTGGAACTGATCCAGCGCCGCCGGGGCGACGAACTCGGCGTGCGCGAACAGCCCGCGCTGTACCGCTCCCCGGGCTGGCTCACCATGCGGGACGACTACCTGAGCACGAGTTCGGCGCCGTCCGAGAACATCCAGTACTTCGGCTTCGGCTCCACGAGCAGCCGCTGCATCGGCGTCGCCTACGTCCTGTTGCCGGACCGCTTCAACCTCTACCTGAGCACCCCGCTCACGGTGGCGGACCAGATGCACGCCTTCGCGGAACACCTGCGCGAGGCGGTCGCGGAACTCCGGGACCTGCTGACGGACTGACGCGGGGCGCCGGGGGACGGGGCTGCAGACCCCCTCCTCCGGCGCCGTCGGGCCTCGCGCGTTCTCGGCCGCGGGCCGAGGGCGGACAGGTCGTTCGTACGGTGGTTCTCTCCGGACGGGCACCCTGAATCGCGCCCCTACAACAGTGGGGCGAGGACAGACCAGGGGCGAGCCGTGTGTGACGCGGGTCGACCTGACCCAGGGAAGACCTTGTGCCTTACGGTGCGGACTTCCGCAGCGCAACCGTGGGCGAGAGCCCGACATCTTCGAGATCCAGCACCGAGAGGAGCGGGGCAGCGATGCCCAGCTTCACAGCAGATTGATGGAGGGCTTCCCGCAGGTAGGGCCGCGTCACGGGTGTTGCGATGACTTCAGCGAAGCGCTTCGCGATGTCCGCCGGGATGATGACGGGGTCGGGGGTCTGGAACAGGGCGGCGACGTCAGCAACCATTCGCCCTTCCGATGTCGCGACCAGAGCACGCGTACGGACCGCCAGGCGGTTGCCCTCCATGCGTTGCATGAGCTGCATGTCGGCGCGGTCGTCGCCTTCCTCCTCCGCGTCGTCGCCGGGCTGGTCGAAGCCGTCGGACCTGCGCCCACTGACCTCGTAATAGATGATGTCGATGAGTTCGGCGAGCTGCTGCAGTTCTGCGAGTGACGACACCTCGTGCGGTGGGTCAGCGCTCATGCGACATCACGTCGGCCCCCTGCTACAGGCACGGGCTCCGCACTGTGCGCCAAGGGTTCCCAGCTCTCGGTCAGTGCGGGCTCGTCCACGACGTGCGCCTTGGTTGCGACAGCCATGCCCACGGCTCTGGCGTAGCGCATGATTGTGGACAGCCGGGGATCGCCACCGAGCCTCTCGAAGTCCGAAACGGCGGACTGAGTCGTTTCCATGGCCTGCGCGACCTGCTTCTGAGTGATCCGACACGCCTTGCGATGCTTTACCAGGGTTTCTACGAGCATCATTACCGAGTCGGTGTCGCCGGCAGCGGCGCTTGTTCGTGCATCGTCGAGATCAAGGCCAAGCAGTCCAGCCAGGTGCTCGTCCATGGTCACTCCTTCCCTGACTGCCGAGTATCGCTCAGGACCGATATCACTTCAACGCCTGGGGAGTGGAACCGTCACTGACAGACCTGGTTTGCCACTCGGACAGCCGTTTGCGTGCGGTCTCGATATCGCCGGGATCGGTTTTAATTCCCTGGGTCGACTTCTTGTTCGCGAACTTGAGCCCCAGCAGCACGGGGCCGCCGCCCTCGATCTCGCTGTAGAACAGCCTGAAGATGCGCTCGCCGCAGTTCAGTCGCAGTTCCCAGAGCCCCTCACCCAGAGACTTGCGATCCCTGGGCAACAGTTCATCCCTGGCCGTGCGCTCCATGATCTTCTGGAGTCGGACCAACTCGTCCCGCTTCAGGCGGCACTTGGTGATCTCCTTCTGGACCACCTCGGCGCCCACCGATGACCGATAGAGCTCCCACTTCTTGGCCATCGGCCCCCGTCTCCCATGCCTAGCGCGGCGTCGATCCTACCGCGCGCGCTTCAGTCATCACAGACAGTGAGAGGTGTGCGTCCAGTCGGGACGAGGCGGCTTTGCGGGGCTGGAGACGGCAGGCGCGGAGCCGCGGTCGTAGCGATGTGCGGTGCACACCCGCCAAGACCTCGCGCATGCCATCGCCTGTGCGGCGTACTGGGGAGCTGCGACCGCGGGCGAAGCCAGGAAAAGCCGACGAGGGCAGCTACCCCGTTCCTCGGGTAGCTGCCCTCGTCGGTACTCCTGACATCAGTTCGGTGAACGGGCCGGGCGGTGCCCACGACCCAGGTCACCGACCGGACCGCCTAGAGGTCGTAGTACAGCTCGAACTCGTGCGGGTGCGGGCGGAGCTGGATCGGGGCGATCTCGTTGGTGCGCTTGTAGTCGATCCACGTCTCGATCAGGTCGGGCGTGAAGACCCCGCCGGCCTGGAGGTACTCGTGGTCGGCCTCGAGCGCGTCGAGGACCGCCGGGAGCGAGGTCGGGACCTGCTGGACGCCCGCGTGCTCCTCGGGGGCCAGCTCGTAGAGGTCCTTGTCGATCGGCTCCGGGGGCTCGATCTTGTTCTTGACGCCGTCCAGGCCGGCCATCAGCAGGGCCGAGAACGCCAGGTACGGGTTCGAGGACGGGTCCGGGGCGCGGAACTCGACGCGCTTGGCCTTCGGGTTGGAGCCCGTGATCGGGATGCGCATCGCGGCGGAGCGGTTGCGCTGCGAGTACACCATGTTGACCGGGGCCTCGAAGCCGGGGACCAGCCGGTGGTAGGAGTTCACCGTCGGGTTGGTGAACGCCAGCAGCGACGGGGCGTGCTTCAGGATGCCGCCGATGTAGTAGCGCGCCATGTCCGAGAGGCCGGCGTAGCCCTGCTCGTCGTAGAACAGCGGGGAGCCGCCGGACCACAGGGACTGGTGGACGTGCATGCCCGAGCCGTTGTCACCGAAGATCGGCTTCGGCATGAAGGTCGCGCTCTTGCCGTTGCGCCAGGCGACGTTCTTCACGATGTACTTGAAGAGCATCAGGTCGTCGGCCGCGGCGAGCAGCGTGTTGAACTTGTAGTTGATCTCGGCCTGGCCGGCGGTGCCGACCTCGTGGTGCTGGCGCTCGACCTGGAGGCCGTTCTTGTCCAGCTCCATGGAGATCTCGGCGCGCAGGTCGGCGAAGTGGTCGACCGGCGGGGTCGGGAAGTAGCCGCCCTTGTAGCGGACCTTGTAACCACGGTTGTTCTCGACCGCACCGGTGTTCCAGGCGCCGGCCTCGGAGTCGATGTGGTAGAAGCTCTCGTTCGCCGACGTCTGGAAGCGGACGTTGTCGAAGACGTAGAACTCGGCCTCGGGGCCGAAGTACGCGGTGTCGGCGATGCCGGTCGACGCGAGGTAGGCCTCGGCCTTCTTGGCCACGTTCCGCGGGTCACGGCTGTACTGCTCGCCCGTGATCGGGTCGTGGATGAAGAAGTTGATGTTCACGGTCTTGTCGCGGCGGAACGGGTCGACCCGTGCCGTCGACAGGTCCGCGCGGAGCGCCATGTCGGACTCGTGGATGGCCTGGAAGCCGCGGATCGACGAGCCGTCGAAAGCCAGTTCCTCGGCCGGGTCGAAGGACGCTGCGGGGATCGTGAAGTGCTGCATCACACCCGGCAGGTCGCAGAACCGGACGTCGACGAACTTGACGTCGTTGTCGGCGATGTACTTCTGGACTTCGTCGGCGTTCTGGAACATCCAACTCCTCCTACTCCCGACCCGGGAAAGGGCGGGGTTGCAGCTCGTCTGTGTGGCCAGTGCGGTGGCACACGCTGGACCCGACCTTAGGCAAACGGGATTTCTCCAGCATGACCCATTTGTTTCGCACAAGTTAACCAGGGTGCCTGTGAGGGGCACCTCAGCGACGTGTCCGGTGCCCCGCCCGGCCGGGTGCAAACACGGGCGCAGTACCGTGGACGGGTGGACAACAGGCAAGCAATCGGATCGTGGCTCTCGGGGCCGCGCGCGGCAGCCGAGGAGATGGGCGCCGACTTCGGTTACCGGGGCGAGCGCCTCGGTCTGCCCCAGGAAGGCCCGGGGTCCGTGGCCCCGCTCGGCCGGCGCTTCGGGGCCCTCTTCATCGACTGGGCCGTGAGCATGCTGATCGCATACGGGCTGTTCGCTCGCGGTGATCAGCAGGCGACCGGGAACTGGGCGCTCGGCATCTTCCTCGTCATGAGCCTCCTCACGGTCGGAACGGTCGGTTCCACCCCGGGCAAGCGGATTCTCGGCCTGCGCGTCATCGCCGAGGACGGCGGAAGGCTCGGTGTCGTACGCGTCGCCGTCCGGAGCGTGCTGCTGCTCCTGGTGATCCCGGCGATCGTCTGGGACCGCGACAACCGCGGCCTCCACGACCGGCTGGCCCGCGCCGTCCAGGTCCGTAGCTGAGCCGTCCGTCCGGCGGGCCCCGCGCGAGGGCGCATCCAGAGGTGCGGCCCGGGTGTGGCTGCGGAAGCACGTAGAAGCGCGGCCCCGGGCAACGCAGCGGAAGCACGCGGAGAGCGGCCCCGGGCAAGCGGCAGGGGTACAGAGGGGCCTGGCCCCGGGCGTGCGGCAGGTGCACGGCGAGAGCGGCCCCGGGCAAGGCGCCATGAGGTACGAAGAGAGCGGCCCCGGACGAGTGGATCGTCCGGGGCCGCTCTCCTGGCACGTGCTCGGTCAGCGCATCTTTCCGCCGCGCGGCATCCGCATGCCCTTCGGCATCGGACCCTTGGGCAGTGGCATGTTGCTCATCAGGTCGCCCATCGCCCGCAGCCGGTCGTTGGCCGCCGTCACCTGCGGGCCGGTCAGGACCCGCGGAAGCTTCAGCATCGTGGTGCGTACCTTCTTCAGCGGCACCTGGCCCTCGCCGTCGCCGACGATGATGTCGTGCACCGGTACGTCGATGACGATGCGGGCCATCCGCTTCTTCTCGGCCGCCAGCAGGCTCTTCACCCGGTTCGGGTTGCCCTCGGCCACCAGCACGATGCCCGCCTTGCCGACCGCCCGGTGGACGACGTCCTGGCTGCGGTTCATCGCGACGGCCGGGGTCGTGGTCCATCCGCGGCCCACCCGGTCCAGGACCGCCGCGGCTGCGCCCGGCTGTCCCTCCATCTGACCGAAGGCCGCGCGCTCGGCACGCCGGCCGAAGATGATGGCCATCGCGAGGAACGCCAGGACGAAGCCCAGGATGCCCGCGTAGATGGGGTGACCGATCAGAAAGCCGATGGCGAGGAGGACACCGAAGGTGATGATTCCCACACCCGCGACGACAAGACCCACCTTGGGGTCCGACCGCCTGGTCATCTTGTAGGTCAGGGCGATCTGCTTGAGCCGCCCTGCGTTCTCGGCGCTGTCCGCGCCTTCAGTGTTTGCCTTCCTCGCCATGTACCGAAGTTTACGTGGCCCGGGAGTGACCTAGGAACGGTGGTCGGCCACAGCCTTCAGCACGTACTCCGCCTCGACCCGGTCCTGTGCCCTGCGGCGGTCCTCCAGGACCGCCGTCCAGGCGTTGCGGCGGGCGGTGCGCTGGCCGCTGCCCATCAGCAGCGACTCGACCGCGCGGAGCGCGGTGGTGACGGTCGGGATGGCGGTGGCTCGTACCGGTGCGGCGTGCATGGTGGGTGTTCCCCCTCGGAGCGGATGCGCGCGCCCGGCGCGCACTGGGTAGCGGGAAGCAATGACGACGGGGGCTGCGGGAGCCACCGCGTTTGTACCTAGGGTCACTGCTTGGTGTTACCAGTGCATGACCGGTCGGTCAAACACCAATGAAACTCTGATTTCGGTGCCGCGCACGCCGACGCGGCCCATACGGGCCCCCGACCTGCGGGGGACGTACGGGCCGCGTCGATGCGGCTATTACTGTTCAGTAATCTCTTGTGCGCCGATTCACACGGCCGGTGCGGCAGCGGCGGTCGCACCGCGCCGCTCCATCGCCTGCTGGAAGAGGCGTCCCGCGCGGTACGAGGACCGCACCAGCGGCCCCGACATGACGCCGGAGTAACCGATCGCGTCGGCCTCGTCCTTCAGCTCCACGAACTCGTGCGGCTTCACCCAGCGCTCGACGGGGTGGTGGCGCGCGGAGGGCCGGAGGTACTGCGTAATCGTGATGAGCTCGCAACCCGCGTCATGCAGGTCCTGGAGCGCCTCGCTGACCTCCTCACGGGTCTCGCCCATGCCGAGGATCAGGTTGGACTTCGTCACCAGGCCGGCCTCACGGGCCCGCGTGATGACCTCCAGGGAGCGCTCGTAACGGAAGCCGGGGCGGATCCGCTTGAAGATGCGCGGGACCGTCTCGACGTTGTGCGCGAGCACCTGCGGGCGCGAGGAGAAGACCTCGGCGAGCTGCTCGGGCTCCGCGTTGAAGTCGGGGATGAGCAGCTCCACCTTCGTGGCGCCGCTCTCGCGTCCGGCGGTCTGGGCGTGGATCTGGCGGACGGTCTCCGCGTAGAGCCACGCGCCGCCGTCCTCCAGGTCGTCCCGTGCGACGCCGGTGATCGTGGCGTAGTTCAGGTCCATGGTGACGACGGACTCGCCGACGCGGCGGGGCTCGTCACGGTCCAGCGCCTGCGGCTTCCCCGTGTCGATCTGGCAGAAGTCGCAGCGCCGGGTGCACTGGTCGCCGCCGATGAGGAAAGTGGCCTCGCGGTCTTCCCAGCATTCGTAGATGTTCGGACAGCCGGCCTCCTGGCACACGGTGTGCAGACCCTCGCCCTTGACGAGCGCCTGCATCTTCGTGTACTCGGGGCCCATCTTCGCCCGGGTTTTGATCCACTCGGGCTTGCGCTCGATGGGGGTCTGGCTGTTTCGGACCTCCAGGCGCAGCATCTTGCGCCCGTCGGGTGCGACACCGGACACTCCGGCACCCCTTTGCTTTCGCTGCATTGGATTCTTCGGCGAACACCAGGGTACGCCCGTGGTTAGAACGGTCTTACGTATGGCCAACCTGTGGCCGACAGGCCCTATTCCGAACGGGCCCGTGCGGACACCTCAGGCCGGGGCCGCTGCCCTCGCGGGCTCCGGGGTCCCGACGGCGCGCGGTGCGAGCTCCGCGTTCTCCAGGACGTCCCTCAGGTGTCTCTCCGCGACCGGGAGGATCTCGGCGATGGTGACCTCGCGGCCCAGTTCGTACGAGAGCGAGGTCACGCCCGCGTCCCGGATGCCGCACGGCACGATCCTGTCGAACCAGGTGTTGTCCGGGTTCACGTTCAGCGCGAAGCCGTGCATGGTCACGCCCTTGGCGACCCGGATGCCGATCGCGGCGAGCTTGCGGTCCTCGCGGCGCTGACCGGCGTTGGACGGCGCGTACTCGGGGCCGTTCAGCCGGGGGTCGAACTCCTCGTCGTGCAGCCGGGGGTCGAAGTCGAGCGAGAGCCCTCCGAGCGCGGGGCGGTCCTCGACCGGGTCGCCGAGGACCCAGACGCCGCTGCGTCCCTCGACCCGGCTGGTCTCCACGCCGAACTCGGCGGCCGTGCGGATCAGCGCGTCCTCGAGGCGACGGACATGGGCGACCACGTCCACCGGACGGGGCAGCTTCAGGATCGGGTAGCCGACGAGCTGTCCGGGACCGTGCCAGGTGATCTTCCCGCCGCGGTCGACGTCGACGACGGGGGTGCCGTCCAGCGGGCGTTCGCTCTCGGTGGTACGCCGTCCCGCCGTGTAGACGGGCGGGTGCTCGAGGAGCAGGCAGGTGTCGGGGACGGTGTCCTCGAACCGGGCGGCATGGACCTCGCGCTGCTTCTGCCAGGCCTCCTGGTAGTCGACCCGTTCCTCGCCGAATCCCAGACGGACGAACCGCAGCTCACTCACTCGGGTGCCTCCCTACTCGCGGTGCCGGAGGGCCGGGGGGTGTCCCCGGTGCCGCGTCACCATGCATGTGCGCCCCCAGCCACTGTACGACCGCCCCGGAAGGCGAGGTCCGGCAGGTTGCGGGCGGGTGGATTTCCGTCAGCGATCCGACAATCCTCACACGATCGGATGAATGTGGAGCGAAGGTCGCTGGCGCCACCCCCGGGGCGGCTAAGTTCGCGCCGTTCCATAACGGGCTCGCCCGCTCCCGATCTGGGGGGCCCGTATAGGGCTGCTCGCCCGGCGCCGAAGGCAGGAGACCTTACAGCTGATGTCGGAACGACCTCCGCAGCGCACCCCGAACCGGCGGCTCGCTGCTCTCATCGCGGAGGCAGGGTTCTCCCACGCGGGCCTGGCCCGCAGGGTGGACCAGCTCGGCCTCGAACACGGGCTCGACCTGCGATACGACAAGACCTCGGTGACCCGCTGGCTGCGCGGCCAGCAGCCCCGGGGCACCACCCCCGCGCTGATCGCCGAGGTCTTCACGAGACGGCTCGGGCGCCGGCTCTCCGCGCAGGACCTGGGCCTGGACGCGTGTGCGCCCGTCTACGCCGGTCTGGAGTTCGCGGCGACGCCCGCCGAGGCCGTCGACATCGTCAGCGGGCTGTGGCGCAAGGACTCCGGCAGCCATGCGGAACTGCGCAAGATCGCGTTCACACCCGCCGGGCTGGTCGTCCCCAGCAGGGACTGGCTGATCGGGCGGCCCGACGAATGGGTCGGCAGGGGTGTGCCGCCGGACCGCGCGAACGGCACCGCCGGCCTGCCCTCACCGCGTTTCCCCGCCGGGGCCCAGGGGCCCCTGGCCCCGCACGCGCTGCACCGGAGCAACGGGGCCGGAACCCTTCAGGCACCCGGCGCCCCCGCCACGACGCACGGGGCGGGCGTCCCGGTCGTCCGGGCCGGCGGCACCCGAGGGCCCGGCTCCTCACGACCGCCCTCTCCCGCGGCGCCGCCCCTCGGCGTCCCGCGCCAGCGGCAGACCGACAGGGGTACGGGCCAGCGCGTCGGCAGCGGCGACGTCGCCGCCCTGCGCTCGGTGGGCGAGCTGTTCCGCACCCTGGACAACGCCTACGGCGGAGGCCACGCCAGGCAGGCGCTCGTCCGGTACCTGGAACACGAGGCCGAGCCCATGCTCCGCGGGAGTTACGGCGAGGCACTGGGCAGACGGCTGTTCTCCGCGGCGGCGGATCTGACCCGGCTGGCCGGATGGACCTCGTACGACATCGCCGCGCACGGTCTCGCCCAGCGCTACTTCGTCCAGGCGCTCCGGCTCGCGCAGGCCGCCGGGGACCGGGCGTACGGCGCCTTCGTGCTGGTCACGATGAGCAGGCAGGCGGTCTACCTCGGACACGGCAGGGAGGCCGTCCAGCTCGCACGCGTCGCCCACCAGGGCATCGGCTCCTCCGCACCCCCCGTCGTCATGGCCCTGCTGCACTCCGTCGAGGCGCGCGGACACGGCGTCCTCGGTGAGACCAGGGCCTGCGTCGCCGCGCTCATGCGGGCGGAACGCGCGCTGGGGAGCTCCCGTCCAGGGGACGACGTGCCGCACTGGGCCCGCTGGTTCGACGAGGCCCAGCTCGCCGACGAGTTCGGCCACTGCCACCGCGACCTGCAGCAGTACCGCGTCGCCGCCCAGCACGCCGAGCGCTCGCTCCAGCTGCGCGCACCGGCCTACGCCCGGAGCAGGCTCTTCTGCCGGGTGGTGCTCGCCTCCGCGCGGCTCGGGCTCGGGGAGCTGGACCAGGCCTGCCTGCTGGGCGCCGAGGCGGCCCAGCAGGCGGCGGAGATGCGTTCGGTGCGCGCGACGGAGTACGTACGGGACTTCGAGCGCCGCCTGGAGCCGTACAGGGACGCGGTCGCCGTGCGTGGATACCGCGACCGGGTCGCCGCGCTGGGCTGACCCGGAGCCTTCCGTCCGGTTCGTGCAGGACCGATCCGGACGGAAGCCCCTACGCGGCGGCGGGCAGCTCCGTCCCGTCCGCCTGCGCCGGGCGCACCCCCAGGTCCGCGAGGATCGCCGAGGCGGCGCGCCGGCCGGACCGCAGGGCCCCCTGGACCGTGCTGGTGTCGCGGTGGTCGCCGCACACGTACAGCCCGGCGAGCAGCCGGACCGGCCGGTGCGGATCGTGCGGCGGAGGCATGGCGGGGACTGCCTCAGGGTCGTGATGGGCCGCCAGCAGCTCCCAGTCTCCGGTGGGCGTGCCGTACAGCGCGGCGAGGTGCGCCCGCACCGCGCCGTCGAGGTCCGGCGGCGGGGGCCCGAGCACCGTGGAGGTGATCAGGGCCCGGCCGTGCGGGGCGCGCGAGGGGTCGACCTCGCTCATCACGGCGGTGTGGGCCACCGGCCCCGAGCGGTCCGCGTCCAGCAGCAGGCGGCGGCCGGTCGTCGGTGCCTCCCTCGCCGTGTGGTGCAGCACGGTCACCCGGTGGAAGGCCGGCACCCGCAGACCCGGCAGCAGTTCGGCGGCGGCTCCCGCGCCGGTGGCCAGCAGGAGCGACCGGCAGCCGAGCTCTCCGTGTTCCTTGGTGTGTACGGAGGTGATGTCGGCGGCCGTCACATGCACCCCGGTGCGTACGGTCCCGGGTGGCAGGGCGGCCGCCAGCAGCTCGGGCAGCGTCGCGGAACCGCCCGTGGGCACGCAGAGCCGGCCGCGCGCGTAGTCCCGGAGGGTGAGCTCCGCGATGCGGCTCGACGTGGTGAGCCCGGGATCGCCGAGCAGCGCCGAGAGCAGGGGACGCAGGAATCCGCCGACGACACGGGGCGAGAGCCCGCGCGCCGACAGCGTCTCCGGCGCGGCCCTGTCGGGCCGTGCCAGGATCCGGGACTCCGGAGTGGTGGCGAGACGGGCCAGCCAGGCACCGAGCCTGGCCTGTTCGATCGCCCCGCCCAAGGGCGCTCTTGGGGCGCTCGACCGGGAGCGCACGGCACGGAGTGCGCCCCGCGCGCTGCGCACGTCCCCGGCGCGGTACTGCCGCCCCCCGCTGTGCACGAGCACCCCGGGGGAGAAGTCCCGCAGTGTCAGTCCTTCGAGCCCCGGGGTGGTGTTCAGCTCCGGATACGCGGAACTGAACAGTGGGCCGAGACGATCGAGCCGGAATCCGTCCACGTCGTCGGTGGCCATCCGGCCGCCCACGTGCGCGGCGGCCTCCAGAACGCTGACGTCCACCCCTGCGCTGATGAGCTGGTGGGCCGCCGACAGGCCGGCGATACCGGCCCCGATGATGACCACATCCGCGTGGTCCGCTGTGTGTGCCCTGAGCACGTGCCCCTCCCCGAGTCGGTGCGACTGGTGGGGGGCTATTGCCCCCAACAGGCCCCCGGAATGCCCGAGTTCGGGTCGAGAGTAGGTGTATGGCCGAGAGAGGCGCAGTCGCGCGCAGCCAGGGCATCGGTGCACGGGGTCGCACGGCGGCCCGGCGCCGGTCCCCCGGCAGGCCGGACGACGGTCAGCGCAGTGCGGCGCGGATGGCGTCGTCGATCCCCGGGAAGGCGAACGCGAAGCCCGAGTCGAGAAGTTGGCCGGGCAGCACCCGCTGGCTGCCCAGGACGTCCCCCGCGAAGTCGCCGAGCGCGAGCTTCAGCGCGGGCGCCGGGGCGGTGAACAGGGTGGGGCGCCGCAGGACCCGTCCCATGGCGGCCGTCACCTGGCCGTTGGTGACGGGGGAGGGGCCCGTCAGATTCACCGGCCCGGACAGGGTCTCCGTGTCCAGGATGTGCCGCAGCGCCGCGACGTGGTCGTGCAGCGCGATGAAGCTCCAGTACTGCCGGCCGTTCCCCATCCGCCCGCCGAGCCCCGCCTTGAACAGCGGGAAGAGCCGTCCCCAGGCCCCGCCCCGCCGGGAGACGACGAGTCCGGTCCGTGCGTGGACCGTGCGTACACCCGCCTCCTCGGCCGGGGCGGTGGCCTCCTCCCACTCCACGCACACGGACGGCAGGAAGCCCTCTCCGGGCGGCGCGCCCTCGTCGACGGCACGGTCGCCGGTGTCGCCGTAGAAGCCGACGGCGGAGCCGGACAGGAACACCTTCGGCGGGGTGTCGAGTGAAGCCACCGCCTCGGCGACGGCGGCCGTGCCGAGCACCCGGCTGTCACGGATCTCCCGCTTGTACGCCTCGGTCCACCGGTGGTCCCCGACGCCGGCGCCCGCGAGGTGGACGACCGCGTCGCAGCCGACCAGGCCCGCCACGTCGACGTACTGGCGCTTCGGGTCCCACTCCACCTCGTCGCCGGTGGCGGCCGGGCGGCGCACCAGGCGCACCACCTCGTGCCCGTCGGAACGCAGCGAGCGCACGAGCGCCGCTCCGATGAGTCCGGTCGATCCGGTGACGGCGATTCGGGAGTGCGGCATGACGTCCATCCTGCCCCATGTGCGTCCGGTCACGCGGGAGTGGAGCGCCGGTGGGGACGAGGAGCACGCGTGGCAGAGTGGCGGGCATGTCCGTGCACCGGTTCCGCTCCCTCCGCCCCGTCCGGCCCGCCGTGCCCGAGGACGAGACCGCCCTCGGGGAGCTCGACCGGGCCACCTGGTCGACCCTCCACGCCGTGCAGCCGAGGCCGCAGCCGCCGTACGCGCCGTTCTTCGACGACCGGCACCCGCCCGGCGAGTTCCTGGTCGCCGAGGCGGCCATCGGCGCGGGCGGGACGCACATGGCCGGATACCTCCGGCTGGGCCGCCCGACCCCACTCGCCTGCAACGCCCACGTCCGCCAGATACAGGGCCTCGCCGTCGCCGACTGGGCTCGGGGTCACGGCGTCGCGCGCGCCCTTCTGCGCGCGGCGTACGCCGAGGCGCGGAGGCAGGGCGCCGGACGGATCACCCTGCGGGTGCTCGGCCACAACACCGCGGCTCGGGCGCTCTACGCGGCGGAGGGGTTCGCCGTCGAGGGTGTCCTCCCCGGGGAGTTCTTCCTGGGCGGGCGGTACGTCGACGACGTCCTGATGGGCCGTTCGCTCGCACCCTCGCCACCTGGCCCTGACCCCCGGCCCTGACTCCCCGGCCCCGAATCCCGGCCCTGACACCTTGGGGCCTCAGACCGGACCGAAGCGTTCCCAGAGCGCGGGGTAACGCTCCGCCAGCGCCGTGTCGTCGTCGAAGCCGAAGGGCGTGCCCGCCGGTTCCGCCGGCTGCGGAGGCAGTCCCAGGTCGGGGGTGACCAGCCCGGTGAGCTGCTCGTAGGCCTCGTCGGCGGCGTAGCCGATGTCCTCGCCGTCCCCGTCGACCTCCTCGTCGAAGTCGTCCAGCAGCTCGGCCAGGCTGTCCGGGTCGTGCACCGAACCCTCGAAGACCTCCCGGCCCTGTGCGATCAGCCAGCAGCGGAAGTAGTCGAACGCGTCGTCGCTCGCCCCGCCGAGCAGCACGGCCGACGCCCCCCACAGGTCCCAGCGGTACGCGCGGTTGTAGCGGGCCTCGAAGTGCCTGGCGAAATCCAGCACGGATTCGGGATCGCGCTGCACCAGCCGTTCGACGAGCAGGTCGGCGTGGTCCTCGGGGTCGCCCTCGGCGGCCTCGCGGGTGCTGTCGATGATCTCCCAGAACTCCGTCTCGTCCATCACGGGTCCAGCATCTGCCCCGACGGCAGGCGACGCACGCCCAGACACCGAATTAAGCCTTCGGCATCACTTCCGGGCCACTTCAGCGATAGATGTCGCGCATTCGTTCGGCGGTATCGGCAAAGCGTTCGCGCAGGGCGGCGGGAACCAGGACCTCCACATCGGCCCCGAGGCCCAGCAACTGGCTGTACGCCACCTCCTCCGACTCGACCGGCAGGACGACCGTGAGCCGGCCGTCCCCGTCCGGCACCGAAGCCCCGGCCAGCGCATCCTCGGCGGCTGCCCGGTCC
The DNA here is from genome assembly GCF_016804005.1 of Streptomyces pratensis. GTDB lineage: Bacteria > Actinomycetota > Actinomycetes > Streptomycetales > Streptomycetaceae > Streptomyces > Streptomyces pratensis_A. The sequence goes on along the minus strand of NZ_CP051486.1, from coordinate 6,228,389 downwards.
ACCACGTGCGGCAGCAGCCTTACGCCCTCCTCCGAAAGCCGGACCGTCACCTCGGTACGCAGGATCGACCGGGCGAACTGCGCGGCCCGCTCCTCCCAGAAGCGCGGGAGGTCGAAGTCCTCGTCGCGTGCGAAGCGCGTCTCCGACACGGTGACTTCGGTGAACCGGTCGATCCGGTACACCCGGAAGTCGTCCCCGGCCCGGGCGCACAGGTACCAGACCCCTGCCTTCAGGACGAGCCCGTACGGGGCCAGCTCACGCTCCACCTCGTCCGACGGCCGGCGACGGTAGCGGGCCAGGACCAGACGGTCGTCCCAGACGGCCTCCGCGACGGCGGGCAGCAGTTCGGGGGTGGCCGGATCGTGGTACCAGCCGGGGGCGTCCAGATGGAAGCGCCGGGCGACGGTGTGCGAGGCGTCCCGGAAAGAGGGGAGCAGGGCGGCCGAGACCTTCAGCCGGGCGGCCGAAGCGGCGTCGTCCAGCCCCATCTCGCGCAGGGCGAAGGGCAGCCCGGACAGGAAGAGGGCCTCCGCCTCATGACGGGCCAGCCCGGTGAGCCGTGTGCGGTAGCCGCCCACCAGCCGGTAGCCACCGGCCCGGCCGCGCTCGGAGTACACCGGCACGCCCGCCTCGGAGAGTGCCTGGGCGTCCCGGGTCACGGTGCGCTCCGACACCTCCAGCTCCCCGGCCAGTTCGGCGGCGGTCATGGAGGGCCGGGACTGCAGGAGCAGCACCATCTTGATCAGCCGGGCAGCACGCATCCGACCATTGTGCGGCGGACCCGGCGAACGCAGCGGGGGTGGGTACCGGGAGACCCGGTACCCACCCCCGCACGGACTCACATCCCGTACTTCTCCCGGGCCTCCTTGACCTTGGAGGCCGGGATCTCGCCACGGCGGGCCAGCTGGGCCAGCGCGGCGACTGTGACGGACTGGGCGTCGACGCCGAAGTGGCGACGGGCCCCCGCGCGGGTGTCGGAGAGGCCGAAGCCGTCCGTGCCCAGCGAGGACCAGTCCTGCTCCACCCACTGGCTGATCGAGTCCGGGACCGCGCGCATCCAGTCGCTGACCGCGAGGACCGGGCCCGGCGCGCCGGAGAGCGCCTGGGTCACGTAGGGCACGCGCTCCTCGCCGCGGAGCAGCGCCTCGTCGGACTCCAGGGCGTCGCGGCGCAGCTCGCCCCACGAGGTGGCGGACCAGACGTCGGCCGTGACACCCCAGTCGGCGGCCAGCAGCTCCTGGGCCTCCAGGACCCAGTGGATCGCCGTACCGGAGCCCAGCAGCTGAAGGCGCGGTGCGTCCGCCTCCGCGGGCGTGCCCTCCTTGAAGCGGTACAGGCCCTTGACGATGCCCTCCTCGACGCCCTCGGGCATCGCGGGCTGCTGCTTCGGCTCGTTGTAGACCGTCAGGTAGTAGAAGACGTCCTCGGCGTCCGGGCCGTACATCCGGCGCAGACCGTCCTTGACGATCACCGCGATCTCGTACGCGAACGCCGGGTCGTAGTTGAGCGACGCCGGGTTCGTGGACGCGATCAGGTGCGAGTGGCCGTCCGCGTGCTGGAGGCCTTCACCCGTCAGGGTCGTGCGGCCGGCCGTGGCGCCGACGATGAAGCCCTTGCCGAGCTGGTCGGCGAGCTGCCACATCTGGTCGCCGGTCCGCTGCCAGCCGAACATCGAGTAGAAGATGTAGAACGGGATCATCGTCTCGCCGTGCGTCGCGTACGACGAGGCGGCGGCGATGAAGTCGGCCATGGCGCCGGCCTCGGTGATCCCCTCGTTGAGGATCTGGCCGTCCTTGGCTTCCTTGTAGTACATCAGCTGGTCGCGGTCGACCGGCTCGTAGGTCTGGCCGAGCGGCGAGTAGATGCCGGCCGAGGGGAACAGCGACTCCATACCGAAGGTACGGGCCTCGTCCGGGACGATCGGAACCCAGCGCCTACCGGTCTCCTTGTCCCGCATCAGGTCCTTCACCAGGCGTACGAACGCCATGGTGGTGGCCATCTCCTGCTTCCCCGACCCCTTGTACAGGGCCTTGAAGGCGCGCTCCTCGGGCTGCGGCAGCGCCACCGCGTGCACCCGGCGGGCGGGGGCCGGACCACCGAGGGCGGCACGGCGCTCCTGGAGGTAACGGACCTCGGGGGAGTCGGCACCCGGGTGGCCGTAGGGCACCAGCCCGTCCTCGAAGGCGCTGTCGGGGATCGGGAGGCCGAGCAGCTCGCGCATGCCCTTGAACTCGTCGATCGACAGCTTCTTCATCTGGTGGTTGGCGTTCTTGGACTCGAAGCCCTTGCCCAGCGTGTAGCCCTTGACCGTCTGGGCCAGGATCACGGTCGGCGCGCCCTTGTGCTCCAGGGCGGCGCGGTAGGCCGCGTACACCTTGCGGGCCTCGTGGCCGCCGCGGGAGCTGTAGAAACACTCGGCGATCTTCGCGTCGCTCAGGAGTTTCGCGAGCTCGACGAGCGCGGGCTCGGCGCCGAAGAAGTGTTCGCGGATGTAGGCCACGTCGCGCGTGGCGTACGTCTGGAACTGGGCGTCCGGGACCTCACGGAGACGGCGGATCAGCGCGCCCGTGGTGTCCAGCTGGAACAGCTCGTCCCAGGCGTTGCCCCAGAGCGTCTTGACGACGTTCCAGCCGGCCCCGCGGAACGCGCCCTCGAGCTCCTGGACCACGCGGAAGTTGGCCCGGACCGGGCCGTCGAGACGCTGCAGGTTGCAGTTGATGACGAAGGTCAGGTTGTCGAGCTGCTCACGGGCCGCGAGGGCGAGGGCGGCGGTCGACTCGGGCTCGTCCATCTCGCCGTCGCCCAGGAACGCCCAGACGTGCGAGTTCGACGTGTCCTTGATCTTGCGGTTGGTCAGATAACGGTTGAAGCGCGCCTGGTAGATCGCCGAGAGCGGGCCGAGGCCCATCGACACGGTGGGGAACTCCCACAGCCAGGGCAGCCGCCGCGGGTGCGGGTAGGACGGCAGGCCGTCGCCCCCCGACTCCTGGCGGAAGTTGTCGAGCTGCTGCTCGCTGAGGCGGCCGTCGAGGAAGGCGCGGGCGTAGATGCCGGGCGAGGCGTGGCCCTGGATGTAGAGCTGGTCGCCGGAGCCGTCACCTTCCTTGCCGCGGAAGAAGTGGTTGAAGCCGGTCTCGTACAGCCAGGCCGCCGAGGCGAACGTGGCGATGTGACCGCCGACGCCGTACCGGGCGCCACGGGTGACCATCGCGGCCGCGTTCCAGCGGTTCCACGCGGTGATCTTCGATTCCATCTCCAGGTCACCGTCGAACTCGGGCTCGGCGGAGGTGGGGATGGTGTTGACGTAATCGCTCTCCAGCAGCTTGGGCAGCGCGATGCCGGCGCCCTCAGCGTGCTGGAGCGAACGCCGCATCAGGTACGCGGCGCGGTGCGGGCCCGCGGCCTTGGTGACGGCGTCCAGGGAGGCCGCCCACTCGGCGGTCTCCTCGGGGTCGCGGTCCGGGAGCTGGTCGAGCTCGCTCGGAAGCTTTGCTACGGGGTCGGTCATGATCGCCGCCTTCCGGAGTGGGAGGGGGTGGAGAAGGCCCTGACTGGCAGGACAGGGCGATCGGGCCGGTGGGCCCGCGACTGAACTGTAAGTCTCCGATCGATGATCGATCAAAGGGTGAAGGGCAAAACTTCTCGATATGAAGAAAAGTGGCATGCGGTGCCGCGAAACGGGGCACGGAGTGACGGGATCAAGGGGGTGAAACGGGCACTGACCTGCACGGTCGAGCGGCCCGCGCCGCAGATGGGCGCGCCTGCCCCTGTCCGGAATTCAGGCGCGCGGCGCGCACCCGAGAACGTGCTCCTTCACCAGCACGGCGATCTGCGGGTCCCGTCGCAGGAACGCCTCGATGAGCGCCTCGTGCTCCTCCGCGTACGACTTCTGCACGGTGCCCAGCCAGCGGATCGACAGGGCCGTGAACACCTCGATGCCGAGCCCCTCCCAGGTGTGCAGGAGAACGGCGTTCCCGGCGGCCCGCACCATCTCCCGGTGGAAGGCCACCGTGTGCCGGACCTGAGCCTCGCCGTCTGCCAGCCGGTCCGCCTCGTACAGCGCCGCCACGTGCGGGGTGAGCGCCGAGCAGTCCTCGGCGAGCGCGGGGGCCGCCAGCTCCGCCGCGATCTGCTCCAGCCCGGCCCGCACCGGGTAGCTCTCCTCCAGGTCGGCCGCGGTGAGATTGCGCACCCGGACGCCCTTGTTGGGCGCCGACTCGATCAGCCGCAGCGTCTCCAGCTCCCGCAGGGCCTCGCGCACGGGTGTCTGACTGACCTCCAGCTCGGTGGCGATGCGGCGCTCCACGATCCGTTCGCCCGGCTTCCAGCGCCCGCTCACTATCCCTTCCACGATGTGCTCGCGGATCTGTTCGCGCAGCGAGTGGACGACGGGCGGGGTCATGGGGGGCTCCTTCGGGGCGAACCGGTGCTGCCTGCGCCGACACGGCGGCCGGGGATGACCGGCGGTGTCTAGACAATACGGCGGCGCCCCCGCCCGGAAGTGATCCGGACAGGGGCGCCGCTGGTGAGGCTGGTTACAGCTGTACCGCTCAGAGGCCGAGCTCGACCTCGAACTCGCCCGCCTCGAGGATCGCCTTGACCGTGGTCAGGTAACGGGCGGCGTCCGCGCCGTCCACCAGACGGTGGTCGTAGGAGAGCGACAGGTAGGTCATGTCGCGGATGCCGATGACGGTGCCCTCGGCGGTCTCGATGACCGCCGGACGCTTGACCGTGGCACCGATGCCCAGGATGGCCGCCTGGTTCGGCGGCACGATGACCGTGTCGAACAGCGCACCGCGCGAACCGGTGTTGCTGACGGTGAAGGTCGCGCCGGACATGTCGTCCGGGGTGAGGCCGCCACCGCGGGCCTTGCCGGCCAGCTCGGCGGTCTTCTTCGCGATACCGGCGATGTTCAGGTCGCCCGCACCCTTGATGACCGGGGTCATCAGACCCTTCTCGGCGTCCACGGCGATGCCGATGTTCTCCGAGTCGAAGTACGTGATGGTGCCCTCGTCCTCGTTGATCCTGGCGTTGACGACCGGGTGGGCCTTCAGCGCCTGGGCCGCCGCCTTCACGAAGAACGGCATCGGGGACAGCTTGACGCCCTCACGGGCGGCGAAGGACTCCTTCGCCTGGTTGCGCAGCTTCATCAGCTTGGTGATGTCGACCTCGAGGACCGAGGTCAGCTGGGCCTGCGAGTGCAGGGCCTTCATCATGTTGTCGCCGATGACCTTGCGCATGCGGGTCATCTTGACCGTCTGACCGCGCAGCGGGGACGCCTCGACCTTCGGCGCGGCCTTGGCCGCGGGAGCGGCGGCGGCCGGAGCCGGAGCGGCAGCGGCGGCCTTGGCGGCCTCCGCGGCGGCGACGACGTCCTGCTTGCGGATGCGGCCACCGACGCCGGTGCCCTTGACCGAGCCCAGGTCGACACCGTTCTCGGCGGCGAGCTTGCGGACCAGCGGCGTGACGTACGCGCCGTCGTCACCGGCCGGCGCGGCCGGAGCCGGGGCGGCGGCAGCGGGAGCCGGAGCCGCCGGTGCCGGAGCGGCCTGAGCCGGAGCCGGAGCCGGTGCCGGGGCGGGGGCCGGAGCAGCCGGAGCCGGAGCGGCCGGAGCCGGGGCGGCGGGCGCGGGGGCCGGAGCGGCGGCGGGGGCCGGAGCGGCGGCGGGGGCCGGGGCGGCCTCTGCCGGAGCGGCTGCCGGGGCAGCACCCGGAGCACCGATGACGGCCAGCTTGGCGCCGACCTCGGCGGTCTCGTCCTCGCCGACGACGATCTCCAGCAGCACGCCGGCGACCGGCGCGGGGATCTCGGTGTCGACCTTGTCCGTGGAGACCTCGAGCAGGGGCTCGTCCTCCGCGACCTCCTCGCCGACCTCCTTCAGCCAGCGGGTGACGGTGCCCTCGGTGACGCTCTCGCCGAGCGCGGGGAGGGTGACGTCGGTGCCGGAGGCACCACCGGCCGGAGCGGCGGCGGGAGCCTCGGCGGCAGGGGCCTCGGCGGCGGGAGCCGGTGCCTCCTCGGCCGGAGCCGGGGCGGCCTCCGGCTCGGCGGCCGGCTCGGACTCGGCCGCGGGTGCGCCCGAACCGTCGTCGATGACGGCCAGCTCGGCGCCGACCTCGACGGTCTCGTCCTCGGCGACCTTGATCGACGCGAGCACGCCGGAGGCGGGCGCGGGGATCTCGGTGTCGACCTTGTCGGTCGAGACCTCGAGCAACGGCTCGTCGGCCTCGACGCGCTCGCCCTCGGCCTTCAGCCAACGGGTGACAGTGCCCTCGGTGACGCTCTCGCCGAGCGCCGGAAGGGTTACGGAAACCGACATGGTTTCAGTTGCTCCTTACGAATGTGCGGAAGTGGTCGGTCGTCCCCGGGACTGGATCAGTCGTGGGAGTGGAGAGGCTTGCCGGCCAGGGCCAGGTGGGCCTCGCCCATCGCCTCGTTCTGCGTCGGGTGGGCGTGGATGAGCTGCGCGACCTCGGCCGGCAGCGCCTCCCAGTTGTAGATCAGCTGAGCTTCGCCGACCTGCTCGCCCATACGGTCACCGACCATGTGGACGCCGACCACGGCACCGTCCTTGACCTGGACGAGCTTGATCTCGCCCGCGGTCTTCAGGATCTTGCTCTTGCCGTTGCCCGCGAGGTTGTACTTGAGGGCGACGACCTTGTCCGCGCCGTAGATCTCCTTGGCCTTGGCCTCGGTGATACCGACGGAGGCGACCTCGGGGTGGCAGTACGTCACCTTCGGCACGCCGTCGTAGTCGACCGGCACGGTCTTCAGACCGGCGAGCCGCTCCGCCACCAGGATGCCCTCGGCGAAGCCGACGTGGGCGAGCTGGAGGGTCGGGACCAGGTCACCGACGGCCGAGATCGTCGGGACGTTGGTCTGCATGTACTCGTCGACGAGGACGTAGCCGCGGTCCATCGCGACACCCGCCTCCTCGTAGCCCAGGCCCTGCGAGACCGGGCCGCGGCCGATCGCGACCAGCAGCACCTCCGCCTCGAAGGTCTTGCCGTCGGCGAGGGTCACCCGCACGCCGTCCTGGGTGTACTCGGCCTTGTCGAAGAAGGTGCCGAGGTTGAACTTGATGCCGCGCTTGCGGAAAGCGCGCTCAAGAAGCTTGGAGCTGTTCTCGTCCTCGACCGGGACCAGGTGCTTCAGACCCTCGACGATGGTGACCTCGGTCCCGAAGGACTTCCACGCCGAGGCGAACTCGACGCCGATGACGCCGCCGCCCAGGACGATCGCTGACTTCGGCACACGGTCCAGCTTCAGCGCGTGGTCCGAGGAGATGACGCGGTTGCCGTCGATCTCCAGGCCCGGCAGCGACTTCGGCACGGAGCCGGTCGCCAGCAGCACGTGGCGGCCCTGGACGCGCTGGCCGTTGACATCCACCGAGGTGGGCGACGAAAGGCGGCCCTCACCCTCGATGTAGTGCACCTTGCGCGAGGCGATGAGACCCTGCAGACCCTTGTACAGGCCCGAGATCACGTCGTCCTTGTACTTGTGGACGGCCTCCATGTCGATGCCCTCGAAGGTGGCCTTCACGCCGAACTGCTCGGCCTCGCGGGCCTGGTCGGCGATCTCGCCGGCGTGCAGCAGCGCCTTCGTGGGGATACAGCCGTTGTGCAGGCAGGTGCCGCCGACCTTGCCCTTCTCGATCAGTGCGACGTCCAGGCCCAGCTGAGCTCCGCGCAGGGCCGCGGCGTAACCGCCGCTACCACCGCCGAGGATCACTAGGTCGAAAACGGTGCTGGCGTCGTTCGCCACGTCACGTCCTCCATGCATGTGCGCCGTATGCCGGGCCCCGTCGCTGGGGTGTGACCGGCCGGTCGGCTGGTGTTCGGCCGCTTGCGTTATTCGGCCCTGTGGTGGGGGCCCTGTCCTGCCGAGAACCCATCTTCGCACTTGTTGAGGGCGGACGGGACGCGGGCCCCTGCTCCGGGCCGGACGAAGATCGGGCCCGGCCGGTTACCGATGCGTGCAGATTTCAGGAAAAATGCCGGTCGGAGCCACCCGGTGAACACCTACGGCCCCGGACGTATGCCCGGGGCCGTCTGCGTCGCGGTCGGACCCCGCGCGCGGGATCCACGCGCGGACGCGAGCGCCGGGGATCAGCCGAGGTCGCCGGCCGCGGTGCGCTCGGCCAGCCGCACCAGGGTGCGGACCGCGGAACCGGTACCGCCCTTGGGCGTGTAGCCGTACGGAGCGCCCTCGTGGAAGGCCGGGCCCGCGATGTCCAGGTGCGCCCAGGCGATGCCCTCGCCCACGAACTCCTGAAGGAACAGACCGGCCACCAGGCCGCCGCCCATCCGCTCACCCATGTTGGCGATGTCGGCGGTCGGGGAGTCCATGCCCTTGCGCAGGTCGGCGGGGAGCGGCATCGGCCAGGAGGCCTCGCCGACCTCCTCGGCGATCTCGTGGATCGACGTGCGGAACGCGTCGTCGTTGGCCATCACGCCGAAGGTGCGGTTGCCGAGCGCCAGGACCATCGCACCCGTCAGGGTCGCCACGTCGACGATCGCGTCCGGCTTCTCCTCGGACGCGCGGGTCAGCGCGTCGGCGAGGACGAGCCGGCCCTCGGCGTCGGTGTTGAGGACCTCGACGGTCTTGCCGCTGTACATGTGCAGCACGTCACCGGGGCGGGTGGCGTTGCCCGACGGCATGTTCTCGGCGAGGGCCAGCCAGCCGGTCACGTTGACCTGGAGGCCGAGGCGGGAGGCGGAGACGACGGCGGCGAACACGGCGGCGGCGCCGCTCATGTCGCACTTCATCGTCTCGTTGTGCCCGGCCGGCTTGAGCGAGATGCCGCCCGAGTCGTAGGTGATGCCCTTGCCGACCAGGGCGAGCGTCTTCTCCGCCTTGGGGTGGGTGTAGGAGAGCTTGACCAGGCGCGGGCCGTGCGCGGAGCCCTGGCCGACGCCGAGCAGACCGCCGTAGCCGCCCTTGACGAGCGCCTTCTCGTCCAGCACCTGCACCTTGATGCCGTGCTCCTTGCCGGCGGCGGTGGCCACGGCGGCGAAGGACTCGGGGTACAGGTCGTTCGGCGGGGTGTTGATCAGGTCGCGGGCCCGGTTGATCTCCTCGGTGACCGCCACGGCGCGCTCGGCGGCCGCCTTGAAGGCCTTGTCACGCGGCTTGCCGCCGAGCAGTATGACCTCGCCGAGCGGGAGCTTCGCGTCCTTGCCGGCCTTGGAGCCCTTCGGGGCGAGCTTGTTCTCGCCGCCCTGGTAGGCGGTGAAGGCGTACGCACCCAGCAGGGCGCCCTCCGCGACGGCCCCGGCGTCCTCGGCGGACTCCGTCGGCAGCGCGAAGCCGGCCTTCTTGGAACCCTTCAGCGCACGCGCGGCGCTGCCCGCGGCCCGGCGGAGCGCCTCGGCGTCGTACGCGTCGTCCTTGGCCGGGACCGGACCGAGCCCGACCGCGACGACGACCGGGACCTTGAGGCCGGCCGGGGCGGGGAGCTTGGTCACTTCGCCCTCGGCACCGGAGGCGCCCAGGGTCTCCAGGACGGTGGCGAGCTTTCCGTCGAACGCCTTGTCCACGGCCTCGGCGCCCGGTGCGACGACCGGACCCTTGGCTCCCTTGGCGAGGCCGACGACGAGTGCGTCGGCGCGCAGCGTCGCCGCACCTGAGGTGCTGAGAGTGAGAGCAGTCACGGTGGTGAATTCTCGCTTCCGTTGAGTTGTGTGCCGGTCTGTGTTGGTCGAGAGGGTGGCCGACCGTGCCCGGCGCATCGTGGATCCCACCGCGACGCACCGGGAACGAGCCTACGCGCGCCCGTGCTCCCGGCTCACAGGGGCGGGGCCGTCCGAGGAGAGGAGCCGCCCGGGGAGGGTCACGGGGCCGGGGGCAGGGGCAGCCCGGGGAGGGTCACGGGGCCGGGGGCAGGGACAGCCCGGGGAGGTCACCGGGCCAGGGACAGGGACAGCGCCAGCAGGGCCACCGTGGCGGCCGTCTCCTCCAGCGCGCCGAACACGTCACCGGTCACCCCGCCGAAGCGCCGCACGCAGTGACGCAGCATCACGTGCGCGGCTCCGAGACCGGCCAGGGCGGCGAGGGTGTGCTGCAGGGCCGCGGTGTATCCGCCCAGCAGCGCGCCGGCCGCCGCGCAGCACACGGCCACCGCGCACGCCACCGCCACCGCGCCCAGGGGCGGGACGGTGCCCGCCACCGCCGCGCCGAGACCCTCCGGCCGGGCCGGCGGTACGCCTCGGCGCGAGGCCAGTGTGAGCGCGAGCCTGGCGGTGACGGCGGCGACGACGGTGCCCAGCGCGCCGTACGCCCAGCCGCGTCCGTAGAGCTCGTGGAGCGCCGCGACCTGGGCCAGCAGCACGAACAGCAGCGTGATCACACCGAACGGACCGATGTCCGACTGCTTCATGATCCTCAGCGCGTCCTCGGCCGGCCTGGCGCTGCCGAGCCCGTCGGCGGTGTCCGCGAGCCCGTCCAGGTGCAGCCCACGGGTCAGCGCTGCGGGGAGCGCGGCGGAGGCGACAGCCGCGACCAGGGGGCCCGACCCGCCGAGCAGGAACAGCGCCCCGGGGGCCGCCGCGAGCAGTCCCACGGCGAGTCCGGCGAGCGGGGCGCACAGCATGCCGGCGCGGGCGGTCCCTCGGTCCCAGCGGGAGACGCGGACGGGGAGCACTGTCAGGGTGCCGAAGGCGAATCGCAGGCCGTGGCTGTTCAGGGAGGTCACCGCGCGCAGGCTAGCCGGTGCGACAGCACGCCGGATCGGGCAAAGTGACCCGGAAAGCCGCATACGTGGGTGAGCCGGGTGGAGGTGGCATGGGTCACTGGTTCCAGCAGAACATCGTCGAACCGGGCAAGCTCCCGCTCCTGCTCGCCCTGAGCGCCTTCGTGCTGACCTTCGCCGTCACCCGGATGATCACCCGGTTGATCAGGGCGGGAAAGGGGCCGTTCCGCAACATCACGCCCGGTGGTGTGCACGTCCATCACGTGGTGCCGGGCGTCGTGCTGTCGGTGGTCGGCGGTTTCGGCGCGGTCGCCAGCGGCCAGCGCGGTGCCGCCGCCGGGATCTTCGCGGTGGTCTTCGGGGTGGGCGCCGGCCTGGTTCTCGACGAGTTCGCGCTGATCCTGCATCTCGACGACGTGTACTGGACCGAGGAGGGCCGCCAGAGCGTCGAGATCGTCGTCCTCACCGCCTCACTCGTCCTGCTCGTCCTCGCCGGCTTCTCGCCGCTCGGCGTGGACGAGCTGAGCGGCGAGCAGCAGCAGAACAGGCTGGGCGTCGTCCTGACCTACCTCTTCAACTTCGGGCTGGTCCTGATCGCCCTGTTCAAGGGCAAGGCCCGGATGGCGGTGATCGGCACCCTCATCCCGTTCATCGCGCTGATCGGAGCGCTCCGGCTGGCCCGGCCCGCCTCCCTGTGGGCCAGGCGCTTCTACCGCAGGCGCCACCGGGCCCGCGCCAGGGCGGTGCTGAGGGCCTATCACCACGACGTCCGCTGGGCGGGGCCACGACGCCGGTTCCAGGACCTCATCGGCGGAGCCCCGGACAGGACGCAGCTGCCGGGCCCGCGCCCCGGCGGCTGAGACCCCGCCGCCCGGCCCGCGCCCCGGCGGCGGAGGCGCAGGGACCCCGCCGCCCGGCCACAGCCCCCGAGACGCTCAGGCAGTCGTCCCCGCGGGCTCCGCGTCCTCCGAAGGCTCCTCCGCGTCGGCCCCCGCGGGCTCCTGCGGCCGCTCGGGCAGCTCCGCAGCCAGAGAGGCCGCGGCCTGGACGAGCGGAAGCGCCAGCAGGGCGCCGCTACCCTCGCCCACGGTCACCCCGTGATCCAGGAGCGGGGTCAGCGCCATCCGGTCCAGTGCCTTCAGCTGCGCGGGTTCGCCGCTCGTCTGCCCCGCCAGCCACCAGTCGGGAGCCCGGAAGGCCGCCCGCTGGGCCACCAGCGCGCAGGCCGCCGAGACCACACCGTCCAGCACCACGGGCATCCGGCGCACCGCACTCTGCAACAGGAAGCCCGTCATGGCCGCCAGGTCCGCACCGCCCACGGCAGCCAGCAGCTCCAGCTGGTCACCGAGCACCGGCCGGGCCCGGCGCAGCGCGTCCCGGATCGCCGCGCACTTGCGCATCCACGCCAGGTCGTCGATCCCCGCACCGCCGCGCCCCGTCACCACCGAGGCGTCCGTTCCGCACAGGGCGGCGATGAGGGTCGAGGCAGCCGTCGTACCGCCGACACTCAGATCGCCCAGCACCACGAGGTCCGTGCCGGAGTCGGCCTCCTCGTCGGCGATGCGCATCCCGAGCCGAACGGCCTGCTCGGCCTCCTCGGCCGTCAGCGCGTCCTCCACGTCGATCCGGCCGCTGCCGCGCCGCACCCGGTGGCGTACGACCGCGTCGGGCAGCAGCTCCGGATCGCAGTCCAGGCCGGCGTCCACGATCCGTACGGGGACGGAGAAGCGGCGGGCCAGCACGGCGACGGGGCTCGCACCGTCCAGGGCCGCACGTACGAGCTCGTGCGCGGTCCCGGCGGCCCGGCCGGAGACATCCAGCTCCGCCACCCCGTGGTCACCGGCGAACAGCACGACCCGCGGCCGGTCGATCGCCTTGACCGGTACCGACTGCTGGGCGGCCGACAGCCATTCACCCAGCTCGTCGAGCCGGCCGAGCGCGCCGACGGGAACGACGAGGCGCTCCCGTCGTTCCTCGGCATCACGCCGTACGCCCCCGTCGGGGCGTTCGATCAGGTCGGAGAAGTCGTCCAGATTCACGGGGGTCTGCCTCGCGGGTCGGCGCTAGGTGGGCCGGAACCCGCCGGGGGGCTCCTCTGCGGAACAGTACCCGGCGCGCCCTCCCGCCCTCCTGGCCGCGCACCCGCCCACGGCTCAGCCGCGCAGCACCAGCGCCTGCCCCGCCACCACCAGCAGCACCTGCTCGCACTCGGCGGCGAAGCCCGCGTTGAGACGGCCGAGTTCGTCCCGGAAGCGCCGCCCGGAGGCCGTCGCCGGGACCACGCCCGAGCCGGTCTCGTTGGTCACGGCGACGACCGTACGGCGTGTCCCGCGCACCGCGCGGACCAGCTCGGCGACCCGTTCGCGGAGCTTCTCCTCCCCGCCGTCGGCCCACCGGCCGTCGTCCCACGCCTCCACCCGGTCCATCGCGTCCGTCAGCCACAGCGACAGGCAGTCGATCAGCAGCGGCGGGCCGTCCTGCTCCAGCAGGCCCGCCAGCTCGCAGGTCTCCTCGGTGCGCCACGCGGCGGGCCGGCGCTCCCGGTGCAGCCCGATCCGGGCCTCCCACTCCGCGTCCCCCTCACGGCGGCCGCCCGTCGCCACGTACACGACCTCGGGGAACGTCTCCAGGCGCTGTTCGGCCTCCACCGACTTCCCCGACCGCGCCCCGCCCGTGACCAGGGTGCGCCGGGGCACGTCGGGCACGGCGTGGTACGCGCCCACCGGAAGCGTCGTCCCGTCCGGCACGGCCCGAGCCCCGCCGGCCGCGAGCCGCCGGTCCAGCTCGGCGCCGGGCGGCGCGTCGTGGTCCAGATGGACGGCGATCACCTCGGTGGTGGGTACGACGGCCTCGACGGCCCGCAGTCTGGCCACGGCGTCCGGCCGCGCGATCACGTCGCACACGACCATGTCGTAGGGCTCCGCCACCCGGTCGGCCAGACCGGCGGGGGAGGCCCCGGGCGGCAGATAGAGCAGGCGCTCGCCCTCCGGCGACGTCACCTCGTACCCGGTGCCCGGGGCGTCCATCGCCACGGCACGCACCCGGTGCCCGCTGATCAGCGTCAGTTCCTGGCCGTCCGGGACGCGCCCGGCGGGCGGGAGCGAGGCGGGCAGCTCCACCGCGGGCCCGTCGTGAGGATGGGTCAGCAGCACCTGGCGTACGGCGGAGAGCGAATGGCCCGCCCGGGCGGCGGCGAACACCGCGCCCGGGGTGAGATCCAGCAGCAGCGCGTCGTCCACGAGCAGCGCGGTCGCGGCGCGTGCCCCGGCGCCGCGGGAGGACGCGCAGACGGCGCAGGGGCAGTCGGGCCGCGGCAGCCCGTCGGGGGCTCCGGTGCCGAGCAGTGTCAGTTCCACGGTCTGATCCTCCCGTGTCCATGCACCACCTGCGCGCCCGGGACACCCACTAGTCTTCGGGGAGCAACGTGACCCAGGAGGCTGACATGGCGTGGACGTGGCGGTTCGAGAAGTCCGACGGTACGGAGACGGAGCCGGCGCTGCAGCCGGAGGAGTTCACCACCCAGGGCGACGCGGAGTCCTGGATCGGTGAGTTCTGGAAGGAGCTCCTCGAAGGCGGTGCGGACCAGGTGACGCTCTTCGAGGACGCGACGAAGATCTACGGCCCGATGAGCCTGCAGGCCGGCTGAGGCACGCGGGTCCGCCCGGGCCCCGGCGCCCGGGCGGACCTCCTGCCAGGTGGTCATGCGTCCCTGACCCGCTCTCTCAGATCTCGCCCAGGGTGACCTCGGCGGTCTTCGCCGTGCCTCCGCGCGTGTACGCGACCGTGACCTCCTGGCCCGGCCTGTCGCCGGCCAGGGCCTCCGAGAGCGAGGTGATCGTCGTGACCCGGGAGTCGCCGACGCGGGTGATGATGTCCCCGACGCGCAGGCCTGCCTTCTCGGCTGCCCCGCCCTTCTGGACGCTGACGATCGCGACACCGGCGGGCCGGTAGTCGTCGTCGACGACGGTGCGGCCCGTGATGTTCAGCGCGGCCCGGCCCGAGTCGGTGACCTTGCCGGACTCGATGATCTGGTCGGCGACCGTACGCACCATCGAGACGGGGATGGCGAACCCGATACCGGGTGCCGCGCTGCCGCCCAGCTGGGGGTCGGTCGCCGCGAGCGTCGGGATGCCGATCACCTTGCTGTCGAGATTCACCAGGGCTCCGCCGCTGTTGCCGGGGTTGATCGCCGCCGAGGTCTGCACCATGTCGGCGAGCGTCGCCCCCGTACCGCCGCCGGAGCGGCTCTCGCTGACGGTCCGGCCCACGGCCGAGACGATGCCCTGGGTGACGCTGCTGGACAGGCCGAGCGGTGAGCCCATCGCCAGGACGATCTGCCCCACCTCGACCTCGTCGGTGTTCCCGAACTCCGCGGCCCTCAGCCCGTCGGGGATGTCGCCGAGCCTGATGACGGCCAGGTCCTGCTCCGGGTACGAGGAGACGAGGGACGCCTTGACCACCTTCTCGCCGGTGGCGACGCTGACGTCGAAGCTCTTCCCTTCGCCCACCACGTGGGCGTTCGTGACGATGTGGCCCTTGTCGTCGTAGACGATGCCCGAGCCGAGCCCGTCCCCGGTGCCGATCTGCACGACGGAGGGCAGGACGTCCTTGATGACCGTCCGGTACCGGTCCTCCAGGTCGCCCGTGGCCCTGGACACCACCGCCTGCTGGTCCGGGGCGGCGGACGGGGCGGGGCCCGGCCCGGCGCAGCCGACGGCGAGGGCGGCCGCGCAGGCACCGGCGGCCAGGGGCGTCAGCGACCGGCGTACCCGGCTGCGCGAGGGGGTTGCGTCCATGCCCGGAGTATGGCCGGGGCCCGTGGCCGACGGCCTGCGCTGGTGGGCCGGTCGGGCGTACCCCGAACCGGTCGGGCGGACGGCCGGGGCTGCGCCGGCCGCGTTCCCGCGAGCCGGTCACGGTCCTGACAGGGAGGAGTCAGCCGCGTACGCCGCACAGATGCAGCAGCGCGGCCACCCCGCGGTACGGATCGGTCCGCCCCGCCCGGTCCTCGGCGGCGAACACCCGCTCCAGCGCCTCGGGGCCGGGCAGCTCCGCGTCGTTGCTCACGTTGTCCGTGAAGACCCGTACGCCGTACCAGGCGTGCAGCGGGGCCGCGATACCGGCGAGCGTGGCGCGCAGCACCGCGAGCCGGTCCGCGCGGACGGCGAGACCGAGCCTGTTCGTGTAGGTGTCCGTGTCGAACGCCGCGAGGGCCGCGCCGAAGTCGCCCGCCGTCCCCGGTCGCATCGCCAGGGCGTCGGCGTTGCGCACGAGAAGGGAGAGCAGGCCGCCGGGTGCCAGCATCCGGGCGAGGCCGGCCAGCAGCGGATCCGGCTCGGGGACGTACATCAGCACGCCGTGGCAGAGCACCACGTCGAAGCTGCCCGGGAGGAAGTGCACCCCGGTGTCGCGGCCGTCGCCCTCGATGAGGCGCACCCGCTCCCGGATACCCTCGGGCTCGCCCGCGAGGGACTCGCGCGCGGACCGCAGCATCTCGCCGTCGGACTCCAGGCCCGTCACCGAGTGCCCGGCCCGCGCCAGGCGCAGTGCCTGCGTGCCCTGGCCCATACCCACATCGAGCACCCGCAGCCGCTGCCCCACGGGGAAGCGCGCGGCTATCTGCTCGTCGAGCTGCCGGGCGACGAGCTCCTGGCGGACCGTGTTGCGCAGTCCGCCGAGCCCGCCCAGCCACTGGGAGGACACCCCCGTGAAACCGGAGGTCTCCGTGCTCAGGGCCGCTCTCCCCGCTTGACCTGCGGCTTGGGCAGACGCAGTCGGCGCATCTGGAGCGTACGCATCAGGCCGTAGGCCACCGCGCCGCGCTTCGGGGCGTCCGGGAAGCGCTGGGCCAGCTGCTTCTTGAGGCGGAACCCGAGGCCGATGGAGTCGACGACGATCAGCACGATCACGCCGAGCCAGAGCAGCAGCGAGATGTTCTGGATGTTCTGGACCTGGATCACGCTGAGGATCAGGATGACCACCGCGAGCGGAAGGAAATACTCCGCGATGCAGAAGCGCGAGTCCACGAAGTCACGGACGAAGCGCCGGACAGGACCCTTGTCACGCACGGGCAGGTAGCGCTCGTCGCCCGATGCGAGCGCCTCCCGCTGCCTGGCCATGTCCGCCCGGCGGGCTTCGCGCTGGCGCTTCGCGGCCTCCTTGCGATCGGTCGGCGCACCACTGGAGGCACGCCGGCGCTGCGTCTGGGCCTCGCTGCGCTTGGGGGTGGGGCGACCCTTGGGAGCCTGAGGGTCGCGGGGCGTCTTGGAGAGGTCCGCCGTCACCTTGCCGGTGGGGGCCTTCTCTTCCTTGGAGCGGCTACGGAACACAAAACCCAAGGGTACGGGGTCGGCCGGGACTACCGGAGACCGGCCGGGAACGATCCCGCAACGGCCTGCGTCCTGAAAAGTGTCCCGACAGGGGCAGAACGGACGTTGCCGACGTCATCCCTGATGTTCGTCTACTCCCTGCGCGGGAGCGGTCGACGGCGGCAGTCGTCCTTGCGGAGGAGCACATCCGTGCTCGAACAGTGCGGTAATGGAGACAGGGCCCGTACTGTGGGTTCTGTTGGAGTGCTGGAGCTCAGTCCGTCAGAAGGGGGCGCGCGAAGCCCATGAGCGGTGTCATGAAGCGTATGGGAATGATCTTCCGCGCGAAGGCAAACAAGGCCCTTGACCGGGCCGAGGATCCGCGCGAGACCCTCGATTACTCGTACCAGAAGCAGCTGGAGCTGCTTCAGAAGGTGCGCCGCGGCGTCGCCGATGTGGCGACCTCGCGCAAGCGGCTGGAGCTGCAGCTGAACCAGCTGCAGGGGCAGTCGTCCAAGCTGGAGGACCAGGGCCGCAAGGCGCTCGCGCTCGGCCGCGAGGACCTGGCCCGCGAGGCGCTGTCCAGGCGCGCCGCCCTCCAGCAGCAGGTCACGGACCTGGAGACGCAGCACCGGACGCTGCAGGGCGAGGAGGAGAAGCTCACTCTCGCGGCCCAGCGTCTGCAGGCCAAGGTCGATGCCTTCCGTACGAAGAAGGAGACCATCAAGGCCACCTACACCGCGGCCCAGGCACAGACCCGGATCGGTGAGGCCTTCTCCGGCATCTCCGAGGAGATGGGTGACGTCGGCCTCGCGATCCAGCGGGCCGAGGACAAGACCCAGCAGCTCCAGGCGCGAGCGGGGGCCATCGACGAGCTGCTGGCCTCCGGGGCTCTCGACGACGCCTCGGGCACGGCGAAGGACGACATCGCCGCCGAGCTGGACCGGATCTCCGGTGGTACGGATGTAGAACTGGAGCTGCAGCGCATGAAGGCCGAACTGGCCGGCGGTTCCGCCGGGCAGCAGCAGGCCATCGAGGGTGGCGCCGAGGACGCGGCACCGCAGTCGCAGCAGTCCCCGCACAGGTTCGACAAGCAGTGAGGGCGGCGTCGTGATCGTACGGATCATGGGGGAGGGCCAGGTCGTACTGGCCGACAGCCATGTCACCGAGCTGAACAAGCTCGACGACATACTCCTGGCGGAGATGGAGAGCGGTGACGGACCCGGCTTCCGCACCACGCTCCACGCGCTGCTGGACAAGGTGCGCGAGCTCGGCTCGCCGCTCCCGGACGACTCCCTGGAGCCGTCCGAACTGATCCTGCCGTCACCCGACGCCACCCTCGAAGAGGTGCGCTCCATGCTCCGCGACGACGGACTGATCCCCGGCTGACGGGCCGGACCGTTCGGCACTCCTCGCGACGCCCCGCCCGGGTCCTTCCGGCGCGGGGCGTCGTGCCGCGCGCACCCTGCCGTGACGTGGCCCGGACGCCGCCCTGACCGTTCCGTCGACGGCACGCCGTACCGTTGCTCGACGTGACCACCCTCGGAACCGGGTTCGTGCGCCCCCGCCGCTGGCTGCGCGGCCATCCCCTCGCCTTCGACCGGGGGCTGGCCGCGGCCGTGCTCGTCTGCATGATCTGCGCGTCGTTCGCCGAGCCGGACCCGGGCCACGGGCCCGTCTTCCACGCCCGTCCCCCCGGACCGTTCAGCGTGCTGCTGATGGTGCTCGCCGCCGGGGCACTCGTCCTGCGCCGGCGCAGGCCCGTGACCGTGCTCGCCGTGACGGGGGTGCTGTCCGCCGTCGGGTTCCTCCTGACGGATCCGCCCGCGCCCGTGGTGCTGAGCGTGGTCATCGCACTGTTCACCGTCGCTTCCCGCACCGACCGCCCCACCACCTGGCGGGTCGGTCTGCTGACGATGCTGGTGCTGACCGTTGCGGCGATGGTGGTCGGCCCGACCCCCTGGTACAGCCAGGAGAACGTCGGGGTGCTCGCCTGGACGGGGCTGGCCGGCGCCGCCGGCGACGCGGTGCGCAGCAGGCGCGCGTTCATCGACGCGATCAGGGAACGGGCCGAACGCGCGGAGCGCACCCGCGAGGAGGAGGCCCGCCGCAGGGTCGCCGAGGAACGGCTGCGGATCGCCCGGGACCTGCACGACGTCGTCGCCCACCACATCGCCCTGGTCAACGTCCAGGCCGGGGTCGCGGCCCACGTCATGGACAAGCGTCCCGACCAGGCCAAGGAGGCGCTCGCCCACGTACGGGAAGCAAGCCGCTCCGCCCTCGACGAACTGCGCACCACGGTCGGGCTGCTGCGCCAGTCCGGCGACCCGGAGGCGCCCACGGAGCCCGCCCCGGGGCTCGCCGTCCTCGACGCCCTGGTCGACACCTTCCGTAACGCCGGGCTCCCCGTCGAGGTCGCCTGCACCGATCCCGGCAGCCCGCTGCCCGCGGCGGCCGACCTCGCGGCCTACCGGATCATCCAGGAGGCCCTGACCAACGTGCGCAAGCACGCGGGCGCCGGCGCCAAGGCCGAGGTGAGCGTCGTACTGGTCGGGGGGACCGCTGAGGTCACCGTCCTCGACAACGGCAGGGGAGCGGATCCCCGCCCCGAGCCGGACGGCGGCGGCAGGCACGGACTGATCGGGATGCGTGAGCGCGTCACCGCCCTCGGCGGCACCCTCACGGCGGGCCCCCGTTACGGAGGCGGATTCAGGGTTCATGCGATCCTGCCCGTCACGTCCCGTACACGCGCGCCGGAGGAGCCGGTCACGGCGGAGACGACGGGGGGATGCGCATGACGCCCATCAAGGTGCTGCTCGCCGACGACCAGGCACTGCTGCGCAGCGCGTTCCGGGTGCTGGTCGACTCCGAGCCCGACATGCAGGTCGTCGGTGAGGCCGCCGACGGGGCCGAGGCCGTGGCCCTGGCCCGCTCGACCCGCGCCGACGTCGTGCTCATGGACATCCGGATGCCTGGCACCGACGGGCTCACGGCCACGCGGACGATCAGCGCGGACCCGGATCTGGCGGACGTGCGGATCGTCATGCTCACCACCTTCGAGGTCGACGAGTACGTGGTGCAGTCCCTGCGGGCCGGAGCCTCCGGCTTCCTGGGCAAAGGGGCGGAACCGGACGAACTGCTCAACGCCATCCGTGTCGCCGCGGCGGGCGAGGCGCTGCTCTCCCCGGTCGCGACCAAGGGGCTCATCGCCAACTTCCTCGCCCAGGGCGGCAACGTCGCCGAGGGGCCGGACGGCGCGGAGTACTCCGAGCGCCTCGCCGCTCTCACGGGGCGCGAGCGAGAGGTGCTCGTCCAGGTCGCGGGTGGACACTCCAACGACCAGATCGCCGAACGGCTCGTCGTCAGCCCGCTCACCGTGAAGACCCACGTGAACCGGGCCATGGCGAAACTCGGTGCGCGGGACCGGGCGCAATTGGTCGTGATTGCCTACGAATCGGGCCTGGTCCGCCCCAGGGTGGAGTGACGGGTGTAGACCCGGCTACTCCAGCTGCGGTATGCGCGGGACAAGAAAGCAACCCGGGGGCCGACGTTTTCGCCCGGGGAGCGGGCGATCGTATAGACGGGCGGGCTGTGTCCCCCGTGATCACAGAGCTCCGCAGTGAGCCGATGTGGGCTCCGGACAGCCGCCCATCTGCCGCGTAAGCCACAGAAGAGAGACCCACCCATGTCCTGGCTGTCCAGATTCAGCCTCGCACAACGGGCCCTGATCGGGCTGATCTCGATCGTCGCGCTCGTTTTCGGAGCGATAGCGATCCCGCAGCTCAAGCAGCAGCTGCTGCCCACCATCGAACTCCCGATGGTGTCGGTGCTGGCGCCCTACCAGGGTGCGTCTCCCGACGTGGTCGAGAAGCAGGTCGTCGAGCCGCTCGAGAACTCCATCAAGACCGTCGACGGCGTCGAGGGCATCACCTCGACCGCCAGCGAGGGCAACGCCGTCATCATGGCGACGTTCGACTTCGGTGACGAGGGCACGAAGCAGCTCGTCGCCGACATCCAGCAGGCCGTGAACCGCGCCCGCATCCAGCTGCCGGACGACGTGGACCCGCAGGTCATCGCCGGTTCGACGGACGACATCCCGACCGTCGTCCTCGCCGTCACCTCCGACAAGGACCAGCAGGCGCTGGCCGACCAGCTCGACCGCACCGTCGTCCCGGCGCTTGAGGACATCGAAGGCGTCGGCCAGGTGACGGTCGACGGCGTCCAGGACCTCCAGGTCTCGGTCGTCCCCGACGACAGGAAGCTCGCCGCGGCGGGCATGAACGCCGGTTCGCTGGCCCAGGCCCTCCAGGCCGGCGGCGCCACCGTCCCGGGCGGCTCCTTCTCCGAGGCGGGCAAGAGCCGGACCATCCAGGTGGGCGGCTCCTTCACCTCGCTCCAGCAGATCGAGGACCTGAAGGTCTCCGCGGCGAACCCCGCGACCGGTGAGGCCGGCAAGCCCGTCCGCGTCGGCGACGTCGCCACCGTGAAGCAGGAGCCCGCCGCCGCGGTCTCCGTCACCCGCACGAACGGGAAGCCGAGCCTCGCCGTCGCGGCGACGATGGACAAGGACGGCAGCGCCGTCGCCATCTCGGACGCCGTACAGGAGAAGCTCCCGGACCTGCGCAAGGACCTCGGCGCCGGCGCCGAGCTGACAGTCGTCTCCGACCAGGGACCCGCCGTCTCCAAGGCGATCTCCGGCCTGACCACCGAGGGCGCGCTCGGCCTGCTCTTCGCGGTCGTCGTGATCCTGGTGTTCCTCGCCTCGATCCGCTCGACGCTGGTCACCGCGGTCTCCATCCCGCTCTCCGTCGTTCTCGCGCTGATCGTGCTGTGGACCCGCGACCTGTCGCTGAACATGCTGACCCTCGGCGCGCTGACCATCGCGATCGGACGGGTCGTCGACGACTCGATCGTGGTCCTGGAGAACATCAAGCGGCACCTCGGCTACGGCGAGGAGCGCCATTCGGCGATCATCACCGCGGTCAAGGAGGTGGCCGGCGCGGTCACCTCGTCCACGCTCACCACCGTCGCGGTCTTCCTGCCCATCGGTCTGGTCGGCGGCATGGTCGGCCAGCTCTTCGGCTCGTTCTCCCTCACCGTCACGGCGGCCCTGCTGGCCTCTCTGCTGGTCTCGCTGACCGTCGTCCCGGTCCTCTCGTTCTGGTTCCTGCGGGCCCCCAAGGGCACCGACGCCGACCCGGACGAGGCGCGGCGCAAGGCCGAGGAGAAGGAGGCGGCCAGCCGGCTCCAGCGGATCTACGTCCCGGTGCTGCGCTTCGCGACCCGGCGCCGCGTCACCAGCATCGTCATCGCCTTCGTGGTCCTGTTCGGCACCTTCGGCATGGCACCCCTGCTGAAGACGAACTTCTTCGACCAGGGCGAGCAGGAAGTCCTCTCCATCAAGCAGGAGCTGACCCCCGGCACCAGCCTGGCCGCGGCCGACGAGGCCGCGCAGAAGGTCGAGAAGGTCCTCGCCGCCGACGGCGGCGTGGAGGACTACCAGGTCACCGTCGGCTCCTCCGGCTTCATGGCGGCCTTCGGGGGCGGTTCGGGCGCCAACCAGGCCTCCTACCAGATCACCCTCAAGGACTCGGCGGACTTCGAGGCCACCCAGGACCGGATCGACGAGGCCCTGGGCAAGCTCGACGGCATCGGCGACACCACGATCGCGGCGGGCGACGGCTTCGGCAGCCAGGACCTCAGCGTCGTGGTCAAGGCCGCCGACGCGGACGTGCTGAAGAAGGCGTCCGAAGCGGTGCGCAGTGAGGTCGCAGGGCTCGAGGACGTCACCGACGTCCAGAGCGACCTGGCCCAGAGCGTCCCGCGCATCTCGGTCAAGGCCAACGACAAGGCGGCCGACGCCGGGTTCAACGAGGCCACTCTCGGTGCGGCGGTCGCCGGCGCGGTGCGCGGCACCCCGTCAGGCACGGCGATCATGGACGACACCGAGCGTGACGTCCTGGTGAGGTCGGCCGAGCCGGCCACCACCATGGCCGAACTGAAGGCCCTCCAGCTCGGCCCGGTCAAGCTCGGCGACATCGCCAGTGTGGAGCTGGTCCCCGGCCCGGTCTCGATGACCCGGATCGACGGTCAGCGCGCGGCGACGGTCACCGCCAAGCCGACCGGCGACAACACGGGCGCGGTCACCGCCTCGCTGCAGACGAAGATCAACGCTCTGGACCTTCCGGAGGGTGCCACCGCGACCATCGGTGGTGTCTCCGAGGACCAGAACGACGCCTTCATGAAGCTGGGCCTGGCCATGCTGGCGGCCATCGCGATCATCTTCATGCTGCTGGTGGCGACTTTCCGGTCGCTCATCCAGCCGCTGATCCTGCTGGTCTCCATCCCGTTCGCCGCGACGGGCGCCCTCGGCCTCCTCATCGTCACCGGCACCCCGATGGGCGTCCCGGCGATGATCGGCATGCTGATGCTGATCGGCATCGTGGTGACCAACGCGATCGTGCTGATCGACCTGATCAACCAGTACAGGGCGCAGGGCATGGGCGTCGTCGAGGCGGTCGTCGAGGGCGGACGCCACCGTCTTCGCCCCATCCTGATGACGGCGCTGGCGACGATCTTCGCCCTGCTCCCGATGGCGCTGGGCGTGACGGGCGAGGGCGGCTTCATCTCCCAGCCGCTGGCGGTCGTGGTGATCGGCGGTCTGATCACCTCCACGCTGCTCACCCTGCTCCTGGTGCCGACGCTCTACGCGATGGTCGAGCTCCGCAAGGAGCGCCGCGCGAAGAAGAAGGCGGCCAAGCGCGAGGCGAAGTCCGGCGAGAGCGCCCCGGACGCGGCGGAGGAAGCCGCCTCCGAGGAGCCGGAGCCGGCGAAGGCCTGACGGGCTCCCCGGCAGCCGCGCAGAGAGGCCCCCGACGCCGCAACGGCGTCGGGGGCCTCTCCCGTGCTCCGGGGCTGCCGGCCCCGGCCGGAACGGCGGCGGAACGGCCCGTGCCCGGAGGCGCGCGATCCGCCCCGCCCGCTACGGCGGCGCAGGCATCCGCTCTACGGCAGCGCCAGCATCCGCTCCAGCGCCAGCTTCGCGAACTTCTCGGTCTCCGCGTCGACCTGGATCCGGTTGACCAGGTTCCCCTCTGCCAGGGACTCCAGCGTCCACACCAGGTGCGGCAGATCGATCCGGTTCATCGTCGAGCAGAAGCACACCGTCTTGTCGAGGAAGACGACCTCCTTGTCCTCCGCGGCGAAACGGTTCGCCAGCCGGCGTACCAGATTCAGCTCCGTGCCGATCGCCCACTTGGAGCCCGCCGGCGCGGCCTCCAGGGCCTTGATGATGTACTCCGTCGAACCCACCTGGTCCGCGGCCGCCACGACTTCGTGCTTGCACTCCGGGTGCACCAGCACGTTGACGCCCGGAATCCGCTCACGGACGTCGTTGACGGACTCCACCGAGAAGCGCCCGTGCACCGAGCAGTGCCCGCGCCAGAGGATCATCTTCGCGTCGCGCAGCTCCTGCGCGGTCAGGCCGCCGTTCGGCTTGTGCGGGTTGTAGAGGACGCAGTCCTCCAGGGTCATCCCCATGTCCCGCACGGCCGTGTTCCGGCCCAGGTGCTGGTCCGGCAGGAAGAGCACCTTCTCGCCCTGCTCGAAGGCCCACTCCAGCGCCCGCTTCGCGTTGGACGAGGTGCAGATCGTGCCGCCGTGCTTGCCGGTGAAGGCCTTGATGTCGGCGGAGGAGTTCATGTACGAGACCGGTACGACCTCGCCGGCGACCCCTGCCTCCGTCAGCACGTCCCAGCACTCGGCGACCTGCTCCGCGGTGGCCATGTCGGCCATCGAGCAGCCGGCGGCCAGGTCCGGCAGGACGACCTTCTGGTCGTCGCCCGTCAGGATGTCGGCGGACTCGGCCATGAAGTGCACGCCGCAGAAGACGATGTACTCCGCCTCGGGCCGCGCCGCCGCGTCCCGGGCGAGCTTGAAGGAGTCGCCGGTGACGTCGGCGAACTGGATGACCTCGTCGCGCTGGTAGTGGTGGCCGAGCACGAAGACCTTGTCCCCGAGCTTCTCCTTCGCGGCACGAGCCCGCTCCACCAGGTCCGGGTCGGACGGGGAGGGCAGGTCTCCGGGGCATTCGACCCCGCGCTCGCTCCGCGGGTCGGCCTCGCGGCCGAGCAACAGAAGGGCGAGGGGTGTCGGCTGGACATCCAGGGGCTGGGCGGTGGTCACGACACGCACCCTTTCTTTTCCGCGAAAAGCCTTTTCGTCTAATTGACGCTATCTATCATAACCGCTTCATGTCAGCTTGACGATGCCGATAGCGTCGATGTGACGCATCCCCCGGCACACGGGGTGTGCGAGCATGAAGGGAACAGACACGCGCCTGGCCCGGAATGAATCCGCGGCCCCGATGGTTGGACCGTCGGCAAGCAGTCCGTACAACCCCGGGAGAGAAGCAGATGTCCGTATCGGACGAGACCACCACCGTGAGCGACGGCATCCTCCTGTCCGACGCCGCCGCAGACAAGGTCAGGACCCTGCTGGAGCAGGAGGGCCGGGACGACCTCGCGCTGCGCGTCGCCGTTCAGCCCGGAGGCTGCTCGGGCCTGCGGTACCAGCTCTTCTTCGACGAGCGCTCGCTCGACGGGGACGTCGTGAAGGACTTCGGCGGCGTCAAGGTCGTCACCGACCGGATGAGCGCCCCGTATCTGGGCGGCGCCTCCGTCGACTTCGTGGACACCATCGAGAAGCAGGGCTTCACGATCGACAACCCGAACGCCACGGGCTCCTGCGCGTGCGGTGACTCCTTCAGCTGAACCCAGAGTCGTACCGACAGCGGCGGCGCTCCCGGATCCGGTCCGGGAACGCCGCCGCTGTCGTCTCCGTGTACGTACGCCTGTGTCCGTGTACGCACGCCTGTCTGTCTTCGCGTGCGGCCCTCAGGCGCGGGGCACCGCCTCACCCGACTCCGCGTCGACCACCTTCCGCCCGTCCAGCGGCGCGTCCAGGGTCACCGTCCGGGTCAGCTCCTTGGCGATCATGATGCAGGCCTTCCCGGGCTCCGGCTTCGACTCCGTGACCGTGACCCGCACACTGGTGCCGTCCTCCGAGGCGCGGGCCGAGTACGTGCTGCACACGCCGCCCCAGAACGTCACCTCCAGCGTCCGGCCGTCCGCGCTGTACGAGACGACCCCCGGGCCGTCCGTACCGCCGGGGTCCTTCGTGGGCTCCGGGGTGGGCCGGGGGCTCTCCTCGGCGAGGTGATCCGGTTCCACCGCGACCTGGACGACCGTGTTCCCGGGGCGGCCCCCTTCGGGCTTCACGGAGAAGAGCCACGAGGGTACGAGGATCGGCTCGCCTTCCGCGTGCTGCGCCGAGAGCCCGAACTCGGCCTTCCCGACCGTCACCGTGGTGGCCGGCGGAGTCCCGCCCCGCGTACCGCAGTCGCTCGTCGACGGCCCCGCGTCCCCCTCCAGCGGCACCGGGGTCGCGCAGCCGCCGGTGCCGGTCTTCGCCGCTCGCCGGCTCTCCGCGTTCAGCTGCCTCAGCGCGTCGTCCGCGCCGGTCACCGGATAGCTGTCCCCTTTCTCCAAGCCCTTCAGGTGCCCGCCGCCACCGACGATCTCGCCCCCGGCCCCCACCTGGATCCCGGTGGACCAGCCGTACGTGGGCAGCCCGCCCACGACGGGGTCGGCGTTCACCACGCGTACCGAACCCATCAGCTGATCCGCGTCGAGCGCCGCGCCGTCCTGTCCCACGGCTTTCAGCACCGGAGCGGCGGCGGCCTTGGCGGCCTTCTCACTCACCGGTGAGCTGGTGCCGGTGGTGCCCGTGCCCGGGGACGCGTCCTTCGGGCAGACCGTGGGCGACCCGCACGCGTCCGGGCCGCCCGATCCGTACCGGGCGAAGGTCCAGGTGCCCGGCGCCTGCTTGATCACCCGCAGCAGAGGACCGGACCCGTCCCCGTCACTGCCCACCTTCCAGGCCGTGCCCTCCGCGCGCGGTGTCCCCTGCACCCCGAGGGCCTTCGCGAGGCGGGTCACCTCGGCTGCGGTCACCGTGCCCGTCGTCCGGTGGACCGTGGCCTCGTCCGGGCCGTCCGGCAGCTCTCCCGAGGCTCGGTAGACGGTTCCGCCGCCATGAGGGTCCGGCTCACCCGGCGCGATGCCCTCCGGGGGCGCCGCCGGGCCGCTGTCCGCCGGCATCTCGAGGGAGAGGAGAGGCGGCGAGCCGGTCCCCGGGTCGGGGAGAAGGCCTGGGTCCGAATGGCCCCCGGTGTTCGACGCCCAGTAGGCGGCACCGCCACCGGCCAGCAGCACCGCTGCCGCCACCGAGGCCGCGACGAGCGGCGAGCGCCGCCGCCGGGTACCGGTCACGTCGTTCTCTGGTCGCTCGGTGCTCACCGGATCGCTCCTTCGACTGCATAGCCGCCACTGGCTCGCCGCCAGTGCCCCGGGCGGGGCAACGGTGGGACGGAGCAGAGGAGCGCGCGGTTCCCCCGGCGGGTGCGGGGGAGCCGCCCGGTCCGGCCGGTCAGTCCCCGTAGTCGGACATGGCGTCGATCATCCGGGCCGACGACGGCGGCACCGTGACGCCGTTGATGCGGGAGGGTTCCACCGGCTTCGCGGCGGTCTTCGCGGGTACGACCCAGTGCGGCGCCATCCGCGCGCAGTCACCGCGCAGCTCGGCAAGGCTCATCTCGGACTCACGCGGAACGATGGTGTTCGACATAACCGCACCGTACGCATGGCAGCGCTCAGGTAGAAAGACCTACTATCGGGTAGTTTTGCCCATTCGAGCAGGCGGGCGTTACCGGGTAGCGTGAACTGTCATGCCGTCCCGGAGGGGCGCTCACGCGCTCCCTTCGCCTTCCGCAGGAGCAGCCTCCCCGTGCGCATTGCAGTCACCGGCTCCATCGCCACAGACCACCTCATGACCTTTCCCGGCCGATTCGCGGACCAGCTGGTCGCCGATCAGCTGCACACGGTCTCGCTCTCCTTCCTGGTCGACAACCTCGACGTGCGCCGCGGCGGTGTCGGGGCCAACATCGCCTTCGGGATGGGCGTGCTCGGCACGCAGCCGATCCTGGTCGGTGCCGCAGGGGCCGACTTCGACGACTACCGCGCCTGGCTGGACCGGCACGGCGTCGACACCGGCTCCATCCGCATCTCCGAGGTGCTGCACACGGCGCGCTTCGTCTGTACGACGGACTCCGACCACAATCAGATCGGCTCCTTCTACACGGGCGCGATGAGCGAGGCCCGGCTGATCGAGCTCAAGAGCGTCGCCGACCGCGTCGGTGGTCTCGACCTCGTCTCGATCGGCGCCGACGACCCCGAGGCGATGCTCAGGCACACCGAGGAGTGCCGCTCGCGGGGCATCCCGTTCGCCGCCGACTTCTCGCAGCAGATCGCCCGGATGGACGGCGAGGAGATCCGCATCCTGCTCGACGGTGCGACGTACCTCTTCTCCAACGAGTACGAGAAGGGGCTCATCGAGTCCAAGACCGGCTGGAGCGACGAGGAGATCCTCTCCAGGGTCGGCCACCGCGTCACCACCCTCGGCGCCCGCGGCGTCCGCATCGAGAAGGCCGGCCAGGACTCCATCGAGGTCGGATGCCCGGAGGAGGAGCGCAAGGCCGACCCGACCGGCGTCGGCGACGCGTTCCGCGCGGGCTTCCTCTCGGGCCTCACCTGGAACGTGAGCCTGGAGCGTGCCGCCCAGGTCGGCTGCATGCTCGCGACCCTGGTCATCGAGACGGTCGGCACCCAGGAGTACACCCTGCGCCGGACCCACTTCATGGACCGCTTCACCAAGGCGTACGGGGACGAGGCGGCCTCCGAGGTCAGGAAGCACCTCTCCTAGGACGAGCGGCAGAGGGGGCACGGACCCGCGGGCGAGCGCCACGGGCTCAGTGCAGCCGGCGGACCACATAGGCCGATCCGTCGTCCGCCGGCTCCTCGCCGACGTACTCCTGCTCGCGCATCTCGCACCAGGCCGGAATGTCGAGGCGGGCGGCCTCGTCGTCCGCGAGCACCGTCACCGTGCCGCCGACGGGTACCCCTCCGATCACCTTTGCGAGTTCGATCACCGGAATCGGGCAGCGCCTGCCGAGCGCGTCGATCACGAGCGAGGTCCGCGGCGCGGGGGAGGGTGCCGCGGAAACGGGCGCGCCGAGCCTCTGACGTACCTCGGCCACCACGCCCGGCAGTACGTCGAGGAAGCCGTCGACCTGCTCGTCCGTGGTCCCCGCCGGGAGCGACACGCGGATGTTCCCCTCGGTCAGCACCCCCATCGCCTTGAGGACGTGGCTGGGCGTCAGGGTGCTGCTCGTGCAGGACGATCCGGACGAAACGGAGAATCCGGCCCGGTCCAGCTCGTGGAGCAATGTCTCTCCGTCGACATAGAGACAGGAGAAGGTGACCAGGTGCGGAAGCCGCCGGACGGGGTCGCCGACCACCTCCACATCGGGCACGGAAGTCCCCACCGCCGCCCGGATCCGGTCCACGAGCGCGCGCAGCCGTACCGCCTCCGCCGCGGCCTCCGCGCGTACCGCCCGCAGGGATGCCGCAGCCGCCACGATCGCCGGGATGTTCTCGAAGCCGGCCGCGCGGCCCGACTCCCGCTCGTCGGCGGGGCCTTGGGGTGCGAACCGCACCCCCTTGCGTACAGCGAGCAGGCCGACCCCGGCCGGGCCGCCCCACTTGTGGGCGCTCGCCGCCAGCAGCGACCAGTGGCCGGTCACCGGCCCCCAGCCCAGCGACTGCGCGGCGTCCACCAGCAGCGGCACCCCCGCCTCGGCGCAGATCTCGGCGGTCTCCGCCACCGGCTGTTCGGTCCCCACCTCGTGGTTGGCGGACTGCAGGCAGGCCAGCGCGGTGTCCGCGCGAAGGGCCCGGCCGTACGCGGAGGGGTCGACCGCCCCGGCCCGGTCCACCGGCACCTCGGTGAACGAACCGCCCTCCGCCTCGAATGCCGCGGCCGAATGGAGTACCGAGGAGTGCTCGACGGCGGAAAGCACCAGATGGCGGCCGACACGCCGACGGCCGGAGAGCGCTCCGGCCACCGCCGAATGCACCGCCCGGGTGCCTGACGAGGTGAACACCAGCTCGTCCGGACGGCAGCCGGCCGCCTCCGCCGCGGCCTCCCTGGCCGCGTCCAGCAGCAGCGCGGCACGCCGCCCCTCGCGGTAGAGGCGGGCGGGATCGGCCCAGCCCTCGTCCAGGGAGGCAAGCAGCGCTTGGCGGGCGACGGGATGCAGGGGTGCGGAGGAGGCCGCGTCGAAGTAGGGCACGCGGTCACGCTAGCCCGCACGGGGCGTGACCAGGTGGCCGGCCGGCGTCGTGGCAGGGAGAGGGGGCGTCAGATGGTGGCCGGAGGCCCGCATTCCATCCCTTCGGGGTGTCGTGCGGCGCGTTGGGCACCCTCCCCGCGCGACCCCAAATAGCGTCCAGTAGGGTTTGGTCCGCATAAACATCCAAACCCCTGCCCGCGTCAGGGCCGGCGACCGACCAAGTGAGACGGCCGCGCCGAACCGTGCGGGCGAGACTCTCGGGAAGGCGCTACGTGAGTCCCAACGGCTCCGACCGCTCGTCGCGGCGCCCGATGCGGCGGAAGCTGCCGCAGGTGCTGACTGCGGGCCTGGTCCTGGCGACGGCCTCCGGTTGTTCATACAACTGGGAGGATTTCCCCCGCCTCGGTATGCCCACCCCGGTAACGGAAGAGGCCCCTCGGATCCTCTCCCTCTGGCAGGGCTCGTGGGCGGCAGCGCTCGCCACGGGTGTCCTCGTCTGGGGGCTGATCCTGTGGAGCGTCATCTTCCACCGGCGAAGCAGGACCAAGGTGGAGGTACCCCAGCAGACCAGGTACAACATGCCTATCGAGGCGCTGTACACAGTGGTCCCCCTCATCATCGTCTCGGTGTTCTTCTACTTCACCGCGCGCGATGAATCGAAGCTCCTCGAGCTCAGCCCGAAGCCCGCCCACACCATCAACGTGGTCGGCTACCAGTGGAGCTGGGGCTTCAACTACATCGAGAACGTGGAGGGCTCGCCCTCCACCGGCAACGAGATCCCCAAGGAGCTCGACGCCATCCCCGACAAGTACCGCAAGGACTTCCCCGAGGGCGCCGGCGGCGTCTACGACGTGGGCATCCCCGGTACGCGCAACCCGCAGAACGGCAACCCGGGCCCGACCCTGTGGCTGCCGAAGGGCGAGAAGGTCCGCTTCGTCCTGACTTCGCGTGACGTCATCCACTCCTTCTGGGTGGTGCCGTTCCTCATGAAGCAGGACGTCATTCCGGGCCACACGAACTCCTTCGAGGTCACGCCGAAGAAGGAGGGCACCTACATGGGTAAGTGCGCCGAGCTCTGCGGCGTCGACCACTCCCGGATGCTCTTCAACGTCAAGATCGTCTCTCCCGAGCGTTACCAGCAGCACCTCAAGGAGCTGGCGGAGAAGGGTCAGACGGGCTACGTGCCGGCAGGCATCGAGCAGACGGACCCGGCCAGGAATGCGGAGACGAACAAACTGTGAGCATCCTCAACGAATCCCAGGGTGCCGCGGCAGCAGACGACTCGTTCGAGGACGAGCTGCCGGTGCGGCGCAAGCAGCCGGGGAGTGCCGTCGTCAAGTGGCTGACCACCACTGACCACAAGACGATCGGCACGATGTACCTGGTCACGTCGTTCGCGTTCTTCTGTATCGGTGGCCTCCTGGCGCTCTTCATGCGTGCCGAGCTGGCCCGGCCGGGTACGCAGATAATGTCGAACGAGCAGTTCAACCAGGCGTTCACGATGCACGGCACGATCATGCTGCTGATGTTCGCGACGCCGCTGTTCGCCGGGTTCGCGAACTGGATCATGCCGCTGCAGATCGGCGCGCCCGACGTGGCGTTCCCGCGGCTGAACATGTTCGCGTACTGGCTGTACCTCTTCGGTTCGCTGATCGCCGTGGGCGGCTTCCTCACCCCGCAGGGTGCGGCCGACTTCGGCTGGTTCGCCTACTCCCCGCTGTCGGACGCGGTCCGCTCGCCGGGCGTCGGCGCCGACATGTGGATCATGGGTCTGGCCTTCTCCGGATTCGGCACGATCCTCGGTTCGGTCAACTTCATCACCACGATCATCTGCATGCGCGCCCCCGGCATGACGATGTTCCGCATGCCGATCTTCACCTGGAACGTCCTGCTGACCGGTGTCCTGGTCCTGCTGGCCTTCCCGGTATTGGCCGCCGCGCTCTTCGCGCTGGAGGTCGACCGAAAATTCGGCGCGCATATCTTCGATGCGTCCAACGGTGGCGCATTGCTATGGCAACACCTCTTCTGGTTCTTCGGCCATCCAGAGGTGTACATCATCGCTCTACCGTTCTTCGGAATCATTTCCGAGATCATCCCGGTATTCAGCCGCAAGCCGATGTTCGGCTACATCGGTCTGATCAGCGCGACGATCGCCATCGCCGGCCTTTCGGTGACGGTGTGGGCGCACCACATGTATGTCACCGGTGGCGTGCTGTTGCCGTTCTTCTCCTTCATGACGTTCCTCATCGCGGTACCGACCGGGGTGAAGTTCTTCAACTGGATCGGCACGATGTGGAAGGGGTCGTTGTCCTTCGAGACACCGATGCTCTGGTCGGTCGGCTTCCTGATCACCTTCGCCTTCGGTGGTCTGACCGGCGTCATCCTGGCCTCGCCGCCGCTGGACTTCCACATCTCCGACTCGTACTTCGTCGTCGCGCACTTCCACTACGTCGTCTTCGGCACCGTGGTCTTCGCGATGTTCGCCGGATTCCACTTCTGGTGGCCGAAGTTCACCGGCAAGATGCTGGACGAGCGGCTCGGCAAGATGACGTTCTGGACGCTGTTCGTCGGCTTCCACGGCACCTTCCTCGTGCAGCACTGGCTGGGTGCCGAGGGCATGCCGCGCCGTTACGCGGACTACCTCGCCGCCGACGGTTTCACCGCGCTGAACACGATCTCGACGATCTCCTCCTTCGTGCTCGGACTGTCGATGCTTCCGTTCATGTACAACGTGTGGAAGACCGCCAAGTACGGCAAGAAGATCGAGGTCGACGACCCCTGGGGCTACGGCCGTTCACTCGAATGGGCGACGTCCTGCCCGCCCCCGCGGCACAACTTCCTCAGCCTGCCGCGGATCCGTTCCGAATCCCCGGCGTTCGACCTGCACCACCCGGAGATCACGGCGCTCGAGCAGCTGGATCACCTGTCCGAGGGTGACAAGGTCCTCGTGGGCGGCAAGGAGGACGGTAAGTGAAGATCCAGGGCAAGCTCTTCATCTGGCTCAGCGTCTTCATGCTGATCATGGCCGTCACGTACGGCGTCTGGTCCAAGGAGCCGGTCGGTACCACCGCGCTGGTCCTCTCCTTCGGCCTGACCATCATGATCGGCTTCTACCTGGCCTTCACGGCCAACAGGGTCGACGCGATGGCCCAGGACAACAAGGAGGCCGACGTCGCGGACGAAGCCGGTGAGGTGGGCTTCTTCTCGCCGCACAGCTGGCAGCCGCTCTCGCTGGCCATCGGTGGCGCCTTCCTCTTCATGGCCGTCGTCTTCGGCTGGTGGCTGGCCTACTTCTCCGCCCCGCTGCTCCTGATCGGCCTCTTCGGCTGGGTCTTCGAGTACTACCGGGGAGAGAACCGCACCCAGTAGGGCGCGCCCGAACAGGACACGCCGCACCCGTACGGGGGCCCGGTCCGCTCAGTGATGAGCGGGCCGGGCCCCCGTTTGCAGTCACTGAACGCGCTGGATCGGATGAATCTTCTTAGCGTGGGTTCATGAACCACACGCCGCGCATCCGCACCGTAGTGAGCTGCACTCTGCTGGTCGTGCCCCTGGTCGCTGGTGCGACCGCCTGTGGCGAGCCCGAAGGCCATCCGCTGTCGCTGAAGCCGCACGACGCCGCAGGCCTGGTCTCCTTCAACGGCCCGCCCAAGGGCGAGCAGGCCGACCCCGACAAGCCCCTCGAAGTCAAGGTCAAGGACGACGACGCGAAAATCACCGACGTGACGGCCGTCGACGCCGAAGGCCGCCACCTCGCGGGCGAACTCGACGCCGACGGCAAGCGGTGGCACGCCACCACCTCGCTCGCGGCCGGCACCCGATACACCGTCAAGGTCTCCACGGAGAACGGCGACGGCGCTCCCGGCAGCCGTACGTACGCCTTCGGCACGGCCGCGGCGAAGAAGTTCCTGAAGGTGACCTTCGGCCCGCAGGCGGGCACCTACGGCGTCGGACAGCCCCTCACGGCGGAACTCAGTGCTCCGGTTACCGACAGGGCCGCCAGGGCCACCGTGGAACGCGGACTCCAGGTCCGGTCCACCCCCGCCGTCACCGGTTCCTGGCACTGGGTCGACGCCAAGACCCTGCACTACCGGCCCAAGGAGTACTGGCCCGCCGACGCCAGCATCGACGTGAGCAGCAACCTCAAGGGCATCAGGGTCACGAACGCCCTGCACGGGGGCGCCGCGAAACCCCTGAAACTCCGCACCGGTGACCGCATAGAAGCGATCACCGATGCCTCGGACCACTCCATGACGGTCCTGCGCAACGGTGATGTGATCAACACCCTGCCGGTCACCACGGGCAAGCCCGGCTTCGACACGCGCAACGGCGTCAAGGTGGTGCTGGCCAAGGAGCAGTTCGTACGCATGCGCGGCGAGAGCATCGGCATCGCCGCCGGCTCCTCGGAGTCCTACGACCTGCCCGTCTACTGGGCGACACGCGTCACCTGGAGCGGCGAGTACGTCCACGCGGCGCCCTGGTCCACCGGTTCGCAGGGCAACGCCAACGTCAGCCACGGCTGTACCGGGATGAGCAACGCCGACGCCGAATGGTTCTTCGAGACGGTCCGCGAGGGCGACATCGTCAAGGTCGTCGGCAGCGAGGGCGAGATGATGACGCCGTTCGACAACGGCTTCGGCGACTGGAACCTGAGCTGGGACGCCTGGCTGAAGGGCAGCGCCCTGCACGGCGGCGGCACGCCGGCCACGAACACCGACATCCTGACGGCGCGGCTGCGCCCCCAGGTCTGATCCGGCCAGGGAGTGCGCCGCGCCCCCGAGGGACACCGCGCAGGGGTTCGGGGCCCCTGCGCCTCAGGCCTCCACGGACAGCCTGTGGCGCAGCAGGGAGGCCAGCGCGTCCGCGAAGCCGACCGGGTCGACCGGATGCGTCACAGCGGCGTCCGCGCGGCTCCACGTGGCCAGCCAGGCGTCCTGCGGCCGTCCGATCAGCAGCAGCACGGGCGGGCAGTCGAAGATCTCGTCCTTGATCTGCCGGCAGACCCCCATGCCGCCCGCGGGGGCCGTCTCGCCGTCCAGCACGCAGACATCGACGCCTCCCCGGTCCAGCGCGCTCAGCACGGCGGGCAGGGTGGCGCACTCCAGGAACGTGACCGGTGGCACGTCGGCCGCAGGCCTGCGCCCGGCTGCCAGCCTCACCTGCTCACGGGTGTTGGCGTCGTCGCTGTAGACCAGGACCGTGGCGGTCGGCTGCATTGTTCCTCCGTGACGTCTGTGTCTTCGGGGCTCTCGGGGCATGAACCGATGGGCGGATCGTACTCCGGGGGACTGCCTGTCAGCACCGGTAAAGACAGCGATTCGATGGGCCGTTCGGTGAGGACACACACCACTGACACACCGAACGGCACCCCCCGGAGTGAGGGCGGGATAAGCGACCGACATAATGTCGGTCGTGGCGACAGCAACGACAGTAGAAACCGGGCACGCGCACCCGTCGGTCAATCGGCCGAACCTCACCAGCGTCGGAACCATCATCTGGTTGAGTTCCGAGCTGATGTTCTTCGCGGCCCTCTTCGCGATGTACTTCACCCTGCGATCGGTGATGGGACCCGATCACTGGAAGGAGATGGCTCACCATCTGAACTTCCCGTTCTCGGCGACGAACACCACGATCCTGGTGCTTTCCTCTCTCACCTGCCAGCTCGGCGTTTTCGCCGCGGAGCGGGGCGATGTGAAGAAGCTCCGCACCTGGTTCATCATCACGTTCGTGATGGGTGCGATCTTCATCGGAGGCCAGGTCCTCGAGTACACCGAGCTGGTCAAGGAGGCGGGTCTCTCCCTGTCCTCCGACCCGTACGGTTCGGTGTTCTACCTGACGACCGGCTTCCACGGTCTGCATGTGACAGGCGGTCTCATCGCCTTCCTGCTCGTCCTGGGCAGGACATACGCGGCCTCGAGATTCACCCATGAACAGGCCACCGCCGCCATCGTCGTGTCCTACTACTGGCACTTCGTCGACGTCGTCTGGATCGGCCTGTTCGCCACGATCTACATGATCAAGTAACCGGGCTCGCACCCACTCACCATCGACGCAGAAGATCCTGACACCGGGGTAATCCGTGAAAAAGCTCTCCGCACGACGACGCCATCCGCTGGCGGCGGTCGTCGTACTACTCCTCGCGCTGGCGGCTACCGGGGGGCTGTACGCCGCGTTTGCGCCTGCGGGTAAGGCGCAGGCCGACGAAACCGCCCAGTCCCTCGCCATCGACGAGGGCAAGAAGCTCTACTCCGTGGGCTGTGCAAGCTGCCACGGATCCGGCGGTCAGGGCACCACCGACGGGCCGTCCCTCGTGGGCGTGGGCTCCGCCGCCGTCGACTTCCAGGTCGGTACCGGACGCATGCCGGCTCAGCAGCCGGGTGCCCAGGTCCCGAAGAAGAAGGTCATCTACACCCAGGCCGAGATCGACCAGCTCGCGGCGTACGTCGCGTCCCTGGGCGCCGGTCCGATCACACCCACCAAGAGCCAGGTCGACCCCTCGGGCGCCGACGTGGCCAAGGGCGGTGACCTGTTCCGCAACAACTGCGCGCAGTGCCACAACTTCACCGGCAAGGGCGGTGCCCTGACGAACGGGAAGTACGCCCCGGACCTCGAAGGCGTGAGCCCGAAGCACATCTACGAGGCCATGCAGACCGGCCCGCAGAGCATGCCCTCCTTCCCGGACAGCACCATGCCGG
Source organism: Streptomyces pratensis (assembly GCF_016804005.1). GTDB lineage: Bacteria > Actinomycetota > Actinomycetes > Streptomycetales > Streptomycetaceae > Streptomyces > Streptomyces pratensis_A. The sequence continues at coordinate 6,191,446 of NZ_CP051486.1, read as the reverse complement.
AGCAGGAGAAGAAAGACATCATCGCGTACATCCAGACCGTCAACGGCAGTGAGTCCGAGTCCCCCGGCGGGCTCTCGCTCGGTGGCCTCGGCCCCGTCAGTGAAGGTCTCTTCGGCTGGATCTTCGGCCTGGGCGGCCTGATCGCCATCGCCGTATGGGTCGCGGCCCACACCGCTAAGGCCAAGAAGTCATGAGTAGCCAACAGATTCCAGAAGAGAACCTGCCGGTAGAGCAGGGCACCGCGCACGGCGCGGTAGAGGGTGCGGGCGACCCGTTCGCCGACCCGGGGCTGCCGGCCCACCGGCCGCGCATCCAGGACATCGACGAACGGGCCGCGAGGCGCTCCGAGCGCGCCGTCGCCTTCATGTTCACGCTGTCCATGCTGGCGACGGTCGGCTTCATCGCCTCGTACGTCATCTTCCCGGTCGACAAGATCGTCTTCATCTGGCCGTTCGGCCATGTGAGCGCACTCAACTTCTCCCTGGGCCTGACCCTGGGGCTGGCGCTCTTCCTCATCGGCGCGGGTGCCGTCCACTGGGCGCGCACCCTGATGTCCGACGTGGAGGTCGCAGACGACCGGCACGCCATCGAGGCGACGCCCGAGGTCAAGGCCAAGGTCATGGCCGACTTCGCGGCCGGTGCCAAGGAGTCGGCGATCGGACGGCGGAAGCTGATCCGCAACACCATGTTCGGTGCGCTGGCCCTGGTGCCGCTCTCCGGTGTGGTGCTGCTGCGCGACCTCGGTCCGCTGCCGGAGAAGAAGCTCCGCAAGACCCTGTGGGCCAAGGGCAAGCAGCTCGTCAACATGAACACCATGGAGCCGCTGCGTCCCGAGGACGTCGTCGTCGGTTCGCTGACCTTCGCCATGCCCGAGGGCCTGGAGGAGGACGCGCACGACTTCCAGACGCAGATCGCCAAGGCCGCCCTGATGATCATCCGCATCGAGCCGGACAACATCAAGGACAAGCGCGAGCGCGAGTGGGCCCACGAGGGAATCGTGGCCTTCTCCAAGATCTGCACCCACGTCGGCTGCCCGATCAGCCTGTACGAGCAGCAGACGCACCACGTGCTCTGCCCGTGCCACCAGTCCACCTTCGACCTCTCCGACGGCGCCCGCGTCATCTTCGGTCCGGCCGGTCACGCCCTTCCGCAGCTGCGGATCGGTGTGAACAGCGAGGGCAACCTCGAAGCGCTCGGTGACTTCGAAGAGCCCGTCGGTCCTGCCTTCTGGGAGCGCGGATGAGTACTGCGACGGAAACACAGCGCAAGGCGCCCGCCGGTGAGCGGGTTGCCGACTGGGCGGACGGCCGGCTGGGCATCTACGGCCTGGCCAAGGCCAACATGCGCAAGATCTTCCCGGACCACTGGTCCTTCATGCTGGGTGAGATCTGCCTCTACAGCTTCATCATCATCATCCTCACGGGTGTGTACCTGACGCTGTTCTTCAACCCGAGCATGAACGAGGTCGTCTACCACGGCTCGTACGAGCCGATGAACGGCATCCGGATGTCCGCGGCCTACGCCTCGACGCTGGACATCAGCTTCGACGTCCGTGGTGGTCTGCTCGTCCGGCAGATCCACCACTGGGCCGCGATCATCTTCCTGGCCGGCATGTTCGTGCACATGTTCCGGGTGTTCTTCACCGGTGCGTACCGCAAGCCGCGTGAGATCAACTGGCTGTTCGGCTTCCTGCTCTTCGTGCTCGGCATGTTCACCGGGTTCACCGGCTACTCGCTCCCGGACGACCTGCTCTCCGGTACGGGTGTGCGCTTCACGCAGGGCGCGATCCTGTCGATGCCGATCGTCGGTACGTACATCTCGATGTTCCTGTTCGGCGGGGAGTTCCCCGGTACGGACATCATCTCGAGGTTCTACTCGATCCACATCCTGCTGCTGCCGGGCATCATGCTCGGGCTCGTGGTCGGCCACCTCATCCTGGTCTTCTTCCACAAGCACACGCAGTTCGCGGGCCCCGGCAAGACGAACAAGAACGTCGTCGGCATGCCGCTGCTGCCGGTGTACATGGCCAAGGCCGGGGGCTTCTTCTTCCTGGTCTTCGGCTTCATCGCGATCCTCTCCGCGATCGCCACGATCAACCCGATCTGGGCGCTCGGCCCGTACCGTCCCGACCAGGTGTCCACGGGCGCTCAGCCGGACTGGTACATGGGCTTCGCGGAAGGCTTCGTCCGTGTGATGCCTGGCTGGGAGATCAACCTCTGGGGCCACACGCTGGTCCTGGGCGTGCTCATCCCGCTGGTGCTGTTCGGTGTCGTGCTCGGGGCGCTCGCGCTCTACCCGTTCATCGAGTCGTGGATCACCGGCGACAAGCGCGAGCACCACATCCTGGACCGTCCGCGCAACGCTCCGACCCGTACCGGTCTGGGTGTCGCCTGGGTGACGATCTACTTCGTCATGCTGATCGGCGGCGGCAACGACATCTGGGCGACCCACTTCCACCTGTCGCTCAACGCGATCAGCTGGTTCGTCCGGATCGCCTTCTTCGTCGGCCCGGTACTCGCGTTCGTCGTCACCCGGCGGATCTGCCTCGGCCTCCAGCGCCGCGACAAGGAGAAGGTGCTGCACGGGCGCGAGTCCGGCACCATCAAGCGCCTGCCGCACGGTGAGTTCGTCGAGATCCACGAGCCGCTCGGCCCGGAGCAGCTGCACACGCTCACGGCGCACGAGCAGTACAAGCCGGTCGAGATCGGCCCGACGGTCGACGAGAACGGCGTCGAGCGCAAGCCGTCGGCGATCCAGAAGCTGCGGGCGAGGCTCAGCCAGAGCTACTACGGCGAGAACAACCAGATCGCCAAGCCCACCGCCGAGGAGTACAAGGAGATCACCAGCGGCCACGGCCACCACTGATCACCTCAGCTGAACGCCACAGCGGGAGCCCCGTCCATCCGATGGACGGGGCTCTTCGCTGTCCTCCGGGCTGGATAGGGTGGGAGGCATCCTTGTATCGGCTGTGGACCCCAGGAGCGGACCATGAACGTTGTGACCCCGGACGGCGGCGACAGCGTGGCGGCCCGTACCTGGCCCGGCGTGCTGACCCCCCTCCTGCGCGGCGAGCACCTCGGCGCGGACGACACAGCGTGGGCCATGGACCGCATCATGAGCGGTGAGGCCACCGACGTGCAGATCGCCGGCTTCGCGGTCGCCCTGCGGGCCAAGGGCGAGACCGTCGACGAGGTCACCGGACTCGTCCGCGCCATGTACGAGCACGCCCACACCATCGAGGTGCCCGGCCGTACGGTCGACATCGTCGGTACCGGCGGCGACATGGCCAAGACCGTCAACATCTCCACCATGTCGGCGATCGTCGTCGCGGGGACCGGCGCGAAGGTCGTCAAGCACGGCAACCGTGCCTCCTCCTCGGCGAGCGGGGCCTCCGACGTGCTGGAGAAGCTCGGCGTCAACCTCGAACTGACGCCGCAGCGCGTCGTCGCCGTCGCCGAGGAGGCGGGCATCACCTTCTGCTTCGCGGTGAAGTTCCACCCCGCCCTGCGGTACGCGGCCAGGGCGCGCAAGGAGCTCGGCACCCAGACCACGTTCAACATCCTCGGCCCTCTCACCAATCCGGCACGGGTGCGCTCCCAGGCCATCGGCGTCGCCGACCCGAAGATGGCGCCCATCGTGGCGGGCGTGCTGGCGGACCGGGGGAACTCCGCGCTCGTCTTCCGGGGCGACGACGGCCTCGACGAGCTGACCACCACGGCGACGTCGCGGGTCTGGATCGTCCGTGAGGGCACGGTCCGGGAGGAAGCCTTCGACCCGCGCGACGTCGGCCTGGACCTGGTCCCCGTCGAGGCGCTGCGCGGAGCGGACTCCTCGTACAACGCCGATGTGGCCCGACGGCTGCTCGACGGGGAGACCGGCCCCGTACGCGACGCCGTGCTGCTCAACTCGGCCGCCGCGCTGGTCGCGCTGGACCCGGGCGAGGGCACGCTGAGCGAGCAGCTCGCGGGCGGGATCGCGCGGGCCGCGACGTCCATCGACTCGGGGGCGGCCAAGCGCGCGCTGGAGCGCTGGGTGGCGGCCAGCAACGCCTGAGGGCGGGCGATGTGAGCGAGGGCCGGATCCAGCCTGGTCCCGGCTGAGGACCCGGGGGCGCAGTCCGAATCGCGGACTGCGCCCTTGCGCGTCGCCGAGGTTGTGGCAAGATGCTGCGCAGGTCATGAGTGACAGCGACTACGGCCCCGGCCCGCTGTCCGGCAACCCTCCGTCCGTGGCGGGGTGCCCCGGGTGAAGACCAGGCCGCAGGCAGCGAGGTCTGTGGCAAGCGCGGGCCCCTCGGCATCGTCTGATGTCACCCCTTGGGGTCCTGGTCCCAGGGAGCCTCTTGTGAGCAAGCGAATGCGATAGGGCGCGAAGCCCTCCTCCGCACACCCTTTCTTCTTCCTTCTCCGCGCCGCTGCGTATCGCCGGCGCGTGGATCTCGCCTGCCTCTCACGGGAGTTCGCCATGTCTGTCTCCACCGCTGCCGTCGACCAGTCCATTTGTGCCCCGCTGTCGGTTCTGGGTTCGGATGTCACCGTTCCGCTGGTTACGGGTGGAGATGTCACGTACGCCGCCCTCGACTACGCGGCCAGCGCCCCGGCTCTCCAGCGGGTGTGGGACGACGTTGCCGCCTACGCCCCGTACTACGGCAGTGTGCATCGCGGTGCCGGGTACCTCTCGCAGCTCTCCACCGACCTGTTCGAGAACAGCCGCGTGACCGTCGCGGAGTTCCTCGGGTGCCGCGCGGACGACCAGGTGGTCTTCACCCGCTCGACGACCGACTCCCTCAACCTCCTGGCCGCCGCACTGCCCGCCGGCTGCGAGGTCTTCGTGTTCGAGACCGAGCACCACGCCTCGCTGCTGCCCTGGCGCGACGCCCGCGTGACCTACCTCGACGCCCCCCGCACCCCGGACCAGGCGGTCGCCACCCTGGAGACGGCCCTGGCCGGCCGTGAGCCCTACGGCCCCGCGCTGGTCTGTGTCACTGGCGCGTCCAACGTCACCGGCGAGCTGTGGCCGGTGAGGGAACTGGCCGCCGCCGCCCACGCCCACGGAGCGCGCATCGTGCTCGACGCCGCGCAGCTGGCGCCCCATCACCCCGTGGACATCGCCGAGCTGGACGTCGACTGGGTCGCCTTCTCGGGTCACAAGCTGTACGCGCCCTTCGGGTCGGGTGTCCTCGCGGGCCGTGCCGACTGGCTGGTGGACGCGGAGCCGTACCTCGCGGGCGGCGGCGCCTCCCGCAAGGTCGCCCGGCGCACCGACGGCGGGGTGGACGTCGAGTGGCACACCACCGCGGCCCGGCACGAGGCGGGCTCGCCCAACGTCATCGGCGTCTACTCCATCGCCGCCGCCTGCAAGGCCCTGACCGAGGCCGGCTTCGACCGGCTGGTCGCGCGGGAGCAGCAGCTGGTGACCCGCGTCCGCGAGGGCCTCGCGGCGGTCCCCGAGGTCAAGGTGCTCTCGCTCTTCGGTGACGACGCCCCGCGGGTCGGCGTCATCTCCTTCGTGGTCGAGGGATGGAACAGCTCGCACTTCGCCGCTGCGCTCTCCGCGGAGTACGGCATCGGGGTGCGCGACGGACTGTTCTGCGCCCACCCGCTGGTGCGGACCCTCCTGGGCAGTGAGCCCCAGGACCCGGGCGAGTGCGGCGCTCCCGAGGCCGCGCCGGGGGAGAAGTCCCTCAACGCCATCCGGGTGAGCTTCGGAGCGGGCACGCCGGACGAGCACATCGAGCGGTTCCTGGGCGCCGTCCGCGAGCTGGTGAGCAAGGGTGCCCGCTGGACGTACCGCACCGAGGAGGGCCGCTGCGTGCCCGACCGGGGTGCCGCGCAGGTCTGACAGGTCCGGAAACGGCTCCGGCCGGGGACGGGAGGCGCGGTGCCTCCCGTCCCCGGCCGGAGCCGTACGCCTTGTGGCGTGGGGTGTCTCAGGCGTCGAGGCCGATCGCGAAGGCCGCTTCGAGGTCGTGCTGCGAGTACGTGCGGAACGCCACGTGGGTGTCGGTGGCCTCGACACCCTGGATCTTGCTGATCCGGCCCGGGATGACATCGGCCAGATCGTCGTGCCGGGCCACCCGGACCATGGCGATCAGGTCGTACGTACCGGTGACCGAGAAGACCTCGCTGACGCTGTCCAGCGCGGCGATGGCCTCGGCGATCTCGGGAATCCGGTCCACGCTGGTTTTGATGAGCACGATCGCGGTGATCACGGCTGGCTTTCTCCCTCGGTGGCCGTGGCTGGAGACTTCACTGTAGTACCCCGGAACCGCACCCAGGCGTAGAGGAACCCGGCCATGAAACCCGCCACGTGCGCGAGGTACGCCACGCCCGGTCCGCTGCCCGCGCTCCGTGCCGCCAGCCACTGCAGGACGAACCAGAAGACGAGCACGATCCAGGCCGGGAAACGCAGCGGCAGGAAGAAGAGGAACGGGAAGAGGCTGGTGACCCGGGCCCTGGGGAAGAGGTAGAGGAAGGCGCCGAGCACCGCGGAGATCGCCCCCGACGCGCCGACCAGCGTCTGGTCCGAGTCCGCGTGCACCACCGCGTAGGCCACCAGGGCGAAGTAGCCGCACGCGAGGTAGAAGAAGGCGAACTCGGTCCGGCCCATGCGCTCCTCGGTCATCGCGCCGAAGACGTACAGGAAGAGCATGTTGCCCAGCAGGTGCAGCCAGCTGCCGTGCACGAAGAGCGCGGTCAGCGGGGTCAGCACCGCGTGCGCGGAACCGTCCACGAGCTCGCCGGGGATGACACCCCACCGCTCGAAGTACCCGGCCTGGGCGGCCAGGAGCGCGTCGGCACTGCCGTAGGCGGGGTTGAACCCGGAGAGCGGGCTGATCAGGAACACCGCGCAGCACAGAGCCATCAGCCCGTACGTGACCGGGGCGCCCCCCGCCGTTGCCGCCGCGCCGAGCTCTCTTGCCCGTTCCCGCCAGTCGACTTCCCGCAAATCGATCACGTACAGAGCATGACGCAACCGGCGAGAACAGGACAGACCGCCTCGCCGTGCCGATACGTATGCGCAAGGCCGTAGGGTTACGGCAGGACATCCGCAGTTCGACGGCGCACCGCGAGATCGAAGACCTGGGCACGCACAGACTCGACGAACGACGAAAGAGGACGCAACGATGACGACGGTTCCCCAGCCGACGGACGGGACCCGCTGGCGCTGCACGCTCTGCGGCAACCTCACCCGTTTCGATGTGACGCGCTCCTCGAAGGTCGTGGAGTACGTGCATCTCGACCTGGCCGGGGAGTCGAGTGTCGAGGAGCGCGAGGTGGTCAGTGAGACCATCGAGTCGGTGCGCTGCCGTTGGTGCAACGCCGTGGACCAGATCGAGCTGGTCGACAGGCCAGGTGCCGACTCCTGACGGAGCCGCGCGGACAGACACATTGGGGTGATGGATGGTGGAGCAGCCGGCAGGCGGCGCCGAACCGGCCGATGCGGCCGACGGCACCGCGGAGTCGCTCGACCGTCCGCTGCCCGAAGGCGTACGCCGCAAGGTGGTGGCGCTGGTATCCGACGCGTTCGGCGGCCTGACCGTCGGCGAACTCCCTTCCCAGCTCCGTCAGTACGCCCGCTTCACCCCGAGCAGGCGGGCCAAGTTCGCCGGTAACGCGATGGCCGCCGCCCTGGAGAGCGACCCGGTGTTCCGCCGTCGTATCGGTGAGCGGATCGTCCAGACCCAGCCGGAGCTCGCCGACGCGCTCACCTCCGGTGCGCCGCCCGCCGCCGCCGACCCCGTCGACGTGGCCGCCGCCGCCTACGTGCTGCGGCCGGCCGGCTGGGTCAAACTGGTGGCCGCGGCGGGCGAGGAGGTCCAGCGGGCGCACGCCGAGCTGGCGGACGAGGAGACCAGGCGCGAGCTGGAACGGCTGCGCGAGGAGCTCGACCGCGCCCGCGGCCAGACCAGGGCCGAGACCGAGCGGCTGCGCTCGGAGCTGGAGGCCTCCCGCAAGGAGGCCGACTCGCTGCACCGCAAGCTGCGCAGTGCCCTGAGCGAGGTGAAGCGCGGAGAGGCGGCCCTGCGGAAGTCCGGGACCGAGGCCGACGCGGTGCGGGCCGAGGCGGCGGCCCAGGTCTCCGCCGCCGAGATCGAGTCCCGACGGCTCAAGGCGCGGCTGGCCGAGGCGGAGGCATCCGTCGAGGCGGGCCGCAGAGCGGCCAGGGAGGGGCGCTCGGTCGAGGACATGCGGCTGCGGCTGCTCCTGGACACCGTGCTCGACGCCGCGCAGGGACTCCGCCGTGAACTGGCCCTGCCCCCTTCCTCGCTCCGTCCCGCGGACGGCGTCGAAGCGGTGGAGCCCGGCCGGATGTCGCCCAAGGACATCGCGGCCAGGGCGCTCTCGGAGACCGACCCGGCGCTGCTCGACCAGCTGCTCGCCCTGCCGCAGGCGCATCTGATCGTCGACGGCTACAACGTCACGAAGACCGGCTATCCGCAGATGCCCCTGGAGAAGCAGCGGTTGCGCCTCCTGGGCGGCCTCTCGGTCCTCGCGGCGCAGACCGGCGCCGAGATGACCTGCGTCTTCGACGGCGCCGAGCTGGCCGTCCCGGTCCTGCTCGCACCGCCCCGCGGGGTCCGTGTGCTGTTCAGCAAGGCAGGGGTGACCGCGGACGAGCTGATCAGGCAACTGGCGCGCGCCGAACCGCCGGGCAGGCCTGTCGTCGTGGTCTCCACCGACCGCGAAGTCGCGGACGGGGTCGCGAAGGCGGGGGCGCGGCCGGTCGCGTCCGCCTTGCTCCTGAAGCGCCTTTCGCGAGTCTGAGGCGTCTTGTGAGGCATGGGCGACTTGCCGGAATTTATGGAACGTACCGTCAAGTCACCGCTACAGGCAGTGTGATGAAAGTAAAGAAGTGCCTGGTGTGACGAGATTTTGCCCGTGAGGATTTGAACTGATCACAAGATGGTCACTAGGGTCAGGCCTCGAACCTTCGCACGGTTGATTGCCCACCAGGGGTGACAGCGAAGGAACCGCCGATTCCGTGACGTTCGCGGAGCCGGGGATTCATTCGCATCCCCCCACAGCCCGGTAGGCGGCTCGAGGAAGAAGGAGCTCGCCTTCGTGGGGTCCCACCGCCGTCCCAAGCAGCCGAGCCGCGCCCGCGTGACCGTGCTCACCGCGACCGCCGCTGCTGCCGTGGCCCTGACCTCCCAGGCCGCCCACGCCGACCCCAAGCCGACCAAGAGCGAGGTCAAGGCGAAGGTCGACAAGCTGTACCACGAGGCCGAGATCGTCAACGAGAAGGCCAACGGCGCCAAGGAGCAGCAGGACAAGCTCAAGGAGCAGGCCGACGCCCTCCAGGACAAGGTCGCCCGTGGGCAGGCGGAGCTGAACACCCTGCGTGGTGAACTCGGTTCGCTCGCCACCGCGCAGTACCGCTCCGGTGGCCTCGACCCGTCGGTCCAGCTGCTGCTCTCCTCGGACCCGGACGACTTCCTCGACCAGGCCTCCGCGCTCGACCAGCTGACGGCCAAGCAGGCCCAGTCGCTGGAGAAGATCCAGGCCAAGCAGCGCAGTCTCGCGCAGCAGCGCAAGGAGGCGCAGGGCAAGCTCAACGACCTCGCCGACGTCCGCAAGACACTGGACGAGAACAAGAAGAAGTACCAGGTCAAGCTGGCCGACGCCCAGAAGCTGCTCAACACCCTCACCGCCGCCGAGCGCGCCAAGATGGCCGAGGAGGAGCAGCGCGCCAGCCGCGCCGCCGGTGACCGGGTCGAGCTGGGCAACGAGGTCCCCGCTTCCGGTGTCGGCGCCGCCGCCCTCCAGGCCGCCGCCACGCAGATCGGCAAGCCGTACTTCCGCGGTGGCACGGGTCCCAACTCGTACGACTGCTCGGGTCTGACCCAGTGGGCCTTCGGCCAGGCCGGTGTCCAGATCACCCGCACGACGTACACGCAGGTCAACGACGGTGTGCGGATCGGCCGCAGCGGACTGAAGCCGGGCGACCTGGTCTTCTTCAGCAACACCTCGCACGTCGGGATCTACGCCGGCAACAACCAGGTCCTGCACGCCCCGTACCCGGGTACGAACGTGCGTTACGAGGCGATGGAGTACCTCGGGTCCTTCCAGTTCGGCGTGCGGGTCGGCTGACGCCCGAACGGGCGAATCCCGCCACCCGCACCGATGCCCGCCCCGCCGGAGACCACAGGTCACCGGCGGGGCGGCGCCGTTCCGGCACTCTCCGCTGCGGGCGTGGTACTCGGGCGGTCCGCGGCCGTCCGGTCACTGTCCGCGCCGCAGCGCGGCTCCCGTCCGCCGGTCCGCCCGCCCCGGGCGACGGGCCGCCGCGCACACCACCGGCGACGGGCAGGTCGTCCATGCCCCCTGCCGACGGGCGCCGGTGCGCCGTGCCCCTGCCGGCGTGACGCCCGTCTCCTCGGCCGCCCGCGTCTGACCGTACGATCGGCCCGATGGCTGTTCGAACGCAGGACGCGCGGCGGGAGCGCACCCGCAGACGGAGCACGGCGGGCGCCGTGCTCGCCGCTCTGCTGATCGCGCCCGCGTGCGCCGCCCCACGGGAGGCCCCCACCGGGATCACCGCCCAGGAGGTCGGCGCCACCCTGGAACGCCGCGCCGCAGCGGTCATGGGGCACGACACCGCCGCGTACCTGGCGGCGCTCGACCCCAGGGCGGCCTCCTTCCGGGCGGCCCAGAGTGCCGAGCTCCGCAACCTCGCCGACGTACCGCTTGAGTCATGGGCGTACGAGGTGAAGGACGTGACGGGCGAGGGAGGGGACCGGGTCACGGCGGAGGTCGAACTCCGGTACCGGATCAAGGGCTACGACAAGGCCCCCATGTCCTCCTCCCGCACGGTGGAGCTGGTCCGCCGCGACGACGGCCGCACCTGGTACATCTCCGCCGACCGGGCCGCCGACGGCGCCCCGGGGCAGCTGTGGGAGCAGGGTGACGTCGACGTCGTACGGGGCACGCACAGCCTGGTCCTCGGGGTGGGCCGCCAGGCGGCGGAACTGCGCCGGATCGCGGCCACCGCCGACGCCGCCGTCCCCGCCGTCACCGGGGCATGGCCGGAGCCCTGGGGGGAGCGGGTCGTGGTGATCGTGCCCGAGTCGGTGGAGGACATGGCAGGACTCCTGGACTCACCCGCGGCCAGCTACCGGGGCATAGCGGCCGTCACCACCGGCGAGGTCGGCGGCGGCGGCCGGGCGCCCGCGGACCGGGTGATCGTCAACCCGCAGGCCTACGGAATGCTCGGTGACTTCGGGCAGCGCGTCGTCCTCACCCACGAGACCACCCATGTCGCGACCCGGGCGCACACCTCCGCCGCCACCCCCGTCTGGCTCTCGGAGGGCTTCGCCGACCGGGCCGCCTACCGTCAGGAGAGCCGCACGGCCCCCGAGGTCGCGCCGGAACTCGCCGAAGCGGTCAGGAGCGGTGATCTGCCCGCGCGGCTGCCGTCCGACGAGGACTTCGGCTTCGGCGAGGACGCGGCGAAGCTCTCCCGGGCGTACGAGGGCGGCTGGCTGGCCTGCGAGCTGATCGCGAGGGACTGGGGCGAGGAGGAGCTGATCGCCTTCTACAAGGCCGTGGGGAGCCGTTCGGAGCGTGACGGGGCCGTGGAGCAGGCCATGCACACGGTGCTCGGGACCACCCCCCAGGACTTCACGGCGCGCTGGCGGGAGTACCTGCGCGCCCGTCTCGGCTGAGCCGCTCCGCCGGACGCCCCCGCCCGGCGGACGGCACGGTGTCCCGCCACAGCCGCCGCCCGGCCCCGAGCGTCGCGGCCACCAGCAGACCGTTGCGTACGGTCATGAGCGCCACGCCCTCCGCGTCGCTCGCCACCACGTGTGCGAAGCCGAGCGGGAACTCCAGCAGCGTGACGGCGGTGGCCACCAGGACCAGGCACGCGGGCCGGGTCATCCGGCTGCCCCGGAACACCAGGCAGACCGCGGCCAGCCCGAGCGGCCACACCATGTACTGGGGGCTGATGACCCGGCTGGTCACGGTGAACAGCAGCACCGCCGTGAACGCCGCGTCCGCCGGGGTGTGCACCGCGAACGTACGGGCCCGCAGCCGCCACACCAGCAGCCATCCGAAGGCGAGCACGCTCAGCGCCAGGGCCAGTGTGCTCACCAGCGCCACATGCGGGCCGGCGAACTCCATCGAGCCGTAACGGAGCTCGACCCGGCCCTCCCAGCCGAACTGCCGGGCCACATGGAAGACCAGCGCACCCAGCGACTCGATCTCCAGCCCCCGGTCCCGCTGGAACGTCAGGAAGGCGAACGCGCCCGGCAGCACCACCGCGGCCACCAGGGCCGACACGGCGGCCGTCACCGCCGCCGCCGACCAGGACCTGCGGGTGTCCCGGCCCCGGGCGGTGCCCACGAGCAGCAGCACCGGCCAGACCTTCAGCAGCGTGCCGAAGGCGGCCAGCGCTCCCAGCGCGCGGGGACTGCGCACACCCGCCAGCAGAGCCGCCACCGCGACGGCCGTCACCATCAGGTCGTAGCGGGCGTACACGGTCGGCCCGAGCAACGGCACACCCACCACCCACAGCCATGTGCCCGCGCCGCGCATGCCCGGCCGGCCTCCCGCGTACAGGAGCAGTCCGAACACCAGTGCGTCACACAGCAGCACGAGGACGAAGAAGGCAGAGGCGTACTCCAGGAAGGGCAGCAGATCCGGGGAGAGCACGGCGAGCGCTGCGGCGGGCGGATACTGCCAGGTGACGTCGTCGAGCGGATACGAACCGGCGCGGAGCACCTCGTACCAGCCCCGGTAGATCACCGAGACGTCGCTCGTGACGTCAGGCCCGGGCACCGTGAACACCTTGAAGACGCAGAGCAGCAGCACCGCCCGGGTGAGGCCCCACACGGCGAGGGACAGAGCCCGGCCGCTCGCACCTGTCCTGACGACCGTCATGCACGCCATGATGCAGGCCCAGGCTGTGCGGGAGCCGTCAGGCAGGGCCGTCGGGCCGCCCGGTACTGTCGGCGGCGATGGACAAGACGCTGATCGTGACGAACGACTTCCCGCCCCGCCCCGGTGGCATCCAGGCCTTCCTGCACAACATGGCCCTGCGCATGGACCCGGAGCGGCTCGTCGTCTACGCCTCCACCTGGAAGCGCGGCGCGGAAGGCGCCGAGGCCACCGCCGCCTTCGACGCCGAGCAGCCCTTCACCGTCGTACGCGACCGTACGACGATGCTGCTGCCCACCCCGCGGGTCACCCGACGGGCGGCCGGGCTGCTGCGCGAACACGGCTGCTCCTCCGTGTGGTTCGGTGCGGCGGCCCCCCTGGGGCTGATGGCGCCCGCGCTGCGCAGGGCCGGCGCCCGCCGCCTCGTGGCCACCACGCACGGCCACGAGGCGGGCTGGGCCCAACTGCCCGCGTCCCGGCAGCTGCTGCGCCGCATCGGCGAGGGCACCGACACGATCACCTACCTCGGTGAGTACACCCGGTCCAGGATCGCCGCCGCGCTCACCCCGGAGGCCGCCGACCGCATGGTGCAGCTGCCGCCGGGCGTCGACGAGAAGACCTTCCACCTGGCCTCGGGCGGCGACCGCGTGAGGGCGCGGCTCGGCCTCGCGGACCGGCCCGTCGTCGTATGCGTTTCGCGGCTCGTGCCGCGCAAGGGGCAGGACACCCTCATCCTGGCCATGCCGGCGATCCTGGCGCGGGTGCCGGACGCCGTCCTGCTCGTCGTGGGCGGCGGCCCGTACGCCGGGCAGCTGAAGAAGCTGGCGGCCGAGACCGGTGTCGAGGACTCCGTGCGCTTCACCGGACCCGTGCCCTGGGAAGAACTTCCCGCGCACTACGGCGCCGGCGACGTGTTCGCCATGCCCTGCCGCACGCGGCGCGGCGGACTCGACGTCGAAGGCCTCGGCATCGTCTACCTGGAGGCGTCGGCGACCGGGCTGCCGGTCGTGGCCGGTGACTCGGGGGGTGCCCCCGACGCAGTGCTCGACGGCGAGACCGGGTGGGTGGTGCGGGGCGGCTCCGCCGAGGACTCCGCCGACCGGATCGTCACCCTGCTCGGCGACCCGGAGCTGCGCCGGCGCATGGGGGAGCGGGGCAGGGCGTGGGTCGAGGAGAAATGGCGCTGGGACCTGCTCGCCGAACACCTGAAGACGCTGCTCTGAGCATGCGGGAGGGCCCGCACCGTCACGGTGCGGGCCCTCCCACATACGTCCGGGGTCAGCCGCGGTAGATCGACTCGACCTCGTCCGCGAAGTCCTTCGCCACGACGTTGCGCTTCAGCTTCAGCGACGGCGTGATGTGGCCCGCCTCCTCGGTGAACTGCGCTGCCAGGATGCGGAACTTGCGTACCGACTCCGCCTTGGACACCGCCGCGTTGCCGTCGTCCACCGCCCGCTGCACCTCGGCCAGCAGCTCGGGGTCCTCGCGCAGCGAGACCGCGGTCGAACCGGCCGGCTTGCCGTTCTCCTCGGCCCAGCGGGAGAGGAACTCCTCGTCGAGGGTGAGCAGCGCGCCGACGAACGGGCGCCCGTCACCGACCACCATGCACTCGGCGACCAGGGCGTGCGCGCGGATCCTGTCCTCGATCACCGCGGGGGCGACGTTCTTGCCGCCCGCCGTGACGATGATCTCCTTCTTTCGGCCCGTGATCGCGAGATAGCCGTCCTCGTCGAGCGTGCCGATGTCACCCGTGTGGAACCAGCCGTCGGCCAGCGCCTCGGCCGTCGCAGCCTCGTTCTTCCAGTAGCCGGTGAAGAGGTGCTCGCCGTGCAGCAGCACCTCGCCGTCGTCGGCGATCCGGACGACCGAGCCCGGCAGCGGCTGGCCGACCGTGCCGATCTTCTGCCGGTCCCACGGGTTGAACGCCGTGGCGGCGCAGGTCTCCGTGAGGCCGTAGCCCTCGAGCACCGTGAAGCCGATGCCGCGGAAGAAGTGGCCGAGCCGCTCGCCCAGTGGTGCGCCGCCGGAGATCGCGTACTCGCCCCGGCCGCCGAGCACGGCCCGCAGCTTGCCGAACACCAGCTTGTCGAAGACCTTGTGCTTGATCTTCAGGCCCACCGAGGGGCCTTCCGGCGTGCCCAGCGCGCGGCTGTACGCGATCGCGGTGTCGGCGGCACGGTCGAAGATCTTGCCCTTGCCGTCGGCCTGGGCCTTGGCCCGCGCCGAGTTGTAGACCTTCTCGAACACCCGCGGCACACCGAGGATCAGCGTCGGCCGGAAGGAGGCCAGCTCGTCGGTGAGGTTCTTGATGTCCGGCACGCAGCCGAGCTTGATCGGGGCCATCACCGAGGCGACCTCGACCAGCCGGCCGAAGACGTGCGCGGTGGGCAGGAACAGCAGGACGGAGCACTCGCCCGTACGGAAGAGGGGCTTCAGCCGCTCCACGATGTTGCCGCACTCGGCGAAGAAGCCGCGGTGCGTCAGCACACAGCCCTTGGGGCGGCCCGTGGTGCCAGAGGTGTAGACGATCGTCGCCGGGTCGTCGGCCTTGGCGCTCACCATGCGCAGGTCCAGCGTCTCGTCGGAGACTCCCGCACCCGCGGCCACGAGCTCGTCGACGGCGCCCCGGTCGATCTCCCAGACGTGCTGCAGGCCGGGGAGCCGGTCCCGCACGGCGGTGACGGACTCGGCGTGGGCGTCGCTCTCCACGAGGACCGCGACGGCGCCCGAGTCGCCGAGTATCCACTGGACCTGCTCGGGCGAGCTGGTCTCGTACACCGGCACGGTGACGGCGCCCGCGCACCAGATCGCGAAGTCCAGCAGGACCCACTCGAAGCGGGTGCGCGACATCAGCGCGACGCGGTCGCCCGGCTGGATACCCGACGCGATCAGGCCTCTGGCGGTGTCTCTGACCTCAGCGAGGAACCGGGTCGCCGTGACGTCCGTCCAGACACCGGCCACCTTCCGGCTCATCACCGCGACATCGGGATGCTGAGCGGCGTTGCGGCGGATGAGATCCGTCAGGTTGCCGTCCGTGGGGACCTCGTACAGGGCCGGAAGGCTGAACTCGCGCAAGACTGCTGCTCCTCATCGGGCTCCGGTTCCACGGCTCTGTGCGACGTACCGGATCGGTCCAAGACTGGCAGATGCTCAGTGGGGTGAGCACGACTGGACTGGCGGGACGTTACCCACCGGTACTCGGTTCCGGAAAGGGGGATCCGGCCAGATGTCTTATGCATCACACATATCGGTGGTACTTCGGCGCACATTAGTCCACCCGTGTCCCTATCCGGAAGTAATCGCAGGTCCGGCGGCCTCTACCCAGAGCGGCGCGCGGCGACCTAGGGTGATCCGCATGCGAGCCGGCACACCGCACAATCAGCACACAACCCCCACTCGGCGGACACGCGTGCACGTGGTCAGCGACGTGCACGGGAACGCGGAGGCGCTGGCGCGCGCCGGCGACGGCGCGGACGCCCTCATCTGTCTGGGTGACCTGGTCCTCTTCCTCGACTACGCCGACCATTCGCGCGGCATCTTCCCCGACCTGTTCGGAGTGGCCAACGCCGACCGCATCGTCGAGCTGCGCACCGCGCGCCGCTTCGAGGAGGCACGCGCCTTCGGCCGCGAACTGTGGGCCGGCCGGGACCGCAACGCGGCGATCCTGTCCGCCGTACGCAAGCAGTACGCCGAGATGTTCGCGGTCATGCCCACCCCGACCTACGCCACGTACGGCAACGTGGACGTGCCCGCGCTCTGGCCCGAGTACGCCAATGCCGGTACCACCGTGCTGGACGGCGAACGCGTCGAGATCGGAGGCCGGGTCTTCGGGTTCGTGGGGGGCGGCCTCAGGACTCCCATGAACACCCCGTACGAGATCAGCGACGAGGAGTACGCGGCCAAGGTCGAGGCGCTCGGGCCGGTGGACGTCCTGTGCTCGCACATCCCGCCGGACGTCCCCGAGCTGACGTACGACACAGTGGCCCGGCGCTTCGAGCGCGGCAGCCGCGCGCTCCTCGACGCCATCCACCGGACCCGCCCCCGCTACGCGATTTTCGGCCATGTCCACCAGCCCCTGGTCCGGCGGATGCGGATCGGCGTCACCGAATGCGTCAACGTCGGCCACTTCGCCTCCAGCGGTCGCCCCTGGGCCCTGGAGTGGTGAGCGACACGACCACCGTCCCGGGGCCGGGGCGCGGACGGGAGGGCCGTCGGCACGCGATAGCCTGCACACGGCAGGCTTCTGCCGAACGCGACCGGTACACCGCACTGGAGGGCCACGGCGATGGCTGAACACACCAGCTCGAGCATCACGATCGAGGCGGCACCGGCCGACGTCATGGGAGTGATCGCCGACTTCGCCCGCTATCCGGAATGGACCGGAGAGGTGAAGGAGGCCGAGATCCTGGCCACGGACGACCAGGGCCGTGCCGAGCAGGTCCGCCTCGTCCTGGACGCCGGAGCGATCAAGGACGACCACGTTCTCGCGTACACCTGGAACAGTGAGTACGAGGTCGGCTGGACCCTCGTGAAGTCCCAGATGCTGCGCGCGCTCGACGGCAGCTACGCGCTGGCACCCCTGG
Organism: Streptomyces pratensis; assembly: GCF_016804005.1. Classification (GTDB taxonomy): domain Bacteria; phylum Actinomycetota; class Actinomycetes; order Streptomycetales; family Streptomycetaceae; genus Streptomyces; species Streptomyces pratensis_A. The sequence goes on along the minus strand of NZ_CP051486.1, from coordinate 6,173,982 downwards.
GCGACGGCGACCGTACCGAGGTCACCTACCGGCTCGCCGTCGACGTCAAGATCCCGCTCATCGGAATGATCAAGCGCAAGGCCGAGAAGGTCATCATCGACCGGGCCCTCGCCGGGCTGAAGAAGCGCGTCGAGTCCGTCCCGAAGGCCTGATCACGTGCGCACGGTCCTCGTCACCGGCCCCGGCGGCGCAGGCCGTACGACCGTCGCCGCGGCGACCGCGCTCGCCTCGGCCCGCAGCGGCCGGCGCACCCTCCTGATCTCCGCGGACGCGGTGCCCGCCTTCCCGGCGGGCACCGCGCCCACCGAGGTCACCGAGCGGCTGGCCTGCGCCCGTATCGACTCCGCCGCCCACTTCCGTGACGAGCTGCTCGACCTCCAGGACCGGGCGTCCGGGGTGCTGGACCTGCTCGGAGCCAACCGGCTCGACGGTGAGGAACTCACCGAACTGCCGGGCAGCGCACAGCTCGCCTTCCTCCACGCCCTGCGCCGGGCGGCCGGGGGAGACCGGGCGGAGGACGGCCACGAGGTCCTCGTCGTCGACCTGCCCCCGCTCACCGAAGCCCTCGCCCTGCTCGCCCTGCCAGGACAGCTGCGCCGTTATCTGCGCCGCCTCCTGCCCCGGGAACGCCAGGCCGCCCGTGCCCTGCGCCCGGTCCTCGCCCAGCTCGCCGGCGTCCCCATGCCCGCCCAGTGGCTCTACGAGTCCGCCGCCCGCAAGGACGCCGAACTGGCCGCCGTCGAGGCACTGATCGAGGACGGCGCGACCACCGTGAGGCTGGTCGCAGAACCCGGACGGGCCGGCGGCGAGGCGCTGAGCACCGCCCGTACCGGACTCGCCCTGCACGGACTGCGCGTCGACTCCGTCGTGGCCTCCAGGGTCCTGCCCCGGCACTCGGCCGACCCCTGGTTCGCCGATCTCGCCGCCCGGCAGGAGAAGTGCCTGGACCACTGGCACCAGGAGTGGGCGCCCGGAACCTCCGTGCGTGAGACCGCCCACCTCGGCCGCGAGCCCCGCACCCTGGAGGACCTGGACCTCCTCGCCGAGACCTGCGCACCGGACGACCGGGCGCCGGGACACGCCGGGGACCCGTGGTGGACCGAGGACGCCGGCGACGGCGTCATCGCCTGGTGCCTGCCGCTGCCCGGGGCCGTCAAGGAGGACCTCAAGCTGGTCAGGCGCGGCGACGAACTGCTCCTCACCGCAGGGCCGTTCCACCGGATCCTGCGTCTGGAGTCCGCGCTGCGCCGCTGTACCGTCTCGGGGGCCGCGCTGACCGACGGCGTCCTGCGTGTCCGGTTCACACCTGACCCCGGGCTCTGGCCTCGGACACAATGAACGGCGTACCACCGTTCGGGTAACGTCGGTAGTACGTGGCTCGCACGGCCACGCAGACAATCGCGTCGCAGGAGTCCGCCATGAGTGAAGCCACCGATCGTCCCGTCGACGACGACGCGTGGGCGGAGGCCTGCGCCGAGGACCTCGAAGCGGAGAAGGCCCGCCGCCGTGCCCAGTACGGACAGCAGCCGGGTTCCGCCGCCGAGGAGCTGCGCAAACTGATCGACGCGGTGGCCGACAAGGTCTCGTCGCTCCAGTCGCCGCTGCTCGGCATGGCGGCCCAGGGCACCGTCCAGCAGGTGATCCGGCAGGCCAAGTCCGCCGTCGAGCCCGTCATCGACCGCAATCCGGAACTGTTCGACCATCTCGCCGCCGCGGGGAACGAACTCCTCGCCGCCTACCGCTCCGCCGTCGAGGGCCAGGAGGGCCGCTGGACCCGGGGCACCGAGGGCGCCGGAGGTACCTCGGGCGGCACCGGAAGCACCTCCGGTCCAGGGAAGAAGGCGGCCGAGGACCCCTCGGACCCGCGTGACGAGGGCACCGGCGGCAGCGAACACATCGACCTGGACTGACCCTGGGCAGGAAATACCCGTCCCCGGCTCGGGTACGGTTGGCCGTAGCGGGGCTCGACCGAAACTGAGGGATTCATGGGACTCACCATCGGCGTCGATATCGGCGGCACGAAGATCGCGGCTGGAGTGGTCGACGAAGAGGGCCGGATCCTCTCGACGTTCAAGGTATCGACCCCGCCGACCGCCGAAGGCATCGTGGACGCGATCAGCGCCGCCGTGGCCGGAGCGAGCGAGGGACACGACGTCGAGGCCGTAGGCATCGGCGCGGCCGGATACGTCGACGACAAGCGCGCCACCGTGCTCTTCGCCCCGAACATCAACTGGCGCCACGAGCCGCTCAAGGACAAGGTCGAGCAGCGCGTCGGCCTCCCCGTGGTCGTCGAGAACGACGCCAACGCGGCGGCCTGGGGCGAGTACCGCTTCGGTGCCGGCCAGGGGCACGACGACGTCATCTGCATCACGCTCGGCACCGGCCTGGGCGGCGGCATCATCATCGGCAACAAGCTGCGCCGCGGACGCTTCGGAGTGGCGGCGGAATTCGGTCACATCCGGGTCGTCCCGGACGGGCTGCTCTGCGGCTGCGGAAGCCAGGGCTGCTGGGAGCAGTACGCCTCCGGGCGCGCGCTCGTCCGGTACGCGAAGCAGCGCGCCAACGCCACCCCGGAGAACGCCACGATCCTGCTCGGGCTCGGTGACGGCACGGTGGAGGGCATCGAGGGCAAGCACATCAGTGAGGCCGCCCGGCAGGGCTGCCCGGTCGCCGTCGACTCCTTCCGTGAGCTGGCGCGCTGGGCCGGAGCCGGACTGGCCGACCTCGCCTCCCTCTTCGACCCGTCCGCCTTCATCGTCGGCGGCGGCGTCTCGGACGAGGGCGAACTGGTCCTCGACCCGATCCGCAAGTCGTTCCGGCGCTGGCTGATCGGCGGGGAGTGGCGCCCGCACGCGCAGGTCCTCGCGGCCCAACTGGGCGGCAAGGCCGGCCTGGTGGGCGCGGCGGACCTGGCTCGCCAGGGCTGACCCCACCCCAGCACGTCCGACGCCCGTCGCGCCCTCCGGGGAGCGACGGGCGTCCGTCGTATCGTGCCTCCCATGGTCACGATGCCGATGCCCTTGCCCGACTCCCGTACCGAGCCGGACGGTTCGGCCGTCATCCGGGTGCTCAGCTACAACGTCCGCTCACTGCGTGACGACACCGAAGCGCTGGCCCGCGTCATCCGCGCCTGCGCCCCCGACCTGGTGTGCGTCCAGGAGGCCCCGCGCTTCTTCCGCTGGCGCAAGGCCGCGGCCAGGCTCGCGGCCATGACCGATCTGGTGATCCTCAGCGGCGGGGCCACGGCAGCCGGGCCCCTGCTGCTCTGTTCGCTGCGCGCCACCGTCGAACGCACCGAGGACGTCCTGCTGCCGCTCACTCCCGGGCTGCACCGCAGGGGTCTGGCCACGGCGGTCGTACGGATCGCCGGTGCGCGGCTCGGTGTCGTGAGCTGTCACCTGAGCCTGCAGCGGGAGGAACGGCAGGCCCAGGCGGGGATTCTGCTGGACCGGATCGGTGCGATGGACGTCCCGCACGCCGTCGTCGCCGGCGACCTCAACGACGTACCGGAAGGGGGTGCCTTCCGGCGCCTGGCCGGGCGGCTCCAGGACTGCCGGGTCGTGCGGCCGTGGGGCGGCGAGCTGACCTTCCCGCCGGACGCGCCGCGCAAGCGGATCGACGCGGTGTTCGCGACCGGCGGTATCGAGGTGCTCGGCTGCGGCGTCCCCGCGGACCTGCCCGGAGTCACCGACGCGGACCTGAGGGCGGCCACGGACCATCTGCCCGTACTGGCCGCCCTGCGGGTGCCCGCAGGCGGCTGAGCCCCGACGGGACATCCGCGGCGGGGAACAGCCGTGCCCACCGCGCCCTGGGCGGTCCGTGCCGCGCCCGGGGCGGGACGACTGCGCCGCGCCCCGGGCGGGCCGCCCCGCCGTGCCCCGGGCCGAGCGCTTCCGCCGTGTCCCGGGTGGTCCGTGCCGCGCTCGGGTTCGTATGATCGTGCCTCGCCGGGGTGGGGCGATTGCGTAGAGCCGGGCTCACACGACCGCGCCCGGGGTGGGCCGTGCCGGGCCCCGAGGCGGGACGACTGTGCCGTGCCCCAGGGCCGGGCGTTCCCGCCGTGCCCCGGGCGGTCCGTGCCGCGTCCCGGGTCAGACGACCGCGCCGCGCCCCGGATCGTCGTCCTCTTCGTCGTCGTGGGGCATGCGTGCCACCAGGGTGGCGAAGCCGCCCAGGAATCCGCCGATGGAGAGTGTGGTGAGCCACCACGTCATCTCCCACTGCATCAGCACCGCGATCAGCATCAGCACCGGGCCGCCGACGACCGCGAGCCAGGCGAACTTCGCCGTCACATCGGCCTCGGGGAGCGGCGGCGGCTCCGGCGGGACGAAGTGCCCCTCCTCGCCGTCGTCCGGATCGTCGATGCCGTTGTCCTTGGGCTCCTCCAGGGCGTAGTCGCGCGGACCGGCGACCCCGGGGGCGAACACCACCGAACCGCCGAGCGGCTTCTTCTCCGGCGGCCCACCGGGCGCCTTCTCGCTCACGCCCTTGTCGGCGTCGTCGCCCGCCCCGGACTCCGGGGAGGGGCCCAGGACATTGAGCTGGTCGTTCTCCAGCAGGGCCAGGTCCTCGATCGACTTGAACGGCTTGGCGCCCGGCGGGTCCGGCGGTTCCTCGCCGTACCCCGCGACGATCGCCTCCCAGGCCGCGGCCTCGTCGAGCGGCCTGGCCCCCTCCGCGCCCTCGGGCACGGCCGTTCCCTCCGTGGGGCGCGGTTCGCGCTCCTCGTCACTGCCCGCGCGCTCCGCGTCGTGCTCAGCCACCGGACGTGCTCCCCTTCTTGCCAGCGTCGGTTGCGAGGCGGCCGATGAACCGGTAGCTCTCGTCGAAGATCCGCCCCGCATCGTGGTCCAACGTCGCGACGTGGTAGCTCTGTTCCAGGAGGATCTCGTCGACGTCCCTGGACGAGACCCGGCTGAGGATCCGCGCCGAGTCGGCCGGTGGCACGACATGGTCCTGCGGGCTGTGCAGAAGCACGATCGGCTGGGTGACCTGGGGCAGATCGGCGTCGACCAGACGGAAGAACGCCCGCACGGAATGCGCGGCGTGCAGCGGTACCCGGTCGTAGCCGACCTCCTCGGCACCCTTCAGGGCGATGTCGCTGGTCAGCCCCTTCGTCGTCCGCACCACGTGCCGGGCCACCGGCAGGGCGTACGCCGACAGGCCGTGCACCTTGTTCGCCGGGTTCACCAGCACCAGGCCCGCGATCTCGTCACCGTGTTTCGCGGCGAGGCGCAGCGCCAGGGCCCCGCCCATGGAGAGGCCGAAGACGAAGACCTGCTCGCACTGTGCCCGCAGCGCCCGCAGCTCCCGGTCCACCTCCGCGTACCAGTCCTGCCAGCCCGTGACCACCATGTCCTCCCAGCGCGTCCCGTGACCGGGCAGCAGGGGGAGGGACACGGTCAGACCGCGCTCCGCGAGGTAGTCCGCCCAGGGGCGCAGCGACTGCGGCGAACCCGTGAATCCGTGACAGAGGAGGACGCCGACCTCTCCGCCCTCGTGGCGGAACGGCTCGGCTCCAGGGAGGACCGGCACCGGGGTCTCCTGTTCATGAAGCGGGGCGGGGTGCGGGGGGTGTGCGAAAGGATTACTTCACCGTACGCGACCGGACCGACACCGACCAGGGCCGTCACGGCCCCAGCGGCCGCCACCTGCACGGGCTCCTGTGAGGGAGACCTCCCGGAGCGGGCGAGGAGGGCTCCGGTCCCACAGGCTAAGGTCTGTCGGACGGCACACGAGAGGCACCCGAGTTGATCTACGGCGCAATGAAGTTCTCCATCGGCGGGTCCCTGAAGCTCGCGTTCAGGCCGTGGGTGGAGGGTCTGGAGAACATCCCCGCACACGGGCCGGCGGTCCTCGCTAGCAACCATCTGTCGTTCTCGGACTCCTTCTTCCTGCCGGCCGTCCTCGACCGGAAGGTGACCTTCATCGCCAAGGCGGAGTACTTCACCGCACCTGGGGTGAAGGGCAAGCTCACCGCGGCGTTCTTCAAGGGCGTGGGGCAGCTCCCGGTGGACCGCTCCGGCGGCCGCGGTGCGGGCGAGGCGGCCATCAAGGCGGGAATCCAGGTGATCGAGAGCGGCGGGCTCTTCGGCATCTATCCGGAGGGCACCCGGTCACCCGACGGACGGCTCTACCGTGGCAAGCCCGGAGGCCTCGCCCGGGTGGCCCTCGCCACCGGTGCGCCCGTCATCCCCGTAGCGATGATCGACACGGAGAAGATCCAGCCGCCCGGCCAGGTGGTGCCCAGGATGATGCGGCCCGGCATCAGGATCGGCAAGCCGCTGGACTTCAGCCGCTACCAGGGCATGGACGGCGACCGGTTCATCCTGCGCTCGGTGACCGACGAGGTGATGTACGAGATCATGAAGCTCTCGGGCCAGGAGTACGTGGACATCTACGCGACCGCGGCCAAGCGGCAGATCGCCGAGGCCGCGAAGAACAAGGGGACGGAGCGGTCCGGCGCATAGGGGCGCCGTCGACCGCCCGGAGCGGGCAGCATGACAGGGCGGGAACCGGGGGAGGGGCCATGGCCGCGCGTGAACGGGTCGTACGGATGTCGGTCGAGCAGCCGCTGTGGCGGGCGCTGACCGCGTACCGGGTGCTGACGCTGATCTACGCGGCGCTGCTCGCGGGGCTGGGACGCGAGAAGTTCGAACGGCCCTGGGTGGCCGTCGTCTTCCTGGCGTTCCTCGCTGTCTGGACGCTCGTCACCCTCCCCAGGGTGGCCAACGCGGCCAGCTGCACCAAGCGCTTCCTCGGCATGGACCTCACCGTCGCCCTGGCCGGGATCATGCTGACGCCCCTCGCCGACTTCGACGCCCAGCACATGGACGGCCCGACGCTCCCGTCGATCTGGACCGCGGGGTCCGTACTCGCCTTCGCACTGAAGGGCGGCTGGCGCTGGGCGGCCTTCGCCTCCACGCTCGTCGCCGCCGCCAACATCGTCGAGCGCGGTGAACCCAGCAAGGACACATTCCACAACGTGGTGCTGGTATGGGTCGCCTCCATCGCCATCGGCTACGTCGTCGAGGTGGCCCGGGCCAGCGAACGCACCCTGGCGCGGGCCCTGGAGATCGAGGCCGCCACCCGGGAGCGGGAGCGGCTCGCACGCGACATCCATGACAGCGTCCTCCAGGTGCTGGCCATGGTCCAGCGACGCGGCACGGCCCTGGGCGGGGAAGCCGCTGAGCTCGGCCGGATGGCCGGGGAGCAGGAGGTCGCCCTGCGGACCCTGGTCTCCAGCGGCCTGGTGCCCCCGACACGGGTCTCCGAGGACAGTGCGGAGGGCGCGGTGGTCCGCGCGGTGGACGCCGACGCGACGGAGAGCGCCGAGTCCGATCTGCGCGCCCTGCTCGCCGTGCACGCGGGTTCCCGGGTCAGCTTCGCCGAGCCCGGGGCCCCGGTGCTGCTGGCGGCCGGCGCCGCGCGCGAGCTCGCCGCCGCCGTGAGCGCCGCGCTGGACAACGTCAGGGTCCACGCCGGGCCTGACGCCCAGGCCTGGATCCTCGTCGAGGACGAGCCGGACGCGGTGATCGTCACGGTCCGGGACGACGGCCCGGGCATCCCGGAGGGCAGGCTCGACCAGGCGGAAGGGGAGGGCCGGCTGGGCGTCGCCCTGTCGATCCGCGGCCGGCTGCGCGATCTGGGAGGCACAGCAGAGCTGATCTCGGTACCCGGCCAGGGCACCGAGGTCGAGTTGAAGGTTCCGAAGGTTTCACGGGGGAAGGCAGGACCGGCCCGATGAGTACACCGAACACGCAGGCGTCCGAGGAGCGGGCCATCAGGGTGATGGTCGTCGACGACCACCCCATGTGGCGCGACGCCGTTGCCCGCGATCTGACCGAATCCGGGTTCGACGTGGTCGCGACCGCGGGCGACGGCCCGGGAGCCGTCCGGCGGGCCAGGGCAGCCGGGCCCGACGTCCTGGTGCTCGACCTGAATCTGCCGGGGATGCCAGGTGCCCAGGTCTGCAAGGAGCTCGTCGGCTCCCACCCGGGGCTGCGCGTCCTGGTGCTCTCCGCCAGTGGCGAGCACGCCGATGTCCTGGAGGCCGTGAAGTCGGGCGCCACCGGCTATCTGCTCAAGTCGGCCAGCACCCAGGAACTGACGGACGCCGTGCGCGCCACCGCGGCCGGTGACCCGGTCTTCACGCCGGGCCTCGCCGGGCTGGTCCTCGGCGAATACCGCCGGCTCGCCTCCGACCCCGCACCCGCGGCCCCCGACCAGCCCAAGGTCCCCCAGCTCACCGACCGCGAGACGGAGGTCCTGCGGCTGGTGGCCAAGGGACTCTCGTACAAGCAGATCGCCGAGCGTCTGGTCATCTCCCACCGGACCGTGCAGAACCACGTCCAGAACACCCTGGGCAAGCTCCAGCTGCACAACCGGGTGGAGCTCGTGCGTTACGCCATCGAAGCCGGCCTCGACGACGTCTGAGCCACAACTACCCCTTGAAGCAGTGGAATTGACCATCCGACCCATCCCGGAGTGACCTGGGTCACCATTAGCGTGGCCTTCGGCTCCTTCATTCGGCCGTGCCGGTCCGAACCCGGCACGGCCCGATGAGTGCGTCCAGCGAGCTCACCTCGGCGAAGGGATGCTTCCATGCGGGTCGGAGTACTGACCGGGGGCGGCGACTGCCCCGGGCTCAACGCGGTCATCCGCGCCGTCGTCCGTAAGGGCGTACAGGAGTACGGCTACGACTTCACCGGCTTCCGGGACGGCTGGCGCGGCCCCCTGGAGGGCATGGCCGTACCGCTGTCCATACCGGCGGTGCGCGGCATCCTGCCGCGCGGCGGCACGATTCTCGGCTCCTCCCGGACCAATCCCTTCGACGCCGAGTACGCCGGCCAGGGGGTCCGCCGAATCAAGGACAGCCTTGCCGCGCACGGGATCGAGTCCCTGATCGCCATCGGCGGCGAGGACACGCTCGGCGTGGCGGGGAGGCTGTCCGACGAATACGGCGTCAAGTGTGTCGGCGTCCCCAAGACCATCGACAACGACCTTTCCGCCACCGACTACACCTTCGGCTTCGACACCGCCGTCGGCATCGCGACCGAGGCCATCGACCGGCTCCACACGACGGCCGAATCCCACATGCGGGTACTCGTCGTCGAGGTGATGGGGCGGCACGCGGGCTGGATCGCGCTCCACTCGGGCCTGGCCGGCGGGGCCAACGTCATCCTCATCCCGGAGCAGCGCTTCGACACCGATCAGGTCTGCGAGTGGGTCACCTCCCGTTTCAGGGCGAGCTACGCGCCGATCGTCGTGGTGGCCGAGGGCGCGGCGCCCGCGCAGGGCGAGATGATCCTCAAGGACGACACCCACGACTCCTTCGGTCATGTCCGGCTCTCGGGTGTCGGTGAATGGCTGGCCAAGGAGATCGAGCGGCGCACCGGCAAGGAGGCCAGGACGACCGTCCTCGGCCATGTCCAGCGCGGCGGCACACCGAGCGCCTTCGACCGCTGGCTGGCCACCCGCTTCGGGCTGCACGCCATCGACGCGGTTCACGAGGGCGTCTCCGGTGTGATGGTCGCCCTCCAGGGGACGGACATCGTGCGGGTGCCGATCGCGGAGGCGACGGCCCGCCTGAAGACCGTCGACCCGGCCCTGTACGCGGAAGCGGGGGTCTTCTTCGGCTGACTCGTCCCCGGCCCGCTTCGGCCGGGCGGCGCCCCGGGGGCGCGGGCCGTATATTCGCGAGGACCGGCCCCACCCCTCAACCGGGAGACGTCGTGGAAATCCTGGCATTCGGTGTGCAGTCCGACGAGAAGCCCCTGATCGAGAAGGCCTTCGCCGGCCTGCACGATGTCCGCTGCCTGGACGTCTTCCTCACCGAGGACACCGCTCCGATCGCCGCCGGCTACGAGATCATCTCCACCAGCGTCAACGCCGACCTCGGCAGCCAGGTCCTGCAGACCCTCGCGGCGGGCGGCACGCAGATGATCGCCCAACGCTCCACCGGCTTCAACAACATCGACCTGGACGTCGCCGAACGGCTCGCCCTGCGCGTCGCCCGCGTCTCGTACTACTCCCCCTACTCGGTCGCCGAATTCGCCTGGACCCTGGCGATGGCCGTCAACCGCCGTATCGTCCGCGCGGTGAGCCGCACCCGGGACTTCGACTTCCGGCTCGACGGGCTCCTCGGCCGCGACATGCACGGCCGCACGGTCGGCGTGGTCGGAACGGGGAAGATCGGCGAGGCGTTCACCCGGATCGCCCACGGTTTCGGCATGGATCTTCTCGGCTGGGACATCGCCGAGAACCCCGAGTGCACGGAGCTCGGGATGACCTACGTGGACAAGGAGCAGCTCTTCGCCGAGGCGGACCTGATCAGCCTCCATGTGCCGCTGCTGCCGGCCACCCAGCACATCATCGGCGCCGACGCGCTGTCCGTGATGAAGGACGACGCGATCCTGGTCAACTCCAGCCGGGGCGGCCTCGTCGACACCCGCGCACTCGTCGCCGAGCTGCGGGCCGGCCGGTTCACGGGTGTCGGGCTCGATGTCTACGAGGCCGAGGCGGGGCTCTTCTACGTCGACAAGTCCATGGAGGGCATCGACGACGACACCCTTGCCCGGCTCGTCACCTTCCCCAACGTCATCGTGACCTCACACCAGGCCTACTACACGCGTGACGCCGTGGGGCAGATCATCGACGCCACCGTGCAGAACGTCACCGACTACCTGGCGGGCCGGTGCAGCGACAACTTCCTCGTCCCGGCGCTTCCCGCCCGCTAGGGTCTCCCGTCCGGGTCGGACGGGTCCCCGGCGTGATCCTTCAGGAACACGCCCGCGTACGCCGCTGCCTCCTCCTTCGTCCCGCAGGCGGGACTCCCGTCCGCCGCGCCGTGTACACCGTCCGCGCCTCGCCCCCTCCACAGCCAGCCGCCCGACGAGGGTTCACGGAAGAGCTCGGCCGTCCCTCCGAACAACTCGACGGCGCCCGCCTCCGCCGCTGCCGCCGGCCGGCTGACGGCATCGGGCCATTTCTTGCGGGCTCCCTGCCGTGTCATGCCCCAGGCCGCTCCCAGCTGTTCGTAACTCGCCCCGTAGGAGCCGGCTGTCCGCGCCGCCCGTTCCGTCAGCCGCGCGACCGCCGAGTCCACCACCTTCCAGCCCGCGAGGACCGTCAGTGAGACATCGACGGGATCCGCCTCCCACATCTGGTCCTCGGGCAGCTCCGTGGCACGGGCGCGCAAGGCCGACGCGAGTGGGTCCAGGGCCTCGCAGAGGGACTTCTCGAGTGCGGTCAGTTCGGTACGGGTGACCTCGTTCGCTGCCATGTCGACAACTTTAGTTACCGAAATCTCTGATGGCAACCAAAGTTGTCGACTGGCATATGCCGTTTTTGGTGCCTTCAGCCGGCCACCGGCAGCGCCGCCAGCAGCCCGGTCAGGATCGTGGCGCCGCGCAGCGTCAGTACCGACTCCGGGTGGAACTGCACCGAGGCGAAGCCCCGGCCCCGCAGCGCGTGGAGCTCCCCGGAGGCCGCGTCCCGGCTCACCTCGATCCCGTGCGCCCCCAGCTCCGTGGCCGCCGCCTCGTCGCAGAGCGCGGTGAAGCTGTTGTAGAAGCCGACGGTCTCGGGCCTTCCGAACAGGTCGATCCGGGTCTGCGCCCCCTGGTACGGCACGGTCTTCCGCGCGATCTCCATGCCCAGCTCCGCCGCGATCAGTTCATGGCCGAGGCAGACGCCGAGCAGCCCATGACGGTGTTCCCGCACGAGCTCGGCGGCCAGCCCTCTCAGCAGCCGCATCTTCGGATCGGCCGTATCGCCCGGATCGCCAGGCCCCGGCCCCAGCACCACGGGCCCCTCGTGCGCCCGCAGGGTCTCGCCCAGCCCTGGCTCGTCGTAACGGCGCACCGACACGGTGAGGCCCGAGGAGCGCAGCAGATGCGCCAGCATCGCCGTGAAGGTGTCCTCGCCGTCCACCACCAGTGCGTGGCCGGACAGGTCCCGCGTCCGCTCCTGCATCCTCAGCCAGAAGGGAGCGAGTCCGCCACGCCGGTCGTCCAGCGCGGCCTGAACCCGCGGATCGGAGGCAAGGCCCGGACGGTTCGCCTCCGACTCGGGGCGGCCCGGCCGGACACCGAGCGCCGCGAGCACACCGGCTGCCTTGGCATGGGTCTCGGCGACCTCGGCCGCCGGGTCGGAGTGGCGGACGAGGGTCGCCCCCACCGGTACGCGCAGCCGGCCGGCCTCCGAGATGTCGGCGGTACGGATCAGGATCGGCGAGTCCAGTGTCTGCGCCCCACCCGGCTCCCGGCTCACCAGTGCCAGGGCGCCCGCGTAGTAGCCGCGTCCCCCCGGCTCGTAACGCTCGATGACCCGGCAGGCGTTCTGGACGGGGGAGCCCGTGACCGTCGCCGCGAACATGGTCTCCTTCAGGACCTCCCGCACATCCAGCGAGGAGCGCCCGCGCAACTCGTACTCCGTGTGCGCGAGGTGGGCCATCTCCTTCAGCCGGGGGCCGACCACGACACCACCCATGTCGCCGACGGTGCACATCATCTTGAGCTCCTCGTCGACCACCATGGAGAGCTCCTCCGTCTCCTTGCGGTCACCGAGGAAGGCCAGCAGGCTCTCTGCGGTCGGCCCCTCGGGCGGGTACCGGTAGGTCCCGCTGATCGGGTTCATCACGACGGTCCCGCCCGACATCCGCACATGCACCTCGGGGCTGGCCCCGACGAGCGTCCGTCCGCCCGACGCCGCCCGCCGCCCCGGTGAGGAGGCCACGCCGGCCGCCCCGCTCCCCGTGTGCACGACGAACGTCCAGTACGCCCCGCGCTCACCGGCCAGCAGCCGGCGGAACAGGGCCAGCGCGTCCGCGCGGCCGAAGCCGGGGATCTCGCCGGTGAAGGTCCGCCGGATCACGAAGTTCGCGCCCTCGCCCTGCCCGATCTCGTCCTCGATGACCCGTCGGACGATGTCCGCGTACTCCTCGTCGGGGACGTCGAAGGCGCCGTCCTCGACCCTGACGTCGTGGCCGGGCAGCTGCGCGAGCACATCGGCCAGCGGCAGCTCGTAAGCCTCCCCGGCGACCAGCACGGAGAGCGGGGTGCCGTCGTCCCGCACGTCGAAACCGCGCTCGGCGATCTGCCGGAAGGGCACCAGGGCCAGTGAGGGCAGCTCACCCACCGGGATGTCGGCGAGCCGGTCCACGTCCCGTACCTCGCCGATCAGGACCTCGACGGTGTCGTGGTCCCGGCCGGGCGTGCGTCTGCGCAGCAGCGCGAAGGGGGGCGCGTCGTCGCGGAGCAGGGCGGACAAGAGGTCGACGGCGCGGTGGGGCACGGTCTCGGGCATGCGCTCGGGCATGGGCGTTCCTTCCTGATGGAGGAACGGCTCCCGGCTCCGTAACGCAGAGAAGGCCGCCCCTCGGGCGGCCTTCGCGAAGTCTGTACGCGCGATGAATCAGCGGGCCGCCGGATGAGCGGTCCACCACCAGTTCTGGGTCGTCTGCGCGAACATGCCACGTACCTTAGCGGAAGCGGTGGACATACGAGCGCGCGTCTCAATTGTTGAGCGGGCGGATGGGACGCCCTCCCGACCCCGTAATGTTGTCAAGGTGACCGTGAACGCCAATACCTCCGTCGCCGGTGGCCACACCTGGCGAGACCTTCCCGCGGCGCAGCAGCCCGAGTACCCCGATGCCGAGGCTCTGCGCGACGTACTCGCGGACCTCGAGTCGTATCCTCCGCTCGTCTTCGCCGGCGAGTGCGACCAGCTGCGCGCCCGCCTGGGAGCCGTCGCCAAGGGCGAGGCGTTCCTGCTGCAGGGGGGCGACTGCGCCGAGGCCTTCGACGCCGTGTCCGCCGAGCACATCCGGGCCAAGCTGAAGACACTGCTCCAGATGAGCGCCGTCCTGACGTACGCGGCCTCCGTGCCGGTCGTCAAGATCGGCCGTATCGCCGGGCAGTACTCCAAGCCGCGCTCCAAGCCGACCGAGACCCGCGACGGCGTGACCCTGCCGACGTACCGCGGTGACTCCGTCAACGGCTTCGAGTTCACCGAGGCCGCCCGCATCCCGGACCCCGAGCGGCTGAAGCAGATGTACCACGCATCCGCTTCCACGCTGAACCTGGTGCGCGCCTTCACCACCGGTGGTTACGCGGACCTGCGCCAGGTGCACGCCTGGAACCAGGACTTCGTGAAGTCCTCGCCGTCCGGGCAGCGTTACGAGGCCCTGGCCCGCGAGATCGACAACGCGCTGAACTTCATGAAGGCGTGCGGTACGGACCCGGCCGAGTTCAAGGCCGTCGAGTTCTACGCCTCGCACGAGGCGCTGCTCCTCGACTACGAGTCGTCGCTGACCCGCACCGACTCGCGCACAGGGCAGCTCTACGACACCTCGGGCCACATGGTCTGGGTCGGGGAGCGCACCCGCCAGATGGACGGCGCGCACATCGAGTTCGCCTCGAAGATCCGCAACCCCATCGGCATCAAGCTCGGCCCGACGACCACCGTCGACGAGGCGCTCGGCTACATCGACCGACTCGACCCCGAGCGCGAGCCGGGCCGGCTGACCTTCATCGTCCGCATGGGCGCCGACAAGGTACGGGACAAGCTCCCCGAGCTGGTCGAGAAGGTCACCGCCTCCGGTGCCACGGTGGTGTGGATGACCGACCCGATGCACGGGAACACCTTCGAGGCCGCCTCCGGCCACAAGACGCGCCGCTTCGACGACGTCCTGGACGAGGTCAAGGGCTTCTTCGAGGTGCACAAGCAGCTCGGGACGCACCCCGGCGGCATCCACGTCGAGCTCACGGGCGACGACGTCACCGAGTGTGTCGGCGGCGGTCATGAGATCTTCGTGGACGATCTCCACCAGCGCTACGAGACGGCCTGCGACCCGCGCCTCAACCGCAGCCAGTCCCTCGACCTGGCCTTCCTGGTCGCCGAGATGTACCGCGACCAGTAAGGATCACCCCTGGTCACGCCTGTGGGGCACGGATCGATGTGATCCGTGCCCCACGCGCGTACCCGGGCTTTTGCGTGAGCGGGCTCGCGGGTAAGGTTAGGTTAGCCTCACCGAGAATTCGGGACGGCGCACGATCGACCCGTCCGGAGGTGAACCGCATGTACGTCTGCTCCTGCTTCGGCATCACGGAGGACCAGGTCAAGAAGCATGCGGACGGCGGAGCGTGCACGCCCCGCCAGATCGCTTCCGCCTGCAAGGCCGGCACCGACTGCGGTGGCTGTGTTCGCAGGATCCAGGCGCTGCTCGGCCGCGGGGACTGCCCGCGCCGTGAGCTCGTCGAGAGCCGTACGGAGCCGGCGGGCGCCCCGGCCGGTGCGCCCGCCGCCCTCGGGGTCACTCCGGACGTCCGGCTTTCCGACGCCGCCTGACCTGACCGCCCGGGAGCGCCGCCGAATCGCGCCAGGGCCCCCGGAGGATCAGCTCTCCGGCTGCTCGATCACCTGGGCGATATAGAGCGGCTCGCCGAGTTTCTCGATCAGCTCCAGCTGGGTGTCGAGATAGTCGATGTGGTGTTCCTCGTCCGCCAGGATCGCCTCGAAGATGTTCGCCGAGGTGATGTCACCCTTGCCGCGCATTACCTCGATACCCCGCCTGAGGCGGTCGATCGCCTCCACCTCCACCTGACGGTCGGCCTGGAACATCTCGGTGACCGTCTGGCCGACCCGCACATGGAAGAGCCGCTGATAGTTGGGCAGGCCGTCCAGGAAGAGGATGCGGTCGGTGAGGATCTCCGCGTGCTTCATCTCGTCGAACGATTCGGCCCGGGTGTACTTGGCGAGCTTCGTCCAGCCGAAGTTCTCCTGCATCTTGGCGTGCAGGAAGTACTGATTGATGGCAGTCAATTCGGCGGTCAGCTGTTCGTTCAAGAACTCGAGGACCTCGGGGTCGCCCTGCATCGCAGAGGCTCCTTCCAACCGGTGAACTGGGCACGTTTGCGCGCATCCTCGCATCGCACCACGCGGCCGTCCAGTAAGTGCATGCTTAGTACGAGTTGCCCGAATCGACTCCGCCCTGGTCATGACCACCCCTGCCTGTCTGTCACCATGGAGGCATGGGTCAGCCGGAGAGCCGGGAACGCGGCACAGCAGAGCAGTCCGGGCTTCCACCGGGGCAGCGGCTGCAGCGAGGCTGGCCGGTCACCCATTACGGGCCCGTGCCCAAGTTCAGACAGGAACGCTGGGAGTTCCGGGTCTTCGGGGCCACGGCCGACGGCGACAAGCACTGCTGGAATCACCAGGAATTCAGTGCGCTTCCCTTCTCGTCCGTCGTCGCAGACCTCCACTGCGTGACGAAATTCAGCATGCTCGGAGCTGAATGGGGCGGAATCCTGGCCCGCGAGGTCGTGGAACTGGCGCCCCCCGCGCCCCACGTCACCCATGTGATGGTCTGGGCCGAATACGGCTTCAGCTCGAATCTCCGTATCGCCGACTTCGCCTCGGACCGCACGCTGTTCGCCACTCATAAGGACGGCGAACTGCTCACCGCGGAACACGGATTCCCGCTGCGCCTCGTCGTGCCGCATCTGTATGCCTGGAAGGGCCCCAAATGGGTCCGGGGCATCGAGTACATGACGGCCGACCGCCGTGGGTTCTGGGAGGAGCGCGGCTACCACAACGTCGGCGACCCGTGGAGCGAGCAGCGCTACTCCTACCAGGAGGAGCCCGGGGACGGGCCCGAGCTCTGACGCTCCCGCGGCGGCCGGTCAGTGGTGGTGGCGGTGCACCACGGCATGTCCCTTGCCGCGGCCGATCATCCACTTGTTGACCGGCGTCGTGACGACGAAGGCCGCTGCCAGGGCGAAGGCCAGGACCGTCCAGAAGATCCCGTCCGTGAGGCCGGCGTCCATGGCGCCCGGCCAGAGCGCGATGACTCCGTTGTCGATGAGTTCCATCACGGCGATCGACACGGTGTCCGCGGCCAGTGCGACCCGGACGGCCGTGCGGAGGCCCAGGCCGGCGGCCATGACCGAGCGCAGGGTCAGCGCATAGCCGAAGAGGAACGCGAGTGCGACCGCGAGCACCAGCGTCTGCACGTCGCCCCAGCCGAGTGCGGTGCCGACCACCATTCCGAGGACCTCGCCGATCGCACAGCCGGTGAGGCAGTGCAGCGTCGCGCGTGCGGCGACGGCCCAGGCCGAGCCGCCGCCCGTCACCCCGGCCTGTGTGCGGCGGCCGTCGTGGTGTCCCGGGCGCGTGCCCTGTGCGTGGTGCGCGTCGTGCTGCATGGGATGCCCCGAAGCCTTTCACGGTCGGCTGACACCCTCATAACAAAATACCCCCATGGGGTATTCCCTCCTGGTCAGAGGGAGTCACGGAGCTCCTTGAGCCGGGCGACGTCCGCCGCATGGCCTTCCTTGCCGCCGGGCGTCTCGATGATCAGCGGCACACCCTCGGTCGCGGGATGCCGGAACAGCTCACGGAACGGCTCGACGCCGATATGACCCGCGCCGATGTTCTCGTGCCGGTCCTTGTGGGCGCCCACCACGTCCTTGGAGTCATTGGCGTGGATCAGCTTCAGCCGCCCCTCGCCGACCGTGTCCACCAGCAGGTCCAGGGTCTGCCGCATGCCGGCGGGACCTGCCAGGTCGTGGCCCGCCGCGTAGATGTGGCAGGTGTCCAGGCAGACCCCCAGTTTGGGGTGGGATTCCAGGGCCTCGAAGTACGGGCCGAAGTCCCAGGTCCGCGAGCAGAGCGAGGAACCCTGCCCGGCGGTCGACTCCAGCAGCAGGAACGGATCGTCGTCGTGGGTCAGCTCCTCCAGCAGCGGGAGCATGTGCGTACGCACCTGGGCGAGGGCCTCCGCGCGCGGGCGTCCGCCGGTCGCCGAGCCGGTGTGCACCACCACACCCAGGGCACCGATCTCCCTCGCCCGGCGCAGGGAGTGGCGCAGCGACAGGACCGACCGCTCGACCGTGGCCTCGGTGTGCGAGCCGAAGTTGATCAGATAGGGGGCATGGACGTAGGCCGGGACCGACTCCGCCGCACACTCCGAGCGGAACAGCTCGTCCTGCGCCGGGTTCCCGGACGGTGTCGCCCAGCCGCGCGGATTGGCGACGAAGACCTGCACGGTCTCCGCAGCCAGCTCCCGCGCGTATCCGAGGCCGATCTTGGCCAGTCCGCCGGCCACGGGAACGTGACCGCCTATGGGATTACGCATGTGCTGCCAGTCCTCGGTGGGTCTACAGGGCCTTGGTCCTGATGGTGACAGTGGATCCTTCGGCGGCCTTCTCGCCGCCCTCGACCGACTGGCTGCCGACCTTGTCGCTGAAGGAGAGGAACGGGCGGTCGACCTTGACCTCGAACCCCGCCTCCTCCAGTGTGCTCCGGGCCTCGTCGACGTCCTTCCCCGTGACATCGGGGACCTGGAGCATGCGCGGGCCCTTGGAGACCGTCAGTTCAACGGTGTCTCCCTCGGCGGCCTCCGCACCGCTGCCGGGCGACTGCCGGGCGATCTCGCCCGCTGCCTCCGGAGAGTTGACCCGGTCGGTCAGCACCTTCGTCGTGAGACCCGCCTCGTCCAGCGCGGCCGTGGCGTCCTCGACCGGAAGGCCGGTGACGTCGGGCACGTCGACGGGACTGCCCTTGCTGACGACAAGGGCGACCGCGGAGTCGGGCCGGCGCTCCGTGCCGGCCCGCGGATCGGTACGGATCACCTTGCCCCGGTCGATCTCCTCGCTGAACTCGCGGGTCACCATTCCGGGCTCGAGCCCCGACTTCTTCAGCACACGCCGCGCCTCGGCGAGGGCGAGGCTCTCCACATCGGGAACCTTGACGATCTCCGGGCCGCGCGAGATCACCAGCTTCACCGCGTCGTTGCCCCGGATCCGCTCGCCGGAGCCCGGATCGCTGCTGATCACCGTGCCGCGCTGCACCGTGTCGCTGTAGGCGCGCTCGACACCCCTGAGGTCGAGCCCCTCATCCGCCAGCCGCCGCTCGGCAGCGCTCTGGGTCTGGCCGAGGAGTGAGGGAACCCGGGTGAACTGACCCGAGTTGATGTACCAGACGCCCGCTCCGGCCCCCAGCACGAGCAGCACGGCGACGAGCACGGCGACCGCCCCGCGGCGGCCCCGGCCCGCGAAGGGCATACGCCGCCCGCGCCCCGGATCCGAGGGCGGGGGCATCTCCAGCCGGCTTGTGTGGTGCGCCGTGCCCTGTCCGGCCGGTATGACCCTGGGGATCACGCTCGTACGGTCCTCGGCGGCGTCGTGCACCTCCGCGATGGCCTGCGGAGGCATCGCGTCGAGCTGCTCCCCGGTGAGGGCAGCCCGTATGTCGCGGGACCTCGCGAGCAGGGCGACCGCGTCGATCGGCCGGACGTCGGGGTCGCGCGCGGTCGCCGCGGCCACCAGCTCGTCCAGCCCGGCGGCCAGTCCCGGAACGGCGCCGGACGGCGCCGGGACGTCGTTGTTCAGGTGCTGGTAGATGACCTGGGCGGCGGTGTCCCCGGTATGAGGCTTGCCGCCGGTCAGCATCTCGTACAGCACCACACCGCAGGCGTACACGTCGGACCGGGTGTCGGCAGTGCCCTGTTCGATCTGCTCCGGGGCGAGATACGAGACGGTGCCCAGGAGCGAGCCGGTGGTGTCCGTGGCGGTCCCCACGGCGCGCACGAGGCCGAAGTCGGCGACCTTCACCCGGCCGTCGTCCCCTATCAGGACGTTCTCCGGCTTCATGTCGCGGTGGACGAACCCCGCGCGGTGCGCTGCGCCGAGGGCCGCCAGCACCGGTTCGAGGATGTCCAGTGCGGCCCGGGGCTGCAGCGCTCCGCGCTCACGCAGGACATCACGCAGCGTGCAACCGGCGACGTACTCCATCGCCAGGTACACGTACGCGCCTTGTGCGCCCTGGTCGAAGACACCCACCACATTGGGGTGTGCGAGCCGGGCGACGGACTTCGCCTCGCGGATGAAGCGTTCGACGAACGCGGCGTCGGTCGCCAGCGCCGGGTGCATCACCTTGAGGGCGAGCACCCGGTCGAGCCGGGTGTCCATGGCCCGGTAGACCGTGGCCATACCGCCGACGGCGATGCGCGCATCGATGCGATAGCGGCCGTCGAGCAGCTGCCCGACAAGGGGGTCCTGGAGGGTCGTGTCCACGGAGCGAGTCTACGAGCTGCCACGGACACGACGGAGTGGCGATGGCCTCCCGTGGGCTGTTCCGGTGCGGAGCCGTGACAGGGGCATGCACGTGCTGTGACCGGGAGGCCGCCGCGGGTGCCCGGACCTCAGAAGGCGGGGCGCTCCGGATCCAGCGCCGCGCGGCCCTCCGAGGGCGAGGACGCCTCGGCGAAATGGCGGCGCGGGATGCGTCCCGCCCGGTACGCCAGGCGCCCGCCGTCCACCGCGTGCCGCATCGCGGCCGCCATCAGCTCCGGCTCCTGCGCCCGGGTCACCGCCGAGGCGAGCATCACAGCGGCACAGCCCAGTTCCATCGCCAGCGCCGCGTCGGACGCGGTGCCCGCGCCGGCGTCCAGGATCACCGGTACCGCGGCCTGCTCGACGATCAGCTGGAAGTTGTGGGGGTTACGGATCCCGAGACCGGAACCGATCGGGGAGCCCAGGGGCATGACCGCCGCGCACCCCACGTCCTGGAGCTTGCGGGCCAGCACCGGGTCGTCGTTCGTGTACGGCAGGACCGTGAAACCGTCGTCCACCAGGATCTCGGCGGCGTCCAGCAGCTCGATCGGATCGGGCAGGAGGGTCCGCTCGTCGGCCACGACCTCCAGCTTGATCCAGTCGGTGCCCAGCGCCTCCCTGGCCAGCCGGGCCGTCAGCACGGCCTCGCCGGCCGTGAAACAGCCGGCGGTGTTCGGCAGGACCTGGATGGAGAGGCGTTCCAGGACGGAGAGCACCGAACCCCGCACGGTCGGATCGAGCCGGCGCATCGCCACGGTGGTCAGCTCGGTGCCCGACGCGATCAGGGAACGTTCCAGTACGTCGAGGCTGGGCGCACCGCCCGTACCCATGATCAGGCGGGACGAGAACGTGGTGGATCCGAGCCCGAGGAGATCGTCGGACATGGTCAGCCTCCCTGGACCGCGGTGAGGACCTCGACGCGGTCACCGTCGGCGAGCACGGTGGCGGACCACTGGCCGCGTGGGACGACGGCCTCGTTCACCGCGGCGGCCACCCCGGAGGGGGCCGTGGTCAGTGCCGCGACCAGGGTGGCCAGCGCGGTGCCGGCGGGGACGGAGCGGTCCTCCCCGTTGACGGAAACGGAAACGGCGGAAGGGGGGACAGGGACGGCGGCGGGCACGGGCTGTGTCATACGGGCTGCTCCTGCGGCGCGGGGGTGGTGTCTTCGGGGGAGGGGGTCCGGGAGGTGTCCGGAGAGGCGGTGACGGGGGCGAAGCGGCTCGGCGCGAAGGGGCGGCCGAGCTCGGGCAGCTCGCCGGTGGTCAGAACGTGGGCCATCACCTCGCCGGTGACGGGAGTCAGCAGCACCCCGTTGCGGTGGTGCCCGGTGGCGAGATGCAGGCCGGGCAGTGCCGTGGGGCCCAGCAGCGGCGCGTTGTCCGGTGAGGCGGGCCGCAGACCGGCCCGGGTCTCGGTCAGCGGCAGCTCGGTGATCCCGGGCATCAGCTCATGGGCGTCACGCAGCAGCTCGTACACCCCGCCCGCGGTGACCGTGGTGTCCCAGCCCAGTTCCTCGGTGGTGGCGCCGACCACCAGTTCACCGTTCGCACGCGGGACGAGGTAGACCTGACCGCCGCGCACGACGGCCCGCACCGTCCTGCTGAGGAAGGGGGCGTACGAGGGAGGCACGGTCAGCCGCAGCACCTGCCCCTTGACCGGGCGTACCGGCGGCACGACCGCCTCGGGAACACCCTGGAGCCGGCCGCTGAGGCTGCCGCCGGCGAGTACCACCTGGCCGGCGGCGAGCTCGGTACCGTCCGCCAGGACGGCTCCCGTCGCCCGGCCTCCCGTGACGGAGAGCCGCTGGACCCAGTCGCGGCGGAAGACCACCCCCGCCCGCTCGCACGCGGTGACCAGCGCCGAGGCCAACCGCCTGGGGTCCACCTGGTGGTCGCCGTCGACCCGCAGCCCGCCGCGCACACCCGGTGCGAGCATCGGTTCCAGGCGGCGGCACTCGCGGCCGCTGAGCCACTCGGACTCCAGCCCCGACCGCCGTTGCAGAGCGTGCAGCTCCCGCAGATGCGTCCGGTCGTCCGAGTCCAGCGCGACGGACAGGGTGCCGCAGGCCCGGAAGCCGGTCTCCTGCCCGCTCGCCTCCTCCAGCTCGGCGACGAACTCCGGGTAGCGGGCAGCGGAGGCCACATTGAGACCGAGCAGCATCTGCTCGCCGTAGTGGAGTTCGGTGACGGCGGCGAGCATCCCGGCCGCGACCTGGGCGGCCCCGCCGCCCGGTTCTGGATCCGCCAGCGTGGTGCGCAGACCGTGCTGGGCCGACCGCCAGGCGGTGACCAGACCGATGATGCCGCCTCCGACGACCAGGACGTCGGAACTGTCTGCGGATATGCGCATGGGCGTCCAGCCCCTCCCTTCGCCGGCATGACCCGGATCAGGTTCGTACGGTCGGAGGCCGGCCAGCCTCCCTCTCAGCCCGGTGCGTCCGGACTCCCGCGAGTGTCTTACGGTGACCAGCCTAGACCCCACCGCCCGTAGCCAGTAAGGGAGCCGTACCCGTGGCCCGTTCACTCGACGGACTCGTCCTCTCGCCGGTCGCCGACCAGGCCCCCGGCCAGGTGGGGACCCGGACCCGCTTCTCGTACCACGAACAGGACGGCCGGATATGGGCCGAGTACGCGGGTGGCGACGTCGTCCGCGGGCATCTCGTCGGGACCAGGGAGGCGGACAGCCTGGACTTCCGCTACGTCCAGTTGAAGCAGGACGGAACGACATCCTCGGGGCACTGCGTCTCGGCCGTCACGGACCTTTCCGACGGCAGGGTCCGACTGGACGAGACCTGGGAATGGGAGTCCCAGGAGGGCAGTGGGACGAGCGTGGTGGAGGAACTCGCCGAATGACGGAACGTCACGTGGCTAGGGTGGACGGGTGAGCGAGCAGACAGAGCACCTGGCAGCGGGACACCGGGCCCGGGACGTCGTGATCGTGGGCGCCGGTATGGCCGGTGTGCAGACGGCCGTGGCCCTGCGCGAGCAGGGCTTCACCGGCACCGTCACCCTGATCGGTGCCGAGCCGCACCAGCCGTACGACAGGCCGCCCCTGTCCAAGGCAGTCCTGCTCGGCAAGGCGGAGGACTCGGCCTTCGACGTCGACTTCGAGGCCCTGGACATCACTCTGCGCCTCGGGCTCGACGTGACCGGCCTGCGTGCGGGGACCCATGAGCTGGACACCCCGGAGGGGCCGGTCGCCTACGACGTGCTGGTCCTGGCGACCGGTGCGGAACCCGTCGCGCTGCCCGGTTCGGAGGGGGTGCCCGGCGTCCATCTGCTGCGCACCCTCGACGACGCCGCGCGGCTGCGGCCCGTCCTGGAGCGGCAGCACGACGTGGTCGTCGTCGGAGCCGGCTGGATCGGGGCCGAGTTCGCCACCGCCGCCCGCGCGGCCGGCTGCGCGGTCACGGTCGTCGAGGCTGGGGCCCGCCCCCTCGCGGGCACGATGCCCGCCGAGGTCGCCGCTCCGATGGCCGCCTGGTACGCCGAGAGCGGAGCGGAACTCCTGACCGGCGCCCGGGTCGCACGGGTGGAACAAGGCGCCGTCCAGCTGGCCGACGGCCGGGTGATCCCCGCCGGAGCGGTGGTCGTCGGTATCGGTGCCCGGCCTGCCACCGCGTGGCTGGCGGGCTCCGGCATCGCACTCGGCCCGGACGGCTCGGTCACCGCGGACAGCTCGTTGCGCACCTCGCTGCCCGACGTCTACGCGGTGGGCGACTGCGCCTCCTTCCCGTCCGTCCGTTACGGGGAGCGGCTGCTGGTCCACCACTGGGACAACGCGCTCCAGGGGCCCCGGACGGTCGCAGCCGCCCTCGCGGACGACGTGGTCAGGGCGTACGACCCGGTGCCCTACTTCTGGTCCGAGCAGTTCGGGCGCTTCGTCCAGTACGCCGGCCACCACGCCGGTGCCGACACACTGCTCTGGCGGGGCGACCCCGCGGACCCGTCCTGGACGGTCTGCTGGCTGAGGGAAGGGGTCCTGGTCGCGGTGCTGGCCGTCAGCAGGCCCCGCGACCTGGCGCAGGGGCGCAAGCTCGTCGAAGCCGGTGCGCGGATCGACCCGGCGCTGGCCGCCGACTCCTCCGTACCGCTGAAATCGACGGTGCTCCAGGGGCAGTGACGGCCCCGTACGGTCGGCCCGGGTACCGACTGTCGGTCCGGGATGGCACGCTTGTCCTTGTGACCGAGATTGACGCAAAGATCGATGCTCTCGTCCCCGCCTGGCTCCACCTTCCCGACATCGCGGAAATGCTCGATGTCGAGGTGACGCGCGTACGGCAGCTGGTCAAGGAAGGCCAGCTGATCGCCGTACGACGTGGTGAGAACCGGACGCTCCAGGTGCCTGCCGCCTTCATCGACGGCGACAAGGTGGTCAAGGGCCTCGTAGGGACCCTGACGCTCCTGAGGGACGACGGCTACAACGACGAAGAGATGCTGGACTGGCTCTTCACCCCCGACCCGAGCCTGCCCGGAACTCCCGCGCAGGCCCTGAGCGAGAATCGCGGTACGGAGGTGAAGCGCCGGGCCCAGGCGCTCGCCGTCTGACCGGACGACCGTGAGTGGGGTGCGGGCCGCGGCACACGCGGCCCGCACTCCGCCGTTATCGGGCGTACCGTCACGGCGGGCCATCGACGTACGGGCGATGCGTCGCCGACCGAAGAACCGCCGCACCGCAGAACCGCCGCACCGCAGAACCGCCGCACCGCCGCACCGCAGCACCGAAGAACCATCGACGCACCGACGGGGGAAATGATCATGTCCACGCCTCGCAATCGGCTTTCCGCAGCCCGGCTGTACCTGTGCACGGACGCGCGAAAGCGGCAGGGCGATCTCCCCGAGTTCCTCGACGCGGTGCTGGCCGGCGGCGTGGACATCGTGCAGTTGCGGGACAAGGGCATGGAAGCGGCCGAGGAGCTCGAACACCTCGCCGTCTTCGCCGACGCCTGCAAGCGTCACGGCGCGCTCCTCGCGGTGAACGACCGGGCCGATGTCGCCCACGCCATCGGTTCCGACGTGCTGCACCTGGGGCAGGGCGATCTGCCCGTACCCGCCGCCCGCGCCGTCATCGGAGGCGACGTGGTGATCGGCCGTTCCACGCACGCCGAGGCCGAGGTCGACGCGGCTGCCGCCGAGGCGGGAGTCGACTACTTCTGCACCGGCCCCTGCTGGCCCACGCCGACCAAGCCGGGCCGGCACGCCCCGGGGCTCGGCCTCGTGCGCTACGCCGCCTCGCTCGGCACGACGCGGCCGTGGTTCGCCATCGGGGGGATCGACGCGGGCAACCTGGACGAGGTGCTGGACGCCGGCGCACGACGCGTCGTCGTCGTGCGGGCGATCACCGAGGCGGCGGACCCTGCCGAGGCGGCAGCCTCCCTCGCGCGTCGAATCCGGGCACACGCCGTCTGAGCAGGACGGAGAGGGTGTCCGAGGGGTGGACAAAATCCGCCTCATTCCGGGCAATCCGTTCCTTCTGGTTGGGGGACCGCCGTGCCCTGGTTAACCTCCCAGTATGGCCCTTGGTACACCTTCCACAAGGACAGATCACGCGCGGACCGTGCGTGAGGTGCTCGCGACCGGTGAAACGTCGTTCTCGTTCGAATTCTGGGCACCCAAGACCGCGAAGGGTGAGCGGAACCTCTGGAACGCGCTGCGCCGCGTCGAGGCGGTGGCGCCGAGCTTCGTCTCCGTGACGTACGGGGCCGGGGGCTCGACCCGCGCCGGGACGGTCCGGGCGACCCAGCAGATCGCCGCGGACTCCACGCTCACCCCCGTCGCGCACCTCACGGCGGTCGACCACTCCGTCGCCGAGCTCCGCAACATGGTCGGGCAGTACGCCGACGCCGGTATCCGCAACATCCTCGCCGTGCGCGGAGACCCGCCCGGCGACCCGATGGGCGAGTGGATCGAGCACCCTCAGGGCGTGCGGTACGCGGCGGACCTCGTCCGGCTGATCAAGGAAGCCGGTGATTTCTGCGTCGGCGTCGCGGCTTTTCCCGAAATGCATCCGCGGTCCGCCGACTGGGACTCCGACATCGGTCATTTCGTGGACAAGTGCCGCGCCGGTGCCGACTACGCGATCACCCAGATGTTCTTCGACCCGGAAAGCTATCTGCATATGCGTGACCGTGTCGTCGCTGCGGGTTGCGATACCCCGGTCATTCCCGAGGTGATGCCGCTCACCAGCGTCAAACAGCTGGAGAGATTCGCGCAGCTCAGCAACGCGTCCCTGCCTTCATCGCTGAAAGAGCGCATCCTCGCCGCAAAGGACGACCCGGCCGCTGTACGCTCCATTGGCATCGAGTTCGCCACGGAGTTCTGCGCGAAACTGCTCTCCGAGGGAGTCCCGGGGCTGCACTTCATCACGCTCAACAACTCGACGGCGACACTCGAGATCTACGAGAATCTCGGACTGCACAAGCAGTCGTGACCGGCCGTACCCGCCACCAACCGGGGCGGTGGCCGTAGGAGGGGGCGGGCGTGGGCTGGACGGTCCTCTACATCGCATTCGGCATAGTGGCGCTGTGGCTGCTGGGCGAGGTGCTCCTGCAGTACAAGGCGCGCCTGCGCTGGCGGCTGCTCGCCTTCGGCGGCTTCGTCGGTGTGGTCCTCGGTGTTCTGATCCCCTCCGTGCTGGTGATCGCCCTGGGGGCGATCGCCTTCGCGACGGGTCAGACGTATGTGACGCTCTCCTTCAGGCGAGGCTTCTCGACCGGATGGGCCATAGGCGGCAGTCCCGGTGAGAGCCGCCGTCGCCGCGGGTCGGGCGGCCCGGCGAACCAGGATCCCGTGCTCGAGGTCTCCGGCCTGGAGTACGAGGGAGGGTCCCAGCAGGCGGAGGCCGGCCCCGCGGCGGTCTACGCACCGGAGCCGCTGCCGGACGACACCGGGCAGTACGGCATCTACACCGACCCTGCTCCGGCCGGCGGCGGTGGTCACCAGGATCAGCACGGCGGACAGCAGCCGCAGTACGCCGCATACGACCCGTACGCCGGCTACGGCCAGCAGGCCCCCCAGGACCCTTACGGCGGTCAGGGCGGGTACCAGGACCAGGGCGCCTACGCGGGCCAGTACGACCACGGCACGGACCAGACGGGCTACGCCGCCTACTCCGATCCCTACATCGGCACGGGGACCGGGCAGTACGCCGCGTACGACGGCTACGGCAGCGACCCCGCCCAGGGCGGCGCCGGGCAGCAGCCCGCAGACCCGTACCCCGGGCACTACACGGACACCCCGCCCGGCGGGGTGTGGGTCCCGCAGCAGCGGGAGAGCGAGCAGTACCCCCCGCTGCCGCCGGAGGCCCCGGTCCGGCCCGCCCCGTACGGCAACGGATACGACACCGGCCAGAACGAGCAGTACCGCTACTGACCCGCAGGCGGGCCGCCGGTATCCGGCGGCCCGCCCCGGCGCGGCACGGCCGGGCTCACCACGGGCGGCGGAGGCGCCGCGGCCGGGCTCACTGCGATCCGCGGAAGCCGTCACCCTCCACGACCAGGCCGGCGACCAGGGCACCCGACATCCCCGCGTGGGCCATCCCGCCGCCCGGATGCGACCAGCCGCCCGCCAGGTACAGGCCGGGCAGCGTGGTGCGGTTCCCCGCACGCAGATACGCGCCCCCCGCCCCGGCCAGGGCCGGAGCCGGCACCGAACCGCCCTGGGCGCCCGTGCCGGCCGCGGTCTCGGCGGGCGTACGCACCTCGGCGTGGAGTATCCGCTCGCGGAGGCCGGGGACGGCTTCCGCGGCCCGGCCGATCACCGCGTCCGCGAACCGCTCGCGCAGCGTGGCGTCCGTCCAGTCGACCGGACCGTGCGGCGCCACCGTGGCCGTCAGGGTCACCGCCTCGTGCTCCTCGTCGGGGCGGGTGGCGGGGTCGTCCGGGCGCAGCACCGTCACCGTGGGCTGCTCCGCCGTCCGGCCGCCGAACACCGCCTCCTGCTCCGCGCCGGGATCCACGGCGTGCACCACGGTCCGGTGCGCGGCGCCCGCTTCCCGGGCGCCGCGCAGCGACAGCAGGACGAGGAAGCGGCCCGGCACCGGAGCCGGAGCACCGGGTGCCCCGACGGCTGGTCCCTCCTCCCGGGTGGGGAGGAGCCCGGGCGCCGGCTGCGCGCCCAGGACCACCTGACCGGCCTCCGCACTCGTGCCGTCCGCGAGCTCGATCCCGGTCGCCCGCCCGTCCTTCTCGGACACCCGGACCACATCGGCGCCGAAGACGAACTCCACCTTGCGTGCCAGGCACCGCTCGTACATCGCGTCCGCCAGCGCGCGCATGCCTCCGGCGACGTACCAGCTGCCGAAGGTCTCCTCCATGTACGGAAGGAGGGCGGCGGCGGCCGGGGCGCGGCGCGGATCGAGCCCGTACGACAGGGCGTACCCGTCGAGCAGGGCTGCCAGGCGGGGATCCGCCAGCTCCCAGGCGCCCACCTCCGCCACCGTCCGGGCCTGCCGGGCGGCGCGCAGCAGTCTGCGCCGACGCACCGCGGGGTAGGGATCGCGGCCCAGCGACTGCGGGTCCTCCGGCAGCGGCTCCTCCAGCAGCGGCCTGCGCGACCGGTTCCACGCAGCCCCCGCCCGGTCCAGGAAGTCCCCCCACCGGGCCCCGGCCCCCTCGCCGAGCGCCCGGTCCAGTGCGCCGGTCACCCCGGCCCGCGAGGCGTTGGGCAGCGACACGGTGGTGCCGTCCGCGAAGAGATGGCGGCTCGCAGGGTCGACCTGGGTGAGCGTGACGCACTGCTCCAGGCTTTCCTTGCCCGTCTTCACGAACAGGTCGCGGTAGACCGCCGGCAGGTGCAGCAGACCGGGGCCGGTGTCGAAGACGAAGCCTTCACGGGTGTACCGGCCGAGGGAGCCGCCGTAGGTGTCCGACCGCTCGTACACCGTCACCCGGTGGCCTGCCACGGACAGCCGGGCGGCCGCCGCCATCGCGCCTGCCCCGGCGCCTATCACCACAATTCGTGCCATGCCAGTGACTTTAAGGGGTGCCGCCGACAGGTCGTCCGTGAGGCCGGTGCCTGCCCGCTCAGGCCAGACGTCTCTCCTCGCGGCGCTGCGCCCGGCGGCGCAGGAACCTGCGGATCCGGGAGGCCAGAAAGACCAGCGTCACCAGGCCGAGCAGCAGGAGAACCCCGGCCACGACGGCCGCGGCCACGGGGTTGAAGACAGCGAAGGTGATGATCCCGGCGACGCCGAGATCCTCCGCGACGCTGACCCCGACGTTGCTGAAGGGCTCGGGCGACGTGTTGACCGCCATCCTGGTGCCGGACTTCACCAGATGACTCATCAGCGCGGTCGAGCCTCCCACGGCAGCCGCCGCGAGCTCCGGCAGCGAACCGCTCTCCCCGGCGAGCAGCGCCGCGACGACCGCGCCGGCCACGGGTCTGATCACCGTGTGCGCCGCGTCCCACGCCGAGTCCACGTACGGGATCTTGTCGGCCACCGCTTCGAAGAGGAACAGCACACCGGCGGCCACGAGTACATCGGTGCGCTGCAGTGACTCGGGCACCTCGTCGGTGAGGCCCGTCACGCCGAAGACGCCGAAGAGGAGGACCACCGCGTAGGCGTTGATCCCGCTCGCCCAGCCACTCGTGAACACCAGGGGGAGTACGGACACGGAGGCGATCGTAGCCAGCCGGGGAGGTGCCCGGGTGGGTGCTGCCGCGCAGGTCTGAGTATCCCTACCTAGGGCGGGAGATGAGTAGGGATGCGGATAGGCCCTCACCTGCGCAGACGGAAGAGTGGAGACCACGGAAGGGGCGCGGTGCCCGGACCGCCGGCACGGGGCGGCGGAACGGCGCGGCACCCCGGAAGGAACGGGGGCGCACGACGCGGAGCCCCGGGGCCACGGGGGACACGGGGTCACGGGGGAGGGCTTCGCGGCGGTACGGAACGCCGGTCCGATGGAATTCGGGGGGATCGAATTCCATCGGACCGGCGTCTTCCGTGTGCGGGTCGGGCAGATGGTTCAGCGTCCGCTGACCCGGCCGTGCAGCAGCAGGGACAGGGCGGAGTGCACGTCGTCGATCGTCCGCTCGGGCTGGAACGCCTGCCAGTCGAGAGCGGCGACCAGGACCATCCCGACCAGTGCGGCGGCCGTCAGCTGGATGTCGATCTCCTCGCTGAGTTCGCCGCCCCTGACACCTTCCCGGAGTACCTCCTCGACAACGGCTACTGCCTGCTGGCGCAGTACCAGGAGGGTCGACTGCCAGGCGCGGTTGGTGCGCCACAGCTCGGCGACGTACAGCTGGGTGAAGGCCGGGTAGCGGTCGATGAAGACCAGGCCGGCCCTGATCATCGCGTCCAGCGCCTCCACGCGGGTGCCGCCGCGTGCGTCGGTCGAGTCTGCGGCGGACCTCAGCGACTGCGTGAGCAGGCCCACCCCGTGTCGCAGCAGCTCCTCGAACAGCTCGGTCTTGCTCTTGAAGTTGTAGTAGACCGTCCCCTTGGCGACCCCGGCGCGCTCGGCGATCTCGTCCACCGTCGTGGCGGAGAACCCCTTCTCCGCGATGAGGGTCACCGCCGCCTCGTAGAGCTTCTGCCGGGTGACCTGGCGGCGCGTGGTGCTACTGCTGTCCATACGCACGATTCTCACAGGTCCCGGCGCGGTCACAGACTCAGCTCCGGGTGCAGCCGGTCCAGGGTCCACACCTGCTTGCGGCGCGCCGAGAGGGCCGTCAGCGCCAGCGCGCCCGCGGTGAAGGCCAGCAGCACGGCGCAGCCCTGCCAGACCGGGCCGAGCCCACCGCCCGTGATCAGCCGCCGCAGCCCGTCCACGACGTAGGTCATCGGGAGGTAGGGGTGGATCGCCCCGAAGAACCCCGGACTTGTCTGGACGGGATAGGTGCCTCCGGCCGAGGTCAGCTGGAGCATCAGCACCGCCAGGACGAGGATCCTGCCCGCGGCTCCGAAGCGGGCGTTGAGCCACTGCACGATCGCGGCGAAGCAGCAGGTCACCAGGGCCAGGAAGCCGATCGTGCCGGCGGCGTGCGTCATCTGCAGACCGAGCCGCCAGTGCAGCACCGACATCAGTGCCGCGACCTGCAGCAGGCCGATCGCGGCGACCGGCAGCCAGCCCGCGAAGGCGATGCGCCAGGCCGGGGCCCCGGCGGCGAGCGCCCGCCGGCTGAGCGGCTGGATCAGCATGTACGCCACCATCGCGCCCACCCACAGCGAGAGGGGAATGAAGTACGGGGCGAAGCCGGTGCCGTAGTTGGGTGCCGCGTGCAAGGAGGAGGAGGCCAGCCGTACGGGGTCGGCCATGACACCGGTACGGGCGTCGCGGTCCTCCTTGTCGTAGTCGGGGATCTTGCCGACTCCGTCGTGCAGTCCCTGGGCGAGGGTCGCGGAGCCGTCACCCAGCCGGTACAGCCCGCTCTTCAGGGCCTTCGCGCCGGTCTTCAGCTTCTTGACTCCGGTGTCCAGGTCGCCGGCTCCCGTCCTGGCGGTGCCGAGGCCGGTGTGGAGTGCGTCGGCGCCCTTGGCGACCTTGTGCGCGCCCGTGTTGAGGGCGTTGATCCTGGACACGGCGGACTCCAGGTCCGTGTCCAGATTCGGCGAGCGCTTCGCCAGGGCGTCGGCCTGTTCCCGGAGAGAGGTCAGATGGCCGCGCAGCTTCGTCAGGTCGCCCTTCTGATTGATGACCAGCGCGTTCACGTCGTCGGACACCCTGGCGACATCCGCCGCCGCTGTCCTGGCGCGCTCGAGCTGCGGGCAGACCCCGGGGTCAGGCAGCGGCTGCTCCTCGCAGCGGTCCCGGTAGACCTCGGACAGTTCGTCGGCGGCGGTGTGGGCGGCGGCCGAGGCGGTGGGCGCCGCCTCGGCGAGGAGATCGAGGTTGTCCCGGACGGCCTTGGAGGAGTCGGCGACCAGCCGGGCGGTGTCGCCGATGGCCTTGCCGTTGTCCTTCAGGAACGGACGTACGTCCGCCGCCACCGCGTTGACCTTGTCGGCGAGCAGCTGGGTGCCGTCGGCGACCTGCCGTGACCCCGTCTCGAGGTCGCCGGCTCCCTTGTTCAGCTTGGTGATGCCGCTGGAGAGCGTGCCGCTGCCTGACTCGGCGTCCTTGAGGCCGTCGGCCAGGTCCTTGGAACCGGTCTTCGCCTTCGTGATGCCGCTCTTCAGATCGTCGGCGCCCTCGGCCGCCTTCGCGGTCGCGTCGTGCAGGCCCGAGAAGTCGATGAAGATCCGGTCCAGGAAGCCGCGCGAGGCCTTCGTCGACGCGGCGCTCCGGACCTCGGCGAACACGGTCCTGGAGATCTGCCCGACGATGTAGTTGTTGGCGTCGTTCGTGCGTACCCGCAGGGCACCGGTCGCGGGGGAGTCCCCGGCGCTCGAGGCGATCCGCTCGCTGAAGTCCGCCGGCATGGTCAGCGAGAGGTAGTACGTCCCGTCCTCGACGCCCTGTTCGGCCTCGGCGGTGCTGACCTCGTGCCAGTCGAAGACCTTGGAGTCGAGCAGCCGGTCCGCGATCTCGTCACCGGCCGCGAGGTGTTCACCCCCGGTGGTCGCTCCCTTGTCGTCGTTGACGAGGGCCACGGGGATGCGGTCGAGCCGGCCGTACGGGTCCCAGAACGACCAGAGGTAGAGCGCCCCGTACAGCAGGGGCAGCAGGAGGAGTGCCACGAGTGCGGCACGCGGCATCCGGCCCCTGCCGAACCGCCGCAGCTCAAGCGCGGCCAGTTTCGGCGATCGCATCGGCCGTCCCCTTCCCGGTCGTGGTGTCGTCGGCGGGTGCGCCCGTTCCGGCCGCCGGGCGGGTGCGTACGGTCAGCGCGTCCTCCGGAGCCTCGCTGCACACGGCCAGCACGGTGGTCCCGCCGGCCGCGAGGGAGCGCAGCAGCTCCCAGGTCAGGGCGCGGTCCGCTGCGGAGAGTTTGAGGTCGGTGTCGTCCACGGCGAGCAGTCGCGGACGGCCCATCAGGGCGAGGGCGACGGAGAGGCGCAGGGCCTCCGGGCGCTCCAGGTCCCGAACCGACGTGCGCTCGGCCTTGGGCAGTTCCGCGGGTTCGAGCCCCGCGGCCTCCAGCGCGGCGTCGATCGTCGCCCGTGCCGCCGCGGCGCGTTCGGCGCGGGGGCGCAGCAGGGAGCGCAGCGAACTGTCGAAGCGGCGCCGCAGCAGGGCCCGTTCCCGAAGGTGCTCGGCCACGGTGAGGGAGGGGTCGAGTTCGCTGACCCCGGTGACCGGACCCAGCGCGCTGAAACCGCGTACGGCGGCGAGCCGGCCGGGCAGGCGCTCTCCGCCGACCTCGGCGTGGCCGTGTGTGGAACGCATCCGGCCGGTGAGCGCGAGCAGCAGACAGGTGCGGCCCGAGCCCGAGGGACCCTCGATCGCGACGAGGGAGCCGGGGCCTGCGCTGAATCCCACTCCCTGGAAGGCCCAGCCGCGCGGACCTCTGAGTCCGAAGCCCTCCGCGCTCAACGCCGCCCCGTGCGGGCTGTCCACGACCCCACCCCCATTTTTTTGAACTGACCAGTCAGTGCAAAAAGCTAGCCCGAACTCGCGCTCGAAGCAAAGCGCCTGGTCAGAGCCGGGTCCTGAGGGATTGTCAGTGGTTGCGGTCACGATGGATACAGACGGCCACGGAGCCGTCACACGACGACAGGAGGTTCGTCATGGCCAGCTCGTCCGCAGCCGCCGCCCCGCGGCGCCGCGCAGGCAGCCCTGCCCCCTCACTGACCGGTCCGGCAACCGACGTCCACCCCGTTCCGCGCCGCACCACGGCGCCGCCCGCCGCCCTCGATCTCCTCGCCCAGGCCCACGCAGGCCTGGACGAGGCAGCCGTTCTCGACGTGCCCAACGAGCGCTACGCCACCGCACACCTCGCGGCACTGCGTACCGCCGCCGCCGTGCTCGCGGCCCGCGGCCGGCCCGAAACCAGCAGGCGCCGCAGGGAGCGGATCCGCAGCGCCTGGGAGGTCCTTCCGGACATAGCGCCGGAACTCACCGAATGGAGCGCCCTGTTCGCCTCAGGTGCCGGGCGCAGGGCCCGCGCCGAGGCGGGGATACCCGGCGCGGCCACCAGCCGCGACGCCGACGACCTGCTGCGCGACGCGGCCATGTTCCTGCGCCTCGTAGAGCGCCTGCTGGTCCTTCAGCCCGTCCTGCCGCAACCGCGTCGGGACGGTCCCGGGCCGCGCCCCGACGCGGAGTGACCGCGAGGGCGGCGCGAGGCAATAGGGTGGACAGCACCCGTACCACCTGCACTGTTCACGCTCCGCCGTCCGTGGCGGCACCGTGCCGAGGAGTCAACTGCCGTGTCGGACCAGCTGCGCCCCCGCGCCTCCCTCCGTACCGCCGTGGTCTGGGAGGTCCTCAAGGACGCTCTCGAGCGCCGGGTCAAGGCGACCGGCAGGGAAGCCCTGGACGTGCTGGACACCGGCGGCGGCACCGGCAACTTCGCCGTGCCCGTCGCCCGGCTCGGCCACCGGGTGACCGTCGTCGACCCCAGCCCGAACGCCCTCTTCGCGCTCGAGCGCCGGGCCGAGGAGGCCGGTGTCGCCGATCAGGTCCGAGGAGTCCAGGGAGACATCCTCGGCCTGTTCGAGGTGGTGGACCGCGCCGGTTACGACGCGGTCCTCTGCCACGGTGTCCTGGAGTACGTGGACGACCCCGCTGAAGGCGTGCGGAACGCGGTCGACGCGCTCCACCCGTCCGGTGCGCTCAGCCTGCTCGGCGCCGGCCTCGGCGGTGCCGTCCTGGCCAGGGCGCTCGCCGGGCACTTCGCCGAGGCCCGGCAGGCGCTGACGGACCCCGCCGGGCGCTGGGGCAGCGGCGACCCGGTGCCCCGCAGGTTCACGGCCGACCAGCTGACCGGACTGGTCGAGGCCGCAGGCCTTGAGGTCGGCGCCGTGCACGGTGTGCGGGTCTTCGCCGACCTCGTGCCGGGCGTCCTGGTGGACACCGAACCGGGTGCGATGGACGAGCTCCTCAGGCTGGAAGCGGCGGTCGCGGAGCTGCCGGCCTTCCACTCGGTGGCGACCCAGCTGCACGTTCTGGGGGAGAAGCGCGCCTGAGCCGTCACGGTGACACCGGCGGAGTACGGCCGCGAAAGCGACAGCAGCACGGCTGATCAGCAACGCAGCTGCGAACGGAGTACGGCCTAGAACACCCGATCGCGCCGCGAGCCCCGTATGATCGGGTGACACCATCCGGCATGACGGATCGGAGGTCGGGGAATCTACGCCTCAGCAGCCGAGCCGAATTGGCGGTCCGGACTGGCTATGGCTAGAGGGCGGGTTTCACGGGGGCGAATCCCTGCCTATCCTGGAAGGGCCGCATACCGGTCGCCCCCGCGGCCGACGACGAGGAGGACTCCGTGCCGCTCTCGGAGCACGAGCAGCGAATGCTCGAGCAGATGGAGCGAGCGCTGTACGCCGAAGATCCCAAGTTCGCTACAGCGCTTGAGGGAAGCGGGCTGCGCAGGTACACCCGGCGACGGGTCTACCAGGCGGTGGCCGGTTTTCTGGTGGGTATCGCGCTCCTCATGGCCGGAATGGTTTTCCAGCAGGCCTGGGTCAGCGTGGCGGGATTCCTCGTCATGCTGGGCTGTGCCGTGCTGGCGGTCACCGGGTGGCGCAAAGCGCCGAAGCCCGGTGAGCAGCAGCCGGCGGGGAGCGCGAGCGGGGGCGGAGGCGAACGCCGACATCCCAGGCAGCGCCGGTCGATGATGAACCGGATCGAACAGCGGTGGCAGCGCCGCCGCGACGAACAGGGCCAGTGAGCTTTCCGCTTCCCGGCCGGCGGCGGGTAGCCCCAGCCACCGGTCCCGGAGGCGGACGGCGCACACCGAGAACTTGACGCTGTGCCTCACACGGGAGGGGCGGTCGCATTTCAGCGACCGCCCCTCACGCGTTCTCCGTACGCCTCGCACCCACCGGCAGACCACGCCGCCCGGCCGACGGCAGTGGCCGGTCCAGGACCTGCGGGTTTTCCGGGGGCAGTGAACGGCCGGCGGGTCGGGCGCCGGGGTCGGCCCGGCCCTGGTGGTCCGCTCGCTCTTGGCGCGTGGCGGTGGTCGGCGCGCCTCTCGGCTCGCGGCAGCGGCCGGTCCTGGACCCGCCGGCTGCCCGGGGCCGGGGGCAGGTGGCAGGTCGGGCGCCGAGGTCGGCGCCGGTTCCGGCGGCCTGCCCGCCCTCGGCCCGTGACGGCGGTCGGTGCTGGACCGTGTGCCGGCTCCACGCCCGGAGGCCGGCCCCGGCCAGGTAGTCCGGCCCCTGACCCCGGACCGGTCTGCGGGGTCAGGGGGCCGGACGGAATTCGCGGTTCAGGGGTAGGCCCCGGGGCCGGACCGAATCACCGGGCTGTGGATCCAGGGCACGGAGACCCCCGGGCCCTGGATCCAGGGGCTCAGCCCTGCTGCCGGGACAGGCGGCGAAGCCGCGCCGCCCAGCGGTCGCGGCCCACCCGGTCCGACCAACGGCGGCCGAACTCCGCCCGGCGGTCCGAGACGGCCCAGATCACCCGGATGGCCGAACGGGGCGCGAGTGTCGCCCGCAGCCTGTCCCAGCGGCCCGCCGAGGCCCGCAGCCCGGCCCGGACAGTCTCCACGTCCTCGGCCGGCGCGGACACCGGGCCCGGCTCGGGTGCGTACAGCACCTGCTCCACCGCACCGGCGACGCGGTGGACCGCGGCAGCCGCCGCCCCGTCGAGGCCTCCCAGTCGTACGACACGTGCCGCGGCCTTGCGGGGGGTCTGCGACTCGTCCGGCGGGATGCCGTGATCCCAGGCCGTATCGGTGATCTCCCGCCACGCCGCCATCACTCTGGCAGCGGCGTCAGCGGCCGTACGTCCCCCGGATGAGCCGAGTCGCCGGCCGCGGGCCCGCAGCCGCCAGAGCATCGGCATCAGCGGGAGCGTCAGCACCAGCAGGGAGCCGAGCACCCACAGCACCACCGTGCCCGCGGACGTGCCGGGGCCGGCGGAATCGCCCGCGCCGGGAACGGGTGACGCGCCGCACTCACCCTGCTGACGCATCTGCGCGGGGCAGGACTCCGAGGCGGACGGGGCCGCCGTCGGCGCCGCGGAGGCGCCGTCCGTCGGCAGCGCGGGAGCACTCGGGTCCTGCGAGGGCGCGTCCGGCCGGGTGTACGCCGGGGTGCTGCCACGTGACGGCGTCGGCTCGAAGCGGGTCCAGCCCACGCCCTCGAAGAAAAGCTCGGGCCAGGCATGCGCATCCCGCAGTCCCACGGAGACCGAACCGTCCGCCTGGGCCGTGCCGGGAGTGAAGCCCACCGCGACCCGGGCCGGAATGCCCAAGGTCCTCGCCATAGCGGCCATCGAGAAGGAGAAGTGGACGCAGAAGCCCTCCTTGTCCTTCAGGAACCGTTCGATCGCCGCCGTGCCGGTACCCGAGGTCACCGTCGTGTCGTACCGGAAACCACCCTCCGTGGCGAACCAGTCCTGCAGCCGCACCGCCCGCTCGTAGTCGTTGGCGGCACCGTCGGTCACCCGCCGGGCGGTCTCCTCGACCACATCGGGCAGCGACGGCGGGACCCGCGTGTACTCGCGGACCAGATCCGAACGCGGTTCCAGCGACCCGGCGAGCTGAGCGGCCGTCGGTTCCACCACCAGACTGCTGACCTCGTACCGTGCGCCGCGTGTCGTCTGGCCGTCGTCGCCGACGAGAGTGCGCCCCTCGGGTTCGAACCGCCAGCGCCCCTGGATGTCCACCTCGCTCGCCGGGTAGGGGAGCGGCAGATACGTCTGCTGGTACGAGCGCGATGACGAGATGTTCGTCCGGATCTCGGTGACGGCCACGTCCCCGGCCAGTCCGGCCGGCTGCGGCAGCCTGTCCGGGACGTCCCTCAGCCGACGGGTCGACGGACGCCACTCGCCGCCGCTGAACTGATCCAGGGCCTGGATGCGCAGATAGAAGTCCTGCGGGTTCCGGGAGTTGGTGCGGTAGGACATCACCTCCCGGTTCTCCGGCTGATTGAGGTTGTTCTGCAGCGAGACCAGCGGGTTCACCGCGGAGATCGTGCCCCCGCCGCTTCCCCTGCCCGATCCGCCGCCCGTGCCCTCCAGCAGCCCGCCGTTCAGGGCGGGCAGCGCCGCGGGCACCGCCAGCGCTATGCCCAGCGCCACCACGCCGATGCGGCGGCCCGTACGGACCGGTGCCAGAGCACGTCCGGATCCCTCCAGTCCGGCAGCGAGACCGCCGGACGTACGGGACACACCGCCGAAGACCCGCCCCCACCGGGACAGCCGGTCCCGGCCCTCGGCCAGGAGGAGAAGCAGATACCCGCAGGCCGCCAGCAGGAACCACAGCCAGCCCGCCCCGCCGTCGGAGAGCCCGGCAGCGACCGAGTAGAGCGCGAGCAGCGGCAGGCCGGCCGGGGCCGCCGCGCGGAAGGTCACCGCGAGGACGTCCACGGCGAGCCCGATCAGAAGCACGCCGCCGATCAGCATCAGCCGGATGCCGTCCGTCGCCGGTGCGGGAATCGCGTACCTGCTGACGTCGTCGGCGCCCGCGGTCAGCAGCTCGGCGAGCCGCTGGACCGCCTGGGGGCCGGGCAGCAGACCGAACAGCGCATGCTCCCTGGCGAATGTCAGGGTCAGCATCAACAGCGTGACGAGAACCTGGAGGGACACCGTCAGAATCCGTACCAGGCGCATCCGGCGCGCGAGCGCACCCACACAGCCCTGAACCGCCAGCAGGAACGCGGCCTGCAAGACCCACTTCGACGTCTCGACTAGAGGCAGCAGGGCCCCAGCCGCCATCATCGTCGCCGAGAAGGCGCACAGCGCCAGCCGGGTACGCCCGCTCATGACCATCCCCCGGAGAACCCCGCCGTCGTGCCGGCTCCGGAGGACTGCCCCCCGGAGCTCTCCGCGCCCGCGTGCCGCCACAGCTGGGCGAGTTCCGCCCCGGGTGTCACGGCCACCGCGGTCCATCCCGCTTCGCGCAGCAGCCGCAGACGGTCGGAGGCCGGCGTGGGAGGCGCGGCCTCGGGGCCGTGTGACCAGTCGTCGCCGCCCAGCACGAACGCGACGGCTCCGCGGCTGCGCTGCCGCATCCTCGCGGCGACCGCCGTCTGTTCCTCGTCGAGGTCGCCGAAGAACGCCACCAGCAGCCCCTCGCTGCTCCCGCGCAGCACGTCGTGAGCACGGGAGAGACCGCCACCGTCGGAGTGGTCGACGACCGCGAGGGTGTCCATCATCAGTCCCGCCGAGTCCGCGGACTCCTGGGTCGAACCGGCGAAGCCGTCGGCGCTCTCACCCGGCACGGCGCTTCCCTCGTCCGTGAGCAGCCGCACCGCGAAGCCGCGCTCCAGCATGTGCACCAGTGCGGACGCCGCCCCGGACACCGCCCACTCGAAGGCCGATCCGGGCCCGGCGCCCTGGTAGGCGATCCGCCGGGTGTCCAGCAGCACCGTGCACCTGGCCCGCTGCGGCTGTTCCTCCCGGCGCACCATCAGCTCGCCGTGGCGCGCGGTGGAACGCCAGTGCACCCGTCGCATGTCGTCGCCGTGGCGGTAGCCGCGCGGGATGATGTCGTCCTCGCCGGCCAGCGCCAGAGAACGCTGCCTGCCGTCACCGTAGCCGGAGGCCTCCCCGGCGAGCCGCAGCGCCGGGAGCGGTTCGGTGGCGGGGATGACGACGAGGGTGTCGTATGCGCTGAAGGAGCGTGTCAGCTCACACATCCCGAACGGATCGCTCAGCTGAAGCTGCAGCGGCCCCAGGGCATAGCGCCCGCGCAGGTCGGAGCGGACCCGGTAGGACACCTCCCGTACGCCGCCCGGCTCCACCCGGTCCAGCACGAACCGGGGCCGTGGCCCGAGTACGTACGGAACGCGGTCCTGGAGCATGAGCAGGCCCGTGTGCAGCCGGGACACGTTGTCCATGCGCAGATGGACCCGTGCCTCCGAGCCCGCCGGCACCCGGGACGGCGACAGCCGGCGGCTCCCGGCCACCCTGTAGCGGGTGCGGTACAGGACGGTGACGCAGACCAGCGGCAGCACCGCGAGCAGCAGCCCGACCCGGAGCAGGTCACCCTGGCCCAGCACGTAAGCGCAGACCGCAGCCGCGACACCGGCGGCGAGGAAGGACCGCCCCCGCGTCGTCAGCCCGCTCAGAGCCGCGCGCGGGCCGCCCTTGTCGTCGCTGTCGTCCACGGGGCCGGGAGCCCCGGCGGTCATCACAGCCGCCGTACGCCGGGCTGCCCGCCGTACACCGGGCCGCCGGGACGGTGCTGGGGCAGCGGGGCGGCCCCGCCGCCCGACGTCGGCACGGGTGTGCGCTGCAGGATGTCCAGCACCACCTGCTCCGCCGTACGGCGGTTGAGCTGCGCCTGCGCCGTCGGCAGCAGCCGGTGGGCGAGCACCGCGGCCGCGAGGGCCTGGACGTCGTCCGGCAGGGCGTAGTCCCGCCCGGACAGCGCGGCCGACGCCTTGGCGGCGCGCAGCAGATGCAGGGTCGCCCGAGGCGAGGCGCCGAGCCTGAGATCCGGGTGCTGACGGGTGGCGGCCACCAGATCCACGGCGTACCGCCGGACCGACTCGGCCACGTGGACCTTGCGCACCGCGTCGATCAGCTTCACGATGTCGTGGGCGTGCGCCACCGGCTGAAGGTCGTCCAGCGGTGAGGTACCGCCGTGCACGTCGAGCATCTGGAGCTCGGCCTCGGCGCTCGGGTAGCCGATCGACACACGGGCCATGAAGCGGTCGCGCTGCGCCTCGGGGAGGGGGTAGGTGCCCTCCATCTCCACCGGGTTCTGGGTCGCCACGACCATGAAGGGATCGGGCAGTTCGTAGGTCTGGCCGTCGATCGTGACCTGGCGCTCCTCCATCGACTCCAGCAGTGCCGACTGGGTCTTGGGTGACGCGCGGTTGATCTCGTCGCCGATCACGATCTGCGCGAAGATCGCGCCCGGCTTGAACTCGAAGTCCCTGCGCTGCTGATCGAAGATCGAGACCCCGGTGATGTCGGAGGGCAGCAGGTCCGGCGTGAACTGGATACGTCGCACCGAGCAGTCGATGGACCGCGCCAGCGCCTTGGCCAGCATCGTCTTGCCGACCCCGGGTACATCCTCGATCAGGAGGTGCCCCTCGGCGAGCAGCACGGTCAGCGAAAGCCGTACGACCTCAGGCTTGCCCTCGATCACACCCTCGACCGACCTGCGTACCCGCTCCGCTGTGGTGGTCAGATCTGTGAGGCTCGCTCGATCGTCATAGGTCGTCACCCGGCCCTCCTCGGCCCCTTGTGCACGGGCAGGTGCACGAAGATGCCCGGCCCGCCCCGAAATACGGACACTCTCCGGAGGACCCGGAGAGATGTCACACCCGCATTCTTGTTGCCGTTACCGCTTCGTGTCACTCGCCTGTGGACAAGTGAGGGCGATATGCCTGAAGTAGCCCGTATGTCGAGGGGGTTCAGGAGGTGGGCGGGATCTCGCGCAGCTTGCCCGTGGTCACGTCGAAGACGAAGCCGCGGATGTCGTCCGTGTGCAGGAGGAACGGTGAGGTGCGCACGCGCTGCATCGACTGCCGTACGTCCTGGTCGGCGTCCGTGTAGGCCTCCACCGCCCAGGCCGGGCGCTGACCGACCTCGAACTCCAGATCCTTCCGGAACTCCTCGGTGATCGATTCCATGCCGCAGTTCGTGTGGTGGATGAGCACGACGCTGCGGGTACCGAGCGCACGCTGGCTGATCGTCAGTGACCGGATGACGTCGTCGGTGACCACACCGCCCGCGTTGCGGATGGTGTGACAGTCGCCGAGCTCCAGGCCGAGTGCGCGGTGGAGGTCGAGGCGGGCGTCCATGCAGGCGACCACGGCGACCTTGAGTACGGGCCTCGCGTCCATGCCCGGGTCGGTGAACGCCTCCGCGTAACTCGTGTTCAGTTCGACCAGGCGGTCGGTGACCGTCCCTGCGGCGGGAGTGGCGGAACCGGTCTCGGCGGAAGTCTGCGCAGAAGTCGACATAACTATGACGTTAACCTTCGCGATCGTTCCCGGCGTGCTGTGGAAGGGGACAAAGAACGTCAACGCGGCTTGTTGTGAGGTAACCCACAAGCCTCACGTCCAGGCGCCCGACCGGGTGAGGACGCCGGACAGCCGCGACGGTCCGACGCGCTGCGCGCTTCGTTGATCGGGAATGGATCGAATGGCAGGGTGGACTAAAGTGACGCGAAGTTACCGACACGCCTGCACATTCTGCATATTCTTACTTCTTTCGAGTTCCCCGTGATGTGCGGCGTACATGCGGCCCGGCCCTCTCCCGCTCGCGGCCGGCCGACGCCCCTTCCCCGGCGCCGGCCGGCCTCCCCTTCCGGGCGGGCGGGGACCAGACCGCATGTGCGGCCACACGGGGCAGAGCCTGAGAGGGCACTTTGAGCCAGACCCGACACGTCCCGGTGATGCTCCAGCGATGCCTGGACCTGTTGGCCCCGGCTCTGGAGGCGACAGGACCGCAGCCCCCGGTCGTCGTCGACTGCACCCTCGGTCTCGGCGGGCACAGCGAGGCCCTCCTCGCGGCGTTCCCCACCGCCCGGCTGGTCGCCCTGGACCGGGACAAGGAGGCCCTGCGCCTCTCCGGCGAGCGCCTCGCCCCGTACGGCGACCGCGCGACCCTGGTGCACGCCGTCTACGACGAACTGCCCGAGGTCCTCGACCGGCTGGGGATCCCCAAGGTCCAGGGCGTGCTGTTCGACCTCGGCGTCTCCTCCATGCAACTGGACGAGGCCGACCGCGGCTTCGCGTACGCCCAGGACGCGCCGCTCGACATGCGCATGGACCAGACGACCGGAATCGGCGCCGCCGAGGTGCTCAACACCTATCCGCCGGGCGAACTCGTAAGGATCCTGCGCGCGTACGGCGAGGAGAAGCAGGCCAAGCGCATCGTCTCGGCGGTCGTGCGTGAACGCGAGAAGGAACCCTTCAGCAACAGCGCCCGCCTGGTCGAGCTGATCCGTGACTCCCTGCCGCAGGCCGCCAAGCGCACCGGAGGCAACCCGGCCAAGCGCACCTTCCAGGCCCTGCGCATCGAGGTCAACGGTGAGCTCACCGTCCTGGAGCGGGCCGTACCGGCCGCGGTGCGGAGCCTCGCCGTCGGTGGCCGGATCGCAGTCCTC
Organism: Streptomyces pratensis; assembly: GCF_016804005.1. Lineage (GTDB taxonomy): Bacteria > Actinomycetota > Actinomycetes > Streptomycetales > Streptomycetaceae > Streptomyces > Streptomyces pratensis_A. Next base: position 6,130,796 of record NZ_CP051486.1, on the reverse strand, counting down.
TCGTACCACTCGCTGGAGGACCGCCTGGTCAAGCAGGTCTTCGCGGCGGGTGCGGCCAATACGGCGCCGCCCGGACTGCCCGTGGTCCCCGAGCGCTACCAGCCCCGGCTGAAGCTGCTGACCCGCGGCGCCGAACTGCCCACCGAGGAAGAGGTCGCCGAGAACCGGCGTGCCGCCCCCGCGAGGCTGCGTGGCGCCCAGCGGATCCGCGAGGAGGAGCGGTGAGCGGCTCCCCCCGGCCCGGCCGGACGCAGGGCGGGGCGGTGACACCGCGGTGACCGGGACGGCCGAGCAGATGAAGGGGCGGGCCGGCCGGCTCGCCCGGCTGATGCCGTCGGGGCCGAGCACCGCCGCCCGTACCCCCTTCGTCCTGCTGGTCGTGCTGCTGCTCGCCGGTGGCCTGATCTCGCTCCTGCTGCTGAACTCCGCGCTCAATGAAGGATCGTTCAGGCTGAGCAAGCTTAAGAGGCAGACCACCGAGCTCACCGACGAGCAGCAGGCCCTCCAGCGGGACGTCGACAGCTATTCCGAACCCGACGCGCTGGAACGCCGGGCCAGGGAGCTCGGCATGGTGCCGGGCGGCAGCCCCGCCTTCCTGGACCCGGACGGCACTGTCCGCGGAGTGCCCGAGCGGGCCACCGCGCAGCCTGACCCCACCCCCACACCCACCCCCACACCCACCCCCACTCCCGCTCCCGAGCCCGGGACGAACGCCGGCGGGCCCGCCGGACCGGCAGCTCCCTCCGGCTCGGCGACGCCGTCCCCCTCCGTTTCCCCCGCGACGCCGGCCACGACCCCGACCACACCGCCCCCGACGAGCTCCGGCAGGTGACGCAGTGCCGTCCAAGGAACCGCCGCGCCGCCGAGTACCCGGCCCCGCGCGCTCCCGTAACGTGGCAGGCGGATCGGGACGCCCGCGTCCCGCCGCCCGCCCCGAGGCCCGGCGCCCGGCGGCGAGGAAGCGGCGCGGCGGCTCCCCGCAGTCCATCAAGCTGGGCAGCCCACGCCCCCGGCTGCGCCTGATCAGCCTCTGCCTCACCCTCGTCATGCTGGCGTTCGTCGTCCGGCTCCTCCAGGTCCAGGCGGTCGACGCCGACACGTACTCGGCCAAGGCCGAGAAGAACCGCTACCTGGAGTACACGATCGCCGCCGAACGCGGCGAGATCACCGACCGCAGCGGTATCGCCCTGGCCACCAGCGTCGACGCGCACGACATCACCGCCGACCCGAAGCTGTTCACGCCCGAGGACAGCAAGGCCCCGGACGCCCCGCAGCAGGCCGCGGCGCTGCTCGCCCCGATCCTCGGCAAGGACGAGGCGGAGCTCGCGAAGAAGCTCTCCACCCCCAAGAGCCGCTACACGGTGCTGGCACGGCGGCAGACCCCACAGGTCTGGAAGCAGATCAAGGACCTCAAGTCCGTCTTCGCGGAGAAGGCGGCCGAGGACAAGGTGAACGGAGGGCCCGGGGCCAACGTGCTGGCCGGAGTCCTCCAGGAGCCCACCACCAAGCGTGTGTACCCCAACGGTGACCTCGCCGCCGGGATACTGGGATTCGTCAACGCCGAGGGCAAGGGCGGCGGCGGTCTGGAGGCGCAGCTGAACAAGCGGCTCCAGGGCGAGGACGGCAAGATCCGCTACGCCCAGGCGGGCGGCCGTCCCGTACCGACCGCCGGCTCCACGGAGACCCCGGCCGTCGCCGGCACCGACGTCGAGCTGACCATCGACCGCGACATCCAGTGGGCCGCCCAGCGGGCCATCGCCGACCAGGTCGAGAAGTCGGAGGCGGACCGCGGCTACGTGGTCGTCCAGAACACGAGGACCGGTGAGGTACTGGCCATGGCCAACGCTCCCGGCTACGACCCGAACGACCTCGCCCAGAGCGATTCGGCCGCGCTGGGCAACGCGGCACTCCAGGACGTGTACGAACCCGGCTCCACCAGCAAGGTGATGTCCATGGCCGCCGTGCTGGAGGAGGGGGCGGCCACGCCCGGTACGCACGTCACCGTCCCCAACAGGCTGCACCGGGGCGACCGGCTCTTCCGGGACGACATCGACCACCCCACCTGGTACCTCACACTCAACGGCGTACTCGCCAAATCGAGCAACATCGGCACCATCCTGGCCACCGGCCAGCTCGGGAAGACCCAGGCAGAGGCCAACAAGGTCCTGTACTCGTACCTGCGGAAGTTCGGCATCGGCAGCACCACCGGGCTCGACTACCCGGGCGAGTCGCCGGGCATCATCGCCAAGCCCCAGGACTGGTCGACCTCGCAGCAGTACACGATCCCGTTCGGCCAGGGCCTGTCGCTCAACGCGATGCAGGCCGCCTCGGTCTACCAGGCCATCGCCAACGGCGGGGTCCGGATCGAGCCGACCCTGGTCCGCGGCACCAAGGACGCGGACGGCCGCTACACGGCGTCCGAGGCCCCCGAGCGCACCCGGGTGGTCAGTGAGAAGACGGCCAAGACCCTGGCGAAGATGCTGGAGTCGGTGGTGGACGACGAGGAGGGCACCGGGACCAAGGCCCACATCCAGGGCTACCGGGTCGCGGGCAAGACGGGCACCGCCAACCGTGTCGACCCCGTACGCGGCGTCTACAAGGGCTACACGGCGTCCTTCGCGGGCTTCGCCCCGGCCGACGATCCGCAGATCGCCGTCTACTGCGCCATCCAGAACCCCACCAAGGGCAGCTACTTCGGCGGCCAGATCTGCGGCCCGATCTACAAGAAGGTCATGGAGTTCGCCCTGAAGACCCTCCAGACACCTCCATCCGGCAGCGCTCCCGCCCGTCTGCCCGTGTCCTTCAAGCCCGGCGAGTGACTCGAGGGAACCCTCAGTGACGACCATCACCCCCGATCCCGGGAACCGGAACGAGAAGTACCGCAACCCCGGCCCCTCACTTCGCGAGAGGCCCGGTCCGCCCGGTACGCTCACCGCCGTGCCCCACGCTGATCAGTGTCAAACCACTCAGAAGGACGCGCCTGTGACCTACCCGGGAGCGCCCCGGCCGGACCGGCTGCGGCCCACGTCCCTCGGAGACCTGGCCGCCCGGCTCGGTGCCGGACCGCAGGATTCCGTTGAGGTCACCGGCATCACCCACGACTCCCGGGCCGTGCGCCCCGGTGACGTGTACGCGGCCCTGCCAGGTGCCCGCTTCCACGGTGCCGACTTCTCCGCACAGGCCGCGGGTCTCGGTGCCGCCGCGATCCTCACCGACCCCGCGGGCGCCGAGCGTGCCGCCGCCACCGGCCTCCCGGTCCTCGTCACCGAGGACCCGCGCGGCCGGATGGGCGAGATCGCGGCCGAGATCTACGGACGGCCGGGCGTCGGCCTCCTCCAGATCGGCATCACCGGAACGTCAGGCAAGACCACCACGGCGTACCTCGTCGAGGGTGGACTGCGCGGCGCCGGACGCAGCACCGGCCTGATCGGCACCGTCGAGATGCGGATCGGCGACGAGCGGATCAAGTCGGAGCGCACCACCCCCGAAGCCACCGACCTCCAGGCCCTCTTCGCCGTCATGCGCGAACGCGGCGTCGAGGCGGTCGCCATGGAGGTCTCCAGCCACGCCCTGGTGCTCGGACGGGTCGACGGCTGTGTCTTCGACGTCGCCGTGTTCAACAACCTCAGCCCGGAGCACATGGAGTTCCACTCCGGGATGGAGGACTACTTCCAGGCCAAGGCGCAGCTGTTCACCCCGGAGCGCAGCAAGCTCGGTGTCGTCAACTTCGACGACGAGTACGGCCGCAGGCTGGTGAAGGAGGCGACCGTTCCGGTCGTCACCTTCTCCGCCGAGGGCCACCCGGACGCCGACTGGCGGGCCGAGGGCGTCGAGGTCGGCCCCCAGGACAGCAGCTTCACCGTGACCGGCCCCCAGGGCGAGCGCATCACCGCCAGGGCTCCGCTCCCCGGCCCGTTCAACGTCGCCAACACCCTCGCCGCGATCGTCACGCTGGCGGTCGCGGGCGTCGACCCGCAGACCGCCGCCGACGGCATCGCCGCCGTCCCGGGTGTCCCCGGCCGGCTGGAACGCGTCGACGCCGGACAGCCGTACCTCGCTGTCGTCGACTACGCGCACAAGACCGACGCCGTCGAATCCGTCCTGCGCTCCCTGCAGAAGGTCACCGAGGGCCGGGTGCACATCGTGCTCGGCTGCGGCGGCGACCGTGACACGACGAAGCGCGGTCCGATGGGCGCGGCTGCGGCCAGGCTCGCCGACACCGCCGTACTGACCTCAGACAACCCCCGCTCCGAGGACCCCCTCGCGATCCTCGCCGCGATGCTCTCCGGCGCGGCCGAGGTGCCGGTCCACGAGCGCGGCGACGTGCTCGTCGACGCCGACCGGGCCGCGGCCATCGCCGCCGCCGTCGCCCGGGCCGAGCCGGGCGACACCGTTCTGGTGGCCGGAAAGGGACACGAGCAGGGCCAGGACGTCCACGGAGTGGTACGTCCCTTCGACGACCGGAAGGTCCTGCGCGAGGCCATCGAGGGCTCCCTCGGGCGCACCGGCGCCGCGCACGCCTCCGAGGACCGCGCACACACCCATGAGAACAACAGTCAGGGATGACCAAGTGATCGCCCTTTCCCTCGCCGAGATCGCCGGAATCGTCGGCGGGCAGCCGCACGACGTACCGGACGGCTCCGCAGTCGTCACCGGCCCCGTCGTCATCGACTCCCGGGAGGTGCGGCAGGGCTCCCTGTTCGCCGCGTTCGCGGGCGAGCGGGTCGACGGCCACGACTACGCGCAGCGCGCCGTCGAGGCGGGCGCGGTGGCCGTGCTCGCCGCCCGGCCCGTCGGCGTCCCGGCGATCGTCGTCGACGACGTCGTGGCCGCGCTCGGAGCTCTCGCCCGCGCCGCCGTCGAACGCCTCGGCACCACCGTCGTCGCGCTGACCGGATCGGCGGGCAAGACGTCCACGAAGGACCTGATCGCCCAGCTCCTGGAGCGCAAGGCGCCCACGGTCTGGACGCCCGGCTCCCTCAACAACGAGATCGGTCTGCCGCTCACCGCGCTGCGCGCCACGGCGGAAACCCGCCACCTCGTGCTGGAGATGGGTGCGCGGGGCATCGGCCACATCCACTACCTCGCGGACCTGACGCCGCCGCGCATCGGTCTGGTCCTCAACGTGGGCAGTGCCCACATCGGGGAGTTCGGCAGCCGCGAGGCCATCGCCCAGGCCAAGGGCGAGCTCGTCGAGGTCCTTCCGGAGGACGGCGCCGCGATCCTCAACGCCGACGACCCGCTCGTGCGGGCGATGTCGTCCCGCACAAAAGCCCGGGTGCTCCTGTTCGGAGAGGCCGCGGATGCGGACGTACGGGGAGAGAACGTGCGGCTCACGGACGACGGCCGCCCCGCTTTCGAGCTCCACACACCCACCGGGTGCAGCGACGTGACCTTGCGCCTGTACGGTGAGCACCACGTGTCGAACGCGCTCGCCGCGGCCGCCGTCGCCCATGAGTTGGGCATGTCCGTGACCGAGATCGCCGATGCGCTCTCCGGGGCGGGCACCCTCTCCCGCTGGCGCATGGAGGTCACCGAGCGTCCGGACGGTGTGACGGTCGTCAATGACGCCTACAACGCGAACCCCGAATCCATGAAGGCCGCACTCCGTGCGCTGGCCGCCATGGGCAAGGCCCGACGGGCAGACGGGGGGCGCACGTGGGCGGTGCTCGGTCAGATGGCCGAGCTCGGTGACGCGTCGCTCGCCGAGCACGACGCCGTCGGACGGCTCGCCGTCCGGCTCAACGTCAGCAAGCTCGTCGCTGTCGGAGGAAAAGAAGCCTCCTGGCTGCAACTGGGCGCATATAACGAGGGTTCGTGGGGTGAGGAGTCGGTGCACGTGTCCGACGCACAGGCGGCCGTCGACCTGTTGCGCAGTGAACTGCGCCCGGGAGACGTCGTGCTGGTGAAGGCGTCCCGGTCGGTCGGCCTGGAGAAGGTCGCCCTGGCACTGCTGGAGACGACCGAGGGCGAGGTCGCCGTCCGATGAGGCAGATCCTCTTCGCGGGGGCCATAGGGCTCTTCCTGACCCTGGTCGGTACCCCGCTGCTGATCAAACTTCTGGCCCGCAAGGGCTACGGGCAGTTCATCCGGGACGACGGCCCGCGTACCCACGGCAGTAAAAAGGGCACGCCCACCATGGGTGGTATCGCCTTCATCCTGGCGACGATCATCGCGTACGTCCTGGCCAAGGTGATCACCGGCGAGGAGATGCGCTTCTCCGGCGTCCTCGTCCTGTTCCTGATGGCCGGGATGGGCCTCGTCGGCTTCCTCGACGACTACATCAAGATCGTGAAGCAGCGCTCGCTGGGTCTGAGGGCCAAGGCCAAGATGGCCGGCCAGCTGATCGTCGGCATCGCCTTCGCGGTGCTCTCGCTCCAGTTCGCGGACATCCGGGGCAACACCCCGGCTTCGACCCGGCTCTCGTTCGTCGAGGACTTCGGCTGGTCCATCGGCCCGGTGCTGTTCGTGGTCTGGGCGCTGTTCATGATCCTGGCGATGTCCAACGGCGTGAACCTGACGGACGGTCTGGACGGCCTGGCCACCGGCGCGTCGGTGATGGTCTTCGGCGCGTACACCTTCATCGGTCTCTGGCAGTTCCAGGAGTCCTGCGCCAACGCGACCACGCTCACCAACCCACAGGCCTGCTTCGAGGTACGCGACCCACTCGATCTCGCGGTCGTCGCCTCGGCACTGATGGGCGCCTGCTTCGGCTTCCTGTGGTGGAACACCTCACCCGCGAAGATCTTCATGGGTGACACCGGTTCGCTCGCCCTCGGCGGCGCGCTCGCCGGCCTGGCCATCTGCTCCCGCACGGAGTTCCTGATGGCCATCCTCGGTGGCCTCTTCGTGATGATCACGATGTCGGTGGTCATCCAGGTCGGCTCCTTCAAGATGACCGGCAAGCGGGTCTTCCGAATGGCGCCGCTACAGCACCACTTCGAACTCAAGGGGTGGTCCGAAGTCCTTGTCGTGGTCCGCTTCTGGATCATCCAGGGCATGTGCGTGATCGTCGGACTGGGCCTCTTCTACGCGGGATGGGCAGCCAAGAAGTGAGCAACGTGGACTGGCAGGGCAAGCACGTCACGGTCGCCGGGCTCGGCGTCAGCGGTATCCCCGCCGCCCGCGCCCTGCACGAGCGGGGCGCCCTCGTCACCGTCGTCAACGACGGCGACGACGAGCGCTCCCGCGCCCAGGCAGCCGAGCTGGAGGCGCTCGGGATCACCGTGCGCCTCGGCGACGGCGCGACCCTGCCCGAGTCCACCGAGCTCGTCGTCACGGCACCCGGATGGAAGCCGGACAAGCCGCTCTTCCTCGCAGCCGCCGAGGCGGACGTCCCCGTCTGGGGCGACGTCGAACTCGCCTGGCGGCTGCGAGCCCCCGACGCCGCGCCCTGGCTCGCCGTCACCGGCACCAACGGCAAGACCACGACCGTGCGGATGCTCGCCTCCATCCTCGAAGCGGAGGGCCTGCGCACGGCCGCCGTCGGCAACATCGGGGTCTCCCTGCTGGACGCGGTGCTCGGCGACGAGGAGTACGACGTACTCGCCGTCGAGCTCTCCAGCTACCAGCTCCACTGGGCGCCCTCGCTGCGGGCGCACTCCGGGGCCGTGCTCAACCTGGCCCCGGACCATCTCGACTGGCACGGCTCCATGGCCGGCTACGCCGCCGACAAGGGCCGGATCTACGAAGGCAACAGCATCGCCTGCGTCTACAACGCGCAGGACCAGGCGACGGAGGACCTCGTGCGCGAGGCGGACGTCGAGGAGGGCTGCCGGGCCATCGGCTTCACCCTCGGTACGCCCGGTCCCTCACAGCTCGGGGTGGTCGACGGCATCCTCGTCGACCGGGCCTTCGTCGCCAACCGCCAGAAGCAGGCCCAGGAGCTCGCCGAGGTCGGCGACGTCAATCCGCCGGCACCCCACAACATCGCCAACGCCCTGGCCGCGGCGGCGCTGGCCCGCGCGTTCGGCGTGCAGCCCGCCGCCGTGCGCGACGGGCTGCGGGCCTTCCGCCCCGACGCCCATCGCATCGAGCACGTCGCCGACGTCGCCGGCGTCACGTACATCGACGACTCCAAGGCCACCAACACCCACGCCGCCGAAGCCAGCCTCGCGGCCTACGAACCGATCGTCTGGATCGCCGGCGGCCTGGCCAAGGGCGCCACCTTCGACGAACTGGTCACCGGTGCCGCGAAGCGCCTGCGGGGCGTCGTGCTGATGGGCGCCGACCGGGCACTGATCCGCGAAGCCCTGGCGCGACACGCCCCCGAGGTACCGGTGGTCGACCTCGACCGGACCGACACTGGGGCGATGTCCGCAGCGGTCCGCGAAGCGGCACGGCTGGCCCTGCCGGGTGACACCGTCCTGCTGGCCCCGGCCTGTGCCTCGATGGACATGTTCGTCAACTACAACAAGCGGGGCGAGGCGTTCGCGGACGCGGTCCGCGAACTCGCCGACGAGAGCGCCTGACGGGCCCGGCCCCCGCGTCGTACTGTCCCGGAGGACCGGAGAGCGTCCGGTGCCCCGGTCACGAGCGGCAACCACCCGGGGCCGGGCGCACGGCGACAGCCCCGGGCACGAGCAGTGGAGGGGACCAAGCGACAATGCCGGCCGACGAGAGCTCAGCCGCGCGCGGAGCCGACCGCTCACGGGTGACCGCGGCGATCAGCCGGGCGCTCACCCCGGTCCTGCTCACCGGACCGCTGTCCGCGGGGCCAGGGCCCCTGGCGGGCATGGCCCTGCGGAGCCGGCCCGCGACCGGCTCCCGGAGGCCCGCCGTGCCACGTGGCGGGGCCCGTGGAGCGGGTACGCCGCCCCGGCCGCCCCGGGGCGCCGCGATCCGGCGGACCTACGAGCGGGCACGACGGGCCTGGGACCGCCCTCTGACGGCCTACTACCTGATCCTCGGGTCGAGCCTGCTGATCACCGTGCTCGGCCTCGTCATGGTCTATTCCGCCTCGATGATCAAGGCCCTGGAGCTGGCACGGCCCGGAACGTACTTCTTCCGCAAGCAGTTCCTCGCCGCCGTGATCGGGGCCGGCCTGATGCTGCTGGCCGCCAGGGTGCCCGTCAAGCTCCACCGGGCACTGGCCTACCCGCTGCTCATGGGCACGGTCTTCCTCATGGTCCTGGTGCAGGTGCCGGGGATAGGGATGTCGGTCAACGGCAACCAGAACTGGATCTACCTCGGCGGCCCCTTCCAGCTCCAGCCCAGTGAGTTCGGCAAGCTCGCGCTCATCCTGTGGGGCGCGGATCTGCTGGCCCGGAAGCAGGACAAGCGGCTGCTGGCCCAGTGGAAGCACATGCTGGTGCCGCTCGTGCCGGTCGCCTTCATGCTGCTCGGACTGATCATGCTCGGCGGGGACATGGGCACCGCGATCATTCTCACTGCGATCCTCTTCGGCCTGCTCTGGCTGGCCGGTGCCCCCACCAGGCTCTTCGCGGGCGTGCTGGCCGTCGCCGGTCTGATCGGATTCGCCCTCATCAAGACCAGCCCCAACCGGATGTCACGGCTCGGGTGCATCGGCGCGTCCGAGCCCGGACCCGGCGACTCGTGCTGGCAGGCGGTGCACGGAATCTACGCTCTGGCGTCCGGCGGATGGTTCGGTTCCGGGCTCGGTGCGAGTGTGGAAAAATGGGGTCAACTTCCCGAGCCTCACACCGACTTCATCTTCGCCATCACCGGGGAGGAACTGGGCCTGGCGGGGACGCTGTCGGTGCTGGCCCTCTTCGCGGCTCTAGGCTATGCGGGTATCCGCGTGGCCGGACGCACGGAGGACCCCTTCGTGAGGTACGCAGCGGGAGGCGTGACCACCTGGATCACGGCGCAGGCCGTGATCAACATCGGTGCGGTGCTCGGCCTGTTGCCGATCGCCGGAGTCCCGCTGCCGCTGTTCTCCTACGGGGGCTCGGCCCTGCTGCCGACCATGTTCGCAGTCGGGCTCATGATCGCCTTCGCGCGAGAGGACCCTGCGGCGAGAGCGGCCCTGGCCATGCGGAGGCCCGGGGTCAGATGGAAGACGATGAGACGGCGCGTCATGAAGCGTCCGTCCGGAGAGCGGTGAATTTCGGTGCATGTCGTACTCGCCGGCGGGGGGACCGCCGGGCACATCGAGCCCGCGCTTGCCCTCGCAGACGCCCTGCGGAGGCAGGACCCGACCGTGGGAATCACGGCCCTCGGCACGGAGCGCGGACTCGAGACCAGGCTCGTACCCGAGCGGGGGTACGAGCTGGCACTGATCCCTGCGGTACCGCTGCCGCGCAAGCCCACACCCGAGCTGATCACCGTCCCGGGACGGCTGCGCGGCACCATCAAGGCCGCCGAGCAGATCCTGGAGCGCACCAAGGCGGACTGTGTCGTCGGCTTCGGCGGCTACGTGGCCCTGCCCGGCTACCTCGCGGCCAAGCGCGCCGGGGTCCCGATCGTCGTCCATGAGGCCAATGCCCGGCCGGGCCTGGCCAACAAGATCGGCTCGCGCTACGCCCACGGGGTCGCCGTGTCCACCCCGGACAGCAAGCTGCGCGGCGCCCGCTACATCGGCATCCCGCTGCGCCGGACCATCGCCACCCTCGACCGGGCCCGCGTACGCCCGGAGGCGCGTGCCGCCTTCGGGCTCGACCCCAACCTGCCGACGCTGCTCGTCTCGGGCGGCTCGCAGGGCGCCCGCCACCTCAACGAGGTGGTCACGCGGATCGCCCCGCTGCTCCAGCGGTCCGGGATCCAGATCCTGCACGTGGTCGGACCGAAGAACGAATTGCCGCGTATCGACAACATGCCCGGGATGCCGCCCTACATCCCGGTACCGTACGTGGACCGGATGGACCTGGCGTACGCCGCGGCCGACATGATGCTCTGCCGCGCCGGCGCGATGACCGTCGCCGAGCTCTCCGCCGTCGGGCTGCCCGCCGCCTACGTCCCGTTGCCGATCGGCAACGGCGAACAGCGGCTCAACGCCCAGCCGGTGGTCAACGCCGGCGGTGGTCTGCTGGTCGACGACGCGGCGCTCACCCCGGAATGGGTGCAGGGCAACGTCCTTCCGGTGCTCTCGGATCCGCACCGGCTGTACGAGATGTCCCGGGCCGCCGCGGAGTTCGGGCGACGGGACGCCGACGACCTGCTCGTCGGCATGGTGTACGAGGCGATTGCCGCACGCCGCCAGGCGTGAGGCGATGCGGACCCGGGGCGCGCGCCCCGGGTCCGGCGAAGGAGTGAGCGTGGCCGGACCGACGACTGCCCAGCGCGGCGAGGCCGAGCGGGCCGACAGTCCGGCCCGCCCGCCGCACATCGGCCCCGAGGGGCGACGGATGACCGGCCGAACGCGGCTGGTTCTGACCGCGATCGGCCTCGTGCTGGCCGCCGCGGCCACGGTCTGGGTGCTCTACGGCTCGTCCTGGCTGCGACTGGAGCAGGTCACGACCACCGGTACGGACGTTTTGACCCAGGGCGAGGTGGAGGCCGCCGCGGCGGCCCCGGTCGGCTCTCCGCTGATCTCCGTGGACACCGATGCGATCGCGGACCGGCTGCGCCAGAAGTTGCCTCGTATCGACTCCGTGGATGTCGTACGGTCGTGGCCGCACGGGGTCAGCCTTAAGGTGACCGAACGAAAGCCGGTCCTGTTGGTCGAAAAGGGCGGAAAGTTCATTGAAGTCGATGCAAAGGGCGTCCGGTTCGCAACGGTGGACAAAGCGCCCCCGCGTGTCCCGCTTCTGGAATTGACGCCTGATCAGTCGGCGAGCCTGCGCCGGTTCGGCGGCAACCGTCTGCTGCGGGAAGCGGTCCGAGTCGCGGGAGACCTCCCGGGGAAGGTGTCCGGGGAGACGAAGGCCGTACGGGTCACCTCGTACGACTCCACGGTCCTCGAACTCACCCGGGGACGCACGGTGATGTGGGGCAGCGGTGAGGAGGGGTCCGTGAAGGCGCGGGTCCTCACCGCTCTCATGAAAGCGTCCCCCAAAGCGGGACACTTCGACGTGAGTGCTCCCACGGCCCCTGCGGCTTCGAAGAGTTGACGCGCGTTTGGCCTGGCCAGCCCCCTGGTTGGTCAGCGCTACGGGTGATCACATAGGGTGAAAAGAAAAACGGGAGGTTCGGCGTGTTCGTTGAACGTGCGCCACTTGTCGACTTAGTGTCCTGTTCGGAAGAGTCCAAGAAGCAGACACACTGGTAACCCTAAACTTCAACGTTAGGGTTTGGGTCGGCGTCCGGACCGACCCAATCGGCATCCGTCGTCGCGGCGGGACTACCGCGAAGCGACGACACGTAACTCGAGGCGAGAGGCCTTCGACGTGGCAGCACCGCAGAACTACCTCGCAGTCATCAAGGTCATCGGTGTCGGCGGCGGTGGTGTCAATGCCATCAACCGAATGATCGAGGTCGGCCTCAAGGGCGTCGAGTTCATCGCGATCAACACCGATGCGCAAGCACTGTTGATGAGCGACGCCGACGTCAAGCTCGACGTCGGCCGTGAACTCACCCGTGGCCTCGGCGCCGGGGCGAACCCGGCCGTCGGTCGTAAGGCGGCAGAGGACCACCGTGAGGAGATCGAGGAGGTCCTCAAGGGGGCCGACATGGTCTTCGTCACCGCCGGAGAAGGCGGCGGCACAGGCACAGGCGGCGCACCCGTCGTCGCCAACATCGCGCGCTCGCTGGGCGCCCTCACGATCGGTGTGGTCACCCGGCCGTTCACCTTCGAGGGCCGCCGACGCGCGAACCAGGCGGAGGACGGCATCGCCGAGCTCCGCGAAGAGGTCGACACCCTCATCGTCATTCCCAACGACCGGCTGCTGTCCATCTCGGACCGCCAGGTCAGCGTGCTCGACGCGTTCAAGTCGGCCGACCAGGTGCTGCTCTCCGGCGTCCAGGGCATCACCGACCTCATCACCACCCCGGGGCTGATCAACCTCGACTTCGCCGACGTCAAGTCGGTCATGTCGGAGGCCGGATCGGCGCTCATGGGCATCGGCTCCGCCCGCGGCGACGACCGCGCGGTGGCCGCGGCGGAGATGGCGATCTCCTCGCCGCTCCTGGAGGCGTCCATCGACGGCGCCCGCGGCGTCCTGCTCTCCATCTCCGGCGGCAGCGACCTCGGTCTCTTCGAGATCAACGAGGCCGCCCAGCTGGTGAGCGAGGCGGCCCACCCGGAGGCGAACATCATCTTCGGCGCGGTCATCGACGACGCGCTGGGCGACGAGGTGCGGGTCACGGTCATCGCGGCGGGCTTCGACGGCGGACAGCCGCCGGCCCGTCGGGAGAACGTCCTCGGGTCGAGCGCCGGCAAGCGTGAGGAGCCGGCTCCGCCGGCCCGGGCCGCCGAGCCGGCGCGCCAGACCGGCGGACTGGGTTCCGTGCCTCCGCGTGAGGAGCCCCAGACGCCGGCCGAGCCGGCGCCCGTGGCGAACGAGACCTCGCTGCCGCCGGTTTCCCCGCCGCACGTCCCGACGGCCCGTCCCTACCAGGACACCCAGGCCGAAGAGCTGGACGTACCGGACTTCTTGAAGTGATAGGTCCGCAGCACGCGGTGAAAGCCGCGGAGTCTTCGGCGGGCGGCGCGCATTTCGCCTTCACCGACAGGTGGGGCGGAGTGAGCGCCGTTCCGTACGAGGAGCTCAATCTCGGCGGTGCGGTCGGCGACGACCCCGCCGCCGTCCGTGCGAACCGCGCACGCGCCGCCGGTTCCCTCGGTCTCGACCCGGCCCGAGTGGTCTGGATGAACCAGGTGCACGGGCGGGACGTGGCCGTGGTCGAGGGACCCTGGGGCGACGCCTCGGACGTCCCCGCCGTGGACGCGGTGGTGACGGCGCGGCGCGGGCTCCCGCTCGCGGTGCTCACCGCCGACTGCACACCGGTACTGCTCGCCGACCCGGATGCCGGTGTCGTCGCGGCCGCCCACGCCGGCCGGCCCGGTCTGGTCGCGGGAGTCGTCCCGGCGACGGTCGAGGCCATGATCGCACTCGGCGCCGAGCCGTCCCGGATCGTCGCGCACACCGGGCCGGCGGTCTGCGGACGGTGTTACGAGGTTCCGGAGCGGATGCGCGCAGAGGTCGCCGGGGCCGTCCCGGCGACCTGGTCGGAGACCAGCTGGGGAACGCCCGCGGTGGATGTCACGGCCGGAGTCCACGCCCAGCTCGACGAGCTCGGCGTCGGTGACCGGCACAGCTCGCCGTTCTGCACGCTGGAATCCGGTGACCACTTCTCGTACCGCCGCGACCGCACCACGGGACGGCTCGCCGGATATGTCTGGTTGGACTGATAGGGCATGACGGATCGCAGTACACAACTCGCGGCAAATCTGGCAGAGGTGGAGCAACGCATTGCTTCCGCCTGCGCGACCGCCGGCCGCAAGCGTGAAGAAGTGACACTCATCGTGGTCACCAAGACCTACCCCGCGAGTGATGTGCGCATTCTGCATGAACTCGGTGTGCGGCATGTCGCGGAGAACCGCGATCAGGACGCGGCGCCAAAAGCCGCGGCTTGTGCGGATCTGTCGCTCACATGGCACTTTGTCGGACAGTTGCAGACCAACAAGGTCCGCTCCGTGGCCGGTTATGCCGATGTGGTGCAGTCGGTGGACCGGGTGAAGCTGGTCACCTCACTCTCGTCGGCGGCGGTCAGGGGTGGGCGTGAGCTCGGCTGCCTCATCCAGGTCGCACTCGACGCCGAGAGCGGTGAGCGCGGGGACCGGGGTGGCGTCGCACCGGATGCGATCGAGGAGTTGGCCGAGTCGGTGGCAGCGGCTGAAGGACTCAGGCTCGACGGCCTGATGACCGTCGCCCCGCTCGCCGGCCCCTATGCGGGCAGGCAACGGGCCGCGTTCGACAGCCTGATGGAATTGTCATCGCGCCTGCGCGGGAACCATCCGGCTGCGAACATGGTCTCTGCCGGGATGAGCGCGGATCTCGAGGACGCGGTCGCGGCCGGGGCGACACATGTACGCGTCGGTACGGCGGTACTCGGAGTCCGACCCCGGCTCGGGTAACGTCGCGAAGCAAGTCGGACCACAGCAGAAAATATGGTCATTCCCGCTCGAAGCGGGCAGGCCGGAGTGGATCTCGGGCACTTGGTGACACGAATGCCGATCCACCACAGAGCGGAGGACTCGGAGCATGGCCGGCGCGATGCGCAAGATGGCGGTCTACCTCGGCCTCGTGGAGGACGATGGGTACGACGGTCCGGGGTTCGACCCCGACGACGAATTCGAACCCGAGCCGGAGCCCGAGAGGGATCGGCGGCGGCACCAGCCCGTGCATCCGGTGGAGCGGGAACGGGACGAACCGGTGCGAGCGGTGCAGCCACCCGCACCCCGGGAACCTGTTCAGCTCCCGGCGGAAAGCGGACGACCCGCCCGAATCGCCCCCGTGGCATCCATCACACCTGACCGCCCGAACCTGGAGAAGAACGCACCGGTGATCATGCCCAAGGTCGTGTCCGAGCGGGAGCCCTACCGGATCACCACGCTGCACCCCAGGACCTATAACGAGGCCCGTACCATCGGGGAACACTTCCGTGAGGGCACTCCGGTGATCATGAATCTCACGGAGATGGACGACACCGATGCGAAGCGACTTGTCGACTTTGCCGCGGGACTCGTCTTCGGTCTCCATGGCAGCATTGAGCGTGTGACGCAGAAGGTGTTCCTGTTGTCGCCTGCTAACGTCGATGTCACGGCGGAGGACAAGGCCCGCATCGCAGAGGGCGGGTTCTTCAACCAGAGCTGAGAACACCGGGAACAAACCCGGCCGGGAGGCCGGGGCTACGAGAGCCAGGGGAGAGGGAAGCGCGGGAAATGGGCGTCGCACTGGATGTGGTCTATATCGCGCTGATGTGTTTCCTCATCGTGCTGATCTTCCGGCTGGTCATGGACTATGTCTTCCAGTTCGCACGTTCATGGCAGCCAGGCAAGGCGATGGTGGTCGTTCTCGAGGGCACTTACACTGTCACGGATCCACCGCTGAAGCTTCTGCGGCGGTTCATACCGCCGTTGCGTCTCGGGGGCGTGGCACTTGACCTGTCCTTCTTCGTTCTGATGATCATCGTCTACATTCTGCTCAGCCTCGTGGGCAAGCTTGCGAGCAGCGTGTGAACGATACGGTCTTGCCGACTGCCGACGACTACGTAGAGGTGAAGAAGAGATGCCGCTGACCCCCGAGGACGTGCGGAACAAGCAGTTCACGACCGTCCGCCTCCGAGAAGGCTATGACGAGGACGAGGTCGATGCCTTCCTCGACGAGGTCGAGTCGGAACTGACGCGACTGCTCCGTGAGAACGAGGACCTGCGCGCCAAGCTGGCCGCCGCCACGCGTGCCGCTGCGCAGAACCAGCAGCAACAGCAGCAGCAGCAGCAACAGCAGGGAATGCGTAAGCCGCCGGAGCAGCAGGACCGGCCAGGGGCACCTGTGCCCGCTGCCATATCTGGTCCGCCGGTACAGCAGCAGCAGCCCCCGCAGATGGGTCCCCCCCAGCTGCCCGGTGGAGCTCCTCAGCTGCCTGCCGGTCCCAGCGGCCACGGCCCGCAGGGTGGTCACGGTCCCGGTCCGCAGGGCCCGCACGGCCCCGGCCCGATGCAGGGCGGTCCCATGGGTGGCCCGATGGGCGGCCCCATGGGCGGTCACGCCCCGCAGCAGCAGATGCAGCAGATGCAGCAGCAGCAGCAGATGCAGCAGCCCGGTCAGGGCCCTGGTGGCGACAGTGCCGCCCGAGTGCTCTCCCTTGCCCAGCAGACCGCCGACCAGGCGATCGCGGAGGCCCGCTCCGAGGCCAACAAGATCGTCGGCGAGGCGCGCAGCCGTGCCGAGGGCCTCGAGCGTGACGCCCGTGCCAAGGCGGACGCCCTGGAGCGGGACGCGCAGGAGAAGCACCGCGTGGCGATGGGCTCGCTGGAGTCGGCCCGCGCGACGCTGGAGCGCAAGGTCGAGGACCTGCGTGGCTTCGAGCGCGAGTACCGGACCCGTCTGAAGTCCTACCTGGAGAGTCAGCTGCGTCAGCTGGAGACCCAGGCCGACGACTCCCTGGCTCCGCCGCGGACCCCCGCCGCCGCCTCGCTGCCGCCGTCGCCTTCGCTGGCTCCGGCCGGTGCGGGTGCGATGGGGCACACCATGGGCGGCAACCACGGTGGTCACGGCAACCAGCAGATGGGTGGCGGCAACCAGTCGATGGGCGGCGGACCGTCGTACGGCGGCGGTCAGCAGCAGATGTCGCCCGCGATGACGCAGCCGATGGCACCGGTGCGGCCGCAGGCGCCGCAGCCGATGCAGCAGGCCCCGTCGCCGATGCGCGGGTTCCTGATCGACGAGGACGACAACTGAGCGGTTCGCGCTCGCTGAGCGCGTAGCCGTCGGCAGGCAGAGGGCCGGGCCCCGGGGTTTTCCCCGGGGCCCGGCCCTTTTGCGTGCCCTGCCGGCGGGCGGGCGGGGCTGGGTGGGCCGCTGCGCGGGGCTTGTCCCCTGCCCGCTCCCTTCCCCCGTGCCCGGGGGCTCCGCTCCCCGGCCCCGCTCCTCGATCGCCGGAGGGGCTGGGACGGGAGGAGTTCCCGAGGGGCGGGACAGGCCTCCCCGGGGGAAGGGCGGGCTCCCGAGAGGGCGAGCGAGCCTGGGCCGGGTCCCGGTCTGCCCCCAGGGGAGGAGCAGCTTCCCTGGGGGTGGGCCCGGGCCGGGGGAGGGCTTCGCCGGGTTCAGGAGGTCAGGGGTCCGGGTGCTGGGGGCGGTGGGCTGCCGGCCCGGGAAAACGGAGCGGCCCGCCCATCCGGTCGGATGGACGGGCCGCTCAGGGCGTGCGCGTCAGTGCTTGCGGAGGCGGAACGTCAGGGTCAGGCCCTCGTCCTCGAACGGGGTGCCGTACGTGTCGTCCGCCTCACCCTGCGCGTAGTCCAGTGCCAGGACCTCGTCCGCGATCAGGCTCGCGTGCGTGGTCAGGGCCTCGGTCGTCGCGGGCGACGCCGACGTCCAGCGGACCGCGATCCGGTCAGCCACGTCCAGGCCGCTGTTCTTGCGTGCCTCCTGGATCAGACGGATCGCGTCACGGGCGAGCCCGGCGGCCCGTAGCTCCGGGGTGATCTCCAGGTCCAGGGCGACCGTCGCGCCCGAGTCGGACGCCACCGACCAGCCCTCGCGCGGGGTCTCCGTGATGATGACCTCGTCGGGGGCCAGGGTGACCTGCTCGCCGTCGACGTCCACCGAGGCCGTGCCCTCGCGCAGCGCCAGGCTGAGCGCGGCGGCGTCGGCGTTCGCGACGGCCTTGGCCACCGCCTGGACGCCCTTGCCGAACCGCTTGCCCAGCGCGCGGAAGTTCGCCTTGGCCGTGGTGTCGACGAGCGAGCCGCCGACCTCCGAGAGCGAGGCCAGGGACGAGACGTTCAGCTCCTCCGTGATCTGGGCGCGCAGCTCCGGTGTGAGCGACTCGAAGCCCGCAGCCGCGACCAGGGCCCGTGACAGGGGCTGCCGGGTCTTGACCCCCGACTCGGCACGCGTCGCCCGGCCCAGCTCCACCAGGCGGCGCACCAGGGCCATCTGCGAGGAGAGCGCCGGGTCGATCGACGCCGGGTCCGCCTTCGGCCAGTCGGACAGGTGCACCGACTCCGGGGCGTCCGGGTCGACCGGGACGATCAGGTCCTGCCAGACCCGCTCCGTGATGAACGGGGTCAGTGGGGCCATCAGCCGGGTGACCGTCTCCACGACCTCGTGCAGGGTGCGCAGCGCAGCCTTGTCGCCCTGCCAGAAGCGGCGGCGCGAGCGGCGGACGTACCAGTTGGACAGGTCGTCGACGAACGCCGAGAGAAGCTTGCCGGCACGCTGGGTGTCGTACCCCTCCAGGGCCTTGGTGACCTCGTCCACCAGGGTGCCGAGCTCGCTCAGCAGCCACCGGTCCAGCACCGTGCGGTCGGCGGGGGCCGGGTCGGCCGCCGACGGCGCCCAGTTCGACGTACGGGCGTACAGGGCCTGGAAGGCCACCGTGTTCCAGTACGTGAGGAGCGTCTTGCGGACGACCTCCTGGATCGTGCCGTGGCCCACGCGGCGCGCTGCCCAAGGGGAGCCGCCCGCCGCCATGAACCAGCGGACCGCGTCGGCGCCGTGCTGGTCCATCAGCGGGATCGGCTGGAGGATGTTGC
This sequence comes from Streptomyces pratensis, assembly GCF_016804005.1. Taxonomy (GTDB): domain Bacteria; phylum Actinomycetota; class Actinomycetes; order Streptomycetales; family Streptomycetaceae; genus Streptomyces; species Streptomyces pratensis_A. The sequence goes on along the minus strand of NZ_CP051486.1, from coordinate 6,111,694 downwards.
CCAGGTGCTTGGACATCTTCCGGCCGTCCTCGGCGAGGATGTGGCCGAGGCAGACGACGTTCTCGTAGCTGGACTTGTCGAAGACCAGGGTGCCGACCGCCATCAGCGTGTAGAACCAGCCCCGGGTCTGGTCGATGGCCTCCGAGATGAACTGCGCCGGGTAGCGGCTCTCGAAGATCTCCTTGTTCTTGTACGGGTAGCCCCACTGAGCGAACGGCATGGAACCCGAGTCGTACCAGGCGTCGATGACCTCGGGGACGCGGTACGCCTCCAGCTGGCAGTTCTCGTGCGAGCAGGTGAACGTGATCTCGTCGATGAAGGGGCGGTGCGGGTCCAGCTCCGACTGGTCGGTGCCCGTCAGCTCGCTGAGCTCGGCGCGCGAGCCGACACATGTCAGGTGGTCGTCCTCGCAGCGCCAGATCGGCAGCGGGGTGCCCCAGTAGCGGTTGCGGGACAGTGCCCAGTCGACGTTGTTGTTCAGCCAGTCCCCGAAGCGCCCGTTCTTGACGGAGTCCGGGAACCAGTTGGTCTTCTCGTTCTCCTGGAGGAGCCGGTCCTTGACCGCAGTCGTGCGGATGTACCAGGACGGCTGCGCGTAGTAGAGCAGGGCCGTGTGGCAGCGCCAGCAGTGCGGGTAGCTGTGCTCGTACGGGACGTGGCGGAAGAGCTTGCCGCGCGCGGCAAGGTCCTCGGTGAGGGCCTCGTCGGCCTTCTTGAAGAAGACGCCGCCGACCAGCGGGAGGTCCTCCTCGAAGGTGCCGTCGGGGCGCACCGGGTTCACCACCGGCAGGCCGTACGCCTTGCAGACCAGGAGGTCGTCGGCGCCGAACGCGGGGGACTGGTGGACCAGACCCGTGCCGTCCTCGGTGGTGACGTACTCGGCGTTGACGACGAAGTGCGCCTCGCTCGGGAACTCGACCAGCTGGAACGGGCGCTCGTACGTCCAGCGCTCCATCTCGCGGCCGGTGAAGGACTCACCGGTGAGCTCCCAGCCCTCGCCGAGGGCCTTCTCGACCAGCGGCTGGGCGACGACCAGCTTCTCCGAGCCGTCCGTCGCGACGACGTAGGTGACGTCGGGGTGCGCGGCGACGGCGGTGTTGGAGACGAGGGTCCAGGGGGTCGTCGTCCAGACGAGCAGCGCGGCCTCGCCGGCCAGCGGGCCGCTGGTCAGCGGGAAGCGTACGAATACCGAGGGGTCGACGACCGTCTCGTACCCCTGGGCGAGCTCGTGGTCCGAGAGGCCGGTGCCGCAGCGCGGGCACCAAGGGGCGACGCGGTGGTCCTGCACCAGCAGGTCCTTGTTGAAGATCTCCTTCAGCGACCACCACACGGAGTCGACGTACTCCGGGTCCATCGTGCGGTAGGCGTCGTCGAGGTCGACCCAGTAACCCATACGGGTCGTGAGCTCGGTGAACGCGTCGGTGTGGCGGGTGACGGACTCGCGGCACTTCGCGTTGAACTCGGCGATGCCGTAGGCCTCGATGTCCTTCTTGCCGTTGAAGCCCAGCTCCTTCTCCACCGCGAGCTCGACCGGCAGGCCGTGACAGTCCCAGCCGGCCTTGCGCCCGACGTGGTAGCCCTGCATGGTGCGGAAGCGCGGGAAGACGTCCTTGAAGACGCGGGCCTCGATGTGGTGGGCCCCGGGCATGCCGTTGGCGGTCGGCGGGCCCTCGTAGAACACCCACTCGGGGCGGCCCTCGGACTGCTCGAGGCTCTTGGTGAAGACCTTGCTGTCGCGCCAGAAGTCGAGCACGGCGTGCTCGAGGGCGGGCAGGTCGACCTGGGCGGGTACCTGGCGGTACTGCGGCGATGTCATGTGCGGGCTTCCTCCGGCGGACGTCTTCCACTTCCGTCGGAGGGACGAGAGCCGGATCAGCTCCCGCGGTACCACCCTCCTTGGCCGCGGGCATGCGCCCACAGCCCCCTCATTGGGGTCGCGATGCCGGGTCTACTGGCCTTGCTCCCGTGGGCGGAGCCCACTGTCCAAAGCTTTCTTCCGGCGGCTCCGGGGTGATCTTCACGGCGCGCTCGCCCCCGGGCTCCCACCGTCCCCGGGTCGCTCCTGGCTGCGTACGACGCTACTCGTCCCATCCATGCCTCTCGCTGCGGCCAGTGTACGGGCCCTCACGGGCGACGGCCGACCGGTTTGTTCGCGGGGCGGGGCTTGACCCGAATGGCCAGTCGGGGCCGACGGAGTCCCGGAGGGCGTGCGGGGGCGGATTACCGCGCGGGGAGCTGGGCACAACGGTTGCAGGCGCGCCACTGCCCGGCCGCGGGGAGGGGCGAACCGGCGGCGTGCCCCGTTGCCGCGGAGCTGAGGTCGATTTATCGTCCCAGCACGATTCGCGTGCAAGATCACAATATGTGAAGGGGCCGCGGCCATGGTGGCGAAGAAGACCGCCGTATCGAGAACGGCATCCGCTGGATCCACGGCTGCGGCCGCCGAGGAGGAGACCGGGAACCCGGGCGAGGAGGCCGGCCCGGAGGCGGACCAGGAGAAGCCGGTCACGAAGACGGACAGGAGAGCTGCGGGCAGGACGGCAGCCGGGAAGAAGACGGCTTCACATCCGCCGGAGCCGGAGGCGACCGGCCACGATCCGGCCCACCACGGGCCGGCGAAGAAGAGCACGGCGAAGAAGCGCACGGCGAAGAAGAGCGCAGCCAAGAAGGCTTCGGAGAAGGCCACGGGGGCGGCCCAGGCCGCCGAGCAGACAGGAGCCCACACGGTGGTAGCCAAGAAGAGCGCGGCCCGGACCACGGCTGTAGGAGAGGGCGTCGCGACAGCGGTCCCCCCGGCCAGGGCCGGAGCCGCGACGGCGCCCGGAGACCTGGCCGTCAGGCCGGGGGAGGATCCCTGGACCTCGGAGGAGGTCGACGCCGCGCGGACCGGACTGACCGGCGAGGTCCTGCGGCTGCGCACGGAACTGGAGGCGTCGGGTGCGGCGCTGGCCGGACTCATGCGTGACTCGGGGGACGGGGCAGGTGACGACGACGCGGACACGGGCACGAAGAACATCACCAGGGAGCACGAGCTGTCACTGGCAGCCCATGCCCAGGAGACCCTGGACCAGACCGAGCGGGCCCTGGCCAGGCTGGACGCGGGGACCTACGGGCTCTGCGAGGTCTGCGGCAAGCCGATCGGCAAGGCGCGGATGCAGGCCTTCCCCCGGGCCACACTCTGCGTGGAGGACAAGCAGAAGCAGGAGCGGCGCGGATAGGGCCTCTCGTCCGGACCATGCCGGGCCCGCGTGCCCCGGTGCCGCGCCTCGTGGCGTCGTCGTCGGGCGGCGGTGCTCCTCACCCGGGCTCTCGGGCCCGGGCGAGCAGCGAGGCCCCGACCGCCTCCTTCCTCTGCCACGCGACGCGTGGCCACCGGGCCCCTCCCTGATCCGGCCCGATCCGTACGAAGACGGGCCTGGCGGGTCCCGGTCAAGCCCGCCGTGCGCTTGCAGGGCGTGGCCGGCGGCACGCATCCCATGTGCACGGCCGCGTGGCGGAACCTGTGTTCCGGTGCGTACGGCTGCGAGGCGGCCCCGTGATCCTGTGTGCGCGGCCGTGGGGCGGCCCCGTGATCCCGCGCGTACGGCCATGTGAGCGGCCCCGTGATCCCGTGCGTACGGCCGTGGGGCGGAGCCCGGACCCGGATCTCGCGATCTCGTGTGCCTGGCCGCGAGCGGAGTCCGGGTGGGTCCGAGGGCTCGGAGCGTCGGGCTCGCGGGCCGGGCGGACGCCGCGGCCGGTGCGGGGACCTTCCGGCGAGCCCGCTTCGGTCCTGCCCGCACCGGTTCGTACCGTGCCCGATCCGGTCGAGAGACCCCGGACGCCGGAGAAGCCGGGGAGGTTCCGGAGCCTGAGGCCCCTGATCTCCCGGGTGTGTCGTACCCTCGTCCTCAGTCAGGCACCTAGGTTGAGGGACTCACGTGGCAGAGGCGGAGCGCATCATCGGTACGCCGGATATCCCTGATGCCGAGGGGGCCGACGGGGCTGAGCCCCAGCAGCCCGCCGAGGGCTCGACCCCGGAGGGGATCGACGAGCCGGGCAGCGGCCGGGGCAAGAAGAAGATCCTCGTCCTCCTGTGCGTGGCCGTCCTGGCCTATCTCCTGGACCTGGTCAGCAAGATGATCGTGGTCGCCAAGCTGGAGCACGAGGAACCGATCGAGATCTTCGGCGAGTGGCTGAAGTTCGACGCGATCCGCAACGCGGGCGCCGCCTTCGGGATCGGCGAGGCGTTCACCGTGATCTTCACGGCCATCGCGGCCGTCGTGATCGTCGTGATCATCCGGCTCGCGCGCAAGCTCTACAGCCTGCCCTGGGCGATCGCGCTCGGCCTGCTGCTCGGCGGGGCGCTCGGCAACCTCACCGACCGCATCTTCCGTGCGCCCGGAGTGTTCAAGGGCGCCGTCGTCGACTTCATCGCCCCGGCGCACTTCGCCGTCTTCAACCTCGCCGACTCCGCGATCGTGTGCGGCGGAATCCTCATCGTGATCCTTTCCTTCAAGGGCCTGGACCCCGACGGCACCGTGCACAAGGACTAGTGGGCGCAAGGCATACTCGACTGGTGAGTACGTATCCCGAGGTCCGCACCCTGCCCGTACCCGACGGCCTGGAAGGCGAGCGTGTCGACGCCGCCATCTCCCGGATGTTCGGTTTCTCCCGCACCAAGGCCGCCGAGCTGGCCGCCGCCGGGAAGGTCCAGGTGGACGGCGCGGTGGCCGGGAAGTCCGAGCGGGTCCACGGCGGTGCCTGGCTGGAAGTGGAGATGCCCCAGGCCGCCGCTCCGGTCCAGATCGTCGCCGAGCCTGTCGAGGGCATGGAGATCGTCCATGACGACGACGACATAGTCGTCATCATGAAGCCGGTGGGCGTCGCCGCCCACCCCAGCCCCGGCTGGACCGGCACCACGGTCATCGGCGGTCTCGCCGCGGCCGGCTACCGCATCTCGACGTCGGGCGCCGCCGAGCGGCAGGGCATCGTGCACCGGCTGGACGTCGGCACCTCCGGCCTCATGGTCGTCGCCAAGTCCGAGCGGGCGTACACCCTGCTCAAGGCGCAGTTCCGCGACCGGGTCGTCGAGAAGAAGTACCACGCCCTGGTCCAGGGTCACCCGGACCCGATGAGCGGCACCATCGACGCACCGATCGGCCGCCACCCCCAGCACGACTACAAGTGGGCCGTCACTGCCGAGGGCAAGCCCTCCGTGACGCACTACGACCTCATCGAGGCCTACCGCGCCGCCAGCCTGCTCGACATCAAGCTGGAGACGGGGCGCACGCACCAGATCCGTGTGCACATGTCCGCGCACCGTCACCCCTGCGTCGGCGACCTGACGTACGGCGCCGACCCCACGCTGTCCAAGCGCCTGGGCCTGACCCGGCAGTGGCTGCACGCTGTCAGGCTCGGCTTCGAGCACCCGGCCGACGGCAGCTGGGTGGAGTTCGAGAGCTCCTACCCGGACGACCTGCGCCACGCCCTCGACACGATCGCCGCGGAGAGCCAGTGACCGCCGGAACCACCGCGTACAGCACACGCAGGGCTCTCGGCGAGAGCGACCTCGCCGCCTGCTTCCAGGTCCGCAAGGACGTCTTCGTCGGCGAGCAGCAGGTGCCCGAGGAGATCGAGTACGACGCCCACGACGCCTCGGCGGTGCACGTCCTCGCCGTGGCCTCGGACGGCTCGGCGCTCGGCACGGGACGACTGCTGCACGGCGAGGACGCGGCAGGGAAGACCGGCGGCGACCACACCGTCGGCTCGCTCGGCCGGCTCGCCGTGACCCGCGCGGCCCGTGGTCTGGGCGTCGGGGCCGCACTGGTCCGCGCCATAGAGGCGGAGGCCCGCACGCTGGGCCTGGCCGCCGTGGACCTGCACGCCCAGACGCACGCACTCGGCTTCTACGAGCGCCTCGGCTACACGGCGTACGGACCCGAGTTCCCGGACGCGGGAATGCCGCACCGGGCCATGCGCCGCGTGCTCTGACCGCGCGGCCCGCACGGGGGGTGCCGCAGATCCGCCGGTCCCGCGTGGCACGCTGGGAGGCCTGACCGGCTGATCAACGGGCCCCGGGCGGGCCCGGCGCGCTGCGGAAGGCACGATGTGGACCAGATGGCACTCCTGCTCCTGCTCCTCCTCGGAGCGGTGGTCACAGTGCCACTCGGGGAACGCCTGCGTCTGCCGGCACCGATCCTGATGACCCTCGCCGGGATCGTCATGGCCTTCGCCAGTTTCGTCCCCGACGTCGACATCCCGCCGGAATTCATCCTCCCCGCCGTCCTTCCCCCGCTGCTCTACGCCTCCGTGCAGCGCACCTCCTGGAGGCAGTTCGCGGCCAACAGGCGGCCGATCTTCCTGCTCGCCGTAGCCCTCGTCTTCGTCACGACGGCCGCCGTCGCAACGGTGGCCCACGCGATGGTGCCGGGTCTGCCCATCGCCGCGGCCGTCGCCCTCGGCGCGCTCGTCGCCCCGCCGGATCCGGTCGCGGCGACTGCCGTGGCGGGTTCGGTCGGACTGCCCCGCCGGCTCGTCTCGATCCTGGAGGGCGAGGGGCTGTTCAACGACGTCACGGCCATCGTCCTCTACCACGTCGCGATCGCCGCCGCCGTCAGCGGAACGTTCTCCCTGCCCGACGCCTTCGGGATGCTCGTCCTCTCCGCGGTGGTCGCCGTGGTGGTCGGCCTCGTGCTCGGCTGGCTCACCATCAAACTGATGGGGTTCCTGGGCGACGCGACCCTCCAGGTCGGTCTCACGCTGCTCGTGCCGTTCGTCAGCTACGTACTCGCCGAGGAGCTGATGGGCTCGGGCGTGCTCGCCGTCCTCACCACCGCGCTGTTCCTCGCCGAGCACACGGCGGACGCCGACGACGTCCTCGGACGGCTCACCGGCCGGTCCTTCTGGGAGATCGTCGACACCCTCGTGACGGGCGTCGCCTTCGGCCTGATCGGCCTCGAACTCCACAACGCCTTCGGTACCGCCGACGGACGCGAGCTGCGCCTGCTGGGATGGGGGATCGCTGTCGTCGCGGTCGTGGTCGGCGTACGCCTCCTGTGGCTGCTGCCCGCGACCTGGCTGGCCAAGCGGCTGCACACCCGCCGCGACTACAGCGAGGAGATTCCCACCAGCTGGCGCGAGACCGTCATCATGTGGTGGGCAGGCATGCGCGGAGTGGCCTCCGTCGCGCTGGCACTCGCCATCCCGCTGGAGACGGACGACGGCAAGCCGTTCCCCGGCCGGGACGAGATCGTCTTCATCGCCTTCGCCGTCATCATGGCCACCCTCGTCCTCCAGGGCCTGACCCTGCCGTGGCTCGTGCGCAAGCTCGGCGTCCGCGCGGACACCGACGCCGAGCAGGCCCTGGAGCGCGACCTCGCGATCCGCGCCGCCGCCGCGGCCAAGGCCCGGCTCAAGGAGGTGCAGAACACCGAGGAACTCCCGGAGGAGGTCCTGGAGCGGCTGCAGCGCGCCGCGTACGACATCGGGGCGCGGATCAGCCCCGACATGGTCGACGACGAACGGCGCGAGGCGTACGCCCAGCGCGCCGAGCGGTTCAAGGAGATCGGCCGGATCCAGCGCGAGATGATGTCGGCCGCCCGTCACGCCGTGCTCGCCGCCCGCAGCGAGCCCGGCTCCGACCCGGAGGTGGTGGACCGGGTGCTGCGCTACCTGGACGTACGCAGCCTGCGCTGACGCGACCGGCCCGCCGCACGGCCGGTCAGCCGCGCCCCGTGCGGGGAGCCTTGTCCGTGGTCGGGGTCGGCACCTGTCCGGCGGCCGGGAGCCGGCCGGTTTCCGCGCCCGTGAGTTCCCGCCAGTGGTCGCCGGGCGGCAGCGCCGCGGGCGACGTCACGATCCTGGGCAGGGCGTACGGGTGGTTGTCCCGGAGCCAGCCGATCATCTGTTCCCGCACTGCGCAGCGCACCGTCCAGATGTCGTCCGCGTCCTTCGCGGTGACCACCGCCCGCACCTCGATCGTCGTGGGGGTGGTGTCCGTCACGGCCAGCGACCAGTCGCGCCCGTCCCAGGCGGCGCACTCGCCGAGGATGTCGCGCAGCCTGTCGCGCATCGCGGCGACCGGGGCCGAGTGGTCGAGCTGGAAGAAGACGGTCCCGGTCATCTGCACCCCGCCGCGCGACCAGTTCTCGAACGGCTTGCTGGTGAAGTAGGACACGGGCATCGTGATCCGCCGCTCGTCCCAGGTCCGGACCGCGAGGAAGGTGAGGGTGATCTCCTCCACCGTGCCCCACTCGCCGTCCACCACCACCGTGTCGCCGATCCGGACCATGTCGCCGAAGGCGATCTGGAAACCGGCGAACAGGTTGCCGAGTGTCGACTGGGCCGCGACACCGGCGACGATGCCGAGCACACCGGCGGAGGCCAGCATCGAGGTGCCGACGGTGCGCATCGCCGGGAAGGTCAGCAGCATCGCGGCGACGGCGACCGTCGCCACCACGGCGGTGACCACACGCTGGATCAGCGTGACCTGTGTGCGGACCCGGCGGACCCGGGCGGGATCGCGGGTGGACGTCGCGTAACGGGCGTACGAGGACTGCACGACGGTGGCCGCGACGCGGATCACCAGCCAGGCCGACGCCGCGATCAGCACCAGGGTCAGGATCTGGCCGATCGCCGCCCGGTTGTCCCGCACCACATCGAGCCGGAGCTGGTCGAAGCTGGCCCTCAGCAGCGCGGTGCAGAGCACCACCTGCAGGGGAGGGCGGCAGAGACGGAGCAGACCCCAGACCGGTGTCTCGTGGTGACGGTTGTCGGCGCGCCGTAGCAGCAGGTCCACCAGCCACCCCACCGCCAGCGTGATCACCAGCGATCCGCCCACGACCAGCAACGGTCGCAGTATGTTCTCCATTCCCTCGTCCTCCAAGTGTCGGGGCACAGCTGGCACCATGGGCCTCATGAACATCATGCTTTTCCACTCGACCTTTGGTCTGCGGCCCGCTGTGCACGCGGCTGCCGACCGGCTGCGTGCGGCCGGGCACGAGGTGCGCGTGCCCGATCTCTTCGAGGGGCACACCTTCGACACCGTCGAGGACGGAATGGCCTTCAAGGAGCAGGTGGGCAAGGACGAGCTGCTCAAGCGTGCCGTCCTGGCCGCCGCGCCCTACTCCGACCAGGGTCTCGTCTACGCGGGATTCTCGTTCGGTGCGTCGGTCGCGCAGACCCTCGCGCTCGGCGACGCGAAGGCCCGTGGGCTGCTGCTGCTCCACGGCACCTCGGACATCGCGGAGAACGCCTCCGTGGACGAACTGCCCGTACAGCTGCATGTGGCCGACCCCGACCCGTTCGAGTCGCACGACTGGCTGACCAGCTGGTACCTCCAGATGCAGCGCACCGGCGCGGACGTCGAGGTCTACCGCTACCCGGGCGCCGGTCACCTCTACACCGACCACGAGCTGCCCGACTTCGACCAGGACGCGGCCGAGCTGACCTGGAAGGTCTCGCTCGGCTTCCTCGCGACGCTGTAGCCACGTGAAGCGGCCGCGCACCTCCAGGTGCGCGGCCGGTGCCGTGCGGGTGCGGCCGGCAGGGGGACGCGGGTCCACAGGCAGAGTGAACGCGCGGACTGACGGCGCGCGGACTGGCGCGCGGGCGGACGCGCGGGCGAACAAAGGAAGTCCGTCCGCCCGTCCGCCGGATGCCGACGGGAGTTACCCCGGTGGCCCGCCTGTTCTCCGATCAGCCCTTCAGCGCCTTGGTGATCGCCGTGTCGAACTCGGCCGCCGTCATGGGAGCGTTCTCGCTGCCCTCGGCGGTGAGCTTCTTGCCGTCCATCTTGAGGGTCGGCGTGCCCTGGACCCCGCTCTCGTCGAACGTCTTCGACATCTTGAGCGCCCAGGCGTCGAAGGTGCCGTCCTCGACGTCCTTCTGGAACGCCTTGTTGCCCTTCAGCGCTTCAACCGAGTCCGCCACCTCGATCAGGTAGCTGTCCTTGGCGAACTTGTCGCTCGTCTCCTCGGGGTGGTACTTCGCGGAGTACAGGGCGGTCTTGTACTCCAGGAACGCCTCGGGACTCACGTCGAGCGCCGCACCCAGCGCGCTCAGGGCGTTCTTCGAGCCCTCGCCACCGGCCGCGTTGTCGATGAAGGTCGCGCCGACGTACTTGATCTTGTACTTGCCGGCTTCGACGTCCTTGTCGACGGTCTCGCCGACCGCCTGTTCGAACGTGGCGCAGACCGGGCAGCGCGAGTCCTCGTACAGCTCCAGGGTCTTCTTGGCGCCCGCCTCGCCGATCACGACGGTCGTGCCGTCGTCGCCCGACGTGTTCTTGGGCGCGGTGACGTTCTTCGCGTCCGCCGCTGCCTCCCAGGCGGAGGGCTTGTTCAGCTGCATCACGCCGTAGCTGACAGCGCCCGCGATCGCCAGGACGGCCACGACCGAGACGCCGACGACGATCTGCTTGCGCGCCTTGTCCTTCTTGGCCTGGCGCTCGCGCTCCTCGCGCAGCCGCTCGCGGGCGGCGGACTTGTTGGCCTGGGTGTTGCGCTTGCTCATGGGGATGCTCCGTAGGGGTGGGGGTGGCTCGAACGGGACTTACCGCGTGCTCAGGCAGGGGTGAAGGCCGAGCGCGGGGGACCCCTCCGTCCCACGGAGTGCACCAGGAATCGGGCGGGGCCGAGCGGCTGCGGGCGCCCGGCGCGGCGGGTCCCGGGCTGTGCGCGGTGCCGTGCCGGGCCCACCACGGCGAAAGCGGTGAGCAGCGGCCGGAAGGCGACTGCGGCCGCCGCGCGCAGCAGTCCGGCGAGCGCCGACTCGCCGCGCCGCAGCCAGGCGGCGGCCAGCAGCCCGACCGTCACGTGCGAGGCCAGCAGCAGCCACGGGACAGCGGGTCCCGGCGAGGCCAGCAGGGCGGCGGCGTGGCCGCCCTCGGCGCCGACGCCGGCGAGCGGTGTGCCGACGGATGCCACACCGGAGAGCCCGTCCGCACCGCTCCCGGCCCTGCCGCCGCAGAGCACATCGACACCCACCGAGCGCAGCGGGCCGGCGATGGGGCCGCCCGCCGCCCCGTAACAGAGGTGCTGACCGGTGGTGAACAACGTGTCGGCGGCCAGCTCCAGCGGAACCAGCAGCCCGGCGATCGCCCCGAAGCCGCGCTCCCGGCCCGCCAGCGCGAACGCCACGGCGAAGACGGCCCCGGCCAGCAGAGCGACAGCGGTCAACGGCAACGGGACACGCGAGAGCAGCACATGGGACGCGGACGAGAGCGTGACGACGAGCGCGGTGAACAACGCCGCGCGTACCGCTCTGATCTGTGTCCCTGATACGTCCATCGCCGGAGAGTGTGCCATGCGTTCCTGTAAGCGAGTCCTAAGAATCTGCGGGGGCCCGGGCCCGGGCCCCCGGTACGTCGGTCCTACAGGCCCGGGATACGGCCGTTGCGGAAGAGGTCGACGAAGATCTGGTGGTCGGCGCGGGCCCGTGCGCCGTAACTGTGCGCGAAGTCGACCAGCAGGTCCGCGAAGCCCTCCTCGTCGGCCGCGATGGCCGCGTCGATCGCGCGCTCAGTGGAGAACGGCACCAGAGAGTGCCCGCTCTCGTCGTCCGCCGCCGAGTGCATCGTCGCCGTGGCCCGGCCGAGATCGGCGACCACCGCCGCGATCTCCTCCGGCTCGTCGATGTCGGACCAGTCCAGGTCGACCGCGTACGGAGAGACCTCGGCGACCAGCTGGCCCGACCCGTCCAGCTCGGTCCAGCCCAGCCACGGGTCGGCGTGCGCCTGGAGCGCGCGCTGCGAGATCACCGTGCGGTGCCCCTCGTGCTGGAAGTAGTCCCGCACGGCGGCGTCGGTGATGTGCCGGGACACCGCAGGGGTCTGCGCCTGCTTGAGGTAGATCACCACGTCGTTCTCCAGGGCGTCGCTGTTGCCCTCCAGCAGGATGTTGTACGAGGGCAGTCCGGCCGACCCGATGCCGATGCCCCGGCGGCCGACGACGTCCTTCACCCGGTACGAATCGGGTCGCGCGAGGCTCGACTCCGGCAGCGTCTCCAGGTAGCCGTCGAACGCCGCGAGCACCTTGTAGCGCGTCGCGGCGTCCAGGTCGATCGCGCCGCCGTCGGCGGTGAAGCGGCGCTCGAAGTCCCGGATCTCCGTCATCGAGTCCAGCAGCCCGAACCGGGTCAGCGCGCGGGCGTCGCGCAGCGCGCCCAGCAGCGGGCCGTCGGCGGTGTCCAGGGTGAAGGGCGGCACCTCGTCGTTCTTGGCGCCCGTCGCCAGGGCGTGGATCCGCTCCCGATAGGCGGTGGCGTAGACCTGGACGAGCTCGGTGATCTGGTCGTCACCCAGGGCCTTCGCGTAGCCGATCAGGGCGACGGAGGCGGCGAAGCGCTTGAGGTCCCAGGTGAAGGGGCCCACGTAGGCCTCGTCGAAGTCGTTGACGTTGAACACGAGCCGGCCGTTGGCGTCCATGTACGTGCCGAAATTCTCGGCGTGCAGATCGCCGTGGATCCACACCCTGCTCGTGCGCTCGTCGAGATAGGCGCCGGTGTGCTGCTCGCGGTCCAGATCGGCGTAGAACAGGCCCGCCGAGCCCCGGTAGAACGCGAAGGCCGAGCCTGCCATCTTGCGGAATTTCACCCGGAAGGCTGCGGGGTCGGCGGCCAGGAGCTGCCCGAACGCGGTGTCGAAAACGGCGAGGATCTGCTCCCCGCGCTGCTCTGCGCCGGTCTGCGTGTCCGACATCGCTGGGTGCCTCCTGGTACATGGCGTTCATGACAAAAGGGACTGGCGTCCCCGGTCTTCCAACGCGCGACCGTACCCCGGAGTGCCCGCCGACTGTCACCTCGGAGACGTAGACTTCCACGCTGTCCCCCCAAGCCGTCATCTCCCACCGGTCGCCCGACCACCACCCCTCATCGAGGCGCTTCGCGCCGCCCTGAAACCGACCCGGAGGCACAGCGCCGTGAGCAAGCCGCCATTCACGCACCTGCACGTCCACACCCAGTACTCGCTGCTGGACGGTGCCGCGCGGCTCAAGGACATGTTCGAGGCGTGCAACGACATGGGCATGTCGCACATCGCGATGACCGACCACGGAAACCTCCACGGGGCGTACGACTTCTTCCACTCCGCGAAGAAGGCGGGGGTGACGCCGATCATCGGGATCGAGGCCTACGTCGCCCCCGCGTCGCGCAAGCACAAGCGCAAGATCCAGTGGGGCCAGCCCCACCAGAAGCGGGACGACGTCTCGGGTTCGGGTGGTTACACCCACAAGACGATCTGGGCGGCCAACAGCACCGGGCTGCACAACCTCTTCAAGCTCTCCTCGGACGCGTACGCCGAGGGCTGGCTGCAGAAGTGGCCCCGCATGGACAAGGAGACCATCTCCCAGTGGTCCGAGGGCCTCATCGCCTCCACCGGCTGCCCCTCCGGCGAGGTGCAGACCCGGCTGCGGCTCGGGCAGTTCGACGAGGCCGTCCAGGCCGCGTCCGACTACAAGGACATCTTCGGTGAGGGCAGGTACTTCCTGGAGCTGATGGACCACGGCATCGAGATCGAGCGCCGGGTCCGCGACGGGCTCCTGGAGATCGGCCGGAAGCTGGACATCCCGCCGCTCGTGACGAACGACTCGCACTACACGTACGCCAACGAGGCGACCGCGCACGACGCCCTGCTCTGCATCCAGACCGGCAAGAACCTCTCCGACCCCGACCGCTTCCGCTTCGACGGCACGGGTTACTACCTCAAGACGACGGACGAGATGTACGGCGTCGACTCCTCCGACGCCTGGCAGGAGGGCTGTGCCAACACCCTCCTGGTCGCGCAGCAGATCGACACCACCGGCATGTTCGAGAAGCGCGACCTGATGCCGAAGTTCGAGATCCCGGAGGGCTTCACCGAGATCACCTGGTTCCAGGAGGAGGTCCGGGTCGGCATGGGCCGCCGCTACCCGGACGGCGTTCCCGACGACCGGCAGAAGCAGGCCGAGTACGAGATGGACATCATCATCCAGATGGGGTTCCCGGGGTACTTCCTCGTCGTCGCCGACTTCATCATGTGGGCCAAGAACAACGGCATCGCGGTGGGCCCCGGCCGAGGTTCCGCCGCCGGTTCGATCGTCGCGTACGCCATGGGCATCACCGACCTCGACCCGATCACGCACGGGCTGATCTTCGAGCGCTTCCTCAACCCGGAGCGCGTCTCCATGCCCGACGTCGACATCGACTTCGACGAGCGCAGGCGCGTCGAGGTCATCCGGTACGTCACCGAGAAGTACGGCGCCGACAAGGTCGCCATGATCGGCACCTACGGCAAGATCAAGGCCAAGAACGCGATCAAGGACTCCGCGCGCGTCCTGGGCTACCCCTACGCGATGGGCGACCGGCTCACCAAGGCCATGCCCGCCGACGTCCTCGGCAAGGGCATCGACCTCAACGGCATCACCGACCCGAAGCACCCCCGCTACAGCGAGGCGGGCGAGATCCGGGCGATGTACGAGAACGAGCCCGACGTCCAGAAGGTCATCGACACCGCCAAGGGCGTGGAGGGCCTCGTCCGGCAGATGGGTGTTCACGCGGCCGGCGTGATCATGTCCAGCGAGCCGATCGTCGACCACGCGCCGATCTGGGTGCGGCACACCGACGGTGTGACGATCACGCAGTGGGACTACCCCCAGTGCGAGTCGCTCGGCCTGCTGAAGATGGACTTCCTCGGCCTGCGCAACCTGACGATCATGGACGACGCCATCAAGATGGTGAAGGCCAACAAGGGCGTCGACCTGGAGATGCTCGCCCTGCCGCTGGACGACCCCAAGACGTACGAGCTGCTCTGCCGCGGTGACACGCTCGGTGTGTTCCAGTTCGACGGCGGCCCCATGCGTTCGCTGCTGCGCCAGATGCAGCCCGACAACTTCGAGGACATCTCCGCCGTCTCGGCCCTCTACCGGCCGGGCCCGATGGGAATGAACTCGCACACGAACTACGCCGAGCGCAAGAACGCCCGGCAGGAGATCACCCCGATCCACCCGGAGCTGGAGGAGCCCCTCAAGGAGGTCCTCGGCCTCACCTACGGCCTGATCGTGTACCAGGAGCAGGTGCAGAAGGCCGCCCAGATCGTCGCCGGCTACTCGCTCGGCGAGGCCGACATCCTGCGCCGGGTGATGGGCAAGAAGAAGGCCGACGAGCTGGCGAAGAACTTCGTCCTCTTCGAGGCCGGTGCCAAGAAGAACGGCTTCTCCGACGCGGCGATCAAGGCCCTGTGGGACGTCCTGGTCCCGTTCGCCGGCTACGCCTTCAACAAGGCGCACTCCTCCGCCTACGGCCTGGTCACCTACTGGACCGCCTACCTCAAGGCGAACTATCCCGCCGAGTACATGGCGGCCCTGCTGACCTCCGTCAAGGACGACAAGGACAAGTCCGCGGTCTACCTCAACGAGTGCCGGCGCATGGGCATCAAGGTGCTCCCGCCGAACGTCAACGAGTCGGAGTCGAACTTCGCCGCCCAGGGTGACGACGTGATCCTTTTCGGGTTGACGGCCGTGCGCAACGTCGGGCAGAACGTCGTCGACTCGATCATCCGGTGCCGCAAGGCGAAGGGGAAGTACTCCACGTTCCCCGACTTCCTCGACAAGGTCGAAGCGGTCGTCTGCAACAAGCGCACCGTCGAATCGCTCATCAAGGCCGGCGCCTTCGACGAGATGGGGCACACCCGCAAGGGACTCGTCGCCCACCACGAGCCGATGATCGACAACGTGGTGCAGGTGAAGCGCAAGGAGGCCGAGGGGCAGTTCGACCTCTTCGGCGGCATGGGCGACGAGGCGAGCGACGAGCCGGGATTCGGCCTCGACGTCGAGTTCTCCGACATCGAGTGGGAGAAGTCCTACCTGCTGGCGCAGGAGCGCGAGATGCTCGGCCTGTACGTCTCCGACCACCCGCTCTTCGGCCTGGAGCACGTCCTGTCCGACAAGTCGGACGCGGCGATCTCGCAGCTCACCGGCGGTGAGCACTCCGACGGCGCGATCGTCACCGTGGGCGGCATCATCTCCGGCCTCCAGCGCAAGATGACCAAGCAGGGCAACGCCTGGGCCATCGCGACCGTGGAGGACCTCGCGGGCTCCATCGAGTGCATGTTCTTCCCCGCGACCTATCAGCTGGTCTCCACCCAGCTCGTCGAGGACACCGTCGTCTTCGTCAAGGGACGTCTCGACAAGCGCGAGGACGTGCCGCGCCTGGTCGCCATGGAGATGCAGGTCCCCGACATCTCCAACGCCGGGTCCAACGCACCCGTCGTCCTGACCATCCCCACGGTCAGGGTCACCCCGCCCATGGTCAGCAGGCTCGGTGAGGTGCTGAACAACCACCGGGGCGACACCGAGGTGCGCATCAGGCTCCAGGGCCCCCGTAAGACCACCGTGCTCCGGCTCGACCGGCACCGCGTCAAGCCTGACCCCGCCCTCTTCGGTGACCTGAAGGTGCTGCTCGGCCCGTCCTGCCTGGCCGGCTGACGCTCGGACCCGGACCCGCGAGAGGGGCGCCCCGCCGACCGGCGGGGCGCCCCTCTCGGCCTGTCGACCGCGCGGGCCGTCAGTTGTGGCCGAAGCGCTTCTGGTGCTTGCGGGCGACGTCGGCCGGGCTGCCCTGAGCCTGCGACTGAGTCTGGGTCTGCGACTCGTACGCCGTCGACTTGGCGTCCTCCGAGCCACGCTCCGCAGCGGACGCGCGGTCGTGCTGGCTGCTCTGCTTGCGGTTCTTGTTCTTCGCCATCGTGATGCCTCCTGTGGGAGATCTGGGGGTCCAGAACCGCTGTCAGACTCACATATCACCTCAAAAGCCGCATGTTGGATCATTACCGAGCGTAGTACGCGCGGTATGATGCGCGGTTCTCGGATCCGCCACGCCGATGATCGAGTTCCGGACCTTAAGCCCGGTGCCGTCGGGCAGACTCGAAGGAAACCCTGAGTAAGCAAACCCCGGGTCGGCGGACCACCCCCCATGTCCGGTCCCGCTGATCCGCTCCCGAACTGGAAGAGGGTGGAACGCGTGGACCGTTGCGTCGTCCTGGTGGACGCCGGCTACCTGCTGGGCGCAGCCGCGAGCCTGCTGGCCGGAGAGCCCGCCCGTTCCCGCATCACCGTCGACCACGCGGCCTTGATCCAGGGCCTGCGCGAGCGCGCCGAGGCCGACACGGAACAGCCCCTGCTGCGCATCTACTGGTTCGACGGCGCCCCCGACCGAGTGCCGCAGCCCGAGCACCGCAGGCTGCGGGTCATGCCGCGAGTGACCGTCCGGCTCGGTGCCCTCACCCGCAGTGACGGGCGGTGGGCGCAGAAGGGCGTCGACGCGGCCATGCACGCCGAACTGACCGAGCTGGCCAGGAACCGGGCCTGCTCCGACGTGGTGCTGGTGACCGGTGACGGCGATCTGCTGCCCGGGCTCATGTCCGCCAAGGAGCACGGCGTCGCCGTCCACCTCTGGGCCGTCCAGGCGGCGGACGGCGACTACAACCAGTCCGAGGACCTGGTGGCCGAGGCCGACGAACGACGGGTGCTCGACCGGGCCTGGATCACCAAGGCCGTACGGGCCAAGGAGACGGGCGGTGTCTGCCCGCCCCCGCCCGTCCCGCGCCCCGAGATCGCCGCGATCCTGTCCGCGCCGCTGCCCGAGGCCGCCCTCGCCGCTTCCGCGGAGCGGGCGTCGGAGGCCCAGGCCGCCGCCCGCAACGGCAGGCCCGCGTCCGCCGGGGACGCCGCGCCGCACACCCCGTCGGTGCCCGGCCCCAAGGGCGTACCCACCCCCAAGGACCTGGCGAGCCTGCGCGCACCCGTGCCCCAGGCCGCGCAGCACGTGCCGCAGCCGCCCGCGCCCAACGCGACACTGCGCTGGTCGTCGGACAGGGGCTGGGTCGAGCGCGGCGGGCCTCTCGGCGAACCGGCCGAGACCGCGTCGCTGCCGACCCTGGCCCAGCTCACCAGCGCGGAACAGCGCTGGGCGGACCGGGAGGAGGACATCACCACCGTCGGCGGCGACCCCTTCGAAGTCGGCCAGGTCTTCGCCCGCCGCTGGATGGAACGGCTGCCGGAGACGGTCCACCTGCAGAAGCTGTCCACGATGTACCCCCGCATCCCGCACCGCATCGACGGCGAACTGCTGAGGTACGCGGCCCGCTTCGGGCTGCTCGCACACAAGGACGACCAGATCGACGAGCACGACCGTTATGCCATCCGGGCGGGGTTCTGGCGGGAGATCGACGTACGGGCCGCCGCCGAGCACGCCCCCGCCGGGGAGTGAGCGGGGTGTCGCCGGCATGCCCCGGGCGAAATACGGGGCATCCGACCCCGTAGTCTCATACCTCGTGAGTACGGGCACAGCACAGGCACAGACCGGGACCGTGTGCGCGGTGCGTGATCTGGTCAAGACCTACCCCGCCGTCCGCGGCCGACGCGGCCGCGCCGCCACCCCCGAGGTGCGCGCCACCGACGGGGTGTGCCTCGATGTCCGGCGTGGCGAGATCTTCGGGCTGCTCGGACCCAACGGTGCCGGCAAGTCCACGCTCGTACGCCAGCTGACCGGACTGATGCGCCCCGATTCGGGGAGCGTCGAGGTGCTGGGACACGATCTCGTGCGGTATCCCGAGCGGGCCTCGCGGCTCATCGGCTACCTCGGCCAGGAGTCCACGGCCCTCGACGAACTGACCGTGTCGCTCGCCGCGGAGACCACCGGGCGGCTCAGGGGCCTGCCGGTACGGGAGGCGCGTGCCGCACGCGACGACGTGCTGGAGGAGCTCGGGATCACCGGGCTCGCCGGACGCCCGCTGAAGAAGCTGTCCGGCGGACAGCGGCGGCTCGCCTGCTTCGCCGCCTCGCTCGTCGGCGAGCGTCCCGTCCTGGTCCTGGACGAGCCGACGACCGGTATGGACCCCGTCGCCCGGCGCTCCGTCTGGTCCGCCGTCGACCGGCGGCGGGCCGAGCACGGGGCGACGGTGCTGCTCGTGACCCACAACGTCATCGAGGCCGAGACGGTCCTGGACCGGGTGGCCGTGATGGAGCGCGGCAGGGTCATCGCCTGCGACACCCCGGCCGGGCTCAAGGAACGGGTGGCCGGCGAGGTCCGGGTCGAGCTGGTGTGGCGCGAGCGCGCGCCCCTGGACGTCCCGGAGGTCGCCGCGCTCCGCGAGTCCGCCCAGGAGTCGGGGCGCAAGTGGGTGCTCCGGCTCGGGCCCGACGAGGCGCGGGCCGCCGTGGCCGCCGTGACCGGTGGGGCGGCCTTCTCCTCGCTCGACGACTTCACACTGGCCACGCCCAGCCTGGAGGACGTCTATCTGGCGCTCGGCGGGGACGCGGCCAGGGCCGGCGAGGGACTGGTGAAGGCGTGATCAGGACGGTGGACGTGTCGGGATGCGTGTCGGAGTCGAACGGGAGCACTGCCAGGTGACGAGCATCCTGCCCACGGAGTCCGGGAAGGTGACCGGGCCGAAGGCGCGGACCTCCGCCGCAGAAACCGGCCGGCCGGCCCGCACCGCTCCCGCGGCCCTCGCTCCGCGCGCCAGACTGCTTCCTTCGCTGGCCGCCGTGTACCGGGCCCAACTGTCACGGGCGAGGGTCGCGCGGATTCCGCTCCTCTTCGTCGCGACCTTCCAGTCCGTCGGGATCATGGTCTTGATGCGCGGGGTCGTCGACGGCGGGGCGGAGGCACGGGCTGTCGTCGCCGGGTCCAGCGTGCTCGTCGTGGCCTTCGTCGCGCTCAACCTCCTCGCCCAGTACTTCGGCCAGCTCCGGGCCGGTGGCGGACTCGACCACTACGCCACGCTGCCGGTACCGCCCGCCGCCGTGGTGCTGGGGGCGGCGGGTGCGTACGCCTCGTTCACCGTGCCCGGCACGATCGTCACGGCGGTGGCGGGCAGCGCGCTGTTCGGGCTGCCGATGACGCACCTGTGGGTGCTCGTCGCCGTCATTCCGCTCTCCGGGGCCGCGCTGTCCGGGCTGGGTGCCGCGCTCGGGCTGCTGGCGCCGAGGCAGGAGCTGGCGACGCTGCTGGGGCAGCTGGGCATGTCGGCCGCACTGCTGCTGGGCGTGCTGCCGGCCGAGCGGCTCCCCGGGCCGATCGGCTGGGCGCGTGATCTCCTTCCTTCGACGTACGGCGTCGAGGCGCTGTCCAGGTCCTTCGACACCCACCCCGACTGGGCGGTCGTCGCCCTCGACCTCGCCGTGTGCGCGGCGGTCGGTGTGCTCTCCCTCGCCGTGGCCACATGGGCGTACCGGCGTGCGGCGGTCCGGTGAGGCGTTGCCCGTGTCGGCCTGGCACGATGGCACGGTGACAGCACCGTTGACGCCGCCGCACCAGCCCCAGCCGAACGATCCGTGGCAGGCCCCGCCGTCCGGGTCCCACGCCTTGCCCGGCTCGAATCCCGGGGCGTCCGAGCGGCGTGCGGAGGTCCGGCAGGGCGCGGTGATCGCCGCGGTCCTCACCGTGGTGGGCGTGGGCCTCGGGCTGCTCTGGCTGTGGCTCGCGCCGCGGGTACCGCTCGTGTCCGACGACACAGCCGTGTTCCTCAAGAACAGCGAGGGCGAGGAGGCCATAGGCGCCGACGGCACGTTCGTGCTGCTGGCCCTCGCCTTCGGTCTGGTCTCGGCGGCCGGCGTCTTCCTGTTCCGCCGGCGCGGAGGCATCCCGCTGGTGGTGGGGCTCGCCCTGGGAGGGCTGCTCGGATCCCTGCTGGCATGGGGGATCGGCACCTGGTTCGGGCCGTCGTCCGACGTCGTGGCCCGTGCCAAGGAGGCCGGAAAGGGGGTCACCTTCGACGCGCCCCTGGAGCTGCACGCGGTGGGGGCGGCGATTCTCGCCTGGCCCATCGCGGCGATGATCGTCCACCTCGGGCTGACGGCGTTGTTCGGGCCGCGGGACCCCGAGCCCGAGTGGGAGGTCCCGTACGGGGCGCCCTGGGCCGAACCGGGGACAGCGGGCACATCCGGTCCTCCGGCACCCGGCGCCGCCGAGTGGCCGGGAGCGGGGGACGGCCCGCCGCCGGGCGGACCGGCGCGGCCCTGAGCGGGTTCGTCGAGCCCGTGACTTCCGGGACCGACGGCCGGGCAGTCACGATGTCCGCCGGTCGTCCGCGGCCCCGTGGGGCCGCCACGTCGCCTTTCCGCAGCCAGGTCGCCGTTTCCTGTTTCCTCCCCGGGGTCAGGGGCAGGCGACTTGGTGAGCACCTACGAAAGGACCGACATGAGTGCCGGAGAGAAGAGCAAGGCCAAGACCGAGCAGATCGTCGGGAAGGCCGTCCGCAAGGTGGCCCACGCGGTCGGTGACGACACCACCGCGGCCAAGGGAGCGGCACTGGAGGCCCGGGGCAAGGGCCGGGGCACCAAGGAGAAGTCGAAGGACGCCTTCAAGCGCTGACCCTTGCCGGGAAAGCACTTGCCGGGAAAGCACCTGCCGGGGAAGGTGCTTCCCCGGACCGTGCGGTCGGCGTCAGCGGGGCGCTCCGGCGCAGCGGACACAGGTCGTCGCTGCCGGACGCACCTCCAGACGGCCCGGCGGGATCAGCTCCCCGCACCCCTCGCAGCGACCGTAGCCGCCTCGCTCCAGCCGCTCCAGCGCATGGTCCACCGCATCCAGGTGGTCCCGTGCCTGTGCCAGCAACGAGGCGACGTGAGCCCGCTCGAAGGCGGTGCTCGATCCCTCCGGGTCGTGCTCGTCGTCGACCGCCACCAGCGCGTTCGCCTCGACGATCCCGTCGAAATCACCGAGCAGCGCCGCGATCCGGGCATCCGTCTCGCGGCGTTCCGCCATCAGCCGCTCGTGGACGGGCCCGTGGTCACCCGGCCCGGCGCGCGCAGACGAAGAGGAATCGTTCACCTGCGCGACAACGGCCGCGCCCGCTTCCGCATTCCGTGCGCCCCGCGAACCGTCCGCACGGGGACGCCTCCGCTACGCCCGGCCGATCTCGGCCAGGGACGCGCCCGTCAGGGCGGCCAGATCCGAGGCGGACAGTTCGACCTCGAGCCCGCGGCGACCCGCCGAGACACAGATCGTGGGGTGGGCCCCGGCCGACGCGTCCAGCACCGTACGCAGACGTTTGCGCTGGCCCAGGGGAGAGATGCCGCCCCTCACGTAGCCCGTGGTGCGCTCCGCCGCCGCCGGGTCCGCCATGGCCGCACGCTTGCCGCCCACCGCCGATGCCAGTGCCTTCAGATCTAGTGATCCGGCGACGGGGACGACGGCGACGACCAGTTCGCCGTCGACATCGGCGACCAGGGTCTTGAACACCCGCTCGGCGGAGACCCCGAGGGCCTCGGCCGCCTCCTCCCCGTAGGACGGGGAGGAGGGGTCGTGGTCGTACGAGTGGACCGTGAACGCCGCGCCGGCCGCGGTCAGCGCGACCGTGGCCGGGGTCCCGCCGGGCTGCTGCTTCCTGGACTTCTTCGCCACCGGGCAGGTCCTCGGGTCAGTTGGGGTAGGTGGGGTCGCGGGTCAGGTCGATCGCGGGCAGCGACGGGAGGTGCCGGATGACGGCGGTCTCCTTGCGCAGGAGCGCCAGCTCCTCCCGCAACCGGGTCGCGGTGTCCGGGGCCTGGAGCAGCCGCTGCTTCGACGGGACGTCGAGGACGGCGGCCGCGGCCACCAGATACGAGACGACGGACGGGTCGTCCGGCAGGTCCGCGCCGGTCGTCAGCGAACGCTCGCTCGCGCCCGCCAGCCGCTTCTGGTAACTGCGGAAGGCGCGCAGGACACCTTCCGCCAGGGCTCCGGCCTCGTCCGTGGGCGAGTCCTCGCCCTCCGCGGCCCCCGGGTCCTCGGGCAGTTCCTCGACCTCGGCAGTCAGGAACGGGCCGCTCGCGTCGACGGACAGCAGCCGGACCCGGGTCGTGCCGGTCGCCAGGACCTCGTAGCTGCCGTCGGCGCGCTCACGGATCTTGGCCGCCTCCGCGACGCAGCCCACCCGGTGAAAGGTCTGGAGGGGATCGGGTCCGAAGCCGTCGCCCGGGGCGCGCTCCACGGGAGGCGCGGCGGACACGGTGTCCGGCATCCCGGTGGCCGTCGGGGCGGTCTCGCGGCCGTCGCGGATCGCGACCACCACGAAGCGGCGCGGTTCGTCCTCGTCGATCTCGAGCAGCTCGCGCATCATGGCGCGATAACGCTCCTCGAATACGTTGAGCGGCAGCACGAGGCCGGGGAACAGCACCGCGTTCAGCGGGAAGAGGGGCAGGCGAGCGGTGGTCACAACGGCCAAGCCTAATGGCCGCGGCGCCCGCCGTGTTCCGGCCTCCCGCACAGGGGTGTCGCAGAGGCCACCTGGAGCCGCACGGCCGCCCGCGCGTCGAGGAATCCCCCGAGCGCCTCCCCGGTGACGGACGCCCACGGGAACGAGGTCGCGTACGGCCCGATCAGCCGGAACTGCTCCAGTGCCTCGGCAGCCCGGTCACGTGCGACGAGGACGTAGGCGAGGAGGTTGCGGACCTCCGCCGCCCACGGATCACCGGCGGGGAATCCGGCCGAGAACCTGATCGCGAGGTCGGCGGCGGCGTCGACCCGGTCCTCCTGCACGGAGTTGGCCCGCGCGGCCGCCTCCTCGTCCCGCAGCAGGGCGAAGGCCGCTCGAACGGGGAGTGCCTGCACCAGGGAGTCCCCGGCGGCGTCCTCGGCCGCCCGCTCGGCGAAGTCGAAGCATTCGCGATGGGAGCCGTACCACTCGGCCGACAGGTACCGGAGAGCGGCGACGTGGCTGCCGTAGTGGTGCGGAGCGCGGCGCACGGCCTGCTCCCACAGCGACTCGAAGACCGTGTGCGCGGCATGCGTGCCACGGGCGTGGTCGAGCGCCAGCCGCCACGGGACCGGGTCACGGGGATCGGCCTCGGCCGCAGCGGTGATCAGGGGACCCACCTCGCGCAGCAGCTCGGCATGGGCGGGGGACTCCCACGCGCGGCGCACCGCCAGCGCGGCTTTGACGAGAAGGGCGTCCGGGTCTCGCGGGGCGGCTGCCAGCCAGCAGGTGAGCCAGTCGTCGCGACTGCGCGCGAAGGCGACCAGCCGGGCCAGGGTGCGGTCTCGGGTCTCCCAGTCGGCGGCGTCCCTGGTGGTGGCGAGGAGCTTGGCCGCGGGCTCGAAGTCGCCCAGGGCGGCCGCCACCAGCGCGGGGGAGAGGCGTTCGTCGGGGGCGTCGAGCATCACCGCGTCGTCCGCCGGCAGCCCGGCCGACAGCCCGGGGCCGTACTGGAACGCGCGCGCGGAACTCAGCAGTGCGCGGAGGAAAGCCATGGTGCAGACCATTGAAAAGCCCTGGTCTGGGCGGCGCCAGAGGGCCACTGTGAAGCTTCTGTAGCGAGTGGAAGGGTTGCCCTGGGCGAGGTCAAGAAAGAGCAAAGGAAGCGCCTGTATCCGGCTTGATCCCGACCTTCCGGTTGCCGATGTCCACCCCTCCTGCCGGGCCTCGACCGGCCTTTCGACCACTGCGCCGGACGGGCCGCACCCGGGCTGGGCGCCGCCCTCCGGTCAGCCGCGCCGCAGCAGCCGGGAGGCGCCCGCCGCCACCGTCGTGGCCAGTATCCACCCCAGCAGGACGAGAGCCGCCGCCGTCCACTGCCAGCCCCCCTCCAGGAGCCAGTAGCCGTCCTGCCCGAGATTGATCACCGGCACCAGCAGATCCAGGGCGTACAGCGCCGGATTCCACTGGGGATGCTCGTCCCCCTTGATCGACTCCGGGCGGTAGTGCGAGAAGGCCACCGCCCCCGCCGCCCAGAGCACCGCCATCCAGACGAGGGCGCGCCCCGGCCGGTAGCCGTACGCGACCGCCCAGTCCTGCAGATAGCCCCAGATCCTTCCGGCGGGCGGCAACGTCTCCCGCCGGCGCCGCTGCTTGGCCAGCAGCACCTCGCGGGCGTCCGCGTCCTCCCCGCAGCTGCGGAGCACCGCCGCCAGGCGTTCGTACGGCTCCGGTACGTACTCCGGGGTTGCCGCCAGCACCCATTCCAGGCGCCGGGACAGCGGGAAGTGGCCGTACGGGACGAGGTTCTCGTACACGAAGCCGCTCATCGCCAGGCCGCCCGGACCCGGCCAGCTGGTCGACACATCGATCAGGGTGACGACCTTCGCGCCGTTGAGCACGACCCGGCCCTCCCTCGGGCGCTCCGCGTTGAAACGCAGCTCGGGTGTGACGATCCGCCGCAGCGACAGCTCCTCACGGTCGGCGAGCACGAACCGTGCCTTGTGCAGGTCCACCGCGTCCCCGAACCGCCCGTCGTCGAGCCTGACAGCGCCCCTGCACTCGAATGCCTGCGAACGCGTCCCGCGCACCGGACCACCGCCCCGCGCCACGCCGAACGGGGGAGTGGTGCCCTGGTTCCCCGTGTCGATGCTCACCCAGGCCTCCGTCATGTACAGCGTGCGCTCCACGCTCAGCTGCGGGGCGTTCAGCGCCCGCCGCCCGTCCGTGGCGCGCAGCCGGCTGCCGCGCAGGCTCAGCGAACCGCCGACCTTCGCGCCGCGCAGGCTCAGCTCGCCCCGGGTGTCGATCATCTCGGCCTGGAGGTCCTGAGCCACCGACATCCCGTCGCCCACGAAGGCGCGGCCACGGCGGTCGGGGCCGATCCGGATCTGGTTGATCAGCAGGTCCGTGCCGATCTGGGCGTCCGTCAGCCGGATACCGCGCTCGACACGGCAGCGGGGCAGATGCAGATCGCCCTCCGTGTGCAGCCGGGCCGCGTCCAGCCTCGGCACCGCGCACCCCACCATCCGCAACGTCGTGAAATGGCACTCGGGCAGCACCACCTCCTGCTCGAAGCGGCAGCCGGTCAGCTCCACGTAGGGCGAGACGCGCCCGCCCGCCAGATCCAGCTTCCCCGTGATGCGGACGCCCCTGAGCTTCAGGGCCGCCACCCGGCCCGGCCGCGCCGCCGGACCGCTGAGCAGCAGCCGGGCGACCGTCCTGGCGCCGACGCTCCGCTCGGGCCCCCAGCCGTGGGGGGCGAAGGGGTCGTCACGCACGGGGTCGTGGGAGCGCAGATCGTAGGTGGTGCCGTTTCGGAAGGACTGCCACATACCCAGCTCCGCGGCGCTGAGCCCGTCGGGGATCTCGCCGTCCTGCGGTTCGGTCATTGCCTCACCTCCGCCCGCGCGGTCCTTCCCGCGCTTCGTACAGTCGTTCTTCCCTCTGTGTGACCGTGCGAAAGCTAACGGTCAGCAGTGACAGCCGGGACATGTATCAGCCAGTGATACGGACGACCGGAGCCCGGATACGGTCTGAGAGAATTGCGGTGTGATCTCTCGAATCGATCTGCGCGGCACCGCCCTCCCCGAGGGCGGCGCCCTGCGCGACCTGCTGCCCCGTGCCGAGTTCGACGTGGAAGCCGCCCTGGAGACGGTGCGGCCCATCTGCGAGGACGTACGCCATCGTGGCTCGGCGGCAGTGATCGACTGGGGGGAGAAGTTCGACGGGGTGCGGCTGGAATCCATCCGGGTCCCCGCCGGTGCGATCACAGGGGCCCTGGAGACGCTCGATCCCGCCGTGCGCGCCGCCCTGGAGGAGTCGATCCGCCGCGCCCGCCTCGTCCACCGTGAGCAGCGCCGCACCACGCACACCACCCAGGTCGTCCCCGGCGGCACGGTCACCGAGAAGTGGGTGCCGGTCGAGCGCGTCGGGCTGTACGTCCCCGGCGGCCGCTCGGTCTACCCCTCGTCCGTCGTCATGAACGTCGTACCCGCCCAGGAGGCGGGCGTCGAGGGCATCGCCGTCGCGTCCCCGCCGCAGAAGGAGTTCGGCGGACTGCCGCACCCCACGATCCTGGCCGCCTGCGCCCTCCTCGGCGTCGACGAGGTGTACGCCGCCGGCGGCTCCCAGGCCGTCGCGATGTTCGCGTACGGCACCGAGGACTGCCTGCCCGTCAATCTCGTCACCGGCCCCGGCAACATCTACGTCGCCGCCGCCAAGCGCCTCCTCAAGGGCCGCGTGGGCATCGACGCCGAGGCCGGACCGACCGAGATCGCGATCCTCGCCGACGCGAGCGCCGACCCGGTGCACGTCGCCGCCGACCTGATCAGCCAGGCGGAGCACGACCCGATGGCCGCCGCGGTGCTCGTCACCGACTCCGAGGAGCTGGCCGCCGCCACCGAGGCCGAGCTGGCGCCGCAGATCGCGGCGACCAAGCACGTCACCGACCGGATCGAGCCCGCACTGGCCGGACGCCAGTCCGCGATCGTGCTGGTCAACGACCTGGAGGACGGCCTCAAGGTCGTCGACGCGTACGCGGCCGAGCACCTGGAGATCCAGACGGAGAACGCCGCCGCCGTCGCCGACCGGGTCCGCAACGCCGGCGCCGTCTTCGTCGGCCCCTGGTCGCCGGTCTCCCTCGGTGACTACTGCGCCGGCTCCAACCACGTCCTGCCCACCGGCGGCTGCGCCTGCCACTCCTCGGGCCTGTCCGTGCAGTCCTTCCTGCGCGGCATCCACATCGTCGACTACACCCGCGACGCGCTCGCCGAGGTCACCCACCACGTCGTGACCCTGGCCGAGGCGGAGGACCTCCCCGCCCACGGCGCCGCACTCAAGGCCAGGTTCGGCTGGAAGGTTCCGCAAGCGTGACGAACAGCAGCAACCCCTGGGACGAGCTCCCGATCCGCGACGAACTGCGCGGCCAGTCCCCGTACGGGGCGCCCCAGCTCGACGTACCGGTCCGGCTGAACACCAACGAGAACCCGTACCCGCTGCCCGACGCGCTCGTCGACCGCATCGCCGAGCGGGTCCGCGAAGCCGCCCGCGACCTCAACCGCTACCCCGACCGCGACGCCGTGGAGCTCCGCACGGAGCTCGCCCGCTACCTCACCCGCACCGCGGGACACGAGGTCGCCGCCGCCAACGTCTGGGCGGCCAACGGTTCCAACGAGATCCTCCAGCAGCTGCTTCAGACCTTCGGAGGCCCCGGGCGCACCGCGATCGGCTTCGAGCCCTCGTACTCGATGCACGCCCTCATCTCCCGGGGCACCGGCACCGGCTGGATCTCCGGACCGCGCAACGAGGACTTCACCATCGACGTCGCGGCCGCGAAGAGGGCCATCGCCGAGCACCGGCCCGACGTGGTCTTCATCACCTCGCCCAACAACCCGACCGGCACCGCCGTGGACGCGGACACCGTCGTGGAGCTCTACGCCGCCGCCCAGGCCGCCGGTCCCTCGATGGTCGTCGTCGACGAGGCCTACGGCGAGTTCAGCCACCACCCCTCGCTGCTGCCGCTGACCGAGGGCCGCCGTCACCTCGTGCTCTCGCGCACCATGTCCAAGGCCTTCGGCGCGGCGGGGCTGCGCCTGGGCTACCTCGCCGCCGACCCGGCCGTCGTCGACGCGGTCCAGCTGGTGCGGCTGCCCTACCACCTGTCCTCCATCACGCAGGCCACGGCGCTCGCCGCCCTGGAGCACACCGATACCCTGCTCGGGTACGTCGCGCAGCTCAAGAGCGAGCGCGACCGGCTGGTCGACGGACTGCGGGAGCTCGGCTTCGCCGTCACCGACTCGGACGCCAACTTCGTCCAGTTCGGCCGCTTCGCCGACAGCCGTACCGCCTGGCAGCAGATCCTCGACCGGGGCGTCCTGGTCCGGGACAACGGCGTACCGGGGTGGCTGCGGGTCTCCGCGGGAACCCCGGCAGAGAACGACGCGTTCCTCGATGCGGTGCGCGAACTGAAGAAGGAGCACGACGCATGAGCCGCGTAGGCAGGGTGGAGCGGACCACCAAGGAGACCTCCGTGCTCGTCGAGATCGACCTCGACGGCACCGGCAAGGTCGATGTCGCGACCGGGGTCGGTTTCTACGACCACATGCTCGACCAGCTCGGCCGCCACGGGCTCTTCGACCTCACGGTCAAGACCGAGGGCGACCTCCACATCGACTCGCACCACACCATCGAGGACACCGCCCTCGCGCTCGGCGCCGCCTTCAAGCAGGCCCTCGGCGACAAGGTCGGTATCTACCGCTTCGGCAACTGCACCGTCCCGCTGGACGAGTCGCTCGCCCAGGTCACCGTCGACCTCTCCGGCCGCCCCTACCTGGTGCACACGGAGCCGGAGAAGATGGCGCCGATGATCGGCGAGTACGACACGACGATGACCCGGCACATCCTGGAGTCCTTCGTCGCCCAGGCGCAGATCGCCCTGCACGTCCACGTCCCGTACGGCCGCAACGCCCACCACATCGTGGAGTGCCAGTTCAAGGCGCTGGCCCGCGCCCTGCGCTACGCCAGCGAGCACGACCCGCGCGCAGCCGGAATCCTTCCGTCCACGAAGGGCGCCCTGTGACCGGCCTCAACACCGTTCTGATCATCGTCGGCCTCTTCCTGGCCGGTGGCGTCTACTCCTTCTGGAAGCAGGGCATGCCCAAGGGCGTCGTCGTGCTCCTCGGGATCGGGTCCGTGATGTGCCTGGTGGCGGGCATCATGCGGATCCAGGGACTCTGGGACTGAGGTAGCACTGTGAGCGACAAGAAGAAGATCGTCGTCTTCGACTACGGCTTCGGCAACGTCCGTTCCGCCGAGCGGGCCCTCGCCCACGTCGGCGGAGACGTGGAGATCACCCGCGACTTCGACACCGCGATGAACGCCGACGGGCTGCTCGTCCCCGGCGTCGGCGCCTTCTCCGCCTGCATGGCGGGTCTGAAGCAGGCGCGCGGCGAATGGATCATCGGCCGCAGGCTCTCCGGCGGCCGTCCCGTCATGGGCATCTGCGTCGGTATGCAGATCCTGTTCGAGCGCGGCATCGAGCACGGCGTCGAGACGGAGGGCCTCGACGAGTGGCCCGGAACCGTCGGACCGCTGAAGGCCGACGTCGTACCGCACATGGGCTGGAACACCGTCGAGGCCCCCGAGGACTCCCAGCTCTTCGCGGGGCTGGACGCCGAGGCCCGCTACTACTTCGTGCACTCCTACGCGGCGCACGACTGGTCCCTCGAAGTGACCAACGACAAGATCCGTGCCCCCAAGGTCACTTGGTCCACGCACGGAGAGCGGTTCGTGGCCGCCGTGGAGAACGGCGCGCTGTGGGCCACCCAGTTCCACCCAGAGAAGTCCGGCGATGCCGGCGCCCAGCTGCTGACCAACTGGATCGAGACGCTGTAATGCCGAAGCTTGAACTGCTCCCCGCCGTAGACGTACGCGACGGACAGGCCGTCCGCCTCGTGCACGGCGAATCCGGCTCCGAGACCTCCTACGGCTCGCCCCTGGAGGCGGCCCTCGCCTGGCAGAGCTCCGGCGCCGAGTGGCTGCACCTCGTCGACCTGGACGCCGCCTTCGGTACCGGCGACAACCGCGCGCTGATCGCCGAGGTGGCCGGCGCCATGGACATCAAGGTCGAGCTCTCCGGCGGCATCCGCGACGACGCCTCGCTCGCCGCCGCCCTCGCCACCGGCTGCCGCCGGGTCAACCTCGGCACCGCCGCCCTCGAGACCCCCGAGTGGGTCGCCAAGGTCATCGCCGAGCACGGCGACAAGATCGCCGTCGGTCTCGACGTCCGCGGCACGACGCTGCGCGGCCGAGGCTGGACCCGTGACGGCGGCGACCTCTACGAGACGCTGGCCCGCCTCGACTCGGAGGGCTGCGCCCGCTACGTCGTGACCGACATCGCCAAGGACGGCACGCTGCAGGGCCCCAACCTCGCGCTCCTCCGGGACGTCTGCGCCGCCACCGACAAGCCCGTCGTCGCCTCCGGCGGCGTCTCCTCACTGGCAGACCTGCGCGCGATCTCCCTGCTCGTCCCGGAAGGGGTCGAGGGAGCCATCGTCGGCAAGGCGCTCTACGCGAAGGCGTTCACCCTCGAGGAGGCCCTCAAGGCGGTCGCCGCATGACGGACTCCGTACGCCGCGTGTCCTCGGGCGCCCCCTGGGAGGAGAAGTTCGGCTACTCCCGCGCCGTGGAGCTCCCGACCGGGCTCGTCCTGGTCTCCGGCTGCACGTCTGTGGCCGACGGCCAGATCCTGGCGGGCAGCCCCTACGAGCAGGCCGTCGCCTCCTTCCGGGTCGCCTTCGACGCCCTGAAGCAGGTCGGGCTCGGCCGGGAGGACGTCGTCCGCACCCGTATGTACATCACGCACGCCCGGGACGTCGACGAGGTGGGCCGCGCCCACAAGGAGCTGTTCGACGACGTCCGCCCGGCCGCCTCCATGATCATCGTGTCCGGCTTCGTCGACCCCTCCCTCGTCGTCGAGGTCGAGGTCGAGGCCTACCGGGCAGGTGAGCGATGACCCTCGCCGTACGGGTCATCCCGTGCCTGGACGTCGACAAGGGCCGCGTCGTCAAGGGCGTCAACTTCCAGAACCTGCGCGACGCCGGCGACCCCGTCGAGATGGCGAAGCTGTACGACGCCGAGGGCGCCGACGAGCTGACCTTCCTCGACATCACCGCCTCCAGCGGTGACCGCGAGACGACGTACGACGTGGTGCGCCGCACCGCTGAGCAGGTCTTCATCCCGCTCACCGTCGGGGGCGGGGTCCGCACCCCCGACGACGTGGACAAGCTGCTGCGCGCCGGGGCCGACAAGGTCGGGGTCAACACGGCCGCCATCGCCCGCCCCGAGCTCATCCGCGAGATCGCCGAGCGCTTCGGGCGCCAGGTGCTCGTGCTGTCCGTCGACGCCCGGCGCACCCCCGAGGGCACCTTCGAGGTGACGACCCACGGGGGCCGCAGGGGCACCGGCATCGACGCCGTCGAGTGGGCGCACCGGGCCGCGGAGCTCGGCGCGGGCGAGATCCTGCTCAACTCGATGGACGCCGACGGCACGAAGGACGGCTACGACACCGAGATGATCAAGGCGGTACGGGCCCACGTCACCGTCCCCGTCATCGCCTCCGGCGGTGCGGGCAGCCTCGCGGACTTCCCGCCGGCCATCGACGCGGGCGCCGACGCAGTCCTCGCCGCGTCCGTCTTCCACTTCGGTGACCTGCGGATCTCCGAGGTCAAGGGCGCTCTGCGGGAGGCCGGGCACCCCGTTCGCTGACCCCGGTCAGTGAGATGGCCGACCGGGAAGACCGGCGATCTCGCCGATGTCCGCCCGGAGGGAGCACCGCCAGAGTGGCGCCGTCAACGAATGACGACGCCACCACGCGGTGCTCCCCCGAAGGCCCCCGGACGACTGGGCTCCGGTTGCCGCGGTGTGGTCCGCCACAACCGAGAGGATCCCCCCTCGTGCAGCAGCACCTCCCCTCCGGCGACATCTCCCCGCGCCACCGGATGTCGAAGAGCCGCTCCCGCACCATCAAACTCGCCGTCGCGGCTGCGGCCGCCACGGCCGGTCTCGTCACGGCGCTGATGCCGGGCGCCCAAGCCGCCGAAAACCCTTACGAGCGTGGTCCGGCGCCGAGCAACTCGAGCATCGAGGCGAGCCGTGGCTCGTACGCCACCTCCCAGACCTCCGTCTCCTCGCTGAGCGTCAGGGGCTTCGGCGGCGGCACGATCTACTACCCGACGTCCACGTCGGACGGCACGTTCGGCGCGGTCGTGATCTCGCCCGGCTTCACCGCCTACCAGTCCAGCATCGCCTGGCTCGGACCGCGCCTCGCCTCACAGGGCTTCGTGGTGTTCACGATCGACACCAACACGACCGCGGACCAGCCGGCCAGCCGTGGTGACCAGTTGCTCGCGGCGCTGGACTACCTCACCGAGGACAGCTCGGTCCGCAGCCGCATCGACGCGTCCCGGCTCGGTGTGATGGGGCACTCGATGGGCGGTGGCGGCACGTTGGAGGCCGCGAAGGACCGTCCTTCGCTGAAGGCGGCGATCCCGCTGACCGGTTGGAACACGGACAAGACGTGGCCGGAGGTGCAGACCCCGACGCTGATCGTGGGCGCGGACGGTGACACGGTGGCGTCCGTCACCACGCACTCGGAGCCGTTCTACAACTCGCTGCCGAGTTCGCTGGACAAGGCGTATCTGGAGTTGCGGGGTGCCACGCACTTCACCCCGAACACGTCCAACACGACGATCGCGAAGTACAGCATCTCGTGGCTGAAGCGCTTCATCGACAACGACACCCGCTACGAGCAGTTCCTCTGCCCGATCCCGTCGGCCAGCCTGACGATCGCCGAGTACCGGGGCAACTGCCCGCACTGATCCTGACCGACACGACCGGGGCCGGACCGCGCGACGCGGTCCGGCCCCTTCGTGCTGCCCCGCCGGCCCGGCTCGGTCACGGGCGCGCAGCGAAGACCGGCGATCTCGCCGATGTCCGCACCGGGGAACCACCGCGAAAGTGGCGGCAGGCCAACGAACGACGGCGCAACCGACGCGGTGCACCCCGGAAGGCCCCCGGACGACGGGGCCGCCGACTGCCGCGGTGCCGTCCCGCCACAACCGAGAGGAATCCCCGTGCAGCAGCACCTCCCCTCCGGCGACATCTCCCCGCGCCACCGGATGTCGAAGAGCCGCTCCCGCACCTTCAAGGGCGCCCTCGCCGCAGCGGCGGCGACCGCCGGTCTGCTCACCGCGCTCGTCCCCGGCGGAGCCCAGGCCGCCGACAACCCGTACGAGCGTGGTCCGGCGCCGAGCAACTCGAGCATCGAGGCGAGCCGTGGTTCGTACGCCACCTCCCAGACCTCGGTGTCCTCGCTGCTCGTCAGAGGCTTCGGCGGCGGCACGATCTACTACCCGACGTCCACGTCGGACGGCACGTTCGGCGCGGTCGTCATCTCGCCCGGCTTCACCGCTTACGAGTCGAGCATCGCCTGGCTGGGCCCGCGTCTCGCCTCGCAGGGCTTCGTGGTGTTCACCATCGACACCAACACCACGCTGGACCAGCCCGCCAGCCGTGGTGACCAGTTGCTCGCCGCGCTGGACTACCTCACGGAGGACAGTTCGGTGCGCAGCCGGGTCGACTCCTCGCGGCTCGGTGTGATGGGGCACTCGATGGGCGGTGGCGGCACGTTGGAGGCCGCGAAGGACCGTCCTTCGCTGAAGGCGGCGATCCCGCTGACCGGTTGGAACACGGACAAGACGTGGCCGGAGGTGCAGACCCCGACGCTGATCGTGGGCGCGGACGGTGACACGGTGGCGTCCGTCACCACGCATTCGAAGCCGTTCTACAACTCGCTGCCGAGTTCGCTGGACAAGGCGTATCTGGAGTTGCGGGGTGCCACCCACTTCACCCCGAACACGTCCAACACGACGATCGCGAAGTACAGCATCTCGTGGCTGAAGCGCTTCATCGACAACGACACCCGCTACGAGCAGTTCCTCTGCCCGATCCCGTCGACCAGCCTGACGATCGCGGACTACAAGGGCAACTGCCCGCACTGATCCGGGGGGCGACCGGGGCCGGACCGCGCGTACCGCGGTCCGGCCCCTTCGTGCTGCCCGGAGTCGAGTCCCGTGCCGGCTGCGCGCTCCTGGTGTCGAGTGCCGTGCCGGCGTGCGTGGCCTCGGTGTCGCGCCCCGTCCCGGCGTGCGCAGTCCCGGTGTTCAGTCTCGTGAGAGGAACGCGGCTATGGTCCCGGCGAAGGCGGGATCGCGTACGGCGGTCAGGTGGTCCCCCGGCAGCACCGTCAGCTCAGCCCCCGCGATCGCCGAGGCCAGCACCTCGGGCCGGGTCGCGAGGGGGTCGCTCGCACCGGCGAGGACCAGCGTCGGGACCACGATCCGGTCCAGCGGCAGCGCGTCCCGGTGCACCGCCCGTATCTGCGCCGCCAGCGCCAGCCGGTCGCCGCCGGCGGTGTCGGCCAGCGCCCGGAAGGCCCGAACCCGTTCGGGTACGTCCGCCGCGTCCTCGGCCGTCAGCGCCGCGGACACCAGCTCCGGGGGCATCACCCGGGTGTCCAGACCGCCCACCTCCACCGCGCCCGCACCTATCCCTCCGGCCACCAGACGGCTGATCCGCGTGTCCTGCGCCGCGGCCAGGACCGCCACCACGGCGCCCATCGAATAGCCCGCGACATGCACGTGGTCCGCGCCGATGCGGTCGATGAGCAGACGTACGTCACGGGCCATCAGCGACTCGCCGTAGTGCGTGTCGTCGTGCGGCCGGTCCGACTCGCCGTGACCGCGCGCGTCCAGCGCGTACACCCGTCGGCCCCGCGCCACCAACGCCTCCACGACGCCGGGGCCCTCCCAGTTGAGCCGGGCGTGCGCGGCGAAGCCGTGCAGCAGCACGACCGGAGGCAGGGTGCCGTCCGGGTCCCGCGACCAGGACCAGTAACGGAGGGTCAAACCGTCGTGTGTACGCAATTCATCAGTCATGCACCGACGTTACGGGCGGTCGCTGCGGAACGGCCCGGGACTGTGCCTCCGCACAGCGCCGAAGCCGTTCCGTTGGGAGCCCGCACCGCACCGCGCCGACCGGGAACAGGGAGCGGACGCGAAC
The DNA here is from genome assembly GCF_016804005.1 of Streptomyces pratensis. Taxonomy (GTDB): domain Bacteria; phylum Actinomycetota; class Actinomycetes; order Streptomycetales; family Streptomycetaceae; genus Streptomyces; species Streptomyces pratensis_A. The sequence goes on along the minus strand of NZ_CP051486.1, from coordinate 6,076,440 downwards.
CTTCCGACGCTGTTTACGCGGAAGTAACGTGAGAGTGTGACCCCATCGACGACCGTGCACAGTCCGCTCCGGCTGTACGGCCGCAGCGGTGAACTGGCCATCCTGGAAACCTTGTTGGCACGGCTGCGGGCAGGGGACGGCGGAGCGCTCGTGCTGACCTCGCCGCCCGGTCTCGGCCGTACCGCCCTGCTGCGGCAGGCCGCCGCCCACTACCTCGGAGGGCACGGCGGCCCCGTGCTGTACGCTGCCGCCGCCCCCACCGAACAGCGACTGCCCTACAGCGGGCTGCACGCCCTGCTCTGCTCCGCCCCCGGCCCGCTGTCCGTCGCACCCGACACACTCCTGCGCTCCGGGATCACCCCCGGCGGGCTGCTCGGGCTGCTGCGGGGCCTGGGGGCCGAACAGCCCCTGCTGGTCTGCGTGGACGACGCGCACGCCTGGGACCCCGACTCCCGCGCCGCTCTCGGCTTCGCCGCCCGAAGGCTCGGCGCGGGCAGCCGGGTCGCGGTGGTGATCGGCGCGGCCGACGAGACCGCCTTCGCCGGTCTGCCGGCCCTGCGCCTCGGCCCGCTCGACGACGACGCTGCGACCGCGCTCCTCGACCGGCTCACCGACGGCACGGCCGATGTCGACCCCGTCGTACGCAGCGAGCTCCTGCGCGAGGCCGCCGGCAACCCGCGGCTGCTGGCCGGACTGGCCGGCCGCCTCACCCCGGGCCAGCTGACCGGGCGCATCGCGCTGCCGTACCCGCTTCCCGGGGCCGAGAGCGTCCTCGACGCCCACGCCGGACATCTGGACGGGCTGTCCCCCGACACCCACACACTGCTCCTGCTGGCCGCCGCCGCGGAGGAGCACGAGCCGGACGGAGCAGGCGCCGACGCGGCGCTGCTGCTGCGGGCCGGGAACCGCGCGGGGCTGGCCACCGCACACCTCGACCGGGTGCTCTTCGCGCCCGCGGGCACCGCCGGAGCCCTCCAGCGCGCGGGGAGCCGCGTGCACTTCAGCCACCCGCTGCTGCGCCGCGCGGTGCTGCACCGGGCACCCCCGGGCCGCCGCCGGGCCGTGCACGAACTGCTCGCCGGGCTACTCACCGGGACCGGCCCGGCACCGCTGTCCGCGCTCGTCCAGCGGGCCTGCGCCGCGTCCGGGCCGGACGCCGCCCTCGCCGGGCAGCTGGAGGCGGCGGCCGTCGCCCCGCGTCCGCACGGCGAGCGGTCGGCCGCACTGGCCCGGGCCGCCGCGCTCTCCGCCGACGACGCCCTGCGCGCCGCACGGTTCACCGCGGCCGCCGAACAGGCCCGCCTCGCAGGCGACACCGGCAGGGCCCGCGCCATGCTGGCGCGCGTCGGCCCCCACCTCGCCGGAGGCGCCGCACCCTACGTCCGCGGCATGCTCGCCCTGCGCGACGGGCCGGCCGCCGACGCCCGCGAGGCACTCCTCACCGCGGCGGAGCTGCTGGCCCCCCACGACCCGCGCCGCACCCTGGACGCCCTGTTCGGCGCCGCGGAGGCGGCGTGGGACATGGGGGACCCCATCGCGTACCTGGACGCCATGAACCGCGTCCCCGTCGCCGCCGCCGACCGGTCCATGGCGCAGTACCGCGCCGGCATGTGCGCCGTGCTCGCCGGGCACCCGGACCGGGGCCATGCCTTCCTGCGGTGCTGTCTGGACTCCGCCGACCGCGCGGAGGACGCCGGCGAGCTCCTGAGGGCGGGAGCCTCCGCCCTGGTGCTCGGTGAGGTCGACGCCGCCTGCCGCGCAGGGGCCCGTGCCCTCGCCGCCGTACGCACCCGGGGGCCCGAGTCCCAGCTGCCGCACGCCCTGGAACAGCTCGCCTACGCCGAACTGCGGGCCGGACAGCACGCCAGGGCCCGGGCCCACGCGCTGGAGGGACTGCACGCGGCCCGTCGTACCGGGCAGCAGAACTCCGCCACCCATCTGCACGCCGTCCTCGCTCTCGCCGCCTCGGTGGAGGGCCCGGCCGAGGCATGCTCCGCCCACGCCGACGCGGCACTCACCGGGGCGGGGCCGCACGGACTGGCCCAGGCGGCCATGCTCGCCACCTGGGCAATCGCCCGTGCGGACCTGGCGGCCGGGCGCCCGGGTGAGGCGGCCGCGCGGCTCCGCCCGCTGGTCCGGCCAGGCCCCGGGACGGGACACTTCGCCACCCGGATGCTCGCCGTGCCGTGCTACGTCGAGGCGATGGTGCTCTCCGGCCGCGCGGACGAAGGAGCCGCCGAACTCACGTCAGCTGTACAGGAATTCGCTCTGTGGACCGCTCGGACGACCGACCCCCAGGTCCCCGCCCAGCTGGCCCGCTGCCGCGCCCTGCTGGCGCCGCCCGAGGAAGCCGCCGGACGCTACGAGGAGGCACTCGTCCATCACGACCGCGCGGGCGGCGACTTCGAGCGCGCCCGTACCCAACTGCTCCACGGCCAGCTGCTGCGCCGTCTGCGCCGTACCCGTGAGGCCCGCGGCCCGCTGCGGGACGCGCTGGTGGCATTCGAACGCTGCTCCGCCCGCGTCTGGGCCGAACGGGCGGGAGGCGAGCTGCGGGCGGCCGGCGAAGCGGTGGACGTGCCGGACCAGGGCGGCCCCGGCCCGCTGGCCGGACTGACCCCGCAGCAGCAGAGGATCGCCCGCTGCGTCGCGGAGGGGGCCACCAATCGCGAGGTGGCGGTGCGTCTGTCGGTGAGCCCGCGGACCGTCGACCACCACCTCCGCAACGTCTTCGCCGCACTCGGTGTCCGGTCCCGGACCGAACTCGCGCGGCTGCTGGACCGCGGGGGCGGGGCGAGGTTGCAGGACCGTGATGAGAAGAACCGCGCAGACCTCTAGGTACCGACCGGGCGGTATGCCATTCTGCGGTCGTCAGGATCGATCGGTGTGCGCCTGCCCAATTCCGGGCCGCGCGCACCGGGGCCGGCCGCACCGCAGCCGGCCGATTCCCGGTGGAGGCCGCCATGCCACAGGTCGTACGTTCGCGGATCAGGGCGCTGCACGGACCGCCCCCCGTCACACCGTTGCCGCACCGCACCCGCTCCCTGGCCGACCGCGAGGCCATAGCGGTGCTCCACCGGGCGGCCCGTGCGCTGCTGGAGGCGCTGCCGGAACTCACGGACCGGCTGGTGGAGGCGCTGCGGGAGCAGGAGCCCGCCTACCGCGCCGCCATGGAGACCGAGCCGTCGGAGATCTGGCAGGAGGTCCACCACTCGCTGCGGCACAACGTCGCCTCCCTCATCCAGCCCCGCGAGTTCCGGGAGGCCGCCCACCGCACCTCCCGGTGGATCGGCGAGAGCCGCGCCGAGCAGGGCGTACCGCTCGACGCGGTCATGCACGCCTTCCGGATGGGCGGCGCGATGGTCTGGCAGGACCTGATCGACGACACGGCCCGACGCCACCCCGAGGACACCCGGCTGCTCGTCCATGTGGCCGCGGATGTCTGGAACTTCGTCGACGAACACTGCGGCGTGGTGGCCGAGGCGTACCGGCAGGCGGAGCGGCGGCTCTCCTGGCGCCGCGAGAACCAGCAACGCCTGATGACGGCGGCGCTGCTGGACGGCACCGCCCGGATCGCCGACCTGCCGGACGCCGCGGCGATGCTGGGCCTCCCGGTGCAGGGGCGGTACGCGGTGCTCGCGGCCGCCGGCGCCCGCCGTGCCCCGCACGGCGCCGGCCGTCCGCCGCTGACCCTGCCCGAGGGCTCGCCCGCGCTCTGGCACTCGGCGGGGGACATCGAGCTGGCCGTACTCCCTCTGGGGGCTGTCCCGGTGGAGGCCGAGGCGGAGCCGCGTTCCGACAGCGAAACGGAGAACCCGCCTGCCTCCGGCTCCGCTCCGGCCTCCGACGGTGAACTGGCCACACTGGCCGACGGCCTGACGGTGCCTCCGGGCACCCGCGTCGGGATCAGTTCCGTGGTCGACGGGCTCGCCTCCGTCGGTGACGCACGGCGCCTCGCCGAGACGGCGCTGCGCGCCTGCCCGGCGTCCGGTGGCACCGTCCTGCTCGACGAGCACCTGCCCGCCGCGCTCGTCGTGTCCTCGCCCGCCCTCGGAACGGCGCTCGCCGACCGGGTCCTCGGTCCGCTGGACCGGCTCGACCCGGCGGACCGGGACGTGATCATCGAGACCCTGACCGCATGGCTCGACTCGGACGGCTCCGCGCAGCGGGCGGGGGCGAAGCTGTACTGCCACCGCAACACCGTGCTGAACCGGCTGCGGCGCTTCGAGCAGCTGACGGGGCGCTGCCTGACACGGCCGTCGGACGCGGTCGAGGTGTCCCTGGCGCTGGCGGCGCGGCGGTTGCTGGTGCGCTGAGTCCGGCCGGGCGCCTGCGGATGACGGAGGTCCCCTCCCGGGCCGGAAGCCCGTGATGCGCGGCCGGGCGGGTGCGGGGCCGGGCGGGTGCGGGGCCGGGCGGCTGTGCGGCCGGGCCCAGCCCCACAGCCCGAGGCCCCCGGCTCCCCGCCGCACAAGGCCCCCGGTTCCACGCCGCCCAATGCCCCAGGTTCCCGGCCGCCGCGCCGCGTGGCGGGGGGCCTCGGGCGGCGGGGCCCGCGCCCGGCGGCGTTGTGCCACCGCACAGTCCCGCGCCGGGCGTGCTGTACCGGCGCCGCGCCCTGCCTCCGCCCCCTGTGCCGCCCACGTCCCTGCTGGTGCCATGGCGCGCATGCCTTCAGCTGCCCCTTGCAGAGCCGTACCGGCGGAGCGAATCCGGTGAGCGGCGCGATCGACGCCCGGTCCCTGGCCGTGGTCATCTTCCTCGGCTTCGTCGCCGTGTCCCTGCTGCTGTGCGGACTCGCCGCCGCCGACCAGGACGATCCGGAGCACTTCTACGCCGGCGGCGCCACCCTCGGCCCCGTCGGCGCCGGGCTGGCCATCGCCGGGGACTACGTCTCCGCTGCCACGCTGCTCTCCACCACAGGCTCCGTAGCGCTCGCGGGCTTCGACGGCCTGCTGTTCGCCCTGGCGACAGTCGCCTCACTGGTCCTGGTCATGCGTCTCTTCGCCGAACGCCTGCGCCGCAAGGGCGTGTTCACCATGGGCGACTTCCTCGCCGACCGGCTCGGCGACGGCTCCGTGCGCCGCGCGCTCGGCGTGGCCACCCTCGTCGTACTGGCCCCGCTGCTGCTCGTACAGCTCACCACCGCCGGCCGGGTCATGACCTCCATGTTCGGGCTGCCCGAAGGAGCGCTCACCGGATGCACCGTCGCCAGCGGCGCACTGATGGTCTGCTACTCGGCGTTCGGCGGGATGAGGGGCACCGGCTACATCCAGATCCTCAAGGTGGCCGTCGTCCTGGGAGCGGTGACCCTGCTCGCGGGGCTCGTCCTCGCACGCTTCGACTGGTCCCCGTTCGCCCTCTTCGACGCCGCGCAGGCGGGCAGCAAGGCGGGCGGGGACTACGCGCGCCCCGGGCTGCAGTTCGGGCACGGCCTCGCGGGAGGCCTCGACCTGATCGGCTTCCAGATCACCCTCGTGCTCGGCGCCGCCTGCATGCCGCACATCATGATGCGCCTCCACCCGATCCGTGACGCCTGGACCGCACGCAGGGCGGGCATCTGGGCCGTGAGCCCCGTCGCCCTGCTGTGCGTCGGCATCGTCGTCGTCGGACTCGGCGCCTCCGCGCTGATCGGCCGGGACCTGCTGCACGCCGCCGATCCGGCCGGCGGCACCGCCCTGCTGATGGTGACCAGCGCGCTCGACCCCGGTGCGGCCGGGCCGCGTGACAGCCCTCTGTTCGCACTCGTGGCCTGCGCGGCGTTCGCCACGACTCTGGCCGCGGTCGCCGGGATCACTCTGGCCGCGGCCTCCTCCCTGGCCCGCGACTTCACGGTGAAGTCGGGTGCGCAGGGCGAGGGCAAGGCCTCCAGCAGGGAGATCCGGCGCGCCCGCTGGGCCGTCGCCGGAATCGGGGCGCTCGCCGTGCTCCTCTCGGCGTACACCCATGACCGCAACCCCCAGGTGCTGCTCTCCCTGTCGTTCGCGGCCGCGGCCTCGATCCTGCCGCCCGTCCTGCTGTACGCCTTGTTCCGGCCGGGCTTCAACGCCCGCGGGGTGCGGTGGACCGTGTACGGGACGCTCCCGCTGATCGGGATCCTGATGGTCCTGTCACCGGCCTTCTCCGGCACACCCGTCGCGCTCTTCCCGGAGTGGGACTTCGACGTCTTCCCGCTCCAGACCCCGGGACTGGTCTCCATCCCGGCGGGATTCCTCCTCGGGCTGCTGGGGTCGGGCCGGGACCCGGGCGCGGCACCGGACGCACGGCACCGGCACCGGGCCCGCTGGGCACCCGTGCGCGCCCGCGACGGCGCCTGAGCGGCCGGCGCGGGCGCGCGGCGCCCGCCATGGGCCCGCCGTCGCGGGGGCCCGGGCTACAGGCCCAGTTCGGCCGTGTGCAGCCGGGCCAGCGCGTCCTTGTCGCCCTCCAGCTCCACCCGTGCCGCGTCCTGCCGTCCCGCGGCGAACAGCAGCAGCTCGCCCGGTTCCCCGGTGACCGTCACCACCGGGGTGCCCTTGTGGGCCACCGCCGTCTGGCCGTCCGGGCGCCGCAGCACCAGACCCACCGGGGCCCGCCGGCCCAGCATCCGGGCCGTCTTCTCGGTCCGCGACCACAGCACATCGGCGAAGACCGGATCGAGGTCCCGCTGGGACCAGTCGGGCTGCGCCCGGCGCACATCCTCCGCGTGGATGTAGAACTCGACGGTGTTCGCCGCCTCGTCCAGCTGCTTCAGGCCGAAGGGCGACATCCGTGGCGGCCCCGTACGGATGAGCTGGATCAGTTCCTCGTACGGCTTGGCGGCGAATTCGGCCTGGATCCGCTCCAGCCGGTTCTTCAGGGCGCCCAGCAGAATCCCGCCCGCCGCGTCCGCGCGGCGTTCACGCACCACGACATGGGCGGCCAGGTCACGGGTCTTCCAGCCGTTGCACAGGGTCTGGGCTTCGGGGCCCGCCGCTTCCAACAGGTCGGCGAGCAGAAGACGTTCACGCTTCGCATGGGTCGACATGCCCGCCAGCGTACGACCGCCGCCCCCGGTCCGCCCAGTGGACGCACGGCCGGGCGGCCCCGGCCGGCGCGGCACAATGGGGCGCATGACCAGCACGCCCGGCTCCACGCCCGCCAGTGATCTCGACCCGGCCGTCGCCGCCCGCCTCAAGCGCGGCCCCGACGGACTGGTCCCGGCCATCGCCCAGCAGTACGACACGGGCGAGGTGCTCATGCTCGGCTGGATGGACGACGAGGCGCTGCACCGCACCCTCACCACGGGCCGCTGCACCTACTGGTCCCGCAGCCGCCAGGAGTACTGGGTCAAAGGTGACACCTCGGGCCACATCCAGCAGGTCAAGTCCGTCGCGCTGGACTGCGACGCCGACACCGTCCTGGTGAAGGTCGACCAGACGGGCGCCGCCTGCCACACAGGTGCCCGCACCTGCTTCGACAAGGACGTCCTTCCGCTCACCGAGCCCCGATGAGGTCAGCCGCCATGGATCTTGACACCTTCCGCAAGCTCGCCGTCGAGCGGCGCGTCATCCCCGTCAGCCGTCGGCTCCTCGCGGACGGCGACACCCCGGTCGGGCTCTACCGCAAGCTCGCGGCCGAGCGCACCGGCACGTTCCTCCTCGAATCCGCGGAGAACGGCCGCACGTGGTCCCGCTACTCCTTCATCGGGGTACGCAGCGCCGCCACCCTGACCGCCCACGACGGACAGGCCAGGTGGCTGGGCACCCCGCCCGTCGGCGTCCCCGTGGACGGGGATCCGCTGCAGGCGCTGCGGGCCACCGTCGAGACCCTGCACACCCCCCGCGACCTGGTCGCCGACGAGGGCCTGCCGCCCTTCACCGGCGGCATGGTCGGCTACCTCGGCTACGACGTCGTACGCCGGCTCGAGCGGATCACCGAGCACGGCGGCGACGACCTGAAGCTCCCCGAGCTCACGATGCTGCTCACCTCGGACCTCGCCGTGCTCGACCACGGCAACGGCACCGTCCTGCTGATCGCCAACGCGATCAACCACAACGACCTGGCCACCGGGGTCGACGAGGCGTACGCGGACGCGGTCGCCCGGCTCGACGCCATGGAGCGCGACCTGTCCCGGCCCGTGGAGAACACTCCCGCCGCGCTGCCGCCCTCCGAGCTCCCGCCCTACACCGCGCTGTGGGGCGGCCAGGCCTTCATGGACGCCGTCGAGGACGTCAAGGAGCGCATCAGGGCAGGCGAGGCCTTCCAGGTCGTCCCCTCCCAGCGCTTCGAGACGCCGTGCACCGCGAGCGCGCTGGACGTCTACCGGGTGCTGCGCGCCACCAACCCCTCGCCGTACATGTACCTCTTCCGTTTCGACGGCTTCGACGTCGTCGGCTCCAGCCCCGAGGCACTCGTCAAGGTCGAGGACGGCCGGGCGATGGTTCACCCGATCGCGGGAACCAGGCACCGTGGCGCCACACCGCAGGAGGACCAGGCGCTCGCCGACGAGCTCCTCGCCGACCCGAAGGAGCGCGCCGAACACCTGATGCTCGTCGACCTCGGCCGCAACGACCTGGGGCGGGTCTGCGCACCGGGCAGCGTCGAGGTCGTCGACTTCATGTCGGTCGAGCGGTACTCACATGTGATGCACATCGTGTCCACCGTCACCGGACGCGTCGCCGAAGGCCGCACCGCCTTCGACGTCCTCACCGCGTGCTTCCCCGCGGGCACCCTCTCCGGCGCGCCCAAGCCCCGCGCCCTGCAGATCATCGAGGAGCTCGAACCCACACGCCGGGGCCTGTACGGGGGCTGCGTCGGCTACCTCGACTTCGCCGGGGACTCCGACACCGCGATCGCCATCAGGACCGCGCTGCTCCGCGACGGCACCGCGTACGTCCAGGCCGGTGCGGGCATCGTCGCGGATTCCGACCCGGTCGCGGAGGACACCGAGTGCCGCAACAAGGCCGCCGCGGTCCTGCGGGCCGTGCATACGGCGAACCGGCTCCGGTCCTCCTGAGCCGGTAGGGGATAGTGGAGTACGTGAGTGCTGTCCCCGTACCCCAGCCCCGTGCCCGAGCCGCCTCCGCGCCCGACAGCGCAGGAGGCCGCCGCAGCCTGGCAGCCGGCCTGCTCCTCGGGGCGGCCGGTGCCACCGTCGTCCTCCTGGCCTCGGGGCAGACCTGGGCCGAGGGCGAGGCGGCCGTCGGCGGCGGCGCCCTGCCGCTCAGCGCCGACGGCCAGGACGTCACCGGCCTCCCCGCCGCCCTGGCCGTCGTCGGCCTGGCCGCCCTCGTCGCCGTCTTCGCCGTCCGCGGCGCAGGGCGGCGACTCGTCGCCGGGCTCCTGGCCGTCAGCGGCCTCGGCGCCGGTCTGAGCGCCTACGCCGGCGCCTCGGACAGCGCGGCCCTCAACGAGCGGGCAGCGCAGACCACAGGCAACACCGCCGCCACCGTCCACGCCCTCAGCCACACCGCGTGGCCCTACGTCACCGCCGCCGGCGGGCTGCTCATCCTCCTCGCCGGACTGCTCGCCCTGCGCTACGGAAGCCGCTGGCCGGCCATGTCGGGACGGTACGAACGCGGCGGCACCCCCCGCCCCCGCAAGGCCGCCCGCACAGCACCGGACCCCGACCGGCCCGAGGAACTGTGGAAGGCCCTCGACCGCGGCGAGGACCCGACGCGCGAGGCATGACCCCCAGCCTCACCTCGTCCGGCACGTGCGGGACAATGGCAGCGATCCTTCTCAACAGCGATCACCTCAGCGCACCACCAACAAGGAGCAACTCATGGCGGGCAGCAGCCACGGACACACCCCGGCCGCCTGGACCGGTGTCATCATCTCCTTCATCGGCTTCTGCATCGCGGGCCTCTTCATGGTCGCGGCGAACACGCTCGGCTTCTGGGCCGGCGTCGCCGTCGCCATCCTCGGCGGGGTCGTCGGTCTCGCCATGAAGATGGCCGGACTCGGCATGCCGAAGGAGTCCGCGGAGATGGCGGCCGCCAGGGCCCGCGCCTCCCAGGCCCAGATCACGGCCTGAACGGATCACGGCCTGAACAGACCGCCAGGGACCACCCCGAGGGCGCAGGTCCCAGGACACGACGCGAGGCGCAGCCCGGACCGGGCTGCGCCTTTCCGTGTCAGCGGGGACAATCGGCCCGTGGACGCCTCAGCCTCATCCTCAGCCGCCGCCCCCGACCCGTCACCCGTGCACGGACCGGGGCTGCCGACGGCCCCCGCCCCGGTCTCCCGGCTCCGCCGGCTGGCCACTCCCGTCGGAGTCATGGCCGCCGTCGTCGGGGCCTTCGGCTACGTCGCCACGGTCGACCCCAACGAACCCGGTCACTACCCGGTCTGCCCCATGCTCCGGTTCACCGGAGTGTTCTGCCCCGGCTGCGGCGGGCTGCGCAGTGCCCACGCCTTCGCCCACGGCGACCTCGCCGCGGCCCTCGGAGCCAACGCCCTGGCCGTCGTCGGCTACGCCGTCCTCGCCGTGGTCTGGCTGCTCTGGACGGTCCGCGCCGGCCGGGGCCAGACCCTGCGGATCGGTCTCGCGCCCGGTTACTGGTGGGGCATCGGCGCCGTGCTGCTGGTGTTCTCGGTGGTCAGGAACCTGCCCTTCGGCTCGGCGCTCGCGCCGTGAGTACCAGGTAGTGGGATGCGAGACCGTAGGATGCGGGTCCTGAGCCCTCCTGCGGATACCATCGAGATGGCTGATCCTTGTACTTGTCACCGCTTCGGAAGGGGGCCGCTCGCGTGAGTGTGCTCGACGAGATCATCGACGGCGTCCGCGCCGACCTCGCGGAGCGGCAGGCGCGCGTCAGCCTCGACGAGCTCAAGGAACGCGCCGCGCGCGCTCCCCGGGCCAAGGACGGAGTCGCCGCCCTGCGCGGCGAGGGTGTGACCGTCATCTGCGAGGTCAAGCGCTCCAGCCCCTCCAAGGGGGCCCTTGCCGCCATCGCCGACCCGGCCGCGCTCGCCGCGGACTACGAGGCCGGCGGGGCATCCGTCATCTCGGTCCTCACCGAGGAGCGCCGCTTCGGCGGCTCGCTCGCCGACCTCGAGGCCGTCCGCGCCAAGGTCGACATCCCGGTCCTGCGCAAGGACTTCATCGTCACCTCGTACCAGCTGTGGGAGGCACGGGCCTACGGCGCCGACCTCGCACTGCTGATCGTCGCCGCCCTCGACCAGGAGGCGCTCGTCTCCCTGATCGAGCGCGCCGAGTCGATCGGCCTCACGCCGCTCGTCGAGGCGCACGACGAGGAGGAGGCGGAGCGCGCAGTAGACGCCGGGGCGAAGATCATCGGTGTCAACGCGCGTAACCTCAAGGACCTCAAGGTCGACCGTTCCACCTTCGAACGCGTCGCACCCGAGATCCCTGACCACATCGTCAAGGTCGCCGAGTCCGGCGTCCGCGGCCCGCACGACCTCATCGCCTACGCCAACGCCGGCGCCGACGCGGTGCTCGTCGGCGAGTCCCTGGTCACCGGCCGCGACCCCCGGGCCGCCGTCGCCGACCTGGTCGCCGCCGGCGCCCACCCGGCGCTCCGGCACGGACGGGGCTGAGCACGCCCGTGCCCGCCGACCGTCCCGCCGCCCGCATCCGGCCGGGCCTCCGCCCCGCCGGCGCGAGTGCCCGGGACCCGCACGCGCCGCTCGCGCGCGGCTGCCGCCCCCGCGGCTGCCGCGCGCCTGCCCGGCGTGTGCACGGCAGGCGCGTGCGCTACGTGATCGGTGACGAGCCCGGACAGGTCAACGGCATGCGATGGCGCACGGGGTCCGCGCCGTAGCGAGCCCCGGCCGTCGCCCCCCGCCGTACAAGGGGGGTCCGCACGCCCCACCGCACCGACCGTCCACCGGCCGGCGTGGAGCTCCGCTCATGGCGCATACGGTGACATCACCCGTTGCGATTCGAGGAGCACGTCGCATGTCGTCCGACTTCTTCATCCCGGACCCCGAGGGTCTGATCCCCAGCGCCGAAGGCTATTTCGGCGCGTACGGTGGCAAGTTCATCCCGGAGGCGCTGGTCGCCGCCGTGGACGAGGTCGCCGTCGAGTACGACAAGGCCAAGGCGGACCCGGCCTTCGCCGCCGAGCTCAACGCGCTGATGGTCGACTACACGGGCCGGCCCAGCGCGCTGACCGAGGTCGCCCGCTTCGCCGAGCACGCCGGAGGAGCCCGCGTCTTCCTCAAGCGCGAGGACCTCAACCACACTGGCTCGCACAAGATCAACAACGTGCTCGGTCAGGCCCTGCTCACCAAGCGCATGGGCAAGACCCGCATCATCGCGGAGACCGGGGCCGGCCAGCACGGTGTCGCCACCGCGACCGCCTGTGCTCTCTTCGGCCTCGAGTGCACCATCTACATGGGTGAGATCGACACCGAGCGTCAGGCGCTGAACGTGGCGCGGATGCGGATGCTCGGTGCCGAGGTCGTAGCGGTGAAGTCCGGCTCCAGGACCCTCAAGGACGCGATCAACGAGGCGTTCCGTGACTGGGTCGCCAACGTGGACCGTACGCACTACCTCTTCGGAACCGTCGCCGGGCCACACCCCTTCCCGGCGATGGTCCGCGACTTCCACCGGGTCATCGGCGTCGAGGCCCGCCGCCAGATCCTGGAGCGCACCGGCCGCCTCCCGGACGCCGCTGTCGCCTGCGTGGGCGGCGGCTCCAACGCCATCGGCCTCTTCCACGCCTTCATCCCGGACGCGGGCGTCCGGCTGATCGGCTGCGAGCCCGCCGGACACGGTGTGGAGACCGGCGAGCACGCGGCGACCCTGACCGCGGGCGAGCCCGGAATCCTGCACGGCTCACGCAGCTACGTCCTCCAGGACGAGGAAGGCCAGATCACCGAGCCCTACTCGATCTCGGCCGGCCTCGACTACCCGGGCATCGGCCCGGAGCACGCCTACCTCAAGGACGTCGGCCGGGGCGAGTACCGCGCGGTCACCGACGACGCCGCCATGCAGGCGCTGCGCCTGCTCTCCCGCACCGAGGGCATCATCCCGGCCATCGAGAGCGCGCACGCGCTGGCCGGGGCCCTGGAGGTCGGGCGGGAGCTCGGCGAGGACGGGCTGATCCTGATCAACCTGTCCGGCCGCGGCGACAAGGACATGGACACGGCGGCGCGGTACTTCGGGCTGTACGACGGCGCCGACGCGGTCGTCGAGGCCGACGTGGCCGACGGAGAGGAAGAGGTCACCAAGTGAGCGGCAACCGAGAGCTTCTCGAAGCGACGCTGGCCGAGGCGGCTTCCGAGGACCGGGCGGCGCTCATCGCCTACCTGCCCGGAGGCTTCCCGACCGTCGACGGCGGCATCGCGGCGATCAAGGCAGCCGTGGACGGCGGCGCCGACGTCATCGAGGTGGGCCTCCCGCACAGCGACCCGGTGCTCGACGGGCCGGTCATCCAGACGGCCGACGACATCGCGCTGCGCGGCGGGGTCAAGATCGCCGACATCATGCGCACGGTCCGTGAGGCGCACGAGGCGACGGGCGCGCCGATCCTCGTCATGACGTACTGGAACCCCATCGACCGCTACGGCGTGGAGCGCTTCACGGCCGAGCTCGCCGACGCGGGCGGCGCCGGGTGCATCCTGCCCGACCTGCCCGTCCAGGAGTCCGGGCTGTGGAGGGAGCACGCCGAGAAGCACGGTCTCGCCACCGTCTTCGTCGTCGCCCCGAGCAGCAAGGACGCACGGCTCGCCACCATCACGGCCGCCGGCTCCGGCTTCGTCTACGCAGCCTCGCTGATGGGTGTCACCGGCACCCGCGAATCGGTCGGCCAGCAGGCCGAGGACCTGGTGCGGCGCACCCGCGCCACCACGGACCTGCCGGTCTGCGTGGGCATCGGCGTATCCACCGCCGAGCACGCCCGGCAGGTCGCGGGCTTCGCCGACGGGGTGATCGTCGGCTCGGCCTTCGTCAAGCGGATGCTGGACGCGCCGGACGAGGCAGCGGGTCTCGCCGCGGTCCGCGCGCTCGCGGGCGAGCTGGCCGAAGGCGTTCGAAAGCGCTGACCACGGTCGTCATCCGTACGGGTGGACCTGGGACCGGGGAGGCGCTGACGCGCCTCCCCGGTTCGTTCACGCAATGTGAGCGAGAAGAACCAAGACCGAAGAAGAGCCGCGCGTGACCGGCTCGCCCAGCAGCGTGAGCAGGACCGGGCACGGGAGCGCCGACGCCGCACGCTGATCGTCTCGACCGCCGTGGTGGGGGTGCTCGCGCTGGCCGCCGTGATCGGCGTGATCGCCGCCAACGCGGGCAAGAACGACGAGGACAGCGAGGCGGGTCCGGCCGTCACCCCTTCCGGGGCGATGGGGGAGGACGGGCTCGCCCTCCAGGTCGGAGCCGACGACGCGCCGTCCACGCTCACGATCTGGGAGGACTTCCGCTGCCCGGTCTGCGCCCAGTTCGAGAACGCCTTCCGCGACACGATCACGGAGCTCGCGGACAGCGGCCAGCTCAAGGTGGAGTACCACCTCGCCACGATCATCGACGGCAATCTCGGCGGCAGCGGGTCGCTTCGCGCGGCCAACGCGGCCGCCTGCGCCCAGGACGTGGGCAAGTTCGCCCCGTACCACGACGTCCTCTACCGCAATCAGCCCGCGGAGACGGACGACACCTTCGGTGACAACGGCAAGCTGATCGAGCTGGCCGGCAAGGTGGACGGCCTGGACACGCCCGCCTTCCGCAGCTGTGTGGAGGACGGCACACACGACAGCTGGGTCGAGAAGTCCAACAAGGCGTTCACCGAGGGCGGGTTCGAGGGCACGCCGACGGCGTTGCTCAACGGCGACTCGATCTTCCCGAAGAAGGGGGCCGAGCAGATCTCCGTAGCCAACCTCAAGAAGTGGGTCGCGGAGGCGAACAAGGGCAAGAAACCGGCCACCCCCGGGGCCACGCCATAGGCAAGCAGGGCGCTCCGGCGGATGCTCCGCCGGAGTTCCCGTTACCCAGAAGTTGCCGGACGGCTTGCCGTACGTCCCGTCCGGCAGGGTAGCGTCGACCTCGTCATGAACCTTGCCTTCATTCCCAGCCCGTCGACCGGCGTGATCGAGCTCGGCCCGATCCCGCTCCGCGGCTACGCGTTCTGCATCATCATCGGTGTCTTCGTCGCCGTCTGGTTCGGCAACAAGCGCTGGATCGCCAGGGGCGGCAAAGCCGGCACCGTCGCCGACATCGCCGTCTGGGCCGTGCCCTTCGGCCTGGTCGGCGGCAGGCTCTACCACGTGATCACCGACTACCAGCTGTACTTCAGCGACGGTGAGAACTGGGTGGACGCCTTCAAGATCTGGGAGGGCGGCCTCGGTATCTGGGGCGCGATCGCGCTGGGCGCGGTCGGTGCCTGGATCGGCTGCCGACGCCGTGGGATCCCGCTTCCCGCCTGGGCGGACGCGCTGGCCCCCGGTATCGCCCTCGCCCAGGCCATCGGCCGCTGGGGCAACTGGTTCAACCAGGAGCTGTACGGCAAGCCGACGGACGTGCCCTGGGCGCTGGAGATCAGCGAGGGCACGAACCGGGTCGCCGGCACCTACCACCCGACGTTCCTCTACGAGTCCCTGTGGTGCGTCGGCGTCGCTGTCCTGGTCGTCTGGGCGGACCGCCGCTTCAAGCTCGGACACGGCCGTGCCTTCGCGCTCTACGTCGCCGCGTACTGCGCCGGCCGCGGCTGGATCGAATACATGCGCGTCGACGAGGCGCACCACGTGCTGGGCCTCCGGCTCAACGTGTGGACGGCGATCATCGTGTTCGTGCTCGCGGTGACGTACATCGTGATCTCGGCGAAGACGCGCCCGGGCCGCGAAGAGATCGTCGAGCCCGCCGTGGCGGACCTGGCCAAGGACGGCGAGAAGACCACGGACGCAGGCTCCTCCACGGACGCCGACGCCTCCGCCGACGCCTCTTCCCCGGAAACCGATTCCTCCTCGGAGGACGGCGCCGGTGCCCCGGACGCGCAGGCGACGGGGTCGGAGGCCGGCGAGACCCCCCAGAAGGCCGACAGGAGCTGACGCTCCGCAGACAACGAAGGGGCCGCCGGACCGCACAGGTCCGGCGGCCCCTTCACACGTGCCACGGCCTCACCGCCGCCGCGCCAGTGAGAGCGTGCGCTCCGCGGTCGCCACCACCGCGGCATCGACGAACCTCCCGTCCGGCAGGGCCTGCGCGCCCGCCTCGGTCCGGGACGCCTCCAGGATCTGCTCCGCCGCCTCGACCTCCCGTGCCGTGGGCCGGAACGCCCGCTCGATGACCGGCAGCTGCCGGGGATGGATCGCCGACCGGCCGAGCATGCCGAGACCCCTCCCGTGCGCACAGGACGACCGCAGCCCGGAAAGGTCCCGGACGTCGGGGTACACCGACATCACGGGCGGGTCGAGTCCTGCGGCCCGTGCGGCGATCACCACACGGCTGCGCGGCCAGTCGAGGCCGGCATCGTCCCGGACCCCGAGATCCGCCCGGAGATCCGCCTCGCCCAACGCGATGCCCCGCACGGAGTGGTGCGCCCCGGCGATCGAGTACGCGTGCTCGATCGCCAGTGCCGACTCCAGCAGCGGATACAGCGGAACACCCGGCGCCAGGGCCTCGACATGATGCACGGACGCCGCATGGGTGATCTTGGGCAGTCGTATCCCGGACAGCCCTGGCAGTCCCGCCAGCGCCTTCACGTCGTCCTCGCCGTGGACCCGGACATGGACCGGCACCGCCATCGGGTCCACCGTGACCGCATCCGAGAGCAGCTCCGCGGTCGCCCGGCGCGCGTACTCCTTACGGTCCGGGGCCACGGCGTCCTCAAGGTCGACGATCACCACGTCCGCGCCCGAGCCGAGCGCCTTGCGGACCACATCGGGCCGGTCCCCGGGAACGTACAGCCAGGTCAGAGCCACCGCCGGGCCGCTCACAGCGCGCCCTCGTCCCGGAGCGCCGCGACCGCCGGCGCGGAGAGGCCTGCCTCCGCGAGGATCTCGTCCGTGTCCGCCCCGTGCGGCCGGCCTGCCCAGCGGATCGCCCCCGGTGTCTCCGAGAGCCGGAACAGCACGTTCTGCATCCGCAGGGGGCCCAGCTCCGGATCGTCGACCTCGGTGATCGTGCCCAGCGCCCGGTACTGGGGATCCTCCATCACGTCCCGCACGTCGTGGATCGGCGCGATGGCCGCCTCGGCCTTCTCGAACGCGTCCACCGCCTCCTCCCTGGTGCGCCGGGCGATCCAGTGGCCCACCGCCTCGTCGAGCTCGTCGGCGTGTTCCGCGCGGGTGCTCCCCGCGGAGAACCACGGCTCCTCGATCAGCTCCGGACGCCCCACCAGACGCATCACGCGCTCCGCGACCGACTGCGCGGAGGTCGAGACGGCGACCCAGTGGCCGTCGGCGGTGCGGTAGGTGTTGCGCGGGGCGTTGTTACGGGAGCGGTTTCCCGTGCGCGGCTGGACGTAGCCGAGCTGGTCGTACCAGAGCGGCTGCGGCCCCAGCACGGTCAGGATCGGCTCGATGATCGCCATGTCCACCACCTGCCCGGCCCCGGTGCGGTCACGTCCGGCCAGTGCCGTCATCACGGCGTACGCCGTGGCGAGAGCGGCGATCGAGTCGGCGAGCCCGAACGGCGGCAGCGTCGGCGGCCCGTCCGGCTCCCCGGTGACGGCGGCGAAGCCGCTCATCGCCTCGGCGAGCGTGCCGAAGCCGGGCCGGTGGGCGTACGGCCCGTTCTGGCCGAAGCCCGTGACCCGGGCCAGCACCAGCCGTGGGTTGACGGCGCGCAGTTCCTCCCAGCCCAGTCCCCAGCGTTCCAGGGTGCCCGGCCGGAAGTTCTCGATGATCACATCGGTGTCGGCGGCCAGCCGCAGCAGGACGTCCCGGCCGCCGGGTGCGGACAGGTCGAGCGTCAGCGTGCGCTTGTTGCGGCCGAGCAGCTTCCACCACAGGCCGATCCCGTCCTTCGAGGGGCCGTGCCCGCGCGAGGGATCCGGCTTCAGAGGGTGCTCGACCTTGATGACCTCGGCCCCGAAGTCCCCGAGCATGGTGGCCGCGAGCGGCCCGGCGAAGAGCGTTGCGAGGTCCAGGACCCTCAGACCGGCGAGCGGCGGTGTCGTGGGAGCGGCTGCGGTCATGCGGCATCGATCTCTCTGCGATAGGGCATGGAAGTGGAGGCGCCGGGCTTCTGCACGCAGAGAGCGGCGGCCGAGGACGCCCAGGCCACCGCCTCCGGCACGGACCGGCCCTCGCCGAGCGCCACGGCGAGCGTGCCGACGAAGGTGTCCCCGGCGCCGGTCGTGTCGACGGCGGTGACCTCGGGGGCCGGGAAGAGGACGGGTTCGCCGCCCCGGGCCGCGTACAGGCAGCCCTTCCGGCCGAGTGTGATCACGACCTCGGGGACCTCCCGGAGCAGGATCTGCGCGGCCGCGTGCGGTTCGTCGCAGCCGGTGAGCGCCGTGGCCTCGTGCTCGTTGGGGATGAGCAGGCCGACGGCGTCCAGGAGGTCGGACGGCAGCGGCTGCACGGGGGAGGGGGTGAGGATGGTCCTGACCCCTCGTGCCTTCGCCGTGCGCGCCGCTTCGGTCACGGCGGCCATCGGGAGTTCCAGTTGCAGGAGCAGCAGACCCGCGGCCGCGACGGCCGCCTTCTCGCCGGGGCCGAGCGTGGTCACCGAACCGTTCGCGCCGGGGACCACCACGATCGAGTTGGCCCCCTCGTCGTCCACGACGATGTGCGCGGTGCCGCTGGGCCCCGCGACGGTGTGAAGCAGATCCGTGTCCACGCCGGAGTGCTCAAGATTCGTCCGGAGCAGCGAGCCGTATTCGTCGGTCCCGACCGCACCGATCATCACGACGTCGCCTCCGGCGCGCGCCGCGGCGACGGCCTGGTTGGCCCCCTTGCCCCCGGGGACGGTCCGGAACTCCCGTCCTGTGACGGTCTCCCCGTGCCAGGGTGCCCGGGCGACGTAGGCGACCAGGTCCATGTTGGTGCTGCCGAGCACCACGATCGCCGTCATGGGCGGCGTACCTCCTGACAGGTCAGTTCCGCGAGGGTGTCGAAGCCGACGGAGTCGAATCCGGGTACGGATGTGGCGAGGCGGTTCTTGAGCGGGGCGGTCCAGTGGTCCGGCAGAGCGGTGGCCCGCCCGGCCAGCAGGCCCGCGAGAGAGCCGGCGGTCGCACCGTTCGAGTCGGTGTCCCAGCCGCCGGACACCGCGCAGCCGATCGAGCGGCCGAAGTCCCCGTCCGCATGGGTGAGGGCGGCGGCGAGCAGGGCCGCGTTGGGCAGGACGTGCACCCAGTGGTGGGTGGGTCCGTAGGCGTCGTGGAGGCGGTCCACGACGGTGTCGAAGTCCCGTTCGGCGCGCGCCGTCCCGATGCCCAGGCGCACCGCGCGCGCGTACCGGGACCGGGGCGGCACCACACGCAGCCCCGCTGCCAGACAGCCGTGCACATCCGTCCCGCCGCCCGCCGCCTCCGCCAGGGCGGCGGCGGTGAACATCGCCCCGTACACCCCGTTGGCCGTGTGGGTGAGGACCGCGTCCCGGTGGGCCTGTTCCGCGGCGGCCCCAGGGTCACCGGGATTCGTCCAGCCGTGGACGTCGGCCCGGATCTGAGCGCCGATCCACTCCCGGAACGGGTTGCGGTGACGTGCGGTGTCCGGCGGCTCGATGCCGTCGAGCAGATTCCGGTACGCGATGCGCTCGGCGGTGAAGACCCGGCCCGCCGGGAGTTCGTCGAGCCACAGCCGCGCGAGGTCGGACGTGCTGAACCCGCGTCCGTGTCTCTGGAGCAACAGCACGGTCATCAAGGGGAAGTTGAGGTCGTCGTCCTCCGGCATCCCGTCGATGTTCTCCGCCAGTGAGGTGGGTGCCGAGCGGCGGTTCCAGGGGTAGGCGGTGCTCAGCTCACCGGGCAGCCCCCGGGCCGTGAACCAGGTGGTGAGCGGCCAGTTGCCGGTGGCGCGGGCCAGGGCGCGGATGCCGGCCAGCGGCAGCTTCTCGACCGGTTTGCCCAGCAGGCAGCCCGCCGCCCGGCCCAGCCAGGCCGCGTGGAGCCGGTCGGGTCCGACGGAGACCGGCTCGGTGCTCGGGGCGGGCCAGCGCGGACAGGCGGCCCGGATCGCGGTCAGGCCGGTCGGCTCGTCGCCGGCCGACGGGCAGTCCAGCAGGGCGAGTTCGTCCAGCAGCCGCCCGGCGAGTGCGCGCAGCCGGCGCGGCGAGGGCTCCGAGGCCCCCGCGCGCTCCGGGGCCGGGGCGCCGCCCGCCGCGTACCAGCGCTGTTCGACGTCCCCGGTGTCCCGGCCGTCCTGCGCGGCCTGTCGCAGCTCGTGGCCCACCAGGTCCTCGGGCTGGACCCATGTCAGGCGTACGCTCACCGCCCGTCGCCCGTCAGCACGGCGAACGCCGCCTCGTGCGCGCGGCGCCGCTTCGTGTCCCGTACGAAGATCTCGCGGGCCACTTCCGCGAGTGCCCGGGCCGGGGCGTGCAGATCGAGGCGGCTGGCCTCGGCGACCGTCTTCACCCACGTCTCGGGGATCGGCCGCTCGCCGTGGAGCGCACCCGCGAGCGCGCCGCTCATCGTGGCGATCGAGTCGCAGTCGCGGCCGTAGTTCACCGAGCCGAGCACCGTGTGCCGGTAGTCGCCGTCGCCGACGAGCAGCATGCCGAGTGCGACCGGAAGTTCCTCGACGGAGTGCAGCCGGGAGGGCCGCCGGGCCCCGAGCGAGGGGTCGCGGTAGCGGGGCCCCACCGTGTCGAAGGGGGCGACGGCGGCTCTCAGCGGCACCAGGGCGGACTCGAAGTCGGTGTATCGGGAGGCCACTTCGCACACCGACTCGATCGCTTCCCGGGTGCCGTCCTTGGCGAGGGCCAGTGCGCTCTCGACGACGGAGGCGGGGCTGGCGTCCGGGGCGCACGCGGCGGCGACGGCCGCGGCCAGCACCCCGGCCGCCTCCCGCCCGTACGAGGACTGGTGGGCGCCCGCGACATCCAGCGCCTCCGCGTACGCCGCCTCCGGGTGGGCGGCGTTCACCAGGCCGACCGGGGCCATGTACATCGCCGCCCCGCAGTTGACGATGTTTCCCGAGCCGGCCTCGCGGGGGTCGGCGTGCCCGTAGTGCAGCCGCGTGACGATCCACTTCTCCGCCAGGAAGATCCGCTGGAGGGGGAGCGCCTCGGCCTCCAGTTCCGGGATCCACCGGGGCCGTGACATCAGATCAGGCACGAGGTGGTCCGCGACGGCGTACGCGTCGAGATGGCCCCGCACCGTCTCGTACACCCGGACCAGCGCATGGGTCATGAGGGTGTCGTCGGTGACGTGTCCGTCGCCCTTGTGGTACGGGGCGATGGGGCGTGCGGTGCGCCAGTCGTCGCCGTACCAGGGCCCGACGATGCCGGTCACCCGGCCGCCGTGACGCTCGCTGATCTGCTCGGGGCTCCAGCCCTCGACGGGGCCGCCGAGGGCGTCCCCCACGGCCGCGCCGACGAGGGCTCCGGTGATGCGTTCATCCAGGGTGGGCGTCGTGGTGGTCGTGCCGGCCACGGACGGTTCGGATGTTTTGTGTGTCATGCCGGAATTGTCCACCCGGGGTGACCGGTTCCGTGGCTGCCAGCAGCCCGGCGAGTTCGATGAGGTCCGTGCCGGCCAGCCGGGGCAGCGCACACCCGGCGAGCGTCCGGCAGGCCTCCCGCCAGCCCGAGGGCACGGTCGCCGCCCCGCCGAGCGCCCCGGTCAGGGCACCGGCGAGCGCGGGCGCCGAGTCCGCGACCCGCGACAGGCAGGCGGCGGCGGGGACGGCCTGGGCGAACTCGCCCCGGGCCGCGGTCGCAAGGGCCAGGGCGACGGGCACGGTCTCGGCCGCGGCGATCCCGTAGCTGTAGACGTGGTCCACGATCTGATGCTCCAGCACGGGGACGAGGGCGAAGGCGCCCGCGGCCTCGTCCGCGAACTCCCGGGCCAGGCGCACGGCGTGCACGGCGTTGCGGGCGATCTCGGTTCCCTCGGGCAGCTGGTCGAGCGCGGCGTTCACCGCCGTGTCCACGTCCGCCCCGGCCAGGGCCAGCGCGATCGCGGCGGCCACGGCGCGGGCGCCGTGCACCCCGTCACCGTCCTGGGTGTACCGGGCGTCGAACTCGGCGAGCCCGGCCGCCGCCGCGGGGTCACCGGGGTGTACGACGGCGAGCACCGCGGCACGCACACAGGCCGCGTCGTCGAAGTAGTGCGGATTGTCGTGGCCGGTGGCGGGAGGGCGCAGCCCGGCGGCCAGATTGCCGAGCCCGGCCCGTACGGAGATCCGGGCCCGGAGCGGAAGGACGGCCGACTCGACCTCGGACGCCCGGGCACTCGCGGCGGCGACCTTCGCGGCGAGCGCGTTCCACGACCGGTCCACCGCGTCCCGCATCCGCCGGCCGGGGGAGAGGTCCGGCGCGTGGTCGGCTGCGGCGGCGAGCACGGTCCGGGCGGCGAACGCGGCCCACTCGGCGTCGTCGGACGGGCCGAGCCTCAGCGGTTCCGGCGGCTGGTTGAGGGCGATCGGCACGGGCAGCGTCGTCGTCGCGTTCTGCTCCGCGAAGGTGTCCAGCTCCCGGGTGAGCCGCCTCGTCCACTCCGGCATCCGCGCGGCCCTGTGCCGCGCGGCCGGCCACCCGGCGGCGTCGCCGGCGGCCAGCCCGAGCAGCAGCCCCTCGATCCTGGCCCGCCTGTCCGGTGCGGCGCGCCCTCCCCCGGCGTCCGGGGCCGCCGGTTCGGCGGTGATCCGGATGGCCACGTGCGAGGCGGACTCCGCCGGTGCGGCGGGCGCGCCCTGAGGGACGGACTCCGCCGGTGCCGTGGGCATGCCCTTCGAGGAGGGGCGGGCGCCTGTCACCGGGCATCCGAACGGGCGCCGGAGGCCGGAGCGACCGGTCCCGTGGATACCGGTGCGTGCCGCGGGGCGCCGGGGTGCCGCCCGCCGGACGGAGGGGCGCCGAGGGCCCCGTGCTGCGGGGAGCGGGGCGCCGGGGCGGGCTCCCCGTCCGGGGCGGGCTGCTCCTCCGGAGCGTCCTCCCCGTCGTCCGGCGTCAGCAGCTCCGCGATGTCCAGCACGTGATATCCCCGCATGGACGGCAGGCAGCTGCCCCGTACCGGGCCGATCGCCGCCGCCCAGTCCCGGGGGATCGCCGACGCCCCGTGCAGAGCGCCGGCCAGCGCCCCCGCCACGGCGGCCGTGGTGTCGGCGTCCCGGCCCATGTTCACGGCCGTGAGCACCGCCGTACGGAAATCACCGCGCGCCGCCGTCAGGGCGCCGAAGGCCAGGCCCACCGCCTCCGGCGCCAGATCCGTCCACGGGTAGCCGCCGATCACCACGGCTGAGCGCACCGCGCGTTCCGCGGCCAGCCGGTCCGGATACGGTCGCTGCGCCGCCGAGACCGCACGGCGCAGCGACCGGGCCGTCCAGGAGTCCATCGGTACGACCGAGAGCGCGGCGGCGATCACGGAGGCGAGCCCCGCCCCCACCATCGCGGCCGCCACCCCCGCCGCGACCGCCTGCCCGCCGTAGATGCCCTCGCCGTCATGGCTCACCCGCCCGTCCACCGCCACCAGACGGGCGGCCTCGGCCGGCCGGCCCGCCGCGAAGACCCCGAACGGCGCCGCCCGCATCGCGAGACCGTCGCTCCAGGCGTGCCGGTGCTGGGCCGAGATCGGGGCGGCGAGACCGCGCCGCAGGTTCTCCAGCGTGCCGCGCTCGCTGAAGCCGGCACCCCGGAACGGGCCCTCGTCCAGATCGGCGATCCAGTGGTGCCAGGCCCGCTCGACGTGCGAGACGGTGAGTGCCGAGCCGTGCCTGGCCAGCAGGAGCCCGGAGAAGATCGCGTACTCGGTGTCGTCGGTCCCGGCCGGATCGTCGCTGACGAAGCCCTCGATGCGGCCCCAGCGGCGGCGGATCTCGGACGGGCGCAGGTTCTCCGCAGGGGCGCCGAGCGCGTCCCCCACCGCGAGCCCCAGCAACGCCCCCCGGGCCCGGTCACCCGTGCCCGCCGCCGGACCGTCCGCCATGAGCTCCATCGTGTCGACCCTTCGCTCGCACCCGGAACAACCGGATATGCGAGGTTTCCCCGCATGGGCCGAAGAGAGGCCCGATCTCGCACAAATCGGCCGCACGGGTGACGCCCCGAAGGCAGGTAAGTTCGGCCTTCCTTGCTGGCGGGAGCCCCTTTTCGTGCGTACTTTCGACGGTGTGGAGCGGGGGACGAACACGGGGCCCGCTCCCGGAAAAGGGGAGAGCTGTGTCCATCATCGAGACCGACGCCGTACTGCACGAGGCCCACCGGGACAACCACACCCACCGTGACGTCAACGGCGGCTGGCTGCGGCCCGCGGTGTTCGGCGCCATGGACGGTCTCGTCTCCAACCTCGCGCTGATGACGGGCGTGGCCGGAGGGGCCGTCTCCCAGCAGACCATCGTCATCACCGGCCTGGCCGGACTCGCCGCCGGCGCCTTCTCGATGGCGGCGGGGGAGTACACCTCCGTGGCCTCCCAGCGCGAACTCGTCGAGGCCGAGCTCGCCGTCGAGCGGCGCGAGCTGCGCAGACACCCCAAGGACGAGATGCGTGAGCTCGCCGCGCTCTACGAGTCCCGCGGGGTCGACCCCGCGCTGGCCCAGGAGGTCGCGCGTCAGCTCTCCAGGGACCCGGAGCAGGCTCTCGAGATACACGCCCGCGAAGAGCTCGGCATCGACCCGGGCGACCTGCCCTCGCCGCTCGTCGCAGCCGTCTCCTCCTTCGGTGCGTTCGCCCTGGGCGCCCTGCTGCCCGTACTGCCGTACCTGCTCGGTGCCACCCAGATGTGGCCCGCCGTGCTGCTCGCCCTGGCCGGCCTGTTCGGCTGCGGCGCGGTGGTGGCGAGGGTGACGGCCCGCAGCTGGTGGTTCAGCGGACTGCGTCAGCTCGTGCTCGGCGGCTCCGCCGCGGCGATCACGTACGGGCTGGGCTCGCTGTTCGGCGTCGCCGTCGGCTGACACCCCCAGGGGGTGCCTGTGGGATCCCGCCCCGCGAACGGGATTCCGCAGGCCCCTTGCGGTGTTGCACCGGTGTGACGTACCTCTTGACGCACGTCACTGGGCGGATGGGGTATGCCCACCGTAAAATGAGACGCTATGCAGTGCTACACATAAGTAGCCGTTACCCGGCGGTTTCGAATCCATGACCTCCGGGCAATAGCCGTAGACACTCGCGGGCAACGACGCCCGCTCTCTGCGGTCTCCCCCGGACGGTGATCCACAAGGATCCGGCCGATCATGACCCACCCGCACCACGGCTCCGTGGTGTCCGCATGTTGGAACACCCTTTCCGCTTTTTGAGAAGCGTTCCATCATGTAACCTGCACGAAATTTCGCAGAGGGCCAACGTCGTCCCTCGGCACAGCACATGCCACGACGACGACGGGAGAGCCGATGCGTTCCGACGCCTGGTCGCCCATGGACGGTCGCCCTGTCCAGCAGGGGATGTACGACCCCCGTAACGAGCACGACGCCTGTGGCGTCGGGTTCGTGGCCACTCTGACCGGTGTGGCCAGCCATGAGCTGGTCGAGCAGGCGCTGACCGTACTGCGCAACCTCGAACACCGCGGCGCCACAGGATCCGAGCCCGACTCGGGTGACGGCGCCGGCATTCTCCTTCAGGTCCCGGACGCCTTCCTGCGCGAAGAGACCGGGTTCGACCTCCCCGAGGCCGGCTCATACGCTGTCGGCATCGCCTTCCTGCCCGCGGACGACGCCACCGAGTCCGTCAAGCAGATCGAGAAGATCGCCGCCGAAGAGGGCCTCGACGTCCTCGGCTGGCGCCAGGTCCCGGTCACCCCGGACATCCTCGGCAACGGCGCCCGCGCCGTCATGCCGGAGTTCCGCCAGCTGATCGTCGCGGACGGCAGCAGCACCGGCATCGCGCTGGACCGCAAGGCCTTCGTCCTGCGCAAGCGCGCCGAGCGTGAGGCCGGGGTGTACTTCCCCTCGCTCTCCGCACGCACGATCGTCTACAAGGGCATGCTCACCACCGGGCAGCTGGAGCCGTTCTTCCCGGACCTCTCCGACCGCCGCTTCGCCACCACGGTCGCCCTGGTCCACTCCCGCTTCTCCACCAACACCTTCCCCAGCTGGCCGCTCGCCCACCCGTACCGCTTCGTCGCGCACAACGGCGAGATCAACACGGTCAAGGGCAACCGCAACTGGATGAAGGCCCGCGAGTCCCAGCTCGCCTCCAGCCTCTTCGGCGAGGCGCAGCTCGACCGGATCTTCCCCGTCTGCACCCCGGACGCCTCCGACTCCGCCTCCTTCGACGAGGTCCTGGAGCTGCTCCACCTCGGCGGGCGCTCGCTGCCGCACTCGGTGCTGATGATGGTCCCCGAGGCGTGGGAGAACCACGCCTCCATGGACCCGGCCCGCCGCGCCTTCTACCAGTACCACTCCACGATGATGGAGCCCTGGGACGGCCCGGCCTGCGTCACCTTCACCGACGGCACCCAGGTCGGCGCGGTCCTCGACCGCAACGGCCTGCGCCCCGGCCGCTACTGGGTCACCGACGACGGCCTCGTCGTCCTCTCCTCCGAGGTCGGCGTCCTGGACATCGACCCGGCCAAGGTCGTCCGCAAGGGCCGCCTCCAGCCCGGCAAGATGTTCCTCGTCGACACCGCCGAGCACCGCATCATCGAGGACGACGAGATCAAGGCGTCCCTGGCCGCCGAGAACCCGTACCAGGAGTGGCTGGAGACCGGCGAGATCGAGCTCGAGGACCTCCCCGAGCGCGAGCACATCGTCCACACCCACGCCTCGGTCACCCGCCGCCAGCAGACCTTCGGCTACACCGAGGAAGAGCTCCGCGTCCTCCTCGCCCCGATGGCCCGCACCGCCGGTGAACCCCTCGGCTCCATGGGCACCGACTCGCCGATCGCCGCGCTCTCCGAGCGCCCCCGGCTGCTCTTCGACTACTTCACCCAGCTGTTCGCCCAGGTCACCAACCCGCCGCTGGACGCCATCCGCGAGGAGCTCGTCACCTCGCTGCGCTCCACGCTCGGCCCCCAGGGCAACATCCTGGAACCGTCCGCCGCCGCGTGCCGCGCGGTGACGCTGCCCTTCCCGGTGATCGACAACGACGAGCTGGCCAAGCTCATCCACATCAACGCCGACGGCGACATGCCGGGCATGAAGGCCGCGACCCTGTCCGGCCTCTACCGCGTCAGCGGCGGCGGCGACGCCCTCGCCGCCCGGATCGAGCAGATCACCAACGAGGTCGACGCCGCCATAGAGGACGGCGCCCGCCTCATCGTCCTGTCCGACCGGCACTCCGACGCCGAGCACGCGCCGATCCCCTCGCTGCTGCTCACCTCGGCCGTCCACCACCACCTCATCCGCACCAAGCAGCGCACCCAGGTGGGCCTGCTGGTCGAGGCCGGTGACGTCCGCGAGGTCCACCACGTCGCGCTGCTCATCGGCTACGGCGCCGCCGCCGTCAACCCGTACCTCGCGATGGAGTCCGTCGAGGACCTCGTCCGCGCAGGCACGTTCATCGAGGGCATCGAGCCCGAGCTGGCCATCCGCAACCTGATCTACGCCCTCGGCAAGGGCGTCCTGAAGGTCATGTCCAAGATGGGCATCTCGACCGTCGCCTCCTACCGCGGCGCCCAGGTCTTCGAGGCCGTCGGCCTCGACGAGGCATTCGTCGCCCAGTACTTCAACGGCACCGCCACCAAGATCGGCGGCGCCGGACTCGACGTCGTCGCCAAGGAGGTCGCCGCCCGGCACACCAAGGCGTACCCCGCCTCCGGCATCTCCGCCTCGCACCGCGCGCTGGAGATCGGCGGCGAGTACCAGTGGCGCCGCGAGGGCGAGCCGCACCTGTTCGACCCGGAGACGGTCTTCCGCCTCCAGCACGCCACCCGCAACCGCCGGTACGACATCTTCAAGAAGTACACCGGCCGGGTCAACGAGCAGTCCGAGCGCCTCATGACGCTCCGCGGCCTGTTCGGCTTCAAGAGCGGCCGCGAGCCGATCTCCATCGACGAGGTCGAGTCCGCCGCCGACATCGTCAAGCGCTTCTCCACCGGCGCCATGTCGTACGGCTCCATCTCCCAGGAGGCGCACGAGACGCTCGCGATCGCCATGAACCAGCTGGGCGGCAAGTCCAACACCGGTGAGGGCGGCGAGGACGCCGAGCGCCTCTACGACCCGGCACGCCGCTCGTCCATCAAGCAGGTCGCCTCCGGCCGCTTCGGTGTCACCAGCGAGTACCTGGTCAACGCGGACGACATCCAGATCAAGATGGCGCAGGGCGCCAAGCCCGGCGAGGGCGGCCAGCTGCCCGGCCACAAGGTCTACCCGTGGGTCGCGAAGACCCGGCACTCCACCCCCGGCGTCGGCCTGATCTCGCCCCCGCCGCACCACGACATCTACTCCATCGAGGACCTGGCTCAGCTGATCCACGACCTCAAGAACGCCAACCCGGCGGCCCGCGTCCACGTGAAGCTGGTCTCCGAGGTCGGCGTCGGAACGGTCGCCGCGGGTGTCTCCAAGGCCCACGCGGACGTCGTCCTCATCTCCGGCCACGACGGCGGCACGGGCGCCTCGCCGCTCACCTCGCTCAAGCACGCGGGCGGCCCCTGGGAACTCGGCCTCGCCGAGACCCAGCAGACCCTGCTGCTCAACGGCCTGCGCGACCGCATCGTCGTCCAGACCGACGGCCAGCTCAAGACCGGCCGCGACGTCGTCATCGCCGCGCTGCTCGGCGCCGAGGAGTTCGGTTTCGCGACCGCGCCGCTCGTCGTCTCCGGCTGCGTCATGATGCGCGTCTGCCACCTCGACACCTGTCCGGTCGGCATCGCCACCCAGAACCCCGTCCTGCGCGACCGGTTCTCCGGCAAGGCCGAATACATCGTCAACTTCTTCGAGTTCATCGCCGAAGAGGTCCGCGAGATCCTCGCCGAGCTCGGCTTCCGCACGATCGAGGAGGCCGTCGGTCACGCCGAACTCCTCGACACCGAGCGGGCCGTCACCCACTGGAAGGCGCAGGGCCTCGACCTCGAGCCCCTCTTCTACGTGCCCGAGCTCCCCGAGGGCGCGGTGCGCCACCAGATCGCCGAGCAGGACCACGGCCTGGCCAAGGCACTCGACAACGAGCTGATCAAGCTCGCCGCCGACGCCCTGGGCGCCGACAGCGCCGAGGCCGCCCAGCCCGTCCGCGCACAGATCGCGATCCGTAACATCAACCGGACCGTCGGCACCATGCTCGGCCACGAGGTGACCAAGAAGTTCGGCGGTGCGGGCCTGCCCGACGACACCATCGACATCACCTTCACCGGGTCCGCGGGCCAGTCCTTCGGTGCCTTCGTGCCGCGCGGTGTGACGCTGCGCCTGGAGGGCGACGCCAACGACTACGTCGGCAAGGGCCTCTCCGGCGGACGCGTCATCGTCCGCCCGGACCGCGGCGCGGACCATCTCGCCGAGTACTCCACCATCGCCGGCAACACCATCGGCTACGGTGCGACCGGCGGCGAGCTGTTCCTCCGCGGCCGGACCGGCGAGCGCTTCTGCGTCCGCAACTCCGGTGCCACGGTCGTGTCGGAAGGCGTGGGCGACCACGGCTGCGAGTACATGACCGGCGGACACGCCGTCGTCCTCGGCGAGACCGGACGCAACTTCGCCGCAGGCATGTCCGGCGGCATCGCGTACGTCATCGACCTCGACCTCGACAACGTCAACACCGGCAACGTCGGCGCCGTCGAGCTGCTCGACGACACCGACAAGCAGTGGCTGCACGATGTCGTGCGCCGCCACCAGGAGGAGACCGGCTCCACGGTCGCCGAGAAGCTGCTGACCGACTGGGACACCTCGGTCGCCCGCTTCAGCAAGATCATCCCGTCCACCTACAAGGCAGTGCTCGCCGCCAAGGACGCCGCTGAGCTCGCCGGTCTCTCCGAGCAGGAGACCACCGAGAAGATGATGGAGGCGGCGACCAATGGCTGACCCCAAGGGCTTCCTGACCACCGGACGCGAGGTCGCCAAGACCCGCCCCGTCGGCGAGCGCGTCAAGGACTGGAACGAGGTCTACGTTCCGGGATCGCTGCTCCCGATCATCAGCAAGCAGGCCGGCCGCTGCATGGACTGCGGCATCCCGTTCTGCCACAACGGCTGTCCGCTCGGAAACCTCATCCCTGAGTGGAACGACTACGCCTACCGCGAGGACTGGTCGGCGGCGTCCGAGCGCCTGCACGCCACGAACAACTTCCCGGAGTTCACGGGCCGCCTCTGCCCCGCCCCGTGCGAGTCGGCGTGCGTCCTCGGCATCAACCAGCCGGCCGTCACCATCAAGAACGTCGAAGTCAGCATCATCGACAAGGCGTGGGACCGCGGCGACGTCACCCCGCAGCCGCCCGAGCGGCTCTCCGGCAAGACCGTCGCCGTCATCGGCTCGGGCCCGGCGGGTCTCGCCGCAGCCCAGCAGCTGACCCGGGCCGGTCACACCGTCGCCGTCTTCGAGCGCGCGGACCGCATCGGAGGACTCCTCCGCTACGGCATCCCCGAGTTCAAGATGGAGAAGTCGCACATCAACCGCCGCATCGAGCAGATGCGCGCGGAAGGCACCAAGTTCCGCACGGAGGTGGAGATCGGCAAGGACATCGACGCCGCCAAGCTCCGCCGCCGCTACGACGCCGTGGTCATCGCGGCCGGTGCCACCGTCTCCCGAGACCTGCCCGTCCCGGGCCGGGACCTCAAGGGCGTGCACTTCGCGATGGAGTACCTCCCGCTCGCCAACAAGGTGCAGGAGGGCGACCTGACGGTCTCCCCGATCACCGCCGAGGGCAAGCACGTCGTCGTCATCGGCGGCGGCGACACCGGCGCCGACTGCGTCGGCACCGCCCACCGCCAGGGCGCGGCCTCCGTCACCCAGCTGGAGATCATGCCGCAGCCGGGCGAGGAGCGTAACGCCAACCAGCCGTGGCCGACCTTCCCGATGCTCTACAAGGTCACCTCCGCGCACGAGGAGGGCGGCGAGCGGGTCTACTCCGTCTCCACCACCCACTTCGAGGGCGACGAGGACGGCAACGTCCAGTCCCTGCACCTCATCGAGGTGGAGTTCAAGGACGGCAAGCTGGAGCAGAAGGCCGGCACCGAGCGCGTCATCCCGGCCCAGCTCGTGACCCTGGCCATGGGCTTCACCGGCACGGACCAGGCCAACGGCCTCGTCCAGCAGTTCGGCGTGGAGCTCGACGAGCGCGGCAACGTCGCGCGCGACGAGAACTACGCGACCAACGTCGACGGCGTCTACGTCGCCGGTGACGCCGGCCGCGGCCAGTCCCTCATCGTCTGGGCCATCGCCGAGGGCCGCTCCGCGGCGCGTGGCGTGGACCGCTTCCTGACCGGGACGAGCGCCCTGCACGCCCCGATCCGCCCGACGGACCGTTCCCTGATGGTCTGATCACGGCACACAGACGTCCCGTACAACGGCGTACGGAACTGAACGCGGCGCCCGCCCCCGTCCCCGACCGGACAAGGGCGGGCGCTGCGGCGCGTCCGGGGCGGTACGTCGGGGCGGTGGCAGCCACGGCGGGTGGCGTCCGTGCGTCCCGGCGGCCACGGCGGGTTTCCGGGACGTGCTCCCGGAGGCGCGGCGCCCACGGCGGGTCCATGGCGTCCGTGCGCCCCGGAGGGATCCGGGCGTCCCCCGCCCGGGGGATCAGCTGACCAGCGCCAGTGCGGAGACCGAGGCCAGGGTGCCCGTCACCGACAGCACCAGACCGGTGCCGAGGAAGCGGCCCATGCCGATCCGCGTCCCGTGCCAGCGGCACCGCTCGAACCAGAGCAGCGTCGCCAGGGACGCCCACGGGGTGACGAGCGGCCCCACATTGACGCCGATCAGCAGTGCCAGCAACTGCTCGTGGTTCGCCGCCGGGACGACCGCCTCACCCGCCAGGTAGGCCGGCAGGTTGTTCAGGACGTTCGACAGCCCCGCGCCCACCGCCGCCGACCGCAGCATCCCCAGGAAGCCGTTGTCGGAGCCGAGCGCGGACTCCAGCAGCTCGTGCAGGCCGTGCGCGTTCACCGTCTGCACGACCAGGAACATCCCCGGGACCAGCACCAGCAGCCGCCACGGCACCAACGACAGCCGCAACTCCTGCCTGCGGCGTACGGCGAACGTCACCACGACGACCACCATCGCGGTCAGTGACGCCGACCAGAGCGGGACGTCCGCCACCAGGATCGCCAGCAGGAAGCCCGCACAGGCCACCGCGCAGATCCGCAGCAGAACGGGATCCTCGGCCACCGGCGCGTCCGGCAGGGTGTAGCGGTCCTGGCCCTCACCGCGCCGGCCACGCCGCCAGTAGAAGATCCACAGGCATGCCGCCGTCACGGCGATCGACGCCAGCTGGGGCAGCCACATCACCGCGGCGAGACCGGACGGCGAGAGCGCCACCCGGTCGGCCGCCAGCAGATTGGTCAGGTTCGAGACCGGCAGCAGCAGACTCGCCGTGTTGGCGAGCCATACCGTCGTCATCGCCAGGGGCACCGCCGCGATCCCCAGCCGGGTGGACAGCGCCAGCATGACCGGGGTGAGCAGCACCGCCGTGGTGTCGAGATTCAGCGTGATCGTGGTGAGCGAGGCGAACAGCACGCACAGCCCGAAGAGCAGCGGATAGCGCCCCCGCCCCGCCCGGGCCACCCAGGCCGCCACCACATCGAAGACCTGTGCCCGGCCCGTCAGTTCGGCCATCACGATCACCGTGCCCAGGAATACCACCAGCGGCCCGACGCGGCGCATCTCGTCCGCCGCCGGGCCTGAGGGCAGCAGCCCGGTCACCACCGCGAGCAGCCCCAGAACCAGCAGAGCGCCCGCGAGCCAGTCCAGCGGATGCAGCCGCCCGACACCCCGGCGCGGCCCGCCGCCCCCCGAGCTCCCGCCCCCCGCCTGCCCCGATGCCGTATCTCCCACCATGGGACGATGGTCTCAGACGGTGGACTCGGTTCACGGACCGGCGAGTTCGCGCTCAGGCCCCCGTCAGGGCAGCCGTACGCACGGCGACCACCACCGCCAGCAGCGCGACCAGGACCACACCGCCGGCCAGCTGTGTCGCGGACGTCCGCAGCTTCGCCGGCGCGTACGCCAGACCGTAGGTCACCAGACCACCGGTCACCAGACCGCCGAGGTGCCCCTCCCACGAGGTGAACGCGGCGGAGATGACCATCCAGAGCAGGAACCCCGCCATGAAGCGGTTGACCGCCCGCATGTCCCGTCCCAGGCGCCGGCTGATGACGTAGAAGGACGCCGCCAGCCCGAAGATCGCGCCCGAGGCGCCCACCGCGGTCGTCTCCGGCGACACCAGGTACACCAGCACCGAACCGCCCAGCGCCGACAGCAGGTACAGCGCCAGATACCGCGCCCGGCCCAGCTGTCCCTCCACCACCCGGCCGAGATTCCACAGCGCGAGCATGTTGAAGACCAGGTGCATCACACCGAACGACGCGTCGGGCGGCAGATGCAGGAAGGCACCCGTCAGCAGCCGGTACCACTCCCCGTCGGCCACCCCGATCAGCTCGAAGCCAGGGTAGGTCTCGCCCTTGTAGTAGTACTGCCCGCCCGACGGATCGACCAGCACCGCCCCGAGCATCCCGAACCGGTCCACGGTCTCCGACCGGACCACCTCGACGACGTAGGCGACGACGTTCAGCACCATCAGCACGTACGTCACGACCGGCGTGGTCGCGGACGGAACCGCCCCGCCGAACAGCGAGCGGGCCTGGCGGACCGAACGCTGCCCCTCCTTCACACACTCCACGCAGTGGTGCCCGACCGACGCCTCACGCATGCAGTCGGGGCAGATGTACCGGTCGCAGCGCGTGCAGCGCACATACGTCTCGTACGACGGGTGGCGATAACACGTGGTGGCGGCGGCCTCCATGGCCGGCTCCTTCATTCGTGGACGGAGGCCGCAGGGGCGGCGGCGCTCAAGATAGCGAACGCCGGTGAACAGCGGCACACCTGGGTGCCGGGGTCCCATACGCTCGGAACTCCCCGGCCCGCCAGGGCGGAAGCCCACGCCCGATCGGAGACCCACATGACAGGCTCGCCCGACTCCGCAGGTCCGGCCATCAGTCTGCACAAGGTGCGGGAGCGGGCACCGGACATCGCCGGCCACTACGAGAACGCCCGGGTGTCCCTGCGGAAGCACGGCATGACGGGCGGACGGGCCGCCGTCTACCTGGTGCTCGACTACTCCGGCTCGATGAGGGACTACTACAAGGACGGCAGCGTCCAGGCCCTCGCCGACCGGGTACTCGGGCTCTCCGCCCACCTCGACGACGACGGACGGGTGCCCGTGGTCTTCTTCTCCACGGACATCGATGCCGTCACCGGCATATCCCTCGACGACCACCACGGCCGCATCGACTCGATCGTGGCCGGACTCGGGCACATGGGGAAGACCAGCTACCACCTGGCCATGGACGCCGTCATCGACCACTACCTCGACAGCGGCTCGACCGCCCCTGCCCTCGTCGTCTTCCAGACGGACGGCGGCCCGATCAGCAAGCACGCGGCGGAGCGCTACCTCTGCAAGGCCGCGAAACTGCCACTGTTCTGGCAGTTCATCGGCTTCGGCAACAAGCGGAGCTCACAGTTCGACTTCCTTCGCCGACTCGACGAACTCGCCGTACCGGCCAAGCGGCCCATCGACAACGCGGGCTTCTTCCACGCCGGACCCGACCCGCGCGCCCTTCCCGACACCGAGCTGTACGACCGGCTGGTCGCCGAATTCCCGGCCTGGCTGGCGGCGGCCCGCGCCCAAGGACTCGTCGGATGAGACCGTCCGCCGGGAACGCGCGCACGGCACTCGCGAGGGGGCTGCGCCCGATCCGGTGAAGCGCGGCGAAAACACGACAGAGGGTGTCCTGTTGACGGGGTTTGATGACACCCATGACATCGAGCGTGACACCGAGTTCGTGGCAGGACTTCCGCGTGGCGGAACCCGCGTTCGCCGAAGCTGTCCGGAAACGGTTCCAGCAGTACAAGCACCACGTCCTCGCGACCCTGCGTGTGGACGGTTCTCCCCGCGTCACCGGCCTGGAGGTCGAGTTCCGGATGGACGCGCTGTGGTTCGGCATGATGCCGAACTCCCGCAAGGCGCTGGACCTGCGGCGCGACCCGCGCTTCGCCCTCCAGGCCAACCCGGGGCCGGACGCGGAGATGGCCGACGGGGACATCCGCGTCTCCGGGCGGGCGGTGGAGGTCACCGACACCACCGTGCTGGCCCGCTTCGTCGAGGAGGTGACCCCGCCGGAGCCCTTCCTCCTCTTCCGCGCCGAGCTCGCCGAGGTGGTCCGCACCGGGATCGACGGCGACGACCTCGTCGTGGAGGTCTGGCGCCCCGGCCATCCCCTGCGCACCCTGCGCAGAGGCTCCGACGACACTCCTGTCAGGGAGTCATGACCCCCTGACCTGCGACCACACGGTGCTGGGAGCCGGACGGCCGGGCTGACAATGGGGGAGTGCCTACCAAGAAGAAGCCCACGGCGACCTCCCGGCCCGAGCGCCGCCCCGAACTGCTGGCCATCGCCGCAGAGGTCTTCGCCGCACAGGGCTACGACGCCACCACCGTCCGCAGGATCGCCGACGAGGCCGGGATGCTCGCCGGCAGCCTCTACCACCACTTCGATTCGAAGGAATCGATGGTCGACGAGATCCTCTCCGTCTTCCTGGCCGGGCTGCGGACCACGTACGACGCCGTACTCGGCTCCGGGCTCGGCCCCCGGGAAACCCTCGAAGCACTGGTCACCGAGTCCTTCCGCCACATCGGGCGCAACCTCGCCGCCGCCGCCATCTACCGGACCGAGGCCGCGCACCTCGTCACACGGCCCGGCTTCCAGCACCTGGCCGAAGCGCGGCCGGTGCTCGAGCAGGCTCTGCGCCGCACACTGGAGCGCGGTGTCGCCGACGGGGTGTTCCGGGCCGATCTGGATGTCCGGCTCACCGGCCGCTTCGTCCGCGACGCGGTCTGGGGCGCGGCCTCCTGGCGCGGGCAGGGCGCCGGTGACGACCCCGGGGACCTCGCCCGCCCGTACCTCGCGCTGCTGCTGGACGGGCTCGCGCCGCGACCCTGAGGCCGCTGAGGGCACGCGCCGGGAGCGGCGTGCCCAGGGCGCGGGCTTTCGGCGCCTCTGCGCGCGGTTCCGCGCGCCAGGAGCCGGCGCCCCTGTGCTGCTGTCCCGGGCGAGGAGACGACGCCTCTGTGCTGTTCTCCCGTTTCCCGGGCCAGGAGTCGGTGCTTCAGCGGTGCCGGCCCTGGCCAGGAGCTGGTGCCCCTGCGTGCCGTCCCACGGTGCCCGGGCCCGAGCCCCTGTGGCTGTCCGCCCCGCGCCGCTCCCTCCTCGCTCTGCGCTGCCCGTTCGGCGTAATTCCCGGCACGGATCCGGGGGCGGTGGCGAGCGGCCCGAGTGTTGCGCGGGTGCGGCGTTCGGGTGAATCCACCCCCTCGGCCAGAGCCTCCGGCCCTTGCCGGACCACCTGGGACCCGGTCTGCGGAATGGATGGTTCCGTCACCGGCGAGGAGCCCGCAGCCCTTGGGGGAACAGAGCGGGAAGCATCCGCGAACGATTTCGGAACCCGCCGTGAACGGCCCCCGGTGCCGCGCTGGTCAGCAGAATCCCCGGCGCGCCGGGGCGGAGTGATCTGCCGCCCGCCGACGGAACGTGCTACGGTTGCCGAGTTGCAGTTTTGGTACCCATGAACTTTATGTGCGCCTGACGGGAACCCTCCTCAGGCGCTTTATTGTTTTCCGGCTTTCTCCGGATGGGGCTCAATGCGGCGACTTGGAATTCGTAAAGTGCGGATTTCCGGCACTGCACCTCTTTTAGGAGAATGACATGGCTACTGGAACCGTGAAGTGGTTCAACTCGGAAAAGGGCTTCGGCTTCATCGAGCAGGACGGCGGCGGCGCCGACGTCTTCGCCCACTACTCCAACATCGCCACCCAGGGCTTCCGTGAGCTCCAGGAGGGCCAGAAGGTCTCCTTCGACGTCACGCAGGGCCAGAAGGGCCCGCAGGCGGAGAACATCGTCCCGGCCTAATTGCCGGACGCGTACCTCGCAGCCGGGGCCCGCACCGTGAAGGTGCGGGCCCCGGTTTGTGCTGTTTCCGACTCGTCCTTTCCCCGGTTCGGTCCCACCACCGGGGCATCTGCTCTGTGCTTGCATCCTGGGGCGCACAGATCGAGCAGTCCGCAGCAGTCGGCAGTAACCCCAGGAATCCCCCAGGAGGGCAATTCCGTATGACCCGCTCCGAACGCCAGGACCGACCCACCCGCAGCCGCCCGATAAAGGGGCGCGGCACGGACCGGGCACAGGCGAACACCCGAGGATCCGGCAAGGCACCGGCCCGCCGCAGGACCGCGCCCGCCCAGGGCGGCGAGTTCGCCCTGCCGGAGACCCTGACCCCCGCACTTCCCGCCGTCGACGCGTTCGCCGAGCTGGACATGCCCGCCGCGCTGCTGAAGACCCTCGCCGCACAGGGCGTGACCGACCCCTTCCCCATCCAGGGCGCCACCCTGCCGAACTCGCTGGCCGGCCGGGACATCCTCGGCCGTGGCCGCACCGGCTCCGGCAAGACCCTGGCCTTCGGCCTGGCGCTGCTCGCCCGCACCGCGGGCCGCCGCTCCGAGCCGCACGCCCCGCTGGCGCTCGTCCTCGTCCCCACCCGCGAGCTCGCCCAGCAGGTCACCGACGCGCTGACCCCGTACGCCACCTCGGTGAACCTGCGCGTCGCCACCGTCGTCGGCGGCATGTCGATCAGCAGGCAGTCCGGCGCGCTGCGCCGTGGCGCCGAGGTGCTCGTCGCCACTCCGGGGCGGCTCAAGGACCTCATCGAGCGAGGCGACTGCCGCCTCGACGAGGTGTCGATCACCGTCCTCGACGAGGCCGACCAGATGGCCGACATGGGCTTCATGCCGCAGGTCGTCGCGCTGCTCAAGCAGGTCGAGACGGACGGTCAGCGCATGCTGTTCTCCGCGACCCTCGACAAGAACATCGACCGGCTGGTCAAGATGTTCCTCACCGACCCGGTCGTGCACTCGGTGGACCCGTCGGCCGGCGCCGTCACCACCATGGAGCACCACGTGCTGCACGTGGCGGACGAGACGGACAAGAAGGCCGTCGCCACCCGGATCGCCGCCCGCGACGGCCGGGTGATCATGTTCGTGGACACCAAGCGTGCCGCGGACCGCTTCGCCAAGCGGCTCCTCGCCAGCGGCGTGCGGGCCGCGGCCCTGCACGGAGGCCGGTCCCAGCCGCAGCGCAACCGGACGCTGGACCAGTTCAAGAACGGCCAGGTCACCGCGCTCGTCGCGACGAACGTGGCGGCCCGGGGCATCCACATCGACGACCTGGACCTGGTCGTCAACGTGGACCCGCCGACCGACCACAAGGACTACCTCCACCGTGGCGGGCGCACCGCGCGCGCCGGTGAGTCCGGCAGCGTCGTCACGCTCGTGCTGCCCGACGAGAAGCGCGACATGACCCGGCTGATGCAGGACGCGGGCATCGCGCCTCGCACCACCCGCATCAAGTCGAGCGACGAGGAGCTCAGCCGGATCACGGGCGCCCGTGAGCCGTCCGGCGTCGCGATCGTCATCGAGGTGCCGCAGCCGACGCAGCCCAAGCCGCGTACGCGAGGCGGTGGCCAGGGCTCAGGTCCCGCGGCCGGCGGATCCTTCCGTTCGGGCAGCCGGGGACGTGGCCGACGCGGTGGAACGGGCGCGGGCTCGGGCACCGCGCAGGGCGGCGCTGGCGGCACGGCTCGTGGTGGCGCGGGTGGCGGCGGCGCGCGCGGCGGCGCCGGTGCGGCTCGGGGCGGAGCAGGCGGTGCGGGTGGATCCACCCGTGGCGCCGGAGCCGGCCGGGCAGGCGGCACGGGACGCGGAAGCGCCCCGGGCCGTGGCCGCCGGGCTGCCTGATCGCGGGGTGCGGTGACCGGCCCGGCCGGTCACCGCACCCCGCGCCCGCCCCCGTGATCTCGGTCGAGCCCGACCTCGGCCGAGTCCGACCTGATCGGGCGGGGAGACGGGCGCCGTCGTGGCCCCGGCCGTGATGGCCGCGTTGTGCGCGCCGGTGAGGCAACTGATCGCGAACGAGGATCGAGCGGCTGATCACCGCCGCGTCTGAGCCGTGCCTGGGCCGCGTCTGTTCCGCATGCGTCCGCCGCTTCGCCGAGTACTCGAACTCGGCTCCGGCAAGAGGCACACGACACACAACAGGACGTCGAACGCGGCCCGTTGCGGGCGACGACTCCCCGGTGCCGTCGCTTACGGCACGCCCGTCCGGCGCACGCTGCCGCGCGCCGCGTTCAGATCCTGGTCATCGTCGATGTGTATCCACCCCCGCCGGGGTAGACCCAGTCTCCGGTCATCGTGGCGCCGTCGGAGCTGAACGTGCCCGCGTAGTAGGCCGGACTGCCCTTCGCCCCGGCCCAGATGGTGAGCTCGTCGCCGTTCAGTTCGTAGACGTAGTCGAACGTGTTTCCGTTCGAGTCGTAGTACCGCGACACCACGTCCGCACCGGTCGGCTCGCCGAACGGGCGCAGGTTCCCGATCAGTTCCAGGCCGCTGACCGGCTCGCCGAACTGGGTGAGTTCGACATGCTGGCTCAGGAAGAACCGCCCTGGCATCCACTCGTACCTCACGGTCCCCTCGGCGCCGCCGGTCACCGCCCAGGTGCCGACCAGGCGGTCCAGGGCTTTCAGTTCGGCGCTCGGTTCCGGGGTCTCAGACATCTCGTCCTCCTTGGTGGGTTCTCGCGGCTACCTCGAAACCGCCGGCCGGTTCTCGACACTCTTCATGTGTGGCATGGATCACGTAGAAGGGATGTCGAGATCCCTGATCCGGCCACGAGGTAGCGGGCAGACCTGACAGGGAGGAAGTCATGGCAGTCACCACCGCCGTTCCCGCCGTCCGCCGCTCGGACAGGCCGCTGACCACCGTGCGGTGCGTGCGCCGACGGGCCGTCCTCCCGGTCGTGCCCGACGGTGCCACCGCGCTGGTGCCGGTACCGCACGCGCCCGGCCGCACGAGCGTCCGGACAGTCGTGAACGGTCCGGTCGCCTCCTCCCGGACGCCTTTCCTCGCACTCTTCCTGTGCCGCACATGCTGACCTACCATCGCCAAGCTCGATCGGAGAGGGGACCCGTGAAGTACCTGCTGCTCGGATACACGTCGGCCACCGCCTGGGACGCCGCGACCGCCGACGCCCCGACGGAGGAGGCTCTTGCCGCCTTCGCCGTGTACCAGAGGTTCGAGAAGGAGCTGCTCGAAACCGGAGAGCTCGTCGCCACCGAGGGCCTCGGACACCCGGCGGTCAGTGCCACGGTGCACCGGACGCCGGACGGTGTGACGCTCACCGACGGTCCGTTCGCAGAGCTCAAGGAGGTCCTGGCCAGCTTCGCCGTCATCGACGTCGCCGACCGGGAACGGGCCATGGAGATCGCCTCGCGGATAGTGGAGGTGCTGGGCGAACCCATCGAGGTCCGGCCGGTCATGGGAGAGGACTTCACGGCATGACCGGCGGTCCCTCACGAGGCCCGGCGTGGACAGCGCGCGGCACCGGCCCGTGAGCGCCGGGCCGGACACGCCCACGGGCGTGGAGCACCTGCTCCGCACCGAGGCGCCGCAGGTCCTCGGCGCGTTGGTACGGCGCTTCGGCCGCTTCGACATCGCCGAGGACGCCGTACAGGAGGCGCTGCTGGCGGCGAGCCGGGCGTGGCCGGCCGACGGCGTGCCGGAGGATCCGCGCAGCTGGCTGATCCGGGTCGGTTACCGCCGGATGGTCGACCTGCTCCGCTCCGATCAGGCGAGGCGCACACGTGAGCGGGAAACCGGTATGGCCGAATTGGCCATGCAGGAACCGGCCCGCCGGGGAGGTCCTGTGCGGGAGGCCGACGACGGCCTCACCCTGCTGCTGCTCTGCTGCCACCCCGCGCTGAGCCCCGCCTCCCAGGTGGCGCTCACCCTGCGCGCGGTCGGCGGTCTCACGACAGCCGAGATCGCGCACGCCTATGGGACGACCGAGGCCACGCTGGGGACGCGGATCAGCCGGGCGAAGCAGCAGCTGGCCCGCGGCGGCGCCCGCTTCACCGCACCGACCGCCGCCGACCGGGACAGCCGCATGACCGCCGTGATGCGGGTGCTCTACCTGATCTTCAACGAGGGCTACACCGCCTCCGCCGGTGACGTACTCGCCCGCGTCGACCTGACCGGCGAGGCGATCCGGCTGACCCGGATGCTCGGCGACACGGCTCCGGACGACGCCGAGGTGGCCGGACTGCTGGCCCTGATGCTGCTCACCGAGTCGCGTCGTGCGGCCCGCGTCGGTGACGACGGCGGGCTGGTGCCGCTGGACGAGCAGGACCGCACACGCTGGAACCGCGATCTGATCCGCGAGGGCACCCGTCTGATCGACGGAGTCCTGGGCCGGCGCGTGGCGGGCCCGTACCAGCTGCAGGCGGCGATCGCGGCCCTGCACGCGGCGGCTGCGACGCCGGAGCGGACGGACTGGCCGCAGATCGCGATGCTGTACCTGTGGCTCGAACGGCTCACCCCGACCGCGCCGGTGCGGCTGAGCCGGGTGGTCGCGGTCACCCAGGCCTACGGACCGGCCCGGGGGATGGCACTGCTCGACGACCTCAACCGGCGCCACAAGCTGGATCGGGACCCTCTCATCCGGCAGCGGGAACGCGCGGTGCGCGCCCACCTGCTGCAGATGACCGGTGACGCGGCAGGTGCGACGACGCTGTACCGCGAGGCGGCCGCCCTGACCGGCAACGAGGTCGAGCGCCGCTACCTGCTCGACGAGGCCGGCCGCCTCACCTGACCGAAGCGACCCCGGTCGGCCGCTGCCGGCCCCTCGCCCCCGACCGTCGTACGGCTGCCGCGCGACACGACGCACGGACCGCCACGGCCCGGGTGCCGTGGACGACCCGCCCGGCGATCGAGCTCACCTCGTGGCGGCCGGCCGGCTGTCCGAAGCAGGCTTCTCGTACCGGTCGAGCGCCCGCGCGGCCGCCTCGGCCGGTGCCGGGCCGGCGGCGCCGGCCAGCTCCCGCAGGAGTGGGACCGCACGGGCGGCGAACGGCTTGTCGCCGGTGTGGAATCCGAGCCGCGCCAGCACATCCACACCGAAGGCCTGTTGCAGCGGATCCTCGCTCGCCGTCCATGCGGCCGCCGCCCTGAACGTCTCCTCGTCGCCGCGCAGCCACAGCGTCCCGACCGCCACCAGCCAGTTGTCCAGCCCGGGGCCCCCGCCCCGCAGGGCCCGGGCGGCCAGCTCCTCGAACGGGGCCCGCAGGCCAAGCTCGTTCTCCAGGAGCGTCGCGATCGCCCCGTGCCCGGTCTGCAGGTCCTGGGACGCGAACGGCTCCCCGTCCCGCAGCAGTTCGACCGTGACGGTCACCCCGCCGTCGACCGGTGCGCGGCGCACCGCACACTCGTGGCCGTCCCCGTACCCGCGCCGCAGCGCGCCACGCAGCTCCTGCTCCACGTCCACGGCGAGCATGCGCCGGGCTTCGTCCAGCGCGGGGGACAGACCGCGGGCGCCGTGCCGGAGCAGGGCCCGAACGGTGGGCACCGATCCCCGCCGCGCCGCGACCACCAGCGGGACCTCCCCCTGCGGGCCGGGCAGGTCCGGATCCGCGCCGTGGGCGAGGAGGGCCTCGGCGACCCGCGCATGGCCGAGCCCGGCCGCCCAGCGCAGCGCGGTGAAGCCGAACTCCTCGCTCAGGTCCGGGTCGGCCCCGGCGGACAGGAGTGCGCCGACGACCGCCGCGTGACCGCCGCACGCCGCCCCGCACAGCGGCAGGTCGCCCGCCTCCGGCCCGCTCGCCCTGTTCGGGTCCGCACCCGCGGCGAGGAGCATCCGGACCGCACCGGGCAGGTCCTGCACCGACGCCAGGTACAGCGCGGTCGCCCCGTCCTCGTCGCTCGACTCGGCGGACGCGCCCGCACGGAGCGCCCGTACGACGGCGTCCTCATCGTCGTACAACGCCTCGAAAAGGCTGCTCGCGCCACCGGCCGGACCGTTCGTCATACGACGACCCTACGGCCACCCCGGTTCTCGACGATCTTTCAGGTGTCGCAGTCCAGGACGGTGCGGCACAGTCCGCACCGGGCCAGTGTCCGGCCCCGGACCGGAAGCCGGACCCGCTGGTGGCAGGTGGGGCAGGCGAAGGAGACCCGGAGGCCGTCGGCCCCGCTCTCGAAGGCGTACGGGAGGGACCGGTCGGGCGCGGTGCCGGGGTGTTCCCCGGCGTGGCGCCGGTCCTTGGCGTAACGGCGCCTGCCGGCCCAACCCGCCGCCGTCAGCGGAGGCCGCCGCAGGTCGCGCAGGGCCTCGGCCCGGCCCTCGGTGTACGCCGTGTAGGCCTGGGGGCTGGTGAACCACACGGACGGGTCCTCGCCGAAGACCAGCGCGCGCTTGGCGAGTACGTAGCCGAACTCCTCCGGTGTGAGATAGCCGAGCTTCTGGCTGGAGACCGCGTCCTGACGGAAGGCGTCCAGCAGGAGCCAGCCCGCGCCGAGATAGGCCGTCACCGTGTCCGTGAGGATCTCGTTGTCGCGGGTGCCGGGGAGCTCCAGCCCCAGCCGGTGCAGCAGTACGTGCGTGATCTCGTGGGCCAGTGCCGCGCCGAT
Organism: Streptomyces pratensis; assembly: GCF_016804005.1. Classification (GTDB taxonomy): domain Bacteria; phylum Actinomycetota; class Actinomycetes; order Streptomycetales; family Streptomycetaceae; genus Streptomyces; species Streptomyces pratensis_A. The sequence goes on along the minus strand of NZ_CP051486.1, from coordinate 6,032,829 downwards.
GTCCCTGCGGTGCGTGCGGAAACGGTCGTTGAGCTCGATGAAGTACTCGGGCCCCGCGGTGAGTTCGACGCTCGCGGCATGTTCCATCCGGCGGAAGCCGACGACGACACGGGCCTGCGGCAGTCGCAGGTGCCGCACCAGGGCACCGGCCACCCGCTGGGCGCCGAGATGCAGATCGTCCACGTCGGAGAAGGCGGCGTCCGCAGGGGCGAGGCTCGTGTCGTAGACGCGCACACCGTCGGGGGAGACCCGCCGGTAGAGCGCTGTGATCGCGGCACGGACCGCGTCGAGGTGCGGGAACCCATGGACGACCGGACCGCCGTCCCCGTTGCTGCCGTCGCTCACGTCCGAACCCCCGTCCATGGTGCTCAACGGACCCACTCTAGGCGGGACCCGGAAGAACCGGCCGCCGGACGGGAGAGGATCTTGGCCGGAATCCCTGCCTTGTGACAGCGGTGATCGCTTCCCGATAATCGGATCGTTCTTGACGGGGGCATGGCGACAATCGCCTGGCTCCGCCCCCGCCAGGACACGAACACCCGCACGCCTGCACCCGCACCCCCCGCCTCGCCCCCACACGAAAGCAGGCACACATCGTGAAGCAGCTTCTGCGCACCCTCAAGAGATGCTCCGTCATAGCCGCGGTCGCCCTCGCCACCCTCAGCCTCCAGCCGTCGAGCGCCTCCGCCGCCCCCGCACCCGTCGTCGGCGGCACCCGGGCCGCCCAGGGCGAATTCCCCTTCATGGTCCGGCTCTCCATGGGCTGCGGCGGCGCCCTCTACAGCCCGACGATCGTGCTCACCGCCGCCCACTGCGTCAGTGGATCCGGCAACAACACCTCCATCACCGCCACCTCCGGAGTCGTCGACCTCCAGTCGTCCTCCGCCGTCAAGGTCCGCTCCACCAAGGTCCTCCAGGCACCCGGCTACAACGGCGTCGGCAAGGACTGGGCACTGATCAAACTCGCCCAGCCCATCAGCCAGCCCACCCTGAAGATCGCCACCACCACCGCCTACGACACCGGCACCTTCACCGTCGCCGGCTGGGGCGCCGCGACCGAGGGCGGCGGCCAGCAGCGCTACCTCCTGAAGGCCACCGTCCCCTTCGTCTCCGACGCCACCTGCCAACAGGCCTACGGCAGCGACCTCGTACCCAGCCAGGAAATCTGCGCCGGATACGTCAGCGCCGGCGGCGTCGACACCTGCCAGGGTGACTCCGGCGGCCCCATGTTCCGCAAGGACAACGCCGGAGCCTGGATCCAGGTCGGCATCGTCAGCTGGGGCGAAGGCTGCGCACGACCCGGCTACCCCGGCGTCTACACCCAGGTGTCGACCTTCGCCTCCGCGATAGCCTCGGCCGCCGCCACCCTCTGAGCCGGAGCCTCCCCCCGCCGCACCCCGCCCGGGGCGCGCCGGAGCCTCACCCCGCCTCACCCCCGGGGGCGCCCTCCCTGACGGGCGTCCCCGGACCCAGGTCCACGAACGGCTCCCCGGCCTCCTCCAGCTCCAGCACCCACACCTCGTTGGCACCCTCGCGGAGCACAGGACCCGGCACATACAGCACCCGATCCGGCCCCACCGACCAGTAGCGGCCCAGGCAGAAACCGTTCACCCAGACGAAACCGCGCTCCCAGCCCGGCAGTTCAAGACCCGCGTGATCCGCCCCCGCAGCGTCCTCCACCTCGAAGAACCCCCGGAACAGACCCGTCCGACCCGCCTTTGAGACATCTCCGAACCGCACCCGGCCGACCGCCCCCGGCTCGTCGAACGCATCCAGGCGCAGCGCCCGAGCCCGCACCCCGTGCAGGAACTGCCGCTCGTGCAGCACACCACCCGTGATGCCCTTCGACTCACCCAGCCGAGGCCCGTAATTCACCCGGCCCAGCGACTCCACCCACAACTCCACCTCGGCCGGACCCGCCACCGGCTCCTCCAGCGTGTGGTCCTCCTCCGTGAGCACGCCCGCCCGCACCCCGTCCACGTACACCACCGCCCGGTCCCGCAACCCCGCCACACCCAGCGGATACGCCTGCCGCGGCCCCGGAACACCCACCCGGTAACACACCAGGCCACGGTCCACACCCAGCTCCTCGAACGTGGGCGGCACCCCCGACTCCACCGTCTCCGGGTCACCCAACGCCTCCAGCACACCCGCCATCGGCGCACCCTGCGTCAACTCCACCCGCACCCGACCCCGCAGCCCGGCCGGCTCCGGAGGCAGCGCGGGCAGCGGCCCCTCCCCGTACTCCTCCAACACCTCCCGCATCAGCCAGAACTTCTCCGTGGCCCGCCCGTACTCGTCGATCGGCGCGTCGTAGTCGTACGACGTCACCGTGGGCACCAGCCCCTGGTCCTGCAGCGGACCCGAACGGTTCGCCCCCGACCACCCCGCGAAATTCGTTCCCCCATGAGCCATGTACACATTCACCGAGGCACCGCACTCCAGGATCTCCCGCAGCGCGCCCGCCGTCTCCGCCGGATCACGCACCACGGGCTCGCCGCCCCACCGCCCGAACCAGCCGCACCAGAACTCCATACACATCAACGGCCCCTTCGGCCTGTGACGGCGCAGCACCCCGAACGCCTCCCGCGCCCCCGCACCGAAGTTCGCCGTGGCGAGCAGACCCGGCACCGAACCCCCCGTGAGCATGTGATCCTCGGGCCCGTCCGAGGTGAACAGCGGCACCGTCACCCCACACCGCCGCAACACCTCCGCCAGCTCCTCCAGATGCACCCGGTCCGAGCCGTAACTCCCGTACTCGTTCTCCGCCTGCACCATGATCACCGGGCCACCCACCGTGATCTGCCGCTCCACCATCTGCGGCAGCAGTTCACCGAACCAGCGCTCCACCACCGCCCCGTACCCCGCGTCCCTGGTCCGCACCCGACGCCCGAACCGCCCCGTCACCCAGGCCGGCAGCCCACCGTTCTCCCACTCGGCACAGATGTACGGCCCCGGACGCACGACGGCCAGGAGCCCCGCCCCCTGCACGGCGTCGAGGAACCGGCCCAGCGCCCCCACATCACGGAACTCACCCGGCCGCGGCTCATGAAGATTCCACGGCACATACGTCTCCACACAGGTGAGACCCATCGCCCGCATCATCGACAACCGGTGCTGCCACTGCGCCTCGTGCACCCGGAAGTAGTGCAGTGCCCCCGACAGCAACCGCACCGGCTTCCCGTCGAGCAGGAAGTGGTCCTCACCCACGCTGAAGTCAGTCATCGTGCTCGTACGCTCCTGTGTGCGAGATCAACAAACGGCCCTCAGCATCGCGTCCCACCGCCCACGGGTCCATCCCCCGCATCCGGAGCCACCCGCTCCGGACCCCTGGGTGCGGCCGGCCACGACGGGACACGGTCCGCACCCCGCCGTGAACCACCCCACGACCCGTGCGTCTAAGCTCGCTGACCATGACCACGAGCGACATCGACGAGTACGTCACCGCCGAACTGAACCGGCTGCGCGAGAGCATCGACAACATCGATGCCGCAGTCGTCCACATGCTCGCCGAGCGTTTCAAGGCCACCCAGCAGGTGGGACACCTCAAGGCCGAGCACCACCTGCCGCCCGCCGACCCCGCCCGCGAGGCCCGCCAGATCACCCGGCTGCGGCAGCTCGCGGAAAGCGCCAGGCTGGACCCCGCCTTCGCCGAGAAACTGCTGAACTTCATCGTGGCCGAGGTCATCCGCCACCACGAGCGCATCGCCGAGGAAACCGCATCCCCCGACGCCTGACCCCCACCCGGCCGCCGGCGGCGGCCCCGGGGGCCACACGCCCAGCCCGCGGCACCGCCCCCCGCCCACTACCGTTTCGGTTGCCCCGCGCCCGTGTGCCGGCCCGTGCCTCGCAGCGGACCCCGCGCCCGCGTGCCGGCCCGTGCCCCGCAGCGGACCCCGCCCCGGTACGTCCCGAGCCCGCGAACGCGCCGGAACCCGCAGCCCCCTTACCCGCCCGGCGCACCCCTGGCCGCCCGGCGCACCCTTACCCGCCCGGCGCACCCCGGAACGGCCGGCGCACCCCGGAACGCCCGCCGCACCGTGAACCACCCGGCGGTGCGGCCTCCGCCACCCGCCGTCAGCCCTGCGAGAACCCCACTGCACAGCCCCGGAGCCGTACGGCAGCATGGGCGCCATGTCCGTACTGACGCGCAACGAAGCGCAGACCCGCGCCCAGCTCCTCGACGTACACCGGTACACGGTCGGCCTCGACCTCACCACGGGCGAGGAGACCTTCGACTCCAGGACCGCCATCCGGTTCACCGCCCACACGGCCGGAGACACCTTCGTCGAGATCAAGCCGGAAACCCTGCGCTCACTCAGCCTCGACGGACAACCCCTGGACCCCGAACGCCTCGACGGGAACCGCTACCCCCTGGACCGCCTCACCGCAGGCCCCCACGAACTCACCGTCGACGCCACCATGCGCTACTCCCGCACCGGCGAAGGCATGCACCGCTTCACCGACCCCGCCGACGGCGAGACCTACGTCTACACCCAGCTCTTCATGGAAGACGTCCAACGCGTCTTCGCCGCCTTCGACCAGCCCGACCTCAAATCCGTATTCGACCTCACCGTCACCGCACCCACCGGCTGGACCGTCCTCGGCAACGGCACCACCACCCGGGCCACCGACGGCCGCTGGACCATCGCCCCCACACCACCCATCTCCACCTACCTCGTCGCCGTCGCCGCAGGCCCCTGGCACTCCGTCACCACCCACCACGCCGGCCTCCCCTTCGGAATCCACTGCCGCCGCTCCCTCGCCCCCCACCTCGACAACGACGCCGACGAGATCCTCGGCATCACCCGCGACTGCTTCGACCGCTACCACGAGAAATTCGACGAGCCCTACCCCTTCGACTCCTACGACCAGGCCTTCGTCCCCGAATTCAACGCCGGCGCCATGGAGAACCCCGGACTCGTCACCTTCCGCGACGAATTCCTCTACCGCTCCGCCGTCACCGACACCGAACGCCAGACCCGCGCCATGGTCATCGCCCACGAAATGGCCCACATGTGGTTCGGCGACCTCGTCACCCTCACCTGGTGGGACGACATCTGGCTCAACGAGTCCTTCGCCGAGTACATGGGCTACCAGACCCTCACCGAAGCCACCCGCTTCACCGACACCTGGACCGACTTCGGCGTCGCCCGCAAGGGCTGGGGCTACGACGCGGACCAACGCCCCACCACCCACCCCGTCGCCCCCGACCCCGACGCCGTCCCCGACACCGCCTCCGCCCTCCTCAACTTCGACGGCATCTCCTACGCCAAGGGCGCCTCCGCACTCCGCCAGCTCGTCGCCTGGCTCGGCGAGAAGGACTTCCTCGCCGGCATCAACACCCACATCGCCCGGCACAAATTCTCCAACGCCACCCTCGCCGACTTCATCGACAACCTCGCCACCGCCACCGACCGCGACGTCCACACCTGGGCCGCCACCTGGCTCCGCACCACCGGCATCGACACCCTCACCGCCCACGTCGAGAACACCGGCAACAGCTGGAACCTCACCGTCGACCACGCCGGCAACCGCCCCCACCGCATCACCGTCGGCACCTACGACCACAGCCTCGACACCCACACCGGCACCGAACAGCTCACGCCACGCAGCCGCTTCGAACTCGACATCCCCCAGGACGGCACCCCCACCACCCAGCCCGGCCGACGCCCCGACCTCGTCGTCCTCAACGACAACGACCTCACCTACGCCAAGATCCGCCTCGACCCCGACTCCTGGGACACCGCCCTCACCCACCTCTCCGGCATCCCCGACGCCCTCACCCGCGCCCTCCTCTGGAACGCCGCCCGCGACATGGTCCGCGACGGCGAACTCCACCCCACCGTCCACCTCACCGCCGCCCGCACCCACCTCCCCTACGAAACCGACCTCGCCCTCGTCCACGGCGTCCTCGGCTTCGCAGCCACCCACATCGCCGACCGCTACCTCACACCCCAGGACCGGCCCACCGCCCTCGCCACCCTCACCTCCCTCTGCCGCGACCTCCTGCGCCGCACCGAAGGACTCACCGCCAAGGACTGGGAACACGGCGCCGCCACCACACCCGGCAGCCCCGACCCCGGCCTCCGCCTCACCGCCGTACGCCACTTCATCGCCGCCGCCACCCAGCCCGACACCATCCAGGACTGGCTCAACGAAGGCACCGTCCCCGGCGGCCCCGAACTCGACCCCGAACTCCGCTGGCGCATCCTCACCCGCCTCGCCGTCCTCGGCGCCACCGACGAAACAGCCATCGCCCACGAACTCGACAAGGACCCCAGCGCCACCGGACAGGAAGGCGCCGCCCGCTGCCGCGCCGCCCTCCCCACCCCCGAAGCCAAAACAGCCGCCTGGCAGGCCATGTTCACCGACGACACCCTGTCCAACTACCTCTTCACCGCCACAGCCCAGGGCTTCTGGCAGCCCGAACAGAGCGAACTCCTCCACCCCTACATCGCCCGCTACTACCCCGACGCCATCGCACTCGCCGCACGCCGCGGCCCCGCCATCGCCGAAGCCGCCGGACGCCACGCCTTCCCCACCCACGCCATCGACCCCGACAGCCTCCGCCTCGGCACCAAGGCACTCGACAACCCCGCACTCACCCCCGCCCTGCGCCGCAAACTCACCGACCAGCTCGACGACGTCCGCCGCGCCCTCGCCGTACGCAACACCCAATGACCCAAAGGCACCTGGCGCCCCCGGCCCCCGACAGCCGCAGCACACCACCCGCCGCACGCAGAACCCACACGGAACGCGCACCCGCCGCAACAAGGCGTCCCTGACCCACGGCGGGGAACGCGCACCCGCCGACCCACGATGAGGGAACGCGCACCCGCCGCAACAGGGCGCCCCCGACCCACGGCGGAGACACACGCACCCACCGCACCGAAACCCGGCGGACCCCCACCACCCCTGTGCCCGGCCCTCCACAAGAGCGGCCGGGCACAGTCGTACGAGCAACGAACGCCTATACCAGCCCCACAGCCCTCAACACCCCTACACCGGGGCGCAGTACCCCTTTCGGGTTCAGATCGTTGGGCTCTTCGGCCGCCTCCTCCGCAACCCGGACAAGCTGGCACCACCGCCCCCGCGCACCCGAAGGACCACACCACCCATGCCCACCCCGCCCCTCGCCGGAGGCAGCGCAGGCCCCGCCCACCTGCGCCCCCTCATCGACACCGTCCTCACCGCACTCCACGACGGCGCCACCCGACGCAACGGCCCCCTCCCCGCCGGCGGCCCCGAAACCGTCACACGCAACCTCCACCGCACCACAGGCCCCCTCATCCCCGACCACGGCACCGGCGCCCACCACGCCCTCCGCACCCTCGTCACCGCACTCACCGAAGGCGCCGCAGACCCCGCACACCCCCACTGCGCAGCCCACCTCCACACCCCACCCCTCGCCCTCGCCGCAGCAGCCGACCTCGCCGCATCAGCCCTCAACCCCTCCATGGACTCCTGGGACCAAGCCCCCGCAGCCTCCGCCCTCGAAGACACCCTCACCACCGCACTCGCCGCCGAGATCTACCCCAACCGCCCAAAACCCGACGCCCTCGTCACCACAGGCGGCACCGAAGCCAACCAACTCGCCCTCCTCCTCGCCCGCGAACGCCACGGCCCCGTACAAACCATCTGCGCCGCCAACGCCCACCACAGCATCACCCGCGCCGCCTGGCTCCTCGGCCTCCCCCGACCCGTCATCCTCCCCGCACCCACCGGCGTCATGGACCCCACCGCACTCCACGAAGCCCTCATCACCCACCCCGGCCCACTCCTCGTCACCGCCACCGCAGGCACCACCGACACCGGCCAGATCGACCCCCTCACCGAAATCGCCGACCTCACCACAACCCACGGCGCCGACCTCCACATCGACGCCGCATACGGCGGCCCCCTCCTCTTCAGCCCCACCCACCGCCACACCCTCCGCAGCCTCCACCGCGCCCACAGCGTCACCCTCGACCTCCACAAACTCGGCTGGCAACCCGCCTCCGCCGGCATCCTCGCCGTCCCCGACCACCACCACCTCAGCCCACTCCACCACCACGCCCCCTACCTCAACGCCGACGACGACACCGACGCAGGCCTCCCCGACCTCCTCGGCCGCTCCCTCCGCACCACCCGCCGACCCGACGCCCTCAAAATCGTCGTCACCCTCCAAGCACTCGGCCGCGACGGACTCGCCGACCTCATCGACCGCACCATCGCCACCGCCCACCACCTCGCCGATCTCATCGAAGAAAACCCCGCACTCGAACTCCACGACCGCCCCACCATCAGCACCGTCCTGTTCCGCCCCACCCACAGCGACGACACCACCGTCGCAACCATCCGCCGCACCCTCCTCGACCGAGGACACGCCGTACTCGGCCGCGCCCGAGCCGACAACCGCCTCTGGCTCAAAGCCACCCTCCTCAACCCCCACACCACCCCCCACGACCTCCGACAACTCCTCACCCTCGTCACCCACGCCCACACCGACGCCACCATGGAAGGCAGCACCCTCCGATGACCGACCGGACCACCCCCGAAGGCGACCGGACCCACGACCTCATCGGCATCGGCCTCGGCCCCTTCAACCTCTCCCTCGCCGCCCTCGCCCACGGCCTCCCCACCACCCCCGGCAACCACCCCCTCACCACCGCCTTCTACGAACAACGCCCCGCCTTCCACTGGCACCCCGGCCTCCTCATCGACGGCGCCACCCTCCAAGTCCCCTTCCTCGCCGACCTCACCACCCTCGCCGACCCCACCAGCCCCTGGACATTCCTCAACTACCTGCGCACCCGCGACCGCCTCTACCCCTTCTACTTCGCCGAGCAATTCCACATCCACCGCGCCGAATACGACGCCTACTGCCGATGGGTCAGCGAACAACTCCCCACCATCCACTTCGACCACCAGGTCGACGCCATCCGCTGGAACACCGACCGCGCCCACTTCGAAGTCGACTACACCCGGCTCGACCCCCAAGGCGACGCCCAAGCCCTCGGCCGCACCCACACCCGCCACATCGCCCTCGGCGTCGGCACCGCACCCTTCATCCCCGAACCGCTACGCCCCCTCGCGGAAGCCCCCGGCATCCCCGTCATCCACTCCGCCGACTACCTCCACCACCGCGAAGAACTCCTCCGAGCCGGCCACATCACCGTCATCGGCTCCGGCCAGTCAGGCGCCGAAATCTTCCTCGACCTCCTCCGCGCCCGCCCCGTCGGCATCGAGAGGATCCACTGGCTCGCCCGCACCCAGGCCTTCGCACCCATGGAGTACTCAAAACTCGGCCTCGAACACTTCACCCCCGACTACACCCACTACTTCCACGCACTCCCGGAACACGTACGCGACACCCTCGTCCCCCAGCAATGGCAACTGCACAAAGGCATCGACACCGACACCATCGCCGCCATCCACGACGAGCTCTACCGCCGCACCCTCCACGGCGGCTGGCCCGACGCCACCCTCACCCCCGGCGTCGGCGTCCGCACCGCAGGCCGCCTCTCCGGCAGCGGAACCCGCATCGAACTCCACCTCGAACACACCCAGCAAGCCACCCGGAGCCGCCTCACCACCGACGCCGTCGTCCTCGCCACCGGCTACCGCGAACGCCCCCTCGACACCCTCCTCACCGGCATCGCCCCCCACATCCGCCGCGACACCCAAGGACGCCCCCGCATCCACACCGACTTCCGCCTCGACCTCGACCCCGCCCTCACCGGCAACATCTACGTACAGAACGCCGAACGCCACACCCACGGAGTCGGCGCCCCCGACCTCGGCCTCGCCGCCTGGCGCAGCGCCACCATCCTCAACAACCTCACCGGCACCACCCCCTACCCCCTCCCACAACGCACGGCCTTCACCACCTTCGGCCTCACCCCCCACCCCGCCCCCGCCGTCCCCGGACAGGGCAGCTCACTCACCCCCCTCGCACAAGGCCACTGACAACACGAAGGCGGCCGCCCTCCCGAAGGAGAACGGCCGCCCGCCACACACCCACCGGCCGGAACACCGACCAGCCCGACCACCCACCGGCTAGAACACCGGCACGCCATCCCGCGTCAGACGCCAGTCCACCGACGCGAACTCCGCCGGATCCACCGACCCCTTCGCCTGCACCCACCCGATGATCGTGTTCCGGATCTCATCCGAATTCGCCCACAATTGCTTCGCACCCGGAACATGCGGGAAGTTGCCCCCACCACTCGCCCGATAGTTGTTCACCGCGAACACGAACTGCGCCGCCGCATCCACCGGCGCCCCCTCGAACGACAACCCCACGATCCGAGAACCCACCGGCTTCGCGATATCGATGTCATACGTCACACCCGACACCACGTCGTAGTTGTAATCCGGAATGTTCTCCGCATTCGTCAACTTCGACGTGTCCACCGGTGCCCCAGCAGCCGTCTGCACGTAATACTTCGCCGAATACTCAAGATAATCCTTCAGCTGCGCACCCGTCAGGAGCCGCGCCTCCAGCGTGTTCTCGAACGGATACAGCCCCGCCGCATCCCGGATCGTCACCTCACCCGCAGGAATCGCCGCCGTACGCGAGAAACACGCCGCCTGCGACAGCACCGGCAACGCCGCATACTCCCCACCCGCCAGCGCCGCCTTCACCGTCTCCGCCTGCACCAGGTTGATCAGATCGATGACCGGCTCGTCCCTCCACGGCGCATCCACCGTCGACATCGCCGCCACCGACGTACCGATCACCTGGTTCACATACGCCACGACCTTCCTGTGCTCGTCCCCGAGCATCGACGTGATCCGCGGGTCCTCCTCCACCGTGTTCGAGTTCAGCACCGAGGCGCCCACCTTCTCGACCACCCAGCGGCCCCTCTCCCACACCAGATCGAAGTCGAACAACGTCAACCGCTGCCCCCACTTCAACGGCTCCGAGAGAACGACCTGCTTCCCCGTCTCCTTGTTCGTCACGAAATACTCAGGAATCTCCGAGTGCGCGTGACCCACCAGAATCGCATCGATCCCCGGCACCTGCTCCGCCACCAGACCCGCCGCATTCTCGACGTACGGCAACTGATCCCCGTACGACGACGTACCCGACGAACCCGAATGCGCCGAAACGACCACCACATCCGCACCCATCGAACGAAGCTTCGGCACCCACTTCGCCGCCTGCTCCTCAAGACCCGGGAACACCATCTTCCCGCCCACATTCGCCTTGTCCCAGATCGCGATACCCGGATTCGTCAACCCCAGCACCGCCACCCGCACATCACGCCCGTACGGCGTCCGCACCCGCTTGATCACATACGGAGCGAACGCCGGCCGCAAAGTCTTCGCATCCAGCGCATTCGCACCCAGCAGCGGAAAATCACACTGCTCCTCGAACTTCCGCAGCACCGGAATGCCGTAGTTGAACTCATGATTCCCGAGCGCCGCCGCGTCATATCCGATCTTGTTCATCGCCTGCGCCATCGGATGAACCGGACCACGCTGCGCCGTGATCGGATCGATCTTCGCGTAGTAGTACGACAACTGGGTGCCCTGGATCGTGTCACCCGCATCGATCAACAAAGTGTTCCGGCGACCCCGGTCCTCACGGATCTGATCCACCAGAGTCGAGATCTTCGCCAGCCCCACATCGTTGTGCGCCTTGTCGTCGAACTCCTGATCAGTGAAGTAGTCCCAGTTGAAGACATTCCCGTGCAGGTCCGTCGTCCCCATCACCGTGAACGAGTACCGCTTCGACGGCCGCCCATGGGCGTGCCCCCTCGGCTCCGAGGCCGCCGCAGGCCCCGCACCGACCCCTCCCACCAGGGCCGCACCCGCCCCGGCGACAGCCGAACGGCCCAGAAACGTCCTACGGTTCAACGGCATCCTTGACTCCTCGTTCGAGCGAACAACGCGCGTAGATTCTGGCCCAGCCGCCACCGCGCGCAACACCCCCAACAGGTTTCGATCTGGTGACCGGCGACACCGCCCCCGCCCGGGCCGGCCCGCTGCGACCCGCCCGAAGGCGCTCATCGGAGCACCCCGCCGCACAATTCAACAGTTGTCAATAACCCTTCACCAAAAGGCTGTTGGGCAGTCATGCAGAGACAATTACCTACCCGCAGGTAAGGTCTAGGCTCGAACCATGCGCCGAGCAAAAATCGTTTGTACCCTGGGACCCGCAACCGACACATACGAGCAGATCAAGGCGCTCGTCGAAGCGGGAATGGACATCGCCCGCCTCAACCTGAGCCACGGCACCTACGCCGAACACGAAGAGCGCTACCACCGCGTACGCAAAGCATCCGAGGAAACCGGCCGCAGCGTAGGAATCCTCGCCGACCTTCAAGGCCCGAAGATCCGCCTCGGCCGCTTCACCGAAGGCCCCGTACTCCTTGAACGCGGCGACGACTTCACCATCACCGTCGAACCCGTGGACGGCGACCGCACCACCTGCGGCACCACCTACGACGGCCTCGCCGCCGACGTCACCACCGGCGAACGCATCCTCATCGACGACGGCCGCGTCACCCTCGAAGTCACCGAAGTCGACGGACCCCGCGTCCACACCACCGTCATCGAAGGCGGCATGGTCTCCGACCACAAGGGACTCAACCTCCCCGGCGTCGCCGTCTCCGTCCCCGCACTCTCCGAGAAGGACATCGACGACCTCCGCTGGGCCCTGCGCACCGGCGCCGACATCATCGCCCTCTCCTTCGTACGCACCGGACGCGACATCGACGACGTCCACCGCATCATGGACGAGGAGGACCGCCGCCTCCCCGTCATCGCCAAGGTCGAGAAGCCCCAGGCCGTCGACAACATCGACGACATCGTCGCCGCCTTCGACGGCATCATGGTCGCCCGCGGTGACCTCGGCGTCGAAATGCCCCTGGAACAGGTCCCGATCGTCCAGAAGCGCGCCATCAAACTCGCCAAGCGCAACGCCAAGCCGGTCATCGTCGCCACCCAGATGCTCGACTCGATGATCGACAACTCCCGGCCCACCCGCGCCGAAGCCTCCGACGTCGCCAACGCCGTCATCGACGGCACCGACGCCGTGATGCTCTCCGGCGAGACCAGCGTCGGCAAGTACCCCGTCGAGACCGTCCGCACCATGGCCCGCATCGTGGAGGCGGCCGAGGAGGACATCCTCGCCAAGGGCCTCCCGCCCCTCACCGACCGCAACAAGCCCCGCACCCAGGGCGGCGCGGTGGCCCGCGCGGCAGCCGAGATGGGCGACTTCCTCGGCGCCAAGTTCCTGGTGGCCTTCACCCAGAGCGGAGACACGGTCAAACGCCTCTCGCGCTACCGCTCCCCGATCCCGCTCCTCGCCTTCACCCCGGACACGGCCACGCGCGCGCAGCTGAACCTCACGTGGGGCGTGGAGACGTTCCTCGGGCCGCACGTGGACTCGACGGACGCGATGGTGGCGCAGGTGGACGAGGAGCTGCTGCGGATCGGCCGCTGCCAGAAGGGCGACGTCGTGGTCATCACCGCGGGGTCCCCGCCCGGAGTCGCCGGCTCAACGAACCTGGTCCGGGTGCACCACATCGGCGAGGACGACAGCCCGAAGTAACGGTCGTCAGTACTTCGGCCCGACGTGAGCGTCCATGAGCGCTACGGACGCCCGTCGGGCTACGGAGATGTTGTACTCCTTGCCCGCGCGGGTGCAGTGCGTCCACTCGATACCGAGCTTGTCCAGCGTGTCGGTGTAGAGCCGGCGGATGTCGTCGGAGACGTTGGTGAACCAGTACCGGGGGTACTCGTAGCGTTTGCGGATTCCGCCGACCGTGCGGGTCGTCCAGTTCATGGTCCGGCAGCCGTCGGAGTGGATGAGTCCCCGGATAAATTCCCAAGAGTGACTGTCAATGATCTCCTGTTGCCAGGCTTCGAGGATGATCGGCCGCTCGTGCTTCTTGCCAGGGCCGTGCTGCGGGAAGAGGCATGTCCAGTGCTTCGTATAGGACTTGACCTCTACGCAGCCGCCCTTTTGGCGTCGTCCGGTTCGTGGCATGGGCATTACCCTGCGCATGACCGCTTCGGCCTCGTCGATCAATCCGGGCCAGGTGTCTCCACAGAAGATCGACAGATGGTGCTGTTTGGGCTTGGAGATGATGTGGCCGTCGCCCAGGTAGAGCCCTAGGAGGTAGGCGTAAGCGAGACGATCAAGGTCTCGGTCTGTGCAGACCGGGCAGTCGGTGGGCTGTACGTACTGGACCCCGCGCCTTTTGCGGTCCTCGTGTAGCCACCAGCCGATTGTTCCGCGAGGAACGTTGAGGAGCTCCGAAGTGGCCCGATTGGTGATTCCGCTCCGCAAGAGAGCGAGCGCTTCGTCGCGTATCGACGGATTGTGCTGTTCCATGCCACGAAGTCTTTGCGACGTTCGCAGACAGGTGCCAGGTTCGAAGGAGCGTTCACCGGCAAGGATGAAGATCGCCAATAGGCGATTCAACCTTGGAAAAGAAGGAGAAGTGCCCCGAGTCGGATTCGAACCGACGCTGTATGGGTTTTGAATCCATGGCCTCTACCGCTGGGCTACCGGGGCTCCTTCGAAACGAAGGACGCGGAAGACCCTCCGTGCCTCAAACATACCGTAACTAGGTAGGCTCTTGGGAGCTGCACCCCAGTCTTGATCGAGGAGCCCCGTGACCACGCCCGAGTCGCCCCAGCCCGTAGACGCCGCCGACGACGACAAGTCGCACGTCCCGCCGCTGACGACCCGCGTCGTCATCGCCGAGGACGAGGCGCTCATCCGTCTCGATCTCAAGGAGATGCTGGAGGAGGAGGGCTACTCGGTCGTCGGTGAGGCCGGGGACGGGCAGCAGGCCGTCGAGCTGGCGCGGGAGCATCGGCCGGACCTCGTGATCCTTGATGTGAAGATGCCCGTGCTCGACGGGATCTCCGCCGCCGAGAAGATCACCGAGGAGTCCATCGCCCCGGTCCTGATGCTCACGGCGTTCTCGCAGCGGGATCTGGTCGAGCGGGCCCGGGACGCCGGGGCGATGGCGTATCTGGTGAAGCCGTTCAGCAAGAGCGACGTGGTGCCGGCCATCGAGATGGCCGTTTCCCGGTTCGCGGAGCTGAAGGCGCTGGAGGGCGAGATCGCGGACCTCTCGCAGCGGCTGGAGACCCGGAAGCTGGTGGACCGGGCGAAGAGCATCCTGCAGACGGATTACGGGCTCTCCGAGCCGGCGGCGTTCCGCTGGATCCAGAAGACGTCGATGGACCGCCGGATGTCGATGCAGCAGCTGGCCGAGGCGTTGATCGAGGACGCCGAGGAGAAGAAGAAGGCGGCCGAGTAGCCTAGCCCCGTACGCGGATACGAGAAGGGCCCGCCCCCGGAGAGATCCGGGGGCGGGCCCTTCTCGTATCGCTGGGGTGCTCAGTCCTCGCCGAGGTAGGCCTTGCGGACCGACTCGTCGTGGAGCAGGTCGGCTCCGGTGCCGGAGAGGACGACCTTGCCGACCTCCATGACGTGGCCCTGGTCCGCGAGGGAGAGGGCCGCCTGGGCGTTCTGCTCGACGAGCAGGATGGTGGTGCCCGACGCCTTGAGCTCGACGATGGTTTCCATGATCTTCTGCATCATGATCGGCGAGAGGCCCATGGAGGGCTCGTCGAGCATGAGCAGCTTGGGCTGGGACATGAGTGCGCGTCCCATGGCGAGCATCTGCTGCTCGCCTCCGGAGAGGGTTCCGGCGGCCTGCTTTCGGCGTTCCCCGAGGATGGGGAAGAGGTCGTAGGCGCGCTGGACGTCCTTCTCGATGCCTGCCTTGTCGTTGCGGAGGTAGGCGCCGAGGAGGAGGTTCTCGGTGATCGTCAGCCGGGGGAAGATGTGGCGTCCCTCGGGGGAGTGGGCGATGCCCAGGGAGACGATCTTGTGTGCCGGGATGTCGGTGAGCGGTTTGCCTTCGAAGAGGATGCGGCCGCCGGAGGGTTTGAGGAGTCCGGACAGGGTGCGCAGGGTGGTGGTCTTGCCTGCGCCGTTGGTGCCGATGAGGGTGACGACCTGGCCGGCCTCGACGGTGAAGGAGATGCCCTTGACGGCTTCGATCTTGCCGTAGGCGACGCGGAGGTCTTCGACCTCGAGCAGTGCGGTCATCGGGTGTCCTCCTCCTCGGTGGTGGTGTCGGTGGTGGCCGGGGTGTCCTTCTTGCCGGCGCCGGTGCTCGCGCCCGCTGCGGAGGCTTCGGCGGCTTCGACCTCGGCGGCTTCTTCGGCGCCGGGGGCGCCTTCGAAGGGGGTGCCTAGGTAGGCGGCGACGACGCGTTCGTCGCTCTGGACGACGGGGGCGGTGCCCTCGACGAGTTTTTCGCCCTGGACGAGGACGGCGACTCGGTCGCAGAGGTTGAAGATGAACCGCATGTCGTGCTCGATGACGAGTACGGCGATGCCCTGGTCCCGGATGGCGAAGATGAGTTCTTCGGTGACGCGGGTTTCCTGGGGGTTCATGCCGGCGGTGGGTTCGTCCAGGAGGAGGAGCCCGGGGTCGCTGGCGAGGGCGCGGGCGATTTCCAGCTTGCGCTGGTCTCCGTAGGGGAGGTTGCGCGCGAGGTGGTCGGCCTTGTCTGCGAGGCCGATGAACTCGAGGAGTTCCATGCAGCGTTCGCGGCTGGCGTTCTCGGCCTTCTTGTAGCCGGGGAGGCGCAGGAGGGCGGACCAGAGGCCTTCTTCGGTCCTGGTGTGGCGTCCGACGAGGACGTTTTCCAGGACGGTCATGTTGGCGAAGAGCCTGATGTTCTGGAAGGTGCGGGCGATGCCGGCCTGGGTGACGAGGTGGGGCTTGGGCGGCAGGACGGTGCCCTTGTAGCTGACTTTGCCCTCGGTGGGGACGTAGAGGCCGGTGAGGCAGTTGAAGAAGGTTGTCTTGCCGGCGCCGTTGGGTCCGATGAGGCCGACGATCTCGCCGGTGTTGACGGTGAGGTCGACGTTGCGTACGGCGGTGAGGCCGCCGAAGCGCATGGTGACGCCGCTGGCGTCGAGGACGGTGGTGCCGGTGGGTGCGTCTGTTTTGGTCATGGTGGTCACGCCCCCGCCTTCGTGGTGCCGGCGGCTGTGTCGGTGAGTGGTGTGTCGGGTGGTACGTCGAGTTGGCCGGTCTCGTGGAATTCGAGCTGCTTCCTGCGGTCGGCGACGAGGCCTTCGGGGCGGAAGCGCATCAGGAGGATGAGTGCGAGTCCGAAGAGGAAGAGCTGGTAGTCCTGCATGAACTGGAGCTTGGCCGGGATGAGGTAGAGCAGTGCGGCGCCGACGAGGGGGCCGCTGAGGGTTCCCATGCCGCCGAGGATGACGGCGGCGAGGAGGAACGCGGAGTTGGGCGGTACGGATCCGGCGAACTGGTACTGCTCGGGTGTGACCGTGTAGGAGACGTGTGCCTGCACGGTTCCGGCGAGTCCGGCGAGGGTGGCGCCGAGGGCGAAGGCGAGCAGTTTGAGCCTGAAGGCGTTGATGCCCATGGCGGTGGCTGCGGTTTCGTCCTCGCGGATGGCGACCCAGGCGCGGCCGATGCGGGATTCTCCGGAGCGTCGGAAGACGAGTACGACGACGGCGGTGAAGAGGAGCATCAGCAGGTAGTAGTTGGCGGACCTGCCGAGGGTGATTCCGCCGATGTCGTGGCTGATCCCGAAGTCGAAGCCGAAGAGCTGGAGGTCGGGGATGCTGGGGATGCCCTGGGATCCGTTGGTGAGGTCGGGGCCGCTGACGCCGTTGAGGGCGTTGACGGTGAGGCGGAAGATCTCGCCGAATCCGAGGGTGACGATGGCGAGGTAGTCGCCGCGGAGCCGGAGTGTCGGGGCGCCGATGACGACGCCGAAGACGAGGGATGCGGCTGCTCCGGTGAGGACGGCGGCCCAGAAGGGGAATTGGACGCCGACGGGGGAGAGGGGGCTGCCGGAGACGAGTGCTGCGGCGTAGGCGCCGACGCCGAGGAAGGCGACGTATCCGAGGTCGAGGAGGCCGGCGAGGCCGACGACGACGTTGAGGCCGAGTGCGACGGTCGCGAAGATGAGGATGTTGGCGCCGATGAGGGCGTATTCCTCGTTCTGCTGGGTGAAGGGGAAGCAGAAGGCTGCGACGAGTGCGGCGCACAGGGTGACGTTGCGGTGTTTGGCTGTCAGCGCGGTGATGCGGGCGATGAGTCCGGCCCGGGTGAGTGCGGTGAAGCCGAAGGCGACGGCGATGACGTAGCCGATGAAGAGTTCGGCGTATTCGGTGTCGATGCCGTAGGTGAAGACGATGAGCGCGACGCCGAAGGCTCCGGCGATGATGAGGATTTCGGCCCAGTGGGGGAGTGCCTTGGCGCGGGCGGGTGCCGGTGCGCGGAGGCTGCCGAGGAATCGGTTGCGTGCGCTCGGGGTGGTGGTGTCGTCCAGGGGCTGGTCGTTGGGGAGTCCGAGGGAGGCGACGGTGGCGACGAGTGCGCCGACGAGGCTGATCCAGGCTCCGGGTTCGAGTTCGATCAGTCCGAGGAGGTTGCCGTTGTCGTCCTTGGTGACGATGACGGCGATGACGGTGTAGGCGGTGGTGATGAAGGTGCCGATGGCGAGCAGCCTGGTGGGGCTGTGGGTGCCGCCGGGGGTGAGCCAGCGCAGGCCCTTGATGCCGTATCCGGAGAGGGCGTAGAGGAGGGTGAGTGCTGCGCTGATGAGGGTGAGGACCTGGAGGCCGCCGGGGTAGCCGGTGACGGTGAGGTCGCCGGGGAAGGTGTCGGTGTAGGTCCAGGCGAGGAAGGTGCCTATGAGGGCGAGTGCGGCGCCGGTGGTGGTGGCGGCGCGGGCTGCTGTGGTGGGCAGGGGGAGCAGGGCGCTGTGCGCGGCGGGGGTCGTGGTGGTCATGGGTATCACGCCCTGTCCGCGACGCGTTCGCCCAGCAGGCCTTGCGGGCGTATGAGGAGGACGAGGATGAGGAGGGCGAAGGCCCATACGTCCTTCCAGGCGCCGCCTCCGAAGAGTTCCATGCCGGGGACTTCGCTCATGTAGCCGGTGGCGAGGGCTTCGGCGACGCCGAGGACGACTCCGCCGAGCATGGCGCCGTAGATGTTGCCGATGCCGCCGAGGACGGCTGCGGTGAAGGCCTTGAGGCCCATGATGAAGCCCATGCGGAAGCCGATCTGGCCGTTCTTGAGCCCGTAGGCGACGGCGGCGACGGCGGCGAACGCGGCACCGATGGCGAAGGCCATGACGATGATGCGGTCGGTGTTGATGCCCATGAGCTTGGCGGTGTCGGGGTCCTGCGAGGTGGCTTGCATGCCGCGGCCGGCTCGTGTCTTGGAGACGAAGAGGCCGAGGGCGAGCATGCAGAGGGGTGCGGCGATGAGGACGAAGATGTCGCCGCGCTGGATGGTGGCACCGAAGATGTCGATCGCTTCACCCTCGAACTGGGGGAAGGAGCGGTCCTTGGTGGCGTCGGGGTACCACATCCATACGGCTTGCTGGAGTGCGAGGGAGAGGCCGATGGCGGTGATGAGGGGTGCCAGGCGTGGCGCGCTGCGCAGTGGCCGGTAGGCGAAGCGTTCGGCGGCGACGCTGACGGCGACGGAGCAGATGACTCCGCCGGCGATCATGAGTGGTATCGCAGCGAGCAGGGAGAGTCCGGACGGAAGCCCGAGGTAGACCGTGAGGGCTCCGAAGCCCCCGATCATGAAGATCTCGCCGTGTGCGAAGTTGATGAGCTGGATGATTCCGTAGACCATCGTGTAACCGATCGCGATGAGACCGTACATCGCGCCGAGGATGAGTCCATTGGCCAGCTGTTGCGGCAGTTCGTTCACCGCAGGGCCTCCGTGGAGTGGTTCGGATATGGCACCGCGCGGGAGTGCTCGTAGCGCTCCCGCGCGGTTTTGTGTTCGTGTGGTGTGGCCGTGGGGTCCTTGGTGGACCTACTTGACGGCCTCGCTGAGCTTGGAGGTCCACTTGCCGCCGGTGACCTGGTAGGCGGTCATCATGGTGTTGGTGGTGTCGCCGAATTCGTCGAAGGAGACGGGGCCGGTGACGCCTTCGAACTTGACGGTCTTCATGGCTTCGAGGACCTGGACGCGGGCGTCGTCGGGGAGCTTGCCGTCGTTCTCTGCGGCGACGATCTTGACGGCCTCGATGATGGACCAGGCGGCGTCGTAGGTGCCGCCGCCGTAGGCCTCGTAGGCGTCCTTGTAGCCGGCCGTCTTGTAGTCGGCGATGAACTTCTTGGCGGACTCGAGTTCTTCGACGGGCTTGCCGACGGAGGTGGCGATGTCGCCTTCGGCCTTCTTGTTGAGCTTGATGAAGTCGGCGCTGTACATGCCGTCGCCGCCCATGAGGGGGATCTTGACGCTGTCCTTGAGCTGCTGGCTCAGGGGTGCGCCGGCGGGGTATTCGCCGCCGTAGTAGACGGCCTTGGCGCCGGAGCTCTTGACCTTGGTGACGACGGAGTTGAAGTCGCGGTCGTCGGGGTTGATGTGGTCGGTGCCGACGATCTTGCCGCCGAGCTCGGTGAAGGTCGCCTTGAAGGAGGCTGCGAGGCCGGCGCCGTAGGGCTTCTGGTCGTCGATGAGGTAGACGTCCTTGATGTTCGCGTTCTTGAACAGGTAGTTCGCGGCGAACGCGCCCTGGATGGCGTCGGTGGTGGCGGTGCGGAAGTAGGCGGCGTAGGGGCGCTTCTTGTCGCCGGCCTTCCAGTTGTTGCCCTGGGTCAGTTCGGTGCCGGTGTTGGCCGGGGAGACCTGGGTGAGGTTGGCGTCGGTGAAGGGCTTCTGCATCGACTGGGCGACGCCGGAGTTCAGGGGGCCGACGACGCCGACGAGGTCTTTGTTGCCGATGAACTTCTGGGCGTTCTGCTGGCCGACGGAGGGCTGGGCCTGGTCGTCGAGTGCCTGGAGTTCGAATTTGATGCCGGGGACGGCCTTGTCCTGGTTGGCGATCTTGACGGCGAGGTCGGCGGAGTTCTTGATGCCGAGGCCGAGGGCGGAGAGGTCGCCGGTCAGGGGTGCGTCGACACCGATGACGACGGTCTGGGTGTCGCCGCTGCCGCTGCTCTTGGTGTCGTCGTCGCGCGATCCGCAGGCGGTGAGAGTCAGTGCGCCTGTGGTGAGCACTGTGGTGAGTATGAGCAAAGAACGGTGTCGCACGAAAGGTCCTTTCCCTGGCGCGGCCTCCTCTGCTGAGGTGCCGTGACGATCGCCGGGCCGTACTGGTCGATACAGGGCCGTGCAGCAGACGCGCCCGGCGGCGCGGTGACTGGCCGTGACTCTAAGGGCAGGGGCGGGGTCCGGGATGGGGGTGGAGCAGGATGTGACTGTCTTGTTATGCCCTTGAGCAAGGCTTGAGGTGGCTGTGTGGACATGTACGTTTTTCTGCCGGACGGTGAGGTGACCGCATGGTGAGAACGCGCAGCTCTGCTAAGGGGCTTGGGGTGATCTTGGTGCTGTCGCGCGAATCGGGGCGCAAGGGGCACGGGGGGAGGTCCGCCGGGTGTGCGGGGGCGGGGCGCACGACGTTTTTCGTGTATTGCACACATGTTACGCAGTGTTACATGTGTGGGATATGTGTGATGCGCCGTGAGGGTGGTGAGGCGGTTGAAGTGGCTCACGGAACGGATGTGGCGGTCAAGGGTGTTGACCCTGTGTGTCGGTCAACTTCCGGCCACTGCTTCGGATATGGGTCTGCCCGGTCCGGAATGCGGTGTGCATCCGGCCGGGCAGCGGGGTGTCGGGGCGGGGCGGTCAGCCGGCGGCGGGGCCGGGTGCGTCGCGGAGCAGGCAGGTGAGGCGGGCGGTGCAGACCCGCTTGTCGTGCTCGTCGGTGATGACGATCTCGTACGTGGCGGTGGAGCGGCCGCGGTGGACGGGGGTGGCGGTGCCCGTGACGAGGCCGCTGCGGGCGCCGCGGTGGTGGGTGCAGTTCAGGTCCACGCCGACGGCGATCTTGGTGGCGCCGCCGTGGAGCATGCTGCCGATGGAGCCGAGGGTCTCGGCGAGGACGGCGGAGGCGCCGCCGTGGAGCAGTCCGTAGGGCTGGGTGTTGCCCTCGACGGGCATGGTGCCCACGACGCGTTCGGCGGAGGCTTCGACGATCGTGACGCCCATGCGCTCGCCGAGGTGGCCGGCGGAGAAGAGTGCGGGGAGGTCGACGCCGAGTGCCGCGTACTCGTCGATGATCTCCTGGGGGAACGTGGGTGCGTTGTGCTCGCCCATGGGGTCCGGCTCCGATCGTGTGCGGTCGTTCGTTGCTGTGTGCACTGTTCTTATCAGACGGCTGAGCGTGCGCTTAGGGGCGTGGGGGCTCAGGTCGTCTCGAAGCGGACGACGACCGACTTGCTGGCCGGGGTGTTGCTGGTGTCGGCGGTGGCGTCCAGGGGGACCAGCACGTTCGTCTCCGGGTAGTACGCGGCGGCGCAGCCGCGTGCGGTGGGGTAGTGCACGACGCGGAAGCCGGGGGCGCGGCGCTCGACGCCGTCCTTCCATTCGCTGACGATGTCGGTGTAGGAGCCGTCGGTGAGGCCGAGGGCGTGGGCGTCCTCGGGGTTGACCATGACGATGCGGCGGCCGCCCTTGATGCCTCGGTAGCGGTCGTCGAGGCCGTAGATCGTGGTGTTGTACTGGTCGTGGGAGCGCAGGGTCTGGAGCAGCAGCCGGCCTTCGGGGAGCTCGGGGTATTCGACGGGGGCGGCGGTGAAGTTGGCCTTTCCCGTGGTGGTGGGGAAGCGGCGTTCGTCGCGTGGGGCGTGGGGGAGGGTGAAGCCGCCGGGCCGTGCGACGCGGGCGTTGAAGTCCTCGAAGCCGGGCACGACGCGGGAGATGCGGTCGCGGATCGTGCCGTAGTCCTTCTCGAAGTCCTCCCAGGGTGTGGTGGAGGCGGGTCCGAGGACGGCGCGGGCCAGGCGGGCGACGATCGCGGGTTCGGAGAGCAGGTGGGGGCTCGCGGGGGTGAGGTTGCCGCGTGAGGAGTGGACCATGCCCATGGAGTCCTCGACGGTGACGAACTGCTTCCCGCCTGCCTGGACGTCCTTGTCGGTGCGGCCGAGGGTGGGCAGGATCAGGGCGCGGGTGCCGGTGACGGCGTGCGAGCGGTTGAGTTTGGTCGAGACGTGGACGGTGAGGCGGGCGCGGCGCATGGCGGCTTCGGTGACGGCTGTGTCGGGGGTGGCGCCGACGAAGTTGCCGCCCATGGCGAAGAAGACCTTGGCGTCGCCGTCGCGGAGTGCCTGGATGGACCGTACGACGTCGTAGCCGTGGTGGCGTGGTGACGTGATGCCGAATTCCTGGTCGAGGGCGTCGAGGAAGGCGGGGGCGGGGCGTTCGAAGATGCCCATGGTGCGGTCGCCCTGGACGTTGGAGTGGCCGCGGACGGGGCAGACGCCGGCGCCGGGCCTGCCGATGTTGCCGCGCAGGAGGAGGAAGTTGACGACCTCGCGGATGGTGGGCACGGAGTGCTTGTGCTGGGTGAGGCCCATGGCCCAGCAGACGATGGTGCGCTTCGACGCGAGGATCATGGCGAGTGCCTGTTCGATGGCGTCGCGGTCGAGGCCTGTGGCGGTGAGGGTCTCGTCCCAGTCGGCCGCGCGGGCGGTCCGGGCGAAATCCTCGTAGCCGTGGGTGTGTTCGGCGATGAAGCCGGTGTCGACGGCTCCGTCGGCCTCGATGATCATCTTGTTCAGGAGGCGGAAGAGCGCCTGGTCGCCGCCGATGCGGATCTGGAGGAAGAGGTCGGTGAGGGCGGCGCCCTTGAGCATGCCGCGAGCTGTCTGGGGGTTCTTGAACCGTTCGAGGCCGGCTTCGGGCAGCGGGTTGACCGAGATGATCTTCGCTCCGGCGGCCTTGGCCTCCTCGAGGGCGGAGAGCATCCGGGGGTGGTTCGTGCCGGGGTTCTGTCCCGCGACGATGATCAGGTCGGCCTGGTGCAGGTCCTCCAGGCTGACGCTCCCCTTTCCGATCCCGATGGTCTCGGTGAGGGCCGATCCGGACGACTCGTGGCACATGTTGGAGCAGTCGGGCAGGTTGTTCGTGCCGAACTCGCGGGCGAGGAGCTGGAGGAGGAACGCCGCCTCGTTGCTGGTGCGGCCGGAGGTGTAGAAGAGCGCCTCGTCGGGGGAGGAGAGCGCGGTGAGTTCCTCAGCGATGATCTCGAAGGCCCGTTCCCAGGTCACGGCCTCGTACCGGTCGGCGCCCTCGGGGAGATACACGGGTTGCGTGATGCGTCCCTGCTGGCCGAGCCAGTAGCCGCTGCGTGTGCCCAGGTCGGCGACGGGGTGGGCGGTGAAGAAGTCGGGGGTGACGCGGCGCAGGGTCGCCTCCTCGGCGACCGCCTTGGCGCCGTTCTCGCAGAACTCGGCCGTGTGGCGCTTGTCGCCCTCGGGCCAGGCGCAGCCGGGGCAGTCGAAGCCGTCCTTCTGGTTGACCTTGAGGAGGGTCTGCGCGGTGCGCCGGACGCCCATCTGCTGCTGGGCGATGCGCAGGGTGTGGGCGACGGCGGGCAGCCCGGCGGCGGAGTGCTGGACCCCGTCGATCTGCGGCGCGTCCTGGACCGGGTCACCGGTCGGGGGCTTCGTGGCCATGGTGCTCCCCTTCGAGCCTTCGGCCGCCTCCGAGCGTGCGCGGGCGCGCGTCGCGTCCGTGCGTGTCGTGGCGTCCTGTCGCGTCTTCTTATGCCTTCACAGTCCTTCGATCCTGTCACGCACGCGTGCTGGGGCGCTCCGCGGGAAGCGGGGAGGCGGGGATGGCGGGGATGGCGGGCCGGGAGTGCGTGGTAGCGGGGAGCGGGCGGCGGCCGGTCCGGAATGTCAGTGGTCCGTGGCAGGATCGGGGGCGTGGCTGAGACGGCATCGAAGAACACGGCAGACAACCGACCGCGCCTGCTCCTCATGGACGGGCACTCCCTGGCGTACCGGGCGTTCTTCGCCCTGCCCGCGGAGAATTTCACGACGGCGACGGGGCAGCCGACGAATGCCGTGTACGGCTTCATGTCGATGCTGGCGAACACGCTGCGCGACGAGGCGCCCACGCATTTCGCGGTCGCGTTCGACGTGTCCCGCAAGACGTGGCGCGCGCAGGAGTTCCCGGAGTACAAGGCGAACCGTTCCAAGACCCCTGACGAGTTCAAGGGGCAGGTCGAGCTGATCGGCGAGCTGCTTGACGCGATGCACGCGGACCGGTTCGCGGTGGACGGTTTCGAGGCGGACGACGTCATCGCGACGCTGGCCACGCAGGCCGAGGCGGCGGGCTTCGAGGTGCTGATCGTCACCGGTGACCGGGATTCGTTCCAGCTGATCACGGACAACGTGACGGTGCTCTACCCGACGAAGGGCGTCTCGGAGCTGACGCGCTTCACCCCGGAGAAGGTCGAGGAGAAGTACGGCCTCACTCCCGCCCAGTACCCGGACTTCGCGGCGCTGCGCGGTGACCCGTCGGACAACCTTCCGGGGATCCCCGGTGTGGGTGAGAAGACGGCGGCGAAGTGGATCAACCAGTTCGGTTCGTTCGCGGAGCTGGTCGAGCGCGCCGATGAGGTCAAGGGCAAGGCGGGCCAGAATTTCCGGGACCACCTGGACGCGGTGAAGATGAACCGTGTCCTGACCGAGATGGTCCGTGACGTCGAGCTGCCGAAGGTCCCGGCCGAGCTGGAGCGTGCTCCGTACGACCGCACGGCGGTCACCGGTGTGCTGGACGTCCTGGAGATCCGTAATCCGAGCCTGCGCGAGCGGCTGCTCGCCGTCGACCCGGGTGCGGAGGAGGCCGGTCCGCCGGAGCCCGCGGCCGGTATCGAGCTGGACGGTGCGGTGCTGGGCCCGGGCGAGGTCGCACCGTGGCTGGAGGCCCACGGCGGGCAGCCGCTCGGTGTCATGAGCGTCGACACGTGGTCGCTGGGCACCGGCACGGTCACCGAGATCGCGCTCGCCGCCGCCGACGGGGCCGCCGCCTGGCTGGACCCGGCCGAGCTCGACGAGGCCGACGAGCGGGCGTTCGCCGCCTGGCTCGCGGACCCCGTGCGTCCCAAGGTCCTGCACAACGCCAAGAACGCCCTGCGGGTCTTCCCCGAGCAGGGCTGGCGGCTGGACGGCATCACCATGGACACCGCGCTCGCCGCCTATCTCGTCAAGCCCGGGCGCCGGTCGTTCGCCCTGGACGCGCTGGCCGTGGAGTATCTCGGCCGCGAGCTGGCACCGGCCCCCGCGTCCGACGGGCAGCTGGCCTTCGGTGCGGACGACCGTGCGGAGGCCGACGCCCTGATGGCGCAGGCCCGCGCGGTGCTGGACCTCGGGGACGCGTTCACGACCCGCCTGAAGGAGGTCGGCGCCACCGAGCTGCTCCACGACATGGAGCTGCCCACGTCGATCATGCTGGCCCGGCTGGAGCGGCACGGCATCGCCGCCGACCGGGCGCACCTCGAAGGCATGGAGCAGCAGTTCGCCGGTGCGGTGCAGCAGGCGGTGAAGGAGGCGCACGCCGCGGTGGGCCGCGAGTTCAACCTCGGCTCGCCCAAGCAGCTCCAGGAGGTCCTCTTCGGTGAGCTGGCCCTGCCGAAGACGAAGAAGACGAAGACTGGCTACACGACCGACGCGGACGCGCTCGCCTGGCTCGCGGCGCAGACCGAGCACGAGCTGCCGGTCATCATGCTGCGCCACCGGGAGCAGGCGAAGCTGAGGGTCACCGTCGAAGGGCTGATCAAGACGGTCGGTGCGGACGGCCGTATCCACACCACGTTCAACCAGACCGTCGCGGCGACGGGCCGGCTCTCCTCCACCGAGCCGAACCTGCAGAACATCCCCGTCCGTACGGACGAAGGGCGGGCGATCCGCCGGGGCTTCGTCGTCGGTGAGGGCTTCGAGACGCTGATGACGGCCGACTACAGCCAGATCGAGCTGCGGGTGATGGCGCACCTCTCCGAGGACGCCGGTCTGATCGAGGCGTTCACCTCCGGGGAGGACCTGCACACGACGGTCGCCTCACAGGTGTTCGGCGTCGAGAAGTCCGCCGTCGACGCGGAGATGCGCCGCAAGATCAAGGCGATGTCGTACGGCCTGGCCTACGGGCTCTCCGCTTTCGGTCTCTCCCAGCAGCTGAACATCGAGGCCGGCGAGGCGCGCGGGCTGATGGACACCTACTTCCTGCGGTTCGGCGGGGTGCGGGACTACCTCCACCGGGTCGTGGAGGAGGCCAGGGCAACCGGGTACAC
This sequence comes from Streptomyces pratensis, assembly GCF_016804005.1. Taxonomy (GTDB): domain Bacteria; phylum Actinomycetota; class Actinomycetes; order Streptomycetales; family Streptomycetaceae; genus Streptomyces; species Streptomyces pratensis_A. Next base: position 6,005,719 of record NZ_CP051486.1, on the reverse strand, counting down.
CGAGACGATCCTCGGCCGCCGCCGCTACCTCCCCGACCTCAACAGCGACAACCGCCAGCGGCGCGAGGCCGCCGAGCGGATGGCGCTCAACGCCCCGATCCAGGGCACTGCCGCCGACATCGTGAAGGTCGCGATGCTCAAGGTTGACCGTGCGCTGACCGAGGCGGAGCTGACGTCACGGATGCTGCTCCAGGTCCACGACGAAATCGTCCTGGAGATCGCGAAGGGCGAGCGGGAGCAGGTCGAGGAGATCCTGCGCCGCGAGATGTCCACGGCGGTCGAGCTCCGTGCACCGCTGGACGTCTCCGTCGGCGTCGGCAAGGACTGGGAGACCGCCGCGCACTAGCAGACCGTCCGCACGGGCCCTCCTGGCGGGTGACGCCTCAGCCGGCGTCCTGGCCGGCCGGGCGGGTCCGTGCGGTGTCGGCACGGGGCCGGTCAGGCGGCCGTGGCCCGGAAGGCTTCCACAGCAGCCGCATCCACGCCCCGTACAGCACGAGGCCGGCCGCCAGACCCGCCCCGGCGCCGAAGCACGCGGTCGGGATGATGTCGAGGGGCGAGGCGACGTGCCCGAAGTGGGCGTACCAGCGGGCACAGCGGTGGATGACGCCCAGCAGGACACACAGCGCGAGGAGCGAGAGGGCCCATCCGCGTTCGGTCCGGCCGAGCACCGGCACGGACTCCGGTGCCGGGGCCGGCCCGGTGCGCCGAAACCCCGTGTACGTGAACCAGGCCAGGATCGCCAGGGCCACGGCGGAACTGCCGTACTGGACGACCTGGAACACCGGGTGCCCGCCGACGCTCCGGTTGAGGACGGGGATCAGGTCCGTCCCCCACCGGTCGTGATGGGTGAAGGCGTCCCACACGACGTGGGTTCCCGAGCCGATGACGGCGGACCCGACGAACCACAGCGCCTCGGACAGCGACGGTGCGCCGGGCTTCCGGCGCGTCCCCCGTACGAAGGTGTGCACGCGCCCCTGTACCGCCCCGGGCAGCAACGCGACGAGTGGTTCGCGCAGCATCAGCCAGAGTGCCACCAGGGCCCCCGCGACGAGGACGTCCACGGTGAACACTCCCCACACGGCGTGTGTCACCTCGCCGAACTCCATCGCCCCCGGGACGACCGTGTCCGCGTAGTAGGTGATGTCGGGCGCGAACGACCCGGCGACGAGGGCGGAGGGGACGAGAGGACCACGGCCCACCCCGGACCTGCGGATTCCCGGGAGCACGGCTGCGGCATGGCTGAGCGTGAAGGGCATGGCGGCAAGTATGCGTGAGCCCGAGTCACCCGCCGAAGGGTCAAGGGACTTGACGGCCGGGAGCTGAGAAAACGGTAAGAACCGGTCAGGGACCGGTGTTCGGGCGGAAGGAGTTGTCGTAGGGTCGCCTGAGTCCTCGCGCGGGGAGCGCGGGCAGCCGTCGACGGGGAGGGACCGACACCTATGGCAGCGCAATTCGGCCGCAGACTGCGCAGGGGGGCCACCACCACCGCGGTGGCGGCCGCTGCCGTAGCGGCCCTCTCCGCATCGCAGGCTCCCGCGGCACCGCATCCCGACAGCGCGACCGGTGACCAGGCGGCGGCCGGGGCGACACCGTCCGGAGACAGTGCGGCAACCGGCAACTCGCCGTACCACACCGATCTTCCGCCGCTCAATACGCCCAACAAGCCGGGTGCGTCCGTGAATCTGCCGGTGACCGGCAGTGCCGAAGCGGGCATACCCGCCTCGGTGCTCGCCGCGTACAAGCAGGCCGAGCGGGAGATCGCGGGCACCGACGCCGCGTGCCGTCTGCCGTGGCAGCTCCTCGCGGCGATCGGCAAGGTCGAGTCCGGCCAGGCCCGCGGCGGGAAGGTCGACGCGAACGGCACCACCTTCTCCCCGATCCTCGGCCCGGCGCTCAACGGCCAGGGCTTCGCACTCATCAAGGACACCGACGGCGGGGCGTACGACGGTGACTCCACCCACGACCGCGCGGTCGGCCCGATGCAGTTCATCCCGTCCACCTGGGCCACCTGGGGCCAGGACGCCAACGGCGACGGACGCAAGGACCCCAACAACATCCACGACGCGGCACTGGCCGCCGGGCGCTACCTCTGCGCGGGCACCCGCGACCTGTCGATCGCCACCGACCTCGACAGAGCGGTGCTGAGCTACAACCACTCGACGGAGTACCTGCGCACGGTGCGCTCGTGGTTCGACTACTACAACCGCGGCACCCACGAGGTCCCGGACGGCGCGGGCGTCCTCCCGGTGGACACGGGCGGCAGCACCACCTCCCCGTCCACGTCCCCGACCCCCACGCCTCCCGCCGCGACCACCCCGCCGGCCACCTCCCCGCCGGCCACGCCTCCCGCCACCACGCCTCCACCGGCCACGACGCCTCCGAAGCCCACACCTCCGCCGACCACGCCCCCGCCCACCACCCCGGCGCCCGGCCAGGTCTTCGGCAGCCTCGAGAACGCGGGTACCGGTCCGCTCACCGCGACGGCCGGCGAGGCGTTCACCCAGCGCGTCAAGGCCCGGGCGAGGAACACGCTCGGTGCCCCGCTCGCCAGGATCTCGGTCACCTTCGCCCTCGTCGGCGACACGGACGCCCGCTTCACCGGCGGGAAGAAGACCGTGACCCTGGCAACCGGAGCCGACGGCACCGTCACCGCCCCCGCCCTGACGGCCGGTGAGAAGACGGGCACCTTCAAGGTGACCGCCGTCGCCGGCACCACCAAGCCGCGCACCGTCACCTACACCGCGAGTGTCACCGCCCGGGTGGCGGACACCGTCGCCCGGACCGGCGACAAGGCCCTGACGGCCGCCCCCGGCGCCGAGTTCACCGACCGGGTCGAGGTCAGGACCACGTACAAGGGCACAGGGGTGGCGGACACCGCCGTCACCGCCACGATGATCACCGATGCCGAGACGCCCGCCGAGAACGACAAGGGCCCGTACTTCAAGGACGCGGACGGCGAGCCCGTCCGCACCCTGGACCTGACGACCGGCGCCGACGGGCTCCTGACGCTCCCGAAGATCTACGCCGACGAGACGGCCGGCACGTACACGCTGCGGCTCACCACCGCGAGCGGTGCCACGCTGACCATCGAGCTGAAGGTGGAGGCCCCCGCGGCCTGACGCGTACGGGACCGGGGGCGTCCGGCTCCCGGGCAGTCCGGCCCGGGCCCGGGCCCGGGCCCGCGCCGGGGCTCCTCGGCCCCGGGGCTCCCCGGCCCCGGGGCTCCCCGGCCCCGGGGCTCCCCGGCCCCGGGCCGGACGCCCCGGGACGCTCGCAGACCGGCCGCTCCCGGGCATGTGCGTCCCGGGCGGGCGGCTCCGGGGCCTGCACACTCCGGGCCCGCATGCTCCGGGCCCGCATGCTCCGGGTCCGGTCCACATGCTTCGGAACCACATGCACCGGAACCACATGCTCCGGGTCCGCATGCTCCGGACCTGCTCCGGGCCCGCATAGCAGGCCCGCATGCTCCCGGCCCCACATGACCGGACGAGAGGCGTTACTCCCGGCGCAGCCGCGCCGAGGTGAAGCGGGTCGCCTCCACCGTCGTCGGGTCCTCGGGCCACGGGTGCTTCGGGTAGCGACCGCGCAGCTCCGCGCGCACATCCCTGTATCCATCCCGCCAGAACGACGCCAGGTCCGCCGTGACCGCCGCCGGGCGCCCCGCAGGGGACAGCAGGTGCACCAGGACGGGCACCCCCGCGACCCGGGGCGTCTCAGCCAGCCCGAAGAGCTCCTGCAGCTTCACCGCAAGCACCGGCTGCTCGCCGCCGTACTCCACCCGGATCCGGGACCCGCTCGGTACCTCGATCCGTTCCGGGGCGAGCTCGTCGAGCCGGGCGGCATCGCCCGTCGCCCACGGCAGCAGCCTCCGCACCGCCTGCCCCGCGTCGATCCGGGCCAGATCCGCCCTGCGACCCGCCCGGGACAACTCGGGCTCCAGCCACTCGTCGGCACGTGCGAGCAGCGCCCCGTCCGACACGTCGGGCCACGGAGCCCCCAGCACGCGGTGCAGGAACGCGAGTCGCAGTCGCAGCTGCCCGCTGTCCCGGGTCCACCGCAGCAGCCCCGGACCCTCGCGGCGCAGCCCCTCCAGCAGCGCCCCGCGCACCAGCTCCGGAGCCGGCCGCCGCAGCGCGCGTACCGACAGCTCGACGGCACCGAGGCGCTCCACGGAGCGCGCCACCACGTCGCCGTCGGCCCAGCGGACCTCCTCGCCGGAGAACCCCAGGTGCCCGGCGGCCAGCCGCGCCGTGCTCTCGTCGATGACGGCCGCCAGCCGCACCCGGGCGGACGCGGCATGGGCGGGCCGGTCGGCTACCGCGACCGCGATCCAAGGGGCGCTGCGCAGCCGTGAGCCGTCCCGTAGCTCCGCTCCCGTGCCCGACGCCATGAGGAACGCCCCCTCACCCCTGGCCCGTGCCACCCGCTCCGGGAACGCCAGCGCCGCCACCAGCCCCACGGCCGCGTCGTCCGGACCGGCCCCCGTGTCCTTCGAGGACCCGAGGGACTGCGAGAGCCGCCGCACCTCCTGCCGCCAGCGTGCCGCGTAGCCGTCCCCGCCCCGCCGTGCCGTGCGCAGCGCGTGAGCCAGGTCGTCGCCGTACTCCCGTGGCGGTTCCTCGCTCAGCAGCGCCACCACTTCCGCGGCCCGGCGCCCGCCCACCTCGTCCGCGCCGTCCAGAAGGGCCCGGGCGAGCCGGGGGTGCAGGCCGAGCCTGGACATCCGGACGCCCCGGCTCGTCGCGCGTCCCGTCGCGTCGGCGGCGCCGACCGCTGCCAGCACCTCCCGTGCCGCGCCCATGGCGCCGGCGGGCGGCGGATCCAGGAGCGCGAGGCCGGAGGCGTCCGGATCTCCCCAGCACGCCGCCTGCAGCGCGAACGCCGCGAGGTCGGCCACCTTGATCTCGGGGGAGGGGAACGCGGCCAGCCGGCCGTCCTCGGCCTGCTCCCAGCACCGGTACACCGCCCCCGGGGCCTCGCGGCCCGCCCGGCCCGCGCGCTGGCGTCCCGCGGCGCGGGACGCCCTCACGGTCGTCAGGGCGCTGAGCCCTCGCGCGTGATCGGTGCGCGGTTCCCTGGCGAGACCGGAATCCACGACGACCCGCACCCCCGGCACCGTCAGGGACGACTCCGCCACGGAGGTCGCCAGCACCACCCGGCGCCCGCCCGACGACCCCGCCAGCACCGCGTCCTGCACGGCCGCGGGGGCCCGCCCGTGGACCTGGAGCACCTCGGCGTCCACGCCCGCGAGCTGTCCGGCGACCCGGCCGATCTCGCCGACACCGGGCAGGAAGCACAGGACGTCACCGTCCCGCTCGGCGAGCGCCCGCCGCACCACCGAGGCCACATGCGTCAGCAGGGCGGGGTCCACCCGCATCCCGTGCGGCGGCCGTACGGACCCGGCCGGCGGCGCCCACACCACCTCGACCGGATGGGACACGCCCCGCGCCTCGACCACGGGAGCGTCGCCCAGCAATCGCGCCCAGCCGGCGGCGTCCGTGGTGGCCGACGCCGCCACCAGGCGCAGCTCGGGCCTGATCGTCCCCCGTACGTCGAGGAGGAACGCCGCGGCGGTGTCCGCGTCCAGGTGGCGCTCGTGGCACTCGTCGATGATCACCACGTCGACCCCGGCCAGCTCCTGGTCGCGCTGGAGCCGCTGCAGCAGCACCCCGGTCGTCACGACCTCCACCACCGTGTCCGGGCCCACCGTCCGCTCGCCGCGCACCGTGAAGCCGACCCGTTCGCCGGTCCGCTCGCCGAGCAGCCACGCCATCCGCCGGGCGGCTGCCCGGGCGGCGATCCGGCGTGGCTCGGCCACGAGGACCCGGCGCGCCGGGCCGCCCCCGGTCAGGCCGGCGAGCACCAGGGGCACGAGCGTCGTCTTGCCCGTCCCGGGCGGCGCGCAGAGCACCGCGGCGCCCCGCTCGTCGAGCGCCCGCTCCAGGGCGGGTACCGCGGTGCGTACGGGCAACTGGTCCAGGGCGTCGGTACGGATCACGCCCCCAGTGTCGTACGCCGCCCTCTCACGACGAGCGGTGGTCCCGTTCGCAGACGAAGATCGCCGTCCCGGGGATCAGATGGCCGCGCAGCGGGGACCATCCGCCCCACTCCTGGCCGTTCCAGGCCGGCCACTCCGGCTCCACCAGGTCGACCAGCCGGAAGCCGCCCGCCACCACGTCCCGTACCCGGTCGCCCAGGGTCCTGTGATGCTCCACGTACACCGCGTCGCCGCGCTCGTCCTGCTCCACGTACGGCACGCGGTCGAAGTAGGAGGCGGAGACGGAGAGGCCCTCCGGCCCGGGCTCGTCGGGGAACGCCCAGCGGATCGGGTGCGTCACCGAGAAGACCCAGCGGCCCCCCGGCCGCAGCACCCGGTGCACCTCGCGGAACACCTGGACCGGGTCGGCGACGAACGGAACCGCGCCGTAGGCGGAGCAGGCCAGGTCGAAGGAGCCGTCCCGGAAGGGGAGCCGTCCGGCGTCGGCCTCCACGAGGGGGACGCCATCGCCGATGCGCAGGGCGTGCTGGAGCTGGCGGTGGGAGAGGTCCAGGGCGACGGGGCGGGCGCCCCTGGCGGCGAGCCAGCGGGAGCACTGGGCGGCGCCCGCCCCGATCTCCAGGACGTCCAGGCCCTCCAGGGCTGCCGCCGGGCCCAGGAGGGCGGCCTCGGCCTCGTCCAGCCCTTCCGGGCCCCAGACGAAGCGGTCGTCCCCGAGGAAGGCCCCGTGGTCGCTCTGGTACTCGTCGGCGTTACGGTCCCACCAGCCGCGGCTCGCCCGGCTGCTCTCGGCCTCGCCGGCTTCGCGCCGGGTCGCTTCGGGTTCGGACCCGTGGATCTCTTGGCTCATCGTGCCCGTCGTTGTAGTTTGCCTTCACCCGGCTCGCGCGGGTGCCTCCACGGGCCTTACGCATGAGTACGGCCCGTGTGCGCGCGACACACCGCTGTGGCCTGATGTGGCCTCGGCGAACGTGAGTCGCGCCGGGATTCGGGTGGTGTGCCCCGGGTGTGCGCCTTCGCGCATTGACCCTGTCCGGCTGCCCCCGTATGCTACAAGTTGCGCTGCGAGCCTGCGCGCTTCAGACCTAGCAGGCCGCGCTCGCGTCTGTTGCATGTCCCCTCGGTTGTCGAGGCGCCTTCCGGACCACCGGATCGGTGCTTTCCAGGCTGTCCGGCTTCTGCAGAGGCGATAAGGGCTTTCGGCGTAGCAGTACCTACGACTCACTGTCCGTACCGGAGCCCTTTCCCACATGACGAGCAGCACCGAGACCACCGCCACCACTCCGCAGGTTGCGGTCAACGACATCGGCGACGCGGACGCGTTCCTCGCGGCGATCGACGAGACGATCAAGTACTTCAACGACGGCGACATCGTTGACGGTGTCATCGTCAAGGTCGACCGCGACGAGGTCCTCCTCGACATCGGTTACAAGACCGAAGGCGTCATCCCGAGCCGCGAGCTCTCGATCAAGCACGACGTCGACCCGAACGAGGTCGTCAAGGTCGGCGACGAGATCGAGGCCCTGGTTCTCCAGAAGGAGGACAAGGAAGGCCGCCTGATCCTCTCGAAGAAGCGCGCTCAGTACGAGCGTGCCTGGGGCACCATCGAGAAGATCAAGGAAGAAGACGGCATCGTCACCGGTACCGTCATCGAGGTCGTCAAGGGTGGTCTCATCCTCGACATCGGCCTCCGTGGCTTCCTCCCGGCGTCGCTCGTCGAGATGCGTCGCGTCCGCGACCTCCAGCCCTACGTGGGCAAGGAGCTCGAGGCCAAGATCATCGAGCTGGACAAGAACCGCAACAACGTGGTCCTGTCCCGCCGTGCCTGGCTCGAGCAGACCCAGTCCGAGGTCCGCCAGACGTTCCTCACGACCCTGCAGAAGGGTCAGGTCCGCTCCGGCGTCGTCTCCTCGATCGTCAACTTCGGTGCCTTCGTGGACCTGGGTGGCGTCGACGGTCTCGTGCACGTCTCCGAGCTGTCCTGGAAGCACATCGACCACCCCTCCGAGGTCGTCGAGGTCGGTCAGGAAGTCACCGTCGAGGTCCTCGACGTCGACATGGACCGCGAGCGCGTCTCGCTGTCGCTCAAGGCGACGCAGGAAGACCCGTGGCAGCAGTTCGCCCGTACGCACCAGATCGGGCAGGTCGTTCCCGGTAAGGTCACCAAGCTCGTTCCGTTCGGTGCGTTCGTGCGCGTCGACGAGGGCATCGAGGGCCTGGTCCACATCTCCGAGCTGGCCGAGCGCCACGTGGAGATCCCGGAGCAGGTCGTCCAGGTCAACGACGAGATCTTCGTCAAGGTCATCGACATCGACCTCGAGCGCCGTCGCATCAGCCTCTCGCTGAAGCAGGCCAACGAGGCCTTCGGTGGCGACCCGGCGTCGGTCGAGTTCGACCCGACCCTGTACGGCATGGCCGCGTCGTACGACGACCAGGGCAACTACATCTACCCCGAGGGCTTCGACCCCGAGACCAACGACTGGCTCGAGGGCTTCGAGGCGCAGCGCGAGGTCTGGGAGACGCAGTACGCCGAGGCGCAGCAGCGCTTCGAGCAGCACCAGGCCCAGGTCATCAAGTCCCGCGAGGCCGACGAGGCTGCCGCTGCCGAGGGCGCTGCCGCCCCGGCCGGCGCGGCCCCGGCTGCCTCCGGCGGCAGCGGTGGCGGCGGCTCGTACTCCTCGGAGTCCGCGGACAACTCCGGCGCCCTGGCGTCGGACGAGGCCCTGGCTGCCCTGCGCGAGAAGCTGGCCGGCGGCCAGAGCTGACGCTCTGACCCCAGCCGCTCATCGGCTGCAGTAGCTGTAGAGCTGTAGGTGAGGCCCGTCCCCTTCGGGGGGCGGGCCTCACTCGTGTCCGGACACAGGCGATCAGGGCGTGACGGCGATGTTCGTCAGCCCCTTGCCGCCGGTGACCGTGTTGGTGGCGTAGACGGTGGTGAGGCAGCTCGCGCTCCGGTTGGTGACGTTCACGGCGAGCTGCGCGCCACCGGTGGCGCCGGTCAGGTCCGAGGCGTTGTTCCGGAAGACCGTGCCGCAGCCCCAGCCGCTCTGCTGGGTGTGTGTCTCGTATCCGTTGTTCGTGGTGCGGACACCCTTGTTGCCCTCGACGAGCACGTCGTTGCCCTTCACGTCGACCCAGGAGTCGTCGTAGTTGGCGCCTGTCAGTCCACTGCCGTCGAAGGTGTTGCCGATGATCCTCGCCCCGGTGGTGCCTTCCTTGATGTCTATGTTCTCGCCGCCCACGCCCGGGCCGATCGTGTTGCCGATGATCTGCGCGTCGTCGCTCCGGTCGGTGAGATCGCCCGCCGACCCCACGTAGACGCCCTCGCCCATGCCCCGGCCGTCGTGGCCGGTGTCGTGGATCCAGGAGTTCCGCAGGATGCCGCTCCGGCTGGACTTGCGGAAGTGGACGCCCTCCATGTCGAGGCCGTGCACGGTCACCGAGTCGATGACGACGCCGGCCGCCGCGTCGGTCACGATGCCCTTCTGGCCGCCCGTGACCGTGAGGCCGCGCACCGTCCAGTACGACGCTCCGTTCAGGTGCAGGCCGTAGCCGCCACCCGCGGTCAGGACGGCCGCGGAGGATCCGGTGAGGGTGATGCGTGCGGCGGAGGTCGCCGGCACGGTCGCTTTGAAGTTGCCGGTGTACGTCCCGTCGGCGAGCCGGATGGTGCCACCCGGAGCAGCGGACGCGAGGGCTGCCTTCAGCTGGGCGGCGGTGCTCACGTCGACGACCGTGGCAGCCTGGGCGGACCCCGCCGTGAAGGGAAGGGCGCCGGCGGCGAGTGAGGCGGTCAGAAGGGCGGGGATCAGCGTGCGGGTGCGCATGGGGGTGCCTTCCCGTCGAAGGGCTCAGGAGTTCCCGTACGTGAATACCGGGCGGCTGCCTGAATCTGCCGCGACGGTAAGTGCGGTCGATGGACATGTCAAGGTCTGGACCAATGGGCTCCATGTGTCTGCGGAGACCGAGGAAACGTGCGAGATACAAGGACGGCTGACGGCCTGTAATGCGCGTGTGTCAGGATCCGCGCGACGTCAGGGTTCGTACGGGGTAGGGATCCGCGCGACGTCAGGATCCGCGCAACGCCGACGTCCGTGCGACGCCGAGGTCCACGCGACGTCAGGGCCCCGCGCGACGCCGACGCCCGCGCAACGCCAGGGTCGTCCGGAGCCAGGATCACCAGGGGAGTCAGGGAGGGCGCACATGGCGGACACCTCGCCCCGGCGGTGGCGGCCGTCGGCTGAACGCCGGAACCCTCCGCACTCCACGGGGGACAGCAGTCCTCGGCCCCCCCGGGAACTCGGCCGCTCAGCCGAGGTGTTCGCCGACGGGAACGCCGACGTCCGCCTGATCGACGAGGTGGCGGAACGAAGGCCGGTGCGTCGCCGGACGGCCCACGCCGGCACATCCGGATGCGGGATCGCCACACGCTCCTCCCGTCTCCGCCCCGCGCCCGGAGTCCGTCCGGTCTCCCTGTCCCACGGGCCCGATGCCTGCTCCCGCAGGGCTCAACGGCCGTGCCGCACACGCGCACTTCAGTGGTCGGCGCCTCGGCCGCACCCGGCGCCCGACGGCACGGACCGTCGCCTGGGCGCGGAACGCGGCGAGGGTGATGCGCAGCTGTGTCCTCGCGTGGCCGCGAGTCGGACGGGCAGGCGGGAATGCCGCGGCCGCGCGGGGTGTTCTTGTCCAGGAACACGAGGAGGAGCGGTAACCGTGCCTGATCCGCAGAGTTTGTACGAATGGGAGCCGAAGGGCCTGGCCGTCGTCGACATGGCGCTCGCCCAGGAATCGGCCGGCCTGGTCATGCTCTACCACTTCGACGGGTACATCGACGCGGGCGAGACCGGTGAGCAGATCGTCGACGGCCTGCTCGAGACGCTGCCGCACCAGACCGTGGTCCGCTTCGACCACGACCGGCTCGTCGACTACCGGGCGCGCCGCCCGCTGCTGACCTTCAAGCGTGACCGGTGGACGGCGTTCGAGTCGCCCAACCTGGAGCTGAAGGCCGTGCAGGACGCGACGGGTGCGCCGTTCCTGCTGCTCTCCGGACCGGAGCCCGACGTCGAGTGGGAGAGGTTCGCCGCCGCCGTGGAACAGGTCGTGGAGAGGCTCGGTGTCCGCCTCGCGGTCAGCTTCCACGGCATCCCCATGGGCGTCCCGCACACTCGTCCCGTAGGCCTCACCCCGCACGGCAACCGAACAGACCTGATGCCGGGCCACCGCAGCCCGTTCGACGAGGCGCAGGTCCCCGGTTCCGCCGAGGCGCTCGTGGAGTACCGGCTGATGCAGGCCGGCCACGACGTCCTGGGCATCGCCGCCCACGTGCCGCACTACGTCGCCAGGTCCGCCTACCCGGACGCCGCGCTCACCGCCCTGGAGGCGGTCACCGCGGCTACCGGGCTGGTGCTGCCGAGCGTCGCGCACACCCTGCGTACGGAGGCGCACCGCACCCAGACCGAGATCGAGCGGCAGGTCCGGCAGGGTGACGAGGAGCTCGTCTCGCTCGTCGAAGGGCTGGAGCACCAGTACGACGCGGTCGCGGGATCCGAGACCCGGGGCAACCTCGTCGCGGAGCCGGTCGACCTGCCGTCGGCGGACGAGATCGGCCGCGAGTTCGAACGCTTCCTCGCGGAACGTGAGGGCGATTCCTGACCGGACCTCCGGCGGCTCCCCGGCCGGAGGCTAGGCTCGGCGCATGCTTAAAGTGGGCCTGACCGGCGGGATCGGCGCCGGCAAGAGTGAAGTGTCACGTCTGCTCGCACGATACGGAGCCGTGCTGATCGACGCCGACCGGATCGCCCGCGAGGTCGTCGAGCCCGGCACCCCCGGGCTCACGGCCGTCGTCGAAGCCTTCGGCCCCGGAATCCTCGGGGCCGACGGATCCCTGAACCGGCCGGCGCTCGGCTCGATCGTCTTCGCCGACCCCGCGCGCCTGGCGACGCTCAACGCCATCGTCCACCCGCTGGTCGGGGCCCGCTCGGCCGAGCTGGAGCGGGCCGCCGGGCCGGGCGCGGTCGTCGTCCACGACGTCCCGCTGCTCACCGAGAACGGCCTCGCCCCGCTCTACGACCTGGTCGTGGTCGTCGACGCGGAGCCCGCGACCCAGCTCGACCGCCTCGTACGGCTGCGCGGCATGACGGAGTCCGACGCCCGCGCGCGGATGGCCACGCAGGCCAAGCGCGAGGAGCGGCTGGCCGTCGCCGATCTCGTCGTCGACAACGACGGTCCGATGGAGGACCTGGAACCCCAGGTCCGCGCGCTCTGGTCGGAGCTCACCGCACGGGTCGCCGCGAACTGATCCGGCGCCTGTCCGGAATACGCACACCTGGCCGGATGTTGAAAAGCCGAAGGCGAGGGGAAGGATACGTCCGTGCCCGAGAACAATCCGGAAACGCATGTCATCGACTTCCGCGCGGCGGAGCAGCTGCTCGCCGCACGGGACCCGCGGGGTGCTGTCAAGCTGCTCGACTCGGTGATAGCCGCCCACCCGGAGAACACGGCGGCTCGCCTGCTGCGTGCCCGTGCCTTCTTCGCCGCCGCCCAACTGCGCCCTGCCGAGCTTGAGTTCGAGCTGGTCCTGGAGCGTGAGCCGGACAACGCCTTCGCGCACTTCGCCCTGGCCCGCACCTTCCAGCGGGCCGGCAGGCCCGAACAGGCCACCCGTCACTTCCGGCTGGCAGCCGCGCTCGACCCGAAACCGGAGTACCTGCAGGCCGCCCGCTTCGACGACCGGGCCTGATCGCCCCTGGGCCGCGCGCCCCCTCCGGGCAGGGCCCCGGCCCGCGCACCCCCGGGCCGGGGCCGCCCGGATGCCCCTCTTCCGCTCACAGGGCTCTGCGGCGGAGCCAGATTCTCCGGCGGGGCCAAGATTCTCCGGCGGGGCAAGATTCTCCGGCCGGAGCGAGGCTCTCCGGCGGACTCGCTCCGGCCGGACTCAGGGGCCGTACTGCCCCCGGTCGCCCCGCCCCCGGTCACCCCGCCCGCCCCTGTCGGGCTCGTACGGCGGGATCTCCCGGCCCGGCTGGTAATGCGGGCCCTGCCGCAGGTGGCGGACGACGATGCAGAGGTCCGTGATCGTGACGACCAGTAGGACACCGCAGGCAGTGGCCCAGCCAGGGCGTCCGGTCGCGACGAAGGCCACCAGGCCGGGCAAGGCCCAGATCATGCCCCATAGACTCAGCCATAGTCGCATCCGCAGGGGGCTGCGTGCGGTGGACGGTTCACTTCCGGTACGCATCACCATCGCCTCTTCTCCAGCTTGCCCCTGCCGGGCGGCGTATGGAAATGGCGGCGGACGAGGGGGAGCGGGCTGTGGCGACGACGGGACAGGGACATGCGGTCGGGGGGACGTCGTGGGGCGCCCGCGTCGCCCGCCGGTCCAGGGTGCGGGGCGCGCTGCTGGGCGGCGCGATCGGGGACGCGCTGGGCAACCCCGTCGAGTTCCTCTCCCTGGACGGCATCCGCCGTGCCCACGGTGAGCACGGCGTGCGCGGCCCCGTCGCGGACTCCGACGGGGTCGTCGGACGGATCACGGACGACACCCAGATGACGCTCTTCACGGTCGAAGGACTGATCAGGGCCCACGCCCGGGCATCCGCCAAGGGCATCGGAGGCGCGGAGACCGAGCTGGTGCGCAACGCCTACCTGCGCTGGCTGGACACCCAGAACTACCCTTCGCCGCCTTCCCGCGGCGGCGACGACCAGGTGCGGACCGGCCGGCTCAGGCAGGAGCCCTGGCTGTACGCACGCCGCGCGCCCGGCAACGCGTGTCTGACCGGCCTTGCATCCCGCCATGTCCCGGATCCCGGCGCACCGCTCGCCCTCCCCGGTCCCGTCAATCCGCACTCCAAAGGGTGCGGCACGGTGATGAGGTCGGCCCCCTTCGGGCTGCTGGGCGCGGACGCGGCGACGGCCTTCGGGCTCGCCGCCCGATGCGCGCTTATCACCCATGGGCATCCCACCGGGGCGTACGCGGCGGGCGCGCTCGCCGCGATCGTCACGCACCTGCTGGAGGGCGACTCGCCGGCGGGCGCCGTGCTGCGTGCCATGGACCTGTTGGGCCGCCATCGCGGCCACGAGGAGACGACGGCCGCGCTGCGTGCTGCGGTCGACCTCGCGGCTCTGGGCGGGCCCACGGCCGAGCGTGTCGAGTCCCTGGGTGCGGGCTGGGTCGCCGAGGAGGCCCTCGCCATCGCCGTGTACTGCGCGCTGGTGCTCCCGGGGGCCGACGACGTGGCCGAGGCGTTGCTGCTCTCCGTCAACCACTCCGGCGACAGCGACTCCACAGGGGCGGTCTGCGGCAATCTGCTCGGCGCGCGCCACGGTGACGTACGGCTGCCCGCCTCCTGGCTGGTCCTCACCGAGGGGCGGTCGGTGATCGCCGAACTCGCCGACGATCTGTGCACGGAGCTGGAGCAGCCGGTGGCATGGCCGGAGGGCCGCTACCCGCCGTACTGAAGGCAGGTGTTCCGCGGTGCCGGCGGGGAACGCGGAGTTCCACCGAGACGCCGGACCTCGACGAGGAGAGCGGTTCGAGGCCCGTCCGGAGGAGGCCGGGCCCGCCGTCGACCGCCGTCCCGCCCCGGACGCCGTCCGGGGGCCGGCACGGCTCGTGCAGACCTGAGGAAAACCCGATCGAGGTCTCGGGAGGCGATGAATTCCGGTGTCCGGCGCGGTCTACCTGTCCGTAAGCGCCGGGAAACGCGGCGGCAGGAGCCGCACCCCCGCGCCGGCGCACGTCACTCATGAAGCCCTCCGAGGAGACCTCCATGTCCGAAACCGCCGCACCCGCCTCGCTCGCCGCCCCGCATGCCCCCTCCGCGCCGCGCCGACGGGGCCTGGCCTCCGTAGCCCTGACCGGGGCCCGCGTCGTCCTCGCGCTGTTCCTCGGCTTCAGCGCGGTGGCCAAGCTCGTCGCCCACGCGTCGGCCGTCGAGTCGTTCGACCGTATGGGCTGGGGCAGCGGTGCGATGTACACCATCGGGGGCCTGGAGCTGGCCGGTGCGCTGGCCCTGCTGATACCGCTGCTCGCGGGAGTGGGAGCCATCGCCCTGGTCGGGCTGTTCGCCGGTGCGTCCGTCGTCCAGCTGACCCTGCTCGATCCGCCGAACGCGGTCATGCCCGCCCTGCTCATCGCCCTGGCCGTCCTCATCGCCCGGGACGGGCGTGAGCGGACCCGGGATCTGTCCGCGCTGATCCGAGGGCGCGGACGCGGGCCCCGCGCCGGTCAGTGGACGAAGCGGTAGCTGCGCCAGGGCAGGGCGCGCCCGGCGTTGGCGTCGCTGAAGGTGGTCGCCACGTAGGCGCTCTGGCGTCCGGTGCAGTCGGGCGTGGTGTACAGGATGATGTCGACCAGGGTGTTGTTCTCGATCTTCTGCGCACCGGCGGGCTCCATCCGGTGGCAGCCCTTCACCGAGGGACTGTGCACGGTGACGACCTTGTCCTGGTCCGTGCTGTAGGAGACCGGCCCCACCGCCGTGCGCCCGAGCCCGGAGCAGCCCGTGACGGTCAGGGTGAGCAGGACCGCACCGGCGGCGATGCCGGTCCGTCGGCGGAGAACGGTGGGGGGCGCGGTGACGGACATGGGCGGGTCCTCGTCTGCTCGTCCGGCTCATCGGTACGTCACAGGGACGTGCTGGCGCTGGCCACCCTGCCCGGTCCGCGTAGTGCCGGCATCCGGTGCGCGGCCGGCCGGGGCCACTGGCACCCGGACGGAGGTTCAAGGGTGTGCGGATCGGGCATATCGTGTTAATAGGGGCGTGATAGGTGGGTGCGGCGACGCACCCCGGAGGCAGGGGGCCGTGATGGTCCAGGAGCTTGTGGTCGCATTGGTGGCGGTTCTCTCGGGCGGCCTGGTGTACGCCATGGCCGCGGCCCGGGTGGTCAAGCAGTACGAGCGGGGCGTGGTGCTCCGGCTCGGCCGGCTCCATGACGAGGTGCGCCCCCCGGGGTTCACCATGATCGTCCCGGGCATCGACCGCCTCCGGAAGGTGAACATGCAGATCGTGACGATGCCCGTCCCCGCCCAGGACGGGATCACGCGCGACAACGTCACCGTGCGGGTGGACGCGGTCATCTACTTCAAGGTGGTGGACCCGGCGAGCGCGGTGATCCAGGTGGAGGACTACCGGTTCGCGGTGTCCCAGATGGCACAGACCTCGCTGCGGTCGATCATCGGCAAGAGCGACCTGGACGATCTGCTGTCCGACCGCGAGAAGCTGAACCAAGGGCTGGAGCTGATGATCGACAGTCCCGCGGTGGGCTGGGGCGTGCAGATCGACCGCGTGGAGATCAAGGACGTCTCGCTGCCGGAGACGATGAAGCGGTCCATGGCCCGGCAGGCCGAGGCCGACCGTGAGCGGCGCGCCAGGGTCATCAACGCCGACGCGGAGCTGCAGGCGTCGAAGAAGCTCGCCCAGGCCGCGCAGCAGATGTCGACCCAGCCGGCGGCGCTGCAGCTGCGGCTGCTGCAGACCGTGGTCGCTGTCGCGGCCGAGAAGAACTCCACGCTGGTCCTTCCCTTCCCGGTGGAGCTGCTCCGCTTCCTGGAACGCGCGCAGCAGGGGCAGCAGCCGCAGCCGGAGGCCGGTGCCGGGCAGTCGCAGGGTGAGCCCGAGCAGCCGGTGACGGCCCGGCGGCCCGGCGGACCACCCGCCGAGAGCCTGCCCGTGGTGAACCCGTCCGTCGTGGATCCTTCGGCGGGGGGCCCGTCCGTCGTGGACCCGGTCACGGAACAGACGTTCACGGACCAGCCGCTCCCCGACCCGCCTCTCGCCGGCCCGGGGCCCGAGGCGGACGGAGTGCCGGATCCGGACGGAGTGCCGGAGTTCGACCCGGACGTGCTTCCCGAGTTCGATCCGGAACGGCTGTCCGGGCGGTCCCGCAGCAAGCCCTTCACCCGCCACTGACGCGGTCACCCACCCGCTCCACCTGTGGAAACACGGGCGGGGCGGGTGCTGTCACACCCCCCGCCTAGACTCGCCAGGACAGGAGAAGTGCAACGGGACCGAGGCAGGACGGGGGCGGTGGACATGACGCGGCAGACGCAGGACGTCACCGTCGACCGGCTGCTGCGGTGCGCGGCTGTCTTCCTGCCCGCGGAGTTGCCCCGGGACGGCCGGATGGCTTTCTGGGATCCCGAAGGAACCGTCGGCCTCACGGGCCCCGACGCGGTGTGGCCCACCACCGGGCCGGACCTGCCCCTCACCGAGATCACGGTCGTCGGACGGCACGGCACGGACGGTGCCCGCCCCCGTACCGTGCCCGCCGTGGTGCTTCCCGTCGCGGACGTCGTGTCCCTGCTGGCGCGCGCCCGGCACCGTGCCGTGGCCCACCCCGCGACCCGGGCGTGGGGAGCAGCCGCCCTGCACGCCCTCAACCTGGTGGCGCGCGGCAGACTCCTGCCCGGGCTGACGGCCGGCGACCGGGACGCCTGGCGGGCCGGGCCGCGTGACGCGGAGGACATCGCCCACCTGAGGGCGGTCGCCGCCTCGATGCCGCCTGAGGGGCACGCCGTCCCGCTGGAGGGCACACCCCTGCGCGTTCCCGAACCCCGCGCGTTGCTCGGTGCCTTCATGGACGCCGTCGCCGACACCCTCCCCCGGACGCCCGCCGCGGCCCACGCCATGGGGGCGCCGTTCGCCGCCCGCGAGGCACAGCACCTCCCCGACGCCCGCGCCTGGGCCGTCGAGGTGGCCGCAGGACTCGACGCGGGAGTGCGTATCTCGCTCCGGCTCGACCTCTCCGCGTACGACCTCTTCGACTCCTCGGGCGGCACCGGGGAAGCGGCGGACTCCGGAGCGACCGGGGAAGCGGCGGGCTCCGGAGCGACAGGGCCAGCGCCGGACGAGGGCGCGCCCCTGGACGAGGCTCCGGGCGGGATCGCCCCCCGGACCCCGGCCGCCACGCGCCATGCCGCCGCGGCCGTCACCCAGGTGCACAGCCTGGCCGACCCGACGTACGTCACCGACGCGGCCACACTGTGGAGCGGCGGGGCGGGCGAGCCCTTCGGGCCCAGAGCCCGGATCGACGCCGTGCTCGCACTGCGCCGTGCCGCCCGCGTCTGGCCTCCGCTGGAGCGACTGCTCGACCAGCCCGTCCCCGACGTGCTCGCCGTCACCGAGGACGAGCTGTACGAGCTGATCGGCGCGGCCGGAGTACGGCTCGCGGCGGCGGGGGTGGCGCTCCACTGGCCCCGGGAGCTCGCCCGCTCACTCACCGCGTCGGCCGTCGTCCGTCCCGCGCCGGGTTCGGCGACAGACGGCACCTCGTTCTTCGACGCCGAGCAGCTCTTCACGTTCAACTGGCAGCTGTCCCTGGGCGACGACCAGCTCACCGAGGCGGAGATGGACACCCTGGCCGAGGCGCACCGGCCGGTGGTGCGGCTGCGCGACCAATGGGTCGTGGTGGACCCCGCGCTCGTGCGCAAGGCACGGAAGCGGGAGCTCGGTCTCCTGGACCCGGTGGACGCGCTCGGTGTCGCCCTCACCGGCAGCGCCGAGGTCGACGGCGAACACGTCGAAGCAGTGCCGGAAGGAGCCCTCGCCGCTCTCCGCGCGCGCATCCTGGACGAGGACGCAACCCTTCCGGCGCCACCCGGGCTCGATGCCACCCTCCGCGACTACCAGCTCCGCGGACTGGCCTGGCTGGACCGCATGACCTCACTCGGCCTCGGCGGCTGCCTCGCCGACGACATGGGTCTCGGCAAGACGATCACCGTCATCGCCCTCCATCTGCACCGGGCCCACGCCGCCCCCACCCTGGTCGTCTGTCCCGCGTCCCTGCTCGGCAACTGGCACCGCGAGATCAACCGCTTCGCACCCGGCGTCCCCGTGCGCCGCTTCCACGGCACGGACCGCACCCTCGAAGGCACCGACGGCGGCTTCGTCCTCACGACGTACGGCACGATGCGCTCAGGCGCGGAGCAGCTCGCCGGGCACACCTGGGGACTGGTCGTCGCCGACGAGGCACAGCACGTGAAGAATCCGCACTCCTCGACCGCCAGGGCGCTGCGCACCATCCCCGCGCCCGCCCGCGTAGCCCTGACCGGCACCCCCGTCGAGAACAACCTCTCCGAGCTGTGGGCGCTGCTCGACTGGACCACCCCCGGCCTGCTCGGCCCCCTCAAGGCGTTCCGTTCCCGGCACGCCAGGATCGTCGAGAACACCGGCACCGCGGCGGGCCTGGGCAACGAGGAGGCGGTAGAGAGGCTCTCCCGACTCGTCCGCCCCTTCCTGCTGCGCCGCAAGAAGTCCGACCCGGGCATCGCACCCGAGCTGCCGCCCAAGACCGAGACCGACCACCCCGTCTTCCTCACCCGGGAACAGGCCACGCTCTACGAGGCGGCCGTCCGGGAGACCATGGCGTTCATCGAACAGTCGGAGGGCATCGCACGGCGCGGACTGATCATGAAGCTGCTCGGCTCGCTCAAGCAGATCTGCAACCACCCCGCGCAGTATCTGAAGGAGGAGCCGACCCGGCTCACCGGACGCTCGGGCAAGCTCGCCCTGCTCGACGAGCTCCTCGACACCATCCTGTCCGAGGACGGCTCCGTCCTGATCTTCACCCAGTACGTGTCGATGGCCCGGCTCCTCTCCGCCCACCTCGCCTCCCGCGCGATCCCCTCCCAGCTGCTGCACGGCGGCACGCCCGTGCCCGAGCGGGAGCGGATGGTGGACGGCTTCCAGTCCGGTGAGGTCCCCGTCTTCCTGCTCTCGCTCAAGGCGGCGGGCACAGGACTTAATCTCACCCGGGCCGCCCACGTCATCCACTACGACCGGTGGTGGAACCCGGCGGTCGAGGAGCAGGCCACCGACCGTGCCTACCGCATCGGCCAGACCCAGCCCGTGCAGGTGCACCGGCTGATCGCCGAGGGCACGGTCGAGGACCGGATCAGCGAACTGCTGGAGTCCAAACGCGCCCTCGCCGACGCGGTGCTCGGTACCGGCGAGGCAGCCCTGACCGAGCTCAGCGACCGTGACCTGGCCGACCTGGTCTCGCTCCGGAGGACGCCATGAGGCCCGGTGGGAGCCCTGCGGCCCGCCCGGGCCCCGATGATCTGCGGCGTACCTTCGAAGCGGTGCCCGCCCGTGCCTCCGACGCCGACGGGCCCTTCGCGGACAGCTGGTGGGGCCGGGCCTGGGTGGACGCACTGGAATCCCTGTCGATGGACGAGGGGCGTCTCGCCCGCGGCCGTACGTACGCCGACGGCGGCCATGTCGCCGCGATCACCGTCACGCCCGGCCGGGTCATCGCCTACGTCCACGGCAGCCGCCCCCGTCCCTACCGCGCGGAGCTGCGCCTGCGTACGCTGCCGGCGTCCGACTGGGACACGTTCCTGGACGCCGTCGCGGGCCGGCCCGGGCATCTGTCGGCGCTCCTCGACAAGGAGATGCCGCACTCCCTGGTCGACACCGCGGGCGAGGCCGGCATCCGTCTGCTGCCCGCCGCCGGTGATCTGGACCCCGACTGCTCGTGCCCGGACCGGGGCTGGCCCTGCAAGCACGTGGCGGCGCTCTGCTTCCAGACGGCCCGGCTACTGGACAGCGACCCGTTCGTCCTCCTGCTGATGCGCGGCAGAGGTGAGCGCGAGCTCCTCGACGAGCTGGGCCGCCGCAACGCCGAGCACTCCGCCCGTGAGCGCCCGGACACCCCCACCATGCCCTCGGTCGCGGCCCGCGACGCCCTGGCCGACCGTTTCCTGCCGCCGCTGCCCGCCCCCCTGCCGGTGCCGCCGTACCCCGGCGAGCCGCCGTCCTACCCGGAGCTGCCCGGCGCCCGGGACCCGCTCGGCCTCGACCACCTCGCCACGGACGCGGCGGCCCGCGCCCACGCGCTGCTCACCACCGGGGACGACCCGCTCGCCGGGCTCAGCACCTGGCAGGACGCCGTACGGATCGCCGCGTCGCGCCCCACCGCCGGGCTCACCGCCACGACCCGGGCGCTCTACCGAGAGCTCGCCTTCGCCACAGGACACAGCACCACGGACCTGGCCCGGGCCGTCGCCGCCTGGCGGCAGGGCGGCGCGGAAGGGCTGGAGGTGCTGGAGACCCCGTGGGACCCGCCGGCCGGCCCGTTCGACCGGGCCAGGCCCGCCCTCGCCGCAGCCGACTTCCCGCGCTTCCAGCCTTGGCGCAACCACCTGACCAACGCCGCCGGCACCCTCCAGCTCCGATTCGGCCACGACAGCCGCTGGTACGGCTACGAATCCGACCCGGGTGAGGACGACTGGTGGCCCCGGGCGACACCGGACCCCGACCCGGTCGCCGCCCTCTCAGCTCTGCGCGGCTGACTGCTCCGCAGGGCCGCCCTCAGCTCTGCAGGAACACCAGCAGCACGACGATCACGACCGCGCACAGCGGGAGCATCACCCGACGGGCCCTGCGGAAGGACTCGTTCTCCTGGTCGGTCCGTCCGCGGGTGGCATCGTGTGACCCGGCCAGATGGTCCCAGGCCATGGCGTCGATCCGCTGCGTGGTGAGCAGCGACGGAGACCAGTCGCAGTGCGCGCAGGCGAGGAGATCGCGATACGGGTCGTACCGGAAGTCGCGCTCGACGTTCACCGTGAACACCTGGCCCCCGGGGGCGATGGCGGTGAAGTGGCGTATCGCCGCACCCATGTCGATCGCTCCCCGTCCGGATTCGTCGTGACTGCCGAGGGCCCGCTCGGCCGGCCGGGCCACCGATTGCCGGGCGTAGGCCTACTCGTACGCGGAGGGGATCCGTTCCCCCTGCGGGCCCCGCGCGGGCGGTCCGGCGCCGGGTGCAGCGGGATCAGCTCGTACGAACGCTCCCGCTCGACGACCCCGCTGGAGTGTGCCACTGCTCCGGCCCTCCTGGGCGGTGAGCCCGCCCGGGGGATTCGGCGTGCCCGTGCGGTCGGCGAACGCCGGACCCACGGCCCGTCACGCCCGTTTCGCCGTAATGGCGTTCGGCCACCGGGGCGCGGACGGCTCCCGTCGGCGCCCACCGTGGCACGGGAGTGCCGCGCCCACGCGGCGGGCCATCCGGGGCCAGGCCGGACCATCCGTGACGGTGAGCCGCTACGTGCCCGTCGCCGGGGCGCCGGGAAGCGAGACCCCGCGTCCCGCGAAGAAGCGCTCGAAGACAGGCAGGGGAAGACCGGCCGCGCGCGTCCCGGCCGTCGTTCCCGACGGGTTGTGGAAGTGCACGCCGGCGCCGTCCGCCGTTCGGGAGGTCAGCAGCACCAGGTGGCCGCGGCGCTTCGGAGCGGGCCGTCCGGGATGCCGGATCCCGTGGTGCACGGAGGCCATCACCCTCCGGCCCTCGTCCAGCAGGCCCAGGATTCCGGCGGGGGAGAGGTGCCGGTGGGCGACCGCTTCGAGGCCGTGGACCTCGGACGCGTCCCGGGCGAAGGGAGCGTAGACCAGCCCCTTGATCACCCCGTCGGCATCCTCGGCGTACGCCTCGTACTCCGACGCGCCGTCCCGCAGGGCGAACAGGGACGGTGACCCGGCGCCGAGCGCCATGCTCAGGCAGGCCATACCGCACAGATGGCCTGCCCAGCGTGCGTACTCGGCCGGTGACGCCGCACCTGAGTCCGCCCAGCGGGGGTCCTCCGCCGGATCCAGCCCGCCCTCGACGATCGCCCCCACCGGACCGGGCGACACGAACTGGGTCTGCACGGGGTTCCGCAGGTCCGGCAGATCACTGGCGGTATCCGCTCAGGAAGCGGCCGATACGGCTGATGGCGGCGTCCAGGTCGTCGACGTGCGGCAGGGTGAGGATGCGGAAGTGGTCCGGGCGCGGCCAGTTGAAGCCGGTGCCCTGCACCACCTGGATCTTCTCCCGCAGCAGCAGATCCAGGACGAACCGCTCGTCGTCCACGATGTCGTGGACCTTCGGGTCGATGCGCGGGAAGGCGTACAGCGCGCCCTTCGGCTTCACGCACGACACCCCGGGGATCTCGTTGAGACGCTCCCACGCCCGGTCGCGCTGCTCGTGCAGCCTGCCGCCCGGGGCGGTCAGTTCCTTGATCGACTGCCGGCCGCCGAGGGCCGCCTGGATCGCGTACTGGGCGGGGGCGTTGGGGCACAGCCGCATGGAGGCGAGCATGGTGAGCCCCTCCAGATAGCTTCGGGCGTGCTGCTTCGGGCCCGACACCACCATCCAGCCCGAGCGGAAGCCCGCGACCCGGTACGTCTTGGACAGCCCGCTGAAGGTGAGGCAGAGCAGATCGGGGGCCAGGACCGCCACGCTGTGGTGTTCGGCGTCGTCGTACAGGATCTGGTCGTAGATCTCGTCGGCCAGCACCATCAGGCCGTGACGGCGAGCCAGGTCGAGCATGCCCTCGAGGACCTCGCGGGGGTAGACGGCGCCCGTCGGGTTGTTCGGGTTGATGATCACCATGGCCCGGGTGCGGTCGGTGATCTTCGAGGCCATGTCGGCGAGATCGGGATTCCAGTCCGCACCCTCGTCGCACATGTAGTGCACGGCCTTCCCGCCCGCCAGCGTCGTCGCCGCGGTCCAGAGCGGGAAGTCGGGGCTCGGGACGAGAATCTCGTCGCCGTCCTCCACCAGGGCCTGCACCGCCATGGAGATCAGCTCCGAGACCCCGTTGCCGAGGAAGATGTCGTCCACGTCGACATCGGCCAGCCCCATCGCCTGATAACGCTGCGCGACGGCTCGGCGCGCGGACAGGATCCCGCGCGAGTCGGTGTAGCCGTGTGCCTTCGGCAGCATCCGGATCATGTCCTGGACGATCTCCTCCGGCGCCTCGAAGCCGAAGAGCGCCGGGTTGCCCGTGTTGAGGCGGAGCACACTGTGGCCCGCCTCCTCCAGGGCGTTCGCCTGCTCGATGACCGGCCCCCGGATCTCGTAACAGACCTCGTTGAGCTTGCTGGACTGCCGGAACTCCATGGCGTGCCTCCCCGAAGCGAATTGCGATACTTGGTTTTACCAAGCTCAGGCTTGGAAAGTCCAACAACATGTCTAGACTGCGTCGCATGCCACGTCAGCAGCAGCCCGCACGCCCCGCCCGCCGCCGGAGCTACGACCAGTTCTGCGCCACCGCCCGCGCCCTCGACTCCGTCGGCGACCGGTGGACCCTGCTGATCGTCCGTGAACTGCTGGCCGGCCCGCGCCGCTACACGGATCTGCACGCCGATCTGCCCGGAGTCAGTACGGACGTGCTGGCCTCCCGGCTCAAGGACATGGAGCAGGGCGGCCTGGCCGTGCGCCGCCGCCTGCCGCCTCCCGCGGCCGCAGCGGTCTACGAACTGACCGAGCACGGCCGCGGACTGCTCCCGGTGCTCACCGCACTCGCCCGGTGGGGCACCCCCGCGCTCGACGAACGCCGCCCCACGGACGCGGTGAGGGCCCACTGGTTCGCGCTGCCGCTGCTGAGGGCCCTGGGTGGCCTCACCCACGGCGGGATCGTCGAAGTCAGGCTCGCGGAGGGTGAGTTCCACATCAGTACCGGGCCGGAGGCGGAGGGACGTGAGGTGTACGGATACGGTCCCGCCGGCCACCCGGACGCCGTCCTCGTGCTGGACGCGGAAGTCGTCCTGGCCCTCGGGCGCGGCGAGGGCACCCTCGCGGAAGCGGTGGAGGAAGGCCGGGCGGAAGTGCTCGGGGAAGGGCCGCTCGCTGACGAACTCCGCGGCGGACAGCGCTCACGAGCCTGACGTCATACTCTCAACTGGCCATGAGCGTAGACGTGTTCATCGGGCTAATGCTGAGGAGTCGGTCATGGGGTTCGACGGTGCGGTCGGTGCGACGAGCGGTACGAGCGGGACGAGCGCAAGGTATGTGAAGAAGCGGGGGCCGCTGCGAAAGGCCCTGCTCGTGGGCGTCTGCGTGGCCGCGTCGGGCCTCGTGCCGGCGGCGGCCGTCGCCACGCCGGGCAGCGGGGTGAGCGGCACGGTCGTCGCCGAGGGCACGTCCGAGGGCAAGCTCAGGGTGAAGACCCCTGAGGGCCGCACGGACGTGACCTTCCGGGAGATCACCGTGGCGCCCGGCGGGTCCACCGGCTGGCACACCCACAGCGGGCAGCTGATCGCCGTCGTCAAGTCCGGGACGCTCACCCGGACCCTCCACGACTGCTCGGTGGAGGCGACACCCGCGGGGACGTCCTTCATCGAACCGTCCGGGTCCGGGCACCGGCACATCGGACGCAACCTCGGGACCGAACCCGTCGTGCTGTGGGTGACGTATCTGCTTCCCGAGGGAAGCGCGCTGTCCGACGACGCCGACGCGGTGGACTGCCCGGCGTCGCGGTAGCGACAGGTCCGGTCAGTTGGCGGGAGTCTCGCCGTAGGCGCCGAAGCCCGCCACGACCAGGCCGTCTTCGAAGGTGAGTACCTCGTACACGCGGCCGCCGATCTGGTTGAGGTAGTCGATGACCAGCGCGTCGACGCCCGCGCGTACGTCCATCACCTCGAACTCCAGGTCCGGGATCCGCTCCAGGCCCGCCGCCCAGTACGCGCGCAGGGCGGCCTTGCCGTGCACGGTCCCGACCGGGTCGCCCGTCAGCCGGGCGATCATCGGAGAGCTGAAGGTCACGTCGTCGTGGTAGTGCGCGAGGATGCGGTCCAGGTCATGAGAGTTCCAGTCGTCCTGCCACCGGCCGGCGAACCGGCGGGCGAAGGTGAGATCCATACGGATCATGATGCGACGGGGCCATGATGGATGCGTGCACTTTGAAGCCATTACCTGGGAACGGCTGGCCCGGACCCTCGCCGGTCACGCCGACGGAATCGAACCGGCCGACGGCGGGTCCTGGCTGAGGATCGGCGTCGACGGTGCTCCCGCAGCCCGCCCCGAAGAACCCGCCGCGCACCTCGCCGAGGCGCTCCGGGCCCGCGGGCGCCCGGTGCTCACCGTCTCCACCGGCGGTTTCCTGCGTCCGGCGAGCCTCCGCTACGAATACGGCAAGGAGGACCCGGACTCGTACGCCGACAGCTGGTTCGACACCGGCGCGCTGTGGCGCGAGGTGTTCCGTCCGCTCGAGGCGGGCGGCAGCGGACGGGTCCTGCCCGATCTCTGGAACCCCGGCACGGACCGGGCGACCCGCAGCCCGTACCAGGTGCTCCCCGAGGGCGGGGTGCTGATCCTCCACGGGCCCCTTCTCCTCGGGCACTGGTTCCCCTTCGACCTCGGGATCCACCTGAGCCTCTCACCCGGTGCGCTCCGGCGGCGTACGGAGGAGGGCGAGTGGTGGACGCTGCCCGCCTTCGCGCGGTACGAGGAGGAGGTGGCTCCGGCCGGACGTGCGGACGTGGTCGTACGCGCCGACGACCCGCACCACCCCGCCTGGACGGGTCTGGGCGGCTGAGGCCGTCGTCCGGGTCCGGCGGGCCCTGGGAAGGGCCGCAGGGGGACGCCTGCGGCCGGCCGCTCTCCGTCGCTTCCCACGGAGGTGGCCGGGTTCCGAGCCCCGAGCCTTAGCCGGTCGGAAGCCGGCCTCGACCCCTCTCTTTCCGGTGGCCGGGAGGACGAGCAGCCGGCTGCCACCGGCGACCTTGGACGGCCCGGTCGCTCCAGGCGGCCACCGGCCACGTGGACTGCCGGTCGGACCCGGCGTGTACGGGGCCGCGTGTGACCGGCCCTCCGGCCGGGAGGACGAGCAGCCGGCTGCCACCGGCGACCTTGGACTGCCCGGTCGCACCAGGCTGCCACCGGCCACCGTGGACTGCCGGTCGGACCCGGCGTGTACGGGGCCGCGTGTGACCGGCCCTCCGCGGCGCCGTTCGGCGGCTCACACCGGGCGGCCCCCGACCGTGGCGACCGCTTCCGCCCCGGCCCGGCAACCCGCCGCGGCCGCCCCGGCATCGTCGGCCCCGGCGATGAGCGCCGCCAGGAAACCACCGGTGAAGGCGTCCCCCGCGCCCGTCGAGTCGACCGGGGCGCGGACCGCCATGGCGGGCACGCGCGCGGTCACGGTGCCGCCGGCCGCGAGCACGACGCCCCTGTCCCCGAGCGTGACGGCGACCCGGCCCACGTGCCGGCTCAGCTTGGCCGCCGCGTCGGCGGGGTCGGGAAGCCCGGTCAGCTCGCGGGCCTCGTCCGCGTTGGGCAGCAGCAGATCCACACCCTCGACCAGATCCAGGAACTCCGCGGCGCCGAGTCCCGCGATGAACCCCGCCGAGGCCGGATCCACGCTCGCCGGGACGCCCCGCCGACGGGCTTCCCGGAGCGCGAGTCCCGCCGTCGCCCGGCTCCGCGGCGCGAAGAGGAGATAGCCGGACACATGCAGTCGGGCGGCGCCGTCGAGCAGTGAAGGTGACCAGTCGCCGGGGGAGAGGCGCAGGACCGCCCCGCTGTCGGTGAGGAAGGTGCGTTCGGACGAGGAGTCGACCAGCGCCACCACCGTGCCCGTCGGCGCGTCGTCGTCCACGCGCAGCAGCGGACGCACCCCCGCCCGTAGCAGCACGTCCCGGTGCCAGACCGCGGACTCCGCCCCGGCCCTGGCGAGCAGCCGGACGTCCCGGCAGCCCGAACGCACGGCCCAGCAAGCCGCGTTGGCCCCTGCTCCGCCCGGCAGTGTGCTGATGCGCGCAGGAGTGTCCGTGCCGTGGGCCGGTGCCGACGCGTGCCGTACGACCACGTCGGTCACCACCTCCCCGACGACGAGCAGACCGCCCCCGCCCACGGAGCCGCCGGCCGTGTTCACCCTGCGGCCGCCGCGACGGCGATCCGCGCGGCGAGTCGCACATTTCCGCGTACGGCGGCGAGATTGGCCTCCAGGGAGGCCCCACCGGTGTCCCGCATCAGGAACTCCAGCAGGAACGGGGTGACGGCCTGCCCCGTGATCCCCCGCTTCCGGCAGGCGTCCAGAGCCCCGGCGAGCACCCGGTCGTGCACCACCGGGTCCAACTGCTCGTCCTCCGGCACCGGGTTGGCGACGACCAGCGCCGTGGGCGGACCGCCCAGCCGCTCCCGCACCCGCATCACGGCCGCGACCTCCTCCGGCGTGCGCACGGTCCAGTCGACCCGCTCGCCGGAGCTGCTCAGGTAGAAGCCGGGGAAGTGCTCCGTCCCGTAGCCCAGTACGCCGACGCCGAGCGTCTCCAGGCGCTGCAACGTTGCGGGCACGTCCAGGATCGACTTCACGCCCGCGCACACCACCGTGATCCCGGTCCGGGCGAGCAGCCGGAGGTCCGCGGACTCGTCCTGCGTCCGTGTCCACCCGCGGTGTACGCCGCCGAGCCCGCCGGTGGCGAAGACGCCCAGACCGGCGCGTGCCGCGAGGAAGGCCGTCGCTGACACGGTGGTGGCCCCGCTCGCGCCGAGGGCCAGCGCGGGCGCGAGATCACGGTGCCCCAGTTTGCGTACGCCGGGGTCCTCGGCGACCCGCTGCAACTGGTCGCTCCGCAGGCCCACATGTGCCCGGCCGTCCAGTACTGCGACCGTGGCGGGGACGGCCTCGGCCTTCCGCACGAGATCCTCCAGTTCCCGGGCGACCTGGAGGTTGCGGGGGCGCGGAAGTCCGTGCGCGATGATCGTCGACTCCAGGGCGACCACGGGCCGCCGTTCGTCGAGGGCCTCCCGCACCTCTCCGGAGAGTACGAGGGCGGTGCGGCCGGTTTCCCGCGACAGGGGTGCCGATGGATTCTGAGGCATGCCCCATCCCTGTCGCGGGCACGGGCGCCGCAAACCCGCAACTCCCGTGGTGTCGCGGCCCGGCGTCGAGCGGACCGTCAGGCCTTCGCGGAATCCGGGGACCGAGGAGCCACCGCCCGGCGCAGCGCGAGCGCGGCCATCGGCAGGAGGAGGCAGGCGGCGACCGCGTTGAGCCAGCCGTAGCCCAGCCGGGAGACGATCACTCCGGCGACGGCGCCTCCGATGCCGGCCGCCGAGTTCATCGTGAGGTCGGAGAGCCCCTGCACGGCGGCCCGCGCCGCCTGCGGCACCGAGTCGGTGAGCAGCGCGGAGCCGGCGACCAGGCCCGCCGACCAGCCGAGCCCCAGGACGAACAGGCCCGCGGCCGTCCGGGTGTGCCCGTCACCCGACGTACCGGCCAACACCGCCGCGCAGCACAGCAGTCCGGCGGCCAGTCCGATGACGGGGAGCCGGCCGACCCGGTCGGAGAGCCAGCCCATGACGGGGGACAGCGCGTACATGCCCGCGATGTGTCCGCTGATGACCAGGCCGATCAGCTGGATGTCCGCGCCGTGGTGCCCCAGATGGACAGGGGTCATCACCATGACGGAGACCATCACGGTGTGGGACACGGCGACGGTCACGAGTGCCAGCCGGGCCATCGGGGTCGCCCGCACCACCGCGATCCCGGCCCGCAGCGAGCGGCTCGCGGCGGCTGTCGTGTCCTCGGGGGCGAGCGCCCGCGCGGTCAGCAGCGGATCGGGGCGCAGCAGCACGGCGACGACGGTCCCGGTGAGCAGGAAGATGATGACGGCCCAGGCGAAGGGACCCGCCGTCTCGGGCAGGAAGGTGCCCTGGAAGACACGGCTCGCGGGTGCGGCGATGTTCGGGCCGAGTACGGAACCGATCGTGGTGGCCCAGATGACCGTGGAGATCGCCCGGCCGCGCCGCTCCGGCTCCGCGAGGTCGGCCGCAGCGAACCGCGCCTGGAGATTCGCCGACGAGCCCGCACCGAAACCGGCCATCCCGAGCAGCAGCAGGGGGAAGCTGCCCACGACGGAGGCGGTCACCACGAGGAAGGCTCCGAGGGCCCCGATCAGGTAGGCCAGGACGAGTCCGGCACGCCTGCCCCGCGAGGTCATCAGGGCGGCCAGCGGCAGCGACAGCAGCGCCGTACCAGCGACGGAGGCGGTCGGCGCGAGCCCGGACAGGGCCTCGGAACCACTCACCTCGGCGGCCAGGACCGGGGCGAGGGCGATACCGACGGCCACGCCCAGGCCGCCGAGTATCTGGCTGCCGATGAGTACGGCGGATATCCGGCGCCGCAGGGCCGGCAGATCGGCGGATGTGATCCGGGGCCCGGGGGATGCTGTCGTCACCGCCGCAGTGTTCCATCTCAAGCAGTCGCGCGACATCGTGCGGTCGTGCGAGGACAGGCGCGACCGGGCGGTGGGGTGCGCTGGGGGGCGTGACGTGCCGAACGGCGTCGGGCAGGCGGTGTTCAGAACAGCGGTTGCGGAAGTATCCCCTCGAGCGCCAGCAGCTGCCGCTTCGTCTCCAGCCCCCCGCCGAACCCGCCGAGCCCTCCGTCGCTCTCCACCACCCGGTGGCACGGGACCACCAACGGCAGCGGATTGGATCCCATGGCCGCACCCACGGCCTGTGCGGCACCCGGCTGACCGACCCTGCGCGCCAGGTCCCCGTAGCCCACGACCGTCCCGTAGGGCACGCCGACGGCCAGCTCGCGGAGCACCTCGCGGTGGAAGCCGGAGCTCAGCGACCAGTCCAGGCCGAGGGAGAACTCCCGCAGCTCTCCGGCGAAATACGCCGCGAGCTGGCGCACGGGCCGGCCGGCCAGCAGCGCGGAGTCCGGTGCCTCCACCGGCTCCGTGCCCAGGCGTGTCCGCAACTGCGCGAGTGCTCCGTCCCGGACCGCGGGGGACGCGTGGAACACCACGGTCACCAGACCCGCGCCGGTCGTGGCCAGGAGGAGGGGGCCGATGCCGCTCGGCATGACGGTCCACTCCACGACCCGCTCGTCGTTCTCCATGAGGCCCACGGTACGGCCGGCCACTGACATTGATACTCGTAGCGGGTTCCGGTGTCGTGGCTCTGCCACTGACTGACGCCCTGCTGGGTTGTCTTCTGGTTGTACCGTCCGGCTGCCGGGGCCCGTTCTCCATGGCTACGGCCAGGTGGAACATGACCTGATAGGAGCTTGGTCAGAAGCCCCCTCAATGTCCTGTCTGCCCCACCCGGCCGGCGCCGCCTCCGGCTAGGAAGGCAGCTCCAGCATGACAGCAGCGGGCACAGCGGGCACGATCAGCCAGTGGGTGTTCGGCGGTGTGGACTCCCATGCCGACACCATCCATGTCGCGGTCCTCACCGACAACGGCGGCCACCTCGCCGACGCCGAGTGCAACGACGGCCCGCCGGGATGCTCAGCGGGTGGCGTCCCGGATCGTGTCGGGCCTGTCGGTGATGATGCCGTCCACCCCGAAGCCGGCCAGCTCGGCCGCCTTCGCCGCGTCGTTCACCGTCCAGGTGTTCACCCGCAGCCGCTTGCCGTGGGCGCCCTTCAGCTTCTGCACGGCGGCGACGTAGTCGGCGGTGACGGTGGTGTGCGACGGATTGATCTGGTCGGTGAACGCCGCGTACGACGGCAGATCGGCCACCGCCGGGGTGCCCAGGAAGCCCGTCACGACGTCCGGACGCTGAACATGAACATTTTTCACACTCTCTGCACCGAAGCTCTGGATGACGAGCCTGTGCTTGACGTGACCGCGGTCGAGCCAGCCCTCCTTGCGCAGTACGCGCAGGATGTCCCGCTCGATCCCCGGGTACGTCTGCGGGCTCTTGATCTCCAGGAGCAGCTTCTGGCGGTTGCGCTCGACGCGGTGAAGGTACTGGGAGAGCGTCGGCACCCGGGCCCCCGTGAAGCCGGCGCCGAACCAGCTGCCCGCGTCCAGCTTCGCGATCTCCGCCGCGGTGAAGTCCTTGACCGCCCAGGGCGCGCGGTCGGGGAAGACCTCCTCGGCGTCCGTGGTCCTGCTCAGAGTGGTGTCGTGCACGACCACCAGTACGCCGTCCTTCGTGCGCTGCACGTCGTTCTCCACCCACGCGATGTCCAGGTCGTCGGCCGCGTCCACGGCCGCCAGGGTGTTCTCCGGGGCGTAGGCGGAGGCGCCCCTGTGGGCGTAGACGACCGGGCTGTCCTGGGTGCCGGAGGCATGGGCCTGCGTGGCGGGCAGCAGGAAGCAGCCGCCGAGCAGGGCGGCCGCGGTGGCGGAGGCGGTTGCTGTGCGTACGGACACGTGTACTCCTCGCGTCGGGTTGTGGACAGGGAGAGACTCGCACCCGTTTCCCAACGGAGGGGAGGGTGATGATGGCCATGTTGTGAACGGAATGGTGGGCGCCGCATCCGCGGGGGGCCCAGAGGCGGATAAAATGCCGTTCTTATGTTTGCTTGCCGGGCCTTGCCCTTTAGGGTCACCCCGAACCCGGGCACACCGCGAAGGGCGTACCAGCATGCAGGGCACAGTTGACGGTTTCACCTACGGCGCCGTGACCCCCGTCACCGCGTTCCTCATGGCATGCCTCGGTGCGGCGCTCGGTCTTCGCTGCACCACGCGGTCCCTGCGGGCTCGAGGTGCGTCCAGAGCCGGCTGGCTGGCCCTCGGCGCGACCTCCATCGGATCCGGCATCTGGACGATGCACTTCATCGCGATGCTGGGCTTCACCGTCCGGGAAGCACCGGTGAGCTACGACAGGCCCCTCACCTACGCCAGCCTCGCCGTGGGCGTCGGGATGGTCGGGATCGGCATCTTCCTCGTCGGATACCGGGGCGCCACCCGCATGGCACTGGTCACCGGAGGGACGATCACCGGCCTCGGGGTCGCCTCCATGCACTACCTCGGCATGGCCGGAATGAACTTCGAGGGACTGTTCGAGTACGACACGCTCACCGTCTCGCTGTCCGTCGTCATCGCCGTGGTGGCCGCGACCGTCTCGCTGTGGGCCGCCGTCTCCGTCCACGGCTTCCTCCCCAGCCTCGGCGCCAGTGTGGTCATGGGCGTGGCCGTGAGCGGGATGCACTACACGGGAATGGCCGCGCTCCAGGTGCACCTGCACCCCGACGCCGCCCCCGCACCACCGGGCGACGCCCCCACCTCGCTGCTCCTGCCCATGATGATCGGGCCCGGCTGCTTCCTGCTGCTCGCCGCCGTGGTCGTGATGATCGACCCCCTGGTGGTGACCGGATCCCCCGAGGGAGGCGGGCGGCTGCCGGGACAGGCCTCCCGGCGGGGCGGGCCGGTGACCCCGGTCCCCGTCCAGCGCCGCCGCACGCCGACCTACGCCACCGCCTCGCGCAGGGCCTCCCGGCAGCCGCGGAGCCGCTGAACCCCCGCCGTTGTCAGTGGGGGGTCGTACGGTGGTTGCATGCGGCCAGTCTCGAAGATCGAACGTTCGGTGGCGCCTTTCGAGGTCGTCAGTCCCTACCAGCCCAGCGGTGACCAGCCCGCGGCCATCGCCGAGCTGGACAGGCGTGTCCGCGCGGGTGAGAAGGACGTCGTCCTGCTCGGCGCGACCGGCACGGGCAAGTCGGCGACGACGGCCTGGATGATCGAGAAGCTGCAGCGCCCCACCCTGGTGATGGCGCCGAACAAGACCCTGGCCGCACAGCTGGCCAACGAGTTCCGCGAGCTCCTCCCGAACAACGCCGTGGAGTACTTCGTCTCGTACTACGACTACTACCAGCCCGAGGCGTACGTCCCGCAGTCGGACACCTACATCGAGAAGGACTCCTCGATCAACGAGGAGGTCGAGCGGCTGCGGCACTCCGCCACGAATTCGCTGCTCACCCGGCGTGACGTCGTCGTGGTCGCCTCCGTCTCCTGCATCTACGGCCTGGGCACCCCGCAGGAGTACGTGGACCGGATGGTCCAGCTCAAGGTCGGCGACGAGATCGACCGCGACCAGCTGCTGCGCCGCTTCGTCGAGATCCAGTACACCCGCAACGACCTGGCGTTCACCCGCGGCACCTTCCGGGTGCGCGGAGACACCATCGAGATCTTCCCGGTGTACGAGGAGCTCGCCGTCCGCATCGAGATGTTCGGCGACGAGATCGAGGCGCTCTCGACCCTCCACCCGCTCACCGGCGAGGTCATCAGCGAGGACGCCGCACTTCACGTCTTCCCCGCCAGCCACTACGTGGCGGGCCCCGAGCGCATGGAGAAGGCCGTCACCGGCATCGAGAAGGAGCTGGAGGAGCGTCTCGCCGAGCTCGAGAAGCAGGGCAAGATGCTGGAGGCGCAGCGGCTGCGCATGCGCACCACCTACGACATCGAGATGCTCCGCCAGATCGGCACCTGCTCGGGCGTCGAGAACTACTCGATGCACTTCGACGGCCGCCTGCCCGGCACCGCCCCGAACACCCTCCTCGACTACTTCCCCGAGGACTTCCTCCTCGTCCTGGACGAGTCGCACGTCACCGTGCCGCAGATCGGCGCGATGTACGAGGGCGACGCCTCCCGGAAGCGGACCCTCGTCGACCACGGCTTCAGGCTGCCCTCCGCGCTGGACAACCGTCCGCTGAAGTGGGAGGAGTTCCTGGGCCGGATCAACCAGACGGTCTACCTCTCCGCCACACCCGGGAAGTACGAGATGTCGCGCGGCGACGGTTTCGTCGAGCAGATCATCAGGCCCACCGGGCTCGTCGACCCGGAGGTCGTCGTCAAGCCGACGGAGGGCCAGATCGACGACCTGGTCCACGAGATCCGCAAGCGCACCGAGAAGGACGAGCGCGTCCTGGTCACGACGCTCACCAAGAAGATGTCCGAGGACCTCACGGACTACTTCCTGGAGCTGGGCATCCAGGTCCGCTACCTCCACAGCGACGTCGACACGCTGCGCCGCATCGAGCTGCTGCGTGAGCTGCGCTCCGGCGAGTACGACGTCCTGGTCGGCATCAACCTCCTGCGCGAGGGCCTCGACCTGCCCGAGGTGTCGCTCGTGGCCATCCTCGACGCGGACAAGCAGGGCTTCCTGCGCTCCGGCACATCACTGATCCAGACCATCGGACGCGCCGCGCGTAACGTCTCGGGGCAGGTCCACATGTACGCCGACAAGATCACCCCGGCCATGGCACAGGCCATCGACGAGACCAACCGCCGCCGCGAGAAGCAGATCGCCTACAACACCGAGCGAGGGGTCGATCCGCAGCCGCTCCGCAAGAAGATCAACGACATCGTCGCGTCCATCGCCCGCGAGGAGGTCGACACCGAGCAGCTGCTCGGCACCGGCTACCGGCAGGGCAAGGAGACCAAGGCGCCCGTCCCCTCGCTGGGGGGCAAGGCCGCCGCAGGGGGCAAGGCGAAGAAGGGCGGTGCGGTGGTCACCGACCGGCCCGCGGCGGAGCTCGCGGGGATCATCGAGGAGATGACCGACCGCATGCGGGCAGCCGCCGCCGACCTGCAGTTCGAGGTCGCCGCACGGCTGCGCGACGAGGTGGGCGAGCTGAAGAAGGAGCTGCGTCAGATGAGGGAGGCGGGGCTGGCCTGACCCCGTGGGGCCCGCGATGTTGCAGGACCGACACAAAAACGGCCCATCACTCCTTCTCACCTCGGAGGACTGCGTAGGGTGCGGGGAAACCGCACCGACGGATGCGGGGCAAGCGGAGAGGGGACAGCGCGTGACGGTCAACATGACCAAGGGCCAGGCCATCAGCCTGCAGAAGAGCGACGGGGGGACCCTGACCGCGGTACGGATGGGGCTCGGCTGGCAGGCTGCCCCGCGGCGCGGGCTGTTCGGCTCGCGCACCAGGGAGATCGACCTGGACGCCTCGGCGGTGCTCTTCGCCGACAAGCAGCCCGTGGACGTCGTGTTCTTCCGCCACCTCGTCAGCGACGACGGATCGGTCAAGCACACCGGCGACAACCTGGTCGGCGGCGCCGGCTCGGGCGGTGACGACGAGGCGATCCTGGTCGACCTGCAGCGGGTCCCGGTCCACATCGACCAGATCGTCTTCACGGTGAACTCGTTCACCGGTCAGACCTTCCAGGAGGTGCGGCACGCCTTCTGCCGCATCGTCGACGAGACCAACGGCCAGGAGCTCGCCCGCTACACCCTGGACGGCGGCGGCCAGTACACGGCGCAGATCATGGCGAAGGTGCACCGTGCGGGCAGCGGATGGCAGATGACCGCCCTCGGCAACCCGG
Source organism: Streptomyces pratensis (assembly GCF_016804005.1). Classification (GTDB taxonomy): domain Bacteria; phylum Actinomycetota; class Actinomycetes; order Streptomycetales; family Streptomycetaceae; genus Streptomyces; species Streptomyces pratensis_A. Next base: position 5,969,938 of record NZ_CP051486.1, on the reverse strand, counting down.
CCAACGGCCGGACCTTCCAGGACCTGATGCCGTCGATCCTGCCGCACCTGTAGGCACGGCCGGGGCACTGACGACACCTGGCCCCTGAACATACGTACGAGCAGCTCCCGGAGGCGCCCGCCGCCGGGAGCTGCGCCCATGGCAGGGCACCAACCGAACGTCGAGGGGACAGGGCAATGACGGCCGAGCTGGTCCGGGGGCAGAACCACACCTTGCCCCACACCCGTCTGGAGATCAGGGTGTCGGCGGGCTCACCCGTCGTGGCCGGGGCCACGCTCGGCGACGAGCGGGGTACGGTCCGGGGCGCCGAGTGGATCGCCCACCCGGCGTCGCACCGGGTGCCCGGACTGGAAGTGTCCAGGCAGGCGGCCGCCGACCACCGGCTGGCCGTGGACCTGGACGCCCTGCCCGAGGAGGTCCACCGCGTCACGGTGCTCCTCGCCCTGCCCACGGGCGCGGGAAGGCCGGGCAGTTTCGGCGCGGTCGCCGCACCCTTCGTCTCCGTCACCGGTCTCGACGGTGCCGAGATAGCCACGTTCACCCTCACCGGCCTCGACACGGAGTCCGCCGTGTCGGCCCTGGAGCTCTACCGCCGCCAAGGCGTCTGGAAGGTCCGCGCCGTAGGCCAGGGCTACGCCGCGGGGCTCGCCGAGCTGCTCGCCGACCAGGGCGTGGCGGGCGCGGCGGAGGTGGCCGCCTCCATCCAGGAGGCTGTCTCCTCCGGGCTCGCCCGCTCCGTGACGCCGCCGCCCCGGACCCCCGACGGAGAGCGGGTACGCCATCCGGCCGGCCCCGCGGCCGCCGCGGACAGTGCCGGGCCGCCCGCCGCGGCGCCGGTACCCGAGCCGCTGGAGGACCCGGCGTCCTCGCGCGCGGGCGCTTCCGGCGGCCCCATCGACTACGCCCACCCGCGGCGCCGGACCACGCCCCCGCCCCCGCCGCCGGCGGCTCCGCCCGCCGCGCCCGGACAGCCCCCGCAGCCCGTCGCCGGTGACGCCACCGGCTGGTCCATGGACGAGCGCCTCTACAACCAGATCTGGGGCATGTTCGAGGACCTCGCCCGCGCCGTCGCCGCGTACCGCAGCGCGGTCGACTTCGCCGAGTCCCGGATGGACCAGGAGCTCGAGCGGACCCTCTCCGACCCGCGCAGCCGTATCGCGGGCTCGGGCGACCGCGCCCGCGAGGCGGCCCGCGCCAAGCACGACGAACTCACCGGCCGGGCACGGGAGGCGCTCCAGCGCGATCTCACCCAGCTCGCAGCCGAGGCGGCCGTCGTCGAACCGGCCCTCCCCGCCGCGTACGCGGGCTGGGGAAACCCCGTCTGGCACGGCTACCACGTCCCGATGGAGCTCCCGATGGCCCTGCGCATCGGCGACCTCCAGCTGCCCGAGGGCGACGGCCTGCGCATTCCGCTGCTGGTGCGGCTGCCCCTGGAACGCGGGATCTGGGTCGACAGCGGACGTACGGCGTCCGATGCGGCCGCGGCCACGTCCGGGGACCAGCTGCGGGTGCAGGCCATGGAGACCGCGGTCGCGCTCGCCGCGCGGCTGCTCGCGGTCTACCCGGCGGACGAGTTCTCGGTGCACGTCATCGACCCGGCGGGTTCCGCCGCCGGCCAGCTCTCCCCCCTGGTCCGCTCCGGGGTTCTCGCCGGGCCTCCGGCGGCGGGGGCGCAGGGTGTGTCCTCGGTCCTCGCCCACCTCACCCGGCGCGTCGATCTGGTGCAGATGGCGATCAGGGCAGGCGCCGCGGACGCGCTGCCCGCGGACCTCGACACGGGGGAGCAGCTGCTGATCGTCAACGACTTCCCGCACGGCTTCGACGACAGGGCCGTCACCCAGCTGCGCTATCTGGCCGACGAGGGCCCCTCGGTGGGCGTGCACCTGCTGATGGTGGCCGACCGCGAGGACGCCCGTGCCTTCGGCCCCGTGCTCGACCCGCTGTGGCGGTCCCTGCTGCGGATCACCCCGGTGGCCGACGATCACCTCGCCGACCCGTGGGTCGGCCATGCGTGGACGTACGAGCCGCCGAGGGTGCCGGAGGGCAGCCGGGTCGTGGAACAGGTGCTCGCGCTGGTGGCCGCGGCGCGCCGGGCCGGCTACCGCTGATCCGGGTGACACCGGGTCAGATACACCACGTTCGGCATCTGACCTCGCATTTTGATCACGCCTTGGTCCGGACTTTACCGTTTCTTGGTGCTTCATGTACTGTTCTTTGTGCGGAGGGGAGTACTCCCGATCGCGGCGTTCCCGTCAGTACGGACTGTGACCGGTCCCGGGGCGTCGGCCCGGCGCGCATCCCGCGCTCCCGGGTGGAAGAGACCTCCGGCAGCGACGACGCTGATCTATAGCCCGTAGCGAACTGCCGGAGGCGCAGTGGACGTTTCATGGACCCTCTGGGCGCTGACCATCTTTGGTCTGAGCGCCCTCATCGCCGTCGACTTCTTCATCGGGCGCAAGCCCCATGACGTGTCGACCAAGGAAGCCGGAATCTGGACGATCGTCTGGATCGCCCTGGCCGCACTCTTCGGACTGGGCCTGCTGGTCTTCGGGGAGAGTCAGGCCTCGGGCGAATTCTTCGCCGGCTTCATCACCGAGAAGTCGCTCAGCGTCGACAATCTCTTCGTCTTCGTCCTGATCATGGCGAAGTTCTCGGTGCCTTCCCACCTGCAGCAGCGTGTGCTGCTCATCGGTGTACTGATCGCGCTGGTGCTGCGGGCGATCTTCATCGCCGCCGGTGCCGCGGTCATCGCCAACTTCTCGTGGGTCTTCTACATCTTCGGCGCGTTCCTGATCTACACCGCCTGGAAGCTCATCCAGGAGGCGCGGTCGGACGAGGAGGAGGACGACTTCGAGGAGAACCGTCTCCTGAAGTCGATCGAGCACCGCTTCGGGGTCGCCGACAGGTACCACGGCACCAAGCTCTTCATCCGTGACAACGGCAAGCGCATCATGACCCCGCTGATGGTGGTCATGCTCGCCATCGGCACCACCGATGTGCTGTTCGCCCTCGACTCCATCCCGGCGATCTTCGGCCTGACCCAGGACCCGTACATCGTCTTCACCGCCAACGCCTTCGCCCTGATGGGCCTGCGTCAGCTGTACTTCCTCATCGGCGGTCTGCTGAAGAAGCTGGTCCACCTCAGCTACGGGCTCTCGGTGATCCTCGGGTTCATCGGCGTCAAGCTGGTGCTGCACGCCCTGCACGAGTCCGGGGTGCACGTGCCGGAGATCTCCATCCCGTTCTCCCTCGCCGTCATCTGCGGCGTCCTGGTTATCACCACGATCACCAGCCTCATCGCCTCCAAGAAGCAGGAAGCGGCCGAGAAGGACGAGAAGAAGGACGACACGGAGAACATCGGCGCGGAGAAGTAGCGCCGCACGGACACGCCGACGGCCGGGGCCCCGAGGGGGCACCCGGCCGTCGGTCGTTCACCCGTTCACCAGCCGCGCTCACGCCATTCCGGCAGCTGCGGGCGCTCGGCGCCGAGCGTGGTGTCGTGACCGTGGCCGGGATAGACCCAGGTCTCGTCCGGCAGACGGTCGAAGAGCTTGGTCTCCACGTCGTGGAGCAGGCTCGCGAAGGCCTCCGGGTCCTTGTGCGTATTGCCCACACCGCCGGGGAAGAGGCAGTCCCCGGTGAACACGTGCGGCGCCCCGTGCGGGTCGTCGTAGACCAGGGCGATGGACCCGGGGGTGTGACCGGTCAGATGCCTGGCGGTCAGTGAGACCCTCCCCACCCGGATCGCGCCGCCGTCCTCGACGAGCTCGTCCGTCGGTACCGGGATGCCCTCGGCGTCGTACCTCCCCGCGTACGTCCGCGCACCGGTGGCGGCCACCACCTCCCCGAGCGCCTGCCAGTGGTCACCGTGCCGGTGCGTCGTGACCACGGACGCGATGCCGTCCTCGCCGATCAGCCGCAGGAGGACCCCGGGCTCGGCGGCCGCGTCGATCAGGAGCTGCTCGCCGGTGGCCCGGCAGCGCAGCAGATACGCGTTGTTGTTCATCGGCCCGACGGCGACCTTGGAGATCATCAGATCCGTCAGCTCGTGCACATCCGCAGGTCCGCCGACCTTGACCGTTCCGCTGTACGTCATGTGACGCAGCCTATAGCGGAGGCAGCGCGGGAAGGCCGCCGCCCGTCACGGTGAGTGCGGAGCCGTCGCGGCGTCCGCAGAGCCAGCCGAGGATGTCGGCGGCCGTGCCCCGGACGGTGACCGAAGGTCCGTCGGCCCCGCCGCCCGTGGTCCACAGCCTGCCGTCGGCGGTGACCGCCGTCGTCGGGACGACATCGCGATGCCCGGCGAACCGTTCGGCCAGGAAGTCGTTCTCCCGGGTCACGAACTCCTCCGGCAGGTCCTCCAGCTCGTATCCGGCCCCCAGGTCGACGTGGTGCAGTTCGACCTCGGCCCAGCGGCGGAAGGGGATCCGGGAGGCCGAGTCCGTCACACCGTTGCGCAGCGTGACCTTCCGTGACCAGTCGGCCGGTGCCCCGGCCGCCGCCAGGAAGGCGGCCCCGCTCGCGCGCAGGTCGGAGAGCTGTTCGGTCAGAGGCCGGGGCGCGTCACGCTCGATGTCCGCGTCCCGGGTTTCGCTGTTCGCGTACATCGGGCGCCCCTGGAGAACATTTACGAGGGCGTCGGCGTTACGTGACAGGTGGGCAAGAACATGGCCGCGGCTCCAGCCCGGCAGACGCGACGGCTCGGCAACGGCGCCGTCGTCCATCTTGCCCGTGGCACCGAGCAGTCGATCGGTCGCTTCACGTACAGCTTCCAGGTCGCGCGCATGATCAGTCATGGGCCGAGCGTAGACCCCGCCACTCATTCGGGTGATGGAGTCTTCGGTCGTCCGTAAATCGAATGCGCGTGCTATACGCTCGGAGTCGAAAGCTTCGTACATCGCTGTGGCGCCCCCCATACCCTGGGACGGGGGCTCAGTTCCCCCACTTCTCTCCAGAAAGGTGCGGACCGGCGTGGCCGACCGTCTCATCGTCCGTGGCGCGCGCGAGCACAACCTGAAGAACGTCTCGCTCGATCTCCCCCGTGACTCCCTCATCGTCTTCACCGGGCTCTCCGGGTCGGGCAAGTCCTCACTCGCGTTCGACACGATCTTCGCCGAGGGCCAGCGGCGCTACGTGGAGTCGCTCTCCTCGTACGCCCGGCAGTTCCTCGGCCAGATGGACAAGCCGGACGTGGACTTCATCGAAGGCCTCTCGCCCGCCGTCTCCATCGACCAGAAGTCGACCTCGCGCAACCCGCGCTCGACGGTCGGCACCATCACCGAGGTCTACGACTACCTCAGGCTGCTCTTCGCCAGGATCGGCAAGCCGCACTGCCCCGAGTGCTCCAGGCCCATCGCGCGCCAGTCGCCGCAGGCGATCGTCGACAAGGTGCTCGGCCTGCCCGAGGGCAGCCGGTTCCAGGTCCTCTCCCCGCTGGTGCGGGAGCGCAAGGGTGAGTTCGTCGACCTCTTCGTCGATCTCCAGACCAAGGGCTACAGCAGGGCCCGGGTCGACGGCGAGACGATCCAGCTCTCCGAAGCGCCCAAGCTGAAGAAGCAGGAGAAGCACACGATCGAGGTGGTCATCGACCGCCTCACGGTGAAGGACAGCGCCAAGCGGCGGCTGACCGACTCCGTCGAGACCGCGCTGGGCCTCTCCGGCGGCATGGTGGTGCTCGACTTCGTCGACCTCGAGGCGGACGATCCCGAGCGTGAGCGGATGTACTCCGAGCACCTCTACTGCCCGTACGACGACCTCTCCTTCGAGGAGCTGGAGCCCCGCTCCTTCTCCTTCAACTCCCCCTTCGGCGCCTGCCCCGACTGCACGGGCATCGGCACGCGGATGGAGGTGGACCCGGAGCTGATCGTCCCCGACGAGGAGAAGTCCCTCGACGAGGGTGCGATCCACCCCTGGTCGCACGGCCACACCAAGGAGTACTTCGGGCGCCAGATCACCGCACTGTCCGACGCCCTCGGCTTCCGTACGGACATCCCCTGGGCCGGACTGCCGCAGCGCGCCAAGAAGGCGCTGCTCCACGGCCACAAGATCCAGACCGAGGTCCGCTACCGCAACAGGTACGGGCGCGAGCGCGCCTACACGACCCCCCGCTTCGAGGGCGCGGTCCAGTACGTCAAGCGGCGGCACTCCGAGGCCGAGAGCGACTCCAGCCGGGAGCGCTTCGAGGGCTACATGCGTGAGGTGGCCTGCCCGACCTGCGAGGGAACCCGGCTCAAGCCGCTGGTCCTCGCGGTGACGGTGATGGAGAGGTCCATCGCCGAGGTCGCCGCGATGTCGATCAGCGAGTGTGCCGAGTTCCTCGGCCGCCTCAAGCTGAACGCCCGCGACAAGAAGATCGCCGAGCGGGTCCTCAAGGAGGTCAACGAGCGGCTGAAGTTCCTCGTCGACGTGGGCCTCGACTACCTCTCGCTGAACCGCGCCGCGGGTACCCTGTCCGGCGGTGAGGCCCAGCGCATCCGGCTCGCCACCCAGATCGGTTCCGGCCTCGTCGGCGTGCTGTACGTGCTGGACGAGCCGTCCATCGGCCTGCACCAGCGCGACAACCACCGGCTGATCGAGACCTTGGTGCGGCTCCGGGACATGGGCAACACGCTCATCGTCGTCGAGCACGACGAGGACACCATCAAGGTCGCCGACTGGGTCGTCGACATCGGCCCCGGCGCGGGTGAGCACGGCGGGAAGGTCGTCCACTCCGGCTCGCTCAAGGAACTGCTGGCCAACAAGGAGTCGATCACCGGCCAGTACCTCTCGGGCAAGAGGGCGATCGAGATGCCGGACGTCCGGCGTCCCGTCGACCCGAAGCGCCGGCTCACGGTTCACGGCGCCCGGGAGAACAACCTCCAGGACATCGACGTCTCCTTCCCGCTCGGCGTGCTCACCGCCGTCACCGGTGTGTCCGGTTCGGGTAAGTCGACCCTGGTCAACGACATCCTCTACACCCACCTGGCGCGCGAGCTCAACGGCGCCAAGTCGGTCCCGGGGCGGCACACCCGGGTCGACGGCGACGACCTCGTCGACAAGGTCGTCCATGTCGACCAGTCGCCCATCGGCCGTACACCGCGGTCCAACCCGGCCACGTACACCGGAGTCTTCGACCACGTCCGCAGGCTGTTCGCGGAGACGATGGAGGCGAAGGTGCGCGGCTATCTGCCGGGCCGCTTCTCCTTCAACGTCAAGGGCGGGCGCTGCGAGAACTGCTCCGGTGACGGCACGATCAAGATCGAGATGAACTTCCTGCCCGACGTGTACGTACCGTGCGAGGTCTGCCACGGCGCGCGCTACAACCGGGAGACGCTGGAGGTCCACTACAAGGGCAAGTCCATCGCCGAGGTGCTGGACATGCCGATCGAGGAGGGCCTGGACTTCTTCGAGGCCGTACCGACGATCGCCCGCCACCTCCGCACGCTCAACGAGGTGGGCCTCGGCTACGTCAGGCTCGGCCAGTCCGCCCCGACGCTCTCCGGCGGTGAGGCGCAGCGCGTGAAGCTGGCGAGCGAGCTCCAGAAGCGTTCCACCGGCCGCACGGTCTACGTCCTGGACGAGCCGACGACCGGTCTGCACTTCGAGGACATCAGCAAGCTCATCTCGGTGCTGTCGGGCCTCGTCGACAAGGGCAACACGGTGATCGTCATCGAGCACAACCTCGATGTCATCAAGACCGCGGACTGGGTCGTCGACATGGGACCCGAGGGTGGCAACGGCGGTGGTCTGGTGGTCGCCGAGGGCACCCCTGAGCAGATCGCCTCGGTGCCGGCCAGCCACACCGGGAAGTTCCTCCAGGACGTCCTGGGGGCGGACCGGATCGGTGAGGCCGCTGTGCCCGCGGCCCGGAAGGCACGCAAGGCGCCCGCAAAGAAGGCCGTGGCCGCGAAGGCGTCCACGGCCCGGAAGACGGCCACGGCCAGGACGGCCGCGAAGGCGAGGGCCGAGCAGCCCGCGCCCAGGAAGGCCGCTCGCGCGCGGAAGGCCTGACGCCTTCCGCCCGCGCGGAAGGACCTGACGACGGCCGAACAGGGCGGCACCCCGCACAGGGGTGCCGCCCTGTCGTCGTTCGGGCTTCCCGTCCCTCCGCCTCGCACCGCCCGTGCGCCCCAGGACCGGTCCCTCCCGCCGGGCACTGACCGGGGCCGGTCGAAGGGCCGGCGTCCTGCGTCGGTATCGTCGGGTCTGTCGCTCATGCCATCAGGTGCGGCCCGTGCCCCGAGTCCGTGGCACCCGGTGCCCCGGACGGTGACGGCGGCTCTCTGTCCCCCCCCGACCAGTGGAGACCGCATGTCCGGCCTGCCCGCCGCCCGCCGTACCGTACTGAAGGGCGCCGCGCTCGCCGGTGCCGCCGGGCTGGGAGCGGCAGCCTGCTCGACCGAATCGAAGCTCGGCCACGCGCAGACGCCCACGCCCACCGCGCCCGTGGAGCTCGGCGCCGCCGACGAGGTCCCGGTCGGCGGGGCGAAGCTCTACCGGGAGCAGCGGGTCGTCGTGAGCTGCCCGGCAGCCGGCGAGTACAAGGCCTTCAGCGCCCAGTGCACCCACGCGGGCTGCCTCCTGGACAAGGTCGAGGGCAACGAGGGCAACTGTCCCTGCCACGGCAGCCGCTTCGACATGACCACGGGGAAGGCACTTCAGGGGCCGGCCACGGTGCCGCTGCCCTCGGTCCCGGTGAAGCTCGAGGGCGGAAAGCTCGTCGCGGGCCCCGGAGCCTGACCGGCCCGGCAGTTCGTCGCGTGACCGGCCCGCGAGACCGCCTCAGGCCCCGGAGCCTGACCGGTCCGCGAGATCGCCGTATCCCCCCGGAGCCCCGGAAATGCCGCTCTGTCACCGCCCGCCAGTAGGGTGGTGGACATGGCAGACCCCTCCAGCTACCGCCCCAAGCCGGGACAGATCCCCGACTCCCCGGGGGTCTACAAATTCCGCGACGAGCACCGCCGGGTGATCTACGTCGGGAAGGCCAAGAACCTGCGCCAGCGCCTGGCCAACTACTTCCAGGACCTGGCCGGCCTGCACCCGCGCACCCGCACGATGGTCACCACGGCGGCCTCCGTGGAATGGACCGTCGTCTCCACCGAGGTGGAGGCGCTCCAGCTGGAGTACTCCTGGATCAAGGAGTTCGATCCCCGGTTCAACGTCAAGTACCGCGACGACAAGAGCTATCCCTACCTCGCCGTCACGCTCAACGAGGAGTTCCCGCGCGTCCAGGTCATGCGCGGCGCCAAGAAGAAGGGCGTGCGCTACTTCGGTCCGTACGGGCACGCCTGGGCGATCCGCGAGACGGTCGACCTGATGCTGCGGGTCTTCCCCGTGCGCACCTGCTCCGCCGGTGTCTTCAAGAACGCCGAGCGGACCGGCCGCCCCTGCCTCCTCGGCTACATCGGCAAGTGCTCCGCCCCGTGTGTCGGCCGGGTCTCCCCCGAGGAGCACCGCGATCTGGCCGAGGAGTTCTGCGACTTCATGGCAGGCCGGACCGGGACGTACATCCGCCGCCTGGAGAAGGACATGATGCAGGCGGCGGAGGAGATGGAGTACGAGCGGGCGGCCCGGCTGCGCGACGACGCGGGGGCGCTGAAGCGCGCCATGGAGAAGAGCGCCGTCGTCCTCGCCGACGCCACCGACGCCGACCTGATCGCCGTCGCCGAGGACGAGCTCGAAGCGGCGGTCCAGATCTTCCACGTCCGAGGCGGACGCGTGCGGGGCCAGCGCGGCTGGGTCACCGACAAGGTCGAGGCCGTCGACACCGCGGGCCTGGTGGAACACGCGCTCCAGCAGTTGTACGGGGAGGAGACGGGCGACTCCGTCCCCAAGGAGGTGCTGGTCCCCGCGCTCCCCGAGGACCCCGACGCCGTGTCCCAGTGGCTCGCCGGCCGCAGGGGGTCACAGGTCAGCCTGCGGATCCCGCAGCGGGGCGACAAGAAGGACCTGATGGTCACGGTCCAGCGCAACGCCCAGCAGGCCCTGGGGCTGCACAAGACCAAGCGCGCGTCCGATCTCACGACCCGCTCCCGCGCCCTGGAGGAGATCGCCGAGGCACTCGGTCTCGACACCGCTCCGCTGCGTGTCGAATGCTTCGACATCTCGCACCTCCAGGGTGACGACGTGGTCGCGTCCATGGTGGTCTTCGAGGACGGCCTCGCCCGCAAGAGCGAATACCGCCGCTTCCAGATCAAGGGTTTCGAGGGCCAGGACGACGTCCGGTCGATGCACGAGGTCATCGGCCGCCGCTTCAAGCGCTATCTCCACGAGAAGGAGCGGACGGGGGAGTGGGAGGAGACCCCCGCCCCGACAGGCCCCGTTCCCGGCCCGTCGGCGCCCACGGGCTCCGCCCCGGCTCCCACTGAGCCCACAGGTTCCGGCCCGGCTTCCACGGCGCCGCCGGCGCCCGTCCCCGCAGGGCTCGCACCGGGTGAACCCGCCCCCGGTGCGGAGGCGTCCGCGGCGCCGGAGGGCGCCGCGGTCCAGGAGGAGCCCCGCGAGGACGACGGGCGCCCCAAGCGCTTCGCCTATCCGCCGCAGCTCGTCGTCGTGGACGGAGGGCAGCCCCAGGTCGCCGCCGCCAAGCGGGCCCTGGACGAGCTGGGCATCGACGACATCGCCGTCTGCGGCCTCGCCAAGCGCCTCGAAGAGGTCTGGCTCCCCGATGACGACGACCCGGTGGTCCTGCCCCGCTCCAGCGAGGGCCTCTATCTCCTCCAGCGCATCCGGGACGAGGCCCACCGCTTCGCCATCACCTACCAGCGGGCCAAGCGGGCCAAGCGCATCCGCAGCAGCCCCCTGGACGACGTGCCGGGCCTCGGCGACACCCGCAAGCAGGCGCTGATCAAGCATTTCGGCTCCGTCAAGAAGCTTCGGCAGGCGACAATCGACGAGATCTGCGAGGTGCCGGGGATAGGGCGCAGGACCGCGGAGTCGGTGGCCGTCGCCTTCGCAGCGGCAGCCCCGGCCGCGCCCGCCGTGAACACCGCCACAGGAGAGATCATTGAAGAGGACGACGGGGGCAGCAGGACATGACCGAGAACGCGCATGAACGCCAGGACGAACGCGGCCGAGTAGACGGAGCAGCACACGTGAGTACGGGAAGCACCACGGAGAAGGCCGAGGCCGCCACGCCCGCCATCCCCGAGCTGGTGATCATCTCCGGAATGTCGGGCGCGGGGCGCAGCACCGCCGCCAAGTGTCTGGAGGACCTCGGCTGGTTCGTCGTCGACAACCTGCCGCCCGCGCTGATCCCGACGATGGTGGAGCTCGGGGCCCGGTCCCAGGGCAACGTCGCGCGCATCGCCGTCGTCGTCGACGTACGGGGCCGCCGCTTCTTCGACAACCTCCGGGAGTCCCTGGCGGACCTGGAGGCCAAGCACGTCACCCGGCGGATCGTCTTCCTGGAGTCCTCCGACGACGCCCTCGTACGCCGTTTCGAATCGGTCCGCCGCCCGCACCCGCTCCAGGGCGACGGCCGCATCGTCGACGGCATCGCGGCCGAGCGTGACCTGCTGCGTGAGCTCCGTGGGGACGCCGACCTCGTCATCGACACCTCCAGCCTGAACGTGCACGAACTGCGGGCCAAGATGGACGCGCAGTTCGCCGGCGACGAGGAGCCGGAGCTGCGGGCGACGGTCATGTCGTTCGGCTTCAAGTACGGGCTGCCCGTCGACGCGGACCTGGTCGTCGACTGCCGGTTCCTGCCCAACCCGCACTGGGTCCCGGAGCTCCGCCCCTTCACCGGGCTCAACGAGGAGGTGTCCGACTACGTCTTCGACCAGCCGGGCGCCAAGGAGTTCCTCAACCAGTACACGGAGCTGCTCCAGCTGATCGCCGCGGGCTACCGCCGTGAGGGCAAGCGGTACGTCACCATCGCCGTCGGGTGCACGGGCGGCAAGCACCGTTCCGTCGCGATGTCGGAGAAGCTGGCCGCCCGGCTGGCCACCGAAGGGATCGAGACCGTCCTCGTCCACCGGGACATGGGGCGAGAGTGACCAGTCGCCATCTGCGTCAGCGTCGGCTGAGCAGGGCCACGGCCGCGCTCTCCGGACGCAAGCGCGGCGCACAGCCCAAGGTCGTCGCCCTCGGCGGCGGCATGGGGCTGTCCGCCTCGCTCACGGCGCTCCGCCGGATCACCGGCGACCTCACGGCCGTGGTGACCGTCGCCGACGACGGCGGTTCCAGCGGCCGGCTCCGCGAGGAGCTCGGCGTCCTTCCGCCGGGCGACCTGCGCAAGGCGCTGGCCGCGCTCTGCGGGGACGACGAATGGGGCCAGACCTGGGCCCAGGTGATCCAGCACCGCTTCGAGTCCAAGGGCGATCTGCACGAGCACGCGGTGGGCAATCTGCTCATCGTCGCCCTCTGGGAACAGCTGGGCGACCACGTCCAGGCCCTCGACCTCGTCGGCAAGCTGCTCGGAGCCCACGGCAGGGTGCTGCCGATGTCCGCCGTCCCCCTGGAGCTCCAGGCGCTCGTACGGGGGCACGACCCGGAGCACCCCGACGACACGGTCACCGTGCGCGGGCAGGCGACGGTGGCGCTGACCCCCGGCGAGGTACAGTCCGTCCACGTCGTGCCGGCCGACCCGCCGGCGGTACCCGAAGCCGTGGCCGCGGTGCTCGACGCCGACTGGGTGGTGCTCGGCCCGGGATCCTGGTTCTCCTCCGTGATTCCGCATCTGCTGGTGCCCGAACTGCTCGACGCACTGGTGACCACGAAGGCCCGTAAGGTCCTCTCGCTGAACCTCGCACCACAGCCCGGTGAAACAGAAGGCTTCTCACCGCAGCGTCATTTGGAGGTTTTGGGACGACACGCCCCTAAACTCGCCATGGACGTGGTGCTGGCCGACGAGGCCGCCGTGCCCGACCGCGAGTCCCTCGCCGACGCCGCACAGCGGCTCGGAGCCGCGGTCGAGCTGGCCCCCGTGGCCTCACCCGACGGCGTTCCGATTCATGATCCGGAGCTGTTGGCCGCCGCGTACGACCGTATTTTTCGGATGCATGGAAGGATCGGCCCATGGCGATGACGCCAGCGGTGAAGGACGAAGTCTCCCGGCTTCCTGTGACCCGGACCTGCTGCAGAAAGGCGGAGGTCTCGGCGATTCTTCGGTTCGCGGGCGGGCTGCACCTGGTGAGCGGCCGGATCGTGATCGAGGCCGAGCTGGACACGGCGATGGCAGCCCGCCGGCTCAAGCGGGACATCCTCGAGATCTTCGGGCACAGCTCGGAGCTGATCGTGATGGCTCCCGGCGGACTGCGCCGGGGCTCCCGCTACGTCGTGAGGGTGGTGGCCGGCGGCGACCAGCTCGCGCGACAGACCGGCCTGGTGGACGGCCGCGGCCGCCCCATCCGCGGCCTGCCCCCGCAGGTGGTCTCGGGGGCCACCTGCGACGCGGAGGCCGCCTGGCGCGGTGCTTTCCTGGCCCACGGCTCGCTCACCGAGCCGGGCCGGTCCTCCTCGCTCGAGGTCACCTGCCCCGGCCCGGAGGCCGCGCTCGCCCTCGTCGGTGCCGCCCGCAGGCTCTCCATCGCGGCCAAGGCCCGGGAGGTGCGCGGGGTCGACCGCGTCGTCGTCCGCGACGGTGACGCGATCGGAGCCCTTCTGACCCGACTCGGTGCCCATGAGTCGGTGCTGGCCTGGGAGGAGCGCCGGATGCGGCGCGAGGTCCGCGCGACGGCCAACCGGCTGGCCAACTTCGACGACGCCAACCTCCGCCGTTCCGCCCGCGCCGCGGTCGCCGCGGGTGCCCGGGTGGGGCGCGCGCTGGAGATCCTGGGCGAGGAGGTCCCGGAGCACCTCGCAGCGGCAGGACGGCTGCGCATGGAGCACAAGCAGGCCTCCCTGGAGGAGCTGGGAGCCCTCGCCGACCCGCCGCTGACCAAGGACGCGGTCGCCGGCCGGATCAGGCGCCTGCTGGCCATGGCCGACAAGCGGGCCCAGGACCTCGGCATCCCGGGTACGGAGTCGACCCTCAGCGAGGAACTGGCCGACGGCCTCGTGGGCTGAGACCGCGGGAGAGCGCCGGCCGTCCTCCGGGCGCGGCCGGGGCCCCGCCGCGGGGCACCGGGAAGGCGGGGCCGTTGGCATATTCGCGAACGGGGGCGGAAGCCATTCCGAATGAGGCGGACGACTTTCCTGGAATGCATTCGAGTGCCTCCCCGCACGATTGAGCGGGCCGGACTTCCAGCAGTTCCGTCCTCCCCGCACCCCGAAAGCGCGCGTGCGGCCCGCCGTGAATATCGATTGAGTGCCGGTCCGCACAATTGAGCATGAAACTCGCGGGCAGTCGCGGCGCACCGGAAGTGCGCTGCGCCTGTCCTTTGCCGACGTCGGCAGGGGGCGGAGCCGCGATGGCTGAATCCACGTCAAGTGACTCCCGGTGACTTCACGCGGGCAAGCGCTTCCGGCCACCCCCGTCGCCGCAAGGGGCCCGGCTCCGGCGGAGGTTGACGCTTGGTGACCGTGCGGTGGGCGGGGTTCGCCCCCGCCGCCCCCTTCGGCCGGAATCCCGTACTCCTACTCGGGAGTAAGGAGATCCCCCTTCGTACCCGTGCTCTCGATGTCACTCCGGAGCCCTCGGAGAGGTAGGGTCGGAGGCGGTCGGGGACATCCCTATAAAACTCGCCGGCATCGAAACCGGCGTTCCTAACGAGGAGATCGGTTCGTGACGATCCGCGTAGGCATCAACGGCTTTGGCCGCATCGGTCGTAACTACTTCCGCGCGCTGCTGGAGCAGGGTGCGGACATCGAGATCGTGGCTGTCAACGACCTGGGTGACACTGCGACCACGGCTCACCTGCTGAAGTACGACACCATTCTGGGTCGTCTCAAGGCAGAGGTCAGCCACACCGCCGACACCATCACCGTCGACGGTCACACCATCAAGGTGCTCTCCGAGCGCAACCCGGCCGACATCCCCTGGGGTCAGCTGGGCGTCGACATCGTCATCGAGTCGACCGGCATCTTCACCAAGAAGGCCGACGCCGAGAAGCACATCGCCGGTGGCGCCAAGAAGGTCCTCATCTCGGCTCCGGCCAAGGACGAGGACATCACCATCGTGATGGGCGTCAACCAGGACAAGTACGACGCGGCCAACCACCACGTCATCTCCAACGCCTCCTGCACCACCAACTGTGTGGCGCCGATGGCCAAGGTCCTCGACGAGAACTTCGGCATCGTCAAGGGTCTGATGACGACGGTCCACGCGTACACGAACGACCAGCGCATCCTGGACTTCCCGCACTCGGACCTGCGCCGCGCCCGCGCCGCCGCCGAGAACATCATCCCGACCACGACGGGCGCCGCCAAGGCGACCGCCCTGGTCCTCCCGCAGCTCAAGGGCAAGCTCGACGGCATCGCGATGCGCGTCCCGGTCCCGACCGGTTCCGCCACCGACCTCGTCGTGACGCTGCAGCGCGAGGTCACCAAGGACGAGGTCAACGCCGCGTTCAAGAAGGCGTCCGACGACGGCGACCTCAAGGGCTTCCTGACCTACACCGAGGACCCGATCGTGTCCTCGGACATCGTGGGTGACCCGTCGTCCTGCACCTTCGACTCCTCCCTGACCATGGTCCAGGAGGGCAACTCGGTGAAGATCCTCGGCTGGTACGACAACGAGTGGGGTTACTCCAACCGTCTCGTCGACCTGACCGTCTTCGTCGGCGGCCAGCTCTGATCCTAGGATCGGCAGGCATCCAGGTGTGATGTGAGGGGCTCGGACGGCGCGACGTGGCGCCGTTCGAGCCCCCTCGCATGCTCATCAGTCCTTCCAAGGAGTATGGGAACAGATGAAGACGATCGACGAACTTCTCGCCGAAGGGGTCGCGGGCAAGCGGGTATTCGTCCGCGCCGACCTCAACGTGCCGCTGGACGGCACCACGATCACCGACGACGGCCGCATCCGCGCCGTCCGGCCCACGGTCGCCCAGCTCGCCGCAGCGGGTGCGCGGGTCATCGTCGCCTCGCACCTCGGCCGCCCGAAGGGCGCCCCGGACCCGGCCTTCTCGCTGGCGCCGGCCGCCGCACGCCTGGGTGAGCTGCTCGGCAGTGAGGTCGCCTTCGCGACGGACACCGTCGGCGAGTCCGCCCGCGCCACGGTCGCGGCCCTCGCCGACGGCCAGGTGGCCGTCATCGAGAACCTCCGCTTCAACGCCGGTGAGACGTCGAAGGACGACGCCGAGCGCGGCGCCTTCGCCGACCGGCTCGCCGAGCTCGCCGACGTGTACGTGGGTGACGGCTTCGGCGCCGTCCACCGCAAGCACGCGTCGGTCTTCGACCTCCCGGCCCGGCTGCCGCACGCGGCCGGCGGCCTGATCGCCACCGAGGTCGGCGTCCTGAAGAAGCTCACCGAGGACGTCGCGCGCCCGTACGCCGTGGTCCTCGGCGGGGCCAAGGTCTCCGACAAGCTGGGCGTCATCGACCACCTGCTGGAGAAGGCCGACCGCATCCTGATCGGCGGCGGAATGGCGTACACCTTCCTCAAGGCCAAGGGCCACGAGGTGGGCACCTCGCTGCTCCAGGAGGACCAGGTCCCGGCCGTCCAGGGGTACCTCAAGCGGGCCGAGGAGCTCGGTGTGGAGTTCGTGCTCCCGGTCGACGTCCTCGTCGCGGGGGAGTTCCCGGACCTCAAGACCAAGGCCCCCGCCAACCCCACCACGGTCGCCGCCGACGCCATCCCGGCCGACCAGGAGGGCCTGGACATCGGGCCCGAGACCCGCAAGCTCTACGCAGCGAAGCTCGCCGACGCGGCCACCGTCTTCTGGAACGGCCCGATGGGCGTCTTCGAGCACCCCGACTACGCCGAGGGCACCAAAGCGGTCGCCCAGGCCCTCGTCGACTCCCAGGCCTTCAGCGTCGTCGGCGGCGGGGACTCCGCTGCCGCCGTCCGTATCCTGGGCTTCGACGAGAACGCATTCGGCCACATCTCGACCGGTGGCGGCGCCAGCCTCGAATACCTCGAGGGCAAGACGCTTCCCGGACTCGCCGCACTGGAGGACTGACCCTCAATGACCACCCGCACCCCGCTCATGGCGGGCAACTGGAAGATGAACCTCAACCACCTCGAGGCCATCGCACACGTCCAGAAGCTCGCCTTCGCCCTGGCCGACAAGGACTACGACGCGGTCGAGGTCGCCGTCCTGCCGCCCTTCACCGACCTGCGCTCCGTGCAGACGCTGGTCGACGGCGACAAGCTGAAGATCAAGTACGGCGCCCAGGACATCTCGGCGCAGGACTCCGGCGCGTACACCGGTGAGATCTCCGGCCCGATGCTCGCCAAGCTGAAGTGCACCTTCGTCGCGGTCGGCCACAGCGAGCGCCGCCAGTACCACGGCGAGAACGACGAGATCTGCAACGCCAAGGTGAAGGCCGCGTACAAGCACGGCCTGACCCCGATCCTCTGTGTCGGCGAGGGCCTGGACATCCGCAAGGCCGGTGACCAGGTGTCCTACACCCTGGCGCAGCTCGACGGCGCGCTGAAGGACCTCCCGGCCGAGCAGGCCGAGTCCATCGTGATCGCCTACGAGCCGGTCTGGGCCATCGGGACCGGCGAGGTCGCCACCCCCGAGGACGCCCAGGAGGTCTGCGGCGCGATCCGTCGCCGGCTCGCCGAGCTCTACTCGCAGGAGCTGGCCGACGCCGTCCGCATCCAGTACGGCGGCTCGGTGAAGTCCGGCAACGTCGCGGCGATCATGGCGCAGCCTGACGTCGACGGTGCCCTGATCGGCGGCGCCGCGCTCGACGCCGACGAGTTCGTCAAGATCGTCCGCTTCCGCGACCAGTAGGATCGTCCGCTTCCGCGACCGGTGAGTATGCGGTAGCACGGATCCGTCGTACCCTTGCGGGGGCCGAGGGGGTGTACCCCCGGGCCCCCGCTGTTCGTACATGCAGTCCTAGGAAATCCGGAAAGTAGGGACCAGCCGTGGTTTTGGCGTTCGAGATCGCCCTGATCGTCTTCAGCCTGCTGCTGATGCTCCTGGTGCTGATGCACAAGGGGAAGGGCGGCGGCCTCTCCGACATGTTCGGTGGTGGGATGCAGTCCTCCGTGGGCGGCTCGTCGGTCGCCGAGCGGAACCTCGACCGCATCACCGTCGTGGTCGGTCTGATCTGGTTCGCGTGCATCGTCGTGCTCGGTCTGCTCATCAAGCTGGACGCCTGACCCGTCGTTCGCGATTCCCGGTGACGGTGTAACTCCTTTCACTGGACGCGCGTTGGGCCTTACGTAGACTGGGGCATCTTCGAGCACCATCACGCAGGGAGTTACGACCGTGGCAAGTGGCAACGCGATCCGGGGAAGCCGGGTCGGAGCGGGGCCGATGGGGGAGGCCGAGCGAGGCGAGTCCGCGCCGCGCCTCCGCATCTCCTTCTGGTGCTCGAACGGGCACGAGACGCAGCCGAGCTTCGCCCATGACGCGCAGGTACCGGAGACCTGGGACTGCCCGCGCTGCGGCTTCCCGGCCGGACAGGACCGGGACAGCCCGCCGGCTCCGCCGCGCACCGAGCCGTACAAGACGCACCTGGCGTACGTGCGCGAGCGGCGCAGCGACGCGGACGGCGAAGCGATCCTCGCCGAAGCCCTCGCGAAACTACGCGGCGAGATCTAGAAGTTGTTCACCGGCCGGCCACCCCCTGGGTGTCCGGCCGGAATCCGTTGGCCGCCCGCCAGCCCGCCGTTGCCCCGCCGCACCCTCCAGATCAATTAGGTTGGAGGGGCAGCGGGGAAGGTTGCAGGTACGAGAAGAAGTGGGCGATTTCCGGGATGAACGCACAAGGCCGAACCAAGCTCAACCAGACGCCCGAGTGGGCGGCTCTCGGCAAGCACCGTGAGGAGTTCGGCGACACCCATCTGCGCCGGCTGTTCGCGGACGCGCCGGACCGCGGGACCGCCTACACCCTCCGGGTCGGCGACCTCCACATCGACTACTCCAAGAACCTGGTGACCGACGAGACGCTCCGCCTGCTGCGGGATCTCGCCGACGCCACCGGAGTGGCCGCGCTGCGGGACGCGATGTTCCGGGGCGAGAAGATCAACACGACCGAGGACCGCGCCGTCCTGCACACCGCGCTGCGCACCCCGCGCGGCGCCGTGATCGAGGTCGACGGCGAGAACGTCGTGCCGGCCGTGCACGCCGTCCTGGACAGGATGGCGGCCTTCGCGGACCGGGTGAGGGCCGGGGAGTGGACCGGTCACACCGGCAAGC
The DNA here is from genome assembly GCF_016804005.1 of Streptomyces pratensis. Classification (GTDB taxonomy): domain Bacteria; phylum Actinomycetota; class Actinomycetes; order Streptomycetales; family Streptomycetaceae; genus Streptomyces; species Streptomyces pratensis_A. Next base: position 5,950,757 of record NZ_CP051486.1, on the reverse strand, counting down.
CGGTCAAGAACATCGTGAACATCGGCATCGGCGGCTCCGACCTCGGGCCCGCCATGGCCTACGAGGTGCTGCGTTCCTTCACGGACCGCTCGCTCACGGTCCGCTTCGTGTCGAACGTCGACGGCGCCGACCTCCACGAGGCCGTCCGCGACCTCGACCCGGCCGAGACGCTGTTCATCGTGGCGTCCAAGACCTTCACCACGATCGAGACCATCACCAACGCCACCTCCGCCCGCGACTGGCTCCTCACCGAGCTGAAGGCCGGTCAGGAAGCCGTCGCCAAGCACTTCGTGGCGCTGTCGACCAATGCCGGCAAGGTCACGGACTTCGGCATCGACACGGCCAACATGTTCGAGTTCTGGGACTGGGTCGGCGGCCGCTACTCCTTCGACTCGGCGATCGGTCTCTCGCTGATGATCGCCATCGGCCCGGACCGTTTCCGCGAGATGCTCGACGGCTTCCACCTCGTCGACGAGCACTTCCGTACCGCCCCCGCGGAGGAGAACGCCCCGCTGCTGCTGGGCCTCCTGGGCGTCTGGTACGGCCAGTTCTTCGACGCGCAGTCCCACGCGGTCCTGCCCTACAGCCACTATCTGTCCAAGTTCACCGCGTACTTGCAGCAGCTGGACATGGAGTCCAACGGCAAGTCCGTGGACCGGGACGGCAATCCGGTCGACTGGCAGACCGGACCGGTCGTCTGGGGAACGCCCGGCACCAACGGGCAGCACGCCTACTACCAGCTGATCCACCAGGGCACGAAGGTCATTCCGGCCGACTTCATCGGCTTCGCGTCCCCGGTCCAGGACCTGTTGCCCGGGCTGATCGCCCAGCACGACCTGCTGATGGCCAACTTCTTCGCGCAGACCCAGGCCCTCGCCTTCGGCAAGACGCCGGACGAGGTCCGCGCGGAAGGCGTCGCGGAGGAGCTCGTGCCGCACAAGACGTTCCTCGGCAACCACCCGACGACCACGGTCCTCGCCGACCGGCTGACCCCCTCGGTACTCGGCCAGCTGATCGCGCTGTACGAGCACAAGGTCTTCGTCCAGGGCGCCGTCTGGAACATCGACTCCTTCGACCAGTGGGGCGTCGAACTGGGCAAGGTCCTCGCCAAGAAGATCGAGCCGGTCCTGACCGAGGGCACCGGCGGCGAACAGCTGGACAGTTCCACCGCCGCGCTCGTCTCGGCGTACCGGTCGCTGCGGGGCCGCTGAGCCATGACGACGGGGGAGGGGACGATACGGCTCAGGCCGCCGCGCAACACGCCGGCTCCACGGGCGGTCGGCTGGTGGCGGGCCCAGTGGCTGCTGCTGACCGCGGCACCGGTGGCGGTCCTGGGCATCCTGGGCGCGCTCATAGCTCCGGCCAGGTTCTGGCTGCTGATGCCGGCCGCGGTGATCGCAGCCGTTGGCCTGCTGTGCGCCGTCCTCTTCCCCCTCTGGTGGTTCCGCACCCACCGCTGGGAGGTCACCGGCGAAGCGGTCTACGTGAGCACCGGGGCGCTCCTGCGGGAGTGGCGGATCGCGCCGATGTCCCGGATCCAGACCGTGGACACCGTGCGGGGCCCGCTGGAGCAGCTCTTCGGACTGGCCACGGTCACGGTCACCACCGCGTCCGCCAAGGGCGCCGTGCAGATCGAGGGGCTGACCCACGAGGTCGCCGCCGAGCTGGCCGAGCGGCTGACCCGGATCACCCAGGACACCCCCGGGGACGCCACGTGAGCACGGCCGTGGACAGCGGCAGCGACTGGCGGCGTCTCCATTCCCGTACGGTCCTGGTCACCGCTCTGGTCACGGCGGGAGTCGCCGTGGGCGCCGCCGTGCCGGTCACGGTCGCACTGTCCGGGCGTCTCGGATACGCGGCGGCCGTCGGCTGGGCCCTGGCGGGATCCGCCCTGCTCGTCTGCTGCGCGGCCGCCGGCGACTACGTGCGGTGGCGGCGCACCCGCTACCGGCTCGGCGCCGAGCGCGTCGATCTGCACTCCGGGCTCCTCCTGGCGAAGCGCCGCTCGCTGGCCCGCGAGCGGATCCGCAGCGTCGACCTCACCGCCCATCCGCTGCTGCGGATACTCGGGCTGGTCTCGGTCCGGATCGGCACCGGTGAGCAGACGGGTGGCGACTCCACGCTGGAACTCGACCCCGTCGCCCGTGCCGAGGGCGAGCGGCTGCGACGTGAACTCCTCGACCGTGCCGTCCCCGAGGCCCCGGGAACGCACCGCGACGGCGAACTGGCCACGCTCGATCCCCGGTGGCTCCGTTACGCACCCATCTCGTTCGCCGCGCCCGTGCTCGGCGGCACCGCCGCCGGCGGTCTGCTGCAGATCAGTGAGTGGGTCGGTGCGCAGGCCGAGGTGATCCACTGGATCGCCGACCGCTTCCAGGACACACCGCTCGTCTGGGCGATCGTCGTCATGGTCGCGGTGGCACTGGTCGCCGGTGTGATCGGAGCACTCGGGCTGTGGATCGAGATGTGGTGGAACTACCGCCTGGAACGCGAACCGGGCGGCACCCTGCGGGTGCGGCGCGGCCTGTTCACCTCGCGCTCCCTGTCCGTCGAGGAACGGCGGCTGCGCGGGGTGGACCTGGTGGAGCCCCTCGGCGTGCGGCTCGCGGGCGCCGCGCGGGTCGACGCGATCGCCACGGGCCTGACCAAGGACGAGGAGCGGAACGCCGACCACAACACCCTGCTGCCGGCCGTGCCCCGAGCTCTGGCCGACAGCATCGCCGCGGAAGTGCTGCGGGAGCCGGTCACTCCGACGGGCGCCCCGCTCACGGCCCATCCACGGGCGGCCCGCGGGCGGCGACTGCGCCGCGCCCTGTCCGTGGCCCTGGCACCGGTGCTGCTCCAGGCGGTCCTGGGCCTCCTGCTGACTCCCGTGCTGCTGTGGACCGCGCTCGCCTGCGCGGTGGTGGGCGTGCCCGCCGCCGTGCTCCTCGGCCTCGACGCGTACCGGTCGCTGGGACACACCCTCAGCGGTGGCTACCTGGTGACCCGGTCCGGCAGCGTCCGGCGTTCCACGGCGGCTCTCCAGCGGTCCGGGGTGATCGGCTGGACGGTGAAGCAGTCCTGGTTCCAGCGCAGGGCGGGACTGCTGAGCGTCACCGCCACGACGGCCGCGGGAGGCGGCGCGTACACGGCGTACGACACCGGGGCGTCCGAGGGCCTGCTCTTCGCCGCCGACGCCGTCCCCGGGCTACTGGAGCCCTTCCTGGAGCGCGGCTGAGCGGATGGGGCGCGGCCTGGGCCCAAACCCGGCCGCCTCCTGCCGGAGGTCACGGGTCGAGCAGCGTCGTGGAGGCGAAAGCGGGGATCCCCGCGGGCGGAGGAGCGTCCTGGGGCGTCGGGGCGGGGTGCCCCGCGGCCAGTACGTAGAGCGGGGTGTGGCCGGTGTCGTCCAGACCGCATCGGCCGGCGACCGCGGAATCCCTGAAGGCACCGGTCTGGGCGGGGCCGAGCCCGAGGGCCGTCGCGGTCAGGGCGAACGTCTGCCCCAGATGCCCCGCGTCGAGCAGACAGACCCGGTAGGCGCGGGGCGTTGGGTACTTCACGCTCATCCGCTCCAGCCGTGCTGCGAGCACGACGAGGAACGCGGGCCGCTCGGCCCACGACTGTCCGGCGCAGAGGTGGGCGGCCTCCGCGGGTGTGAGGCCCTCGGAAAGCATTTCGAGCCCGTGCCGCAGTCCGTCGTAGTGGTACCAGCCGGGAGCCAGGCCGCTGACACCCAGAACGCCGACGTAGGCGTCGATCTCCTGCCGGGATCCGCCCTGAGGACTGGTGCGCCGGTACAGCGCACCCCGGCCGCAGTCGATGAAGTCGACCGGACCGAAGACCACGGCCAGCAAGGTGGCCAGGGTCTCCAGTGACACCGGCGCACCGGTGAAGTCCCGGTGGGTGCGACGGTCGTACAGGACTTCGCCGAAGGGCGTTCCGAGCCCGGCCGGCCTGCGGGGGAGCAGCAGTCGGGGAGCCTGCGGATGTCCCGTGAACAGGGGAGGCGGCGGAGCCTCCACGGAGGCTTCGGCGTTCGCGTCCCCGGCGACGCCGGGCGGGTCCCCGGTGTCGCCGGGCGGGTTCCCGGTGTCGCCGGGCGGGTCTCCGGTGTCGTGGGGCGGGTCTCCGCCCGGCTGGGCGTCGTACACGTCCTGAGTGGCGTAGTGGAAGAACGACGCCTCGGGCATCCACGCCCCCCACAGCCCGGCGATCTGTTCGTCGCGTCGCGCGGCCTCGCTGCCGCGAGCCAGCAGGGCCCCGCTCCGGACCAGCGTCGTGACGGCTTCCTGGACGGTGTCGGGGGTCAGGTGGCCGAGGCGCCCGGCGGCCTCGCCGGGCGTGCTCCAGTCCTCGAAGGCGGCCAGGATCTCGGCGGCAGCCGGGTGCAGAGCCGTGGGCGTGCCGTGCGGGTGGGGGTGGACGACGAAGGCGTTGTCGTGCCAGTAGCAGGTCAGGCAACGGGAGCGGCGTAGGCGCAAGGTGACTCCTCGGCGTGCGGGAGAGGGGGAAGGGGGCCCGGACGCACGCGTGGGGCCGGGCAGGGGAGTGCCCGGCCCCACGCGGGCGGTCACGCCTCGCGGTAGGCCCACGTCCAGTTCCAGGTGGAACCCTCACCGGCCTTGGGCCGGTCGGCCCGGACAGCGATACGGTGCTTCATCTCGATCCTGCGCATCATTCGTCACCTCCTTCCGAATTCGAAGCCGCGTGTTTCGTCGCGGCGACTTCTCCATGACGCAACACGGAATCATCTTGCGCAAGAGGTGATCCGCCTCGTCATCCTTTCGTGGTGGAACCCATGGCCTCCGCTTTTATTCAGCGTCGCATTCATGGGCAGAGGCATTACGTGCTGTCGTTTGTTTCGCAGTGGACGGCGGGGCCTGGTCGCGCGTTTCTGCTCACATCCGACCGCCCCTGATCCTGGGTCGATCATGTGCATGTGGACATGATGAATGACCATCGCCGCTGGTCAAGGCCTTGAGTGGCCATTGCTTACTCATTTCTTTCAGTCTTTTTTCCGCGACCTGTCGATGCGGCCGATGGTCTCCGGAAGGTGTCATAACGTGCGGACATCGACGCCCGACGAGCAGGTGCACTCAGCTCCTGGCGGCAGAGGACACTCGTGCCGATTCATGCGGGTTCATCGTGTGCGGCCTCTCCCGGAAGCAATGTGACCTTGCATTGCGGGTGGGTGTCGCGCCGCTGAGGAAAGTGAAGAGGAAGCATGACCGTATTCAAGTCCAGCGAAATGGCGTCCGACGTGTTCGGCCGGCTTTTCGGCGTGCTGCTGGAGGATGAGCAGTTCGTCGAGAAGGCCCGCAGGGAAGCTCTCTCGGTGCAGCTGGTGCACAGCAGGCCGGACTGCAGGGTCTTCGTCTCGTCCGAGGGTGTCGTCATCGGGGACGAGGCGCCGTTCAAGGCCGCGATCACCCTCAAGATGTCCTGCGACACCGCGCACGCGCTGTGGATGGGCCGGCTGCTGGTACCCGCCGCCATCGCCACCGGCAAGGTCCGGATCCGTGGCCGGATCGCCAAGGTGCTGGAGCTGGTGCCGATGCTCCAGCCCGCCTTCGACAGCTACCCGACGATCGCCGCGGAGTCGGGCATCGGTGCCTGACCTCCCGCGTACAGCCCAGGTGACACCAGTGCCCAAGGAGCCACGACAGCCATGACCATCGCCGTACCGACAGACCTCTCCCCAGAGCTGAACTTCGACGTGCTGCCCCCGGAGGTGCAGCAACTCAAGCAAGAAGCAAGGGAGTTCGCGCAGGAGACCGTGAGGCCCCTGGTCCGGGAACTGGATCAGGCCCCGGCGGAGGAGTTCGACTGGGACGTGGTGCGCCGCGGCCACGAGATCGGTCTGACCCGGGCCGCCGTCCCCACGGACTACGGCGGTCTCGGCCTCGGCATGCTGGGAGTCGCCACCGCCCTGGAGGAAGTGGCCGCCGTGTGCCCCGGCACCGCACTCGTCTTCGGCGCCACCATGCTCGGTCAGGCCCCGCTCCTGCTCTCCGGCGATCCCCGCCTCCAGGCGCGCTACCTCCCGCTCTTCTCCGGTGACGAGCCGGTGCTCGCCTGCAACGCGGTGACGGAGGAGGACGCCGGCTGCGATCTGATCATTCCGGCGAACGCGTCGCACGCCCGCAACGTGATGACCGCACGCCGGGACGGCGACGAGTACGTGCTGACCGGCCGGAAGAGGTTCATCACCAACGCACGCTTCGCCGCCTTCGCCTCCGTCTTCGCGAACATGGAGGGCAGCCCCGGTGCCACCGGGCTCACCTCCTTCATCGTCCCCCTGAACCTCCCGGGCGTGGTCCGCGGCCCGGTCGCCGACAAGATGGGCTACCGGGCCTGCCTGGGAAGCGAGCTGGAGTTCGACGAGGTCCGGGTGCCGGCCGAGAACATGATCGGCGGCGAGGGCGAGGGCATGCCCATCAACATGGCTCAGAGCAACATGGCGCGCGCCGCCGTCGCCGGAATCTCGACCGGAGTGGCCCGAGGCGCGCTGGAACAAGCCGTCACCTGGGCGGGTGACCGCGTGCAGGGCGGATCACCGCTGTACAAGCACCAGTTCACCGCGGCGAAGCTGGCCGGCATGAGTGCCAAGGTGGACGCGGCGCGCCTGCTGTACCTCCACGCGGCGAACACCGTGGACACCCAGCTGCCACCACCCGCCTACGAACCTGCCGTAGCCAAACTGTTCGCCGACCGGGCCGCGATCGAGGTCGCCGACGCAGCGCTCTCCCTCGTCGGCGCGCGGGGGTACCTGCGCTCCTACGGAGTGGAGAAGATGCTCCGCGACGCCTACGGAACCCGCATCTACGAGGGCACCCCCGAGGTGCTGGCGCTCACGATCACCGAGAGCCTCTACGTCGAGGACGACGCCGAATGAACACCGCCTCCCCCCGCGCGGGCGGTGACGGGAACGCCCGCACCACCATCCCGACGTCCGCGGACCCCGCGGGCTCGCGCGCCCTGCGCTACGTCGCCGACATCATCGAACTGCACGAGCGGCTCAGCTACCGGCAGCTCCCGGCGGAGATCTCGGGCACGCCGCTGTACCACGCGGAGGACGAGCACAGCGGGCTGATCACCCTCACCGCGCGGGACAGCCAGTTCCCCGCGCGGTACCTCAGGGGCATCCTCGGCTTCCGGCTGGCCCAGTACCTGCGGCTGAGCTGGATCTCGGCCGACCTCGTCTACCGGACGGCCGCGTACCACGAACCGCTGCCCCGCCCCGGCCCGGTGGAGAGCATCCACACGGTGACGCTCTGCTCGCGCACCGGAAGGATCCGTGGCTACGTCGGGCTGAGCTGCTCGGCGGACACCGTGAGCCTGCCCCTCGACTCGCCACGGCGTTCCCTGTTCCCGACCGAGGCCGCCCACGGCATCGACCTGCTGGGACAGTACGCGCGCCTGGGTCTGGGGACCCATCAGGTCTTCGAGCTCAAACGCTTCCTGCGCGACCAGTCGATGCCGCTCGGGATCCAGCACGACCGAGTGCCCTGGCACCTCATGCTCGGTATGGGTGAGGCGATGATCCAGCTCGACGACGGAATCCGGCTCGTGCTCGGAGACGCCAAGGAGCACGTCGCCCTGCGCCACCTGCGCCTGGCCGGCTTCGATCTCCATGTCGTCGAGGACACCTCTCCGAGCCTGCCCCCGTCGGACCCGCTGGCGCCCATCTACCACCAGGGCGTCCTCGCCAAGCCCTTCGTCGCCCCGGTGCCAGAGGACCTGCCCTGGTACCGCGACGTCGTCAGTTCCTACATGGACGGCAGCAGCGACCTGACCTCGTACCACGAGATGGTCGCCCGGCTCGCGGGACGCAGGCAGGCTTCCGGCGGCTCCGCCATCCCGCGTCAGCGCGGAGGTGCCGCATGATCCCGGAGAGTGCCGACCGCCCGGCGGCAGGCAACGGGGAGTCGGCTCCCCACAGCGTCTTCTACGAGGAGCTGGTCACCCGCAACGCGGGGGTCGTCTCGGCCGACGAGCAGGCGGCCCTGCGCAACGCCACCATCCTGGTGGCCGGTTGCGGGTCGATCGGTGGTGCCGCGGTGGAGCCGCTGACCAGGCTCGGCGCGCAGCGCTTCCTGGTGGCGGACCCCGGAACCTTCGAGCTGAACAACCTCAACCGCCAGAACGCGGTCGCTGCCGACATCGAGCAGAACAAGGCCGCCGGTGCGGCGGAACGCATCATGTCGATCAACCCGCACGCCCGGGTGACGGTGTTCACCGAAGGGGTGACAGCGTCCACGGTGCAGAGGCTCACAGCGCCCAGCCAGATCGTCATCGACGGGGTGGACGTCACGACCGCCGACGGATGGCGCGCCAAGCACCTGCTGCACCGCGTGGCGGCCCAGCGGAGGCTCCCCCTGATCACCGGATGGGACATGGCCGGGACCCAGTACGTGCGCTGCTACGACTACCGGCGTATCCGTGAGCCCTTCGCGGGCGCCATCACGGCGGCCGACATCGAGCACGTGGACACCTGGAACCTCCTGCGCCGTGCGGTGCCGCTGCGCAGAGTGCCGGCCGAGATGCTGGCGGAGATCCGGGCGAACCACATGCGCACGGACTACAGCTTCCCCCAAGTCGCCTACACCGCCACGGCGTTCGGTGTGCTGAGCTCCCACATGGCGGTACGCCTCCTGGCCGGGAGGCCCGTGCGCCAGGAAATCAGCCTGGACGTGCACCAGATGGCCCGTCCGCTCGGTGAGCGCTGGCTGACCCGCCTGCGGTGGCCGGTCGAACTGGCGGCCCTGGTGCCGCCGATCGTCCGTCTCATGCGCGGTCCGGGCGCGCGCTGAAGGCGACCGCGCACGCATCACCGGTGGTGGTCCCGCGGTCTCCCGCGGGGCCGTCGCCGGTGCCCGCCCGCAGCCCACCCTCCAGAAAAAGGCAATCATGCATGTTCCCAAGCGGAACGTCCTGTGGACGTTCCTGTGCTGTGGCCTCGGCGTGGCCATGGTGTCCCTCGACAACCTGGTCGTCATCACCGCTCTGCCCGCGATCCGCGAGAGCCTCGGCGGCGACATCCAGCAGCTCGAGTGGACCGTCAACGCCTACACACTCACCTACGCGGTGCTGATGCTCCCCGGTGCGGCCCTGGGCGACCGGTTCGGGCGTCGGCGGATGTTCGTGGTGGGCCTCGGCATCTTCACCGTCGCCTCCGCCGCGGCGGCGCTCGCCCCCGGCATCGGCGCACTCATCGCGGCCCGCGCGCTGCAGGGCCTCGGCGCCGCCGCTCTGATGCCCCTCAACCTGACCCTGCTCACCGCGGTCGCCCCGGCGGCCCGCCGCGGCGCAGTCCTCGGAGCGCTGAGCGCCGTGGAAGGGCTTGCCATCGCCATGGGCCCACTCGTCGGCGGAGTGATGGTGGAGCACCTGACCTGGCAGTGGATCTTCTGGATCAACGTACCGATCGGGCTCCTGCTGCTGCCCCTCGGCCGCTGGAAGCTCACGGAGAGCCGGGGCCCCAACTCCCGGCTGGACCTGACCGGGACCGTACTGGCCGGCGTGGGCCTGTTCGGCATCGTGTTCGGCCTCATCCAGGGCCCCACGGACGGCTGGACGAGCATCCGCGTCCTGGTCGCGCTGGCCGGGGGTTCCCTGGTCCTGACTGCGTTCGTCGCCTGGGAACTTCGCACGGACATGCCCATGTTCCCCATGAGACTGTTCCGCCACCGGACCTTCAGCGGGATGAACGCCGCAGGTCTGCTGATGTTCGCGGGCATGTTCGGCTCGGTCTTCCTCCTCACCCAGTTCTTCCAGGGCCCGCGCGGCTACTCCCCGATGGAAGCCGGCCTGCGCATCCTGCCCTGGACCGCGGTGCCGATCTTCGTCGCACCGCTGGTCGGGTTCCTCTCCGACCGGATCGGCAGCCGGTCCATCGTGGCGATCGGACTGACGTTGCAGGCATGCGGGCTGGGCTGGATCGCCGCCCGTGTCTCACCGGACGTGAGCTATACGTCGCTGATCCCGGCCCTGGTCATGTGCGGTCTCGGCATGACCTTCTACTTCTCCCCGACCGCGAACCTGGTGATGAGCTCGGTCGACGCACAGGACCGGGGGATGGCCTCGGGAGCGGTCAACTCCCTGCGTGAGCTGGGCGGTGTCCTCGGAGTCGCCGTGCTGGCGTCGGTGTTCACCGCGCACGGCGGCCTCGCCACGCCGGACACCTTCACGGACGGCATGGTTCCGGCCCTGTGGACCGGCGCGTGTCTCATCGCCGTCGGCGCTGTCGCGGTCCTCATGACACCCAGGCGTCCGAAAACCGTCCGGGCCGGCGGTGCGAGCGCCGGCGTCAAGATCTCAGGCGCGGAGAGCGCCCAGGCCTGACACCGGGCCGGTGATCCGGTCCACCACAACGCGTTCCCACGCCCCGCAGAAAGGAAAGACCGATCAGCGCACACGTCCGCGTCCTGCTCGTCGACGACCGCGCCATCACCCGGGCCGGCATCCGGGCCGTACTCGACAGGGACGGGAGGATCGAGGTGGTCGGGGAGGCCGTCGACGCCGCGGACGCCGAGCGCCAGGTGCTCCGCCTCGGCCCCGCCGTGGTGCTCGCCGACGCACAGTCACCCGGCCTCGACGCCGTCGGTATGGTCGCCGCGATTGCCGCACGGTGCGGGGACGACATGCCGGCCGTCCTGCTGACGGCCCACGGCACCGGCGGCACCGCGCGGGAAGCCCTCCGGGCCGGTGCCAAGGGCGTGGTGCTGAGCAGCGCCACCCCGGAGCAGCTGGTGTCCGCCGTCCACATGGTCTCCGCGGGGTACGCCGTCTACGCGGCGGCCGGTCCTCAGCGCCCCGGGGCCGGCGGGGAGCTCTGGCCCGGGGCCGTCAGCCGGCCGGACACGGACGCCGAGCGCGCACGTGCCGATCTGCTGACCCGGAGGGAACACGAGGTGCTGCGGCTCCTGGCTCGCGGCCTCAGCAACGCCGAGATGTCCGCAGAGCTCGTGGTGAGCGAGAGCACCGTCAAGTCGCACGTGCAGAACCTGCTCGACAAGCTTCACCTGCGCAACCGCGTGCACGCCGTGATCTACGCGCACCGGACGGGGCTGGCACCCGCGGTCTGTGCCTGCTCCGGAGCTCCGTGAGCCCGGCCGGAACGCCGCCGGACCGCGGAGCCCCCGCCGGACCGGTGTCCGGCGGGGCCTCCGCGTGCTCAGCCCAGCCCCTCCAGGAGGTAACCGCGCCGGCTGGCAGTGCGCACCCGCAGCCCCAGAGGCAGCACCCGGCGCCGGATCCTCATCACGTGCAGGTCCAGGGCGTTGCGGCTGGCCGTACTGCCCCGTGTGCTCAGCAGAGTGAGCAGCTCGTCACGCGCGACCAGGCTCCCGAAGCGCTGTACCAGAGGCCTCAACAGGTACATCTCGGTCGGGGACACAGGCACGACTCGGCTGCCGTACCTGAGCAGCCCGTCGTGGTCCAGCGCCGGCACATCGTGGGACGAGGCCCTGGCACGCAGGGCCGAGATGCGTGCGGCGAAGTCCTCACGTGTGATCGGCGATCGGACCCAGTCCTCCCGCACGTCCGTGGACACAGGCGGCGTCGCCCCGTTCTCGATCACGAGCAGGCGGAGAACGCCCCTGTGCCGGAAGTGTTCCAGCTTCGACGCTTCGAGAGGCCAGCGGACTACTTGAACCTGTTCCTCTTCGGAGGACGGTTGCGCCCATTTGGTGTGCGGCACGATTCTCCCTTTCCGGATTTTGCAGGAGAACGGAAAAGTCATCCGTAAGCCCCCCTTGCCCCTGGTGTGCATTAATTTATTTTTGAAATGCATCGGAGTCCGAGGCGGGCGCTGGTAACTGTTCTCTGCAGCCTCTTTCTTTACTATGCAGCATTCCTGAGTGTTGTGGCAATAAGCAGTAATCGAAGGCATTGTACGACAAGTCAGAAAGAATTTGATCATGGTGCTGAGCTCGCCATACTCTGTGCTGTAGGAGGTGATGTGCTCTCTTCGTACGCCTCTCTCCGTGCTCTCCGTGTCCCCAGGATGGGGGGGAATCCTCTGAAAGGGGGAGTCGATAATTCGACAGAATAGACGAGGTGCTAAGGCGGTGGTAGCGCATAGATTGAGTCGCGGTAGCGGGGGAGGGGAATCTGCTACCGGTGACTTGTCCAGCCTCTGTGGCATTCCATGCGTTTGCCCGGGGATGCGGCATTTTCAGGACACGCCCGACCCGAGGAAAGGGGAGCTGCTATGTGTGTGACTTCAGAAACGAATGTATTTATCGACGGAGAGGGAAGAGCCCGGAGAAGCGGCCCGCGCATCATGACCGCACTCGTACCCGAAGCCGGTGCCGTGTCCCCTGCCGACCACGCCGCAGCCCCGTCCGCCGAGCCCCTGCTCCTCGCACCGGAACCGGATGGACACGGCAATCCCGCTCAGGTCGCCGGCACCCGCGATCTGTTGCTCGCGGTGGCGAGGCTCACCATGGCCGGGCTGAGCGCGTCCGGGTGGTCGGTCGGCAGCTCCGGCAAGGGGGTTCGCCGTGCTGCGTACGGCCGGTGAAACCGCGCACTCCCGGGTCCGGCCGGGTGGCGATGTCCTCGTGACGGGCATGGGTGCCACCACTCCGCTCGGCGCCGATGTCCCGGGCACCTGGGACGGGCTCCTGGCCGGCCGGTCCGGCATCTCGCCGATCCTGGCTCCGTGGGTCACCGAGCTGCCGGTCCACATCGCCGGCAGCATGATGCGGGACCCGTACGCTGAGGTGGGCCGGGTGCAGGGGCGCCGACTCGACCGCAGCCAGGCGGCGGCGATCGTCGCGGCCCGGGAGGCATGGTCGGACGCGGGGCCGCCGGAGGCCGAACCCGAACGGCTGGCCGTGGTGGTCGGCACCGGTATCGGCGGCGCGCTGACCATGCTGGACCAGCACGACCTCATGGGGGAGCGCGGCCAGCGCGCCGTATCTCCCTACACGGTCCCGAGGCTCATGCCGAACGGCGCTTCGGCAGTGGTCAGCCTTCTGCTGGGAGCACGCGCGGGGACACACGCCCCGACCAGCGCCTGTGCCTCGGGTGCCGAGGCGATCGCGGTGGGCGCCCTGCTGATCCGCGCCGGCCGTGCCGATGTGGTGGTGGCCGGGGGCACCGACGCCTGTATCCATCCGCTCTCCCTCGGCGCGTTCGCGCAGATGCGCGCCCTGTCGTTGCGCAACGACGCGCCCGAACGGGCCTCCAGGCCCTTCGACCGTCGGCGTGACGGCTTCGTGATGTCCGAAGGCGCGGGGATGGTCGTGCTGGAACGGGGCGACTTCGCGCGTGCGCGAGGCGCGCGCGTCCACGCGGCCCTGGCGGGGACCGGCGTCACGTCGGACGCCCACGACATCACGCTGCCCGACGCCGCGGGCCAGGCCCGCGCCATCGACGAGGCGTTGCGCGACGCAGGCCTCACCGGCGGAGACATCGGCCACGTCAACGCCCACGCGACCGGCACCCCCCAGGGAGACGTGGCCGAGTCCCGGGCCGTGACGGCAGCGGTGGGTGATCACCCGGTGGTCACCGCGGCGAAGTCCGCCACCGGTCACCTGCTGGGTGCCTCGGGCGCGGTGGAGGCGATTCTCACGGTGCTCGCTCTCAAGGAGTCCCTGGTGCCACCGGTGCGCAACCTGGAGGAGGTCGGGGACGGCATCGGGCTCGACCTGGTGACCGGCGTACCGCGCAGAGCCGAAGCCACCGCCGCGCTGTCGACGTCCTTCGGCTTCGGCGGGCACAACGTGGTGCTGATCTTCACCCGTGGCTGAGCACCGCAGGGGCGCACCGGTCGTACGAGCCCGCCGGCCGCGGCGCCGGCCCGGTGTCGCGGACGCCCGCTACCGGACCGCTGCCCGCTCCCTCAGCGGGACGAGGTGACCGGCGACATCGTCAGGATGTGTGAGCTGAGGGTAGTGGCCTGCCGACGCGATCTCGGTGACCGGCAGGACGCTCGGCCCCTCCAGCGGATCCCGCGAACCGATGATGAGCTCCACCGGTGCGGTGACACGGTGCAGAGCGATCCGGAGGGCGCCGCGCTGCCCGTACGCCGAGCGCAGAGCGGCCACGACCCGGACCGCTGCTCCAGCTCGCCGCAGGTCTTCCACCGGCCCCTCCAGACAACCGTCGTGCGGGAGGCCCAGCGAGTGGGCGAGCCGCTCGGCGGACATCCGGCGCAGGACGGGCACGGCGAGAGGGGAACGCATCAGCCACGAGGACGCCGGCTGGAGAAACGCCGGGGAGACGAGGACCAGCGCACCTACGCGCTCGGGATGCCGCAGGGCGTAACGAAGGGCCGGTCCGCAGGAGTAGGAGTGCGCGACCAGGACCGGCCGGCTCCGGACCGGATCCAGGAGGGCTGCCAGCCAGGCGTCGTGCGACTGCCGGGCGGGCGCCGACCGTCCGAAGCCGGGCAGGTCCGCCGCGAGGGTGGGAGCGTCCACCCGGTCCGCCACGGGCGTCCAGGAGTCGGAGTCGACCGGAAGCCCGTGCAGGAACACGTAGCCCGGCCGCTCCCGGTCGCCCACCACCCAGGTCCTGTCCTCGCCGACCTGCTGGAAGCCGTACGGCGCGCGCGGTGCCCGGACCCGTCCGAAGCGGGCGGCGACCAGGTCGTCGGTCCACCTGCGCAGGGCGTCGTGCACCGGCGGCATCTCGAGCCCGAAGGACTCGGCGAGCTCGCGCGCGGACGACGTGTCGTACCGGTCGGTCGAGAGGAAGGACAGGGTCTCGGGATCCGCCCTGGTGATCGCGCGGGGGAGGCGCTTGAGGAGACCGACGGGAACGGAACGCCGCGGAGCCCGTACCCCCATGTGCTCGGCGAGCAGCGCGACGAGCTGTGGCAGGTGGGGAGTGGCGTCGTCCAGCAGCCAGTAGGTGTTGTCCGCGCTCTCCCGCTTCTCCGGAAGGGAGGCCAGGAACTGGACGAAGTAGTCGAGCGCGACGACGGGCAGGAAGATGTCAGGACCGCCGGGCAGTGCGGCGAGGCGGCCCCTCCAGAGCTGCCCGACCAGGTCCGCCAGGCCGAGGTACTGCCCCTGGCCGATCACCGTGCTGGGGTTGACGACGGTCAGAGGGACGCCCAGTGCGCTTGCCCGTGCCCGTGCCGTCGCGTCGCCCTCGCGCTTCGACGCCTCGTAGGCGCCGTCCCGCCGGTAGTCGGGCGAGCCGGCGTCGGCCGCGGCCATGCGATATCCGCTGATGTGCACCACCCGGCGCAGTTGCGGGCGGGCGGCGGCCCACTCGATCACATGCGCGGCGCCGTCCACGTTGACCGCCCGGGCCTCGGCGGGGTCGACGCCGAACGCGAATCGCGCTGCCGTGTTGTACACGTCGCGCACTTCGTCCAGGCCCCCCGGCTCCGGCAGGCCGAGCCCCGGCCGGGTGATGTCGGCGGGGACGACCGTGAGCCGGTCGGTTTCCACCCCCCGGTCCGCGAGCCACTCCGTCAGCCGGTCGCCGCTGCCGTGCACGGCAGCGGCGACGTACTGGCCGCGGCGCAGGAGTTCCAGTACGAGGGAGCGGCCGATGAAGCCACCGGCGCCGAAGACAACCGAGTTCGCGGACATGCCATCTCCTTGCGGCCGGACACGAGGTGACGCGGTGCGTCGGGTGACGGAACGGGCGGCCACGCCCGCACACGACGCCTGTCACCGTACCGCCGGTCTCACTCTGAGTGAACGGCCCATGGGCCGGAGTCACCCGAAAGCGCGTCGGCCCGTCCCGTGGCCGGTCTGTGGCTCACCGCGCGGGCGGTACGAGACGCGCGGGAGGCGCGGGGCGCGCGGCCGGAGTGAGGCGCGGGGACCGTGCGGGGCGCGCGGGTGGAAGCCGGCCTGCCGTCGCGCCTCCTGTCACGCCAGGGCCCCTCCGGCAGGGCATGTGTCACCACCCCGACGGATGACCACATCAGCTCGCGTTCTGACGTAAGCGTGAGGAACCAGCCGGGAGGCACCTCCATGCAGGTCCCGTATCTCCACACCACCGATCCCACCGTCCGTACCGGCTCCGGGAGGCAGGTCCTCCGGGAAGGGCCGGCCGCAAGCGCCGACCGATGGCGCCGCCGTGTGTTCCGTCGGACCGCCGCCGCGCTGACCGTCCTCGCAGTCCTGTTCCCCGTCATGGCCGCACCCGGTCCGGACGGCCTCGCCCCGCGTACGGTCTCCGTCGCCGCGGGCCCCGGCGCCGGACACACCAGCTGGAAGCGCGCCTACCTCGCCTCCATCGATCACCCCGACACCCCGCCCCCCGGCGCCGACGACTGGAACTGCCTGCCCGGCGCCCGGCATCCCCGGCCGGTGGTCCTCCTTCACGGCACGTACGAGAACGCCTACAGCAACTGGAGCGCCCTCTCACCCCGGCTCAGGGCCGAGGGCTACTGCGTCTTCGCCGTCAACTTCGGCGCACCGCGCGGCGACGTCGCCAAGGGAAGGGCCGCGATCCCCGAGTCCGCCGAGGAGGTGGCCCGCTTCGTCGACCGGGTCCTCGACCGCACGGGAGCCAGGCAGGTCGACCTGGTGGGTCACTCCCAGGGCGGTGGGATCCTGCCTCGCTATTACCTGAAGTTCGCGGGCGGCGCCCACCCGTCCGATCCGGCCCGCAACAAGGTGCACCACTTGATCGGCATCTCCCCGGCCAACCACGGCAGTACGGTCTCCGGACTCGCCACCCTCGCCCAGCGGCTGCACATCCTCGCGCCGGCCGCCGAATTCGGCGGGCAGGCACTGGCGGACCAGACGATCGGATCAGCGGTGAACCGGCGGCTCGACACCGGCGGTGACACCATGCCGGGGGTGCGGTACACCACTCTGGTCACGCGGTGGGACAGGATCGTCACCCCCTACGAACGCCAGTACCTCCGCCCCGGTCACTCCACCGGCCGGGTCACCGACACCACTGTCCAGGACCTGTGCCCACGGGACCGGACGGGGCACATGGGAAGCCCCTACGCCCCGGTCTTCCTGCGCCTCGTCAGCAATGCCCTCGACCCCGCGACGGCGCGGCAGCCCGACTGCGGCCACGGGTCTGCCGTTCCTGACGGGGGCAAGGCCCAGGTACGCCTGCCCGCCGGCGGACGGTGACCTCCAGGACGTCCCGGATGCCGTTCCCCGAGCGGGTGAACACGCCGTTCGAGCGGACGGAGCCCCGCCCCCGGTACGTCGGACAGCGGGCGGAAGGGAGCGAGCGGGAGCCCGCAGAGCCGGCGCATGTGGCGCCGTGTGAGCGTTCGGACGGGAGGCCCTGACGTCCGGGTGGGCGGAAGAAGGCCCTCACGCCCGGGGGCGCGGGCGGGCGCGTGGACAGGTGGCCGTCACAGCGAGAGGCCCGGCCCCGCTCCTGGGAGCGGGACCGGGCCTCCTACGTCGTTCGGCTACGCGGACGCGGGCGGGTACAGCGCGCGCGGCAGCTTCGAGGCCGCTGCGGCGTCCAGCAGCCACAGCGTGCGGCTGCGGCCGTACGCCCCCGCCGCCGGTGCCTGGATCTCTCCGGCCCCGGACAGCGCGATCTCCGCGGCCTGCGCCTTGTCCTCACCCGCGGCCAGCAGCCACACCTCACGCGCCGCCCGGATGGCGGGCAGCGTGAGCGAGACGCGGGTGGGCGGCGGCTTGGGAGCGCCGTGCACACCGACGACGGTGCGCTCGGTCTCCCGTACCGCCGGCAGCTCCGGGAAGAGGGACGCGACATGGGTGTCCGGCCCGACGCCCAGCATCAGCACGTCGAACGTCGGGACGGGCCCGTGGTCCTCCGGGCCTGCCGCGGCGGCGAGCTCCGCGGCGTAGCCGGCTGCCGCGGAGTCGGCGTCGCCGCCGTACGGCCCGTCGGACGCGGGCATCGCGTGGACCCGGGAGGGGTCCAGCTCCACCTTGTCCAGCAGGGCCTCGCGGGCCTGCGTGACATTGCGCTCCGGATCGCCCTCGGGCAGGAACCGCTCGTCGCCCCACCACAGATCGAGCCGTGACCAGTCGATCGCGTCCCGGGCGGGCGAGTCGGCGAGCGCGGCCAGCAGGCCGTTGCCGTTACGTCCACCGGTGAGGACCACCGAGGCGTAACCGCGGGCGGCCTGGGCGTCCACGATCTTCGTGATCAGCCTGGCCGCCGCGGCCTGAGCCATCAGCTCCTTGTCGCGGTGCACGACGAGCTGCGGAGCACTCACTTCGACGCCGCCTTCTTGGCCGCCGTCTTCTTCGCGGCAGGGGCGGCGGAACCCGCAGGCTCCGGCCGCTTCTGCCCCGAACCGACGGAGGACGGCTCCGTCGGCCCGCCGAGGCGCTCCACGCCGAACTTCACCGTGGCCTCGTAGATGTTGTCCGGGTCCAGACGGCGCAGTTCCTCCGCGAGGAGCTCGGCGGTCTCCCGCCGCTTCAGCGCGACCGCGCGGTCCGGCTGGCCGGCCATGCAGAGCGTCGCCAGGGAGCCGTCCGGACGGTCCAGGACGATCACACCGTTCTTGGTCTCCAGCCGCACGGCCGTCAGACCGGGACCACCGGAGTGGGTGCGCTCCACCGGGACCCCGAGCCGGTCCGCGAGCCACATGGCCAGCAGTTCACAGCTCGGGTTGTCGGACTCACCCTCGACCGTCGCCGAGATGACCTGCGCCGGCTGCTGGTCCAGAGCCGCCGCCAGCATCGAGCGCCACGGCGTGATGCGCGTCCAGGCCAGGTCGGTGTCCCCCGGCCGGTACGTCGCCGCGCGCACCGACAGCTCGTCGAGCGGGTGCTCGGCGGAGTAGGTGTCGGTGATACGACGCTGGGCGAGGGCGCCGAGCGGGTCCTTGGCCGGATCCGCCGGAGCGTCCTCGGGCCACCACGCCACCACCGGGGCGTCCGGCAGCAGCAGCGGCAGGACGACGGACTGGGCGTGGTTGGCCAGTTCGCCGTGCAGGCGCAGGACGACGGTCTCGCCCGAGCCGGCGTCGGAACCGACCCGGATCTCGGCGTCGAGCCGGGCGTCGCGGCGCGCACGCGGCGAGCGGCTGACCCTCTTGATCACCACGATGATCCGCGAGGGATGCTCACGCGAGGAGTCGTTCGCCGCCTTGAGCGCGTCGTAGGCGTTCTCCTCGTCCGTGACGATGACGAGGGTGAGCACCATGCCCACGGCCGGGGAGCCGATGGAACGGCGCGCCGAGATGAGGGTCTGGTTGATCTTGCTGGACGTGGTTTCCGTGAGATCGATCTTCATGGCCGGCGCCAGCTCCGTCCGTCGCGTGCGAGCATGTCGTCCGCCTCGGCCGGACCCCAGGTACCGGACGCGTACCGGGCGGGCTTGCCGTGCTTGTCCCAGTACTCCTCGATCGGGTCGAGGATGTTCCAGGAGAGCTCGACCTCCTGGTGGCGCGGGAAGAGGTTGGCGTCGCCGAGCAGGACATCGAGGATGAGCCGCTCGTACGCCTCCGGGCTGGACTCCGTGAAGGACTCGCCGTAGGCGAAGTCCATCGTGACGTCCCGCACCTCCATGGACGTGCCGGGCACCTTGGAGCCGAACCGGACCGTGACCCCCTCGTCCGGCTGCACCCGGATGACCAGGGCGTTTCCGCCCAGCTCCTCCGTCGCACCGGACTCGAAGGGCAGATAAGGGGCGCGCTTGAAGACGACCGCGATCTCGGTGACCCGACGGCCGAGGCGCTTGCCGGTACGGAGATAGAACGGAACGCCCGCCCAGCGGCGGTTGTTGATCGTCAGCTTGATCGCGGCGAAGGTGTCCGTCTTCGACTTGGGGTCGATGCCGTCTTCCTCGAGGTAGCCGGGAACCTCCTGGCCGCCCTGCCACGCGTGCGTGTACTGCCCGCGAACCGTGTGCTTGCCCAGGTCCTCCGGCAGCTCCACCGCCGTGAGCACCTTCAGCTTCTCGGCGACCAGCGCCTTGGGGTGGAAGGAGCCGGGCTCCTCCATCGCCGTCAGCGCCAGCAGCTGGAGCAGGTGGTTCTGGATGACGTCCCGGGCCGCGCCGATGCCGTCGTAGTAGCCGGCCCGGCCGCCGATGCCGATGTCCTCGGCCATCGTGATCTGGACGTGGTCGACGTACGACCGGTTCCAGATCGGCTCCCACATGGTGTTGGCGAAGCGCAGCGCCAGGATGTTCTGGACCGTCTCCTTGCCGAGGTAGTGGTCGATACGGAAGACCTCGTTCGGCGGGAACACGTCGTGCACGAGCTGGTTCAGCTCCTGCGCGCTCTCCAGGTCGTGACCGAACGGCTTCTCGATGACGGCCCGCCGCCAGCTGCCTTCCTTCTGGTCGGCCAGCCCGTGCTTCTTGAGCTGCTGGACGACCTTGGGGAAGAACTTCGGCGGCACTGAGAGGTAGAAGGCGAAGTTGCCGCCGGTGCCCTGCGCCTTGTCGAGCTCCTCGATCGTGGCCCTGAGGGTCTCGAACGCGTCGTCGTCGTCGAAGTTGCCCTGGACGAAGCGCATGCCCTGGCTGAGCTGCTGCCAGACCTCTTCGCGGAAGGGGGTGCGGGAATGCTCCTTGACGGCGTCGTGGACGACCTGGGCGAAGTCCTCGTCCTCCCAGTCGCGGCGCGCGAAGCCGATGAGCGAGAAGCCCGGTGGCAGCAGGCCGCGATTGGCCAGGTCGTAGACGGCGGGCATCAGCTTTTTACGGGACAAATCGCCCGTGACGCCAAAGATCACCAGGCCCGACGGCCCCGCGATACGCGGGAGCCGTCGGTCCTGTGCGTCACGGAGCGGGTTGGCTCCGGGAACACCAGACAAGGTGGTCAGCCCTCCGAAGGAGCGAGGCGCTTGAGCTCGGCCTCGGTGGAGTTGAGCAGGTCGATCCAGGCGGCTTCGAACTTCTCGACGCCCTCGTCCTCCAGCAGCTGGACGACGGCGTCGTAGCTGACCCCGAGCTTCTTGATCGCGTCGAGGTCGGCACGGGCCTGGTCGTAACGGCCGGCGACGGTGTTGCCACTGATCTCACCGTGGTCGGCCACGGCCTCCAGCGTCGCCTCCGGCATGGTGTTGACCGTGTTCGGCGCGACGAGGTCGTCGACGTACAGGGTGTCCTTGAGGGACGGGTCCTTCACGCCGGTGGAGGCCCACAGCGGACGCTGCTTGTTGGCCTGCGCCTTGTCCAGGGCGGCCCAGCGGTCACCCGCGAAGACCTCCTCGTACGCCTCGTAGGCGAGACGGGCGTTGGCGAGGGCGGACTTGCCCTTCGCGGACTTCGCCTCGTCGCTGCCGATGGCGTCCAGGCGCTTGTCGATCTCGGTGTCCACACGGGACACGAAGAAGGACGCCACGGAGTGGATCTTGGAGAGGTCGAGGCCGGCGGCCTTCGCCTTCTCCAGGCCCGCCAGGTAGGCGTCCATGACCTCGCGGTAGCGCTCCAGCGAGAAGATCAGCGTGACGTTGACGCTGATGCCCTTGCCGATGACCTCGGTGATCGCCGGGAGGCCGGCCTTGGTCGCCGGGATCTTGATGAGCGTGTTCGGCCGGTCCACCAGCCAGGCCAGCTGCTTGGCCTCGGCGACGGTGGCCGCGGTGTGGTGGGCCAGGCGCGGGTCGACCTCGATGGAGACCCGGCCGTCCTGGCCGTCGGTGGCGTCGAAGACGGGACGCAGGATGTCGGCGGCGTCACGGACGTCGGCCGTCGTGATCATGCGGATGGCTTCGTCGACCGTGACCTTGCGGGTGGCGAGGTCCGTGAGCTGCTGGTCGTAACCGTGGCCCTGGGAGATCGCCTTCTGGAAGATCGACGGGTTGGTCGTGACACCCACGACGTGACTCTGGTCGATCAGCTCGGCGAGGTTGCCGGAGGTGATCCGCGTGCGGGACAGGTCGTCGAGCCAGATCGCCACGCCCTCGTCCGAGAGGCGCTTGAGTGCGTCTGTCATGAGAATTGCATCTCCTACTTGTCGTGTAACCGCGTCAGCGCGCAGCGGAGGCGAGAGATTCCCGGGCGGCTTCCGCCACGTGCGCGGCGGTGAAGCCGAACTCGCGGAAGAGGACCTTGGCGTCCGCGGACGCACCGAAGTGCTCCAGCGAGACGATCCGGCCGGCGTCGCCGACGTAGCGGTGCCAGGTGAGACCGATACCGGCTTCGACGGCGACCCGCGCCTTGACGGACGGCGGCAGAACGCTGTCCTTGTACGCCTGGTCCTGCTCCTCGAACCACTCGACACACGGCATCGAGACCACTCGGGTCGGCACACCGGCCGCCTGGAGCTCGTCGCGGGCCTCGACGGCCAGGTGGACCTCGGAGCCCGTCGCGATCAGGACTGCCTGGGCGTCGCCGCCCTCGGCGTCGAGGAGCACGTAGCCGCCCTTGGCCGCGTTCTCGTTCGCCGGGTAGGTGGGTACACCCTGGCGGGTCAGCGCCAGACCGTGCGGAGCGCTCTTGCCGAAGTCCTTCTTGCCGCGCTTGAGGATCTCGCGCCAGGCGATGGCGGTCTCGTTGGCGTCACCCGGACGGACGACGTTCAGGCCCGGGATGGCGCGCAGCGAGGCCAGGTGCTCGACCGGCTGGTGCGTCGGACCGTCCTCGCCGAGACCGATCGAGTCGTGCGTCCACACGTACGTCACCGGCAGGTGCATCAGCGCGGAGAGCCGGACGGCGTTGCGCATGTAGTCGGAGAACACCAGGAAGGTGCCGCCGTAGATGCGGGTGTTGCCGTGCAGCGCGATGCCGTTCATGGCCGCGGCCATGGAGTGCTCGCGGATGCCGAAGTGGATCGTCCGGCCGTACGGGTCGGCCTCGGGCAGCGGGTTGCCGACCGGGAGGAACGACGACGTCTTGTCGATCGTGGTGTTGTTCGAGCCCGCCAGGTCGGCGGAGCCGCCCCACAGCTCGGGGATGACGGCGCCGAGCGCCTGGAGGACCTTGCCGGAGGCGGCGCGCGTGGCGACCCCGTGGCCGGCCTCGAAGACGGGGAGCTTCTCCTCCCAGCCCGTGGGCAGCTCGCCCGCGGCGATGCGGTCGAAGTCGGCGGCGCGCTCCGGGTTGGCGGTGCGCCACGCGGCGAAGCTCTTCTCCCACTCGGCCTTGGCCTCGCGGCCGCGGTCCAGCGCCTCACGGGTGTGGGAGATGACCTCGTCGGAGACCTCGAAGGTCTTCTCCGGGTCGAAGCCGAGTACGCGCTTCGTGGCCGCGATCTCGTCGTCACCGAGCGCCGAGCCGTGCGCGGCCTCGGTGTTCTGGGCGTTCGGGGCGGGCCAGGCGATGATCGAGCGGGCCGCGATGAACGACGGGCGCTCCGTCTCGGCCTTGGCGGCCTGCAGCGCGCGGAAGAGACCCTCGGGGTCCAGGTCGCCGTCGGGCGACTGGTCCACGCGCTGGACGTGCCAGCCGTAGGACTCGTAGCGCTTCAGGGTGTCCTCGGAGACCGCGGTCTCCGTGTCGCCCTCGATGGAGATGTGGTTGTCGTCCCACAGCAGCACCAGGTTGCCGAGCTTCTGGTGACCGGCCAGCGAGGACGCCTCGGCGGAGATGCCCTCCTGGAGGCAGCCGTCACCGGCGATGACCCAGACGGTGTGGTCGAACGGGGACGTGCCGGGGGCCGCCTGCGGGTCGAAGAGGCCGCGCTCGTAGCGCGAGGCCATGGCCATGCCCACGGCGTTGGCGACACCCTGGCCCAGCGGGCCGGTCGTCGTCTCGACACCGGTGGTGTGGCCGTACTCCGGGTGTCCGGGCGTCTTGGAGCCCCAGGTGCGGAAAGCCTTGAGGTCGTCCAGCTCCAGGCCGTATCCGGCGAGGTAGAGCTGGATGTACAGCGTCAGGCTGGAGTGGCCCGCGGACAGAACGAACCGGTCGCGTCCGGTCCAGTCCGCGTCCGCCGGGTCGTGACGCATCACCTTCTGGAAGAGGGTGTACGCGGCAGGAGCAAGGCTCATCGCCGTACCCGGGTGGCCGTTTCCGACCTTCTGTACGGCGTCCGCGGCGAGGACGCGGACGGTGTCCACGGCCCGCTGGTCCAATTCGGTCCACTGGAGGTCTGTGGTGGTCGGCTTGGTGCTCACCCTGAGTCAGGGCTCCTCTCCACTGTTTGTAAACCGGTGACTGGTTACCGCACCGGGCATTGTCGAGCCTACCCCCGTCACAAGGCGGTACTTCTGCCCTTTCCACAGTGCGGGCGACCTGCGGAGTTCGCCTCCCGTATGAGCGCCGCCGTTCACTTCTGCGCCACCCCAACACGACCCCACCCCCGCGAAGAGCGGCGTATGCCCAACGTCTACAGTGGTCTGGTTCGCGCAAGTCTTTACCGGGCCTTCAAGTCCGGAGCTTGCTGGGATTTCTCTGTCAGGGGTGTGCGTGACGGCCGTCGAGTCCCGACCCGCAGGGGTCGCCTTGACTCCGAGCCCAGGGGGCCATCGCCCGTTCGGGGCCCGCATCAAGGCATTCGTGGCTCTTACCAAGCCGCGCATCATCGAGCTGCTGCTGATCACCACCGTTCCGGTGATGTTCCTCGCCGCTCAGGGCGTGCCCGATCTTTGGCTCGTAGTTACCACCACCATCGGCGGATATCTCTCCGCGGGTGGTGCCAATGCGCTCAACATGTATATCGACCGTGACATCGACGCGCTGATGGACCGCACGTCACAGCGTCCGCTGGTCACCGGCATGGTGAGCCCTCGGGAGTGCCTTGCCTTCGGAATCGCCCTCGGGGTGATTTCCACGGTGTGGTTCGGACTGCTCGTGAACTGGCTCTCCGCGGCTCTCGCGCTGGGCGCACTTCTGTTCTACGTGGTCGTCTACACGATGCTGCTGAAGCGCCGCACCTCGCAGAACATCGTCTGGGGCGGAATCGCCGGGTGCATGCCGGTACTCATCGGCTGGTCCGCCGTGACCAATTCGATGAGCTGGGCCGCGGTCATTCTTTTCGCAGTCATCTTCTTCTGGACGCCGCCGCACTACTGGCCGCTGTCGATGAAGGTCAAGGACGACTACGCCCGGGTCGGCGTCCCGATGCTCCCGGTCGTCGCCTCCAACCGTGTGGTCGCCCGCCAGATCGTGATCTACAGCTGGGTGATGGTCGGCGTCTCCCTCATGCTGACCCCGCTCGGCTACACCGGGTGGTTCTACACCCTGGTGGCGGTGCTGACCGGTGGCTTCTGGCTCTGGGAGGCGCACGGCCTGCAGAACCGGGCGAAGAGCGGCGTCACCGGCGCCAAGCTCAAGGAGATGCGGCTCTTCCACTGGTCCATCACCTATGTCTCGCTCCTCTTCGTCGCCGTCGCGGTGGACCCCTTCCTGAGGTAGTCCCGCACGCACCGGAGCTCCGCCGACGGGCGGGGGACGTGGCCGATGCCACGTCCCCCGCCCGTCGCCAGTCGATCTACCCGTCGGTAGCATCCTGTTCATGGCAGAGACGGCAGAGCCTCAGACCCAGCAGACGGACGACAGCAAGCAGGCGGCCCGCGCGGAGCGCAGGGCCGCGAAGCTCGCCAAGCAGATCGGCGCCTTCGCCAAGGCGCACGGCGGCGCCGAGGGGCAGCTGGCCTACCTCGGCCAGACGGGCACCCGCATCGTGCTGGTCGGCGAGGACGGCGGCTGGGGCGATCTGGTCGCGCCCTCCTACGCCGTCGCCGAGAGCGCCGCGCAGAAGGCGGGCATCACCGTCCACGAGGACTTCGACGGCGAGTTCGCCGCCAAGGTCCGCACCGGCCCGTACGAGTGGTCCCGGATGGCGGGCATCCAGGTCGGCGGCCCGTCCAACGACAACGGCTGAGCCGAGGCCCCCGGGCGGCTCCCCGCCCGGTCACCAGCGCGACGAAGAGCCGCTGCCGCCCGGCCCTCAGGGGCGGGTGACAGCGGCTCTCCGTGTGTTCGGGCAGGCTCAGACGGCCGCGGGCTCCGGCTGCTGCCCGCTCGCCGGAGCGGTTACGCCGGCGTCGCCCACGGGGCGCTCGCGCAGCGACAGCAGCAGGCGCAGGACCGCGATCCACAGGATGGCCGAGCCGAACATGTGGATGCCGACCAGGATCTCGGGCACGTCGCTGAAGTACTGGACGTATCCGATGGCGCCCTGCGCCAGCAGCACGACCAGCAGGTCACGGGCGCGGGCCCGGGTGTCGGCGGGTGCGTCGACGACACGCAGGGCGAACCACATCGCGATGGCCAGGGCGCAGACGACCCAGGCGGCGATCGCGTGGATGTGGGCGGCGGCGCTCCAGTCCCACGGCATGCGCGGCACGTCGCTGCTGTCCCCGGCGTGCTTGCCGGAGCCGGTCACGGTGGTGCCGAGCACGATCAGGACGACCGTGGTGACGACGATTGCCCAGGACAGCTGCCGCACCGGGCGCGGGGCGCGCGGGCGCGGTGCGCCGTCGCCCTCGCCCATCCGCACCCAGGTGATCACGGCCACCGTGAGCAGGCAGTTGGCGAGCAGGAAGTGCCCGGCCACCGACCACGGGTTGAGACCGGCCCAGACGGTGATCCCGCCGATGACGGCGTTGCCGAATACCAGCCAGAACTGCGACCACGCCAGGCGGGTGAGACCGCGCCGGCGGGGCTTCAGGGAGCGCGCCGCGATGATCGCCCAGCCGACCGCGGCCGACAGGACGTAGGTGAGCATCCGGTTGCCGAACTCGATGGCGCCGTGCAGACCCTGCTCGGGAGTGGCGAAGAGGCTGTCGTCGGTGCACTTGGGCCAGGTGTCGCAGCCCAGGCCGGAACCGGTCAGCCGGACCGCGCCGCCGGTGACGATGATGAACACGGTCATCGCGACCGCGGTGAGCGCGGCACGCCTGGCCGTCTTCACCGACGGTGTCCAGCGCTTGGCGATGTAGGAGATGGGTGTTTCCACGCGCACCATCGTAGGCAACGGCTTGTGCATGTTTTCACGAGGGGGTGCCGATCCCGGATGACCTGGGACATCGGCGGTATATGGGGCCCGCCCCACTCGCGCCCGCCCCACTCGCGCCCGCCCCGCTCCCGCCCGCCTCACTCCCAGCGGAAGAACCTCGCCGCCGCGCCCAGCCCCAGCACCGCCCAGACGGCCAGGACCGCCGCGTCACCCCAGGGCATCGCCGCGCCGTGCTGCAGCACGTCCCTGAGCCCGTCGGAGAGCGCCGAGATCGGGAGCAGGCCCAGGACCGACTGCGCCGCGTCCGGGAACTTGTCCAGCGGCACGATGACCCCGCCGCCGACCAGCAGCAGCAGGAAGACCAGGTTGGCCGCGGCCAGCGTGGCCTCGGCCTTGAGCGTGCCGGCCATCAGGAGCCCGAGCCCGGAGAACGCCACGGTGCCCAGCAGGAGGAGCAGCAGCACCGCGAACGGGTTGCCCTCGGGCGACCAGCCCAGCGCGAAGGCGATCACCGTCAGCAGGACGATCTGCAGCACCTCCGTGACCAGCACCGAGAGGGTCTTCGCCGTCATCAGACCCCAGCGGGGCAGGGGTGAGGCACCCAGCCGCTTGAGCACCCCGTAACGCCGTTCGAAACCGGTCGCGATGGCCTGGCCGGTGAAGGCCGTGGACATCACCGCGAGCGCGAGGACGCCGGGCGCGAGGAAGTCGACCGGCTCACCCGTGCCCGTGTCGACGATGTCGACCGCGCTGAACAGCACGAGCAGCAGGGTCGGGATCACCACCGTCAGCAGCAGCTGCTCGCCGTTGCGCAGGAGCATCCGCGTCTCGAGCGCGGCCTGCGCGGCGATCATGCGGGGCAGGGGGGCGGCGCCGGGGCGCGGGGTGTACGTACCGGCGCTCATGCGCGCAGCTCCTTGCCGGTCAGTTCCAGGAAGACGTCCTCGAGGGTGTGCCGCTCCACCGCGATACCGTCGGGCATCACGCCGTGCTGGGCGCACCAGGAGGTGACGGTCGCCAGCAGTTCCGGGTCGATCTGCCCGGTGATGCGGTAGGCGCCGGTGGTCAGCTCGGCGGCCTGGCTGCCGTCGGGCAGCGCCTTCAGCAGCGAGCCGAGGTCCAGACCGGGGCGGCCGGTGAAGCGCAGGGTGTTCTCTGCGCCGCCACGGCACAGCTGTTCCGGGCTGCCCTGGGCGATGACCCGCCCCGCGTCGATGACGGCGACGTCGTCGGCGAGCTCCTCGGCCTCGTCCATGAAGTGGGTGGTGAGCACGACCGACACACCGTCGGTGCGCAGCTCCCGGATCAGGTCCCACGTCGAGCGGCGGGCCTGCGGGTCGAGCCCCGCCGTCGGCTCGTCCAGGAAGACGAGCTCGGGGCGGCCGACGACGGCCATGGCCAGCGCGAGGCGCTGCTGCTGGCCGCCGGAGAGCCGGCGGTAGGTGGTCCGGCCGCAGCTGCCGAGCCCGAGGCGCTCGACGAGCGCGTCGACGTCCAGCGGGTGGGCGTGCAGTTTCGCCATGTGGCGCAGCATCTCGTCGGCGCGTGCGCCGGAGTAGACACCGCCGGACTGCAGCATCACGCCGATACGGGGGCGGAGCGCGGCGGCGTCCGCGACCGGGTCGAGGCCGAGGACGCGCACGGTGCCCCCGTCCGGGCGGCGGTAGCCCTCACAGGTCTCGACGGTCGTGGTCTTGCCGGCGCCGTTGGGGCCGAGGACCGCGGTCACCGCGCCCGCGGCGACCTCCAGGTCGAGGCCGTCGACCGCCGCCTTGGTGCCGTACCGCTTGACAAGGCCCCTGGCCTGTACGACGGGCTCGCTGCTCATGGCGGGCAAGTCTAGGCTGGCAGGTGAGGGGCCCGGCGCGCCGGGTTCCCCCGGCTCCTCGGAGCGATCCCGGAGGCCCGGCCGCCGGCCGGCCCGGAGGGCGCCCACCTGCGGCGGCCTGGTGTGATCGTCTGTTTCCGCAGGTCAACTTAGGTCTACCTAAGTGATGAAGGGCACCGGGCCCGTCCCCGAGGTGGGTTGTCACGTTCGAAGGAATTACGCAACAATGGCGTTGTGAAATACGTTGGCGAGGCTCCTCAGGAGGAACTCGCGACCGGTGAGCGTTCGACGCGCAACCGGGTCGCGCGCTCCATCCTGGACCACGGCCCGTCCACCGCCGCCGATCTCGCGAAGCGCGTCGGCCTGACGCAGGCGGCGGTGCGCCGTCACCTGGACGCGCTCGTCTCCGACGACGTGGTCGAGGCCCGCGAACAGCGGGTGTACGGGGCGCGGACCCGTGGCCGTCCCGCCAAGGTCTTCGCACTCACCGACTGCGGCAGGGACGCGTTCGACCAGTCCTACGACAAGCTCGCCGCCGACGCGCTGCGCTGGATCGCCGACACGGCGGGGGACGAGGCGCTCGTCGCTTTCGCCCGCGCCAGGATGGCCGCCCAGTCGGATTCGTACCGCGCCGTGATCGAGGCCGCGGGCCCCGAGGCGCGCACCGAGGCCTTGGCCAAGGCCTTGTCCGCCGACGGGTACGCTGCTACCGCGCGCAGCGCGCCGGGCCCTCAGCAGGGCGAGCAGCTGTGCCAGCACCACTGCCCGGTCGCGCACGTAGCCGAGCAGTTCCCGCAGCTGTGCGAGGCGGAGACGGAATTCTTCTCCAGCCTGCTCGGGACCCATGTGCAGCGTCTCGCCACCCTCGCCCACGGCGACGGTGTGTGCACGACGTTCGTTCCGCGCAGCAGCCCCACAGCACCACAGACCACTCATTCAGCATCTGCAAGTACGGCCGGGAGGAACCCCGCATGACGCTCCCCACGGAGACTGCCCACCCTGAGCTCGAGGGTCTGGGCACGTACGAATTCGGCTGGGCCGACTCCGACGCGGCAGGCGCGGCGGCGAAGCGCGGCCTGTCCGAAGCTGTCGTCCGCGACATCTCGGAGAAGAAGAACGAACCGGAGTGGATGCTGAAGCTCCGGCTCAAGGGCCTGAAGCTGTTCGGCAAGAAGCCCATGCCGAACTGGGGCTCGGACCTGTCGGGCATCGACTTCGACAACATCAAGTACTTCGTGCGGTCCACGGAGAAGCAGGCGGAGTCCTGGGAGGACCTGCCCGAGGACATCAAGAACACGTACGACAAGCTCGGCATCCCGGAGGCGGAGAAGCAGCGCCTGGTCGCCGGTGTCGCCGCGCAGTACGAGTCCGAGGTGGTCTACCACCAGATCAACGAGGAGCTCGAGGCGCAGGGTGTCATCTTCATGGACACCGACACGGCGCTGAAGGAGCACCCGGAGCTCTTCAAGGAGTACTTCGGCACCGTCATCCCCGTCGGTGACAACAAGTTCGCCTCGCTGAACTCCGCCGTGT
Source organism: Streptomyces pratensis (assembly GCF_016804005.1). Lineage (GTDB taxonomy): Bacteria > Actinomycetota > Actinomycetes > Streptomycetales > Streptomycetaceae > Streptomyces > Streptomyces pratensis_A. Next base: position 5,920,680 of record NZ_CP051486.1, on the reverse strand, counting down.
GGTCCGGTGGCTCCTTCATCTACGTGCCGAAGGGCGTGCACGTCGAGATCCCGCTCCAGGCCTACTTCCGTATCAACACGGAGAACATGGGCCAGTTCGAGCGGACGCTGATCATCGTCGACGAGGACGCCTACGTCCACTACGTCGAGGGCTGCACCGCGCCGATCTACTCCTCGGACTCACTGCACTCCGCGGTCGTCGAGATCATCGTGAAGAAGGGCGGCCGCTGCCGCTACACGACCATCCAGAACTGGTCGAACAACGTCTACAACCTGGTCACCAAGCGTGCCGTGGCGTACGAGGGCGCGACCATGGAGTGGGTCGACGGCAACATCGGCTCCAAGGTCACCATGAAGTACCCGGCCGTCTACCTGATGGGCGAGCACGCCAAGGGCGAGACCCTGTCCATCGCCTTCGCGGGCGAGGGCCAGCACCAGGACGCCGGCGCCAAGATGGTCCACATGGCACCGAACACCTCCTCCAACATCGTCTCCAAGTCGGTGGCGCGAGGCGGTGGCCGCACCTCCTACCGCGGTCTCATCGAGATCGGCGAGGGTGCGCCGGGCGCCAAGTCCAACGTGCTGTGCGACGCGCTGCTCGTGGACACGATCTCCCGCTCCGACACGTACCCGTACGTCGACGTCCGTGAGGACGACGTGTCGATGGGTCACGAGGCGACCGTCTCCAAGGTCTCCGAGGACCAGCTCTTCTACCTGATGAGCCGCGGCATGACGGAGTTCGAGGCCATGGCGATGATCGTGCGCGGCTTCGTCGAGCCGATCGCCAAGGAGCTGCCCATGGAGTACGCCCTGGAGCTCAACCGGCTGATCGAGCTGCAGATGGAGGGTTCGGTCGGCTAGTACGCCCGCCGACCGCGTCCCGAAGAGTTCTTGACTGAGAAAGCGAGCACTACGACAGCCATGGCTGAGGCTCAGAACATCCCGGCCGGTTCGACGACCGCCGGTTCCATCGCGGTGGCGGCCGAGTCCACCGTCGCCACGCGCATGAGCGCGCCCCCGTCCTTCGACGTCGCGGACTTCCCGGTCCCGCACGGCCGCGAGGAGGAATGGCGGTTCACACCGCTGGAGCGGCTGCGCGGCCTGCACGACGGCACCGCCGTCGCCACCGGTGACGGGGTCAAGGTCGTCGTCGAGGCGCCCTCGGGCGTCACGGTCGAGACCGTCGGCCGCGACGACGCGCGGCTCGGCAGGGCGGGCACCCCGGTGGACCGGGTCGCCGCCCAGGCGTACTCGTCCTTCCAGCAGGCCTCGGTCGTCACGGTCGCCAAGGAGGCCGTGCTCGCCGAGCCGGTCCGGATCACCGTGCACGGCGAGGGCGGTGTGGCCTACGGCCACCAGGTCATCGAGCTGGAAGCCTTCGCCGAGGCCGTCGTCGTCATCGACCACACCGGTGACGCCGTGCTCGCGGCCAACGTCGACTACGTCCTGGGTGACGGTGCGAAGCTCACCGTCGTCTCCGTCCAGGACTGGGACGACACGGCCGTCCACGTCGGCCAGCACAACGCGCTGGTCGGCCGCGACGCGACCTTCAAGTCGATCATCGTGACCTTCGGCGGGGACCTCGTCCGTCTCCACCCCCGGGTCTCCTACGCCGCCCCCGGCGGTGAGGCGGAGCTCTTCGGCCTGTACTTCACCGACAAGGGCCAGCACCAGGAGCACCGCCTCCTGGTCGACCACAACACCCCGCACTGCAAGTCCAACGCGGTGTACAAGGGTGCGCTCCAGGGCGACGACGCCCACGCCGTATGGATCGGTGACGTGCTCATCCAGGCCGCCGCCGAAGGTACCGACACCTACGAGATGAACCGCAACCTGGTTCTCACCGACGGTGCCCGTGTCGACTCCGTACCGAACCTGGAGATCGAGACCGGCGAGATCGTCGGCGCCGGCCACGCCTCGGCGACCGGCCGTTTCGACGACGAGCAGCTGTTCTACCTGCAGTCCCGCGGCATCCCCGCCGAGGAGGCCCGCCGTCTCGTCGTGCGCGGCTTCTTCGCCGAGCTGGTCCAGCAGATCGGCCTGCCGGACGTCGAGGACAGGCTCCTCGACAAGATCGAGGCCGAGCTGAAGGCGTCGGTCTGAGATGGCCTTCGTCAAAGCCTGTGCGCTGAGTGAGCTGGAGGACGACACCCCCAAGAGGGTGGAGCTCGACGGCACTCCGGTATCCGTCGTCCGCACCGAGGGCGAGGTGTTCGCGATCAACGACATCTGCTCGCACGCGAACGTCTCGCTGTCGGAGGGCGAGGTGGAGGACTGCGCGATCGAGTGCTGGCTGCACGGATCGAGCTTCGACCTCCGCACCGGCAAGCCGTCCGGTCTTCCCGCGACGCGCCCCGTCCCCGTATACCCCGTAAAGATCGAAGGGGACGATGTGCTCGTCTCCGTCACCCAGGAGTCCTGAGTCACCCATGGCAACGCTTGAAATCCGCGACCTGCACGTTTCCGTCGAGGCCGACAACGCCACGAAGGAGATCCTCAAGGGCGTCGACCTGACCGTGAAGCAGGGCGAGACGCACGCCATCATGGGCCCGAACGGGTCCGGCAAGTCCACCCTCGCGTACTCGCTCGCGGGTCACCCCAAGTACACGATCACGAGTGGCACGGTGACCCTGGACGGCGAGGACGTCCTGGAGATGTCCGTCGACGAGCGGGCCCGCGCCGGCCTGTTCCTCGCCATGCAGTACCCGGTCGAGATCCCCGGTGTCTCGGTCTCCAACTTCCTGCGCACCTCCGCCACCGCCGTCCGCGGTGAGGCCCCCAAGCTGCGGACGTGGGTGAAGGAGGTCAAGGAGACGATGGCCGGGCTCCAGATGGACCCCTCGTTCGCCGAGCGCAACGTCAACGAGGGCTTCTCCGGTGGTGAGAAGAAGCGCCACGAGATCCTCCAGCTGGAGCTCCTCAAGCCGAAGGTCGCCATTCTCGACGAGACCGACTCCGGCCTGGACGTCGACGCCCTGCGCGTCGTCTCCGAGGGCGTCAACCGGGTCCGTGACAGCGGCGAGGTCGGCACCCTGCTGATCACGCACTACACGCGGATCCTCCGCTACATCAAGCCCGACTTCGTGCATGTCTTCGCCAACGGCCGGATCGCCGAGTCCGGTGGCGCCGAGCTCGCCGACAAGCTGGAGAACGAGGGCTACGAGGCCTACACGAAGGGTGGCCCCGTGAGCGGAGCGAACTCAGGAGGTACGGTCGCGTGACTGACGCCCGACAGGGGCTCTCCGGCCTCCTCGACACCGAGGCGATCCGCAAGGACTTCCCGATCCTGGACCGCACGGTCCACGACGGCAAGAAGATCGTTTACCTGGACAGCGCGGCGACCTCGCAGAAGCCGCGTCAGGTGCTCGACGCTCTCAGCGAGTACTACGAGCGGCACAACGCCAACGTGCACCGCGGTGTGTACACGATCGCGGAAGAGGCCACCGCGCTGTACGAAGGCGCTCGCGACAAGGTCGCGGCCTTCATCAACGCACCCAGCCGCAACGAGGTGATCTTCACCAAGAACGCCTCGGAGTCGCTCAACCTCGTCGCCAACATGCTCGGCTGGGCGGATGAGCCCTACCGGGTCGACAGTGACACCGAGATCGTCACCACGGAGATGGAGCACCACTCCAACATCGTGCCGTGGCAGCTGCTCTCGCAGCGCACCGGTGCGAAGCTGAAGTGGTTCGGCATCACGGACGACGGCCGGCTCGACCTGTCGAACATCGAAGAGATCATCACGGAGAAGACGAAGATCGTCTCCTTCACCCTGGTCTCCAACATCATGGGCACGATCAACCCGGTGGAGAAGATCATCCGCCGGGCCCAGCAGGTCGGCGCGCTGGTCTGCATCGACGCCTCGCAGGCGGCCCCGCACATGGTGCTGGACGTGCAGGCGCTGCAGGCCGACTTCGTGGCCTTCACCGGTCACAAGATGGTCGGCCCGACGGGCATCGGTGTGCTCTGGGGCCGGCAGGAGCTCCTCGAGGACCTGCCGCCGTTCCTCGGCGGCGGCGAGATGATCGAGACCGTGTCGATGCACTCGTCGACGTACGCCCCCGCTCCGCACAAGTTCGAGGCGGGCACGCCCCCGATCGCTCAGGCCGTAGGCCTCGGCGCGGCCGTGGACTACCTCTCCGCGATCGGCATGGAGAACATCCACCGCCATGAGCAGGCCATCACCGAGTACGCGGTGAAGCGGCTCCTGGAGGTCCCCGACCTCCGGATCATCGGTCCGGCGACGGCCGAGGACCGCGGTGCGACGATCTCCTTCACCCTCGGGGACATCCACCCCCACGACGTGGGCCAGGTGCTCGACGAGCAGGGCATCGCCGTCCGGGTCGGACACCACTGCGCACGACCGGTCTGCCTGCGGTACGGAATTCCTGCGACGACGCGAGCGTCGTTCTACCTGTACTCCACGCCCGCCGAGGTCGACGCCCTGGTGGACGGCCTGGAGCACGTGCGGAACTTTTTCGGTTAGACGGCAGAGGGTTGACTGGTGAAGCTTGATTCCATGTACCAGGAAGTGATCCTGGACCACTACAAGCACCCCCACGGGCGTGGCCTGCGGGACGGCGACGCCGAGGTGCACCACGTCAACCCGACGTGCGGCGACGAGATCACGCTCCGCGTGAAATACGACGGCGAGACCATCGCCGACGTCAGTTACGAGGGCCAGGGCTGCTCCATCAGCCAGGCCAGCGCCTCCGTGCTCAACGACCTGCTCGTCGGCAAGGAGCTCGGTGACGCGCAGAAGATCCAGGAGACCTTCCTGGAACTGATGCAGTCCAAGGGACAGCTGGAGCCGGACGAAGCGATGGAGGAGATCCTGGAGGACGCGGTCGCGTTCGCCGGAGTCTCCAAGTACCCGGCCCGGGTCAAGTGCGCGCTGCTGAGCTGGATGGCGTGGAAAGACGCGACGGCGCAGGCGCTGTCCGAAGGGAAGACGGCATGAGCGAGAACGAGACCCTCACCACCAAGCCGGCCTCCGAGGAGGAGGTCCGCGAGGCGCTGTACGACGTGGTCGACCCCGAGCTGGGTATCGACGTCGTCAACCTGGGCCTGATCTACGGTATCCACGTCGACGACGCGAACATCGCGACACTCGACATGACGCTGACGTCCGCGGCCTGTCCGCTGACCGACGTCATCGAGGACCAGGCGAAGTCCGCCACCGACGGCATCGTCAGCGAGCTGCGGATCAACTGGGTCTGGATGCCGCCGTGGGGCCCGGACAAGATCACCGACGACGGCCGTGAGCAGCTTCGGGCGCTCGGCTTCAACGTCTGATCAACCCGTGTGCATGACGGCCCCCGGCACCCGCCGGGGGCCGTTTCGCGTGCCCGGGCCGCCGTGGGCGACGAGTGCTCCCGCGGAGGGGTTGCCGGCGGACCGGGAGACGGCGCCGGTGCCGTGGACACGCGAGCCGTCCGGACGTGAACCGTGGGTATCCGGCCCCGCCCCCGAGCGGGAGAGCACCTTCGTGCCGACTCTGCCGGCGGCCTGCCGGCAAGGGCGGGCCGAGCGCCTTCCCGTGGCGGACTCCGTGGCCGTGACCGGCCGGTTGCGACAGGGCACCCCGTGACGGCCGAGGCCTCCGGGCGCCGACAGCGGGGAACTCGGCGCGGCACCGGGGTGCGGCCGGGCGGACCGTCTCCGGTCGGCCCGTAACGAGTTGACGTCATGGACTGTCCGACGTGGGGCGGACGCCCGGACTCTGCCCATGGGGAGAAGATCAGAGGTCCGGGCAGGCACGGCGGGCGGTTGCCTGTTCAACGGGTGCTTGACGCTGTGCGGCCTGGCGCTCGTGATCTTCGTCGGCCTGTGGATCCTGTTGGCCACGCAGCCCGGGCGGGACGAGGACGCGGCGCGGACGGATCTCCGGGAGAACGTCGAAAGGCACCGGGGGCAGCTGGCCGCGGCCGGCGCCGACGGCGCTGTGACGGATGCGGAGATCGACCGGCTGTTCCGCCCCGTGATGGGGGTGGACGGGGCGGTCGACGTCGTACGGCGGGGTGAGGCCGTCACCGTCGTCGCGCAGTTGCAGGGGCTCGGGCCGCCTCGGACCTTCATCTTCGTGAACAGCGTGGTCGTCCGTGGCTGCCGTGCCTTCGACGTGGGTCCTCCCTCGGGCGGCACCCCGCGCGTCTCCGTGCGTGAACTCCCCGATGAGCGATGCGCGGCCGCCACGGCCCGGAGCCGGCCGAGCGGAACGGCCCGGTGGCGGCCCGGCGTCGGGGCGAGACCCGGCGCGTCACCCCGGGCGGGGTGACGCGCCGTCGGGTGGGTCGACCCCAGGCACTGTGGGGCGCCGTTCCGGACGGAGCCGACGGCGGGGGACCGGACCAGGGCCGCCGCTGTGCCCCCGGCCGGGGGGTCACGACGACGGCCCCGGTCCGGATCGCCCGGTGGTCACGGGGGGTTCACCACTGCGGTGCGCCGCCACCGTACGGCGGCGGCGTGTAGGGGCCCTGGGCGGGGACCCCGGCGGCCTCGGCCAGTACCGGGCCCAGGTTCTCCGTGCGGATCCGCCGGTCGACGTAGAGCAGGCCGGTCACCAGCTGCGGGAACGTCGTGGAGATGATCTGACTTGCCGTCGCCCCCAGCAGGGTCGCGACCAGATAGCCGCTCATGGCCACCACCACCGCCGTGGCGCTCGGGTCGTCCTCCAGCGACGCGCCCCCGATCATGCTGGGGAACAGGCCCATGAACGAGAACGGAATCTGGACGACGTAGCCCGCCACGGCCGCCATCAGCCCGGCCAGCAGTGTGATGCCGAAGATCCGCCACCAGTCGCCGCGCACCAGCTGGGACGAGCGGCGCAGCGCCGCGACGGGGCCCTGGCCTTCGAAGACCACGGCCGCCGGGGCCAGGCAGACCTTTATCCAGAGCCAGACCGCCAACGGCCCGGTGACCAGGGCGCCGACGACGCCCAGCGTGATGGCGGTGGCGGCCCCGCCACCGCTGTCCATGGTGACGATGCTGATGATCGCCCCCGTGAAGGCCGCCATGACGAGCAGTACGGGCACGATCGCGAACAGGGCGGTGAGGATCAGCGCGCCGATCACCGGGACGACGCGGGCCCAGGCCTTGCGCCACACCGCCGCGAAGGTGACGGACCTTCCCAGGACCGCCTCCTGCAGCACGGCCGGCACCGCCGCGTACATCAGGCCGGAGACGATCGCCATGGTGGCGATGCCCAGCAGGGCGAGGAGACAGCCCGCGGTCACGAGCGGAACGACGTCGGCGGACGACGCCGCCTCGTCGTAGTCGAGGGCGACCACCCGTTCCAGGTGGTCGGAGACGGCGGAGTAGGCGACGGCCACGGCCGCGCCCATCAGGAGCGTCGCCCCGCCGTAGAGGACGGCGGCCATGCCGAACAACTGCTTCCAGTACCGGCCCATCGTCGAGAACGCCCCGCCCAGCACGTCCCCCAGCCTCAGCGGGGCGAGCGGTATCACCCCTGGCTTCGGAGGCGGCACCCAGCCACCCCATCCCGGCGGCCCCCCATAGGGACTTCCGCCGTACGGCGCGCCCCCGTAGGCGCCCCCGCCCCACCCTGCGTCCTGCGCCACCACTGCTCCGTTTGTTCGTGTCGTCCGGTTGTCATCCGGTCGTATCGGTCCGGACACCGTAGCGTCCCCGGTGGGCGTCGAGACCCGTCCTGGCCTGCCATCGACGGGCACGGACGCGTTATGTACGTCCGTACGCAACGTTGTGTACGCTTGTACGCATGGGATACGGGATGCTGGCCGCGGCCATCGCGGCGGAGGTGGCCGGGACGACGGCCATGAAGTACAGCGAGGGGTTCACCCGGCTCTGGCCCTCGCTCATCACGGTCGTGGGCTATGTGCTGGCCTTCGTACTGCTGGCCCAGACCCTCAAGACGCTGTCGATCGGCACCGCCTATGCCATCTGGGCGGGGGCGGGCACCGCGGCCGTCGCCGCCATCGGCATCCTCTGGATGGGTGAGTCCGCGGGCCTGGCCAAGCTGGCCGGCATCGCGCTGATCATCGCGGGGGTCGTCGTCCTCAACCTCGGAGGAGCCCACTGATGGTCCGGCGGTACGACCCCGAGCGACGCGAGCGCATCATCGACGCGGCCATCCGCGTCGTCGCCGACCAGGGCATCGGAGGGCTCAGCCACCGCACCGTGGCCGCCGAGGCCGATGTGCCGCTCGGCTCGACGACTTATCACTTCGCCTCGCTCGACGAACTGCTGGTCGCCGCCCTGCGCCGGTGCAACGAGAGCTTCGCCCGGACGGTGCGGGAGAGCGCTTGTTTCTCCGATCCCACGGTCCCGCTCGCCGACGGGCTGACCCGGCTGATGGGGGCGTGGTTCGCGGAAGGGCGGCGCGGGCCTCTGGCGTTGGAGTACGAGCTGTACCTCGCGGCCCTGCGGCGGCCCGCCCTGCGGCCGGTCGCCGCCGAGTGGGCCGACGCCCTGGCCGTACTGATCGCCGACCGCACCGACCGGTCCACCGCACGGGCGCTCACGGCCCTGCTGGACGGGATCAGCCTCCAGGTGCTGCTCACCGGGGGTGAGTTCGACCCGGAGTACACCAGGGAGATGCTGGCCAGGGTCGCGGACGGGGCCGGCCGCTGAGGCGGTTCACTCGGCGGACCGGCGGACGGCCGCGTGCGCGGTCCGCACGCACGCCTCGCAGTCCGTGACCGGGGGCAGGGCTTCGGCGACCGTCCGGCCCCGGCCCGCCACCGGTGTCGGCCGCTTCGGCCGGGTGGCGCCGGCCGCGCGGAACGTCGGCAGCCGCTGTGCCGCCGTCAGTGCCGGCCCGACGTCGAAGAGCAGCGGGAAGCGCACCCCCTCCTTCTCGGCGAGCACCTCCTGCTCGTGCGGGCGTCGGGCGGACACGCCGTGCACGGTCGCACCCGCCGCCGGCGGGGCGGTACTCGCGGCGCGGAGGCTCCGCTCCGGCGGCCGGGCGGCCGCGAAGGACCGGGTGGTGTCCACCCGCGCGCGCGGACCGCCGTGGTGGACGGACATCCCCGGCCGACGGGTGTGACCCTTCCAGGAGCCGGACACGCTCCGGCACCTGAGACCGGTTCGCCCACGCGGGGCTCGGACGGTTAGGTTTCTGTCCATGACCGACACGACTTCCCAGGGCTCCGCCCGCACCACCGGCGCCGTCGCCGCCGGCCTCGCCACCATCGCCGGTGACGGCACCGTCCTCGACACCTGGTTCCCCGCCCCCGAGCTCGCCGCCGAGCCCGGGCCGGCCGGCACGCAGCGCCTGAGTCCCGAAGAGGCGGTGAACCGTCTCGGTGAGGGCGCGGCCAGGGCCATCGGTGTGGACGCACGCCGCGGCGTGGAGGTCGTCGCCGTGTCCACGGTCATCTCCTCGCTCGACGACAAGCCGCTCGACGCGCACGACACCTACCTTCGGCTGCACCTGCTCTCGCACCGTCTCGTCCAGCCCCACGGGCAGAACCTCGACGGCATCTTCGGCTTCCTCGCCAACGTCGCCTGGACGTCGCTTGGCCCGGTGGCCGTCGACGACCTGGAGAAGGTGCGGCTCAACGCCCGCGCCGAAGGCCTGCACCTCCAGGTCACCTCGGTGGACAAGTTCCCCCGGATGACGGACTACGTCGCGCCCAAGGGCGTACGGATCGCCGACGCCGACCGGGTCCGGCTCGGGGCGCACCTGGCCTCGGGTACCACCGTGATGCACGAGGGCTTCGTCAACTTCAACGCGGGCACCCTCGGCACCTCCATGGTCGAGGGCCGCATCTCCGCGGGCGTCGTCATCGGTGACGGCTCCGACATCGGCGGCGGCGCGTCCACCATGGGCACTCTGTCCGGCGGCGGCAAGGAGCGGATCTCCATCGGGCAGCGCTGCCTGATCGGTGCCGAGGCCGGAATCGGGATCGCGCTCGGCGACGAGTGCGTGGTCGAGGCCGGGCTGTACGTCACGGCCGGCACCCGGGTCACCATGCCGGACGGCCAGGTCGTCAAGGCGCGCGAGCTGTCCGGCGCCTCGAACATCCTCTTCCGCCGCAACTCGGTCACCGGTGCCGTCGAGGCCCGCCCGAACAACGCGGTGTGGGACGGGCTCAACGACATCCTGCACAGCAACGACTAGTCGGCGGCGAGGAGTTCCTCGTACACCGCACGCAGCCCGTCGGTCGCCTCGCGGCCGGCGGGCTGCAGCGGTTCACGGACCGGACCCGCGTCCAGAAGCGCCTTCGCCGTGACCGTGCCGGGCAGGCCGGCGGCCATCATGGCCTCGATCAGCGGGGTGGTGAGCCCGTTGAGACGGGCAGCCTCCGCGGTGTCGCCGACGTCGAACGCGTCCAGCACGGCCCGCATCTGACGCGGAGCCGAGTTGGCCACCGTACTGACGTAGCCGGCCCCGCCGAGCGCGTAGAGCGGGAGGTTCAGCTCCTCGCAGCCCGAGTAGTACGCCAGCGAGGTCCGCGCCATCACCTTGGCCGCCGCCAGCAGGTCGTACGAGCAGTCCTTGACGGCGAGGACGCGCGGGTGTTCCGCCAGACGCAGCAACGTCGCCGGTTCGATCCTCGTGCCGGTGCGGCCCGGGATGTCGTACAGCATCAGCCCGATGCCCGTCGCCTCCGCGACCCGGAGGAAGTGTGCCTCCACCGCTGCCTGCGGCGGACGGCTGTAGTACGGGGTCACCACCAGCAGCCCGTCGGCCCCCGCCGCCTCGGCCTCCCGCGCGAGCCGGACCGTGTGCCGGGTGTCGGCACTGCCCACTCCCGCGACGAGCGGGACCGTGTCGCCGACCGCCTCCCGGACGGCCCGCAGCAGCGCGGTCTTCTCCTCGTCGGTGGTCGTCGGTGACTCGCCTGTGGTGCCGCTGAGCACGAGGCCGTCGCAGCCGTCCGCGACGAGACCGGCGGCGTGACGGCGGGCGGCGTCGAGGTCCAGCTCACCCGCGGCGGTGAACGGCGTGATCATGGCGCAGAGGGCGCGGCCGAACGGCCTGGCAGTGTGGGATGTCATCTCCGCAGTCTCGGCGCCCGGCCCGTGCGGGTCCACTTAGATCTGCTTGGGTCGACGTGCAAGAGACGCTGAACGGTGGGAGGCGGTCTGACATGATCGAACGAATCGGCGGCGGACCGTTCCAGGGGTGGGGTACACGGCATGCGCGTACGGAAGACGATCTCGGCAGCCGTGTCCGCGGCGGCCGCGCTGACGCTGTCCGGCTGTGCCGGATTCCTCGTCCCCGCGGGTGAGGGGGAGCCGGACCCGGAGCGGAGCCCCGCCGGCACGACACGGCCGGCGCGGTCCGAGCCGGAGCCCGGGGCCACGGCGAACGCTCCCGCCCAGGGCGCGCCCACCCCTGGGGCGCCCGCCGGTGACTGCCCCGTCTCCGGGGTGACCGTCGGGATGGGCCCCGTCGAGACGGCGATGTTCCACCGCGCCGTCACGCTCACTCTCACCAACTGCGGGAAGAAGCCCTACCGCGTACACGGCTACCCGTCCGTCCGTGCGCTGGGCGACGACGGCGAGCGCATACCCGTCCCGGTGAACGCCGGGGGATCGATGTTCGGCGACGACGAGGGGCCGGAGGAGGTACTGCTGAAGCCCGGTGCGAGCGTCAGGTCGACGCTGGCCTGGGTCTCCACCAAGGAGGGCGGCGACCTCATCGAGGGCGACGCCCTGGAGATCGCGGCCGCTCCGGACACGGGGGCGCGGGTCTTCCCGCTGGAGGGCCACGACATACGCCTGATGGACGAGCTGAACACGACGGCCTGGCGTGCGGGGCCGCCCGGCTGACCGGCCTTGACCTCAAGCGCACTCGACATATGAGGGTGGTGATCGCGGGCGCACCACAGGGGCGCGCCCGGAGAGGACCGCGCCATGACGCCCGTACAGTTCAACTCCCGTCCTGACCTCACCCGTTCCGGCGTGGGCATCGTCAAGGCCAGTACCTGGGACGCCGGTACCCCCGAGCGGCAGCGAGAGGCGGTCGAAGCCGTCCGTGCGGCCTGGGGCGGTCGCCCCTGGCCGCACCCCGGGCTCCTCTCGTACACCGTGCACACCGGGGAGGACGGGAGGACGCTGTTCCACTACTCGCAGTGGTCCGGCGAGGACGCGTACCAGGAGTTCGCGCGGAGCGGCCGTGACGCACGGAACGCGGAGATCGACGCGGCCGTGCCCGGTATCGAGCGGCTCGGGCCGCAGACCTTCGAGCACTACCGTTCGGGACCCCTGGGCATCAGCACCCGCGAGCCGGGCTGCGTCGTGGTCGTCGACGTCGAGTTCGCGGGACCGGACCCCGCCCGTCAACGGGGCTGGGTGGATGCCGTGTTCGAAGCACTGGGGTCCGAACCGGAGCCGTCACCCGGCGGGATCGCCGCACACTTCCACGTCGGTACGGCGGGGGACCGCGTGCTCAACTACGCCGAGTGGGAGACCGCGCAGGACCACATCGACGCACTCGCGTCCGGTGGCGGAGGCGTCGGGACCCTGACGCCGCAGTGGGAGCGGGTCCAGAATTACCCGGGCATGACAGGCGGCGGCGTGCACCGCTACACCCCCGCGCTCAGCCTCACGGCGGGCCTGTAGCAGAACCGGGCGGCACGGGACGAAATGCGTCTACGCTGGGGCCGCGGCCGAGGACCCGTAGGCACCGGGCCGGCCCCTTGCACACAGCCCGCGCACGCCCCGAGGAGAACCCCCTGATGTCCGCAGAGCGCCCCTCCCTGCCGCCGGTGCGGCTGCACACCGAGGCCGAGCTGGCACGGGACGCGCTGGCGGCCCCGCTGCTCGTCCGCGCCGTCCGGCTGGCACGCTGGGCGGGACCCGGGACCCGGGTGGGCGCCGGCGGTGAACTCGTCGACGCGCAGTTGCCCGAGGCCGCCGAGCACCTCGGGCTCGGCGACGACGAGGACGGCGCGGCCTATGCCAGCGAGGCGTGGCGTCTCGCCGTCGACACGGGGCTCGTCGAGTTCGAGGACCCGCAGGACGCCGACGACGAGGACGGCGACGAGGAAGGCACCGTCACGGTCGGCGAGAACCTGGCCCTGCTGACCTCCGGCTCCCCGCAGGACGTCCTCGCGATCTGGCTCGACGGCCTGGAGGCCGTGCACGCGGACGCCACCGCCCCGGCCTTCGACGACTTCGCCGACCTCATCGGCGAGGACGGCAGTGTCGACTTCGACGCCCTGGACTGGGACCCGGAGGAGGAGGCCGAATTCCTCGACGGGGTGCTCGGCAACCTCTACCTGCTGACCCTCTCGGAGGCCGGGTCCGCCGACGCCCCCGTGCCGCTGCCCGCGCTCGCCGCGTCGATGGTCGTGCCCGAGGACATGGCGGAGCCCACCGACGACGTCCTGGAACAGGTGTCGGAGGTGATGATGCGGCTGGACGACCAGTTCCGGGTCCTCGAACCCATCGGGATCGTCCAGTACCGGCCGGTCGACGAGACGTTGCTGACCGAGGAGGGCGAGGAAGCGACCCCGCCCGTCGACGACGAGGACGTCACCCGCTACGGCATGGTGAAGCTGACCCCGCTCGGTCTCTACGGCATCCGCGAGCGGATGCTGGAGGCCGGCGTCGACGCGCCGGCCGTCGGTGACCTCGCGGACAAGGGGGCCGACGCCCTCCTCGACGGCATCGCGTACTACCCCGAGGAGGCCGCGCGCACCGAGGTCGGTCTGTGGCTAGGCAGGCGCGGGGCGGAGGGCGCGGAGACCGCGGCGGCGGAACTCCTGGACGCGGCGCGCGGCGCCGACCGGCGCGCCCCGCTGCGCAGGCTCCACTGCCAGCAGGCACTCGCCCTCGTCGGGCCTGAGGCCGAGCCCGCGGTGCGTGCGGTACTCGACGATGCCGAGCTCGGCGGGTTGTCACGGGTCTGGCTCGCGGAGCGCGGCGCGACGGATGTGCCGGCGCCTCCGGAGGCGATGATCTTCTGGCTCGCCGTGGACACCATCGCCGCTCAACTGGACGCCGACGGCGACCTGGACGAGCTCCAGGGGCTGGTGGAGGGGCTCTCCGGCCAGCACAGCGGCTTCTTCGACGAGGCGTGGCGGGTGGAGCACCCCGCCACGGCGGAGGTGCTGGAGGCGATGGGCCGCCTCCACAGTGACCGCGGCGCCGCGAAGGCCGCCCGCAAGGCGGCGTACAAGGCGCGGTCCCGGCAGACGGACTGACACACAGGCACTGGGCGGTCACGGGTGACGGTTGCCGGCCGCCGGCCGCCGGCCGCTGGTCATGGGTCGGGGGTGACGGGTCGGGGGTGACGGGTCACGGGACGGGGGTCGCGGCAGAGGCTGCCGCGGCCCCGCCGGTCTCCGGTGGTCTTCCTGATCTTCGCCGTCCGTTCACCGCGCGTCCGGTCGGCCATGGCCCACGGCTGCGAGCATCCGGTTCCCAGTGAACCGATCCGGAGGAACGATGCTCCCGAAGAGAACCTGTGCCGCACTCGCGGTGCTGGCCGTGACTGCGGGCACCCTGGCGGGCGCAGGTGTGGCGAGCGCGGGTCAGCCGCACGGCGGCGACCGCGGCCCCGGGCCGGTGGCCTTCGCACGCGCCGCCACCTACCCGGTGTTCCAGAACCGGCCGGCCGGCGAGGACGAAGCGGCGCAGACGGTCGCGGAGATCTCCGCGACCAGCGAGGACGGCCGCACCCTCGTGTACACCGACGCCGCCGCCAGGCGGATCGGTTTCCTCGACATCAGCGACGCCGGCCGGCCCAAGGGGCTCGGCACGCTCTCCCTGGCCGAGCTGGGCGACGCAGAGGACGAGCCGACCTCGGTGTCGGTCGTCGGCCGGTACGTGCTGGTCGTCGTGAACACCAGCGCGAGCTACGCCCGGCCGTCCGGCCGTCTCGACGTCATCTCGCTGCGCACCCGCGAGCGGGTGGCCAGTCATGACCTGGGCGGGCAGCCCGATTCGATCGCGGTCAGCAAGGACGAGCGGTACGCCGCCGTCGCCATCGAGAACGAGCGCGACGAGGAGGCCACTCCGGCGGGCGGCGAGGAGGGCGACCTCCCGCAGGTGCCCGCCGGATTCGTGCAGATCGTCGACCTCAAGGGCTCCTCGCCCGCCCGGTGGTCCACCCGCGCGGTGCCCCTGACCGGCGCGGACGGCTCCGCGCTTCCCGCGCTGGTGGCCGCCGGGATCACCGAGCCCACCGATCCGGAGCCGGAGTACGTCTCCGTCAACAGCCGTGGTCAGCTCGCCGTGCCCCTCCAGGAGAACAACGGCGTCGTCATGATCGACCTGGCGTCGGGGCGCCTCACCAAGGCGTTCACCGCCGGCACGGCGTCCGTCGAGGGCATCGACACCGTCGAGGACGGCATCGTCGACCAGACCGGGTCCATCACCGACGTGCCGCGCGAACCCGACGCACTCGGCTGGATCGACGACCGCTACCTGGCCACCGCCAACGAGGGCGACTGGAAGGGCGGCACCCGCGGCTGGACCGTCTTCGACAGCCGCACCGGCAAGGTCGTCTGGGACGCCGGCAACAGCTTCGAGCACACCGCGGCGCGCCACGGCCTGCTGAACGACGACCGCTCGGAGAACAAGGGCACCGAGCCCGAAGGGCTGGCGATCGCCACGTACGGCGGTGTGCGCTATGCCTTCGTCGGCTCCGAGCGCAGCAACTTCGTCGCCGTCTACGACGTCAGCAGGCCCACCCGGCCGGTCTTCCAACAGGTGCTGCCGGCCACCAACAGCCCCGAGGGCCTGCTGCCGATCCCCTCACGCGGACTGCTCGCGGTCTCCAGCGAGGAGGACGACGCCGAGGCCGGCGTGCGCGCCTCGGTCAGCCTGTTCCGACTCGGCAAGGGCACGCCCTCCCACCCCTCGCTCGTCTCGGCCTCCGACTCCACGGGGACCCCCATCGGCTGGGGCGCGCTCGGCGCCCTGTCGGCCGTGCCGGGGCGCGCCGACGAGCTGTACACCGTCACCGACGCCGCGTACTCCACCACCCGCATCCTCACGATCGACGCGGACCGCGAGCCCGCCGTCATCAAGCGTGAGCTGACCGTCAGGGACGCCGCGGGCGAACCCGTCGGTTACGACGCCGAAGGAATCCACGCCCGCCCGCAGGGCGGCTTCTGGCTCGCTGTCGAGGGGAAGACGGGTGCCGGCAACCAACTGGTCCGCCTGGACCGTCACGGCGTCACCCGGCAGGTCGTCCCGGTCCCGTCCGACGTCGCCGCAGGGCTCGGCGCGCAGGGCTTCGAAGGTGTCACCGCCACCACGGACCGCGACGGCCGCGAGATCGTCTGGGCGACGCTCCAGCGCGCGGTCGGTACCGACCCGGCCGGCGTGGTCCGGCTCGGCCGCTACGACGTCCGGGCCGGTACCTGGAGCTGGTACGGCTACCGGCTCGGCACCACCACCGCACCCGGCGACTGGATCGGCCTGTCGGAGATCACCGTGGTGGGGGACGAGCTCGCCGTCATCGAGCGCGACAAGCTGAACGGCCCGGCCGCCAGGGTCAAGAGGATCTACACGGTCGGCCTGCCCAGGACCGCCGCCCCGCGAGGCGCGCTCACCGTGCTCCCGAAGACCCTCGCCCACGACGTGCTGCCCGACCTGAGGGCCACCAGGGGCTGGACGCAGGAGAAGCTGGAAGGCCTCACCGTGGCCGGCAACGGCCGCGTGTACGCCGTCACCGACAACGACGGCCTGGACGACTCCACGGGGGAGACGGTCTTCCTCGACCTGGGAACCGCCCGGAAGGTCTTCGGCCGCGACTGAGCCATGCCGCCACCCGGGCGGGAACGCCCGGACCACGGCCGCCTCCACCGCCCGCGGTGCGGGCGGCCGTGTCGCGTCCAGCCCTTGCCGGACCAGTCGTTTCCGGCCCGTCGTGGCTGAATGTGGTCTGCTTTTCGGGCTGGTTCGTCCCGAACCGTGGGCCGGGTTGAGATGAAGGCCCCCGGCGCGCCGGGTGGTGTTCAGCTGGAGTTGGTGCGGGAGAGGGAACGTGATCGCGCCAACCACTCGGTCGTGTTCACCAGGAGTCCGCGATGTCCTTCACCCGCAGGGAATTCACCAGATCGTCCGCTCTCACCGGCGCGGGCATCGCCCTCACCGGCGCCGTGGGCGCCCTGGCGACCGCACCCGGCGCGCTGGCCGCCGACGACGCACGGCACGACCGGGGCGACGGGCACCACGGGCACGGGCACGGCAAGGAGCCGGGCTACGGTCCGCTGATCGACGACCCGAAGGGCGTTCTCGCGCTGCCCGCCGGATTCTCGTACCGGATCGTCACGCACAGCGGTGTCACCAAGCTCGAGAGCGGCGAGTTCACCCCCTCCAACCATGACGGCACGGCCGCCTTCGAAGGCTCCCGAGGCGTCACCCTCCTGGTCAACAACCACGAGCTGAGCGGCACCCGGGCCGGCTGGGAGTACCCCGTCCCGCTCATCGAGGGCCTCGTCTACGACCCGGTCGCGGCCGGCGGCTGCACGGTCGTGGAGACCCGCCGCGACGGCCGCACCGCCGAGTGGGTCGGCATCGCGGGTACGTCGACCAACTGCGCGGGCGGCAGCACGGAGTGGGGCACCTGGCTCACCTGCGAGGAGACCGAGGACAGGGCCGGCAAGAACGGCCTCCTCAAGGACCACGGCTACGTCTTCGAGGTCGACCCGTACGACAGGCGCGCCAACCGCGACCCGCGCCCCGTCAAGGCCTTCGGCCGCTTCGCCCACGAGGCCGTCGTCATCGACCCCAGGCGCGGACACGCCTACCTGACCGAGGACGCGTCCGGCCCCAACGGCCTGCTCTACCGCTGGGTCCCGCCGCACGGCTTCAAGCACGGCCGGGGCAAGCTGCGGACCCTCGCCGACGACGCCGGTGTCCTCCAGGCCACCAAGTGCTTCGACCGTAAGGGCGCGTTCGTCGACGACCTGTCCCGCGCCACGGAGATCGGCACCGTCTACGGGGTGGACTGGGTCGACGTACCCGACCGGGACGCGAGGACCGTCTCCGTGCGCAAGCAGTTCACCGACGGCGAGGTCACCCGCGCCCGCAAGCTCGAGGGCATGTGGTGGGGCGACGGCGGTGCCTACTTCGTCTCCTCGTACGCCCGGGGGGAGAGCCCGGTGGCACACGACGGCCAGGTCTGGTTCTACGACCCCAAGCGCCGCACGATCACCCTCAAGGTGCTCCTCGGTGTCAACCCGGACCCGTCCGTCGACGGCGCCTTCGACGGACCGGACAACATCACCGTGTCCCCGTACGGCGGCATCGTGATCTCCGAGGACGGCAACGGGATCCAGCACCTCTTCGGCGCCACCGACAGCGGCCGCACCTACCCGATCGCACGCAACGACCTCAACGCCGGCACGGAGGACGACCCCTCCTACAGCGAGATCGCCGGGGTCACCTTCTCCCCGGACGGCAAGACGCTGTTCGCCAACATCCAGAACCCCGGCATCATGCTCGCCATCACCGGGCCGTGGAAGCGCCAGCCGGACAGGCGTGAGCGCGGCGGTGACGTCGCGCAGGGGTGAGCCCCGGCGGAGGTCCGGCCTCCCGGAGGCCATCGGCGACCTGGACGGGGCCGGTCCGTACGGGTGGTGCCGCGCACCGGCGCCCGCGACGACGCCCTGCGTCGAAGCCCGGACACCGCGCGCACCGGTGCCGCACCGCCGCGCGCGACCGGCTGCCGCGTGTCACCGCCCGTCGCGCGTGCTGCGGCGATGTGACCGCGGCATCGCGCCGACGGTGCGCGTCCTCACCTGGAACCTCGTCGGCCGCCGGGCCGGCCGCGCGTCGTCGGGAGGCTCGAACCGCCACACCTTCGGGGGTCTTTCCGGTGTGATGTTCCGCATGGTGCCCGCTGCCGGAAGCGCCCGGAAGCGCGGACCGGCCCTGGAACCGCTGATTACGAATGCGGCACTACTGCCCGCTCCGGGGCGGTCGGGCATGGCGTCGGGCGCTTACAGGGCGCATACTCGACCGTAATGAAACAGTCAGCCGGTTCCCGGCGTCACCTGCCTTCCAGTCCCTTCAACCGCCCGGCCCAGGCGGCCCCACCGGTCGAATGCTTCGATGTGGGCGACAGGGTGTCGCACGACCAGTTCGGACTCGGCCGAGTCCTTGCTGTCGAGGGCGACAACGACGCAGTGCTCATCGATTTCTCGGGGCGACAGGGGAGGATCCTGAGCCCGTATTCCAAGCTGACCAAGCTCTGAGAGGGCGGACGAGCACGCACCGCGTCCCACCGGAGACTCTCCGGATCCGGGGCACCTGAAGGGGAAACCCGTCGGGTGCCCCGGAAGCCGTTCCGGGGCCGGTGGCGGCGCTACAGGGCCTTCGAGGCGGGCTTGACCATGCCTCGGACGGTCCGCGACTTCACGAATTCGCCCATTCCGGTCATTTCCCACTCGCCGGAGAACTGCTTGATCAGCTTGGCCATCATCACGCCGGTCTGCGGCTCCGCGCCGGTCAGGTCGAAGCGGACCAGCTCCTCGCCGGTGGCCGCGTCGATCAGCCGGCAGTAGGCCTTCGCGACCTCGGTGAACTTCTGCCCGGTGAAGGAGTTGACCGTGAAGACCAGGCCCGTCGCGTCCGGGGGGATGCGGCCGAGGTCCACGACGATCACCTCGTCGTCGCCCGCGCCCTCGCCCGTGAGGTTGTCGCCGGAGTGCTTGATCGCGCCGTTCAGGATGGAGAGCTTGCCGAAGTAGCAGCTGTCCAGGTGGTTGCGGTTGGGGCCGTAGGCGATCACCGAGGCGTCGAGGTCGATGTCCTTGCCGCGGAACGCGGGCTCCCAGCCGAGGCCCATCTTGACCTGCGAGAGCAGCGGCTTGCCGCCCTTGACCAGGGACACGGTCTGGTTCTTCTGGAGGCTGACCTTCCCCTTGTCGAGGTTGATCTTGCCCGAGCCCGCGGGTGCGGGCGGCGCGGGCGGCGTGGGCGGTGCCGCGGGGGCCGGCGGGGCGATCCGGGGATCCACGGGTGCGGCTGCCGGCGGTGCCACGGGTGCGGCCGCGGGAGCGGGCGCCGCCGCGGCGGGCTCCTCCACCGAGACGCCGAAGTCCGTGGCGATGCCGGCCAGTCCGTTCGCGTAGCCCTGGCCGACCGCGCGGGCCTTCCAGGCGCCGTTGCGCAGGTAGATCTCGATGACCACCAGCGCCGTCTCGCCGCCCAGCTGCGGCGGCGTGAAGGTGGCGAGCGCGCTGCCGTCGTCCGCGTTGCGCACGGTGGCGGTGGGCTCCACGCCCTGGAAGGTCTGTCCCGCGGCGTCAGGGCTCGCTGTGACGACGATCTTCTCGATGCCCGGCGGCACGGCCGTGGTGTCCACCACGATCGCGTCGGGCGCGGACCCGCCGCCCGAGCGGTAGGTCACGCCGGGGCCCGAGGGCTGGTTGTAGAAGATGAAGTCGTCGTCGGAGCGCACCTTGCCGTCGGCGGTGAGCAGCAGGCCCGAGACGTCGAGCCGCACGGGTGCGGCGACGTCCACCGCCACGCGGGCGGCGGAGAGAGGGATGTTCGAGCCGGGGGTCATTGCGGTCATGCACGGGGTAACGAACGACCCGGCTTTGCCGTTCCCTTACCTTCGCGGGCTTGCTCCGTACGGCTCAGCGCCCGCCCCGGGCACGGTTGCGGGGGTGCTCGCGGGCCGTGCGCTCGTTGCCGTGCCTGTACGCGCCCGTCCAGCGGGCCATGACGAGCTGGGCGTCGCCCGACGTCACCTCCGCGAGGAACTTCTCCGCACGGCCGCCGCGCAGGGTGCCCGCGGGACGTCCGTGATGGGTGAGCGTGACGCTCTCGTCGCCGTGCCGCTCGTACTGGAATCCGGAAGGTTTCGGCATGGCCGTATCGTGCCCGACCCGAGGCTGCGAGTCGTGTGATTTACCGGTCGGACCACTCCTCGGCCGTCACTCGGGCGCACGGTCCTCCGGGGCGGTGGCCGGCTGTCTCCGGGGCGTCCGGCCGCCGCGTGCCCGCAGGGCGAGGCACCCCCCGGCGGTCAGCCCGAGCACCGCGATCGCTCCGCCCGAGAGGCGCCGGGCCCCGGCCGCGCCGAGAGCGGCCACCAGCGGCCCTCCCGTACCGGCCGGTACGGCGACGAGCGCACGGCGCGCCCCACGGCCTGGAGCACGGGTACCTCCCACACGTCGTGAAACCGGTCATCACGACTCCGCCCCGGGGACCGGCGGGTGAGTTGGTGCTTTCCTCCCGGCATAACGGCCACGGGCGGGCGAGGCCCGGTCCCGTGCCGGTCCCGGTCCCGTGCCGGTCCCGCGCCCGTGCCGGTCCCGCGCCCGTGCCGGTCCCGGAACCGCCTCGTCCGACGGGCCGGCCGCGGTGACGGCACGGGATCCGTACGCGCGGCAGTCGCGACGCCCGGGTGCCGCGTCAGCGGACGACGTCGAAGACGTTCTTCTGGAGGCCGTTGGCGTAGGCCTCGTGCTCGACGAGCTCCAGCTTCTGGGTGTCCTTGTCCGTGGTGCTGAAGAGTCGCTTGCCCGCTCCGAGGAGGAGGGGGAAGACGAGCAGGTGATAGCGGTCGACGAGGCCGGCGTCGGACAGGTTCTGGTTGAGGGTGGCGCTGCCGTGGACGATGATCGGGCCGCCCTCGGTCTCCTTCAGCGCGGCGACGTCGTCCAGTGAGCGCAGGATGGTGGTCTCGCCCCAGTTCCGCACCAGGTCGTGCTCGTCGAGCGTGGTGGAGACGACGTACTTCGGCATCGGTTTGTAGTCGGCGAAGTCCTCCATGTCGGGCCACACCTGACTGAAGGCCTGGTAACTGGTGCGGCCCAGCAGCATCGCGGTGGCCTCCTTCTGCTCCCGGCCCTTGATCTCGAAGGCCTCGGGGAGGAAGTCGACGTCCTTGAACGTCCATCCGGAGTTCCGGTAACCGGGCTCCCCGCCCGGGCCCTCGACGACGCCGTCGAGCGAGATGAAGGCGGTGCTGATCAGAGTGCGCATCGTGTGTTCCCCGTGTTCCGTGTCCCGATACCGGCGGTTTCGGTCGGTGCATGCTACGACCGTTCTCGCGGCCGTGGTGAGCCGATCGTGGTTATGACCGAAGAGCACGGGGAAACTCATCGGCCGTCGCTCGTTCCGCTCCCGGCGGCCCCGGCCCTCCCCTGCGGGAGCGGCCCGGCCTCCCCCGGAAACGCGGCGGTTCCGCGAGCGGATCCCGGCCGGGGACCGGGCTCAGTGGGGCCAGATCGGGGGGTCCGTGACGAAGTGGCCGCCGAGGTGGGCGTGGTCGGGATTCTCCGGGTCCAGCTCGCCGTGCTCGGCGACGAGCTTGTCCGCGTACTGCTCGGAGTCGTCCTGCGGGTCGTAGCCGAGGGACCTGGCGGTCGTCAGGTCCCACCACAGCCGGGTGTTGTCGGAGGATCCGTAGACCACGGTGTGCCCGACGTCCTCGGCGGTGAGGGCCGCGTGGAAGAGGCGCGCCCCGTCGCCGGGACTCATCCAGACGGACAGCATCCGCACCGACGTCGGCTCCATGAAGCAGGAGCCGATGCGCACGGAGACGGTCTCCACACCGTGCTTGTCGAAGTAGAACTGGGCGAGGTCCTCACCGAACGACTTCGACAGGCCGTAGAAGGTGTCGGGGCGCCGTGGGGTGTCGACCGGGATCAGCGGGTCCCCGTCGAGCGGGCGCGGGGTGTAGCCGATGGCGTGGTTGGAGGAGGCGAACACGATGCGCCCGACGCCCTCCTCGCGCGCCGCCTCGTAGAGGTTGTACGTGCCCTCGATGTTGGACCGCAGGATCTTGTCGAACGAGGATTCGAGCGAGATGCCCGCGAGGTGGATGACGGCGTCGACGCCGCGCACGGCTTCCCGCAGCGCGGCCTTGTCGCCGAGGTCGGCGGTGACGGCGTCGGGTTCGCCCTCGATGGGAGTGACGTCGAGGAGCCGGAGGTCGTAGCCGTAGGCGGGAAGCAGCCCTCGCATCAGGGTGCCTAGGCCGCCGGCGGCGCCGGTGAGAAGGACGGTGCGGGGAGCTGGCATACGGGATCTCCTCGGTGCGGGCGCAGGGCGCGGGCGCGGCGTGCGCGGACGGTGCGGTGCTGTGCTGCGGGGGCCGGACGTGTGCGCGGACGGTGGGTTGCTGCGGGGGCCGGACGTACGGACAGCAAGGTACGCGTGGGCACGCAGATGTCACACAACCGCACGGATACGTCAAATCCGTGGACGGCATTCACAAGCGTGGACAAGCTAAGAAGTTGCGGCGGATCACGTCAAGTGTCGACCGCGGCCGACCGGTCGGCCCCGGGTCGGGTGTTCGCGTCTTGACCGGCGCCGCGGGACTGCCTTAGCGTGTCAGCGTTCAGAAATATGGACACCGATCATAATTGTGCACGCCTGAATCTGCTCAGGGAGCGCCCGTGACCTCAGCCCCCCTTGCCGCCCGACTCACCGATGTCGCCGGGCCGCTCTTCTTCCCCGTCACCGCCTACGGGCCGGACGGCGCCGTCGACCTCGACGTCTTCCGCGCGCACGTGCGCAAGGGTGTCGACGCCGGCGCGGCAGCCGTCTTCGCCTGCTGCGGCACCGGCGAATTCCACGCACTGGCCCCGGAGGAGTACCGGCTCGTCGTCCAGGCGGCGGTCGAGGAGACCGCCGGAGCGGTGCCCGTCGTCGCCGGTGCCGGCTACGGCACGGCTCTCGCGGTCCAGTACGCGAAGCTCGCCGAGGAGGCGGGAGCGGACGGGCTCCTCGCCATGCCGCCCTACCTCGTCGTCGCCGGCCAGGAGGGACTGCTGGCCCACTACGCGGCCCTCGCCGCCGCCACCTCCCTGGATACGGTCGTCTACCAGCGGGACAACGCCGTATTCACCCCGGAGACCGTCGTCGCGCTGGCCCGGACCCCCGGGATCATCGGCTTCAAGGACGGCTACGGCGACCTGGACCTGATGCAGCGCATCGTCAGCGCCGTGCGCACCGGGCTGCCCGGAGAGGACTTCCTCTACTTCAACGGGCTGCCCACCGCCGAGCTCACCGGACTCGCCTACCGGGGCGTGGGCGTCACGCTCTACTCCTCGGCCGTCTTCGCCTTCGCCCCCGACATCGCCCTCGCCTTCTACCGGGCCCTGGAGTCCGGCGACGACGACGTGGTGAACGCACTGCTCGACCACTTCTACCGGCCGCTCGTCGAGCTGCGGGCCAAGGGCCGCGGCTACGCGGTGTCGCTCGTGAAGGCCGCGGTCCGGCTGGAGGGCCTGGACGTCGGCCCGGTGCGCACCCCGCTCACCGAGCCGTCGGACGCGCACATCGAGGAGCTGACCGCGATCATCGCGAACGGCCGCGCGCTGCTGGAGAAGTACCGCGCGGGGGAGGGGAAGTGAAGGCCTCCGCCTTCCTGTACCCCTGGGACGTCGTGGGGGACCCGGAGGCCGCCGCCCGCCTGGCCGGTCTCGGCGTCCAGCAGGTGACGCTCGCCTCCGCCTACCACTCCACCCGCGCCCTGACCCCGCGCCACCCCGGCCGCCGGATCGTCACCGCCGAACACGCGGCGGTGCTCTATCCCCCGGACGCCGCCCGCTGGACGGGGCGCGGACTGCGCCCCTACGCCCAGTCCTGGGTGGCGGGGGAGGATCCATACGGCGAGGCGGCCGAGGCCCTGGCTGACGCCGGTCTCCAGGTGCACTCCTGGGTGGTCCTCGCGCACAACTCCCGTCTGGGCGCGGAGCATCCGGGGACGTCCGTGGTCAACGCCTACGGCGACCGCTACCCCTGGGCGCCGTGCATCGCGCAGCCGGCCGTCCACGCCTACCTGGTGGACCTGGCGGCGGAGGCGGCCGTGCGCCCCGGGGCGAAGGGCACCGAGCTGGAGTCGTGCGGCTGGTACGGCTTCGCCCATCTGCACGCCCACGACAAGACCTCCGGGGTCGGCCTCGGGGACGCGGCGCAGTACCTGATGTCCCTCTGCTTCTGCGCCGACTGCCGGGCCGGCTACGCCTCCGTCGGCCTGGACGCCGAGGAGTTGCGCGCCGCCGTGCGCAGCTCCCTGGAACCGGTCTGGGCCGGACCGGGATCCGGCGAGCAGGGCTGGGAAGGCGTGGAGAAACTCCTCGGCGCCGGCCTCGCCGAGGCCACCCTGCGGTGGCGCGGCCAGGTCGCCAGAGGCCTACAGGAGGCCTCCGTCGCCGCCGTACGGGCCGCCGCGCCGGGGCCGGACTTCCAGGTCCTCCTGCACGCCGACCCCGCCCCCCACCGCACCGGCGCCAACGTGGGGACGGACCCGTCCCACATCCTGTCCACGGCGGACGGTGTCGTGCTGCCCTGCACCGGCGGTGACGCGGCACGCGAAGCCGTACTCGGGCCGTTCGCGGGTCTGTCCGGCGTGCTGGCGGCGAACTTCAACGTGGTGAGCGGTATGGGCGGCAGCCCCGGCACGCTGGAGCGGGACGCCGCGCACGCGGCCTCGCTCGGCGCGAACGAACTGCGCCTCTACCACGCGGGCCTGGCGTCCGGGCCCGACCTGGGTGCCGTCACGAAGGCCCTCTCGGCGGTCCGCGGCGGCTGATCCCGGCGCGTCCCTCCCGTAACCGCAGGTCCCCGGCGTGCAGCCGGGGGCCTGCGGCGTTTCCGCTCCCGGTGTGCCGGGCCCGCCGGGAGGGACCTGCGGGAGGGTCCCCGGAGTACCCGGGTTCCGTTTTCGCGGAACTTCTTTTGCCAGAAGCGTTGACGAAACATTCTCACCGCTCTAGCTTCATCGCGTCGTACTTCGTACGTCATATATGAGACGCGATACGCGAGATGCGAGAGCTCTTCACCCATGACCTTTGCGCCTGCCCCGATTCCGTCCAGGACCCAGTACGTGCTGGAGGCGATCAAGCACGCCATCCTCACCGCACAGCTGACACCAGGGCAGGCGCTCGTCGAGACCGAACTCGCCGCGCAGTTCGGGGTGTCGAAGACCCCCGTGCGTGAGGCGCTGAAGACGCTCGCCGGCACCGGGCTGGTCGTCATGAGCCAGTACAAGGGTGCCACCGTGCGGCTCGTCGACGCGGCCATGGCCCGGGAGGTGTACGACGTACGCCTGCTCCTCGAGCCGGAGGCGCTGCGCCGCTCCATCACCCGCAAGAGCTCGCTGGAAGCGGCCCAGGAGGCCCTGGAGCGCTCCGACTCGGCGATCGACAAGGCGGACAGGTCGCTCGCCAACCGGGACTTCCACCGGGCCCTCTACCTGCCCTGCGGCAACCCGCTGCTCGCCCGGATGCTCGACGAGGTCCGCGACCAGGCCGCACTCGTGTCGACCGTGGCCTGGTCGGCGATCCCGTCCTGGGAGCGCGAGGCGGCCGAGCACCGCGAGATCCTGCGGCTCGCCCTCGCCGACGACGCGGAAGCCGCCGCAGGGGCTCTCCACGACCACATCGCATCCTTCGTAGGCCGCGCCTTCCCCGACGACGAAGACGGGGGTGACACGGCGTGAAACACCAGCTGGACATGACTCACCAGCACCTCGACGAAAGGCCAGTCCGCATGGACCTCTCCCCGCTGAAGGCGGCCCTCGCAGACGTTGTGGCGATCCCGGTCACCCCGTTCGCCGAGGACGGAAGCATCGACGTCCCGGCCCACCGCGCCCTGCTGCGACGGCTCCTCGACGGCGGTGTCCGCATCGTCACCCCGAACGGCAACACCGGTGAGTTCTACGCGCTCACCCCCGACGAGCGGCGCACCGTCACCGAGCTCACCATCGAGGAGGCGGGCGGCAGGGCCACCGTCCTGGTGGGGGTCGGCCACGACGTGCCGACCGCCGTGGCCGCCGCCGAGCACGCCAGGGACGCCGGGGCCGAGATGGTGATGGTGCACCAGCCGGTGCACCCCTACGTCTCGCAGGAAGGCTGGATCGACTACCACCGGGCCATCGCCGAGGCCGTCCCGGAGCTCGGTGTCGTCCCCTACATCCGCAACCCGCTGCTCGCCGGTGAGCGTCTCACCGAGCTCGCCGACAGCTGCCCCAACGTCATCGGCGTGAAGTACGCCGTCCCGGACGTCGCCCGCTTCGGCGCGTTCGCCCGCGACGCCGGCCTGGAGCGCTTCGTGTGGGTCGCCGGGCTCGCGGAGCTGTACGCCCCCTCCTACTTCGCGACCGGCGCAACCGGTTTCACCTCAGGACTCGTCAACGTCGCGCCCGGTGTCTCACTCGCCATGCTGGAGGCGCTGCGAGCCGGCGACTACCTCGCGGCGATGAAGGTCTGGGAGCAGATCCGCCGCTTCGAGGACCTGCGCGCCGACCGGCAGTCCGCCAACAACGTGACGGTCGTCAAGGAGGCCCTGGCCTCGCTCGGGCTCTGCCGCCGCGACGTACGCGCACCGAGCCGGGCGCTGCCCGAGGACCAGCGAGCCGAGGTCGCCGGTCTGGTCGCGGGGTGGACCGTATGAGCGACGACGGCACGGCGGGCCGCCGCATAGCCCCCGAGGAGCTGCGCAGCCACCAGTGGTACGGCACGGACGGGCTCCGCTCGTTCAGCCACCGCGCCCGCACCCGGCAGCTCGGCTACCTCCCCGAGGAGCACCTGGGCAAGCCGGTCATCGCGATCCTCAACACCTGGTCCGACATCAACCCCTGCCACGTCCACCTGCGTGAACGCGCGCAGGCGGTCAAGCGGGGTGTCTGGCAGGCGGGCGGCTTCCCGCTCGAATTCCCGGTCTCCACGCTCTCGGAGACCTTCCAGAAGCCCACCCCGATGCTCTACCGCAACATGCTGGCGATGGAGACGGAGGAGCTGCTGCGCTCCTACCCCGTCGACGGCACCGTGCTGCTGGGCGGCTGCGACAAGTCCACGCCGGCGCTGCTGATGGGCGCCGCGTCCGTGGACCTGCCGACGGTCTTCGTGCCCGCCGGACCCATGCTGCCGGGACACTGGCGCAACGAGGTCCTGGGCTCCGGCACGGACATGTGGAAGTACTGGGACGACAAGCGGGCCGGCCTGATCGGCGACTGCGAGATGGCCGAGCTGGAGAACGGGCTCGCCCGCTCTCCCGGCCACTGCATGACGATGGGCACCGCCTCGACCCTGACGGCCGCCGCCGAGGCGCTGGGCGTCACGGTGCCGGGTGCCTCGTCCATCCCGGCCGTGGACTCCGGTCACGACCGGATGGCGGCACAGTCCGGGATCCGCATCGTCGAACTGGTGTGGCAGCAGCTGAAGCTGTCGCGGATCCTCACGGCGGACGCCTACGAGGACGCGGTCGCCACGGTCCTGGCGCTCGGCGGCTCCACCAACGCCGTCATCCACCTGATCGCGATGGCGGGCCGCTCCGGGGTGAAGCTCACCCTGGACGACTTCGACCGTATCGCCCGCACCGTGCCCGTCCTCGCCAACCTCCGCCCCGGCGGGAAATACCTGATGGAGGACTTCCACTTCGCCGGAGGACTGCCCGGATTCCTGGCGCAGCTCACCGACGTGCTCCACCTCGACCGGCCCACCGTCACGCACGGCACCATGCGCGAACAGCTCGACGGCGCGCTCGTCCACAACACCGACGTCATCCGGGAGCGTGAGAACCCGCTGGCCGAGGAGGGCGGGGTGGCGGTCCTGCGCGGCAACCTCTGCCCGGACGGCGCGGTCATCAAGCACATCGCCGCCGAGCCGCACCTGCTGCGCCACACCGGTCCCGCCGTCGTCTTCGACGACTACAAGGAGATGCAGCGCACCATCAACGACCCGGCCCTGGCCCTCACCCCGGACCACGTGCTGGTGCTCCGCAACGCCGGCCCCAAGGGCGGCCCCGGCATGCCGGAGTACGGCATGCTGCCGATCCCGGACTACCTGCTGAA
Organism: Streptomyces pratensis; assembly: GCF_016804005.1. GTDB lineage: Bacteria > Actinomycetota > Actinomycetes > Streptomycetales > Streptomycetaceae > Streptomyces > Streptomyces pratensis_A. The sequence continues at coordinate 5,891,970 of NZ_CP051486.1, read as the reverse complement.
GCAGGGCGTACGGGACATGGTGCGGCTCTCCGACGCCCGCATGAGCGGCACCAGTTACGGCGCGTGCGTCCTGCACATCGCACCCGAGTCCTTCGTCGGCGGGCCGCTCGCCCTGGTCCGCACCGGTGACCTGATCACGCTGGACGTGGAGGCGCGGCTCCTCCACCTCGACGTGTCCGACGAGGAGCTGGAACTCCGCAGGTCCGAGTGGACCGAGCCGCCCGCACGTTACGGGCGCGGCTACGGGGCGCTCTACCAGGACCAGATCACCCAGGCCGACACCGGCTGCGACTTCACGTTCCTGGCCCGCCAGGGAGAGGTGCCCGACCCGTACGCGGGCTGAACCGGGCGACAGACATTCCGCGCACCGCCTCGTCCGGAGTACCGAACGGCATGCGGTAAGCGCTTGCACCATGCACCGAAAGCACGGCACATCCAGCACTTTCCAGAGATCGGAGACGCGTCATGGCCCAATCCGCAGCCGTGGCCACACCGCCCCCCAAGGGGAAGGCGTCCAAGCGCCGCTCGGCCACACCCCGCCGCCTGCCGTATCTGCTGATCGCGCCGGCGGGCCTGCTGATGCTGGGCTTCATCGCCTACCCGGTGATCAGCGTCTTCTACTACAGCCTGCAGAACTACAACGTCACCAAGCCGTGGCGGAACGGCTTCGCCGGCTTCGACAACTTCATCAAGATCTTCACCGAGGACGAGCTGTTCTGGCCGTCGCTCGGCTTCAGCGCCCAGTGGGTCATCGTCCAGGTGACCCTGCAGCTCGCGCTCGGTCTCGCACTCGCGCTCATCGTCAACCAGACCTTCATCGGCCGCGGCATATCCCGCGCCATGGTCTTCTCGCCCTGGGCCGTCTCCGGTGTGCTGACCAGCACCATCTGGATCCTGCTCTACAACTCCTCGACCGGCTTCAGCCGCTACCTCGCGGACGCCGGGATCGGTGAGTACGGCACCTCGGTCCTCTCCGACACCGGCACCGTCTTCTGGGCGGCGACCGTCGCGGAACTCTGGCGCGGAGTCCCCTTCTTCGCCATCCTCATCCTCGCCGACCTGCAGTCCGTGTCCAAGGAGCTCTACGAGGCGGCCTCGGTGGACGGCGCGGGCCGGATGCGGCAGTTCTTCCACATCACCCTCCCGCACCTGCGCGACGCGATCATCCTGGCCACCCTCCTGCGCGGGGTCTGGGAGTTCAACAACGTCGACCTGCTCTACACCCTCACCGGCGGCGGGCCCGCCGGTGAGACCACCACCTTGCCCCTCTACGTCGCCAACACAGGCATCGAGGGCCACGACTTCGGATACGCGTCCGCGCTCACCACCGTCGCCTTCGTGATCCTCCTCTTCTGCTCGATCGTCTATCTGCGCCTGAGCAAGTTCGGAGGCGACAACAAGTGACTGCCGCACTCGTGGAGAAGAAGGACGCCCGCACGCCGGGAACGTCCCGGGGGAACTCCACCCCGCCGCCCTCCTCGCACCGCCGCACCAAGCGCGAGCGTGCCTTCGACGACGTACCGCGCTGGCAGATCTATCTGCCGCTCGGCATCTACCTCCTCTTCACCCTCATCCCGTTCTACTGGATGTTCCTCTTCGCCGTACGGCCCGCCGGCTCCACCTCGCTGGTGCCCTGGCCGATGACGGGGGCCCACTTCTCCAAGGTCTGGAACGAGCGCAGCTTCGCCGTCTTCTTCCAGAACAGCATGCTCGTCGGCGTCGCGACGCTCATCGCCACGACCCTGGTCGCGCTGGCCGGCGGCTACGCCCTGGCCCGGTTCAACTTCAAGATCAAGGGCGCCTTCATGCTGGCGCTGCTCTGCTCGCAGTTCATCCCGGGCGCCCTGATGCTCGTGCCGCTCTTCGAGATCTTCAAGAACCTCCAGATGATCAACTCCCTCGGGAGCGTCGTCATCGCGGAGACCGTCTTCCAGCTGCCCCTGTCGATCATCCTGATCAGCGGCTTCATCAAGAACGTCCCGATCTCCCTGGAGGAGGCCGCCTGGGTGGACGGCTGCTCGCGCTTCAAGGCGTTCCGCACCGTCGTCCTGCCCCTGCTGCGCCCCGGGCTGATCGCGGTCGGGTCGTTCGCCTTCGTCCACAGCTGGAACCACTTCCTGTTCGCCCTGATGTTCCTCAGCGAACAGGACAAGCAGACGATCCCGGTCGGCCTCAACACCCTGATCGGCGCCGACAGCGTCGACCTGGGGGCGCTGGCCGCCGGCGGTGTCATCGCCGCCGTGCCCGTGGTGATCGTCTTCGCCTTCATCCAGAAGTGGCTCATCACCGGCTTCAGCGCCGGCGCCGTGAAGGGATGACGCACATGACCTGGAAGCTCCGCCCCCGTACCGCGCGCCGCGCCGCCGCCGCGTTCGCCCTGCTGCTGGGCAGCCTGGCCCTACAGCCGGGCGCCCAGGCGGCCACCACGGCACCGGAGACGGCGCCGGAAGCCTCCTCACCCGGCCGGGACCTCGGCCGGGAGGTGCTCGCCGACAACGACGGCTGGGCCGCGGAAGGCACGGGAACGACCGGCGGCTCGGCCGCCGACGAGGAACACGTCCTCACCGTGCGCAACCGGGCCCAGCTCGCCGCGGCGCTCGACGGAGGCAGTTCCGTCCCCAAGATCATCCGTGTGGCGGGCACGATCGACGCCAACACCGACGACCGGGGACGGCGGCTGGACTGCGCCGACTACGCCACCGACGGCTACGGCCTGGACGCGTACCTGGCAGCCTACGACCCCCGCACGTGGGGCGGGGCCAAGCCGGCCGGACCGCAGGAGGACGCCCGCAAGGCGTCCGCCGCCCGCCAGGCCGAACGCGTCGAACTGCTCGTCGGGTCGAACACCACGATCGTCGGTCTCGGCACCGGCGCCGTGCTCAAGGGCGCGAGCCTCCAGGTCAAGGACGCCGACAACGTCATCATCCGCAATCTCGAACTCCGCGACGCCTACGACTGCTTCCCCGCCTGGCAGCCGAACACCGGTGGTCTCGGCGACTGGAAGACCGCCTACGACACGCTGTGGCTGCGCGGCGCCACCCACGTCTGGGTCGACCACGTCACGGCGAGCGACAAGGGCCACCCGGACGACCGCGAGCCCACCTACTTCGGGCGCAACTACCTGCGCCACGACGGGCTGCTCGACATCACCAACGGATCCGACCTCGTCACCGTCTCGTGGAGCCGGTTCGCCGACCACGACAAGGCGATGCTCATCGGCAACGGAGACGGCGTGACCACCGACCGGGGCAAGCTCCGCGTCACCCTGCACCACAACGAGTTCAACTCCGTCGTGCAGCGTGCTCCACGGGTCCGCTTCGGCCAGGTCCACCTCTACAACAACCGTTACGTCATCCCCGAGGACGGTGACCACCGCTACTCCCTGGGCGTCTCCACCGAGTCCCGGATCGTCGCCGAGAACAACGCGTTCGAGGCCCCGGGGCACGTCGAGGCCGCCGACCTGCTGAAGAGCTGGAACGGCAGCGCCCTCACCCAGCGCGGCACGGTGTTCAACGGCTTCCCGGTCGACCTGGTCTCCATCTACAACGCCTACAACTCGGGCAGCGAGACCGATCTCGCCACCGACACCGGCTGGACACCCGCCCTGCACGGCCCCGTCGACAGCGCCGAACGCGCCGCCGCCGACGTGGCCCGCGGAGCCGGAGCGGGGAGGGCGGCCCGATGAGTGCGACCACCCCCGTACCCCTCGTCCTGGCCGGCGCCCGCGGCCACGGCCGCTGGCACCTCGCCAACATCCGCCGGCTCCAGCACCAGGGCCTCGTCAGGCTGGCGGGGGTCTGCGAGCTGAACCCGCTGACCGACGAAGAACTCGACATGTTCGCCGGGGAGATGCCCGAGCAGTCCGCCGACTTCGGTGCCCTCCTGGACTCCACCGGCGCGCGGGCCGCGGTCATCTGCACGCCCATCCCGACGCACACCACCCTGGCCCTGACCGCGGCGGCCCGGGGCGTCCACCTCCTCCTGGAGAAGCCGCCCGCCGCGACCTGGGACGACTACGCCCGCATGGCCGACGGGGTACGGGAGGCGGGCATCGCCTGCCAGATCGGCTTCCAGTCCTTCGGCTCGCACGCCGTGCCCGCCATCAAGGACCTCGTACGCTCCGGGGCGATCGGCACCGTCCGGGGCATCGGCGCCGCCGGTGCCTGGGTCCGCGACGACGCCTACTTCCGGCGGGCCCCCTGGGCGGGGCGCCGCAGGATGGGCGGGACCGACGTGGTCGACGGGGTGCTCACCAACCCGCTGGCGCACGCCGTCGCCACCGCACTCGAACTCTCCGGCCGGGGAACGGCCGAGGACGTGGCGTCCATCGAGACCGAGCTGTTCCGGGCCCACGACATCGAGTCCGACGACACCAGCTGCGTCCGGGTCACCACCACCGACGGGCTTCCGGTGACCGTCGCGGTCACCCTCTGCGCGGAGGAGGCCGGCGAGCCGTACGTCATCGTCCACGGCGACCGCGGCCGCATCACCTTCTGGTACAAGCAGGACCGGGTCCTCGTCCAGCGCGCCGGGCACGGCCCCGAGGAGGCCGTGCACGGACGGACCGACCTCCTGGAGAACCTCGTCGACCACCTGGAACACGGCACGGCGCTCATCGTGCCGCCGGAGCAGACCGGCGCGTTCATGCGGGTCCTCGAGGCCGTACGCACCGCCCCCGAGCCCACCGCGCTGCCCGCCACGGTCTGGCACACCCGGCCCGCCGACAAGGGCGACGGAGTGCGGCGCATCGTGCGCGGCATCGACGGCACCGTCGCCGCCGCGGCCGACACCCTCACCCTCTTCTCCGAACTAGGCGCCTCCTGGGCGCGACCCAGCGAGGTGAGCACACCATGACCACCGCACTCCTCAGCTGCGCCGGACGCCCCGTCGGGCGCTACAGCTACCGGCCCGGGACGGACAGCCGGCCCTACCTGCACCCCGTCACCACCCTCGCGGGCACCCCCGTCACCGAGGAGCGCCCGGCCGACCACATCCACCACCTGGGTGCCTCCGTCGCGGTGCCCGACGTGGCCGGACACAACTTCTGGGGCGGCCGCACCTTCGTACGCGACCAGGGCCCCACCGAGCTCGACAACCACGGGACGCAGCGCCACCTCGGCTGGAAGCTCCGCGACCCGGACGGCTTCGTGGAGGAGCTCAGCTGGGAGGCCGGCGGCACCGAGCTGCTGCGCGAGCACCGCACCGTCGCCGCGAGCGAACTCTCCGACACCGCCTGGGCGCTGGACTTCTCCTTCTCCCTCACCAACCGCGGCGCCACGGACCTCTCCATCGGCAGCCCCGCCACCAACGGCCGCCCAGGCGCCGGATACGGCGGCTTCTTCTGGCGCGCCCCCAAGGAGAGCGCGGCGCCCGCCGTGTTCAGCGGAACGCTCGACGGCGAGCAGGCCGTGCACGGCAAGGCCGCCGACTGGCTGGCGCTCGTCGGGGACGGCTGGACGCTCGTCTTCGCCGGCGCGACCGACGAGACCCGGCGCGACCCGTGGTTCGTCCGGACCACCGAATACCCGGGGGTCGGCTCCTCACTCGCCGCGGACCGCCGGCTCCCCGTCCCGGCGGGGGCCACCGTCGTGCGCCGCGTCGTCACCGTCGTCGCCGACGGACGCCTCGACCGGGACGCCGCGGCCGCCCACGTCCGCAAGGCGGTCGCCGCATGACGATGCCCTGGAGGGCCGACCTCGGGGACGGCACCTACCGCAACCCGGTCCTGAACGCCGACTGGTCCGACCCGGACGTCGTGCGCGTCGGCGACGACCACTACCTCACGGCGTCCAGCTTCGGCCGCGCCCCCGGACTGCCCCTGCTCCACTCCCGCGACCTCGTCAACTGGACGCTCGTCGGCCACGCCCTCGACCGTCCCGGACCGGACGCCGACTTCGCCGTGCCCCGCCACGACTGCGGGGTCTGGGCGCCCTCGCTGCGCCACCACGCCGGACGCTTCTGGATCTTCTGGGGGGACCCCGACCACGGCATCCACCAGATCAACGCCGAGGACATCCGCGGCCCCTGGAGCACCCCGCACCTCGTCAAGGCGGGCAAGGGCCTGATCGACGCGTGCCCGCTGTGGGACGAGGAGACCGGCGAGGCCTACCTGGTGCACGCCTGGGCGAAGTCCCGCTCCGGCATCAAGAACCGGCTCACCGGCCACCGGATGAGCCCCGACGGCCGTGAGCTCCTCGACGAGGGCACGACCCTCGTCGACGCCGACACGATCCCGGGCTGGTTCACCCTGGAAGGCCCCAAGGTCTACCGGCACGACGGCTACTTCTGGATCTTCGCCCCCGCCGGGGGAGTGGAGACCGGCTGGCAGGGCGCGTTCCGCTCCCGCGCCTTCGCCGGTCCGTACGAGGAGCGGGTCGTCCTCGCGCAGGGCAGCACCGAGGTCAACGGCCCGCACCAGGGCGGCTGGGTCCGGACCGCCGCCGGTGAGGACTGGTTCCTGCACTTCCAGGCCCGCGGAGCGTACGGCCGCGTGGTCCACCTCCAGCCGATGCGCTGGGACGAAGAGGGATGGCCGGTCATCGGCGACGAGGGCGAACCCGTCCTCACGCACCGCCGCCCCGAGGCCCCGGAGCAGCCGGCCAGGGCACCGGCCTCCAGCGACGACTTCCCCGGCGGGCGGTACGGCCGGCAGTGGCAGTGGACGGCCAACCCGCGGCCCGGCTGGACCGTCGGGCACGGCGGCGACGGCCTGCGCCTCAGCTGCGTACGGACCGCGTACGCGCACGACCTGCGCGCCCTGCCCAACGTCCTGGTGCAGCGTCTGCCCGCCGAGGAGTTCACCGTCGAGGTCGGCATCACCCTGGACTCCCGCGAACCGGGGGCCAAGGCCGGGCTCGCCGTGCTCGGGGACGCCTTCTCGTGGATCGGCCTGGAGAACGGGACCGACGGGACGGCCCGGCTCGTCCACCGGTACGCCGAATCCGTCGCCGAGCACGAGCGGGACGCCGAACACCCCCGCCCCGCGCCCGGCGCCGCCGTCCGCGTCCGTATCGACGTCACCCGGGGAGCCCGCTGCCGCTTCTCCGCCGACACCGGCGACGGGGCCGGCTTCCGGGCGTCGGGCCAGGTCTTCGCCGCCACCCCCTGGCGCTGGGTCGGCGCGCTGCTGGGCCTCTTCGCCACCGCACCCACCGGTGACACGCCGTCCGGAACAGCAGGCTTCACCGCATTCCGCACCACCGGAAGACCTCGCACCACCTGACCCCGCACCGCTGTATGGGAGCCGCAATGACGCACCTCCGTACCGAGCGCACCAGAGCGAGAAGACTGTTCACGGCCTTCGCCCTCGCCGCCGTCCTCCTCCTGCCCACCACCCCGGGCGGGGCGGCGGCGGCCACCGGGGCGCGGCCCGCCGCGCACCACGGCGGCTCCGGCACCCCGCACGGCTTCGCCTCGCTGGCGGGCGGCACCACCGGGGGCAGGGGCGGCGAGGTGGTCACCGTGACCGACCAGGCGGGCCTGGAGAAGTACGCCGGTGCGGAGGAGCCCTACGTCATCCGGGTGGCCGGCTCGATCGCGGTCGAACCCTTCGGCGCCGACATCGACGTGGCGTCGGACAAGACCATCGTCGGGGCCGGCGACACCGGTGAGATCGTCCACGGCGAACTCCACCTGAACCCCGGCACCAGCAACGTCATCATCCGCAACCTCACCATCCGCGACTCCTACGTGGAAGGTGACTGGGACGGGAAGACCAGCGACTTCGACGCGATCCAGATGGACTCGGCCGACCACGTCTGGATCGACCACAACCGGCTGACGCACATGGGCGACGGACTGCTGGACATCCGCAAGGACAGCCAGTACATCACCGTCTCGTACAACCACTTCGACAGCCACAACAAGGCGCTCGGCATCGGCTGGACCGAGAACGTCACCACACAGATCACGATCGACCACAACTGGTTCAGCGGCACGAAACAGCGCAACCCCTCCGCCGACAACTGCGCCTACGCCCACCTCTACAACAACTACCTCTCCGCGCAGGTAGCGGACGGGGACCCGCTGTGGACGTACGGGAACTGGGCGCGCGGCGCCACGAAGATGGTCATCGAGAACAGCTACTACCGGGACGTCCAGCATCCCTTCCAGGCCGACACCACGGCCGAACTGGTCCAGCGCGGATCGGTCCTGAAGAACACCACGGGCCGCACCGACACCTGGGGCGCCGCCTTCGAACCGCGTGACTTCTACCCGTACACGCTGGACCGCGCGGCCGACGTACCGAAGCTCGTGACCCGGAACTCGGGCCCGCAGAAGTACATCGGCGCTGCGCCGCACCGCACACACCACTGACCTCCCCCCACGTACGCGTACAGATCCGAGAGAGAAGAGCCGACATGAACATCTCGAAGACGCTCCGGGGGCGTGCCGCGACCGCGGTGTCCCTCACCGCGGTCCTGGCCCTCGCCGCCACCGGCTGTGGCGACGACGGAAGTGACACGGGCACGGAGGGCAGCGGGAAGGGCGAGATCACCTTCTGGGACAACAACGGCGGTCCACGCACCGCCATCTGGACCGAGATCATCAAGGACTTCGAGAAGAAGAACCCGGACATCAAGGTCAAGTACGTCCCGATCCCGATCGCCGACGTCCAGTCCAAGTACGACACGGCCATCGCCGGCGGCGGCCTGCCCGACGTGGGCGGCGTCGGCACCGCGTACCTGGCCAACATGGTGTCCCAGGAAGCCCTGGAGCCGGTCAACGACCGGCTGGAGAAGTCGTCGCTGAAGGGCAAGCTCGTCGAGAGCATGGCCGAGAGCGTCAGATCCGCCGCCGGCCGGGGCGACGACATGTACACCGTGCCGACCTCCGCGAACAACGGTGTGCTCTGGTACCGCACCGACCTGTTCGAGCAGGCAGGCCTGGAGGCGCCCACCACCTGGGCCAACTTCTACGCGTCCGCCGACAAGCTCACGGACGCGAAGGACAACAAGTTCGGCTACACCATCCGCGGTGGCGCCGGCTCCATCGCGCAGGCCCTGGACGCGGTCTACGGCCAGAGCGGCATCACGGAGTTCTGGGACGGCGAGAAGACGACCCTGAACGACCCGAAGAACGTCGCCGCGCTGGAGAAGTACGCGGGCCTCTTCAAGAAGACGACGCCGGCCGCCGACGTCAACAACGACTTCACCAAGATGGTCGCCCAGTGGGACACCGGCACCATCGGGATGCTCAGCCACAACCTGGGCTCCTACCAGGACCACCTGAAGGCGCTCGGCGAGGACAAGTTCGCCGGGATACCCGCCCCCATCGGGGACGGCGGCGCGCGCGTCCAGGTCTCCAACCCCGTCGACGGTCTCGGCCTGTTCCGGTCCAGCAAGAACAAGAACGCGGCCTGGAAGTTCATCGAGTTCGCGGCCTCGCACGAGTCGAACAGCAAGTGGAACAAGTCCGCGGGCGCCATCCCGGCGAACACCGAGGCGGCAAAGGACCCGTGGATCAACGAGTCCGAGCCGACCTCGCTCGCCGCGAAGGCCCTCACCGACGGTTCCACCAAGATCGTCGACCTGCCGTACTACCTGCCCGACTGGAACAACATCAGCAAGGCCGACAACGAGCCCGAGTTCCAGAAGCTGCTCCTCGGCAAGGTCACGGCCAAGGACTTCCTGGACAAGATGGCCGAAGAGCTGAACGCCTCCCAGAAGGAGTGGAAGGAGCTGGGCAACGGCTGACCCCGGCCGTCCCACCCCAGCCCCGCCCCCATTGACCGAGGGACCGGCGGCGGTCCGGGTCGCACCCCGCCGCCGGTCCCTCTCCCACGCACCACCTCCGACGCACCACCTCCGACGCACCACCTCTCCCACGCACCACCTCACGTTCGTCCTCCTCACGTTTGTCCTCCGAGAGAGGCAGTCATCCTGTGTCACTCACCCGTAGACAGACGGCAGCCGCGCTCCTCGCGCTGCCCCTCGCCCTCGGCGCCACCCCCGCACTCGCACACGGTGGCGGAGGGGGCAGGCCCCGGCCCAGGACGATCCACATCGCCGGCGACTCGACGGCGGCCCAGAAGTACGCCGACGCCGCGCCCGAGACCGGCTGGGGCATGGCCCTTCCCTTCTTCCTCGGCCGTACGCTCGACGTCGCCAACCATGCGGTGAACGGCCGGAGTTCCAAGAGCTTCATCGACGAGGGCCGTCTCACCGCCCTCCTGGACGGCGTCCGGCCGGGCGACGTCGTCCTGATCCAGTTCGGTCACAACGACGAGAAGACCGAGGACCCCGCCCGCGGCACCGACCCGTACACCACGTACCAGGAGTACCTGCGCCAGTACGTCGAGGGCGCCCGCTCCCGGCGCGCGGAGCCCGTGCTGATCACCCCGGTCGAACGCCGGCGCTTCGCCGAGGACGGCACCGCCAGGCCCACCCACGGGGAGTACCCCGCCGCGATGCGCGCCCTCGCGTCGGAGGAGCGTGTGACCCTGCTCGACATCCAGGCGCTGTCCCTCGCCCGCTGGCAGGAACTCGGCCCCGACGGGACCGAGGCCTACTTCAACTGGCTGGAGCCGGGCGAGTCGCCGAACTACCCCGACGGCAAGAAGGACAACACCCACTTCCGGCCCGCCGGGGCCGTGGACGTGGCCAGGACGACCGCCCGCGCCCTGCTGGACGGGCGTGTGCTCACCCCGCGCGACCTGCGCCGTCTCGACGAGCCGGTGCCCGGGACGTGGATCACCTGGCCGCAGGCCTGATCCGTCCGTCCCCGCTTCTCCGCTCCTCGCGCGTCGCCGCGCTGTTCACCCGCACCTTTCCGCGTACGACAGTTAAGGATCCGCCATGCCCGCACGCATGAGACACGTCCGCGCCACCGCCGTGGTGATGGGCTGCGCCTCGCTGGCCCTCGCAGTGACCCTCCCCGCCCAGGCGGCCCCCAAGCACCACGGCAAGGGGATCGAGCGCTCCGTTCTCCCGGCGGGTGACGGCTGGGCCTCCGCCGACGGCTCCACCACGGGCGGCGCGGCCGCCACCCCCGAGCACGTCTACACCGTGACCAACCGGGCCGAGCTCATCGCCGCCTTCGAGGAGGCCGGGGACGCGCCGAAGATCGTCAGGATCGCCGGCACCGTCCACGGCAACTCCGACGCCGCCGGCACCCCGATCGGCTGCGAGGCGTACCAGCAGGACGGCTACACCCTGGAGAAGTACCTCGCCGCCTACGACCCGGCCGTCTGGGGCACGGCCGACGTCCCGTCGGGCCCGCTGGAGGACGCCCGCGCCGCGTCCGCGAAGCTGCAGGCGGCCGCGGTCAACGTGAACGTCCCCTCCAACACCACGCTCGTCGGTGTCGGCAAGGACGCCACCGTCATCGGCGCCAGCCTCCAGGTCAAGAACGTCTCCAACGTCATCGTCCGCAACATCTCCTTCGAGGACACCTACGACTGCTTCCCCCAGTGGGACCCCACCGACGGTGACCAGGGAGCCTGGAACTCCGAGTACGACAACCTCGTCGTCTACGGATCCAGCCACGTCTGGGTCGACCACAACACCTTCAGCGACGGCGACCGCCCCGACGCGGACCAGCCCCACTACTTCGGGCAGATCTACCAGCAGCACGACGGCCTCTTCGACATCGTGCGCGGAGCCGACCTCGTCACCGTGTCGTGGAACGTCCTCAAGGACCACGACAAGACCATGCTCATCGGCAACAGCGACGGCGCCGGCGCGAGCGACCGCGGCAAGCTCCGCGTCACGCTGCACCACAACCTCTTCAAGGACGTGAAGGAGCGCGCGCCCCGCGTCCGCTTCGGCCAGGTCGACTCCTACAACAACCACTTCGTCGCGAGCAAGGGCGCCGCCTACGGCTACACGTACGGCATCGGCGCCGAGTCGAAGCTCGTCGCCGAGCACAACGCGTTCACCGTCCCCAAGGGCTTCGACAAGGCGACCATCCTCAAGAAGTGGTCCGAGTCCTCCCTCACGGCGGAGAACAACTACGTCAACGGGCGGAAGACCGACCTGATCGCCGTGCACAACGCGGGCGTGCCCACCGAGCAGCTCACCGAAGGCGCCGGCTGGACCCCGACGCTGCGCACGAAGGTCAGCCACCCGATCGCCGTCCCGCTGTTGGTGGGCCTGGGCGCCGGCGCCGGCAAGCCGTCGGTCCGCTGACCCACCCCCCCCGAACCGGCCGGAGCGGCACCGCACCCTTCCAACACCCCGGAAGGCGCCGCTCCGGCCTGCCTCTCCTCGCAAGCTCCGGCCTTCCTCTCCTCGCAAGGAGTACCGCCATGCCCAGCAGACGCAGTGCGCTGACCCTGCTCGCGGGTGCGGGCGCCGCCCTCACCCTCGGCACACCCGCCGCCCACGCCGGGCCCGCGCGCCCCCGCCCCTTCGGCCGCTACGGTTCGCCGTCGCGGCGGCTCGACGCCCTGACGCTGTACGTCGACCCGCACGGCAGGGGTGACCACACCGATGTCCAGTCCGCCGTGGACGCCGCATCCGGCACCGGCCACACCCTGGTGCTCGCCCCGGGCACCTACCGCGGCACGGTCCTCGTGAGCTCCGCCAGGGCGGAGCTCACGCTGATCGGCGCGAGCGGTGACCCTCGCGACACCGTCATCGTCCACGACAACGCGGCCGGTACGCCGAAGCCCGACGGATCCGGCAATCTCGGCACGAGCGGTTCCGCCACCGTCACCGTCCAGGCCGCCGGCTTCACCGCCCGCGACGTGACCTTCGCCAACGACTGGCTGCGCACCGACAACCCGGAGTACACGGGCACCCAGGCCGTCGCGATCAAGGTGCAGGGCGACCGTTCGGCGTTCCTCGGCTGCCGCTTCCTCGGCCACCAGGACACCCTGTACGCCGACACCCTCGCCCTCACCGCGTTCGCCCGGCAGTACTACCGCGACTGCTACGTTGAGGGGGACGTCGACTTCGTCTTCGGCCGCGCCACCGCCGTCTACGACCGCTGCCACTTCCGCACCCTGACGCGCACCGACCTGGCCTCGGCGCCGTACGGCTTCGTCTTCGCGCCCAGCACCGCCGGAGCCAACCCGCGCGGCTACCTGGTCCTGCGCTCCCGGATCACCAGCACCGCCCCCGACGCGTACTACAAGCTGGCACGCCCCTGGGTGCCCTCGTCCGACCTCACCGCGCACCCGATGCTGACCGTCCGCGACAGCCACCTCGGCGCGGGCATCGACGCGGTCACGCCGTACGGCACGATGTCCTCGGGCTTCCCCTGGCAGGAACAGCGCTTCGCCGAGTACCGCAACTCCGGTCCCGGCGCGCGCGTCACCGTCCCCGGCAACCGCCCGCAGCTGACCCCTTCCGAGGCCCGCGCGCACACGGTGGCCGGGCACCTGGGCGACTGGCGCCCGTACGCATGACGCCTGGGACCACCGGGCGGGTACTCCCGCCGGCCCGGCCCGCTGCCCGTCCCCACCGGCGCGGGCACGGGCCCCGCGCCGGTGGGGGCGCCTCCCGGCGCGGGGCTCCCTCACCTCTCCGTCACGCCACCCTGTGCACCGCGCGCGTCCCGCCGTCCAGGCTCACCGGGTGGTGGCGCAGCCCCGTCGGGGCCAGCCAGTCGAACGGCTGGTAGACCGCCGGGCCGAGACCCAGGCCCTCGGCCAGCTGCTCCCGCAGGCGGTTGGAGGCGAAGGCGCCGATGACGTTCATCTGGGCGTCCCGGTAGTGGCGCTCCACCTCGTGGCCCTGGGTCACGCCGAACGCGCCGTGGATCTGCACCGCCCGCTGTGTGATCTCCACGGCGAGCTCGGTGGCGTACACCTTGAGCATGCCGATCAGCTGTCGCGCCGGACTGCCCGAAGCGCGCTCACGCAGGGCCCGGCGCGCAAGAACCCGGGCCGCGTTCAACTGTGCCCGTGAGTCGGCCAGTTGAGCTTGGACCCCCTCCATGTGCGCCAGGGCGCGTCCGTAGGACACCCGTGCCTGGGCGTGGCGCACCGACGCCGTCAGTGCCGCCTCGGCGGTCGCGATCGCCGCGATCGACACCAGCAGCCAGCCCCACGTCATGCCGTCCGACAGCGCCTGGAACGGGACAGGGACGACGTCCGCCTCAGGGATGTACGCGTCCGAGAGGACCAGCCCGCCCCACGGCATCGCGCGCAGGCCCATGTGCGGGGTCTCGTAGCGCTGCACCCCCGGCTGGCGCAGGTTCACGAAGGCCAGGCACCAGTCGGGGCCGTCGTCCCCGGGGCCCTTGTCGCGGCGGGCCAGGGTGACGGCCAGGTCCGCGGTCGGGGCATTGGTGATACGGGACTTCTCGCCCCGTATGACATACCCGCCGTCGGGCCGGCCCGACGGGCGGACCGTGGTGCGGTAGGTGCTCGCGTCGCTGCCGGCCGTCGGCTCGACGATGCCGAAGCAGGCCGTCCCCTCGCCGGACAGCAGCGGGCGCAGCAGCCGCTCGTGGTCGCGGAGACTGCCGTATGTCGCGATCAGGCTGCCGCACAGCAGTGCGGACACCGTCGCGGACCAGTACGTGCCCGAACAGGCCCTGGCCAGCGCCTCCATGGCGTCGAACTGGGCGTCGGCGCCGGCGCCGGAGCCGCCGGCCTCCGCCGGATGGAACAGCCGCAGGTACCCGCTGTCGACCAGCTCATCCCAGTTCGCGGCCGGTATCCGGCCTTCGGTGTCGGTAGCCGCGGCCCGGGACGCGATGCCCGGGAAGGCCGGCGTGTCTTCTTCGGAGCGGGGTCGGTCGTTCATGGTCCTCACCTTCAGCCGAGTCCGAGCATGGAAGCCGCGACGACCGGGCGCAGCACCTGCGCGCCGCCGCCGGTGCGGGACAGGAACAGGGCGTCGCGGTGGGCCCGTTCGGCGAGGCCGTCGCCGGTCCCGGCGAGTGGCCCGGTCAGGCCGGCCGCCGCCCGGGTGACCCGGACCGCCGCGTCGGCGACGAACAGCCTTGCCGCGGCCGCCTCCTGGAGCGGGAGCGCGCCGCCGTCGTCGAGCCGGGCGGCGGTCTGGCGCAACAGGCCCTCGGCGAGTTCGACCTGGGTGGCGAGGTCGGCGAGCGCGAAGCGGGTGGCCTGGTCGTGGGTGAGCGGGCGGCCGAACAGCTCCCGGCCGCGCGCGGCCTCCAGGGCGTCCCGTGCCAGGGCGCGCATGACGCCGAGCCAGGGCGCACCGCAGTACACCCAGTCCAGCACCGCGAGCAGCGGCTCCACCTCGGCCGGGGCGCCCTCGACCGTGCCCAGGACCGACTCCTCGTCCACATGGGCTCCATCGAGCAGGAGGTGCCCCCACGGACAGGTGGGCATGGCCGCCGGTCCGCCCTCGGTGACCAGCAGGCCCGGGGTGGCCCTGTCCACCAGGAAGGTGGTGCGGCCGCCGCCCTGGTGTGCGGCGATCACCAGGAAGTGGTGGGCGACGGGCGCGCCCGCCACCAGATCCAGGCGGCCGGTCAGGAGCCAGCCGCCCTGCCCGGCGGGTGCGGGGCGCGCGGTGACGGCGGGGGCGACGGCGCCGCCGTGCGTCTGGCGCAGCGACAGCCCGCCGAACCACTCGCCGGAGGCCATGCGCGGCAGGTAGCGCTCGCGCTGGCGCGGCGTGCCATGGGCGCGCAGGGGGACGGTGGCCAGGACCGCGTGAACGGCCACGGCCAGGGCCAGCCCCGGATCGCGGGAGCCTTCGCCGAGCCCTTCGAGCAGGGCCAGTGCCTCGGCCGCGGTGCTGCCGCCGCCGCCCAGGGGCGCGGGCACCATGGGGCCGGCCAGGGACGGCCCGGGTCTCGCGCGTGCCAGTTCGGCGAACAGCGCGGGGTCCCAGATCCGTTCACGGTCACGTTCGGCCGTGGTCGGCCAGGCGAGACGGCCGGCCAGCTCACGGGAGCGTTCGAGCGGGCCGGCGCCGGTGGCCTCTTCCGGGTCCGTACGGAGTTCGGGCTGTGCGAGCACCATTGGATCTCCCCTCGTTCACGGGGCCTTCCCGGCCCCGGCGTGCACGGGTTTCGAAAAGGGCGTCCTTGAATTCGCGTACGTGGATTTCCCGGCCGGCGGCGGATTCATGAATGCGAGCCGTTGAAGGCGGGTCATGAAGGCGGGCCGTGGGGGAATGGAGTCACCATAGCCGGGTGGCGGCGGTCTCATTCGGTCCGGGGCGCCGATTTATCGGACGAATGAGCGAAGTTTTACGTAACTCGACGCCGTGTCATTCAGATTTCAGTGGCACCGACCTGTCCTGACGTTCCTTGGCGCGACTTGACACGACGTGCATTGCCCCAGCCCACCGGGTGCTTGCATCATTTTGTTCAGCGCTCCACGGCGTGCCGATCCAGGGAACGGTCCCCCCGTATTCCAGTGGCCGCCTATTCAGCAGCACGCCCGGGAACGGTCCGTCGAAAGGCCGTTCCGGAAAGCCTGGAAGAGAGGGAACGCACCATGGCAGTCACCCCCGCAGAGACAAGTCTTCCCGTACCGCCCCATCTGTCCGACGCCACACTGCGCGACTCCGCGCACATGGCGGGCGTCGAGTTCAAGTCCCACGACGCGGCCGAGATCGCCCGCCTCCTGGTCAGGACCGGCATCGATCTCGTCGAGGTCGGCATGATCTCGGGCCCCGGTTCCAAGGACGCCGCACTGATCGAGGCCACCCACGAGGCCATCGGTCCCGAGCGCAGCATGACGCTCGTCGTGGTCCGCGACCGCCATCAGGTGGCCACCGCCCTCGACGAGGCCGCACGCCTGGGTGTGCGCCACATCATGTACTCCATCCCCACCTCGGAGCAGCACGCGAAGCTCAAGCTGGACTCACCCAGCGCCAAGCTCCTGCACGTGGTGGCCCGTTCGGCGATATCCCAGGCCAAGGACCGCGGCTTCCACGTCACGTTCAGCGGCGAGGACGGTGCGCGCACGCCCGGGGAACGCCTGGTCCCGTACGTCGAGGCCGGCTTCGACGCCGGTGCGGACCGGTTCCGGCTCGCCGAGACCGTGGCGTACCTCTCGCCATGGCAGATGGAGAAGGTCATCTCCGACATCACCGCCATCGACGGCTCGGAGATCGAGATCCACTCGCACAACATGCTCGGCATGGCCGTGGCCAACTCCCTGGCCGCGGTACGCGCCGGCGCCCGCTGGATCTCCGCGACCGTCGGCGGCATAGGCGAGCGCGGCGGGAACGCTCCGCTCGCCGAACTGCTCACCGCACTGCGCGTGATCCACGACGACCGGCGCTTCGACCTGACCCATCTGACCGAGCTCTCCCGCCTCGCCCTGCGCGGCGCGGGCCTGGGCGAGGCCTTCCAGTCCGGCCCGACCACCCCGCACGCTTTCGCGTACGAGCTGCCCGGTCAGCTGCTCCACCCGGAGGCCTACGAAACACTCCCCGCCGAACTCGTGGGCAACACACGCGAGTTGAGAGTCAGAACCCGGCTCACCGGCGCCCTGGTTCGCTGGGCGCTCGACGACTCCGGGGTCGTCGTCGACATCGACGCCTTCACCCCCTGGCTCGTGACCCGGCAGGAAGCAGCGGGTGCCCCGCTGCTGGACCGTGACGCGATCCGCAAGGCCGCGGTCGACTTCCAGAACATCTGAGCCACCCCGTCCTCCTGTCACCCCCGTACCCGTAGAGGAGTCCACCCATGACCACCGCCACCCTGTCCGGTGTCTGCCCGGAGTGCGAGACCGGCCTCACCCTGCCGCCGATCCTCGTCGGCGAGACCCTGTCCTGCCCCGAGTGCATGCTGACGCTGCGTGTGGAGGCCATAGCCGACGGCAGGCTGACCCTGGAGATGGTCGAGGTCACCCTGCGCGACTGGGGTCAGTGAGATGGGCAGAAGGATCGCTGTCGTCGCGGACCGGGTCGGGTGGGAGGAACGCCGGCTGATGCGGGCGGCCGAACAGGCCGGGCTGCACATCGACTGGGTCAACGACGAGGACCTCAGCCTCGGCTCCGCCGGCTCCTCCCCGCTCGCCGGCTACGACGCCGTCCTGGTGCGCAGCCGCAGCTACACCCGCGGTGGACTCATCGCCACCCTCGCCGAGGCGGACGGCACGCCCGTCCTGAACACCGCCGCCGCCATCCACGCGTGTGAGAACAAGCTCGTCCTGCGGGCCGTGCTGCGCGAAGCGGGTGTCCCCGTACCGGACTTCCGCCTCGTGCTGTCCCGCAAGGACTACGGCAAGGCGCTGGCCGACCTCGGCACCCCCGCCGTGCTCAAGCCCGTCTACGGCGGCATGGGCAAGCGGGTCACCCTGGTCCGCGACGCCGACCTGGCGCACTCGGTGTACGACTACGTCGAGGACCTGGGCCACGCCTTCGAGCAGGCGTGCCTGCTCGAGCCCTACCTCGGTGGCGGCTCCGTGCGCTGCCTGGTGGTCGGGCGGGAGATCGTCGCCGCCGCGGAGTTCGAGAGCGCCGGCGCCGACTGGCGCAGCAACGCCGCACTCGGCAACCAGAGCCGCTCGCTGGCGCACGACCCGGAGGTGGCCAAGGTCGTCGACGCGGTCGTGGACCGGCTCGGCCCCGGCGTCTACGGCGTCGACCTGTTCCGCACCGAGTCGGGCCACCTCGTCAACGAGGTCAACCACGCGCCCGCCTGGCGCGGGGTCGCCTCCACGACGGACGCCGACATCTCGGCCGCCGTCATCCGCCACGTACAGGAGACCCTCGAATGATCCGAGCAGGAATCGTCGGAGCCTCCGGACTCGCCGGCGGTGAACTCCTCCGGCTCGTGCTCCAGCACCCGGAGCTCGAACTCACCTATCTGGGCGGCAACTCCAGCGTGGGCCGCCGCCCCGCCCAGCTCCACCCCGGGCTGCGCCTCGACCTGGGACTCGCCGTCGAAGCGGTCGACGCGAACCGGATCGCCGAGACCTGTGACGTGGTGTTCCTGTCCACGCCCGCCTCGGTCTCGGCCCGGCTGGCCGCCGGGCTCGCCGACCGCGTCGCCTGCGTGATCGACCTCAGCGGGGCGTTCCGGATCCGGACCCCGGAGCTCCACCAGCGCTGGTACCCCGGGGTGCCGCGGACCACCGAGCTCGCCGACCGCTTCGTGTACGGGGTGCCCGAACTGATCGGCGAGAGCCTGGAGCACGCCGCGCTGATCTCCGTACCCGGCTGCTATGCCACGGCCCTCACGCTGGGACTGGCACCCCTCACCCTGGGGCTCGGCCTGCCCCTGAGGAACGTCGTCGTGGACGGCAAGAGCGGCTCCAGCGGCGGCGGGCTGCACCTGCGGGTGCCGGACCTGCACCCGCTGCGCAGCGGCGCCATCGCCCCCTACGCGCCCACCGGGCACCGGCACGCGGCAGAGGTGAGCGACTTCCTGGGACGCAGCAAGCCCGGCGAGGTCGGCTCGCTGTCCATGTCCGCGTACGGCGTCGGGCATGTGCGCGGCCTGATGACCAGCGCGTACGTCTTCACCGACGCCGAGGTCACCGAACGCGAGCTGCAGCGCGCGTACTCGCGGTTCTACAAGGGCCACCCGTTCGTGCGGGTGCGACGCCACACCGAGACGCTTATCCCAGTGCCCGACCCGCAGGCCGTCATCGGCTCCAACTACTGCGACGTGACGGTCCTGCACGACCCCGAAGGCGACCGGATCGTCGTCCTGTCCGCCCTGGACAACCTGCTCAAGGGAGCCTCGGGGCAGGCGGTCCAGGCCCTCAACCTCCGCTTCGGCCTGCCCGAGGAGACGGGCCTGACCATGCAGCCGGTGATGCCGACATGACCACCACAGGCCCCCGTACCGCCCCCACCGTCGTCAAGCTGGGCGGCAGCTGCCTGGAGGAGCTGTCCGGCAGCTGGTGGGACGACCTCGCCGGGCACGGCGGGTCCCGGCCCCTCGTCCTGGTGCACGGCTGGTCCAAACCGCTCAGGAAGCTCCGCCCTCACTACAGTGAACCGTTCGCGATCCTGCGCGACCGCTACGGGAACCAGAGCCGCTGGACCACACCCGAGGTCATCGCCGACATCAGGACCGTCAGCGCCGAACTCGGCGAGGACGTCCTGGGCCGCCTGGAGGCGCGCGGCATCACCGCCGAGCGGGTCCTGGGCAGCGACGGCCTGGTCACCGCCGGGCCCGGCGAGCGCTTCTGGTGGAAGGACAAGCAGCTCGTCGAGCTGGAGAACCTCGTCGGCCCCATCACCGACGTGGACACATCTGCCTTGAAGAACCTCCAGCCGGGCCACGCCTATCTGGTCACCCCACTGGCCAGGGACGCCGAGGGCCGCGAGGTCAACACCGACGGCGACCGGGCGGCCGCCGCCGTCGCCGGGGCCGTCGGCGCCCACGACCTGGTCCTGGTCACCGACGTCGCCCATCTGCTGATCGACGGGGAACCGGTCCGCGAGATCACTGCCGGCGCCGCCGCGGCCTTCCGCGACAAGGGCGCCACCGGCGGCATGCGCAAGAAGCTGCGCGCCGCGGGCGAGGCGTTGGAGCGCGGGGCCGGACGTGTCGTCATCGGCAGCGCCCCCGTCAGCGAGCTGCTCGCCGGCCGTGCCGGAACCGCCATCACGCGAACCTGAGGAGACCGACGTGGCGAAACCCCGCGTGCTCGTTGTCAACAACGGGACGCTCTCGCTCAAGCAACTGCGTGCCCGACTGGAGGAGCTGGGCTCCGACACCGACCCGGTGCCGGTGGCCGGCATACCCGCCCGCCTCGGCGGCCGGTACCAGGCGATCGTGCTCAGCGGCACCAAGGTCCGCGCCTACGACCAGGAGCACTACAAGCCGCTCGTCGACCTGGTCCTCGGCTCCGACGTCCCGGTCTTCGGCATCTGCGGCGGCATGCAGATCCTCGCCGTCTCCCAGGGCGGTGTCCTGGCCGAGGGGCCTCAGCGCGTCGGCGGCTTCGAGGTGCGGGTCGACAAGGAGGAGCCGCTGTTCACGTACGTCAAGCCGACGGTGACCGTCTTTCACCGGCACACCCTGTACCTCCGGCAGGCCCCGCCCGGCTTCCGGTCCATCGGGCGCTCCGAGCACGCCCCGGTGGAGTTCCTGCGCTCCGACGACGGCCGGATCCTGGGCGCCCAGGCGCACCTGGAGTTCCGTGCCGACGGGCGGGAGATCCTGCGCGGCTTCACCGACCTGTACCGCTGAGCACACCCCGTACAGCCGCACGCACCACACCTTCTTGCTCACCATTGGGGAAGACACATGACTGACTGGGAAGCACGCGAGCCCGCCCTGACCACTCACCTGAACGGCGCCGGCGGCGACATCAAGGGCTGGGTCGTCGTCGACTCGCTCGTCGACGGCCTCGCCATGGGCGGCACTCGGATGACGCCGGGTGTCACCGAGGCGGAAGTGGCCGGTCTGGCCCGTGACATGACCGTCAAGTTCACCCTCGCCGGACTGCGCATCGGCGGTGCCAAAGCGGGCATCGTCGCAGACGGATCCGACCGCGAGACGACGTTCCGCACCTTCGGACGTACCGTCAAGCCGCTGCTGCACGGCGGTATCCACCTCGGCATCGACATGGGCGTCACCCCCGCCGACCGGGCGGTGTTCTTCGAGGAGGCCGGGTACGACCCGCGGTTCCGCCTCGGCGCTCCCGACATGCCGATCGACTGGCGCACGTACTACGAGCCCCTGATCGACTGCACCGGTCACGGCGTCGGCGTCGCCGCCGTCACCGCCCTGGAGGCCGGCGGGCGCACCGGGCCCGCCCGGGTCGTCATCCAGGGCTTCGGTGCGGTCGGCCGCGCGGTCGGGCGCTACCTCGAGGAGCGTGGCCACGTGGTGGTGGCCGTCGCCGACGTGGCCGGAACCCTCAGCGCCGACCGGCTCCCGGTGGACGAGCTGATCGCCGTCACCGACGAGTTCGGCGCCATCGACCGCACCAGGCTGCCCTCCGGCGTCACCGTCCGCACCGAACCGGACGCCTGGCTCGACGTCGAGGCCGACCTGCTCATCCTCGCCGCCCAGAAGCACGCGCTGAACGCGGAGAACGTCCACCGCCTGCGCGTCGGCCTCGTCGTCGAGGGCGGCAACATCAGCTCGTCCGACGAGGCCCGCGACAAAGCGGCCGCCGCCGGGGTCCTGCTGGTGCCCGGTGTCATCGCGAACATCGGCGGTGCCGCGTCCGCAGCGCTGGCCGTCACCCGTGTGGTGCCCTTCGGGCTGGCGGCCGAGCCCCGCAAGGCATGGGTCTTCGACTGGGTCGGCGACCGGGTCCGCCGGAACACCCGCGACCTGCTCGACATCGCCGGTGCCACGGTGGGCAACCCGCTGCCGGAGCTACTCGGGGCGCGCCGCCAGGAGCTGGCGCGATGACGTCGACCACCGCCGCCTTCCTGGCCACCGCGTCGGCCGCCGACCGCATGGCGGAGTACCGGCGGCGTGGCTGGTGGCGCGACGAGACCTTCCTCGACGACCTGCGCGGCCAGGCCCGCCGGCGGCCCCGCAAGCTCGCCATCGCGGGCCGCCGCCTGGACGAGGCCCGCACCGACACGCTCGACTACGCCGAGCTGTCCCGGCTGACCAACCGGTTCGCCGGGGGCCTGCTCGAGCTGGGCGTCAAGCGCGGGGACGTGGTCGCCGTTCAGCTGCCCAACCGCTGGGAGATGGTCCCGCTGATGTTCGCCTGCATGGCGGTCGGCGCGGTCATCTGCCCCATCGCGCCGGTCTGCCAGGCCGAGGAACTGCGCCACCGACTGGCGCTCACCGAGGCCAGAATATGCGTCACGCTCCCCGACTGGGAGGGCTACCCGCTCGCCGAGACCATCTGCGACCTCTCCGGGGAGCTGCCCCTGGAACACGTCGTGGTCGTCGACGGCCCGGGCCCCGAGGGCACGGCCGACTTCCATGACCACTTCGTCTCCCGGCACTGGGAGGAGCAGCTCATGGGTGACCTGGCGGGCCGTCAACTCCGCCCGGACGAACCGTTCGTGGTGCTCTTCACATCCGGTACGACCGGGTTCTCCAAGGGCGTGGTACACAGCCAGAACACCGTCCACTCGGGTGTACGGGGGTACGTCGACACGTTCCTGCTCCGCGACGACCTGGTGGTCGCGGTCACCACCCCGCTGGTGCACTACTCCGGCTTCGGCCAGGGTGTGCTCGCCGGAGTGATGCTGGGCGGCACCATCGCCTTCCAGGACGGCCCCGACCACGTGGGCCTGCTCGACCTGGTCGAGCGGTACGGCGCGACCCTGCTGTACGGCCCGCCGCCCACGCTCTCCGGCGTCGCACGTGCCCAGAACGCCGACCCGCACGACGTCTCCAGCCTGCGCCACACGGTCACCGGCGCAGCACCGGTGCTGATGGAGCTGGTCGACGAACTGCGCGAGACGTTCGGTGCCCGCACCTACTCGGTGTGGGGCATGTCCGAATTCGGCCCCGTCACCATCAGCCGCCTGGACTACAACCAGGACTGGGCCGCGCACAGCCACGGACGGCCGATCGACTCCATGGAGATCCGCATCGACCTGTGCCACGACCCCAGCCGGCGTGCCTCGGTGGGCCGGCTGCGGGTGCGCGGGGCGTCGCGGGCGCTGGGCTACTTCAAGCAGCAGGAGCAGTTCGACTCCGATCTCACCGACGACGGCTGGTTCGACACCGGAGACGTGGCCCGCGAGGACGGACGCGGCGGCATCCGGATCCTGGGCCGCTCCAAGGACACGATCCTGCGCGACGGGATCGTCGTCCCGATAGCGGAGCTGGAGGCGATCATCTCGCGCCACCCCAAGGTGGTCGAGGCGTCCGTCGTCGGACCCACCGGCCACGTCGACGACCCGATCCTCGCGGTCGTCATTCCGGCCGACGGCGTCCCTCCGACGCTGGAGGAGATACGCGCCCACCTGCGCCGGGCCGACCAGGACGACCGGTTCCTTCCGGACCGCCTCGAGCTGACCGGAACCCTGCCCAAGACGCTCACGGGCAAGGTCCGGAAGATCGAGCTCAGAAAGCTCTACGCACACTCCTGAGCTTCCCGTTCAAGCGCCGACACCCCCTTCCTCACTACCTGTTGGAGTTTCGGATGCCTCATCCAGCGCCGGTGACGATGTCGCCGACACTCGCCGCCGACGAGGCACTGGTCCGCCGACGGCTGGCCGGGGAGCAGGTCCTGTCCCTGGCCAGTGGGGAGATCGGCCTGCCGGTCCTGCCCGAGCTGGCGGAGCGGCTCGCGCTCGCCGCTGACCACAACGCGTACGGCCCGGTCGCCGGGAGCCCGGCGCTACGCGCCGCGGCGGCCGGCTACTGGGAGCGGCGTGGCCTGGCCACCGCCCCTGACGCGGTGGTGGCGGGGCCGGGCAGCAAGCCGATGCTGTTCGCCCTGATGCTGGCCGTCGGCGGAGACGTCGTGGTGCCGGTGCCGAGCTGGGTCAGCTACGCGGCCCAGGCCCGGCTGGGCGGGCTGCGCCCGGTCCCGGTCGCCACCCGGACGGGTGAGGGCGGTGTCCCGGACCCCGGGCGGGTCCGGGAGGCGGTGCTCCTAGCCCGGGCGGCCGGGCACGATCCACGCTGCGTGGTGGTCACGCTGCCCGACAACCCGACGGGCACGATCGCCTCTCCCGCCACGGTCGAGGAGCTCGCCGAGGTGGCCAGGGAGCTGGACCTGGTGATCGTCTCCGACGAGATCTACTGCGACCTGGTCTACGACGACGCCCGGCCGGGCGTCTCCCCGGCCGTCTTCGCACCCGAGCGCACGGTCGTCACCACCGGGCTCACCAAGAGCCTGGCGGTCGGCGGCTGGCGCCTGGGGGTGGCCAGGCTGCCCGAAGGCCCGCTGGGCGACCGGGTCAAGGAGCGCCTGCTCGGTGTGGCCAGCCAGATCTGGTCGAGCACCGTGGCGCCGGTCCAGGCCGCGGCGGCCTGGGCGTTCGCCGAGCCGCCCGAGGTCGTCGCGCACGTCGCCGCCAGCCGCAGGCTGCACGGGACGGTGGTCCGCGCCGTGGGCTCGCTGTTCACCGCGGCGGGCGCCGAGCTGGCGCCGGTCCGTGCGACCAGCTACCTGTACCCCGACTTCGAGGCAGCACGGCACCACCTCACCCGGGTCCACCGGATCCGTGACGGCGACGGCCTTGCCGCCGCGCTCGGCCAGCGCTACGGCGTCGGGGTGCTGCCCGGCTCCGCGTTCGGCGAGTCGCCCGGCCCGCTGCGCGTCCGGGTGGCAACCAGCCGCCTGTACGGAGAGAGCGACGCCCGGCGCACCCAGGCCCTGCACGCCGCCGACCCCCTGCGGCTGCCGTGGATCAGCGCCTCCCTGGAGCGCGTCGCCGAAGTCCTGACCGACCTCACCGGGGTGCGCGTCGCCCCTTCCGCCCTCTGAAGCCGCCCGTCGCACGGCGGCCGCGCACCACCACCCGACTCTTCTCTCTCAGGAGGCTCCTTCCACCATGTCCATCCTCTTCGAAGCCGAGTACCAGGGACGTCGATACGCCGGGGCCGGAATCCCCGAGGCGGGACGGGCCCACACCCTCCACGCCGTCGAGGACGGGCAGCTGCGCGCCGCGTTCCTCGCGGGCGGTGCCGAAGCCGCGCTCGCCGCCGCCACGAGCGGAGCCGAGACCGTGTCGGTGACCCCCGGCGACCCCGGACTGAGGCTGCTCCCGCCGCTGCTGCCCACCGCCACCAACAACGCGCTGGTCAACGGATTCATGGGCACGCACCGCTCCAAGTTCGACCACGACCCCGAACCCGACGAGGAGTTCGTGGCCCCGAACTACTACATGAAGGGCTTCGGCTCCTGGCTGCGCGTGTCCGACGAGCCGCTGATCACCCCCGCCGACCCGATCTGGCTGATCGAGGAGCCCGAGGTGGTCCTGGTGTACGTCAACGGCGAGGACGGCACCCCGCACTACGCCGGCTACACCTTCGGCAACGACCTGAACGACATCGGCCTGCACCTGAAGAACCCCTGGGCGTACACCCCGTACGCCAAGCTCTGCGAGACCTCGGTGCTCCCCTGGCTGTTCCTGGACGAGCCGCCGCAGAAGGTGACGGGCCGGGTCGTCGTCGAGCGGGACGGTGCCACGGCGTGGGAGGGCCCGTTCTCCTGCGGGGCCGACTCCATCTTCCACCGGTTCGAGGACATGGCGGAGCACCTGTTCTCGTACCCCCTGCTGCGCCAGGCAGGGCTGGTCACGTACACCTTCCTGGGCGCCGACAAGGCCACCTACCACGACGGGTTCCGCGTCGAGGACGGCGACCGTATGGTCCTCGACGTGACCAGCCACGGCGTGGTCCTCGCCAACACCGTGCGGTACGCGACTCAGACCGCGACCGGCTCCGCGGGCCCGTACCTTCCACCGTCGTCGCGCCCGTCCGTGTCGCGCACGGCGTCCAGGTAGCCGGAGATCGCGTCCCGGTTGCGGGTCAGGCACCGGATGCGCTCGGTCATCCGGTCCCTCTCCCGCTCCAGGAGCTCGATGGTCTCCGGCGCGGCGTCCGGCACGTGGATCATCCGCGGATCGCTGATGCACGGCAGGATCTTCTTGATCGCCCGCGTCGGCAGTCCGGCCTCCAGCAGACCCCGGATCTGCAGGACCCGGTCCACCGTGCGCTCCGCGTAGTCGCGGTAACCGTTGGGCGTCCGGTCCGGTACCAGCAAGCCCTGCTCCTCGTAGTAGCGGAGCAACCTCCGCGGGGTACCGGTGCGCTCCGACAGCTCCCCGATGCGCATACGCCCCTCCTTCCTTCCCCGTCCACCCGACCGACTTGACATTCACATCAATGTGAGGGTTTGAGGATTCAATCATGTCGACATCCCCACCAGAACTGCTGGACAACACCTCACCGGCACCCGGGCAGGGCAAGCTGCCCATGTCCCCGCTCCTGGCACTCGCCACAGCGGCCTTCATGGGCATTCTGACCGAAGCCCTGCCCGCCGGTGTGCTTCCCGAGATGGCCCGTGACATGTCCGTCAGCGAATCGGCCATGGGCCAGGCGCTGACGATCTACGCCATCGCGACCGGTCTGTCGGCGATCCCGCTGGCCATCACCACCGCCACCTGGAACCGCAAGAGGCTCCTGCTGCTGTCCGTGACTGCCTTCGCCGTGGCCAACACGGTGACCGCGATCTCCTCGAGCTACCCGCTGACCATGGCGTTCCGGTTGATCGCCGGTGTCGCCGCAGCGGCCGTCTGGGCCGAACTAGTCGGCTATGCACGCCGGTTGGCGCCTCCACACCTGCAGGGCAGGGCCATCGCCATCACCATGGCGGGCGTACCGCTCGCCCTCTCGCTCGGCATTCCCGTCGGTACGTTCCTTGGCGGCCTGTTCGGCTGGCGCCTCACCTTCGGTCTGGTCACGGTCGTCTCGGTGCTCCTGCTCGGCTGGATCTGGGCCACCGTCCCGGACGCCGCCGGCCAGAAGCCCGGCGCCCGCGAACCGATCCTGAGGGCCGTCCGGTTGCCCGGCGTCGCCGCCGTCCTGTTCGTGGTCGCGGCCTACGTGCTCGCCCACAACATCCTGTACACGTACATCGCCACCTTCCTCGACACCTACGACCACGGCGACTCGCGGGACGTCGTGCTGCTGGTCTTCGGCATCGCCTCCGTGGTCAGCATCTGGGTCACGGGTGCGCTGGTGGACCGCAAGCTGAGGATGCTGACCGTCGCCAGCTCCGTCCTGTTCATCATCGCCTCGATCATGCTGGTGATCCTCGCCGGCAACCTGTGGGTCGTCTATGCCGCGATGATCCTGTGGGGCCTGGGCTGGGGCGGGGTCACCACGCTGCTCCAGACCGCCGTCACGGACGCGGGCGGCGACCGCGGCCAGGCGCTTCTGGTCACCACCTGGAACTCCTTCATGGCCGGAGGCGGCGCGGTGGGCGGCATCCTGCTCGACGTGCACGGCCCGAAGTCCTTCCCCTGGAGCGTCCTGGCCCTGATGCTCCCGGTGCTGCTCGTCGTGGTGCTCGGACGGCGGCACGCCTTCCCCGCGAAGCGCCCCAGCTCCGGCTGACGCCCGCTACCCGGGCGGACGCCCCGGCCCCGTCCCGGGGCGTCCACCCGGCTCCGGACGCGCCACGGTCCGAACCGCCTGAACATCCCCCGTCAGGCGGGCGGGTCACCGGCGCCGAAGAGGCCCCGTTCTCAGCGTTTCGAGAACGGGGCCTCTCCGCTGCCCGCGAGGCGGGTGACGGGTGACGGGTGGTCAGCCCAGACCGATCTGGAACCCGACGCTGCGGACGGTCAGGATCCAGCCGCTGGAGCCGAGCTTGCTGCGCAGGTTGCACACGTGGGTGTCCACGGTCCGCCTGGACCAGGAGCCGCCCCAGACGTCCTGCATGATGCGGCTGCGGGAGATGACGTCGCCCGGGTTGCTCGCCAGCAGGTACAACAGCTCGAACTCCTTGCCGGTCACCTCCACCCGGCGCCCGGACACCGTCACCTTGCGCGACTCGCGGTCCACCAGCAGGTCGCCGTGAATCACCAGATGACCCTCCTGACGGGGAGGGCGCGGCCGCACGCGGCGCATCACCGCGCCCATGCGGGCCATCAACTCCGGCAACCCGTACGGCTTGACCATGTAATCGTCGGCGCCGGCCTGCAGGCCGAGCACCCGGTCGAGCTCCGAGTCCCGCGCGGTGAGCGCGATCACGGGGGTGTCGTCGAACTGCCGGATCGCCCGGCACACCTCGATGCCGTCCAGATCGGGCAGCTCCAGGTCGAGCAGGACCAGGTCCGCCTCCAGGTAGGCGCGTAACGCCGCGACACCGGTCTCCACGCTGGTCACGGTATGCCCGTGGCGCTGCAGACCGCGCGTCAGGAGTTCGGTGTCGGCCGGGTCCTTCTGGACGACGAGTACGTTCCAGCCCCGGGGTTCGCCGGCCGTGTGCATCGCGCCGGTTCCTCGCCCTGCGGAGCGCGCCCGCGGGTGTGTGCCACGTGCCAGCAGGCCGGCCGGGTCGGTCATAGCCCCTCCCCCTCGGATGTTCGGCTTTGACTCAACGACGCATCAAATTCAATACCTGCAAGGATGTTTCTGTCAAAGGGTCCACAGAGGATGAGATGCCCGATTTAAGGGTGTTATGAGGCAATCTGTTGCGCCGAAGCGGCACGCGATGGTCGCAGTCCGCTTACGTTGGCATATTGACACAGGTGGATAATGAGGGTGTATCGGGCGGTCAAGTTAACTCCCTGGTGAAAATTGATTCTCCTAGGTATTTAATGACTCCATGTCGTCGTCCCAGTCGCAGGCCTCCCCGCAGGGATGCCCGCCCGCGCACCCGCCTCCCGTTGCCTGCCGAAGCCGTAAACAGGAGCGCTCCGTGCGCACCCGAAGAGCCCTGATCCACTCGGCGGCCGAGAGGTTCGAACGGCACGGGTACGAGCGAACGAAGCTGAGTGAGGTGAGCGAGGGGGCCGGAGTCACCACCGGCGCCCTGCACTTCCACTTCCGCAACAAGGCCGACCTGGCCGAGGCCGTGGAACACGCGGCCATCCGCAACCTCTACCGGGTCGCCCGGCGGGCCCAGTGCGGCCAGCCCGACGCGTTGACCGAACTAGCTTCCCTGTCCTATGAGTTGGCCCATCTGCTGCATCAGGACGTGGTGTCCCGGGCCGGCTTCCGGCTCAACTACGAGATGTCGGGACGCACCCGGCTGAGCATCCATCAGGAGTGGCAGAGCTGTGTCCAGAGGCTCCTCGTCCAGGCAGGCGAGGAGGAGGGCGCGCCGATCCGCACGCTGCCCCTGTGCGAGCTCACCGACACCGTGGTCGGAGCCACCACCGGCTTCGCGCTGCTGGCCCGCGACAACCGCGCCTGGCTGTCGCCGAAAGTGCTCACCGGCTTCTGGCGCGCCGTACTGCCGGACTGCGCTCTGGAGTCGAACGGTGACGGGGCGGGTTGAACTCGGCGTGTACACGCACATATCCTGGGGTTGTGGAGATTCTGTGGAGGCGTGCTCCGTGGGTGTTCCAGACGCGGAGCGGGGACCGGTCCGCCGGACGGTGTTCCGGCGTGAATCCGAAGTCCCGGCACGGGAAGCGAAGCACGCGCCGAGGCGAGTTCCATGCCTGGCGCGCTCCTGAGCACATGCCGTCGCGGTCCGGTGAGCTCGACACCGGAACGCGGCCGGACCCGGGAGACCCACTGCCGGAGTCCGAGGTTCCCCGAGTGGCTTTCTCGGGCCCCTCGTCGCCGTTCCCGTAGTCACACAGGAGACGCCTCACCCACGGTGCACGACGCGGTCCCCACCAGCCGCCTCCGACGCCGCCGAGACAACGGCCGAACTCCTTCGGCCTGCTTCGGACTCCTCGTGGGCGCGTGCACGCGCACGAACCGGTGGAGCGACGTTCGTCTCGCTCCCCGCCCCGGCGACTTCGCCGGCGCGGCGCGGGGCCGTTCCCACGGGAGCGACCCCGCGCGTCGTCGGGGCGGTTCCGGTGAAACGCCCCTCAAGGCCCCGGGTACCGCCTCACCCGGCAGCTCTGAACACGCCCCACCCCGGACCCGAGCCACCGCGACGGTCCGGGCCGGCACGGCGCATACCGAATCCCATGCGCGCCGTCCCCGCCGCACCCACCCGGAAGCGGCGGCACCGCACTCACCCGGAAGCGGCGACACCGCACGCAGCACCCGTGCTCCGAGGGCGTCCGGGAAGTCAGCCGTACGTCAGCAGCGCCGCCCCCGCCCGCGCTGCCCCGGCGCGCTCCTCCTTTCGCCCCACCCACCCGCGTCCGCCACGGGCCCCTGCACCCGGCCCGTGCGCGCGCCCAGAACCGAGAGGGTCCGAACCATGAGCATCCGAACCACGGCGACCACGGCCTGCCCGATCCACCTCGACGCGTCCGGAGCCGACCCGCACGAGGAGATCGCCCGCATCCGCGAGCAGGGCCCGGTGGTCCAGGTCGCCCTCCCCGGAGGCATCCTGGCCTGGTCCGTCACCAGCATGGAACTTCTCAAGCAGCTGATGACCGACCCACGGGTCTCCAAGGACGCCGAACAGCACTGGCCGGCCTGGATGCGCGGTGAGATACCCGCCGACTGGCCGCTCACCCTGTGGGTCTCCGTCCGCAGCATGATCACCGCCTACGGTGAGGGCCACGTCCGGCTGCGCAAGCTCGTCGCCCAGGCCTTCACCGCCCGCAACGTCAGCGTGCTCCGGCCTCGCGTCGAGGAGATCACGCGGGTGCTACTCGACCGCCTCGACGAGGTGCCCGAGGGCACCGAGGTCGACCTGCGCGCCCGGTTCGCCGTGCCGCTCCCCGTCCAGGTCGTCTGCGATCTGCTCGGCGTCCCCGAGGAGATGCGCGGACCGCTGCAGGAGACCGTCGGCCTGACCTTTCTCACTTCGGTCGGCCCGGCCACGAACGAGGAGAACATCCGCGAGCTGTACGGAACCCTGGCCGAGCTCGTCGCCGCCGGACGCGAGGCACCCGGAGAAGGCCTGATCACCCGCCTCGTCGCCGTACGCGACGAGGCGAACGGCATCGGCCTCAGTCAGCAGGAGCTCCTCGACACCCTGCTGCTGATCATCTCGGCCGGCTACGAGACCACGGTCAACCTCCTCGACCACGCGGTCCACCGCCTGCTGAGCAACCCCGCCCAGCTGGAACTCGTCCGCTCCGGCCGCGCGGCCTGGGAGGACGTGGTGGAGGAGACCCTGCGCTGCGAGCCCTCCGGCTTCCACGTCCCGCTGCGTTACGCCGTCGAGGACATGGAGATCGGCGGCGTGCGCATCGCTCAGGGCGACCCGATCCTGGTGTCCGTGGCCGGGGCCGGACGCGATCCACGGGTGCACGGACCCGACGCGGCGGAGTTCGACATCACCCGGCCCACCCGCCGCGAGCACATCACCTTCGGCTACGGGGTCCACCACTGCATCGGCGCACCGCTGGCGCGCATGGAGGCGGTCGTCGCCCTGAAGGCCCTCTTCGGCCGTTACCCGGACCTGCGCCTGGCCCGCCCCGGTGAGGACCTGCCACTGCTGCCGAGCTTCATCACCAACGGCCACCGGGAACTGCCGGTCCGCCTCAGGTGACGCCGGAGTGCCGGGCGGCGTCGCACCGGGCGACGCGGCGCCACCCGGCCCGGCCCGCGCATACATATCGGTGAGTACGGAAACGGGGGAGCGCGGCATCGCCCCGAGGGGGAGCGGGCCCCGGAGAACGGGGCCCGCTCCCCGGGCGGCGGGCCGCCGGCCCGCCGGGGAAACAATGTGCGTGGTCGTCCGCCCAGCCGCGGAAGGTGCCCGCGGCGCGGCCCGTCAGTGAGGCGAGTGCGTCGCCGTGCAGCGTCTTGCCGCCCCTGGCCTGCAGGGCCGCCCGCTTCAGGAGTGCCTCGACCACGGGGGGCGGGTACCGGTGTGCCAGACGCTCGCGTGCCTCTCGGACCGTCCACTCGCAGAACCGCAGAGGGCGCCCGAGTACGTCGCCGAGGATGCGCGTCTGCTCACGGGCGCTGAGCTCCTCGGGACCGACGAGCGTGTACGTCCTGCCCGTGTGTCCTCTCTCCGTGAGCGCCCGTACGGCGACCCGGGCGACGTCGCGGGGGTCCACCGGCGCGTTGGACGCGCTGCCGTACAAGGCGCCCACCGTGCCGTCCCGTTCGATGCGGTCGGCCCAGGACAGGGTGTTCGACATGAACGCCCGTGGGCGGAGCAGGGTCCAGGCGATCCCGCAGGAGCGCACCTCCTCCTCCATGGCCCTCTGGCGAACGGTGAGGAAGTCGTCGGTGTCGTCGTCGACGACCGCCGCCGACAGCTTGACCACGTGGCCGACGCCCTCGGCGACGGCGGCTTCCAGGAAGCGCTCGTCGTGGGGTTCGTCCGGGTGGCTGGTGACCAGGAACGCGGCCCGCACCCCGCTCAGCGCTCCTGCCAGCGAGTCGGGCCGGGAGAAGTCCGCGACGGCCGTCTCCACCCGGGGGCCGGACACGGCGGGACGCGCGGGGGTGCGGCTCATCAGTCGTACGGCATGGTCCGCCGCGAGCTGCCGCGCCACCTCCCGCCCCACCGTGCCGGTGGCGCCGGTGACCAGGATCAAGACAGTCTCCGGGGCTGCCCCGCCGAGAGGACCGAGGTGAACACGGCTTGCCCGTCCTGGTGGCCGGTGACCTTCATCGTCCAGTCGGCCCCCGACAGGGACACGTCGGTGACTTCCATGAGCAGGGGCCGGGAGAATTCCGCGTACCGGTGGAAGGCGTTGTCGCCGGTCCAGGGCGCGAAGGCCGAGGGACCGATGGTGGCGTGCGCGGCCTGGCGGGCGGCCTCGATGAGGACCATGCCCGGAACATGGTCCTTGGGTCCCTGGTAGAGCGTGCGGTGACCGGTGTCGATCTTGAGGATCCAGTGGCCCCAGATACCGGTGGGAAGGAGCAGGACGTCCTCCGAGCGGAGGCGGCCCACGAGTTGGGGCGGCACATCGGGCGCGTACTGCCGGGGCACGGGCTGCTGTGTGACGCCGCCCCGCACACGACTGTAGGCGCGGGCGCTGATCAGGTTGATGCGGCTGACGCCGGTGCCGGCCTCCCGGCCGTCGCGGCTGACCGTGACCGTGGCGCGCATGCCGGACAACATGCGCCCGCGATAGGTGAGTTCGTCGAAGACGACCTCCATCTCGACGCCCGGCTTGCAGCCGACGAGAAGGTGCTGGGGCCGGCAGGTGAAGTCCAGCGAATGCATCAGATAGTGCGTGTCGAGTGGGACGTCGTAAGCGGCATGACCGAGCAGAATCGTACTCTGACGCATGGATTCCACCAGCAGCAGCGGATCGTGGTATCCGCCGACCGGCGCGAAGAACGGGTGTTCTTCGGGCCAGTTGCCTTCGACGAGGAAACGGTGCTCCGAGAGGCGTTTCCAGTGCGTCGGTACGACGTCCTGCGGTCTCTCGCGGTGCGCCCACTGCATGGGCACGGAAGTTGGCTTCCGGATGCCGACGTTGGTGATGTCTAACACGATCCCCCCAAGGAAACGTTGTTGGCGCAACGTTACGTACCCCAGGATATTTTTTTCAACGGCTGCAAGTGTGACGCGAATCACATCACCGGGAACCGAATAAGTGCAGGTCACAAGTGATCTAGAGGTCATCTTGCGTTTCGTGAATGCTCCGGTCGGGCTGGAAGGTGAGCCTCCGGAAGGCGTGGGTGCGCCTTTCCGGTCACAGATTCGTACGTTAACGTTTTTCTCGCTTCCGGAGCACAGAGCGAGGGATGAACTTGACCAAACAGGACCGGGCGGCTCGAACCCGGCAGAAACTCATCGAGGCCGCCGCGATCGTCTTCGACCGGCGCGGCTACGAGGCCACCACTCTCAGCGACATCGCCAACGCGGCCGGAACGACCAAGGGGGCCATCTACTTCCACTTCAGGAACAAGGACGACCTGGCTCAGATAATCCTCGCCCAGCAGCAGCAGTCCGAGGAACACGCCCTGAGCCCGCAGCCCGTCAAGCTCCAGGAGATCGTCGACTCCGGGATGGTCTTCGCCGAACGTCTGCGCACCGACCCGCTGGTCCGTGCCAGTGTCCGGCTCAGTCTGGACCAGCAAGCCACCGACATCGACCGCGGCGGCGTGTTCCGTGCCTGGCGGGAGGCCAACCTGGCCATTCTGCAGGAGGCACAGGAACGTGGTGAACTCCGTTGCCACGTCGACCTGGTGGCGACGGCTGAGCTGTTCGTGGGCACCTTCGCGGGCCTCCAGCAGATGTCGCAGCTCTTCAGTGACTACGACGACCTGCCGGACCGTGTGACGGTGCTGCTGACGAATCTCATGCCGAGCATCGCCGTTCCCCCGGTGCTCGGTGTGCTGGACATGTGCGCGCAGCGCGGCGCCCACCTGATTGCGGCAGCGAAGCCGGGGGGTGGCGGGGACTCCGAGGCGGTGGAGGAGCCGGCCGTCGCGCAGGGCTGAGGGCCGTCGGGCCGGCTGTCACCGGGGCGCGGGCGGAGTGCGCGCATGCCCGAGAGCGTGGTGAGCACGGGAAGCGGGACGGCCGTGTCGGCGACAGCCGCGGCCCGGGGCGGGGTTTCCGGGCAAAGGGCCAGGCCGTGGAGCGGTAGGACACGACGGCCTGGGCCGGCCGGAGCCCGAATGCCTGCCCCTGACGGTGGGCGCTCGGGCCTGACCGGTCACGTCCGGTGGCGCGGGCGGCCGGAGGTCTTCTTCGCGGCCTTGGCCCTCGACGTACCGGCCACGCTGTCGGCCTTCTTCGCGGTGGTCCTCGCCGCTGACGCCTTCTTGGCCACGGCCTTCCTGGCGGGGGCGGTCTTCCTCTCCGGAGCCGTGGCTCCGGCCGTCGCCTTCTCGCCCCGGCCCGCCCGTTTCGCGGGAGCCGAGCGACGGGGCCTGTCCGTATCGGTGGAGGCGTGCTCCGGAGCACGCCTCCGGCGGCGGGCGGCAGGGCGCTCGGGTTCCTCTTCCTCCGCCTCTTCCGGCTCTTCCGTCTCTCTGCCGAGCGCCTCCTCGCCGGCCTTCCCGACGGCGCCCGCGGCGTTGCGGCCCACGTCTTCGACGGCGGTCCCCGCGCCGTCGCCGACGCCCTCCACAGCCCTGGCCGTGCCCGCACCGACGGACTCGGCCGCCGCGCCCGCCCCCCGGCCGACCTCGCTCACGGCCGCACCGGCGCCCTTACCCAGTTCTCCCGCGGCCCGCCCGGTGCCCGCCCCGACGTCCTCGACCGCCGCACCCACGCCGCGGGTCAGCTGCTCGAGGATCTGGGGGTTGCGATCCACGGTGTCCAGCAGCCGCGTGACGACGGCCGCGACGTGGTGGAGCCGCACCTTGAGCTGTGCCTGGACGTCCACACCCTGGATACCCAGCTGGACCCGCCCGAGCCGCACGTCCGCCCCGACGTTCAGCTTGAGCAGGTCCAGCACCTCCGCCTGCAGGGAGACGTGGGCCTCGAGGTCGTCCACCTCCAGGTCCAGCTCGTCCACATGGAGGGCGGGGACGTCCAGGAAGACGTCTGACGGGCTGTCATCGGGGCCGTCGTCACCCTGGACCGCGATCTCGGTGTCCGGGTCCCGGTCCTCGTGGCCGGCGCTGTCGGTGCTCGGCATGATGCGCGCACATCCTCGATAGCTTCCCCGAGCGGAATCCTCACGTCCAAGTGTCGGCCGGGCGCAACCATGACGCAATCGCCGGTGCGGTGCCCCGGAGGGCGCACCGCGCACGGTCCCCCGCCCCCACCGGCCGGGTACGACAGGTGGGGGCGGGACCCGCGCGGCCGACTCCTAGTCGTAGCTGAGGTCCGACGCGGAGTAGCGGCAGTACGTGCCGTCCGGACCGCTGCCCGTCTCCTTCGGCTCGGCGCCGGTGTTGTTGCCGGTGTAGCGGACGCACGGCTTGATCTTCTTGCTGCTGTCACCGTGGATCCGCACCGAGCGCAGGGCGGCCGTGTCCCCGTAGTTGGTGTTGATACCGACCAGGGACTTGCCCGGCGCCGTGATGTCGACGTCGTTCACGATGATGTCGCGCTTGTACTGCTTGGAGCAGTTGCCGCAGGACCGGACGAGCTTGCCGAAGTCCGCGACCTGGAACTTCGTGATGACCAGCTTGCCGGCGCCGTTGAACTGGAAGACCTTGTCGGAGGCCTTCTTGGCGCCGCCGCCGTACACCGTGTAGACGGAGCCGGTCGACGTGCCCTTGAAGGACGCGGCGTCCTCGCCGACGTCCTCCCACCAGACGTTCTGGATCGTGCAACTGCCGGAGCAGTGAACGCCGTCGGCGGCGGGCGAGCCCAGGATGACGTTCTTGAGCGTCGCCCCGTCGGCCAGCTTGAAGATCGGGTCCTGGCCCTCGTCCTGGCCGTCACCGCCGAGGTCGCCGCTTCCGTAGAAGCGCTTCAGGGA
This sequence comes from Streptomyces pratensis, assembly GCF_016804005.1. Classification (GTDB taxonomy): domain Bacteria; phylum Actinomycetota; class Actinomycetes; order Streptomycetales; family Streptomycetaceae; genus Streptomyces; species Streptomyces pratensis_A. Next base: position 5,855,296 of record NZ_CP051486.1, on the reverse strand, counting down.
ACCGTCGTACGTCCCCGAGACCTCGATGGTCTTCGAGACGGCCTGGGTGCCGGTGGCGCTGGGCCAGGCGGGCACCGCGGCTGTCGCCGCGCCTGCGGGCTGCAGCATCACGTTGGTGGCCAGAGCGGCGCCGGTGAGACCCAGTGCGGCGGTCAGGGCGGCGGCCATGCGGCGCTTGCCGGGCCTGCGCCGGTGCTTGTGCGCTCGTTCGCTCATGTTCGGTGGTCCCGTTTCCTAGGGGGTGGGGGGGTGTGTTGCGCTCTAGGGTCGCCACCGCCCGGAAAAGGGTTGCCGTGTTCCGGATCTGTTTTCCCCGTCGGACCGATCTGATTCTCCGCCGGTCGCCGGTCGCCGGTCGAGGGTCGAGGGCCGAGGGTCGCGGGTCGCCGGAGGCCGCGAACGCCGGTCGAGGGTCGCCGGAGGCCGCTCGCCGGCCCCGCCCACCCACCCGGCGCTCAGTGCGTGTCGGTGAAGACGCCGCCCACCGAGGTCTGTTCACCCGCCGTGAGCCCCCGCGCCGTGTAGTCGTCCCGCCCGGTGTCCCGCGCGCCCTCCGCGTGGTTGTACTGCCCCGCGAAGGTGTGCGTGCCGGTCGGCACGCTCCGTCCGGGCTTCAGGCTCCAGCGGTAGACGAGGAAGCCTTCCTCCTCGCGTGCCGACGCCGCGAAGTCCCGCTCCGGCAGCGAGCGCCAGGAACCGGTGGTGTTCACCCGGCCGTTCAACGCGATCCGCAGCTCCACGGTGAGCGCGGACAGAGGCCGGGACGTCTTGACCGTCACCTCGCTCTGCGCCCAGTAGTCGTTGCTGTTCGGATTCAGCGAACCGTCCGACCACAGCGGTCCCTTCCCGGCGGGCAGCGCACCGCCCCGGTCCGGGGACGGCGACACCCGCCCGGGTGACGTGGGCTCGGCCGCCACCCGCTGCCCGCCCGCCGGACCCTCCCGACCCGCCGACGTGACCGCGAACGCGCCCGCCGTCAGCACTCCGCACACCGCCACCGTCGCGCCGGCGACCCGCAGCCACGGCATCGGCGTGCGCGGGGCGCGTGCGGGACGCGCCGGGGGCTCCTCCGCCATGCCGCGCTCGATCCGGGCCAGCATCCGTGCCCGGTCCGGGCGGTGCGCAGCGGCGGCCGTGCGCAGCCGGTCCCGCAGGTCCTCGTCCATCAGTGCCTTCCTCCGGCGCGCTGCCCGGCAGCTGCCACCTGTACCTGGGCCGCCGTGGTTTCGGGTCCGAGCAGCCGCTGGAGTTCCGCCACACCGCGCGAGGTCTGGCTCTTCACCGTACCCACCGAGACCCCGAGGACCAGAGCGGTGTCCCGTTCGGACAGGTCGAAGGCGTGCCGGAGCACCACGCACGCGCGCTTGCGGAACGGCAGCCGCCGCAGGGCCCCTTGGACGTCCACCACGGCCGACACGTCGGGTCCGTCCGCCGCGTAGCCGTCCCCGGCCCCGCGGGGCGCCCAGAACAGCGCGATTCTCCGGCGCTCACGCACCGCGCTGCGGATGCGCGTACGGGCCAGGTTGGCGACGACACCTCTCGCGTAGGCCGCCGGGTGGTCGGCGCCCCTGACCCGGTCCCAGCGGTGCCACAGCGCCATCAGCGCGTCGGCGGCCAGGTCGTCCGCCGCATCGGCCTCGCCCGTCAGCAGGTGGGCGAGCCGCGCGAGTTCGGCGTAGTGCGCCTCGAAGAACGCATGGAACTCGGCGGCAGCAGCATCATCCAGGACTGTGCCCACGGGTACCTCTTCTCTGCACTGGATCCCTGCGCGCTCGAACGGGTTGTGTACGTTCCCAACTCCGTTCGCGGGGCGCGAGCGTACCAATGCGTACCCCGGAAGCGCTTCGACGCGTGTGCGCCTCCCAGTAATGCGCAACGCGACGATTACGTGAACCCCCCGCGCCCCTTCTTCTCCACGGCCCCCGAGGATCCGACTGCTTCCGGCCGCGCATCCGGCTACGGGGGGCGGGGCCCCACCCGACGCCGCCACCGCCCCGCCGGGCGGTGGCGGCGGAGGCTCTCATCCCTTCAGCGCGGCCTTCATCATCTTCTGCGCGATCGGCGCGGCCAGACCGTTGCCGCTGACCTCGGACCGGGCCGCCCCCGAGTCCTCCACGACCACCGCGACCGCGACCTGCTTGCCCGTGGAGTCGTCCTTCGCGTACGAGGTGAACCAGGCGTACGGGGTGTTGCTGTTGTCCACGCCGTTCTGCGCGGTTCCCGTCTTGCCGCCCACCTCGGCACCGTCGATCTTCGCGTTGCTGCCGGTTCCCTCCTCCACGACGGTGACCATGGCGCTGCGCAGCTGCTCGGCGGTCGACTCCTTCACGACCCGCTCGGAGTCGCCGTCGGGGAACTCCTCCAGTGTGGAGCCGTCGGCGCCCGTCACCTTCGAGACCATGTGCGGCGAGGCGAGCTCACCACCGTTGGCGAGGGCGGCCGAGACCATGGCCATCTGCATCGGGGTCGCCGTCACCTCGAACTGTCCGATGCCGGTCAGCGCCGTCTGGGCCTTGTCCATCCCGGTCGGGTACACGCTCTTCGACGCGCGCACGGGCACGTCCAGCTCCTCGGCGTCGAAACCGAACGCGTCCGCCATCGCCTTCAGCTTGTCCTGGCCGAGATCCGCCGCCACCTTCGCGAAGACGTTGTTGCACGAGTACTGGAGCGCGGTGCGCAGCGTGGCGTTCTCGCAGGGGGCCGAGGGGTTCTCGTTCGACAGGACCGTGCTCGTGTTCGGCAGGGTGTACGGATCGGGGCTGTCCGTGGGCTCGTCGACCGAGCCGTACAGCCCGTTCTCCAGCGCCGCCGAGGCAACCACGAGCTTGAACGTCGAGCCGGGCGGCAGCGGCTGCCGCAGCGCACGGTTCACCAGCGGCTTGTTCCCGTCGTCGAGCAGCTTCTGCCAGGCGTCGCCGTCGCCCGTCCCGCTGATGTCGGAGGGATCGTACGAGGGCGAGGAGACCATCCCCAGGATGCGCCCGGTCTCCGGATCCATCGCCACCGCCGCGCCCTGGTCGTCACCGAGCGCCTCGAAGGCCGCCTTCTGCACGTCCGGGTCGATGGTCGTCAGCACGTCACCGGGAGAGGTCTGCTCGCCGGTGATCAGGTCGGCAGGCTTCTTGAGCCGGTCGTCGGTGCCGTCGAGGACGTCGCTGTATATGCCTTCCAGCTGGGTGGCACCGTAGGCCTGCGAGCTGTACCCGGTGACCGACGCGTACAGCTCACCCTTGGGGTAGGTGCGTTTGTAGCGGAGGTCGTCGCCGTCCGTCTCCTTCGAACCGGTGACCGGGGAGCCGGCCACGATGATGTTCCCGAGCGGCTGCGCGTACTGCGCGATCGTGTTCCGCCGGTTGTGTTCGTCGTCTGCGAGCGCCCGTGCCTCGTACCCCTGCACCCAGGTCGCCCGCACCAGCAGGGCGAGGACCATGAGCAGACAGAAGACCGAAGCGCGCCTGATCGTCTTGTTCATCCCGCTGGAGGGACGAACGGGGGCCCTTGGGGCGTTCCCGTCCGTGTTCCTTCTCACCGGATTCTCAGCCGCGCCGCTTCAGGCGCTCGGGCCGCGCCGCCGGACCCCTCCTCAGGCGCTCAGAGCCTGCGGGTGGCGAGGGTGAGCCGGTCGCGGGCGTCGAACAGGGCGTCCTTGACCATCTGCTCGTGAGCGGGCGTGAGCCGGGCGACCGGCACCGAGCAGCTGATCGCGTCGCGCGCCGGGGTGCGGTAGGGGATCGCGACGCCGAAGCAGCGCAGACCCAGGGTGTTCTCCTCGCGGTCCACCGCGTACCCCTGCTCGCGGATGACGTGCAGCTCCTCGATCAGCTTCTCGCGGTCGGTGAGGGTGTGCTCCGTGAGCGCCGGAAGCGTCTCGGGCAGCATCTTGCGGACCTGCTCGTCGCTGTGGGTCGCCAGCAGTGCCTTGCCGAGCGAGGTGGAGTGCGCCGGCAGCCGGCGGCCGACGCGGGTGAAGGGGCGCAGGTAGTGCTGGGACTGCCGGGTGGCGAGGTACACCACGTTCGTCCCGTCCAGGCGGGCCAGGTGGATGGTCTCCGTGGTGTCGTCGGAGAGCCGGTCCAGGGTGGGGCGGGCGGCGGCGACGACCTCGTCCCCGTCGATGTACGAGGTGCCGACGAGCAGGGCGCGCACGCCGATCCCGTACCGCGTGCCGGTGGCGTCGGTCTCCACCCAGCCGAGCTCCACCAGCGTGCGCAGCAGCATGTAGAGGCTGGACTTGGGGTAGCCGACGGCCTCCTGCACGGCGGCCAGCGAGTGCATACCGGGACGCCCCGCGAAGTATTCGAGGAGTTCCACCGTCCGTACCGCGGACTTGACCTGTGCCCCACCGGACTCGCCTACCGACATGCCTTATGCCCCTTCCAGCCTTCTTGTACGACCCTGCGACTTCTTGCAACCACGAGCGCCCGGAAATAGAGTTCCCGTGTATTCACGTTCAGGAACGCTGTTCAGAATACCGAACAACTTCTCCTGTGTGGCAGTGGACCGGAAGGAAATACGGTGGCAGCAGCACCAGTCTGGAGCGTCGACCCCCGGACGGGGAACCCGCGTGAGCAGGTTGCGGTGGAGGCTACAGCGGAGGAGGTCGACCGCGCGGTCCGGGCGGCGCACGCCGTCCGTGGAGCCCTGGCCGACCGCACCGTGCGCGCCGCGTTCCTGCGGACCGCGGCCGACCTGCTCGCCGAGGCCCAGGAACAGGTCGTCGAGGCGGCCGACGCGGAGACCGCGCTCGGCCCCGCCCGGCTGACCGGCGAGCTCGCCCGCACGGCCGCGCAGCTGCGGGCCTTCGCGGAGGTCGTCGACGAGGGCGCCTACCTCGACATCCACATCGACCACGAGGACGGCAGCCGCACCCCGCCGTGGCCGGACCTGCGCCGCTACAAGATCCCGCTCGGCGTCGTGGCCGTGTACGCCGCGAGCAACTTCCCGCTCGCCTTCTCCGTCCCCGGCGGCGACACCGCGAGCGCACTCGCGGCGGGCTGTCCGGTCGTCGTCAAGGCACACCCCGACCACCCCGCCACCTCGGAGATCTGTGCCTCGCTCCTGCGCAGGGCCGCGGCGCGGCACGGCCTGCCCGAGGACGTCCTGACCGTGGTCCACGGCTTCGACGCGGGTGTCGAGCTGGTCAAGCACCCGCTCGTCTCCGCCGCCGGCTTCACCGGCTCGATCCGCGGCGGCCGCGCCCTCTTCGACGCCGCGGCCGCGCGGCCCACGCCGATCCCCTTCCACGGCGAGCTCGGTTCGCTCAACCCCGTCGTCGTCACCGAGTCGGCGGCCGCCGAGCGCGGTGAGCAGATCGGCGCCGGACTCGGCGGCTCGATGACGCTGGGTGCCGGACAGTTCTGCACCAAGCCCGGCTTCGTGTTCGCCCCGTCCGGCGAGGCCGGCGACCAGCTGCTGAAGTCGCTGACCGAGACGGTGGGCGCCACGGGCGCCGGGGTCATGCTCGATCACCGGATGCGCGACGCCTTCGTCCACGGAGTGGCCGAACGGGCAGCCCTCCCGGACGTGGAGGCGCCGGTCGCCCCGGGCTCGGGCGGCGAGCACACCGTCTCCGCGGGCTTCTTCACCGTCCCGGCGCAGCGGCTCGCCCAGGAAGGCCCGCACGACGCGCTCCTGGAGGAGTGCTTCGGCCCGGTCACCGTCGTCGCACGCTACGACTCCGCGGACGAGATCACCGCCGTGCTGTCCCGCCTGCCGGGCAACCTCACCGCCACCCTCCACATCGCCACGGAGGAGGCCGACGGCAGCGCCGCCGGCCTGCTGGCCGAGCTCACCCCGGTCGCCGGACGCGTCCTCGTCAACGGCTGGCCGACCGGCGTCGCCGTCGCCCCCGCCCAGCACCACGGCGGCCCCTACCCGGCCACCACCTCCACCTCCACGTCGGTCGGCGCCACCGCGATCGAGCGCTGGCTGCGCCCGGTCAGCTACCAGTCGACGCCCGAGGCGCTGCTGCCGCCGGAGCTCCGCGAGGGCAACCCGCAGAACCTGCCGCGCCGGGTCGACGGGCGCGCCTCGTGACGGCGCTGCGCCTGCCCGAGCTGCCCTTCGGCCTGGAGCCCCTCGGGCCCGAGGGGCAATGGGCGTACGAGGACGGGGTGCTGACCGGCTCGGCGGGGCCGAAGCAGGACCGTTTCGTCCCTCCGGGCGGCGACGCCCTGGAGCCCGCGAGCGACGCCCCGCGCCTGCTGGGTGCGGCACCGGAAGGCGACTTCCAGCTGATCGCCCGGGTGAGCGTCGGCTTCGCCGCCGCCTTCGACGCGGGAGTGCTCTACCTCCACGTGGGGGAGCGGGAGTGGGCGAAGCTCTGCCTGGAGCTCTCCCCGGAACGCCCCACGGTCTGCACAGTGGTCACCCGGGGCCAGTCCGACGACGTCAACTCCGCCGTCGTGGAGGGCGACAGCTGCTGGCTGCGGCTCAGCCGTACCGGTGGTGCCTTCGCCTTCCACGCCTCGGCGGACGGCGAGCGGTGGACCTTCGTCCGCGTGTTCACCCTCGGCACCGAGGAGGAGCGGGCGGCCGCCCGCATCGGTTTCCTCGTCCAGTCACCGACCGGTGAGGGCTGCACGGCCTCGTTCGACCGGATCGCCTTCCGCCCCACCGCCCCCGGGGACCTGCGCGACGGCAGCTGACGGACCACACGCACACCCGTGAGGGGCCCGGATCCGAGAGGATTCCGGGTCCTTCGCGCATTCCGGGCCCTCCACGCATCATGAGGAGCCAGGGCGGCCGCGTGTGCCTCGTGTTCACCTCGGCGTCACCGGGAATCCTCCTGCGCCTTCCGGCTGCTCCTGCCGGCGGGAACCCGCCTCGGGCTCCGACGATCCTGGCTCCGGCGCCGCGAGGGTCACCTACCGAAGTGACGCCCCACATACATGAATTCTCTTTCCCGAGCAGGCAACCCGTGGGCCCTCGGTGGCGACCCATGAGTGCACTCGCACTTCGTCGTACCGAGAAAGGGATCCCCCCATGCGCACCCATCTCCGCAGCCGTCGAAGCCGCATCGCGGCGCTTGCCGCAGCCGCCACCGTCGCGTCCCTCACCGTCGCCGTGCTCCCCAGCTCCGCAGGTGCCGCCGAATCCAGCCCCATCGGTTTCGGCGCCGGCACGACCGGTGGCGGCAACGCGTCCGCCGTGACGGTCAGCAGCCTGTCCGCGTTCAAGTCGGCCGTCGCGGGCGACACCGCCAAGACCGTCAAGGTCAGCGGAGTGATCTCGCTGAGCGGCCAGGTGGACATCGGCTCCAACACCACCGTGCTCGGCGTCGGCTCCTCATCCGGCTTCACCGGCGGCGGCCTGCGTCTCAAGAGCGAGACGAACATCGTCATCCGCAACCTCAACATCAGCAAGCCGGTCGCCCCCGCCGACGGCATCACCGTGCAGGAGTCCACCAAGGTCTGGATCGACCACAACTCCTTCTCGGCGGACCGCGACCACGACAAGGACTACTACGACGGTCTGCTGGACGTCACGCACGCCTCGGACGACGTCACCGTGTCCTGGAACACCTTCAAGAACCACTACAAGGGAAGCCTCGTCGGACACAGCGACAACAACGGGGACGAGGACTCAGGCCACCTGAAGGTGACGTACCACCACAACCACTTCCAGAACGTCTTCTCGCGCATCCCGAGCCTCCGTTTCGGTATGGGGCACGTCTACAACAACCTGGTGGAGGGCGCCGACACGGGCGCGCACTCCCGGATGGGCGCACAGATGCTGGTCGAGAACAACGTCTTCCGCGACACGAAGGTCGCCGTCACCACCAACCGCAGCAGCGACGAGGACGGCTACGCGGTGCAGCGGGGCAACGACCTCGGCGGCGCCGCCGTGGAGATCTCGCAGGGCGGCTCCTTCACCAGCCCGCCCTACAGCTACACCCCCGAGCCCGCTTCCTCCGTCGCGGCGTCGGTGACCGCGGGGGCGGGGGCCGGAAAGATCTGACGCACGGTGGGGGTGCGCGGCCCGGACGCGGGCGGCGCACCCCGCTCCGGCAGGTCAGGACCCGGGGCGTAAAGCACGAAGTCGGCCCAGCCCGTGGGGCCGACGGCCAGGTGGGGGCGGGTCAGGTCCTTCGAGTCGCGGACGAGTACGGCATGATCCGTGGCAGCGACCTCGACGCACTCGCCTCCCTCGTTGGAGCTGTAGCTGCTCTTCGACCACGAGTGAGCATCGGGGTGCTGCTCGCCGGTTTCGGGGTTCATCGCTCTTCCGGCAACCTCTCGATCAGGGTCAAGGACTCGCGCGGCGAGAGTGCCTGAGCCCGAACGCATCCGTATCGTGCGGCCAGGGTGTGGACTTCCGCCAATTCGGTGATCAACCGGCTGATGTTCTGCACCTCAAGGTATCCGACCTGGGGCCTGCCCTTGGGTGTGAGCAGAATGAACGGGCCTCCCGTGCCCGCGTGTTCAGGGCGGTCCAGCGGCATGACCTGTAGCTCCACGTGACGAAGTCCGCCGAGTCGGAGCAGTTCGACCAGCTGGGATCTATGGACGGCCCATTCGCCGATCGGCCGACGGAGTGCGGCTTCTTCGATCACGCAGCTCACCATGGGAGCCGGCCGGTCTGTCAGCAGCGCTTGCCGGGCCAGCCGGGCCGTCACGCGCTGCTCGATCGTCTCGTCGTCGAGCAAGGGCTTACGCATGGCCTAGAGAGCGCGCGCGTGCGCCTCGGTCTGGAACAGGCCGGGAATGGTGTGGTTGCTGTAATAGCAGAGCTCCACCGCACCCGCCTCCAGCCGCGCGTAGTCCTGGAACCACGCCGGATGCTTCACCCGCGCCCGTGCCTTCGCCTTCACCACGTCGTCCTTGGCGGCCCGCAGCAGCCCGCCCGCGCCGAGCAACTCGTCCGCGGCGTCCAGGAATTCCGGCTGCGCCGTGCGGCGGCCCCGCTCCAGGGAGCGGATGAGGTCCTCGCTGTAGCCGAGCTGCTCACCGAGTTCCCGCTGGGTCAGGCCCGCCCGTTCCCTGAGCAGCCGGATCTGGCGGCCGATGACGCGGAACAGGTCCGCCGCCTCCTCCGAACCGTCGTCGTCGCCGATCGTGTCGTCCAGAACCACCGGTACCTCCGGTACCCGTCGCCGGGTGCACCGGTACGCGCTCGTCACGTGCCGCGATCACCCCTGGTCAGCGTACGGTTACGCGGCCACGCTGAGTGGTGTGAAGAGCGAATCCGTACAGATCCCCATGGCCGCACAGCAGTTCACCCAGTTGTTCAGCGCCACCGCGCGCGGGGCCAGGCTCGGGCGGTTGCTGACGGTGGAGCAACTCGTCGCGTGGGGGTGGCCGCGTGACGGTGAAGCCACTCACGCAGCCGCTCTCGTGGTTGCGGCGCTGACCTCCAACGCGGTCCGGCACGGGCGGCTGGAAGGGCGGGGTTTCAGGCTCACGCTCGTTCACCTGCCCGGCCCGGGACTCAGGATCGAGGTCACCGACCCGGGGGAACGCCTCCCGGCCCGGCGCGCGGGCGGTCTCGGGATCGCCGTCGTGGAGGCGCTCGCCACCGACTGGGGAGTGCGGCCGTTCCCGCCGTCGGGAAAGACCGTGTGGGCCGAGATCACCCCGGAGTCCCAGTGCTGCCCGACCTCCTGAACTCAGTGCCGGATCAGGCCGCCGACCGGGACGGGAGCGACGTGGCCGGTGGCCGGAACGGTCCGCGCCAGGGCGAGGCCGATGTCGACCAGCGAGGACCGGCCGAGGCCGGTGACATCGGCGAGCGGGGTCCGGACCGACTCGGCGGTCTCGCCGTTCGGCTCCGCGGCGGCGGAGCCCGAGGGCCCCCGTCCGAGTGCCCGCCGGATGGTCAGACCACGGCGAGCCGGTCCACCAGCAGCGCCACCCTCAGCGCGGTGTCCTCCGCCGGCAGCCGTCCCGCTCGGGTCAGGGTGACCAGCCCGTGCAGGGCAGCCCAGAACACCTCGGTGAACAGTCCCGGGTGGACGCCGTCCCCGGCGACCTCGCCGAGGCTTTCCAGCAGGGCGGCGAAGGCGTCCTTGAGAGGCTCCGGGGTGTCCTCGTCCGCGAAGGCCAGACCGCCGTCGAGCTGGAACATGGCGTCGTAGACCGCCGGGTTGCGCGCGGCGAAGTCGAGGTAGGCGCGGGCGAGGGCGGTGACGCGGTCGCGAGGACCCTCCGCGGCGGAGGCCGCCGCCCGCAGCGCCGAGGCCATCTCGGCGGCGCCTTCGAGGGCGACGGCGCCGATGATCTCGCGCTTGCCCCGGAAGTGGCTGTAGAGGACGGGCTGGCTGTATTCGATGCGCTCGGCGAGCCGACGGGTGGTGACCGCGTCCCAGCCCTGCTGCTCGGCGAGTTCGCGGGCTGTCGCCACGATGAGGCGCTCGCGCTCCACCCGTTCGCGCTGCTTGCGTTCCTGTACCGACATGGCTCGATCCTAGCACTGCTAGACAATCGAGCAGTAGAAGTACTAGCGTTGCTTCATCATCTAGCGGCACTAGATAACTGGAGTGGTCAGCATGCTCAACGCACTCGAGGTGTTCACCGTCGTGAGCGTCGGCGTGATGGTGGGGGTGGAGTTCTCCGTCGCCTTCGTCATCAACCGGATCCTCGGCGCGCTCCCCGAGGACAGCGGTCAACTCGGCCGTGCCCACGGGGGCCGGATGCTCGGCGCCGTGATGCCGGTCTGGTACATCGGCTCTCTCGTCCTCGTCGCGGTCCGGGCCGTCGCCGGATGGCACCACCACGGCACCGGCCTCGTCGTCACGGCCGGCGCGCTGCTGATCCTCAGCGTGATCATGTCGATAGCGCTGCTCGTCCCGATCAACGACCGGGGCAAGACGTGGACCCCCGAGAACCGGCCCGCCGACTGGAAGGAGCAGGCGAACCGCTGGGACCGCTACCACTACGTCCGTGTCGCCGTCCTCGTCGCAGCCTTCACCCTGCTGGTCGCCGGCCTCGTCTGACCCCGCAGGCGATCTCCCGCCGCTGCTGCCCGCCGGTCCTGTGCCGCCGGGCCGCGCCCTCGAACCGCCGGCGCAGCCGCTCGGAGCGCGGGCCGTACTCCGAGCGGCCGGCGGGTACGGATCGGTGAACTGCCGCTCCGCTTCGGCCGGCCGCGCCCGCGTCACTGAGGGCGGTCTGCCTGACCGAAGGGCGGCGCGAATGCGGAACCCGCCCATCGGGCATGACCCTATTCCCGCCCCGGCGGCCCCGGGGCCGGGCGGCGGCCTTCGGTGAGTGGCCGTGCCGGATACGTCAGCCGCCCATCCGAAAGTCGTTCAAGGTTCATCTTTTGCATCGATTCTCCTCGTGCGGCCCACGCATCACATGCGGAGCCGGCAGCACCAGCCGCAGCGGCGGCACCAGCCACGAGGAGCGTCATGGGACACGGGCACGGTCATCACCACCAGCACGACCACGGTCACCACCACGACCACCAGCACGGAACGGCGCCCCTGCCCGCGGCGTTCGACACCACCGTCCCGGACGAGGAACTGAATTCCGAGCAGCGGTCCCGCCGCAGCCTGCTGCGCCGGGCCGGCCTGCTCGGTGCCGGTATGGCCGCGAGCAGCGTGCTGGCCGGCGCGGCGACCGCCCCGGCGCACGCCGCCGATTCCCGCTCCGGCCGCCGCGGCGGCAAGGGCTTCCTGTGGCTGGCGGGTGACCACCACATCCACACCCAGTACAGCAGCGACGGCAAGTACCGTGTCGTCGACCAGGTCCGGCAGGGTGCGCGACACGGCATGGACTGGCTGGTCATCACCGACCACGGCAGCGGCACGCACGCCAAGATCGGTGTGGAGAAGGTCAACCCGGACATCCAGGAGGCCCGTTCCACCTACGAGGACACCCTCGTCTTCCAGGGGCTGGAGTGGAACATCCCGGCCGCCGAGCACGGCACCGTCTTCGTGCACCCCGGAAAGAACGAGGTCTCCGTCCTCAAGCAGTTCGAGACGGGCTACGACGGTGCCGTCAACGCCGCCACCGGCTCGACGCCCGCCAACGAGGCGCTCGCCATCGCCGGACTGGCCTTCCTCTCCGAGCAGGTCGCCCGGCGCAAGGTCAAGGACGCCCTGATGCTCGCCAACCACCCGGCGCGCAAGGGCATCGACTCCCCGCACGAGATCCGCGCCTGGCGCGACGCCACCCCCGGGGGCCGCCGCATCGCAGTCGGCTTCGAGGGTGCCCCCGGCCACCAGGCGGGCGGCCTGCCCAAGCCTCTCGGTCCCGGCGGCGCCCGCGGCATCTACAACAACAGCCCCGGCAGCGCCTCCTTCGCCGGCTACCCGCTGGAGAGCTACCGGACCTGGGGCGGCTTCGACTGGATGACCTCCACCGTCGGCGGCCTGTGGGACAGCCTGCTCGCCGAGGGCAAGCCGTGGTGGATCACCGCCAACTCCGACTCGCACCAGGTCTACGGCGACACCGCCGTCCGCGGCGGCGGCGACTTCGGCACCGACGGCCGCTACGGCGACCCGGTCTACGGCGGACAGATCGACATCACGGAGAACGACTACTGGCCCGGCTACTACAGCCGCACGCACGTCGGTGCCGAGGGCTTCTCCTACGCCGCGGTCATGGACGGCATCCGCGCGGGCCGCGTCTGGGTCGACCACGGCCAGCTGATCAGCGGCCTCGACGTCCGGGTGTCCGGCGGCAGCCGCTGGGCGACCCTTGGCGGCGCCCTCCAGGTCAGGAAGGGAACCAGGGTCACCCTCACGGTCGATGTGGCGGCGGCCGGCGGTCCCAACTGGGCCGGTTTCCAGCCGGCGCTGGCCCGCGTCGACGTCATCCAGGGCGATGTCACCGGCGAGGTGAAGGACAAGGACGCCTTCACCGCTCCGAGCGCCAGGGTCGTGAAGTCGTACGAGGTGAACAAGTCCACCGGCACCTTCCGCCTCACCTACGACCTGGGGCGCGTCGACCGCCCCGTCTACCTCCGCCTGCGCGGCACCGACGGCAACCGCTCCGCCGTCGGGGCGATGGGCGCCTCCGTCGACCCGGCCGGCCCCGCCATCGACGTCGTCGGCGACGCCGACCCGTGGCGCGACCTGTGGTTCTACTCCAACCCGGTCTGGGTCCTGCCTTCATGAACCCACCGCCGTACGCCATCGGCATCGACACCTCCGTGACCGCGCTGAGCGAGGCCGACCAGCTGCTCCGGGACCTCACCGCCCGGCTCGGCCTCCCCGAGGACGTCATCGGCTGCACCCACCTGGTGCGGGACGCCGACGGCGGACGGCCGCGAGTGGCCCTGTCCCTGGCCACCGGGTCCGAGGCCGCCGCGAAGGCCGTCCGGGCCCGGCTCACGGCCCAGGGGCACAGGGTGCGGGACGGTGCCTGGGACCAGGCGGGACGGGCGGTGCTGTATCCGGGAGCCGCCGCGTTGACGGGCACCCTCACGGTCGCAGAGCTGGTGGGCCGATCCGCGATCGAGCGGGTCCGCGTCCTCGGCACGGCCGACCGGCCGGACCCCGCGACCCGCCTGGTCACCCGGGAGTTCGTGCGGCCGCAGTGGCAGGACGGCGAGCTGGTCCTCGCCGCCATGCCGGCGGTGGGCGGCACCCTCGTCCCGTTCGAGGTGCCCGACCCCACTCCGTGCTGCGCGGACCACTGAGGACACGGCGGGCCCGTCCGGCGCGGCGCCGCACGGGCCCGCCCGGATTTCCCGGCCGGCGCCGGGAATGAGCCGCTCGGGCCGTACGTTGAAGCGGCGGCGGAGGCTCCCTCCGTCACCGGTCAGAGCAGAGCTGGAGAGTAGAAGAGTCATGCGCGTCGAGATATGGGGCGACATCGCCTGCCCGTGGTGCTATGTCGGAAAGGCCCGCTTCGAGAAGGCGCTGGCCGGATTCGCGCACCGTGACGAGGTCGAGGTGGTCCACCGCTCCTTCGAGCTCGACCCCGGCAGGGCCAAGGGTGACACCGAGCAGGTCATCGACATGCTGGCGCAGAAGTACGGGCGCAGCCCCGAGGAGGCCCGCGGCATGGAGGCCAACGTCGCGGCGAACGCGCAGGCCGAGGGGCTCGGCTACCGGGCCGAGGGGCGTGACCACGGCAGCACCTTCGACATCCACCGGCTGCTCCACCTCGCGAAGGCGCGCGGACGCCAGGACGCACTGCTGACGCTCGTCTACCGGGCCAACTTCGCCGAGGAGCGTTCGGTCTTCGACGACGCGGTGCTGGCCGACCTGGCCGTCGAGGCGGGGCTGGACGCGGACGAGTCGCGTGCGGTGCTGGCCGACCCCGAGGCGTACGCCGACGACGTGCGGGCCGATGAGCGCGAGGCTGCCGAACTGGGTGCCAACGCCGTGCCCTTCTTCGTGCTCGACCGGCGCTACGGCATCTCCGGCGGTCAGCCCGCGGAGGTCTTCACCCAGGCCCTGGAGCAGGCGTGGAAGGACCGGGAGGTCCCCGGCCTCACCCAGGTCGGCGGGGACGCGGCGGCCTGCGATGCGGACGGGGCGTGCGAAGTGCCCCAGGGGGACCGGTCCGACCAGCGTGTATAAGGCTTCCTTGGGCGCGCCGCTCAAACTTACGTGATTGACGTGAGGTTGAGCGGCCGTCAGGCTGTCCCGCATGGAGACTTCTGCGATCGACCAGGTCAGGGCCACCGAATTCGCATCCGGAACCACCTATCTGAACACCTCGACCTGCGGGCTGCTGCCCCGTCGTGCCGTCGAGGCCGTCAAGGCGCTGGCGGACGACGGCGGCGCGGGCGTCCGGGGCGGTGCCGGCAGCTTCGAATCGGTGGACTCCGCCCGGGCCGGCTTCGCCGGGCTCGCGGGTGTGGCGCCCGCGCGGGTGGCCGTCGGCGGCTCCGTCGCGGCCCATGTGGGGCTCGTCGCGGCATCTCTCCCCGCAGGTGCCGAAGTCCTCGCGCCGACCGGTGAGTTCAGTTCCGTCGTCAGCCCCTTCGCCGTCCGCGGCGACCTGAGGATGCGCTACGTCCCCCTGACCGGGCTGGCCGAAGCCGTGCGGCCCGGGACTGCGCTCGTCGCTTTCTCCGCCGTCCAGTCCGCGGACGGCCGGGTCGCCGACCTGGACGCGGTCCGCGAGGCCGCTGCCGCGCACGGGGCCCGGACGATGCTCGACGCCAGCCAGTCGGCAGGATGGCTGCCGCTGGACGCCGGCGCGTGGGACTACACCGTCACCGGCGGTTACAAGTTCCTGATGTGTCCCCGGGGTTCGTCGTTCCTGACCGTGACCGAGGCGGTGCAGGAGACCCTGCCGACGCTCTACGCGGGCTGGGTCGCGGCCGAGGACCGCTGGAACAGCACGTACGGGCCGGTCGAGAAGCTCGCCGTGGACGCCCGGCGCTTCGACGAGCCGGTCGCGTTCCTCGCCTATCACGGGGCGGAGCAGTCCCTGGGCCTGCTGGCGGAGGTCGGGGTGGACTCCGTGTACGCCCATGCCACCGGGCTCGCCGCCCGCTTCCGGAAGGGGCTGGCGTCGATCGGGCACGAGGCGGTGCCCGGCACCTCCGCGATCGTGGCCGTACCCGGGCTCGGCGGCCGCGAGCCCGGTCTGGCGGCGGCAGGGGTGATGGTCTCGGCCCGGGCGGGGAATCTGAGGGCGGCCTTCCACCTGTACAACACCGAGGCGGACGTCGACCGCGCCCTGGACGTGCTGGCCGGCTGAGCCGGGCCCCACGGGCTACGGTGCGGGGCAGTCCCCGGCCTCATGGCAGAGGTTCTCCTCCACCATGGCGAGCAGCCGGGTCAGCTCCGCGCGATCGGCCGGGCCGAGCCCCGCGAGGGTGTGCTCCTCAAGGTCCGACCAGGCGCCGCGCACCTCGTCGTGCAGGGCGCAGCTCTCGTCGGTCGCCTCGACCAGGACGGCCCTTCCGTCGTCCGGGTCGGGGCGGCGGCGCACGTGCCCGGCCTGTTCGAGGCGCTGGAGCATCTTGGTGACGGTGGAGGGGTCGAGGTCCATGGCCTTGATCAGCTCGGACTGACGGGCCGCTCCGGTCTCCCACAGATGCATCATCAGGAACTCCTGCCCCGGGTAGAGCCCGAGCCTCTTGAGCATCCGGCCCGCCGTGATCCTGTGCAGCCTGGCGACCCGTGAGACGGCATGGCTGACGGGGCCGCCGAGGGCCGCGCTCGGCAGCCCGACGATGCAGGCGGCATCGGCGGGAGTGGTGCTGTCGTCCTTCATCGGGGCTCCTCGGGCGGTGTCGCGGCCCGGTCGGTGGCGGGGTTCATGACGTCGTCGTGAACTTTACCTTGGTCGGCCAATTAATGGGTTACAGTGGCCGGGCACTCAATTACTTGGCCGACCATGTAAATGCCTCGGAGGCTTTCATGACCACCGCGTTCGATCCCGTCGATCTCTCCGGTACGCAGCTCTCCAACCGCATCGCCCTTGCGCCGATGACCCGTAGCCGGGCCGGTGAAGGGGGTACGGCCACCGACCTCACCGTCGAGTACTACACCCAGCGCGCCTCCGCCGGGCTGCTCATCACCGAGGGCATCCAGCCCTCCGTGGTGGGCCAGGGATATCCGTCCACCCCCGGCCTCCACAGCGCCGAACAGGTCGCCTCCTGGCGCAAGGTCACCGACTCCGTCCACGCGGCGGGCGGCCGGATCTTCGCCCAGGTCATGCACGCGGGCAGGATCGGCCACCCCGTCCTGCTGCCGGACGGACTCGTCCCCGTGGCGCCCTCCCCGGTCGCGGCACCCGGTCAGGTCCACACCCACGTGGGGCCCAAGGACTTCGTGGAGCCGCACGAACTCACCGACGCGGAGATCCGCGCGACCATCGGCGACTTCGTCACGGCCTCCCGCAACGCGATCGAAGCCGGCTTCGACGGAGTCGAGCTGCACGGCGCCAACGGCTACCTGATCCAGCAGTTCCTGGCCCCCAACACCAACCTGCGCACCGACGGGTGGGGCGGCTCGGACGAGGCCCGCATCCGCTTCGCCGTCGAGGTGGTCAAGGCGGTCGCCGCCGAGATCGGCGCCGAGCGCACCGCGCTGCGCATCTCGCCCGGGAACCCCTACAACGGCATCGAGGAGCCCGAGCCGGACGCCGTCTACACCGCACTGGTCGCGGCGCTCGAACCGCTCGGTCTGGCGTACCTCCACCTGCTGGAGCAGTCCGACACCCGCGAGCTGACGCTCGCGGTGCGGAAGCGGTTCACCGGAACCCTCGTCATCAACGTGTTCTCCGAGGGGCCGACCGGCCCCGAGCACCACACGGTGATCGACGACGGCGTCGCCGACATCATCGCCTACGGCGCGCTGTTCCTCGCCAACCCTGACCTGCCGGCCCGGCTGAAGGCCGGCGGTCCTTTCAACGCGCCGGACCCGTCGACCTTCTTCGGCGGCGACGCGAAGGGCTACACCGACTATCCGGCCCTGACGGCCTGAGGCGGCGCCCCGCCGAGTGCCGGGGCGTGGGCCCGTCCGGGGGTGGTGAATTTAGTAGCCATGGACATAGTAGCTATGTACTCTATTTGCCATGAGCAAGGGTTCACCCGGGCCCACGCCCGGTTTTCTGGTGTGGCGGCTGGCCAACAAGTGGCGCGTCGCGGTCGATCGCGCGCTGGCTCCGCTGGGTCTCACCCACGCGCAGTACGCGGTGGTCGCGTCGCTCCACGGCATGGGGCGCGCGGGGGAGCGGCCCAGCCAGCGCCGGCTCGCCGACCACACCGGCCTGGAGGCGCTGTACGTCTCGAAGCTGGCGCGCGCCCTGGAGTCGGCCGGTCTGATCGAGCGCACCCGCGACCCCCGCGACCCCCGCGCGGTGCAGCTGGCCCTCACCGAGCGGGGCCAGGCCGTCACGCGGCAGGCCGTCGCCGCGGTCCAGGAACTGCTCCAGCAGTTGCTGGAGCCGCTCGGCGGCCTCGACGACCCGCGGACACGCGCGTTCACCGACGAGCTGACGGCCCTGCTCGACGCACCTCTCGCTCCATCCGCAGCGAACGACGAGAGCACTCAGGGGACGACATCATGACCAGCACCGCATCCACCGCAACCGCACCCGCCGCCGACGCCCGCACCCTCGGGCTGGCCCACTACGCCGCCCGAGGCATCCTGGAACACGTCCTGGCGCGGCACGGCGCGACCTTCCAGCAGCAGATCACCCTGCGCGCCGCCGTGACCGCCGACACCCCGCGTACCGCGGACGAACTCGTCGCCCAGGTCCGGGGCTACCTCAAAGCCGATCCGGCCGGGATCCGCGTCACACTCGACGAACTGCTGGCCGAGAAGCTGCTCGTCGAGGACGGCGCGCACCTGCGCCCCACGGATGCGGGGCGGGAGCTGATCGCCGCCGTGGTCGCGGAGACCGCTCCCCTCACCGCCCGCGTCTGGGCCGGGATACCGTCCGAGGACCTGGCCGCCGCCGGCCGTGTCCTCGCCCTGGTCACCGAGCGCGCGGAAGCGGAGCTCGCGGCACTGACCGCCTGACCACCGGGCTCCGCGGGTCTACGCCGGATCGCGGCGCACCAGCTCCGTGGGCCTACGCCGAATCGCGGCGCACCAGCTCCGTGGGGAGGATCACCGCGGCCGGGTCCTCCCCACCGATCTGGGCCAGCAGTACCCGCACCATCTCGGCGCTGATCCGGTCCCACGGCTGGCGTACCGTGGTCAGCTCCGGCCGCCCCGCGAGAGCCGCCGGCGAGTCGTCGAAACCGCCGACCGCGACGTCCTGCGGCACCCGTCGGCCCCCTTGCTCCAAGGTGCTCAGCACCCCTTGCGCCATCAGGTCCGACGCGACGAACACCGCGTCCACGTCCGGCGCCCGCTCCAGCAGCAGCGCCGCCGCAGCCTCGCCGCCCGCGCGGCTGTAGTCGCCCGGCACGATCAGGGCCTCGTCGACGGGCAGCCCGCACTCGGCGAGCGTCTCGCGGTAACCGGCCAGCCGGTCCACCCCGCCCGGGGTGTCCAGCGGCCCGGTGACCGTGGCGATCCGGCGGCGCCCCGACTCGTACAGGAAACGCACCATGTCCCGGGCGCCGTTGCGGTCGTCCGCCGCCACGTAACTGACCCGCGAACCCTGCCCGAGCGGCTTCCCGCAGGCCACCAGCGGCACACCGGCCTCGTGCAGCTGGGCGGCGACCGGGTCGCCGGAGTGACTGGAGACCAGCAGCACCCCGTCCACGTGCCCGGCGATGTAGCGCATGTTGCGGCGGCGCTCCGCCTCCGTGCCCGCGATCATCAGCAGCAGCGGGATGTCGTGCGCGGCGAGCGCGGTGGTGCAGCCGCGCAGCAGCACATTGAAGTTCGGGTCCTCGAAGAAGCGTTCCTGGGGTTCGGTCAGCAGGAACGCCACCGAGTCGGAGCGTCCGGTGATCAGGGACCGGGCATGCCGGTTCACGGTGTAGCCGGTCCTGCGGATGGCGGACTGAACCGCTTCGAGCGCGGCCGGGCTGACGTTGTGACCGCCGTTGAGCACCCGGGAGACGGTGCCCCGGGAGACCCCGGCCTCCCGGGCGACGTCGTGGATCGTCGGCGGCCTGCGGCGTCCCGCGCCGTTCTGTTCTGTGCGGCTCATGAAGCATGATCTTTCATCAAGGGAAGCCCTGTTGAGGAGCTGTCAGGACTTTACGGCGCCGGAGAGCAGGTCCAGGCTCCAGAACCGCTGGATCGCGAGGAACAGGGCGATCAGCGGAATGATCGCCAGCAGCGCGCCGGTGATGACCAGCGTGTAGAGCGCCGGAGTGTTCGATCCCTGCTGGAGCAGCGTGTAGAGGCCCAGGGTGACCGGGAACTTCTCGTCGTCGCCGAGCATGATGTACGGCAGCAGGAAGTTGTTCCAGACCGCCACGAACTGGAACAGGAAGACCGTCACCAGCCCCGGCAGCATCATCGGCAGTGCGATGGTCCGGAAGATCCGCCACTCGCCGCCGCCGTCCATCCGCCCCGCCTCGATCACGTCGGCGGGTACGGCGGCGGCCGCGTAGATCCGGGCCAGGTAGACGCCGTACGGGGAGAGGATCAGCGGCAGCAGGACCGAGAGGTAGGAGTCGGTCATGTCCACCTCGGCCAGCAGCAGGTACTGCGGCACGGCCAGGATCACCGGAGGCATCAGCACCCCGGCGAGCAGGATGTTGAAGACGGTCTCCTTGCCGCGGAAGCGGTACACGGCCAGCGCGTACCCCGAGACCGCGGACACCGCGGTGGACAGCAGCGCGCCCACACCGGCGTAGAAGGCCGAGTTGGCCATCCACTTCCAGTACACCCCGTCGCGGTACTCGGTGAGATCGGAGACGTTGTCCGTGAAGCCGGAGCCGGGCAGGAAGGTGAAGGTGGAGAACAGCTCGCTGCCGGACTTCGTCGAGGCGACCAGGACCCAGGCGACGGGCAGCAGGCAGTAAAGGGCGCCGAGGAGCAGCGCGGCCGTGGGCAGGAGGGGGAAGCGCCGGCGGCCGGGGACGGCGAGGGGCTGGGTGCTCAACGGGAGTCTCCCTGCTTCGTACGGGAGTTGGCCGCCTTGAGGAAGCCGAAGGACAGGGCGAGGGTGGCGACGGCGATGACGACCGCCTGGGCCGCGGCCGCGTGGATGTCGTTGTTGACGAAGGCGTCCTGGTAGACCTTCATCAGCGGACTCCAGGTGGTGGAGAGGGAGTTGGTCAGCGGCTTCAGCGTGGTGGGCTCGCTGAAGACCTGGAGCGTCGCGATGATCGAGAAGAAGAAGGTCAGGATCAGTGACGGCGCCACCATCGGGATCTTGATCCGCAGCGCGATCTGCAGCTGCGAGCAGCCGTCGAGCCGCGCGGCCTCGAAGATCTCGGCGGGGATCGCCCGGAGCGAGGTGTAGATCACGATCATGTTGAAGCCGGTGCCGCCCCACACCGCGATGTTGGCCAGCGAGAGGTACAGCGGTCCGCCGTCCAGCAGATCGGGCTGCGGGAGCCCCGTCGCGTCGAGCAGGTACAGGAAGGGGCTGACGTCCGGCAGGTACAGGAAGCCCCACATCAGGGCGGCGATGACGCCCGGGATCGCGTACGGCAGGAAGATCGCCAGCCTGTTGAAGCCGCGCAGCCGGAGCCCGTCGGTGTCCAGCAGCAGGGCGAACAGCAGGGCCAGGCCGAGCATCACCGGGACGACGATCGCGCCGTAACCGAGGATGCGCAGTGCTCCGTGCAGCAGCTCCGGGTCGGTCAGCGCGTCCGTGTAGTTGGAGAGGCCGGCCCAGATCTCCTCGCGGGCGCCCTTGCCGAGGCCGAGTCCCTCGACCTCGGTCCTGCGGAAGCTGAGGTGGACGGCGTAGCCGATGGGCAGGGCGAAGAAGAGCAGGAACAGGACGGTGGCGGGAACCAGGAAGGCGTACGGGGCGCTCTTGACCCCGTATGCCTTCCTGCGGGGTGTACGTGTCACTCCGAGACCCCGAAGCCCTGCTTCTTCAGGTCCGCGACGGTGGCGTCCTGCATGGCGGTCAGCGCGGCGCCGAAGTCCGACCTGTTCTTGGCGGCCGCGGCGAAGTTGTCCTTGAAGGCGCTGTACGCGACGTTGACGTTCGGGCCCCAGGCGGCGGGCGCGGTGCCCTGGGCGATCTTGGCGGCCTCGGTGTAGAAGCCGGGCTGGTTCGAGAAGTAGTCCGGGGCCTTCGAGAGCGCGCCGCCGGTCTGCGCCGCCGTCGCGGCGGGGTAGATCCCGCCCTCCTTCACCAGCGCGGCGAGGGCCGCGGGGTCCGTGTTCAGCCACTTCGCGAAGGTGGCCGCGGCCTTCTTGTTCTTCGAGTCGTTGGTGACGGCGGTGGAGGAGCCGCCCCAGCTGCCGGTGACGTTCTCACCGGCGGTCCACTGGGGGAGCGGGGCCATCGCCCACTTGCCCTTCGTCTCGGGCGCGGCGGTGGTCAGGGTGCCGGGCGCCCAGACGGCGCTGACCCAGGCGACCTGCTTGCCGGTGTTGAGCGCCTTGTTCCAGGCGGGGGTGTACATCGGCTGGTTGTCGATGGCGCCCTCCTTGACCAGACCGCCCCAGAAGTCCGCGACCTTCTGCGTGGCCGGGTCGTCGATCGCGACCTTCCACTTGTCACCGCCGGTGGTCCACCACTTCGCGCCCGCCTGCTGGGCGAGGCCCGCGAAGAGGCCGGAGTCGTTCGAGGAGAAGGTGGTGAGGTCCTTGTCCGGCGCCTTCTTCTTCAGCGCGCGGGCGGTCCCGGCGAACTCGTCCCAGGTGGTGGGCACGGTCAGGCCGTACTGCTCGAAGAGGTCCTTGCGGTAGTAGAACATCAGCGGGCCGGAGTCCTGCGGCAGGGCGTACAGGGCGTCCGAGCCCAGCGTCGCCTGCTGCCAGACACCGGCGGCGAACTCGCCCTCGGCGTCGCCCGCCTCCTCGGATATGTCGGCGAGGACGTCATTGGAGACCAGGGTGGGGAGTGCCTGGTACTCGGCCTGTACGAGGTCGGGCGCCTTGCCGGCCTTCGCCGCCGTGATGATCTTGGTGACCAGGTCGTCGCCGGAGGCCTGCTTCTTCACCGTGACGGTGATGCCCGCTTCCTTGCCCGGGCCCTTGTTCCAGATGTCCGCGACCTTGTCCAGGCCGGGAGCCCACGCCCAGTAGGTCAGCGAGGCCGGACCCGAGGCGGCCGGCTCGTCACCGCCGTCGTCCGAGCCGCACCCCGAGAGCAGGGCGGTGGCGGCGAGAGCGGCGGCGGTGGACACCGCGACGGTGCGGTATTTCATGGTTTCTCCCCTGACGAGATGAACAGACGCATCGGCGGACTGGCCGGAAAGGCGCTGTGAGCGTTCACAGTAGAGAAACCAAACCGACACTTGTCAATGGTTGTTGCTGTGCGGTTATGTTGGCCCTGCGCCGCCGAGAGTGTGTGTGCACGTTCCCAGAAGTTGTCCCGAAGAGCCAGGAGCTGTCCATGCCGCACTCAGAATCCGCCCCCTACCCGGTCGGTCTGCACAAGCTGGCCTTCGGCGGCGACTACAACCCCGAGCAGTGGCCCGAAGAGGTCTGGCACGAGGACGTACGCCTGATGCGGGAGGCCGGCGTGACCATGGTCAGCGTCGGGATCTTCTCCTGGGCGCTGCTGGAACCGGAGCCGGGCACCTACGACTTCGGCTGGCTCGACCGCCTCCTGGACCTGCTGCACGTCAACGGCATCCGCGCCGACCTGGGCACCCCGACGGTCACCCCGCCGGCCTGGTTCTACCGCGCCCACCCCGAGGCCCTGCCCGTCAGCCGGGACGGGGTCCGCTACGCCTTCGGATCACGCGGCGCCATCTGCCACAGCTCCGCCCCCTACCGCGCGGCGGCCGCCGGCATCACCGAGCAGCTCGCCCGCCGCTACGGGAGCCACCCCGCCCTCGCGATGTGGCACGTCCACAACGAGTACGGCGTCCCCGTCAGCGCCTGCTACTGCGACAGCTGCGGTGCGCACTTCCGCCGCTGGCTCACCGACCGGCACGGCTCGGCCGAAGCGGTCAACGAGGCCTGGGGCACCGCCTTCTGGGGCCAGCGCTACCGGACGCTCGACGACATCGACCCGCCCCGCACCACCCCGACCGTCGGCAACCCGGCGCAGCAGCTGGACTACGCCCGCTTCGCCGACGCCACCATGCGGGAGAACTTCACCGCCGAACGCGACATCCTGCACCGGCTCGCCCCCGGCATCCCGGTCACCACCAACTTCATGACCGCACTCAGCCAGTGCGAATCCGTCGACTACTGGGCCTGGGGCCGCGAGGTCGACATCGTCTCCAACGACCACTACCTGATCACCGACGGCCGCCGCACCCACGTCAACCTCGCCATGGCCGCGGACCTCACCCGCTCGGTGGCCGGCGGCGCGCCCTGGCTGCTGCTGGAACACTCCACCAGCGGCGTCAACTGGCAGCCCCGCAACCCCGCCAAGCGCCCCGGCGAGATGGCCCGCAACAGCCTCGCCCACGTCGCCCGGGGCTCCGAGGGTGCGATGTTCTTCCAGTGGAGGCAGTCCCGGCGCGGCGCCGAGAAGTTCCACTCCGCGATGGTCCCGCACGCCGGCACCGACTCGCGGATCTGGCGCGAGGTGAGCGCGCTCGGCGCCGGGATCGGCCTGCTGGAAGGCATCCGGGGCACCCGGACCGTCGCCGACGTGGCGGTGCTGTGGGACTGGCAGTCCTGGTGGGCGCAGGGCCTGGAGTGGCGTCCGAGCGAGGAGCACGACGCCCGTGAGCGCGCCGACACCTTCTACGCCTCGCTCTACGACCGGCACCTCACAGTCGACTTCGCGCACCCCGACGCCGACCTCTCCCGCTACCCCCTGGTCGTCGTCCCCGCCCTCTACCTGGCCACCGAGGAGACCGGCCGCAACCTGCGGCGGTACGTCGAGAACGGCGGCACCCTCGTCGTCTCGTACTTCTCCGGCATCGTCGACACCGACGACGCGGTGCACCCCGGGGCCTACCCCGGCGCGCTCCGCGACGTACTCGGCCTGACGGTCGAGGAGTTCGCCCCGCTCGGTGTGGGCGGGACCGTCCGTCTGATCACCCCCGAGGGCGCCCCCGAGGGCCCGGAGCTGACCGGCGACCTCTGGTCGGACGTGGTGATCCCGCGCGGCGCGGAGACCGTCTGGTCGTACGCCGACGGCATCCCGGCCGGCCGGCCCGCAGTCACCCGCAACCGGCTCGGCGAGGGCACCGCCTGGTACATCTCCACCCGGCTCTCCGGCCCGGACCTGGACGCCGTCCTGGACCGTGCGGCCACCGACGCCGGTATCGAGCCCCGCACCGACCTGCCGTACGACGTCGAGGTGGTGCGCCGCACCGGTGAGAGCGGCACCTACCTGTTCGCCATCAACCACAGCGACGCCGACGCCGGAGTGGCGCTGGACGCCCCCGGCACCGAACTCCTCACCGGCGAGCCCGCCGTGGACAAGCTCGCCGTTCCGGCGGGCGCGGTCCGCGTCGTACGGCTCGACGGCTGAGGCGCACACCCGTAGCCCGCACAACTGTCGAAGGGACATCGACGATGTACGGAACGACGCACACCCGCGCGAAGGCGGCCGGGGCGGTGGCCGCGCTCTCCGGCCTCGTGTTCGCCGCGCTCCCCGCACAGACCGCCCACGCGGCCACCACCCCCGTCAACACCGGCTTCGAGTCAGGTGCGACCGGCTGGTCGACGTATTCGGCCGGCGGACAGAACGCCGCCTCCTTCACCGAGGCGGGCGGCCACGGCGGCAGCACCCGGCTCAGCCACTGGTCGGCCTCCGCGTACAAGGTGGAGACCTACCAGTATCTGAACGGCCTCACCGACGGCACGTACACGCTCAGCGCCTGGGTCCGCTCCGGCGGAGGCCAGAACTCCGCCTACATCGCCCTGCGCAACTGCGGTTCCGCCGAGCAGCGCACCGACCTGCCGCCCACCGCGGACGGCGCGTGGATCCGGCTCGTCACCTCCGTCAAGGTGACCGGCGGTGCCTGCACGATCAGCCTCAACTCCGACGCGCACGCGGGGGAGTGGGCCAACTTCGACGACATCACCTTCGCCAGGGGAAGCACGGGCCTGAGCGTCAGGGGCGGTGACCTCTCCACCCTCCCGAAGAACGAGGCGTACGGCGCGAAGTACACCGACGCGAGCGGCCGGGCCGGGGACGCCATGAGCATCCTCAAGAGCTCCGGCATGAACTACGTACGCCTCAAGGTGTGGGTGAACCCGGTCGACGGGTACAACGACAAGGCCCACGTCCTGGCCATGGCCAAGCGCGCCAAGGCCCTCGGCATGAAGACGATCGTCGACTTCCACTACTCCGACGCCTGGGCCGACCCCGGCAAGCAGAACAAGCCCGCCGCCTGGGCCGGACACAGCTACAGCCGTCTCCGCACGGACGTCTACGACCACACCTACGACGTGCTGAACGCGCTGAAGGCCCAGGGCACCACGGCCGACATGGTGCAGATAGGCAACGAGATCAACGGCGGGATGCTCTGGCCGGAGGGCTCCACCGACAACTGGTCCCAGCTGGCGGGCCTCATCACCTCCGGGGCGAACGCCGCCAAGGCGGTCTCCTCCGGCACGAAGGTGGTGCTGCACCTCGCCGAGGGCGGCGACAACGCGGGCACCCGCTGGTGGTTCGACAACGCCGTGGCGCAGAAGGTGCCGTTCGACGTCATCGCCCTCTCCTACTACGGCTACTGGCACGGCTCGCTGTCCGAGCTCCAGACCAACCTCGACGACGCGGCCTCCCGCTACGGGAAGCCGGTGCTGGTCGCCGAGACGGCCTACGCGCACACGCTCGCCGACGACGACGGCCTGGAGAACAACGTGGCCACCGCCGGCCAGCTGGTCACCGGCTATCCGGCGACCCCCGCCGGTCAGGCCGCGAACCTCCGGGACGTCATGAACGTCGTCGAGGCCGTCCCGAACGGCCGGGGGCTCGGCGCCGTGTACTGGGAGCCCGCGTGGACCGCCGCGAAGGGCAGCGGCTGGGACCCGGCCGATCCGGCCTCCGGCAACGCATGGGAGAACCAGGCGGTGTTCGACTACGACGGCAGGCTGCTCCCCGCGGCGGCCTGGTTCTCGCACAGGTAGCGGACCCGCCGGTCCGGGACGCCCGAGGCGGACCGGACCGGCGGTACCCGGCGGCGGGGAGACGCTCAGACGGGTCGTGCGCCCTCGATGTTGGCCACCATCGTGCGGAGCACCTTGAGCGCGGCCACGTACTCCGCGTCGCTGACGCCCCGGTGGACCTCGGCGCGGATACCGGTCGCCAGTTCACGGAGCCGCACCCGGGCGGCCTCCCCGTCGGCGGTGAGGGCCAGCCGGTCCCCCTCCTCGCCGAGCCAGCCGCGGTGGAGCAGCTGGTCGACGGCCCGGGAGATGTCCTGCGGTCCGTCGGCGAGGGGGGTGAGCTGGTCGACGACCTCCTCGCGGGTGGGCGCGGCGGGCCCGCCGCGCACCCGGTTCAGCACCCAGTACTGCGGCTGCGTGACGTCGATCCTGGCCATGGCGTCCCGCAGATGCCGGGTGACGGCCGTGTGGGCCAGTCCGCTCCAGTACCCGACGGGCTGTGTGGCCAGCGCGTCGTCGGTGACCGCCGGGTCTGCCGGCGCCTGGTCGGTGAGGGCGGTGCCGTTCGGCTGTTCCATGGCGGTGACGCTACCCGCGGACCCCGGCCTGGCTCCTCCGGGCCACGGCAACCGGCCGGGATGTGGCCGGTATCCGCCGTGTCGGTGTGGCCCACGGACCCGCGTACGGCTCACCGGGCCGGCGGCGCACCCTGCCACTTCCAGGACGTGACGCGGTCACGGCCCGTCAGGTCCGCGCGGCCGGTGCACCAGAGCAGCACGGTCCACCGGTCCTCGTCGTCCGGGGCGTCGGGGAAGAGCCGGGCCAGCACCCGGTCGCAGAGATCCCGGGGCGGGGTCCAGGAGACCGACAGGCCGGCGGCGACGTCGTGGGTGTGCACGAGGGTCTCCACGATGCCCATCGCGGCGAAGCCCTCGGGGTCGGACAGCCCGAACACATGGTGGGAGCGCACGTCCGAAGGGGTCGTACGCACCATCGCCGTCAGGAGGGCGCCGCTCGCCTCCAGTGTCTGGAGCAGCCCGGAAGTTCCGCCAGCCGGGTTCGCGAAGATCGAGTTCGCGGGGCCGCCCTCACGGTCGGGCGCGTACCGGAACGGCACCTCACCGTCCTGCGAGGGCCTGCGCCCACCCATCTGGACGGCGTACGCGAAGAGGTCGTCGCTCAGGTGCTCCACCGTCTCCCAGCAGTCCCAGCTCAACGTCCCCGCCGGGACGTGCCAGTCGTCCGTCGGGGACGCGGCGAGGGTGTCGACCGCCAGCCGTACGGCCAGGGTGACGTCGTCGGCGGTGACGGGCAGCCGGGTACCGGTCAGTGCGGCGCGTTCCCGCGCACCGCACTCCACGCAGAACTCGTTGCCCTCGGGATCGGCCATGGTCGCCCAGCCCCGGCCGTTCGGCCTCCGGTGGTCGGCGACCAGCGTGGCACCCATGGCGAGCAGCCGCTCGACCTCCTCGTCACGGGTGCGGTCCTCGGGGCGCAGGTCCAGATGGATGCGGTTCTTGGTGCTCTTGGGCTCGGGCACGGTGATGAAGAGCAGAGCGGCGCGGGGTGTCTCGACGAGCGCCTCGGGGTCACCGGGCTCGTCGTCGTCGGATACGGATGATCCGAGCACCTCGGCCCAGAAAACGGCCAGCTCGTAGGCGTCGGCGCAGTCGACGGTGATGTGCTGTACGAGGGATGTCATGGGCGCCACTGTCGCCGCTGATCCGCACCGAGGTCCAGTGGGTTGAGCGGCCGTGCGGAGCTCAGACGGCGGCTCGGACCACCGTCCGTGCCAGGTCGGTGCTTCCCGGCAGGGTGTCCAGCGGGAGCGGCTGTGCGGCCAGAACGCCCTCGTGCAGCACGAACAGCCGGGAGGCGACTGCGGCGGGGCCCGAGCAGCCCGCGGCGGTGGCGAGTCCCTCGAACAGGTCCAGCAGCCAGAGCTTCTGGTCCACGGCGATGCGGTGGGCGGGATGCGAGGGGTCCGGGAGTTCCGCCAGCGCGTTGACGAACGCGCACCCCCGGGTGTTGGTCCCGCTCCAGATCCGCAGTGCGTCGAACGGGGCCGTGACGGCCTCGACGGGGCTGTCACAGGCATCGACGGCGGCGCGGACCAGTGAGCGCCAGCGCTGGTCGCGTCCCGTGAGGTAGGCCGCCACCAGATGGTCCTTCGAGCCGAACTGGTTGTACAGGGTCCGCTTGGTCACCCCTGAGTGCTCGGCGATCAGATCCACACCGACCGCCGTGATGCCCCGGTCGTAGAAGAGCTCCTCGGCAGCCGCCAGGATGCGCCGGCCGGCCGGCGTCGTGGGCCGTGCTTCCTGCATGGGACGCCTCTTCACTGATCGGTGTACGGTGGAAGATGTTCACAGATCAGTATACCTGCGAGGAGGCAGAACGATGGGTGCGCCCGAGACCATGCGCGCGGTGCGGATCGCGGAGCACGGAGGTCCGGAGGTCCTCGAACCGGCGGAGGTGGCGGTCCCCGTCCCGCAGGCGGGAGAGGTGCTGGTCGAGGTCGGCGCGGTGGCGCTGAACAACACCGACCTCTGGACCCGGGAGGGCGCCTACGGCCGTCCGGGAGACCCGAAGGCACTGTCCGGCTGGCGCGGCCCGATCGGCTTCCCGCGCATCCAGGGCGCCGACGTGGCCGGCCGGGTCGTGGCGGTCGGCGCGGGCGTGGACGGGGGGCTCACCGGCCGCCGGGTGGTCGTCGATCCGGCGATCTACGACGGCGACGGACCGGATGCGAACCCGGTGGGCCTGATGGGGAGCGAACGGGACGGGGGTTACGCCGAGTACGTGACCGCGCCGGCGACGCGGGTGCACGACGTGACGGAATCCCCGCTCACGGACGATCAGCTCGCGACGCTGCCGACCGCCTACGGCACGGCGCTGGGCATGATCGAGCGGGGCCGGCTGACGCGGGGGGAGACCGTGCTGGTCTCGGGGGCGTCCGGCGGTGTCGGCATCGCGCTGATCCAGATCGCCCGTGCGCGCGGCGCGAAGGTGCTCGCCATCAGCAGCGGATCCAAGACCGGGGCGGTGCGCGACGCGGGCGCGCACGAAGTCCTCGACCGCGCGCGGGACATCCCCGAGCAGATCCGCGCCGCCGCCCCGGAGGGCATCGACGTCGCACTCGACGTCGTCGCCGGGGACCTGGTGGGTGAGGTGCTGCCACTGCTGCGCGAAGGCGGCCGATGGGTCGTCGCCGGCGCGCTCGGCGGCTACGACGTGACCTTCGACGTGCGCCGCCTCTACCTGCACAACGCGCAGGTGATCGGCTCCGCGATGCACACACCCACGCACTTCGGCCTACTCATGGACCTGGCTCGGCGCGGTGAGATCCAGCCCGTGATCGCCGCGACGTTCCCACTGGACCAGGCCGCCGAGGCGCAGGAGGAACTCGCCCGCAGGGGGCACGTGGGAAAGATCGTCATGCGCCCCTGAAGGGTGGGGGAGAGCCCCACCGCTCAGACCACACCGAACGCCCCTGCCTTGACGCCCGTCACGAAGGACGCGAAGGAGGCGGCGGGCAGGTTCAGGACGGGACCGCCGGGGTTCTTGGAGTCGCGGACGGGGACCGTGCCGCGCGGGACGGCGAGGCCGGTGGCGGCCTCGATGCAGTTGCCGCCGTTGTCGCTGTACGAGGACTTGATCCAACGGGGGGCTTCGGTCGTCACGGGGTGCCCTTTCGTGCCTCTTCGATCATGGCCACCGATGCTGCCTGGGACAGGGCTTCGGCCTGTAGTTGATGGTAGGCCGTCAAGAGAGGCAACACGGAGGGCACATCACGTTCCAGGTGTCCGCGGATCTGGGACTCCGCGTACGCGATCACGGACAGGTCCGGCAATGTGAGCAGGTTCATCGGGAGGTTGAACGGGCGACGCTCTCCTATGTCGTACGGAGCGATCTGGAGCACGATGTTGGGCAGCTCGGCGAGCTCCAGCAGCCGACCCAGTTGGGCGCCCATGAGCGTGTGTCCACCGACTCGCCTGCGGATACAGCTCTCGTCCATGACCACCAGCATCATCGGCGGACGGGGCCGGATCAGTGTCGCCTGCCGGTCCGCCAGGAACGTGACTCGCTCCGTTGCTTGCTCGGGCGTGATGGCTCCTCGTCGTACGGCGCTGTCGGCCAGACATCGCGCGTACTCCGGTGTCTGAAGCAGCCCGGGAATGATCCCGATCTCGTACAGCCGGATTTCAGCTGCTCGCCCCTCGTGCCCCACGTACTGGGGGAAGCCTTCCAACAGTGAGCCGTGTCGGATCTCGCGCCACTGACGCTCGAACGTGTCAGCACTGCCGCCAGTGCCGAAGGCAAGGTCGAGACTGCGCGAGAAACGAAGAGTCGGAACCTTGCGTCCAGTTTCAACGGCCGAAATATGCGTGCCGGAGTACCCCGTTCGTTCGGCTAGATCTTCCTGCTTCCAGCCTTGAGACTCTCGTGAGCTTCGGACACGTGCTCCGAAGGCAGCTTCTGGACTGCTCTCAGGGTCCAACTCCTTGCGGTTCACCGGCCTGTTGCCTTCTTTCCGTTCGCATCCAACAGGTTGAACGGATATCGACTCTAGGCCACGCTGAGGCGCCTTGGTAGTGAAACGACTACGGAGTGGAGTCGCGATGACTGGGGCATACACCCCCGCAAGCGGGCAAGAACCCCCACGCCCCCCAGCCCCCGGCACCCTCGTCGTGGACACCGCCCGTGATGACCGGGTGGGGGAGTTCCGAGGGGTCTCCGGCCCCCACTGGTCACTGCGCCCGGTCAGGGGCGGGACCGAATGGGAGGTGGACCCGGCCTGCGTACGGCTCGCGACGCCGATAGAGCGCCTCCGCGCGGAGAACGCGCGATGCAACGCCCGCAGCGAAGGGCGGTTCCTGTGAGCGGAGTCGACCCGCACCTCGCGCGCCAGGGCGACGACCCGTACATGTCGTTCCCTCTGAGGGCTCCGGAACCCGTGCCCGGGTGTCCCGAGTGTGAGCGGCTGGTGTGCGCCGAGAAGCTGGCCGACCAGCAGGGCGACCCGTCCGGGGCGACGGACGAGCGGGTCAGGCTCCGCGCGCACCTCGCGGGCGTACACGGTGCCCCGTCCCTCGGGCGGCAGCGCTGACGGTGGGCGATCCGGCGAGGCGCGGACCAGGTGCGCGGAGAACGCAGGAAGGGCGGGACGCGTGATGCGTCCCGCCCCACCTGACCGTCGTACGCCCTTACTTCACCGGGGTGAAGTCGCGGGCTCCGATGAATTCGGGCCGGCGGATGGGTGCGGCGAAGGGTTCCTGCGCGGTGTTGTCGATGCTGTTGAAGACGATGAAGACGTTGCTGCGGGCGTAGGGGGTGATGTTGTCCCCGGAGCCGTGCATGGCGTTGCAGTCGAACCAGGTCGCCGAGCCGGCCTTGCCGGTGAAGAGCTTGATGCCGTGGCGGTCGGCCATCTTGGTCAGCACTTCGTCGGAGGGGATCCCGGCGTCCTGCATCTGCAGGGACCGCTTGTAGTTGTCCTTCGGCGTCTCGCCCGCGCAGCCGACGAACGACTTGTGGGAGCCGGGCATGATCATCAGCCCGCCGTTGGTGTCGAAGTTCTCGGTCAGCGCGATCGAGACGGACACGGCCCGCATGTTGGGCAGGCCGTCCTCGGCGTGCCAGGTCTCGAAGTCGGAGTGCCAGTAGAAGCCGGAGGCTCCGAAGCCGGGCTTGACGTTGATCCTGGACTGGTGGACGTACACGTCGGAGCCCAGGATCTGGCGGGCCCGGCCCACGACGCGTTCGTCGCGGACCAGGTTCGCGAAGATCTCACTGAGCTTGTGGACCTCGAAGACGGAGCGCACGCTCTGCGACTTGGGCTCGATGATCGAGCGCTCGTCGGCGCGGACCAGCGGGTCGTCCACCAGACGGTCCAGTTCGGCGCGGTAGACGGCCACTTCGTCGGGGGTGACGAGCTGGTCGATGGCGAGGAAGCCGTCGTGCTCGAAGGACTGGAGGTCCTTCGCGGCGATCGGTCCCGGCGCGCCCGGCGCGGACCAGATGACCGGGTCCTGGCGGGGAGTGGTCATCTCGGCGGCGCCGCGCGAGGGGTACAGGTCGGCGCGTACATCGGTGGTCATGGTTCAGCCCTCCTCTGTCAGCAGCGGGTATACACCGTTCTCGTCATGGTCCTCCCGTCCGGTGACGGGGGGATTGAACACGCACACGCAGCGGAAGTCGGTCTTGGGCCGCAGCGTGTGCTTCTCGTGCCCGTTCAGCAGGTACATCGTCCCGGGGGAGATCCAGTGCGTCTCGCCGGTCTCGTCGTTGGTGAGCTCGGCCTCGCCCTCGGTGCACAGAACGGCCTCGATGTGGTTGGCGTACCACATCGACGTCTCCGTGCCCGCGTACAGCACGGTCTCGTGGAGCGAGAAGCCCACCTTCTCCTTGGCGAGCACGATGCGCTTGCTCTCCCAGGTACCTGAAGCGGACCTGACGTGCCGGTCGGTGTTCTCGATGTCACTGAAAGATCGGACGATCACGGTGGGATGGTGCCTTTCTCTTCTGTCCTGCTCTTGGTGCCTGGGCGGGGGTTTTGCCCCGTCTCAGGCGGTCTCGCGGACGGACCGGGCCAGCGTGCGCAGGCCCTCGTCCAGCTCTTCGGGGGTGACGGTCAGCGGCGGGAGCAGCTTCACGACCTCGGACTGCGGGCCTGATGTCTCCAGCAGCAGGCCCAGCTCGAAGGCCCGCTTGCAGACGGCGGACGCGCGCTCGGGGTCGGTGAACTCCAGGCCCCAGACCAGGCCGCGGCCACGGAACTGCGCGGTCTCCTCCTCGCCGCAGATCGCCAGCAGCGTCTGTTCGACCTGCTCGCCGCGGGCCAGGGTCTGCTTCTCCATCTGGCCGTCGGCCCAGTAGGCGTCGAGCGTGGCGGCGGCGGTGACGAAGGCCGGGTTGTTGCCCCGGAAGGTGCCGTTGTGCTCGCCGGGCTCCCAGACGTCCAGCTCGCCCTTGAAGAGGCACAGCGACATCGGCAGCCCGTAGCCGCTGATCGACTTCGACAGCGTCACGATGTCCGGGACGATGCCGGCCTCCTCGAAGGAGAAGAACCCGCCGGTCCGGCCGCAGCCCATCTGGATGTCGTCGACGATCAGGAGCATGTCCTGGCGGTGGCACAGGTCCTGGAGCGCACGGAGCCACTCGGCGCGGGCGACGTTGATGCCGCCCTCACCCTGCACCGTCTCCACGATCACGGCGGCGGGCTTGTTCAGCCCGGAACCCTGGTCCTCCAGAAGACGCTCGAACCACAGGAAGTCGGGGACCTGGCCGTCGAAGTAGTTGTCGAACGGCATCGGCGTGCCGTGCACCAGCGGGATGCCCGCGCCGGCACGCTTGAACGCGTTGCCGGTCACGGCCAGCGAACCCAGCGACATGCCGTGGAACGCGTTCGTGAACGAGACGACCGACTCACGGCCCTTGACCTTGCGGGCCAGCTTCAGCGCCGACTCGACCGCGTTCGTGCCCGTCGGGCCGGGGAACATCACCTTGTACGGCAGGTCACGCGGACGCAGGATCACGTTCTCGAACGTCTCCAGGAACGCCCGCTTGGCCGTCGTGGCCATGTCCAGGCCGTGGGTGATCCCGTCGCGCTCGATGTAGTCGATCAGCGCGCGTTTCAGCACCGGGTTGTTGTGCCCGTAGTTGAGCGATCCGGCACCGGCGAAGAAGTCCAGGTAGGAGTGTCCGTCCTCGTCCGTGAGCCGGGCACCCTGCGCGCGGTCGAACACCGCGGGCCAGCTGCGGCAGTAGCTCCGCACTTCCGACTCAAGGCTCTCGAAGACACTCAGGGCGGGCGGGGTGATGGTCACAGCTGATCTCCTGCTCGAGGGGGGTTGTGACGGGCGG
The DNA here is from genome assembly GCF_016804005.1 of Streptomyces pratensis. Taxonomy (GTDB): domain Bacteria; phylum Actinomycetota; class Actinomycetes; order Streptomycetales; family Streptomycetaceae; genus Streptomyces; species Streptomyces pratensis_A. The sequence goes on along the minus strand of NZ_CP051486.1, from coordinate 5,821,008 downwards.
CGCGGGTCAGGCATTGCCCAGGAAGCCGCGCCCGGGCGGGGCGCGGAGAAGTGTGAGGGGCCCTAGAACGGACCGATGCGGTAGAGCACCTCCGGCAGGTGCGGCCCGTCGGGGAACAGCGCCCCGTCGAAGAGCACCTCGTGCTCCAGCGGCACGTCGTGCCGCTGCGCGAAGGAGGTGAACAGCCGGTCGGAGGCGGTGTTGTCCGGGGTGATGGTCGTCTCGACCGATGTCAGGCCCTGGTCGGAGGCGACACGGGTGGTCAGCGCGTCCAGCAGAGTGGCCGCCAGTCCCTTGCCACGGTGGGCCCGGTCGACGGCCACCTGCCAGACGACGAGTGTCTCGGGGCGGTCGGGGCGGATGTATCCGGTCACGAAGGCGATCGGGTCGCCGTTCTCGTCGCGGGCGACCACGGAGGTCGCCGCGAAGTCACGGCACCACAGCAGGTAGCTGTACGAGGAGTTGAGGTCCAGGACCTCGGAGTCGCGGGCAATGCGCCAGATCGCGGCTCCGTCCTCCACTCGCGGGGTGTCGATACTGAGGAATTCGCTTCGGGCACGTGCAAAATCTGCTGGTGCGGCGGTCATGCGAATTGAATTTACCCAGCAAAAATCAAAATTGCATCGCCGTAAGGGGTTGGGTGAGCGAGCCTGCTGTGTTATCACGCGGGCGCGGACCGGCCTCGACGAGGGGAGAATTCCGCCCACTTGTCCTGAATTTAACACCCATAACGGACTCGATGTGGGGTCGGTCACATCGTTGTAACTCTCGTGACACCTGTTCGGATTGTGCGGATCCGCTTGCCGGGAACTGCCGTGTTTAGGTATGCGGAACGGGGGAAGAAGAATGCGGGGAGCTGCTCCCGGTAAAGCAGCTCCCCTTTTACTTCGAATAATTCGGCCGCGGTGGGGCCGTAATTCAATTCAGCTGTTCGGCCAGGTTTCCGCGACGGCCTTCCGGGCAGCATCGACATCGGTGTCCCGGCCCGCGTCCGCCAGCGCGGCTCCCAGGGCCGCCAGCGAGGACGACACCGCCTCCCGCGTCGCGTCCACGCCGTAGTGATTGACCCGGACCATCTCCTTCGACAGCGCACCGCCGCCCGCGATCAACGGCAGTGACGGGTCCGCCGCCAGGGCGTGCGCGACCAGTGCCGAGGCGTCCACACCGGCGGGTGTGCGAAGTGTCGTGGCGACCGGCGCCGCGTCACGGGCGTCGTGGACGTACGGCTCCAGCCCGCCGCCGAGGGCCGTGGCCCCCGCCCGGGTCGCCGCCGCCGCCGAGGCGTGCCGCGCCATGACCGTGTCCAGGCCGTCCGCCTCGATCCGCTCCAGACACGCGTCGAGCGCCAGCATCTCCAGCTGGGCCGGAGCGTGCGGCAGCGCCTTCCGGCCGCCGTCGATCCAGCGCGCCTTCCAGTCGAGCAGTGAGAGGTAGGACTGGCGCGGCGCCTTCGGGTTGGCGGCCATCCGCTCCCACGCCCGCGCGCTCACCGACACCGCGGACACCCCCGCCGGGCCACCCATGGCCTTCTGCGCGCCGATGACGCACAGGTCCACTCCCCACTCGTCCACCAGCAGCGGCTCCGCACCCACGGACGCCACGGCGTCCACCATGAACAGCGCGCCGTGCGCCCGGACGACCTCACCGATCTCCGCGACCGGATTTGTGTTGCCGGTCGCCGCCTCGGCGTGCACCAGCGACACGAAGTCGATCTCCGGGTGCCCGGCCAGCGCCTCCCGGACCTGCTCGGCGGTGACCGCGGAGTGGAACGGGACCGCCAGGTCCACGACCTCCGCGCCGCAGTCGCGCAGCCAGTTGCCGAAGGTCTGGCCGTACGGCCCGGTGACGACGTTCAGCGCGGTCGAACCGGGCAGGGCGCCGCCCCGGATGCAGCCTTCGAGGGGCAGCAGCGCCTCGCCCTGCATGATGACGACGTCCTGCTCGGTGGAGAGGAGGGCGGCCACCCGCCGCTCGATAGCCGCGAAGTGCGCGGCGGTGAGCGGGGCGAGGTCGAGGAATGGGTGTGTCACGGTGGTGCTCTCTTCGGGTCGGCCGGTGCGCGGTCAGCGCCTGGGTCGAGGGTACCCAGCGCCCCTCAGGGCCCCTGGGGGCTCTCGGCGGAGCCTCGTACAGTGCTGCCATGAGTGATCACGAGGTGGCGCCGGTGCTGCGGATCAAGGGGCGGGTACTCGTCGGGCCCGACGAGGTGAGGGACGGGCTCTGGGCGGTCGACGGGCGGATCACCTATGAGAGGCCGCCGGGCGCGGAAGACGCCGTGACGCTCACCGGATGGGTGCTGCCCGGCCTCGTGGACGCGCACTGCCATGTCGGCCTCGGCCACCAGGGGCCCGTGGACGCCGCGACCAGCGAGAAGCAGGCCCTCACGGACCGGGAGGCCGGCACACTGCTCATCCGGGACGCCGGATCACCCTCCGACACCCGGTGGGTGGACGACCGTGAAGACCTGCCGAAGATCATCAGGGCCGGCCGGCACATCGCCAGGACCCGTCGTTACATCCGCAACTTCGCCCATGAGATCGAGCCCGGTGACCTCGTCGCCTACGTCGCCCAGGAGGCGCGGCGCGGTGACGGCTGGGTGAAGCTGGTGGGCGACTGGATCGACCGTGACGCCGGGGACCTGACCGCCTGCTGGCCGCGCGGCGAGGTCGAGGCCGCGATCGCCGAGGCACACCGGCTGGGCGCCCGGGTCACCGCGCACTGCTTCGCCGAGGACGCGCTGCGGGACCTGGTCGAAGCCGGGATCGACTGCATCGAGCACGCGACGGGGCTGACCGAGGACACCATTCCGCTCTTCGCGGAGCGCGGCGTGGCGATCGTACCCACCCTGGTCAACATCGCAACCTTCCCCGCTCTCGCGGCGGGAGGCGAGTCCAAGTTCCCCCGCTGGTCCGCTCATATGCGACAGCTCCACGAGGACCGGTACGACACCGTCCGCGCGGCGTACGACGCGGGGATCCCGGTCTTCACCGGCACGGACGCGGGCGGTTCGCTGGCCCACGGTCTGATCGCGGCGGAGGTGGCCGAGCTGGTGAAGGCGGGCATCCCGCCCGTCGACGCCCTGTCCGCGACGGCCTGGGGCGCGCGGCGGTGGCTCGGCCGGCCGGTCCTGGAGGAGGGGGCCCCGGCGGACCTGGTGATGTACGACGAGGACCCGAGGGCGGACGTGGGGGTGCTGGCGTCCCCTCGGAGAGTGGTGCTCAACGGGCGGGTGATGAGCTGATCGCCGGTTGACCTCGTGACGGGCGCCGTGTTGACCGGCGGTGACCTTGGGCCCCGCATCTCGTTGAAGCACCTCCGTGTGTCCTCGGGGGCGTCCGGTGGGCCGCGCACGGCGTGAAACGGGTGATTCCGAGGAACTCCTGTGCCGGTGGATTCGAATGTGCACACGGAAACCCCTCTTTGGGGTGAACTGGCTGAAGGTATCCGCCAGTTCACTCTCTGTGCGTAAAGATTCACGGAGTCGAGGCCGCCGGTGCCCGCGATGTCCCCCATTGGACGGCGCCGGCGGCTCCATGTCTCTTGTGGGGGTTCCACCATCTTGAACAGCAACACCTTCCGTTCGGCCGCCCTGGCGATCGCCGCCGCTCCCGTCGCCCTGCTCGTCGCCGTCCCCGCGCAGGCAGCCACCGCGACGACTCCGGCCACTCCGGCAGGCGGCCACGGAAAGGCGAGCGCTGTCGTGCTCCGCGCCGGGCTCGACGTCTCGCTCCTGAACAAGTCGGTCCAGGTGCCGCTCAGGGCCACGCTCAACGAGGTGCACGCTCCGGCGAGCGCGGAGAAGACCGCGCTCAGTGTGGAGCTCGACGGCGTCGAGAAGGGCCGCGCCGTCCACGTCCTGAAGGCCGACGTGGCCACGGCGAACGCCACGGTGGACCGGCACAGGGCAGAGGGCCGCTCCAACCTCGCCGAGGCCAGGGTGCACGTGCCGGGGCTGCCGATGCTCTCGCTGATCGAGGTCCAGGAGGTCACCTCCGAGGCGGTGTGCGAGGTGGGCCACAAGCCGGTCGCGGAGTCGAATGTGCTGGGCCATGTGACGGTGCTCGGCAAGAGGATCCGGCTCACCTCGGGCGGCACGACGGAGGTCGAGGTGCCGGGCGTGGGTGACGTGACGCTCGACCTGTCGAAGACCGCGACGACCACGCGGACGGCGGCCGCGACGGCGTTGCGGCTGCGGGTGTCCTTGAACCCGCTCAAGCTGAACGTCGCCGAGGTGGAGGGCGAGGTCACGCTGGCCGAAGCGACGTGCGAGACGCCCAAGGGCGGCGGTTCGGGCAGTGGCGGGTCCGAGAACGGCGGTTCGGGCAGCGGCGGTTCGGAGAACGGCGGCGCATCCACCGGCGGCGACACCGGTTCCGGCGACTCGAACGGCACCGGCGACTCGAACGGCACCGGCGGCAAGGAGAAGCCCGTCGACGTGAAGCCGCAGACCGGATCCGACCCGGTCGAGGCCTCCGGCGCAGGAGACCTCGCCGAGACCGGATCCAGCTCCTCGACCCCGTACATCGCGGGTGCCGCGGCAGTCCTGCTGGCGGCCGGCGCCGGCGCCACGGTCATCGCCCGCAGGCGGGCCCGGGGCTGATCACCTCCGCGGGGGCGGTGTCCGCGCGACCGGACACCGCCCCCGCCCCCGGAGAGCCGTCAGCCGACGGCTCTCCGGGGCAGTCCCTGAAGGGCCAGGTCGAGCGCCTGCAGGAATCTGTTGGTCGTCACACGGTCGCGTACGGCGATCCTCAGCCACTCCCTGCCCAGCCCCGGGAACGTGTCCCCGCGCCGCGCGGCGAACCCACGCGAGCGCAGCAGCTCCCGCACCTCGTCCGCCCGCTGGAGCCGCAGCAGCACGAACGGCCCGGCAGCCGGCTCCACCACCTGTACCTCGCTGAACTCCGCCAGTCCGGCCAGCAGATGCGCCCGGTCCACCGTGACCCGGTCCGCCGCGTCCGCCGCCTCGACCAGCGCACGCGGCTCCATGCACGCCTCCGCCGCCGCCAGCGCGGGGGAGGACACCGGCCACAGCGGCTGTGCCTCCTGCAGCAGGGCGACCGTGGCCGGTTCGGCCAGTACGTAACCGATCCGCAGGCCGGCGAGGCCCCAGGTCTTGGTCAGGCTGCGCAGCACGACCAGCCCGGGAACGTCCTGGCGGGCACACAGCGCCTCGCGTTCTCCCGGCACGGCGTCCATGAACGCCTCATCGACCACCAGCGTCCGCCCGGGCCGCGCCAGTTGCTCCAGCACGCCCGCGGGATGCAGCACGGAGGTCGGGTTGGTCGGATTGCCGACCACCACCAGATCCGCGTCCTCCGGCACCGCCGCCGGATCCAGCCGGAAGCCGTCCTCCGGGCGCAGCACCACCCGCCCGACCTCGCGCCCCGCCGCGCGCAGTGCCGCCTCGGGCTCGGTGAACTGCGGATGCACGACGACCGGCCGCCGGGCGGGCAGCGCCCGCGCGATCAGTACGAACGCCTCGGCCGCGCCCGCCGTGAGCAGGACCCTTTCCTCGGGCAGCCCGTGCCGCCCGGCGACCGCCGTCCGCGCCGGCCGTCCGTCGGGGTAGGCGGCCAGCGAACCCAGCGACGCGGCTATCCGCTGCCTCAGCCAGTCCGGGGGTGTGCCGGTCCGTACGTTGACCGCGAGGTCGGTCAGATCGAGGCCGCGTACTTCCGCGTCGCCGTGGTGCCGCAGATCGGGTCCGGCGTTCTCGCTGTGCTTCGTGGGGGGCAGCATGGCAGCCATGGTGAACGGCTCGGCGCCATTCGTCGATGCCGTGGTGCCGTCGGCCTCCCCCCGGCGGGCCACCGCGCAGGTCGCCGACCGCGATCTCCGCTTCGGAACCAGCAGTTCACCGCCGTCCATGAGAGCCGCAGCCTCCGCGACCGACCCGGTGGCCACAGCCGCACGGGGCGCCTCGGACGGATGGGGCACAGGGACCTCCGCCAGCGCGCCGGCCGTGTACGACCGCACGGGCACCCCCAGGCGCGCGGCGGCACCGGCGATCCCGGGCTCGTCCGCCCTGGAGTCCAGCGTCGCCAGGGCAACCACGTCACCGGCCGTCAGCCGGGCCTCCTGGAGCGTCCTGCGGATCAGCCCCAGCACCTCCTCGGCGGGGACGCCGCGACGGGCACCGACACCGACGACGAGCGCGGCTCGGGTCATGAGGGGAGGTCCTTCCAGGGGCACGGGTGAGCGGATGCGGGCAGGGCAGAGGTCAGGGTGACCTGAGGTGCGGGAGGAGGGGTCGATCCGCTAGCAAGGGCCCATGGCGGTATTCGTCGCGCTCGGCGCGTTCCTGATGACCCTCGCGGGCGGCTGGGTCGCGCAGCGCGTCAGCGACCGCCGGCACCTCGTGCTCGGTTTCGCCGGCGGACTGATGCTGGGCGTCGTCGGTCTCGATCTGCTGCCCGAGGCGGTGGAGGCCGCAGGCGGCGTGGTCTTCGGTGTCCCCGCCGCCCTGCTGCTGTTCGTGGGAGGTTTCCTGACGGCCCATCTCGTCGAGCGTTCGCTGGCCGTACGCCAGGCGGCACACGGGGCGGGCGAGGAACGGGTGCCGCAGGTCGGGCTGACCGCTGCGGCCGCGATGGTCGGCCACAGCCTGATGGACGGCATCGCGCTCGGCGCCGCGTTCCAGATCGGCGGCGGAATGGGAGCCGCCGTCGCACTCGCCGTCATCACCCACGACTTCGCCGACGGGTTCAACACGTACACGATCACCAGCCTCTACGGGAACGCCCGCCGCAAGGCCCTCCTGATGCTGTACGCGGACGCCCTGGCCCCGATCGTGGGCGCGGCGACCACCCTGCTGTTCACCCTTCCGGAGGAACTGCTCGGCTGCTATCTCGGCTTCTTCGGCGGGGCGCTGCTGTACCTCGCAGCGGCCGAGATCCTCCCGGAGGCGCACCACGACCACCCGGCCCGCTCCACGCTGCTGTGCACGGTCGCGGGGGTGGGCTTCATCTGGCTGGTGGTCGGCATCGCGGAGTGACGTCACCCCGGGCGCCGTTCCACGGGAGCGGAGCGACGTCACCCCCGGCACTGCTCCACGAAACGCCGGGCCACCCCGGGCTCCGCCGCCCAGTGCGTGTGCAGATAGCTCGCGTGCACGCCGCCCTGCACGAAGCCCTCCACCCGCCGCTCCGGCTGGTGCAGCCCCCAGGCGGGCGTCTCACCGGCCCCGGGCTCCAGCACCGTCCGGTGGAACTCGTGTCCGCGCAGTCGGGTCCCGGCGACGGCCAGCACGCTGTCGGACACCGCCACCGCCTGCCGGTAGCCGAGGGTCAGCCGATCGGACATCCGGGCCGAGGCGTCCAGCACCCCGCACATCGGCCGGCCGTCCAGCTCACGGGCCAGGTAGAGCAGCCCCGCGCACTCCGCCGCGACCGGGGCGCCTGACCGCGCCAGATCCGTGACCGCGCGGCGCAGCGGCTCGTTCGCCGAGAGCTCCGGTGCGTACACCTCGGGGAAGCCGCCGCCGATGACGAGCCCCGCCGTGCCCGCGGGCAGCTTCTCGTCGTGCAGCGGGTCGAAGACGACCACCTCCGCGCCCGCCGCCGTCAACAGCTCGGCGTGCTCCGCGTACGCGAAGGTGAACGCCGCGCCGCCCGCCACCGCCACCACGGGCCGGACCCCCGGCGAGGGGAGCGGCTCCGGCTCCCACGCCTCGTCGGGCAGTGCGGGCGCGGAGCGGGCCAGTGCCAGCAGGGCGTCCAGATCGCAGCCCTCCCGTACGCGGTCACCCATGGCCCGCACGGCGTCGACGGCGTCGGTCTGCCGCTCGGCCACGGGGACCAGGCCCAGATGGCGCGAGGGGGTCGCCACCTGCGGCGCGCGCCGCAGAACCCCCAGGACCGGCAGCCCGGACTCGTCGAGCGCCTCCCGGAGCAGCGACTCGTGGCGGTCGGACGCCACCTTGTTCAGGATCACCCCGCCGATCCGCACCTCCGGATCCCAGGAGGCGAAACCGTGCACCAGGGCGGCGACCGAGCGGGACTGCGAGGACGCGTCGACGACCAGCACGACGGGCGCCCGCAGCAGCTTGGACACCTGGGCGGTCGAGGCGAGTTCACCCTGCCCCGACGCCCCGTCGTACAGCCCCATCACCCCCTCGACGACGGCCAGGTCGCAGCCGCTCGAACCGTGCGCGAACAGCGGGGCGACCAGACCTGGCCCGCACATGTACGCGTCGAGGTTGCGCCCCGGCCGGCCGGTGGCCAGCGCGTGGTAGCCGGGGTCGATGTAGTCGGGCCCCACCTTGTGCGGGGACACCGCGAGCCCACGCTCCGCGAAGGCCGCCATCAGGCCCGTGGCGACCGTGGTCTTGCCGCTGCCCGAAGCGGGTGCGGCTATGACCAGACGAGGAACACTCACCACTCGATGCCTCTCTGGCCCTTCTGACCTGCGTCCATCGGGTGCTTGACCTTCGACATGTCGGTCACCAGGTCGGCGGCCTCGATCAGCTTCTGCGGGGCGTTCCGCCCCGTGATCACCACGTGCTGCGTCCCCGGACGGTCGCGCATCACCTCGACGACCTCGTCGGTGTCGATCCAGCCCCAGTGCATCGGATAGGCGAACTCGTCGAGCACGTACAGCTTGTACGTCTCGGCGGCCAGGTCACGCTTGACCTGCTCCCAGCCCTCCCGGGCCTTCTCCTCGTTGTCCAGCTGATTGTCCCTCTGGACCCACGACCAGCCCTCTCCCATCTTGTGCCAGTCGACGCTGCCGCCCTCGCCGCTCGCCCCGAGCACCTTCAGCGCGTTCTCCTCGCCGACCTTCCACTTCGCCGACTTCACGAACTGGAACACCCCGATGGGCCATCCCTGGTTCCAGGCCCGCAGCGCCAGCCCGAAGGCCGCCGTCGACTTGCCCTTCCCGATCCCCGTGTGGACGAACAGCAGCGGACGGTTACGCCGCTGACGTGTCGTCAGCCCGTCGTCCGGTACCGATACAGGCTGTCCCTGTGGCATTAAGCGGCCCTCCCGGCAGCAGTGATGTCCTTGACCAGCCCGGCGATCGAGTCGGCGCGCAGCTCGTCGAGCGTGACCGCGCCGCCTCCCAGATCCCGGGCGAGCTGTGCGGCGAGACCGAGGCGTACGAACCCCGACTCGCAGTCCACGACGACGGCCGCGGTGCCCTCGGAGGCGTGCAGCCGCCCGGCCCGCGCCGCCAGCGCCACCGGGTCGACGCCCCCGGTCGCCCGGCCGTCCGTCACCACGACGAGAAGCGCCCGCCGCGACGGGTCGCGCAGCCGTTCCACCCGCAGCACGTCGTGCGCCTTGAGCAGTCCGGCGGCCAGCGGGGTCCGCCCGCCGGTCGGCAGCGACTCCAGCCGCGCCGCCGCCGCGTCCACCGACGAGGTAGGAGGCAGCACCACCTCGGCGTCCTTGCCCCTGAAGGTGACCAGGCCGACCTTGTCCCGGCGCTGATAGGCGTCCAGCAGCAGCGACATCACCGCACCCTTCACGGCGCTCATCCGCTGCCGGGCAGCCATCGACCCGGACGCGTCGACGACGAACAGCACGAGATTGCCCTCGCGCCCCTCCCGCGTCGCCTGCCGCAGATCGTCACGCCGCACGACCAGACCCCGCCCCGACCGCCCGCGCGCCCGCTGGTGCGGCGCGGCCGCCTGCACGGTCGCCGCCAGGTGCAGCTTCGTCAGCGCCCCCTCCGGCCGCCGCGACCCGGTGGTCCGGCCGTGCTCGGTACGCGCCCGGGACCGCCGTCCCGCCGCGCCCTCGCCCAGCCCGGGCACGCTCAGCATCTTCGTACGGAACGGCTCACCGGCCCGCACGGGCTGCTGCTCCCCGCCGCCGCCCGGAGCGGGCGCGTCGCCGCTCCCGGCGTCCTCCCGCGTCGACGACCGGCCGGGCGCGTCGGCACCCCCGTCGTCGGGACCACCCGTGTCCCCGCCGCCGTCGTCGGGGCCGTCACCCTGCGGGGGCACCCCGCCGCCGGGCCCGCCGGGGTCCGGATCGTCGTCGCCCCCGTCCTGGTCGTCAGCCGGGTCCGCGGCGTCATCGAGGGTCTGGTCCAGCTTGTCCTCGTCCAGCCCCGGCGCGTCGAACGGATTGCGCCTGCGCCGGTGGGGGAGTGCCAGGAGCGCGGCCTGCCGCACGTCGTCCGCGACGACCTCCTCGCGGCCCGCCCACGCGGCCAGCGCCGTCGCGGTACGGGCCATGACGATGTCGGCGCGCATGCCGTCGACCTCGAACGCCGCACAGGTCGCCGCGATCTGCCGCAGCACGCCGTCGCCGAGCACCACACGCGGAAGCAGGGCGCGCGCGGCGGTGATCCGCTCACGCAGCGCCGCCTCCTCGTCGGCCCACCGCGCCGCGAAGCCGGCCGGGTCGTCGTCGTAGGCGAGCCTCCGCCGCACGACCTCCACGCGCAGGTCCGTCTCCCGGGAGGCGGCCACCTCGACCGTCAGCCCGAAGCGGTCCAGCAACTGCGGCCGGAGCTCGCCCTCCTCCGGGTTCATCGTCCCGACCAGCAGGAAACGGGCCGCGTGACGGACCGACACGCCTTCCCGCTCGACGTAGGAGGCGCCCATGGCCGCCGCGTCCAGCAGCAGGTCCACCAAGTGGTCATGGAGGAGGTTGACCTCGTCGACGTACAGGATCCCTCGGTGGGCGTCGGCGAGGAGCCCCGGCTCGAAGGCCTTCACGCCCTCCGAGAGCGCCCGTTCGATGTCGAGCGCCCCGACGAGCCGGTCCTCCGACGCACCGACCGGGAGCTCCACGGTCCGCGCCGGGCGCGACACGCCCGTACCCGCCTCGTGGGGGCCGTCAGGACACGCCGGATCGGGCGTTCCCGGGTCGCACGAGAAGCGGCACCCCGCGACGACCGGGACCTCGGGCATCAGCGCGGCGAGCGCCCGCACGGCGGTCGACTTGGCGGTGCCCTTCTCGCCCCGGACCAGCACCCCGCCGACGGCGGGGCTCACGGCGTTGAGCAGGAGCCCGAGCCGCAGATCGTCCTGCCCGACGATGGCGGTGAAGGGATACGGCGTACTCACGGAGCCTCCTCTGTAACGGTCACATCTGCACTCTCACGTCCGGCTGCGACGGGCCCCTGCCCGCCCGGAACGGGTCTCCCGGGCCCCTCGGGCGTGCCGGGAGCGAGGCCGGGCTGCTTTCCCTGCGCGAGGCCGGGCGCGGGCGGCGTGCCCGGCGCGAGGAACGGCAGCCCCTCCGGCGCGCCGGTCTCGATCAGCCGCCACAGCGCGTCCGTGTCCGCGTGTTCCTCGATCAGGTCCCCCAGCCGGTCCAGCTGTTCCTCCCGCAACGCCCCGAAGCTCGTGTCCGGCGCCGCCGTGAAACGGCGCCCCGCGGCCCGCGCGACCTCGGTGAGGAACGCCCGCCGGAAGGCATCGCTCTCCAGCGACCCGTGCCAGTGCGTCCCCCAGACCGAGCCGACCCGGCACCCGTCGAGGAACGGCTCGCCGCCGCTCACCTCGGCGACCCCGTGATGGATCTCGTACCCCTCCACCGGCTCCCCGAGAGCCGTCCCGACCGGCCGGGCCAGGACCTTCTCGCGGCCGAAGCGGACCCGCACCGGCAGCAGTCCGAGCCCCTCGACCAGGCCGGCGCGCGACTCGACGTCGTCCTCGATGCGTTCACCCAGCACCTGGAACCCGCCGCAGATCCCCAGCACCGGCCGCCCCTCGGCGGCCCGCCGCAGCAGTGCGTCGGCCAGCCCCCGCTCGCGCAGCCACGCCAGCGCCTTCACAGTGCCCCGGGTCCCCGGCACGATCACCAGGTCCGCGTCGACGAGCTCCTCCGCCCGGTCCACGAACCGCACCACCACACCCGGCTCGGCCGCCAGAGCGTCCACATCGGTGAAGTTCGACATCAGCGGCACGGCGCACACCGCGACCCGCAGCACGTCCTCGCCGTGCGGCGGCGCCACGACCGACTCCCGTACGGTGCCGCGCATCGACACCCGCAGCCCGTCCTCCTCGTCGATCCCCAGACCGTGGGCGTACGGGAGCACCCCGTACGTCCGCCGCCCCGTGAGCCCCAGCAGCATGTCGAGACCGGGCTCCAGCAGTGACACGTCACCACGGAACTTGTTGACGAGGTATCCGGCGATCAGCGACTGGTCCTCGGGGCTCAGCAGCGCCGTCGTACCGAAGAACGAGGCGAACACGCCGCCCCGGTCGATGTCGCCGACCACCAGCACGGGAAAGCGCGCGGCCCGGGCGATGCCCATGTTCACGATGTCCGTGCGCCGCAGATTGATCTCGGCCGGACTGCCGGCCCCCTCGCAGATCACCGCGTCGTAGGTGGTCCGCAGCTGCTCCAGACAGTCCACGACCGTCCCGAGCAGGGCCTCCTGACGCCCACCGTGGTAGCCGCGCGCACTCATCTCGCCGACCGGTCTCCCCATCAGGACGACCTGGCTGGAGCGGTCACCGCCGGGCTTGAGGAGCACCGGGTTCATCAGCGCCGACGGCTCCACCCGGGCGGCCTGCGCCTGCATCGCCTGGGCGCGGCCGATCTCCGCCCCCTCCCGGGTGACGAACGAGTTCAGCGACATGTTCTGCGCCTTGAACGGCGCGACCTTCACCCCCCGGCGCACCAGCCACCGGCAGATCCCCGCCGTGACGACGCTCTTTCCCGCGTCCGAGGTGGTCCCCGCGACCAGCAGCCCGCCGCTCATTCGCCCCTCCGTCCCATGGCCAGCCGCCCCGCCGCACACACGGCGAGGGCCAGCACACTCACCCGGCGCGACAGCCGCACCGCGCGTTCGATGTCCGTGACCCGCACGTCCCGGCCCGCCTCGCCGTTGAGCACCGGCCGGTGCTCGACCCGCCCGCCGTACGCGAGCGTGCCGCCCAGCCGTACGCCGAGCGCTCCCGCGAAGGATGCCTCCACCGGGCCCGCGTTGGGGCTGGGATGCCTCCCGGCATCGGCCCGCCAGGCCCGGACCGCGTCGCGCGGGCGCCCCCCGGCGGCCACCGCGAGCACGGCGGTGAGCCTGGCCCCGGGCCAGCCGGCGACGTCGTCGAGCCTGGCCGACGCCCAGCCGTAGCGCCGGTAGCGGGGCGACTTGTGCCCGACCATGGCGTCGAGCGTGTTGACGGCCCGGAAACCGACCAGCCCCGGCACCCCGCCGAGCGCACCCCACACCAAGGCCCCCACGACGGCGTCGGAGGTGTTCTCGGCGACGGATTCCACCACCGCGCGGGCGATCTGCTGCTCGTCCAGCGCCTGCGGATCGCGGCCGCACAGATGCGGCAGGCGCTCCCGGGCGAGCTCGACGTCCCCCGCGGCAAGCGCACCGCCGATGGCGCGGGCCTCGCGGCCCAGAGAGGTTCCCCCGACGACGGACCAGGTGGCGGCGGCCGTCAGTGCCACGGCGGCGGCGGGACGGTCGCGCACGGCACGGGCGGCCAGCGCGGCGACGCCAGTGGCGCCCCCGGCGCAGAGGAGCGTGTGCAGGGCGCCCCAGCCGCGGTGATCGCGCCACAGCCGGCTCTCGGCGCCCGCCGCGGCACGCCCGAAGGCGGCGACCGGGTGACCCCGCCGGGGATCACCGAGCAGCAGGTCGCCGATCAGACCGGCGGCGGCGCCGTACGCGAAGATGCGGTCGGCTCGCACCGCTCAGCCGGCCGTCGCGCCTCGAAGGGCCTTCTCGGAAGGTGGTGCGGTGACCGACGCAGGGCAGCCCGACATGGCGTATGTCCTCACTCAGGGTCCGCGCCCTGGTTCGACGTGACCGGCGACGAGAGTCTCCTGGCTCCCGGATCCGCAGTTCCTCCGGCCTTCCAGCCCGCGGTGGCGGACCGTGACTTCCGTATGGAGGCTGCTCCCCGGTGACAGTGGCGGGACCGCGCCGGATTCGCACCGGCTTCCTCTCCTGTCGCCGTAAACGGCTCCGGCAGTCCACCATGACCCGCGAACGCCCGTCAACCTGCCGTTGACCTGCGAGGCTTCGGTGTGCTCAGACGCACACCGGGCCGGACACACGAGGTGTGTCCGGCCCGGTGCGCGTGTCCGTGCGGGTCAGGCGACGATCAGATAGATCCCGTACGCGACCGCCGCCACGCACAGCCCGAAGCAGGCGTACGCGCCGGTGCGCATCAGGGCGTTGGAACCGCCGCCCCCCTGCGCCGTCGGCACCTGCTTGGCCAGGCCCATGATGCCGAGGGTGAAGAGGCCGACCAGCGCGACGGTGACCACGAGGCTGACGCCGAAGACGGAGGCGAGAGCTGCCCAGTCGATGTTCATACGGATCTGTCCTTACACCGTGGCCCGGTCGGCCGGGGTTCCGGCCGTCGGGGCCGGGGCCGAGATGGTGGTCTTGAGGTCCGGCGTGACGGTGCCTGCGGGCGGCGGGCTCACCGCCGAGATGGCGGTGGTGACGACGCCCGCGGGCTCGGTGTCCGCGTTCACGTTGGTGTGGTCGACCGGCTTGCGGCGCGACAGCAGCCAGATGGCGGCGGAGCCGGCGACGAGGATCACGGCGACCACCGCGACGCCCCAGGGGCCCCGCTTGGTCAGGAACTCCGAGCCCGCACCGATCAGACCGGCGGCCGGCAGGGTCAGACCCCACGCGACGAACATCCGGGTGGCGGTGGACCAGCGGACCGTGCCGCCCTTGCGCCCGAGACCCGCGCCCATGACGGCGCCGGAGCAGGACTGCGTGGTGGAGAGGGAGAAGCCGAGGTGCGAGGAGGCCAGGATGACCGTGGCCGCACTCGTCTGGGCGGCGAAGCCCTGCGGCGGGCGGAGGTCGGTGAGGCCGCTGCCCATGGTGCGGATGATGCGCCAGCCGCCGAGGTAGGTGCCCAGCGCGATGGCGATGCCGGCGGACGCGATGACCCAGACCGGCGGGTTGGAGCCGGGGGCGAGGACGCCGCCGGTGACCAGGGCAAGGGTGATGATGCCCATGGTCTTCTGCGCGTCGTTGGTGCCGTGCGCGAGCGACACGAGACCGGCCGAGGCGATCTGGCCGGCGCGGTATCCCTTGGCGGTCGACTTCAGCTGGGCCTCGTCGGTGATCTTCCGGTTGAGGCGGTACGTCAGCTTGGTGGCCAGGAGCGCGGCGACACCGGCCACGAGGGGCGCGGCGATCGCGGGCAGCAGGACCTTGGTGACGACGGTGCCGCCGTCGATCGAGGACCACCCGGCCGACATGACCGCGGCACCGATGAGGCCGCCGAAGAGTGCGTGGGAGGAACTGGAGGGCAGGCCGACCAGCCAGGTCAGCAGATTCCACAGGATCGCGCCGACGAGCGCGGCGAAGATGACCTCGGTTCTGAGGCCTTCCTCGTTGATGATCCCGCCGGAGATCGTCTTGGCGACCTCCACCGACAGGAACGCGCCGACGAGGTTGAGAACGGCGGACATCGCCACCGCTGTCTTGGGCTTGAGAGCGCCGGTCGAGATGGTGGTGGCCATCGCGTTGGCGGTGTCGTGGAAACCGTTCGTGAAATCGAACACGAGAGCTGTCACGACCACAATCGCAAGCAGCAGCGTGATGTGTTCCATTTACCCAGGCAATCGTTCGACGTCATTGGCACGTGGAACGTAAGCAACCTGGATGAACGGAAGATGAACTGGGCAGGGCGGCACGGTGACCCCAATCGCGTAGGCCGGTTCCGCTTGTGTGCGTGAAGGGTGCGTCGGACGTCCCCGGGCCGGTGCGGGAACAGGCCCCTGCCCGGTGAGCGTCCGGTGCCGGCCCCGCGCCCGTCAACATGCCTCCTGTCCGATGTGTCCCTCTAAAGAGACATCAGTCACGTGACCCTAGGATCACCGCATGAGTGACATGGGCGGGGACGCGATCGAACAGGCGTGGGACGGCGTTGTGGCGACGGCCCGGAGGACGGCGGCGGAGGGGCTGGTCGTCGGCACCTCGGGCAATGTGTCGGCCCGGGTCGGTGACGTCGTCCTGGTCACCCCCAGCGGGGTCCCCTACGACCGGCTCGGCCCCGGGGACGCCGTCGGCGTCGACCTCGAAGGGCGCCAGGTCCTCGGCGAGATGGTCCCGACCAGCGAGCTCCCGCTCCACCTGGCCGTCTACCGCGCGAGCGACGCCATGGCAGTCGTCCACACCCACGCCGTGCACGCGACGGCCGTCTCCACCCTCGTCCCCGAGATACCGCTCGTCCACTACGCCGCCGCCATGCTCGGCGGCCCCGTCCGCACCGCCCCCTACGCGCGCTACGGCACGCGGGAACTCGCCGACAACATGCTGGCCGCCCTGCGCGAGCGCACCGGCTGCCTGCTGCAGAACCACGGCACGGTCACCTACGGGAACACCCTCGACGAGGCCTACGACCGCACAGCCCAGCTGGAATGGATGTGCAGGCTCTGGCTCACCGCGAGCTCCGTACCCGGCCTCCGGCCGAGCCTCCTCACCCCTGCCCAGCTGCGCGACGTGCAGGACGCCCTGAAGGGGTACGGCCAGCCCGGCTGAGCCCCGCGCCGCACCGTACGGCCGCTGCCCACTGGCAGCCGGCGCCGCCGCCCAGGACACTGGAGCCGTGCGCCCGGCAACAGCGGCGGCAGTGGCCGCAACCTCGATCCTCGGCGCCGGCGCGGCAGCGGTCGCCGCCGGACGCTACGCCAGCGACGCCGCCCTCGGGGCGCCCTCGCCACGCCCCTTCCCGGCCGACCGCCGTCTCACCGTCCACGCCACCGCGGCGGGGCAGGTCACGCTGACCCGCTCCTTCTCGGCGCTGCGCCCCGGTACGTACGGGATCACCGGGCGCGGCGTACACGCGGTGGTCGGCCCGGTGATCGAACAGGCGCCCCACGGCTCCGCGGACACAGTCGTGCGACGGCTGGAAGGCGTGACCCTCGGCAGCCTGAAGCCGGGTGCCAGGGTCCGCCTCACCCCGGAGCTCCACCGCGGGGACCCGCTCGCGGCCCTGGGTCTCACGTACAAGGAGGTCGAGGTCCCCGGCGAGCTCGGCGCCCTGCCCGCCTGGTTCGTCCCCGGTGCCCGCGACACGTGGGTGATCACCGTGCACGGCCTCGGCACCACCAGGGACCACCCCATGAACGTGATGGGGTTCCTCCACGCCCAGCAGCTCCCCGTGCTCGACCTGGCCTACCGAGGCGACGCGGGCGCCCCGCGCTCCCCGGACGGGCTCGCCCACCTCGGCGAGTCCGAATGGCGTGACCTCGACGCGGCCATCCGCTACGCCGTGCGCTACGGGGCCGAGAACGTCATCCTCCACGGCTGGTCGTCCGGCGCGTCGATGGCTCTGCACGCCGCCGTGAACTCCGCCCTCCGCGACCGCGTCCGGGGCCTCGTCCTCGACTCCCCGGTCATGGACTGGAAGACCACCCTGCGCGCTCTCGCCTCGGCAAGGGGCGTTCCGTCCGCGCTGCTGCCCCTCGCCGTCCGGGCCGCCCAGGGCCAGACCGGGCTGCACGGCGCCCGGCTCCTGGACACCTCGGTGCCGACGGCCCTGCACGCCCCCACCCTGATCTTCCACGGCCCCGACGACACCCTGGCCCCCTGGCAGCCGTCCCGGGAACTCGCCGCACGCCGCCCCGACCTGGTGACCCTGCACTCCGTGGCGCAGGCTCCGCATGCGGCGATGTGGAATGCCGACCCGGCCGCCTACGAAGAGGCACTCCGACGCTTCCTCACGCCTCTGATGTGAGCTGATGGTCCGGAACCGCCCGGTTGGTGCCCGCCCCGGAAGGCCTCCGAACCCCGGTGACGCGGCTTCCGTTTGGGCTTTCGGCCCGTCAGAGGCAAGACTGCTCCTCGTGACGTCCCGTACCCCGCGCGACTCCAGGCTGCGACTTGTCCGCCCGCGACCCCAGGCGACCGCCCGCAAGGCCGTGACGACCCGGCGCACCAGGCCGGCCCCCCGCCCACCCGAGGGCACGCCGCCACCGGCGGAACTGGCGCGCCAGGCCAGGGCCGTGCTGGCCGATGCCGTGCGGATCGCCCACTGGGCCGCCGACGGCACGAGCCCCGGCTCCGCCCCGCTCGCCGCCCAGGTCCTGGAGCGGGCCGCCGCCGCGCTCGAACTGTCCCCGGCCCAGGTGCGTACCGGCTGGGACCGGGCCAGGCTGGCCGGGCTCATCGAACTGCACGGCGACACCGCCCGCCCCGGCTGGCGGCTGCGCGCCTGGGACCGCGACGACTCCGCCGTGCTCCGCGGCTGGGTGGCGCTCTTCGACGCCTGGTCGCTCGTCCACGCCTCACCCGACGGCATCGAGGCGGCGGCGGTGGCCGAAGCCGTCGAGGCCGTGCCCCAGGTGCTCTCCCTCCTCCAGCTCTCGGCCGGCGCCGTCACCGTGCCCGCCCTCCTCGACCTGCTCGGACAGCGCGTCGCGGAACTCCACGAGGAGCGGTGCGAGGTGCCGTACGGGCAGCAGGATCAGCCCGCCCCCGCCGAGGGCCCGTCCGCCGATCTGAACGCGCTCCTGCTCGACTGGGCACTGGAGGGCCTCGCCTCCGTCGGCGCCCTCACACTGGGCGCGGGGCACGCCACCCTCACCCCGCTGGGCAACTGGGCGGTCTGGGTCAAGCTGGAGCAGATCTGCGTCGCCGCCCAGAGCCCGGCCGGCAACATCGAGCAGCCCGCCGCCGACATGCTGCTCGGCTGCGCACGGCTCACCCCCGGCCCGGCCCGCGCCGAATACCGGGCCTGGCTGGCCGCCCGGCCCGTCGGCAGTGCCGTCGCCGAACTGCTGGCCGTCGCCCGCGGTGAGGACGCCCTGCTGCGGGGCCTCGCCTTCGAGGCGCTGCGCGTCGTCGGCGCCCCCGCGGAGCCCGTCGTCCGCTCCGTCGCCACCGAGGCGCCGCTGCGCCCGTACGCGCTGCTCTGGCTCGCGGAGTACGAGGGCACCGACCCGGACGACGCCCAGGACGTCCTCAGCCGTGAGGAAGCCACCTGGCTCTGGGTCGACACCGCCGCTGCCGTGGCCGACCACGGCGAGACCGGCCTGCTGGTCCGCCACCTCGACTCGGCCGTCCAGGGCACGGTCCCCGCGCTCCTGGACGAGGTGCGGGCCGTGGGACACCCGCGGACCGTCCAGGTACTGGTCGCCCTGGCAGCCGCCCACCCGGATCCGGCCCTCGCCAAAGCCGTGCGCCGCGCCGCCTTCCAGGTGCACAACGGCGGGGTGTGACCCGCGGGAGCCCGCGCGGCCCCGGGGGACGTTCAGTCCGAGGACCCCGGGGCGTACGTCCCGAAGCTCCAGACATTGCCCTCCGGGTCCCGCGCCATGTAGTCGCGCGAGCCGTAATCCTGGTCCGTGGGGGGCATCAGGATCTCCACACCGTGCTCCACGGCCCGCGCGTGGTGCTCGTCCACCTCGTCCACCACCACGTACACCCCGGAGGGCCCGGCGCCGGTCATCGCCTTGGCGAAGACACCTTCCCGCCCCTTGGAGCCGAGCATCACCCTGCCGTTGCCGCAGGAGAGCTCGGCATGGAGCACGCTGCCGTTCTTCCCCTCGTACACCGCTTCCTCGGTGAAGCCCAGGGCATACGTCAGCACTCTGATCGCGGCC
Source organism: Streptomyces pratensis (assembly GCF_016804005.1). Lineage (GTDB taxonomy): Bacteria > Actinomycetota > Actinomycetes > Streptomycetales > Streptomycetaceae > Streptomyces > Streptomyces pratensis_A. The sequence continues at coordinate 5,801,509 of NZ_CP051486.1, read as the reverse complement.
TTCGCGTCGTCGTACAGAATCGTCGGATAGATCGTGGGGACGCCGTCCGTTCCTGCCATCACGCTCACCCTCTCCTGCTCACCGACACCGTTCCGATGTGATCTCCGTCTCAGTCTCGCACCGGCCACCGACAACGTCAGCCGAAGGTGTCGCACCGGCTCGGGTCACCGGTGCGGAAGCCCGTGGTGAACCACTGCCGCCGCTGTGCCGACGAGCCGTGCGTCCAGGACTCCGGATTCACGCTCCCCTGGAACTTCTCCTGAATCCGGTCGTCGCCCACCGCGGCCGCCGCGTCGAGCCCGTCCTGGATGTCGGCCTCGGTCAGCTCCGTGATCAGGGGCCGCCCCGACTCGGCGGGGGTGGTCGTCGCGTGGTTCGCCCAGACCCCGGCGAAGCAGTCCGCCTGCAGCTCGACCTTCACGGAACCGCTGTCGGAGCCCTGTCGGCCGTCCTGGGCCCTGCCCAGGGTGCCCAGCTGGTTCTGCACGTGATGGCCGTACTCGTGCGCCACCACGTAGGCCTCGGCGAACGGGCCGCCACCGGCCCCGTACGTCGTCCGAAGCTCGTCGAAGAACCCCAGGTCCAGATAGACCTGCCGGTCACCGGGGCAGTAGAAGGGGCCGGCCGCGGAGGTGGCCGAGCCGCAGGCGGTGCCGATCCGGTCGCTGAACAGCACCGTCCGGGCCGGTGTCCAGGTCTCGCCGCTCCGCTCGAACACCTGCCTCCAGTAGTCCTGCACGCTGTTGACCACGGCCACCGTCCGGCAGTCGTCCTCGGTGTTCGCGTCCTCGCCCGTCCGGCAGCCCTGCTCGACCTGTGCCGCCGACGACGACGTGGCGGCGGGCTCGGGATCGCCGGAGGAGAGGCCGAGCTGCTCCGGCCCCACACCGAGGAACAGGCCGAGGACCAGCGCGACGAGCCCGACGACCCCACCGCCCACGGTGGCCCGGCCGCCCGGGATCCGGCTGCCGCGCACGTCCCGGACCTCGGACGTGTCCAGGTCGGCGTCGTCGTCGAACTGCATGGGCAACCACCCTCTGCTCCCGCCGTTTCACGGCGCGTGTGCCGTCCTGCGCCGAGTATCTGGCAGTTCGCCCGGGTGTGCCCGGGTGTGTGACATGCCACAGCGGTGCCGTGGCCGGAGCGGAGCATGAGGAAAACCAGGTGGACACCGCCAGTAGACTGAGTCCCATGGCAATTCTCCTTGTGCATTAGACGGCGTCGAGTCGTGAGTCCGCTGTCCCTCCGCCGTCCATACCGCCCTGGAGTATTTCCTTGATCACCGCTTCCGGCATCGAGCTGCGCGCCGGCGCCCGCATCCTCATCGAGTCCGCGTCCTTCCGCATCGCCAAGGGCGACCGCATCGGCCTGGTCGGCCGCAACGGCGCGGGCAAGACGACCCTCACCAAGTGCCTCGCGGGTGAGGGGTCGCCGGCCGGCGGCACCATCACCAACAGCGGCGAGGTCGGCTACCTCCCGCAGGACCCGCGCACCGGCGACCTCGAGGTCCTGGCCCGCGACCGCATCCTCTCCGCCCGCGGGCTCGACGAGATCCTGCGCAAGATGCGGGAGAACGAGGAGCGGATGGCGAACGGCAAGGGCGCCACCCGCGAGAAGGCGATGAAGAAGTACGAGCGCCTGGAGACGGAGTTCCTCACCAAGGGCGGATACGCCGCCGAGGCCGAGGCCGCCACCATCGCCGCCGCGCTCAGCCTGCCCGACCGTGTGCTCGGCCAGCCCCTGCACACCCTCTCCGGTGGTCAGCGCCGCCGTGTCGAGCTGGCCCGGATCCTGTTCTCGGACGCCGACACCCTGCTGCTCGACGAGCCCACCAACCACCTCGACGCGGACTCGATCGTCTGGCTGCGCGACTACCTCAAGACGTACCGCGGCGGTTTCATCGTGATCTCCCACGACGTGGAGCTCGTCGAGACGGTGGTCAACAAGGTGTTCTACCTCGACGCCAACCGCGCGCAGATCGACATCTACAACATGGGCTGGAAGCTCTACCAGCAGCAGCGCGAGGCCGACGAGAAGCGCCGCAAGCGCGAGCGCCAGAACGCCGAGAAGAAGGCCGCGACCCTCAACGCGCAGGCCGACAAGATGCGCGCCAAGGCCACCAAGACCGTCGCCGCCCAGAACATGGCCAAGCGCGCCGACCGGCTGCTCTCGGGCCTGGAGGCCGTGCGGGTCTCGGACAAGGTCGCCAAGCTGCGCTTCCCCGACCCCTCCCCGTGCGGCAAGACCCCGCTGATGGCCGAGGGCCTGTCCAAGTCCTACGGCTCGCTCGAGATCTTCACCGACGTGGACCTGGCCATCGACAAGGGCTCCCGCGTCGTGATCCTCGGCCTCAACGGCGCGGGCAAGACCACCCTGCTGCGCCTCCTCGGCGGAGCCGAGAAGCCCGACACCGGCGAGGTCATCGAGGGCCACGGCCTCAAGCTCGGCTACTACGCCCAGGAGCACGAGACCCTCGACCCGGATCGCTCCGTCCTGGAGAACATGCGCTCGGCGGCGCCCGACCTCGACCTGGTCGCGGTCCGCAAGACCCTCGGCTCCTTCCTCTTCTCCGGTGACGACGTGGACAAGCCCGCCGGAGTGCTCTCCGGCGGCGAGAAGACCAGGCTCGCCCTGGCGACGCTCGTGGTCTCCTCCGCCAACGTCCTGCTGCTCGACGAGCCGACGAACAACCTCGACCCGGCCAGCCGCGAGGAGATCCTCGGGGCCCTGCGCACGTACAAGGGCGCCGTCGTCCTCGTCACCCACGACGAGGGCGCGGTCGAGGCGCTCCAGCCGGAGCGGATCATCCTGCTGCCCGACGGGGTCGAGGACCTCTGGGGTGCGGACTACCGGGATCTGGTCGCCCTGGCCTGACCCGCAAGGGCTCCCCGGCCCGTGCTGAGGCCCAGTGATCCAATGCGCCTGGATCATTCGGCCCATCGGTGATCCATCATCTGGGTGAGCAGGTCTCATACCCCGGCGCGGCGCCCGGCAGATAGCTGTCGGGCGCACTCATTTTCGGGCGCCCCGCCCCGTACGGCCCTGACCTGCCCGTTTTTCCTGCGACCGGTCCCGAAGGGCCCCGGGACCTCTTGGAATGCCTGATTCCGCTTGTGTCCGACCGCTTCGGGACGCCGAATCCCGTCGTAAGTACCTTGCCGAATGGGTGGCCAGGGAGCCCGGTAGGGGTGATCATGAGAGTCCAGAGCGCACTTCCTTGAGGAGGCACGGGTGGCCGAGACTCTGAAGAAGGGCAGCCGGGTGACCGGCGCCGCGCGCGACAAGCTCGCGGCAGACCTGAAGAAGAAGTACGACTCCGGTGCAAGTATCCGGGCGCTGGCCGAGGAAACCGGCCGCTCCTACGGATTCGTCCACCGGATGCTCAGCGAGTCCGGAGTCACGCTGCGGGGACGCGGCGGAGCGACTCGAGGCAAGAAGGCCGCTTCGGCCTGACGGCGGGCAGCGGTCAGGGGCCGGTCCAGGCCGGCTCCGAGGGCTCACCGGAACACCGGGTGGCCACCCGGCCGATCGCCAGGTCGTCCGGGTGGTTACTGTTCAGTTACTTGCCAGTAAGTGCTGACTGCACCCGATCCGGAGGCGCTCCATGACCTCGCTCGACTCTGTGCTCGACAAGGACGGCGTACGGCTCACCGTCGAAGATGCGGTTGCCACGGTGACGCTCACCAACCCGGCCAAGCGCAACGCTCAGTCTCCCGCTCTGTGGCGGGCGTTGGCAGAGGCCGGACGGGCGCTCCCCGGCAGTGTGCGGGTCGTCGTGCTGCGTGGCGAGGGCAAGTCCTTCTCCGCCGGCCTCGACCGGCAGGCATTCGCACCCGAGGGATTCGACGGCGAGCCGTCCTTTCTCGACATGGCGCGCGGCCCGGAGGCCGAGCTCGACGCGACCATCGCCGAGTACCAGGAGGCGTTCACCTGGTGGCGCCGCAACGACATCGTGTCGATCGCGGCCGTCCAGGGGCACGCCATCGGTGCCGGCTTCCAGCTCGCTCTCGCCTGCGATCTGCGGATCGTCGCCGAGGACGTGCAGTTCGCCATGCGCGAGACCAGCCTCGGTCTCGTCCCCGACCTCACGGGCACCCACCCCCTGGTGAATCTCGTGGGATACGCCCGCGCGCTCGAGATCTGCGCCACCGGACGCTTCGTGCACGCCGAGGAGGCCGAGCGCACCGGCCTCGCCAACCTCGTGGTCCCCGTCGACCAGCTCGACGCGGCGGGGCACGACCTGGCCGCGGCCCTGCTCGCCGCCCCGCGCGACGCGGTCGTCGAGACCAAGGCACTGCTGAGCGGTGCCCTTTCGCGTACGTACGAGGAGCAGCGCACCGCCGAGCGGGCCGCCCAGGGCCGCCGTCTGCGTGACCTCGCCGGCCTCGCCGACTGAACGCCGTCACCCTGGCACGGACCGACGCTGCCCCCGCCGTGCGGCGATCGGCGGCGTCGGCTCCGGTCCATGACGCCTTGCCGTGCGGCGATCGGCAATGTCGGTTCCGGTCCATGACGCCCTGCCGTGCGGCGGCCGGCAGTCTCAGTCCTGGGGCACGACGGCCGTGACCAGCACGGCGACCGTCGGACGGCCTTCGACCGCCTCGGTCACCGCCCCGCGCACCGCTCGGGCCACGTCGAGCGCCCGGTGGTCCCCGGCCGTCGCGAGTTCCACCCGGACGTGACCCTCCGTGTGCTGCACGGCGCTGCCCAGCACACGAGTCAGCGAGACGACGCCCGGGACCCCCGCCGCCGCCGCCGCGGCGGCCCCTTCCGGCTCCGCCGCACGCACGTCCGGCGGCGGCTTCGCGGCCGGACGCGGCTCCTCCTCCAACAGGTCCGTCACCCGGAGGTCCACCTCGTCGACGACCAGGCCGAGCCGCTGGGCCGCCGCCGCCAGCAGAGCCGCGCGCAGGGCGTCCGCGGTGGCGGTCAGCGGCCGCCGCGCGGACGCGGCGAAGCCCGCCTCGATCCGCAGCGGTCCGGGCGGCAGCGCGCCGGTGGGCCCGGGCACCACGGGATCCGGGGCGTGGTCCTCGTCGGCAGGAGCGATCCTGAGCGTCCCCAGCGCGGCCCCCGACCCGGCCGCGGCGTCGCGCAGCACCGTCGTCGCCGCCTGTTCCGCGATCCATGAACCGTCGGACCGCCCGCCCAGAGGGAGCAATCTGCCCAGGCCGAGCCGTAGGCGTACCGCAGTGGTCCATCCGTCGGCCCCGTGCGGGCCGTCAGCCGTTGTCATTGCTCCACCCTGCCGTATCCACGGCGCGGGACCGGGCAAGCGCACTTACTGTGGGCGACGGAAGTTCAACCCGCCCCGAAGGGAAGTGCGGCGATGACCGAGAGCCCACAGCGGAACCGGCCCGACAGCCCCGGCAGCGTGTCCGGCGGGGACGACGGCAGGCAGAGCCAGTTCAGCAAGCGTGGCGGTGGAGCCCCCGCCACCCGCGGCCGCACCACCATCGCCGACGGCGTGGTCGAGAAGATCGCCGGAATGGCGGCACGCGACGTCGTCGGTGTCCACGCGATGGGCAGCGGCATCTCCCGGACGTTCGGCGCGGTACGCGACCGTGTTCCAGGCGGCAGCAAGTCCGTGTCCCGCGGCGTCAAGGCGGAGGTCGGCGAGTCGCAGGCCGCCCTCGACCTGGAGATCGTCGTCGACTACGGCGTGGCGATCAGCGAGGTGGCCCGCGACGTGCGCGAGAACGTCATCGCGGCGGTCGAGCGGATGACCGGCCTGGAGGTCGTCGAGGTCAACATCGCCGTGAGTGACGTCAAACTGCCCGATGAGGAGGACGACGAGGACGAGTCCGGGACACGCGTCCAGTAGACCTCTCACGCGCGGCAGTTGAGGAGCACACGATGAGCATGGCTGTGGTCGGCCTGGTGGCCGGCATGGCGCTCGGTTTCGCCGGATACTTCGGTGGCTTCGGGGCCTTTCTGCTGGTGGCCGCGCTGGGCGCGGTCGGCTTCATCGCCGGCCGGTTCCTGGACGGCGACCTGGAACCCGGCGACTTCTTCCGGAGTCGCGAGCGCGGCGACCGGCGACGGTGACGGGGGTGACAGGCCGGGTCGACGCCGCCGGGCGTGGGCAGACCCGGATCGCCGACCGGGTCGTCGCGAAGATCGCCGCACAGGCGGCGAAGGAAGCGGTCGACGAGCGGCCCGAGGACGCCGCCCCGCCGCGTGCCACCGTCACCGTGCACCGGGACGTCGCACGGGTGCGGGTCAGTCTCGATCTGGCCTACCCCTGCGACATCGGCCGCCAGTGCGGGTCGGTGCGTCGCCGGGTGACCGAGCGGGTAAGAGCCCTGGCGGGGATGGACGTCCCCGAAGTGGCGGTGCAGGTCGAACGGCTGCATCCGTCGGGAGCGGGTACCGCACCGGAGGGGAGCATCCGATGACCGAGCCCCAGGACCCGGAGAAGAGTACGCAGCGCCTGCCCGCAGTCGGGCCGGCACCGGCCGGCGGCGTGCTCGAGATGGACCAGTCCGCCTCGGGCTCGTCCTACGAACCCGCCCCCACCCAGGAGAAGCCGGGCGGCAGGGCGGGCCGTTTCTGGTCCGGACGCCGTATCCCCGCGGCGCTGCTCGCCCTGATCGTCCTCGGGGGCGCGGGCCTCCTGCTCTACGACATCGCGGCGGTGCGGGCCGATCACCCGGCCATGCAGTGGCGGCGTTCCGTCGCCGACGACCTGGCGAGCCGTCACCTCGACGACATCTGGGTCCTGGCGGGCTCGGCACTGGCCGCGGCGCTCGGCCTCTGGCTGCTGCTCCTGGCACTCACCCCCGGACTGCGCGCCCTGCTCCCCATGAGCCGCCGCCACGCCGGCGTACGGGCCGGACTCGACCGGACCGCGGCCGCCCTCGTCCTGCGGGACCGGGCCGTGGAGGTGGCCGGTGTGCAGTCGGTCAGGGTGAGGATGAGCCGGCGCAAGGCGACCGTGCGGGCCCTCTCGCACTTCCGTGAACTCGACGACGTCAGGGCCGACCTGGACACCGTCCTCGGTACGGCCATCGGTGAACTGGGCCTGGCACGGCCGCCCGGCCTCTCCGTGCACGTGCGCCGACCGGCGAAGAAGGGGTGACCCCGTGATCAGAACCGTCAACCGGGTCCTGCTCGGCCTGGCAGGGCTGCTCCTCGTCGTCGTCGGCGGCGCCGTCCTCGCGACGGGACTCGGTCTGTCCGTGCCTTCCTGGTGGCCCTTCGACGGCAAGGACGACGTGTTGCTCAGCAGGGCCGACCGGACCAGGTGGAGGGACGAGGGCTGGTGGTGGCCCACCGTCATCGCGGTCCTCGCCGTCCTGGTGGTGCTCGCGCTGTGGTGGTTCCTCGCCCAGCTCCGCCGGGGGCGCCTCGCCGAGGTGCTGGTCGACAGCGGCGACGGAGAGGGAGCGCTGCTGCGCGGCCGGGCTCTGGAAGGCGTGATCGCCGATGAGGCGGGTGCCATGGACGGGGTGTCCGACGCCAAGGCCACGCTGACCGGCCGGCGCACCGCCCCGAGGGCCCGGATCCGGCTGCTGATGGAGCCGCACGCGACCCCGGCGCTCGCGCTGCGTGGTCTCTCCGAAGGGGCGCTGACCCACGCACGCACCTCGGCCGGGCTGGACGAACTGCCCGCCGAGGTCCGTCTGAAGGCGGTCAAGCACCGCGCGGAGCGGGTGAACTGACGGCCTCGGGCGGGCCTGCCGACGGCCCGCCCGACCGTGGCGTCAGAAGCCGTGCCGGGCACCGCCGTCGACCGGCACCATGATGCCCGTCAGATAGGAGGCGGCCGGGGAGAGCAGGAAGGCCGAGGTCTTCCCGAACTCCTCCGGTGTGCCGTACCGGCGAAGCGGGATGCGCGCCTCGTTGGCCGTACGGGACGCCTCGGCGTCGCCGGACAGAGCGTCGAGCTCGCGCACCCGGTCCGTGTCGATACGGGACGGCAGCACACCGACGACCCGGATGCCACGCGGGCCCAGCTCGTCGGCGAGGGACTTGGCGAAGCCGGCGAGACCGGGGCGCAGCCCGTTGGAGATCGTCAGACCGGCGATCGGCTCGTGCACGGACCCGGACAGCACGAAGCCGATGACACCGCCCTCGCCGAGCGCCTCGGCCGCCGTACGGGCCAGACGTACGGCGCCGAGGAAGACCGACTCGAACGCCGACTGCCACTGGTCGTCCGTGTTGTCGGCCAGGAAGCCCGGGGCGGGTCCGCCGACGCTGATCAGGATGCCGTCCAGCCGGCCGAAGCGTTCCTTCGCCGCGTCCACCAGCCGCCGGGCGGCCAGCGGATCGGCGTTGTCCGCGCCGAGCCCGACCGCGTCTGCGCCCAGTTCGGCGGCGGCCTCGGCGGCGTCCTTCTCGTCACGGCCGGAGATGATCACCTTCGCGCCGTCGGCGGCGAGGGCGCGCGCGGTGGCGTTTCCCAGCCCACGGGTCGCACCGGTGACGATGTACACACGGTCCTTCAGTCCAAGATCCATGGCCCTATCCTGCCAAGTCCTCACCGGCGAGGTCGACCGCACTGTTCACGAGCCCGATGTGGCTGAACGCCTGCGGGTAGTTGCCGAGCTGGCGCCGGGCCACCGAGTCGTACTCCTCGGCGAGCAGCCCGACGTCGTTGCGCAGCTCCAGCAGCCGGTCGAAGAGCTCCTCGGCCTCGTCCCTGCGGCCCGTCCGCAGCAGAGCGTCGACCAGCCAGAACGAACAGGCTAGGAAAGCCCCCTCGTCACCGGGGAGGCCGTCGACCGACACCCCCTCCGTGCTGTAGCGGCGGATCAGACCGTCATGGGCGAGCTCGTCCCGCACCGCGTCGACCGTCCCGATGACCCGGGGGTCGTCGGGCGGCAGGAAACCGGTGCGGACGATGAGGAGCGTCGAGGCGTCCAGTTCCCGGGACCCGTAGTACTGGGTGAAGGTGTTGCGCACGGGGTCGTACCCCTTCTCCACGACCTCCGCGTGCACGGCGTCCCGCATCGCCCGCCACCGGTCGGCGTCACCCGGCAGATCCGGGTTCTCCTCCAGGGTGCGCACCGCCCGGTCGGCCGCGACCCAGGCCATCACCTTGGAGTGCACGAAGTGGCGGCGTGGGCCGCGGACCTCCCACAAACCCTCGTCGGGCTCGCGCCAGGTGGACTCCAGGAAGCCGAGCAGACTGAGCTGCAGATTCCAGGCGTGCGGCTTGTCGTCGAGGCCGGCGTCCCGGGCCAGCCTGAGGGAGTCGATCACCTCGCCGTACACGTCGAGCTGGAGCTGCCGCACCGCCGCGTTGCCCGTACGGACCGGGACCGAGTTCTCGTAGCCGCTCAGCCATGGCAGCTCCGTCTCGGGGAGCCTGCGCTCCCCGGCGAGCCCGTACATGATCTGGAGGTCGGCGGGGTCACCGGCCACGGCCCGCAGCAGCCAGTCCCGCCATGCGGCCGCCTCCTCGACGTACCCGGCCGAGACCATGGCGGCCAGGGTGAGTGTGGAGTCCCGCAGCCAGCAGTAGCGGTAGTCCCAGTTCCGTACGCCGCCGATCTCCTCCGGAAGCGATGTCGTGAGCGCCGCCACGATCCCGCCCGTGGGCGCGTAGGTCAGCGCCTTCAAGGTGATCAGCGAGCGGAGCACCGCCTCCCGGTGCCTGCCGTGGTAGGTGCACTTCGCCGACCACTTCGCCCAGTCGGAGAGGGTGTGCTTCAGCGACTTGTGGGGGTCGATCAGTTTCGGGCGCGGGGAGTGCGAGGGGTGCCAGGTGAGGACGAAGGCCACACTCTCGCCCTCGGCGACCGTGAACGAGGAGCACGTGCTCATCTGCTGGCCCCACGTCTTGACCTCCGGCTCGCTGCGCAGCCAGACGGAGTCGGGGCCCGCGACGGCCACCCGATGGCCGTGCGAGCGGCGCATCCACGGGACCACGGAGCCGAAGTCGAACCGGAGCCGCAGGACCGAGCTCATGTCGACGCTGCCGCTGACCCCCTCGACGATCCGCATGACGTCGGGCGCCTTGTCGCGCTGCGGCATGAAGTCGACGACCTTCACGGTCCCGGTCCTGGTCTCCCAGTAGGTCTCCAGGACGAGGGAGTCCTCCACGTATGCGCGCCGGGTGCAGGTGTCCGTGCTGTCCGTGCCCTGAGGGGCGATGCGCCAGTGGCCGTTCTCCTCGTCACCGAGCAGGGCCGCGAAACAGGCGCCCGAGTCGAAGCGGGGCAGGCACAGCCAGTCGACAGAACCGTTCCTGCCCACCAGGGCGGCCGTCTGGAGATCGCCGATGACGGCGTAGTCCTCGATGCGTGGTGTCACGCTCTGGCGTCTTCCCGGACCTGAGGTCCGCTAAGCAGCGAAACCGGTTCGAACAGACCGGGCTTGACGGCCTCAGGCGGTCGCCGGTTCCGGCTGCTCCGCCGTCTCGCTCTCCTCGGCGGCCGCTTCACGGTCGCGCTTCTCGCGGCGTACGAGAATCACCCAGCCGACGGGGACCCCGGCGGCGAAGAGCCACCACTGCACGGCGTACGCCATGTGCGGGCCGATGGAGCCGTCGTCGGGGGCGGCGATCGTCTCGGGGCTGCCGCCGTCGGGTGCCGGGCCGGTCATTTCGAGGTAACCGCCCAGCACGGGACGGCCCAGCAGGTGCGACTGCTGCGAGCTGTTCATCAGCATCACCTGGCGGTCCGGCAGGCCATCGAGGTCCTTGATGCCACTGGCGCTCGTCGTCTCGTCCGCCTTGAGCCGGCCCGAGACGGTGACCTCGCCGCGCGGCGGCGCCGGGACCTCCGGGAAGGACTGCTGGTCCGCGGCGGCCGGCACCCACCCCCGGTTGACGAGGACGGTGCCGCCGCCCTTGAGGTCCAGCGGGGTGAGGACGAGTACGCCGATGCGCTCGTCCTGGGATGTGCGGCGGCGCACGACCACCTCGTGCTCGGTGTCGAACGTCCCGGTGGCCGTCACCGCACGCCAGTAGTCGGAGCGGGGGACCGTGTGCCCGGGAGAGGTGAGGCGGGTGACGGGGACCGGTTCCGCCTCCAGGTTCCGCGTGATCAGCGCGTTCTGCTCGACCCGGTGTTCATGCCGGTGGAACTGCCAGAAACCCAGCTCCACCATCGTGGGAATCATCGCGAGGACGAGGAGGGTGAGAATCACCCACTGCCGGGTCAACAGGAAGCGGTACACCCCATGACCGTACAACCGGGGTCATGGGGTGCGGCACGGAGGGTCCCCCGTGCGGACGGGAGAGCCCGTCACACTTTGTCCACGATGCCCGTCCTTCCCTCGGCGCGGGCGCAGTGGCCGCCGCAGTACCAGTGGCCGTCCACCTCGACCCCTTGGCCGATGACCTGGACCCGGCAGTGCTCACAGATGGGCGCCATGCGGTGAATGGCGCAGGAGAAGCAGTCGAAGACATGCACCGCGCCCTGCGCGTGCACCTCGAAGGACATCCCGTAGTCGTTTCCGCAAACCTCACAACGTGCCATGCGCCACAGGTTGGGACGCCGGGCGGCGGCGGGCGAGCGGGCGCTGGGCGAGTCGCCCGCGGTTCACTCCGATGACGGTGACGGCTTCGGCACCGCGACCGTCGCGGCGGGTGCCACGTCCCTCAGCAGATGGGTGAAGGCGCTCTCCTCCAGGACCGGGGTGCCGAAGGACTTCGCCTTCACCGTCTTGGACGTGGCCGAGTCCGGGTCGTTGGTGACGAGAAGGCTCGTCAGCCGCGACACGCTGGTCGCCACGTGCAGACCCGCCTCCACGGCGCGGTCCTCCAGGAGCTCCCGGTCGATCGAGGTGTCTCCCGAGAAGGCCACACGCATGCCCTGCATGAGCGGTTTGTCCGACTCGTAGCGCCCGGGGTTCGGATACGGGCACGCGGGACGCTTGCGCGAGGGGCGCCAGCTGCCCTGTCCCTGCGACGGCCGGTAGCCGGCGCGCGGGATGACCGGCGAGTCGCTCCACTCCGTCAGCGGGCGGCACTCCAGCAGCGGCAGCCGCACCCCGTCCCTGGCCGCCGCGTGCAGACTCGGCCGGAACGCCTCGGCCAGTACCCGTGCGTCGTCCAGTGCGTGGTGCGCGCGCTGCTGCACCACGCCGAAGTGCGCGGCGAGCGACTCCAGCTTGTGGTTGGGCAGGGGGAGCCGGAGCTCCTTGGCGAGCGCGATGGTGCACAGACGCTGCTCGACGGGCGCGGTGACCGCCGCACGCGCGTACTCCCGGGCGATCATCGACCAGTCGAAGGCGGCGTTGTGGGCGACGAGCACCCGTCCGGCGAGCCGCTCGGACAGCTGTGCGGCGACCTCCGGGAAGAGCGGTGCGCCCTCCAGGACGTCGCTGGTGAGCCCGTGGATCCAGACGGGGCCGGGATCCCGCTCGGGGTTCACCAGGGTGTACCAGTGGTCCTCGACCTCACCTCTCGCGTCCAGCCGGTACACGGCAGCGGAGATTATCCGGTCGTCGCGGGCGAGTCCGGTGGTCTCCACGTCGACGACCGCGTATCCCCGGGGATACGCGGCCGGCCACGGCGCTGCGGTCTGACGGTCGTCGAGCATGGTCACAGAGAATACGGGCCGGGACCGACAGCGACCTATCCGGGCACCTCGCCCCGTGAACCCGGGTACGATGCGGCGCAGTTGACCGCGGCTACGGACGCGCGGGTCGGGGACGCGTCCGGACGGGACCCGGTGAGAAGCTCCCGGGTGACGAGGCAGGCGCGCAGACCCGCGCCGAACCCACAAGGCGGGTTCGGCGCCCGGCCCGACCGGCTGCGGGTCGCAGTGCTCGGAGCCAACGACGGGGTGGTCTCCACCGCCGGCCTGGTCGTCGGCGTGGCAGGGGCCACCGGGGACCGCTCCACCCTTCTGACGGCGGGCCTGGCCGGGCTGCTCGCGGGTTCCATGTCGATGGCGGCGGGCGAGTACGTGTCGGTGTCGACCCAGCGCGATTCCGAGAAGGCCGCGCTGGCGACGGAGAGACGTGAGCTGGAGGAGACCCCGGAGGCGGAGCTCGCCGAGCTGACCGGACTGCTGGAGGAGAAGGGACTGAGCAACACGCTCGCCCGGGAGGCAGCAGTCCAGCTCACCCGGCGCGACGCGCTGCGCGCCCACGCGGAGGTCGAGCTGGGTATCGACCCGGACGAGCTGACCAACCCGTGGCACGCGGCGGGAGCGAGTTTCCTGGCCTTCACCGTGGGCGCGCTGCTGCCGCTCCTGGCGATCGTGGTCCCGCCACCCTCGGTGCGGCTTTCCGTCACCGTGCTGTCCGTGCTCGCGGCTCTCGCGCTCACCGGCTGGTGGAGCGCGCGGCTGGGCGAGGCGCCGGCGGGGCGCGCGGTGCTGCGGAACACGGCCGGGGGAGCGGTGGCCATGGCGGTGACGTACGGGGTTGGGGCTCTGCTGGGGGCGGCGGGGGTTTGACGAGGCCTACTGCTTGCGCAGGATCCGCTCGGGAGGGAAAAGCTCGGTTCCGGTCGTCCGGGTCTCGACCCCTACGTGGATGGTGAGGTCGTCGCGACAGGCCAGCGGGGCGAGGTCCACGGGGTCCTCCTCAGGCCGGGCGTACAGATACAGGTGCGTCAGCGAGGGCAGTTCCCGCAAGGGGGCCAGCCCGGCCGGGCAGTGGCAGCAGTTGAGGATGAGGGTGTCGAGTTCTGTGAATCCTGCGAGGGCGTTCAAGTCCGGGAGGCCCTGCCAGCCCAGGGCGAGCTGCTTGAGCCTGCGCAGCAACGGGCTGCTCGTGACGTAAGGCAGATGCCTGCGGTCGTACAGGCCGAGCTCCTCCAGTCCGGTCCACAGCTCCAGACCCTCCAAGCTGAGGTCCCCGGTCTCCCTGGACAGTGTGAGTGACGTCAGGCGAGGGCTGAGGGCCAGCTCGCCGATGCTGTCGACGGGGAAACGGTGCCCCAGGTTGAGGGAGCGGACGTCCGTGAGCGGCTCCAGTTGTTCCTTCGGCGTGTCGGGATGCAGCTGCACCAGCGACAGCCAGGTCAGCGGGAGCTCCGAAAGCGGGGTCAGATCACGGACACCCGGGCAGAGGCTGAGGCCGACCTCCGTGAGTGAGCGCATCGAGGCCGCTGGGGCGATGTCGGTCAGCGTCTTGTTGTCGTAGACGAAGAGCCTCTCCGCCCCCTGGCGTGAGGTCAGAGGGGAAAGGTCCTCGTGATCGCCCTGCAATCGGATCCCCCGGGCCCGGGGCACGAACCGCAGGGCCGCCATCTGATCGGCGTTCGCCACGGACACGTGGACATCGTTCCAGGTCCGTGGCGCGAGCATCTCCCGGGCGTACGTCTCGGTGTGGAAGGAGCTCCACGCGTTGGTGACCTGGGTGGCCACCGATGCCCGCTCGTCGTCCCGATAGCGCTTGACCACCTCGTATGCGGCGTCGCCGCCGATGAGAGCCGCCGTCAGCACGACGCAACCCGCTGCGTACTCAGGCAGCTCCTCCGGCCCCGGCAACAGCTCCAGAACCAGTTCACCGACCTCCGCCAGCTCCTCCGCCTCCGCCCGCGTCCGCGGCGGCAGCAGGTCCGCCGTCTGCCGCTGCACCTCCGCCCGCACGGCGGGGTCCAGTTCCGGTGCGTGCTCCAGACTCGCCGCCGCCAGCAGCACCAGTCGGTGCCGGTGTCTGCGGGTGCGCTCCGCCCGCTTCAGCAACTGGCGGATCAGCCGGGCCCGTTCGTCGGACCGGGCGTGACCCACCGCCATCTGCACGACATCGTGCCACTGGTCGTCATGGGCGTGCTGGACCAGCACACCGAAGTCCCGCGCCTCCACCGCCGCCTTCGCGCCGAGGTAGTCCTGGAACGTACGGTGCACGAAGCCCACTGCCCCCGGGGCTGGTTCGCGCAGCAGTCCGCTCCTGATCAGCAGGTGCGAGAAAACCTCCTCGGCACTGCCCCGGACCTGCGACATCGCCGTCATCCACTCGGCCACCATGGCCGCGGCCTCGTGGCGGTCCGCCTCGGCCTGGCCGTTACGGATCAGCCAGTACGCCAGCCGCTGCAACAGCGCGGTCTGCTCCTCCCGGGTCAGGTCGACGCCCTCCACACCGACGATCTCGCGCTCCGTGTCGCGCCGTACGAGCAGCATGTCGAGCGCGGCGTCGTACAGCTCCTTCCGGGCGCGTGGCAGCTGCATCCGCCGGTCCCTGTTGAGCGCGCACAGCAGGGCGCACATGAGCGGGTTGGTCGCCAGCCTCTCCAGGTCGCGGCGGGTCGTCACCGCGCGCCGCAGCGAAGCCTCGTACACGTCGAGCTGCCCCAGCTGCTCACTGGACACGCACTCGGACCGGGCGGCCGCATGCCAGTGGCCGATGAACGCGTGGATGTCCTTCCGGTCCATCGCCAGCAGGGAGTGCGCATCGAAGCCGAAGCCGGCCAGCCAGCTGTCCGGGACGGCGGACGGCCGGGTCGTCACCACGTAGCGGGACCTCGGGTAAGCCGCGATCAAGTCCTTCAACCACTTCTCCGTGCGGTGGCGGAGCCGCATCGGCACCTCGTCGACCCCGTCCACCAGGACGAGGCCCCGGCCGTCGGACAGCAGGCCGTCCACCCATCCCTCCGGCGCCGCTCCGTGCAGCGGGATGCCGGCCGCACGCAGGAAGTCCTCCGGAGTGGGCAGCGTGCCGTGCGAGGTGAAGGCGCGCAGCCGCAGTACGAACGGCACGCAGCGGTTCCAGTCGCCGAGGTCGCCGCCGAAGGTGCGGCGGGCGGCGTTCAGAGCCAGCCACTGCACCAGCGTGCTCTTGCCCGAGCCCGCCGGCCCTCTCAGTAACAGACGCTCCGTGCCGGCCAGGGCCTGCTCCACGGAGACCGTCACCGCGGCCGTGTGGTCCAGCCCGTCCTGCCGGGCACCGTCGCCGCTCACGCTCAGGCTGATGTACGCCGTCTCCAGCGGCCACTCGCTCGCCGACCGCCCGAGCGTCAGCCCGAACAGACCCATCCGGCAGTTCGTGGTGGCCACGAAATCGGCGTACCGCTGCTCGAAGGCGAGGGCCGCGGCGTCCGGGCGGGGGCCGACCCGGGAGCGTACGTCCTCCACCAGCTCGCGCGTCCGTGCTCCCGCCCTGGTCTGCTCCACGGCCGCACGCGCCGCGAACGACGGGTGGGTGGTGAACTGTTCCAGCGCATGGGCACAGCAGCGGTGCAGCAGCTCGTCGTACAGCTCGGCCGCACGGCCGGAAAGGCCGACGGCCGGATCCGTGAGCTCGGCATGCAGCCGGTCCTCGTCCAGGTCCAGCGCGAACAGCCGCTCGGCGGTCAGTTCGCCTGCCGAGGCGAAGGTGTCGTGCACGGAGTCGAGAGCGGCGAGGCGTTCGTGCTCGGGCAGGTCCGCGTAGCGCTCCGCCAGCCGGCCGCCGAGGACCTTCACCAGCCGGTCCGGCTTCGCGGGGCGGGGGAGCGGCCGGACCGGGTCCGGGACCAGGGCCGCGCCCGGCCTGGGGGTCAGCAGTGCCCTGGCGATCGTGCCGATGACCGTGGTGGCCAGCCGGATCACCGCAACTTCCGTACCCGACACGTGCGTTCCTCCCCCTCGACGACACGCGTGCGGAAATCCTACGACGGGGCGGTTGGCGGAACCCACCAAACGCTCATGACGCCATGTCTCACATACTTGTGGGTAACAACGTCTATGCCGGGCCCCTCGGGCGGCTCTACGGTGCTCGCATGGAGCCGAACCTGCCCGATGTCGTGCTGTGGTCGATCCCGGCCTTCGTCCTGCTCACCGTCCTCGAAATGGTGTCGTACCGCCTCCACCCGGACGACGAGGCAGCCGGGTACGACGCCAAGGACGCCGCCACCAGCGTCACCATGGGGCTGGGCAGCCTGGCCTTCGACCTGTTGTGGAAGATACCGGTCGTGGCGATCTACGCCGCCCTGTACGAACTGACGCCGCTGCGCGTCCCCGTGCTGTGGTGGACGGTCCTGCTGATGCTGCTCGCCCAGGACTTCTTCTACTACTGGTCACACCGCGGCCACCACGTCATCCGGATCCTCTGGGCCTGCCACGTGGTCCACCACTCCAGCCGGAAGTTCAACCTCACCACGGCCCTCCGCCAGCCCTGGACCTCGCTCACCTCCTGGCCGTTCTACCTCCCGCTGATCGCGCTGGGCGTCCACCCGGCCGCGCTCGCCTTCTGTTCCTCGGCGAACCTCGTCTACCAGTTCTGGGTGCACACGGAGCGGATCGACAAGCTGCCCCGGCCCTTCGAGTACGTGCTCAACACGCCCTCCCACCACCGGGTCCACCACGCCTCCCAGGGCGGGTACCTCGACCGGAACTTCGGCGGGATCCTCATCGTCTGGGACCGGCTCTTCGGGTCGTTCGCCGCCGAGACCGAGCGCCCCGTCTTCGGCCTCACCAAGAACATCACCACCCACAACCCGTTCCGCGTCGCCACCCACGAATACGCGGCCATCGCCCGCGACGTGCGGGCTGCCGCCACCTGGGGAGAGCGGGCGGGCCGGGTCTTCCGGGGGCCGGGCTGGCAGCCGTCGCACACCGCCGGCGCCGCCACCACTCCGGCCGCGCCGGTGCAGCAGCGCGCCGCCACCTCCCCGGCCGTGCAGCAGCGCGCCGCCACCGAGCAGGCCGGATGACCCCCCGTGCCGGCGCGCCCCGGCTCGTGCGCCCGCTGCTCGCGGTCTTCCTCGCCGTATCGGCGGTCCACCTGGGCGGGCTCCTGGCCGGCGTCGACACCGTCCACCTGGTCACCAAGCCCCTGCTGATGCCCCTGCTCGCCGCCTACGCCGCCGCAAGGGGCGGCCCCCGTCTTCTCGTCGCGGCGCTGCTGTTCGGCTGGGGCGGGGACGTGCTGCTGATGCCCGACGCGGATGCGGCCTTCCTCGCCGGGATGGGGTCCTTCGCCGTCGGCCACGTCTGCTATCTGTGGCTCTTCGGGCGTGCCCGCGTCTCCTGGCCGGCCGGCCTCGTGTACGCCGCCGTCCTCGTGACCTTCGTCGTACTCCTGTGGCCCGGTCTGCCGGGCGGGCTGCGGATCCCGCTGGCCGGCTACAGCCTGCTCCTGACCGCGATGGCCTGGCGGGCCGGGGCCCTCGGCGGGTACGCGGCACTGGGCGGCGCCCTCTTCCTGTTCTCCGACGCGCTCATCGCCACCGGTATCGCGGACTGGCCGCAACTGCCCGCCCACGGCTTCTGGATCATGCTGACCTACCTGGCCGCGCAGTACCTGCTCACGTGGGGGGCGCTCGACGGACCCGCGAATTCCGCCGGCGCCGCACCCGGGGCGTACCGTGAGGGGAGTATCAGAATCTGAGACGAACGAGGACTCCCACGCATGCGCGCCACAGTGATCCACGCCCCCCACGACATCCGTGTGGAGGAGGTGCCCGACGCCACGGTCCAGCAGCCCACCGACGTGGTTCTGCGGGTGCTGCGGGCCTGCATCTGCGGCAGTGACCTGTGGGCCTACCGGGGCGAATCGGCCCGGCAGCCCGGGCAGCGCATCGGCCACGAGTTCCTCGGCGTCGTCGAGGAGGCGGGCTCCGGGGTCAACGGCTTCGTCGTCGGCGATCTCGTCGTCGCGCCCTTCGTCTGGTCGGACGGCACCTGCACCTACTGCGCCGAAGGGCTCACGACCTCCTGCCCCCAGGGCGGCTTCTGGGGCTCGGTCGGTTCCGACGGCGGCCAGGGGGAGGCGGTACGTGTCCCGTTCGCCGACGGCACCCTGGTCAGGCTCCCGTCGGCGGCCGCGTCCGACGACCGGCTGCTCACCGCGCTGCTGGCACTCTCCGACGTCCTGGGCACCGGACACCACGCCGCGCTAGGTGCGGGCGTGAAGCCCGGCAGCACCGTGGCCGTCGTCGGTGACGGCGCGGTCGGCCTGTGCGGCGTGATGGCGGCCAAGCGGCTCGGCGCCGAGCGGATCATCGCACTCGGCCGCCACCAGGCCCGTACCGACATAGCCCGTGCCTTCGGCGCCACCGACGTCGTTGCCGAGCGTGGCGAGGCGGCCCTCGCGGCCGTACGGGAGCTGACGCGGGGCGAAGGCACCCAAGGGGTGATCGAGGCGGTCGGCACCGAGGAGTCGATGCGTACGGCCATCGGCATCGTCCGCGACGGCGGCTCCGTCGGTTACGTCGGAGTCCCGCACGGCAGCGGCACCGGGGTGGACCTCGGCGTCATGTTCGACCGGAACATCGCGCTGCGGGGCGGCGTCGCCCCCGTGCGCACGTACATCCCGGAACTGCTCCCCGACGTGCTGGACGGCACGATCGACCCGTCGCCGGTCTTCGACCTGTCGGTCGGGCTGGGCGGGGTGCCGGGCGGCTACAAGGCGATGGACGAGCGCACGGCGCTCAAGGTGCTCATCAAGCCGTAGCCGGGGTGACGGAACGCGGGAGGGGCCGGGGACAGCTGTCCCCGGCCCCTCCCTCATGCCTTACCTGCGGACCGCGTCCAGCGCGTCCACGACACCGGCTCCGTAGAAGCCGTTGTTCTGCTTGCCGCCCTCGCAGACCGCGTCGACGGCGCCGTCACCGTCGATGTCGTACGGCGCGCCGCAAGCGGTGGCGTCGGCCTGGTGCTTCAGCAGTGCCTTCACCGCGGCCGCCGAGGCGTACGGGTGGGTCGACTTGATCAGGGCGGCGACACCCGCGACGTGGGGGGACGCCATCGACGTACCGGCCTTGTAGCCGAATCCGCCGCCGGGAAGCGTCGACAGGATCAGACCGCTGACTGCCGGTGCGTCCGGCGTCTGGTAGCGCGTCGAGTCACCGCCGGGGGCGGCCACGTCGATGACCCCGAGCCCGTAGTTCGAGTACGAGGACTTGAGGTTCTTCGCACCGGTGGCGGAGACCGTCACGACGCCCGGCACCATGGTCGGGATGTCGGGGCAGGCGCTCGGGTCGACCGTGCGCGTGACCGGTGTCGTGTCGTTGGGGCTCGTCGTGTCCTCGATGGCGTCGAGGGCCAGGTCGTGGTCGGAGTTGCCGGCCGCGGCGACGTTCACGACACCCTTGCCCTCCGCGTAGCGGGTGGCGCGGGTGACCGACTCGACCAGGGCGCCCTGGTCCGGGTCGTTCTTGCAGTTGAACAGCCACGGGTCGGTGTAGTAGCTGTTGTTGGTCACGTCGACGCCGTGCTCGGCGGCCCACACGAAGCCGCACACGACGGCCTCGGTGTAGAAGAATCCGGCAGGCGTGGACACCTTGATGCCGGAGACCTTCACGCCCGGCGCGACGCCGGTGACGCCGGTGCCGTTCTTCGCCGCGGCTATGGTGCCCGCGACGTGCGTGCCGTGGTCGCTCTCACCGGCGGCGGGCCGCCAGGCGCCGTCCGTGGTGTCCGGGGCGCCGGTCACACAGTTGACCGAGGCCGCGCGGTCGAAGTTCGGGGCCAGGTCCGGGTGGGTGTCATCCACACCCGTGTCGATGACCGCGACCGTGACCTTGCTGCTGCCGAGCGACTTCTGGTGGGCCTTGTCCGCCTTGATGGCGGGCAGGTCCCACTGCAGGGGTTCGAGTTCGTCCTGACCGGCCACCGCGTCGTCCGCCGCCGCCCGCGCCTGACCGGCGGTGAGGGGCTGTCCGACGCCGATGTCCTTCGTCGCCTGCGGCACGATCGGATTCGTGCGCGTGGCGCCCGCCGACTGGACGCCCTTGGCCTTGCGGATCGTCGCGCCGAAGTCCGGGTTCTGTGAGTGGACGACGATGACGCCGATCTTGTCGTACGACGTCACGACGGTTCCGCCGGCCGCGGATATCGCCTTCCGCACCTGCTTGACGGTGCCGTGGCCCGCCCGCGTGTTCACGACGTACGACAGCTTGGGGCCGTCCGCGCGAACCGCCGCCGCCGGCTCGTCCGCGGGTGCCGCGGCCACGGCACCCGTCGGGAGGAAGCCGAGCGAGGCCGTGAGCGCGAGTCCGACGGGCAGCGTGAGTACACGAGTCCGTCTGGATGCCAGATGAGCCATGGGTTCTCCACATCATCCGTGCCGGTGGAGCCGGACACAGGCGTGTCCGGTCCGGTACATGACCAGTGAAGTTATCGCTGATCTTCCCGGCACATCAATGAATACGGGCAAGTGAGTTCGAGGTGTGACCTCTGGGAGTCGCGTTCGCGGGTGCCGCCCCGAGAAGACCGAACCTGCGGTGAACCGCTTCGCCGCGCTCTCCGTGCCGTTGCACAGGGAGTCGCGCCTCCACCCCCGTCACACAGAGGACTCCCCGTGAAATCCACCGTTCCCACCACCGCACCCGCGTCGCGAGGAGAGTCCGTGACCACCGAAGCACCGCCGCCCCAGACCCCTGAGGACGGCAGTCCCGTCCAGCCCACGACCGAGGTGTTCCTGGAGGCTCAGAACAGTGCGGAGTTCGCCGAGCTGCGCCGCTCCCACCGCTCCTTCGCGTTTCCGCTGACCGTCGGGTTCATTGCCTGGTATCTGCTGTACGTGCTGCTGTCCAGCTACGCAGGCGGCTTCATGAGCAAGATCGTCTTCGCGAACTTCAACGTGGCCTTCGTGTTCGGCCTCGCCCAGTTCGCCACCACCTTCCTCATCGCCTGGTTCTACTCGCGCCACGCCACGAACAAGCTCGACCCGCAGGCGGCGGCCATCAAGTCCCGTCTGGAGGCCGACGCATGAGCGCCGTGTACGCATCGCACCCCGTGATCCAGCTCGCCGCGTCGTCGTCGACGACCGAGCACCGGCCGCTGATCATCACCCTCTTCGCGGTCTTCGTCGCGGCGACCCTGGGCATCACCGTCTGGGCCGGCCGGCAGACCAAGAGCGCCTCGGACTTCTACGCCGGCGGCCGGCAGTTCACCGCCTTCCAGAACGGCCTCGCCGTCTCCGGCGACTACATGTCGGCGGCGTCCTTCCTCGGCATCGCCGGCGCCATCGCGCTCTTCGGCTACGACGGCTTCCTGTACTCCATCGGCTTCCTCGTGGCCTGGCTCGTCGCCCTGCTGCTCGTAGCCGAACCGCTGCGCAACTCCGGCCGCTACACCATGGGCGACGTACTCGCCTACCGCATGCGCCAGCGGCCCGTGCGCACCGCCGCGGGTGTCTCCACCATCGTCGTGTCGATCTTCTACCTGCTGGCCCAGATGGCGGGCGCGGGAGTCCTCGTCGCGCTGCTGCTCGGGATCACCAGTGACGCCGGCAAGATCCTCATCGTGGCGCTGGTCGGCGTGCTCATGATCCTCTACGTCACCATCGGCGGCATGAAGGGCACCACCTGGGTCCAGATGGTCAAGGCCGTGCTGCTCATCGCGGGCGCGCTGCTGATGACCCTCATGGTGCTCTGGAAGTTCGACTTCAACGTCTCCGACCTGCTCGGCACCGCCGCGGAGAAGAGCGGCCACGGCGCCGCGTTCCTGGAGCCCGGCCTCAAGTACGGCGCCACCGACGTCTCGAAGCTGGACTTCATCTCACTCGGAATCGCGCTGGTCCTCGGCACCGCGGGCCTGCCGCACATCCTGATCCGCTTCTACACCGTTCCGACCGCCAAGGCCGCCCGCAAGTCCGTGAACTGGGCCATCGGCATCATCGGGGCCTTCTACCTGATGACGATCGCCCTCGGCTTCGGCGCCGCGGCACTCATCGGGCCGGATGAGATCAAGGCGAAGAACCCGGCGGGCAACGCGGCGGCACCCCAGCTCGCCGAGTACCTCGGAGGGGTCGGCACCACCGGGGGCGCCATCATGCTCGCCGTCATCTCCGCCGTCGCCTTCGCGACGATCCTCGCCGTCGTCGCGGGCCTCACCCTCGCCTCCTCGTCCTCCTTCGCCCACGACATCTACGCCAACGTCATCCGGAAGGGGAAGGCCACCGAGAAGGAGGAGATGAGCGCCGCCCGCTGGGCGACCGTCGCGATCGGCGTCGTCTCGATCGGACTCGGCGCGATGGCCCGCGACCTGAACGTCGCGGGACTCGTCGCCCTCGCCTTCGCCGTCGCCGCGTCGGCCAACCTGCCGACCATCCTCTACAGCCTCTTCTGGAAGCGCTTCACCACCCAGGGCGCCCTGTGGTCCATCTACGGCGGTCTCGCCTCGTCCGTCTTCCTGGTGCTGTTCTCCCCGGTCGTCTCCGGCAAGGCCAGCTCGATGTTCCCGGACGTGGACTTCGCCTGGTTCCCCCTGGAGAACCCCGGCCTCATCTCCATCCCGCTGGGCTTCCTGCTCGGCTGGGCCGGCTCGGTCCTCTCCAAGGAGGAGCCGGACAAGGGCAAGTACGCCGAACTCGAGGTCAAGTCCCTCACCGGCACCGGAGCCCACTGACCCCGCCCGCACCCGCAGCGTCATGACGGGGCCCTGTCGTAGAGACCTACGACAGGGCCCCGCCGCACCTCGTGTCAACCGGGCCCCCGCGATGTCACCGGTCTCGCGTAGTCTCGGAGGAGTCAGAACCGCAACCGAGGACATCACCGGGGGAGGGGGCCCACAGTGCTCGTCGACACCTACGGCCGGGTCGCCACCGACCTGCGTGTCTCGCTGACCGACAAGTGCAATCTCCGCTGCACCTACTGCATGCCCGAAGAGGGGCTGCAATGGCTCTCCAAGTCCGACCTGCTCAGCGACGACGAGATCGTCCGGCTCGTCGGCATCGCAGTCACCGCTCTCGGAGTCACGGAAGTCCGTTTCACCGGCGGTGAGCCGCTGCTGCGTCCCGGCCTCGTCTCCATCGTCGAGCGGTGCGCCGCCCTGGAGCCCCGTCCCAGGATGTCGCTCACCACCAACGGCATCGGACTCAAGCGCACCGCCGTCGCTCTCGAGGCGGCCGGCCTGGACCGGGTCAACGTGTCCCTGGACACCCTGCGCCCCGACGTGTTCAAGACCCTCACACGCCGCGACCGGCACAAGGACGTACTGGAAGGGCTCGAGGCCGCCCGCGAAGCGGGACTCACCCCGGTCAAGGTCAACTCCGTCCTCATGCCCGGCCTCAACGAGGACGAGGCCCCCGAGCTGCTCGCCTGGGCCGTGGAGAACGCCTACGAGCTCCGCTTCATCGAGCAGATGCCGCTCGACGCACAGCACGGCTGGAAGCGCGACGGCATGATCACGGCAGGTGACATCCTCACCTCGCTGCGCACGCGCTTCACCCTCACCGCGGAAGGGGACGAGGAGCGCGGATCCGCCCCGGCCGAGCGCTGGACCGTGGACGGCGGCCCGCACCGTGTCGGCGTCATCGCCTCCGTGACCAGGCCCTTCTGCCAGGCCTGCGACCGCACCCGGCTCACCGCCGACGGGCAGGTCCGCACCTGTCTCTTCGCCCGCGAGGAGACGGACCTCCGCGCCGCCCTGCGCTCCGACGCACCGGACGAGGAGATCGCCAGGATCTGGAAGCTCGCGATGTGGGGCAAGAAGGCGGGCTCCGGGCTCGACGACCCCACCTTCCTGCAGCCCGACCGCCCGATGTCAGCGATCGGCGGCTGAGGACTCCCACTCGGCCAGCGTCACGACATCCTTGAGGAAGCCGCGTACGCCGAGGAACGACGAGAGGTGCTCCCGGTGCTCGTCGCAGGCCAGCCAGGTCTTGCGGCGTTCCGGGGTGTGCAGCTTCGGGTTGTTCCAGGCGAGCACCCACACGGCATCGGCGCGGCAGCCCTTGGCTGAACAGACCGGTGCGCCGGTGGCGCTCTCGGCTGAGGTATCGGGGAAGTTCACGGCTTCAACCCTAAGCGCTCCCGCGCGGGACCCCCGCGACGCACCCCCGCCGGAGAATGGCGACGCCGGGCAGCCACGGGGGGAGCTGCCCGGCGTCGGTCCGTCGCTCCGACGGGGGATGCGGAGCGCTCCCGAAGTATGCCACGGGGGTCGGGGTCCGGTGCACCGGAACGTCATCATTCATCTGAGTCCGTCTCGGGCCGGGCGGAAGCGCCGGCGCTCAGTCCGCCGGACGCCGGTCCTCCGCGCGGCCCGCGGCTCCGGGCTCCGGAGCGGGCTCCGCGGGCCCTGCAGCAGGGGCCGCGCCGAGAGCGGGCCGCATCGGTGCGGACACGAAGGTCGAGGGGAGCGAAGGGACGTTCTCGCGGCCTGCGTTGGCGATGACGACCGCCACGTAGGGAAGCAGGACGCCCAGCGCGAGCGCCACCACGGCCACATGCCTCTCGACGTTCCACAGGGTCGCGGCCAGCACCACCGAAACGGTGCGCACGGACATGGAGATGATGTAGCGCCGCTGCCGGCCGCGCACGTCGTCTGCCAGGCCCTGCCTGGCACCCGTGATACGGAAGACCTCCGTGCCGCTCTGCTTCCGCATCGTGATTCCACCACCAGATCTCTGTGCCGGACTTCCCCGGACGGCGCCGCTCCTACGGTACGCCCGGCGTCCGCCGCATTCGAGACCGGGGCGCGTCCGATCCGCGCGGGCCCCGACCGCCGTCCCACGTACGGCCCTGTCCGGCATGCGGCGTATGTCAGGCAGGCCGAGACTGGGCGGACGTGCGCACATCGCGCCGCACGAGGAGGCGACATGAGCTGGTTGTGGGCAATCATCGTAGGGCTGGTGCTGGGTGTGATCGCCCGGGCGATCCTGCCGGGGAAGCAGGACATCCCCCTCTGGCTGACGGTGGTGTTCGGCATCCTGGGCAGCATCCTCGGTAATGCCGTCGCGACCTGGATCGGTGTCAACGACACCAAGGGGATCGACTGGATCCGCCATGTGCTGCAGCTGATCGGTGCCGTGGCCGTCGTCGGTGTCGGCGACATGCTCTGGCAGTCCATCCGGGGCAACCGGAGCAAGCGGCAGAAGACCTGACCCGGCTCGGGCACAGCCTCGCGGCCGGCCACGCGTCATGCGTGACCGGCCGCGGCGCTGTGTGCTCAGGCGTCAGGCGGACGTGACCTCGACGGCGGCCAGGTTCTTCTTGCCCCGGCGCAGGACCAGCCAGCGCCCGTGCAGCAGCTCCTCGTGAGCCGGAGCGCTCTCGCCGTCCGTGACCTTGACGTTGTTCACGTAGGCCCCGCCCTCCTTCACCGTGCGGCGGGCGGCCGACTTGCTGGCGGACAGCCCGACCTCGACCAGGAGATCCACCACAGGCCCCAGTTCGGCGACCCGGGCGTGCGGCACCTCGGACAGGGCGGCGCTCAGCGTCGCCTCGTCCAGCTCGCCGAGCTCACCCTGGCCGAACAGCGCCTTCGACGCGGCGATGACCGCCGCGCACTGCGCGCCGCCGTGCACCAGCGTCGTCAGCTCCTCGGCCAGCGAACGCTGCGCCGAGCGCGCCTGCGGGCGCTCCTCGGTGAGCTTCTCCAGCTCCTCGAGCTCCTCACGGCTCTTGAAGCTGAGGATGCGCATGTACGTCGAGATGTCCCGGTCGTCCACGTTCAGCCAGAACTGGTAGAACGCGTACGGCGTCGTCATCTCCGGGTCGAGCCAGACGGCCCCGCTCTCGGACTTGCCGAACTTGGTGCCGTCGGCCTTCACCATCAGCGGCGTCGCCAGCGCGTGAACGGCGGCGCCCGGCTCCAGGCGGTGGATCAGGTCGATCCCCGCCGTGAGGTTGCCCCACTGGTCGCTGCCGCCCTGCTGCAGGGTGCAGCCGTGGCGGCGGTACAGCTCCAGGTAGTCCATGCCCTGGAGGAGCTGGTAGCTGAACTCCGTGTAGCTGATGCCCTCCTGCGACTCCAGCCTGCGGGCCACCGAGTCCTTGGTCAGCATCTTGTTGACCCGGAAGTGCTTGCCGATGTCCCGGAGGAACTCGATCGCGGACAGGCCCGCGGTCCAGTCCAGGTTGTTCACCATCGTGGCGGCGTTCGGGCCCTCGAAGGTGAGGAAGGGCTCGATCTGCCCGCGCAGCCGCTGGACCCACGCGGCGATGGTCTCCGGGTCGTTCAGCGTGCGCTCCGCGGTCGGCCGCGGGTCACCGATCTGGCCCGTCGCCCCGCCGACCAGGGCGAGCGGCTTCAGTCCGGCGAGCTGGAGCCGGCGCATGGTGAGCACCTGCACCAGATGGCCGACGTGCAGACTCGCCGCGGTCGGGTCGAAGCCGCAATAGAAGGTGACCGGGCCGTCCGCGAGAGCCTTGCGCAATGCGTCCTCGTCGGTGGACTGGGCGAACAGCCCGCGCCACTTCAGCTCGTCGACGATGTCCGTCACGGTCGTTTCTCTCCTCTGAGGGTCCGGCTGGGTTCGAATGGGTTGTCCGGTCAGTCTATGGGCGTCACACGCCCCGGCTGACCGAGCTCATGTGGAAGTCCGGGATGCGCAGCGCCGGCATCGCGGCCCTGGTGAAGTAGTCGCCCCACTCGCGCGGCAGCGTCTTCTCCGTACGGCCCGCCTCCGACGCCCTGGACAGCAGCCCGACCGGCGACTCGTTGAACCGGAAGTTGTTCACCTCGCCGAGGACCTCGCCGTCCTCCACCAGATAGACGCCGTCCCGGGTCAGACCGGTGAGCAGCAGGGTCGCCGGATCCACCTCCCGGATGTACCAGAGGCAGGTCAGCAGCAGGGCCCGGCCGGTCGTCGCGGCGACCATCTCCTCCAGGGACCGCTCACCGCCGCCGTCCAGGACGAGGTTGTCCATCGCGGGCGCCACCGGCAGGTCCGTCAGCCCCGCGGAGTGACGGGTCGTGGTCAGCCGCTCCAGCCTGCCGTCCTTGATCCAGTCGGTCGGAGCGAGCGGCAGCCCGTTGTCGAAGACCGAGGAATCGTCCCCCGACGAGTGCGCGATCACGAAGGGCGCCGACTCCAGCCCCGGAGCGCGCGGATCGCTGCGCAGGTTCAGCGGCAGCCCGGAGAGCTTTTCGCCGATCCTCGTGCCGCCACCCGGACGGGAGAAGACCGTACGGCCCTCCGCCGCGTCCCGGGCACCCGCCGACCAGTACTGGTAGATCAGCAGGTCCGCCACCGCGGTCGGCGGCAGCAGCGTCTCGTAGCGCCCGGCGGGCAGCTCGATCCTGCGCTCCGCCCATCCGAGGCGCCGCGCCAGCTCCGCGTCCATGGCCGCCGGGTCGACGTCCTTGAAGTCCCTGGTCGCCCTGCCCGCCCAGGCGGAACGGGTCCGGTCGGGGGACTTGGCGTTCAGCTCCAGCGTCCCGTTCGGCTGGTCGTGGCGCAGCCGCAGCCCCGTCGACGTACCCAGATACGTCGAGCTCAGCTGGTGGTGGGCGAAGCCGTACAGCTCACGGCCGCCCGAGCGGGCCCGCGCGAAGGCGTCGCCGAGCGCCGGGGCGAAGTCGGCGAAGACGTCGGAGCCGGTCTCGGCCGGCGGTTCCGTGAAGTCGGCGGACACCGGCACCCCGGACACCAGCGGCTGAGCGTCCTCGGCCGGACCGGCACCACGGGCGGCGGCCTCGGCGGCCCGTACCAGCGGTTCCAGGTCGTCGGCCGTGACGGCCGACCGGGACACCACACCCGACGCCGCCCCCTCCGCGCCGTCCACGGTCGCGATCACGGTCAGGGTCCGCCCCCGCGTCACCCCGTTCGTGGTGAGCGCGTTGCCGGCCCAGCGCAGATTGGCGGAGGAGTTCTCGTCCGCGATCACCACGCAGCCGTCGGCGGTGGACAGCTCCAGTGCGCGTTCGACGATCTCGTACGGCTTGCTGACGCGGCTCATCGCCCGCCCTCCTGCGTCGTGTTGAGGATGTTCACGCCCCGGAAGAGAGCGGAGGGGCAGCCGTGCGAGACGGCCGCGACCTGACCCGGCTGGGCCTTGCCGCAGTTGAACGCGCCGCCCAGGACATAGGTCTGCGGGCCGCCGGCCTTCTCCATCGAGCCCCAGAAGTCCGTCGTCGTCGCCTGGTACGCCACGTCCCGCAGCTGGCCCGTCAGCCGGCCGTTCTCGATCCTGAAGAACCGCTGGCCGGTGAACTGGAAGTTGTGCCTCTGCATGTCGATGGACCACGACCGGTCGCCGACCACATAGATTCCGCGCTCCACCCCGCCGATCAGATCCTCGGTCGAGAGCCCGCCCGGATCCGGCTGGAGCGACACGTTGGCCATGCGCTGCACGGGCACGTGCTCCGGCGAGTCGGCGTACGCGCATCCGTTGGACCGGCCCAGGCCCGTCAGCTTCGCGATCCGCCGGTCCGTCTGGTAGCCCACCAGCGTCCCGTCCTTGACCAGGTCCCAGGACTGCGCCTCGACGCCCTCGTCGTCGTAGCCGACCGTCGCGAGCCCGTGCTCGGCGGTGCGGTCACCGGTCACGTTCATCACGGGGGAGCCGTACGTCAGCTTCCCCAGCTGGTCGAAGGTCGCGAACGAGGTCCCCGCGTACGCCGCCTCGTAGCCCAGCGCCCGGTCCAGCTCGGTCGCGTGGCCGATGGACTCGTGGATGGTCAGCCAGAGATTGGACGGGTCGACGACCAGGTCGTACGTCCCCGCCTCGACGCTCGGCGCCCGCATCTTCTCGGCCAGCAGCCCCGGGATGCGCTCCAGCTCGGCGTCCCAGTCCCAGCCCGTGCCTGTGAGGTACTCCCAGCCCCGGCCCGCCGGCGGGGCGATCGTCCGCATCGAGTCGAACTCGCCGGTCGTCCCGTCCACGGCCACCGCGGTCAGCTGCGGATGCACCCGCACCCGCTGCTGGGTGGTGACGGTGCCCGCGGTGTCGGCGTAGAACTTGTTCTCGTGGACGGTCATCAGGGAGGCGTCCACATGCGCCACCCCGTCCGCCGAGAGGAGTCGCGCGCTCCACTCCGCGAGCAGCCCGGCCTTCTCCTCGTCAGGTACGGAGAAGGGGTCGACGTCGTACGCCGACACCCAGGTCCGCTCGCCGTGCACCGGCTCGTCGGCCAGCTCCACACGCTCGTCGGAACCCGCCGCCGCGATGACCTTCGCGGACAGCTTCGCCATGGCGACGGCCTGCGAGGCCACCTTCGCGGCCGCGTCCATCGTCAGGTCCACCCCGGACGCGAATCCCCACGCGCCGCCGTGCACCACACGGACCGCGTACCCGGTGTCGGTGGTGTCGGAGGTCCCGGACGGCCGGGCGTCCCGCAGCCGCCAGGAGGCGCCGCGCACCCGCTCGAACCGGAAGTCCGCGTGCACCGCGCCGAGCGCGCGGGCGCGGGCGAGCGCCGCGTCTGCGAGGGCACGGAGCGGCAGGGCCAGGAACGACTGATCTACCTCGTGGGCCACGTAGGGCTCCCCTTCTCCACCTCTGAAAATGTCTCCGCAGTGAATCATGGGGTGTCGTGGCGTCCCCGTGCTCCGGTTTTACGCTGCCGTGTCCGGCCGGGCCGTTCTGTAGGGATCCAACAGGCGCGGCGCGGCGGCGCTGTCAGAGGCCGATTCCTTGGATGGCCGGTGGTACCGATAGGTTTTTGGATGTACCAGACCGCCAAGGAAAGGGTGATCCGTTGAGCCGCTCGGTTCTCGTCACCGGAGGAAACCGGGGCATCGGCCTCGCCATCGCCCGCGCCTTCGCCGACAGCGGCGACAAGGTCGCCATCACCTACCGCTCGGGGGAGCCGCCGCAGGCGCTCACCGAGGCGGGCGTTCTCGCGGTCCGGTGCGACATCACCGACACCGAGCAGGTGGAGCAGGCCTACAAGGAGATCGAGGAGAAGCACGGTCCCGTGGAGGTGCTGGTCGCCAACGCCGGTATCACCAAGGACCAGTTGCTGATGCGGATGTCCGAGGACGACTTCACGTCCGTGCTCGACACCAACCTCACCGGCACCTTCCGCGTCGTCAAGCGGGCCAACCGCGCGATGCTGCGCGCCAAGAAGGGCCGTGTCGTCCTCATCTCCTCCGTCGTCGGCCTCCTCGGTTCCGCCGGACAGGCCAACTACGCGGCGTCCAAGGCGGGCCTGGTCGGCTTCGCCCGGTCGCTGGCCCGTGAGCTCGGCTCGCGGAACATCACGTTCAACGTCGTCGCACCCGGGTTCGTCGACACCGACATGACCCAGGCGCTCACCGATGAGCAGCGCAAGGGCATCGTGTCCCAGGTGCCGCTCGGCCGCTACGCGCAGCCCGCTGAGATCGCCGCCGCGGTGCGCTTCCTCGCGTCCGACGACGCGTCGTACATCACTGGAGCCGTCATCCCCGTTGACGGCGGATTGGGCATGGGTCACTGATCACCATGAGCGGAATTCTCGACGGCAAGCGCATCCTCATCACAGGTGTGCTGATGGAGTCGTCCATCGCCTTCCACACCGCGAAGGTGGCCCAGGAGCAGGGCGCCGAGGTCATCCTCACGGCCTTCCCCCGGCCGACGCTGACCGAGCGCATCGCCAGGAAGCTGCCCAAGCCGGCCAAGGTCATCGAGCTCGACGTGACGAACCAGGAGCACCTGGACCGGCTCGCGGGTCTCGTCAAGGACGAGCTCGGTTCGCTCGACGGTGTCGTGCACTCCATCGGCTTCGCGCCGCAGGACGCGCTCGGCGGCAACTTCCTGAACACGCCCTTCGAGTCGGTCGCCACCGCGATGCACGTCTCGGCGTTCTCGCTCAAGTCGCTCGCCATGGCCTGCAAGCCGCTGATGAGCGAGGGCGGCTCGATCGTCGGCCTCACCTTCGACGCGCAGTTCGCCTGGCCGCAGTACGACTGGATGGGCCCGGCCAAGGCCGCGCTGGAGGCCACCTCCCGCTACCTGGCCCGCGACCTCGGCGGCGACAGCATCCGCTGCAACCTGATCTCGGCGGGCCCCATCGGCTCGATGGCAGCCAAGTCCATCCCGGGCTTCGGTGATCTCGCCGAGGTCTGGAACACCCGGTCGCCGCTGGCCTGGGACATGGCCGACCCGGAGCCCGCCGGCCGCGGGGTCGTGGCCCTGCTCTCGGACTTCTTCCCGAAGACCACGGGCGAGATCATCCACGTCGACGGTGGCGTGCACATGATGGGCGCCTGACCGCGTACAGCTCACCGACGGCCGCGTACCCCTCACCCGGGGGTACGCGGCCGTCGCGTGTCTCCGTGGTGCCCGGCCGGCCTTCTCCGTGCCCGGCCGGCCTCCGCAGGGCCCGGCCGCTCCCTGCGGCGCTCAAGTCGAAAAGATGGCCGCCCCACCGCAGAATGTGGTGGAACCGGACTTTTGGTCAGGCTGTGGGGAGGAGATCGCTGTGCGCTCCACACGTCGCCGAACCTGGGCCCTGCTCGCTGCTGCGGCCGTCGTCGCGGGGCTCCTGGCCCCGGTGGCCGTGAGTGCCGCCAACCGGGCGGGGAGCGGGGCGGCAGCGCCCCTCGCACCACGCCCCGATCCCTCGGGCGCCGAATGCCGTACGTCGGTCGACGGGTCCCGGGTGGTCGCCTACTGCCACAACCCGTATCCCACGACCGATCTCGTCCGGCTCCACACCGAGTGCGCCCGGTGGTGGGACGTCGATGCCGACAGCATCGCGGTCGCGGTCCAGCCGGGCCGGACGGTCAAGCTCGAGGACCGCTGCTGGAAAGAGGTCGGCTCGGCCTGGGTGAGCCACTCGGTGTCCTGAGGGCCCGGTTCTTCGCGCCCGCCGCCCGCCGGGGATCGCGGACAGCCCTCAGACCCGCTCCTGGAGACAGTTCAGCGCGTGGGCGGCGGCCTCCGAAGCGGCTGTCTCCGCGTCGCCCGCCCTGATGGCCTCCACGAGCCGCGCGTGGTCCATGTGCGCCTCCGGCCGAAGCTCCGGGCCCACGTCGTCACGCAGGTAGTCGCGCAGCAGGTCGTTCAGGTCGGCGTAGAGCTCGGTCAGTACGTCGTTGTGCGAGGCGGCGACAACCGCGAGGTGCAGGGTCGCGTCGGCGGCCACGAACGCCTCCGCGTCCCCGGACGCCCAGGTCTCCTCGCGCCGCGCCATCAGCGCGTCGAGCTGCCGCATGTCGCGGTCGGTGCGCCGCAGGGCGGCGAGCCGGGCGGCCGACGACTCCAGCGTGGAGCGCAGCTCGGCGACATGCCGGGGGTCGGCGTCCGCGAACCGGCGGTGCATCACACCCGCCAGCTCGCTGGTCGCCACCACGTAGGTACCGGAGCCCTGGCGGATGTCCAGCAGCCCGTTGTGCGCCAGGGCGCGCACGGCCTCGCGCACCGTGTTGCGGGCGACCCCCAGCTGCTCGACCAGCTCGGGCTCGGTGGGGATCCGTGAGCCGACGGGCCACTCACCCGCGGTGATCTGGTTCCTCAGCTGGGCAATCACCTGGTCGGCGAGAGCCGAACGCCGCGTGGACGTCAGCGCCATGGTGCTCCTTGCTCGAGTTCCGGGAAGGGTGTCCGAAAAGGGTGGTCCGGGAGGTGCGGGCCCGTCCGACCGTCATCAGGATTGTCTCAGGGACAGAGCCGGAGTGGACAGTCAATCATCCCATGATTCTATGATGGGGCCCATGCGCCACGACGAGACCCCGACCCTGAGCCCTCCCGCCGCCCCTGCCGCCCCGACGACCGGCACGGCCGCGCCGGGACCCTCCCCCTGGGTGCTGCGGATCGTCACCATCGGTCTGGTCCTCGCCGCACTGAACCTCCGGCCCGCCATCACCAGCCTCGGCCCCCTGCTCGAAGAGGTCCGGGCCGGGCTGCACATGAGCGGCAGCGTCGCCGGTGTCCTCACCTCCGTGCCGCCGCTCTGTTTCGCACTGTTCGGATTCATGGCGCCGCGGCTGGCCCGCAGGTTCGGCCCCAGCGCCGTCGTCTGCGCGGGCATGGTGGCCATCGCGGCCGGCCTGCTGCTGCGCCCCTTCGTGGGCGGCACGGCGGGATTCCTCGCCGCGAGCGCCCTGGCCCTGATGGGTATCGCGGTCAGCAACGTCCTGATGCCGGTCATCGTGAAGCGCTGGTTCCCCGACAGGGTCGGCACCGTGACCGGCCTCTACTCGATGGCCCTGGCTCTCGGAACCGCCCTCGCGGCCGCCCTCACCGTGCCCCTGACGAACGCGACGGGCGGCAACTGGAAGACCGGCCTGGTGGTCTGGGCAGGGCTCGCCGCAGTCGCCGTCCTGCCCTGGATCCCGTTCCTGAAGGACCGAGGAGACTCGTCCGGGGCCGCTGCCGGTGCCCCGGCTCCCCGCGCGCTCAGGATCACCCGGAGCCGGACGTCCTGGGCGCTCGCCTGCTTCTTCGGGCTCCAGGCGACGGCCGCGTACATCACGATGGGCTGGATTCCGCAGATCTTCCGTGACGCGGGAATCTCCGCGGGCACAGCGGGGGTCCTGCTCGCCGTGATCATGGCCATGGGCGTGCCGCTCGCCTTCGTCATCCCCCGGGTCGCCTCCCGCCTGCGCACGCAGGGCCCGATCGTCCTCGTCCTCAGCGGCTGCGGTCTCCTCGGCTACGCGGGCCTCTACCTGGCCCCGGCCGGCGGCGCCTGGCTCTGGGCGCTGCTGCTGGGTGTCGCCAACTGCGCGTTCCCGCTCGCACTCACCATGATCGGGATGCGTTCGCGGAGCGGCGCCGGAGTGGTCAGGCTCTCCGCCTTCGCCCAGTCCACCGGCTACCTGCTCTCGATCCCCGGCCCGTTGCTGGTCGGCGTGCTCTACCAGCACAGCGGCGGCTGGGGCCTGCCGCTCGCGCTCATGGCGGCCCTCCTCGTGCCCCAGACGGTCGCGGGAATGCTCGCGGGGCGGGACCGGACGATCGAGGACGAATGCTGAGATGCGAGACTGTGCGCATGCCAGTGCTCGATCCGAATCCCCAGAACGGCCAGAAGAAGCTTCTCCTCGTGTTCGGGACGATGCTTCTCATCTCCGTAGTCATCGGCGTGATCGCGACGATCGCCTCCCCCTGACCGCCCGATGGTGGGGCCAGCCCCACCATCCCCTAGGGGGCCAGGTTCAGGGTCGAGTGGGTGGGTCACCGGATGGGACCGCGGCCGGCCGGCCCGTAGGTTCGGCGTAACACAGCCGAGGACCCACGGAGGCGGACATGTCGGCCCGTACACCCGCCCGGAGCCACCGCCCGGCCTCGGACACCGTCGAGGTCAGGCTGCCCTGGTGGGCCGTCGCGCTGCCCGCCCTCGCCTTCGCCGCGCTCCTCCTGCTGATCGTGGAACCCGGACAGGCGCACGCGGCGGCCGGCGAGCCCGCGATCGGGCGGCTGCTCGGGCACATCCTGGGCCTGATGCCCGCCTGAGGTGCCCGTACACACCCCGCCGCCCGTCGTTCACCCCCAGCGGGCGAGCACGTCAACACCCTGCGCCCGGAGGCGCAATTCGTGCGAAGCTGAGGTGTATGAGCGCCGATACACCTCGCAGGATCGTCCTTCTCAGGCACGCAAAGGCGGAATGGTCGCAGCAGCCCGACCATGAGCGGCCACTGGCGGAACGGGGCAGGAAGGACGCCCCCGTCGCCGGCCGCAAGCTGGCCGATTCAGGAATCGTCTTCGACCTGGCTCTGTGCTCGACCGCCACCAGGACCCGCGAGACCTGGAAGCTCGCGGTCCACGAATTCGAGCAGCGACCCAGGACCGTGTACGAGGAGAGGCTGTACGAAGCCTCTCTCGGTGAGCTGATCGCCCTGTTCGACGAGACGTCCGACGACGTGCAGAACCTGCTGGTCATCGGCCACAATCCCGGCATGCACGGCGTCGCGGACGCGCTCTCAGGCAGGGCCGACGGCGACGCGCTCGCCCGCCTGACCAGGGACGGCTTCCCGACCGCGGCCTACGCCGTCGTCGAGTTCTCCGGCTCCTGGAAGGGCCTGGAGCACGGAGTGGGCAAACTCGTCGAATACTGGACGCCCAACGACTGAGCACGACGCACGGAGGGGCGCCGGCACACCGTGTGTGCCGGCGCCCCTCCGCGCGAACGGACCCGCGCGGTCAGTCCACGAGGCCGTCGGCGGCCTCGACCTCCTCGCGGGTGATCCCGAGCAGATACAGCACCGTGTCCAGGAACGGGACGTTCACCGCCGTGTGGGCGGCCCGGCGGACGACCGGCTTGGCGTTGAAGGCGACCCCGAGGCCGGCGGTGTTGAGCATGTCCAGATCGTTCGCGCCGTCGCCGATGGCCACCGTCTGCGCCAGCGGCACCCCCGCCTGCTCCGCGAAGCTGCGCAGCAGCCGGGCCTTGCCCGCCCGGTCCACGATGTCGCCCACGACCCGGCCGGTGAGCTTGCCGTCGACGACCTCCAGCGTGTTGGCGGAGGCGAAGTCCAGCCCGAGGCGCTCCTTGAGGTCGTCCGTGACCTGGGTGAAGCCGCCCGAGACCACGCCCACTTGGTAGCCCAGCCGCTTGAGCGTCCGGATCAGGGTGCGGGCCCCGGGGGTCAGCCGCACCTCCGCCCGCACCTTCTCCACCACCGACACGTCGAGCCCGGCCAGCAGCGCCACGCGTGCGTGCAGGGACTGCTCGAAGTCGAGCTCGCCGCGCATCGCCTGCTCGGTCACGGCGGCGACCTCGGACTCGCAGCCGGCATGGGCGGCGAAGAGCTCGATGACCTCGTCCTGGATGAGCGTCGAGTCCACGTCCATGACGACCAGGCGCTGCGCCCTGCGGCTCAGCCCGGCCGACACGACGGCGATGTCGACGCCGATGCCCGCGGCCTCCGTCGCGAGAGCCGTCCGCAGCTCCTCGGTCCCGGTGCCGGACACCGCGAACTCGACGGCGGTGACGGGGTACTTCGCCAGGCGGAAGATCCTGTCGATGTTGCCGCCGGTGGAGGTGATCCTGGCCGCTATGACCGCCGTGGATTCCGCGGTCAGCGGGTGCCCCAGCACGGTCACATGGGAACGGCCGGAGCCGCGGGGGCGGTTGTCGCCCGTGCCCGAGATGATCTCGGCCTGCAGCTTCAGGGACTCCGCCCAGCTGTGCACGGTGGCCCGGAGGTCGCCCTCGGTCGTATCACCCGGGGCCGGCGAGGTCACCAGGGCGCACAGCACGATGCGGCCACGGGTGACGACCTGCTCGATGTCCACGACGTCGACGGCGTAGGCGGCCAGGGTGTCGAAAAGCCCGGCGGTGATACCCGGCCGGTCCTTCCCGAAGATCTTGACGAGAAGCGTGGGGGTGTCTGTGCCCCGAGGGGCTTCGGAGGGCTCAGGAGACCGGGGTGACCGAGGTGGCTGAGATGCGCTCATGGTGGTCCCACCGTATAGGGCCGCCGGCCGGGCTCCGAAGCCGTCCCGAGTGGCGGACAGACCGTGGCCGGATCTCGCCGGGCCGGGGGACCGGCGCTCAGGTGCCCCGGATGGGATGCTCCGACCGCATTCCTCCTGGGTCGGCCGAGGGGGCTCCGGGCCTCCGCGCCGTCTTCACACCGCCCGGCTTTCCGTCAGGGGACAGCTCCTGGAATAGTTCCCCACGATGTTCAGCATCCCTAGGCTCCCTGCGACGGGGGGCATTTCGGGGGACGACTAGTGGGGCGCGGAGTGCCGGAACTCGTACTGGAATTGAATGGAAGGACCTGGGCGCTCGATCCGTCCAGGTCGTACACCCTCGGGCGCGATCCGCAGGGTGACCTGATGATCGACGACGCCAGGGTCTCGTGGCGGCATGCCACGGTCAGCTGGAACGGGCGCGGCTGGTCCGTCGAGGACCACGGCAGCACCAACGGCACCTATGTGCAGGGCCGTCGTGTCCAGCAGGCGGAGATCGCCCCGGGTACGTCGTTCCACCTGGGCAACGCCACGGACGGGCCGCGGGTGAGCCTCACCGCCGCGCCGGGTGCCGGCGTCCAGGGCGGGCAGGCGGCGGGAGCGCGGCAGGCGCCCGCACCTCACGTCCAGCAGGCGCCCGCACCGCATGTGCCGCATGCCCAGCAGGCTCCGGTGCAGCAGCCGCAGCAGCACGCCGCCGGCGGCTGGCCCGGCGGGCCCGCGCAGCAGCAGGCGGCCTGGCAGCAGGCACCGCAGGCGCAGCAGCCTCAGGTCCCGCACCAGCAGGGCCACGCCGGCCCGCCCGGAGCAGGCGGCCACGGTGGCGCGGCAGGGGCACCGCCGGTGTACGGCGACCGCAGCCCGACCACCTTCCACCAGCTGGACCTCGGCCGCGTCATGCGCATCGGCCGTGCGCTGGAGAACGAGCTGGTTGTCTCCGACCTGCAGGTCTCGCGCCTGCACGCCGAATTCCGGGCGACGCCCGACGGACGCTTCGAGATCCGGGACCTCGGGTCGCACAACGGCACGTACGTCAACGGCCAGCCGCTCAACAAGTCCGGCTCCGCCCTCATCGGGCCGAACGACATCGTCGGTGTCGGTCACTCGACCTTCAGGCTGGTCGGGGACCGGCTGGAAGAGTTCGTCGACACAGGTGAGGTCTCCTTCTCCGCCCGCCACCTCACGGTGACGGTCGACGGCGGCAAGGACATCCTCAAGGACGTCTCCTTCGGCGTCCCCGAGAAGTCGCTGATCGCCGTCATCGGCCCGTCCGGCTCCGGCAAGTCCACCCTGCTCAAGGCGCTCACCGGCTACCGGCCCGCCAACCAGGGCGACGTCCTCTACGACAACCGGAACCTGTACAAGCAGTTCGCCGAGCTGCGGCAGCGCATCGGCCTGGTCCCGCAGGACGACATCCTGCACAAGGAACTCACGGTCACCAGGGCCCTGCGTTACGCGGCCAAGCTGCGTTTCCCCGCGGACACCACCGAGGCCGAGCGCACCGCCCGGATCCACGAGGTCCTCGCCGAGCTCAAGCTCGACATCCACAAGGACAAGAAGATCACCTCGCTCTCCGGCGGCCAGCGCAAGCGCGTCTCGGTCGCCCTGGAGCTGCTCACCAAGCCGTCGCTGATCTTCCTGGACGAGCCGACCTCGGGCCTCGACCCGGGCATGGACCGCGATGTCATGCAGCTGCTGCGCGGTCTCGCCGACGACGGCCGTACGGTCCTGGTGGTCACGCACTCCGTGGCCGAGCTGGCCATCTGCGACAAGCTCCTGGTGATGGCTCCCGGCGGATCCGTCGCCTACTTCGGGCCCCCCGAGGAGGCCCTGAACTTCTTCGGCTACACCAGCTGGGCCGACGTCTTCTCCGCGTTCGAGAACTACCGCGAATACGACTGGGCGGGCCGCTGGCGCGGATCGCAGCACTACCAGATGTACGCCGCGGACATCGACGCGGTCGCCGCGCAGCCCGTGCACATGCCTCCGCCGCAGCAGATCCGGCCGCCGAAGCCCTCCGGCTGGGTGGCCCAGCTGTGGACGCTGATGCGCCGCTACGTCTCGGTGATCGCGTCCGACAAGGGGTTCCTGCTCCTGATGGTGCTCCTGCCGGCCGTGCTCGGAGTGGTGAGCGTGGTCATCCCCGCGGAGTTCGGCCTGGCGGAGCCCGATCCGCCCTCCCGGTTCAACGGCAAGGCCGGAACGATCATGCTGATCCTGGCGGTCGGCATGTGCTTCGCCGCCGCCGCCAACTCCGTACGAGAACTGATCAAGGAACGGGTGATCTACGAGCGGGAACGGGCCACCGGTCTCTCCCGCTCCGCCTATCTGCTGTCCAAGGTGATCGTCCTCGGCGTGATCACGGCCTTCCAGGGCGTGATCATCTGCGGGATCGGCTTCTCCACCCGGAAGCTGCCGGAGGAGGGCCTGTTCATGCCTCCCGCCGTCGAGATCTGCCTGTCGATCATCGTGCTCGGCTTCACCTCGATGATGTTCGGCCTGATGATCTCCGCGCTGGTGAAGACCGCCGAGAAGACGATGCCGCTGCTCGTCATGTTCGCCATCGTCCAGGTCGTCTTCACCGGTGTGCTCTTCCAGGTCTACGGTTCGCCGGGCCTGGAGCAGTTCGCCTGGCTGATGCCGTCGCGCTGGGCGGTCGCCGCGGCCGGTACGACGCTGGACCTCGCCCACCTCATGCCGCCGTGGGACCCGAAGAACCCGACCGACCTGGACCCGCTGTGGGAGCACTCGGCCGGCCAGTGGGGCATCAACATCACGGTGATGCTCGTCATGAGCGCCGTCCTCTTCGTCGCGGTCTCACGGATGCTGCGCCGCCATGAGCCCGAGGTGATGCGCAAGTAACGGGCCCGCACCGGTCCCGGAAACGCCCGAGGGCGGCAACCCCGTGGGGTGCCGCCCTTCGGCATGTGCCGGCCGGTCACGCGACGCTGCGTGCCGGCAGGTCAGCTCTGCCAGGCCTTGCTCGGTGCGCTGCTCAGTACGCGCTGTCGACGTTGTCGATCGAGCCGTACTTGTCCGCGGCGTAGTTGGCGGCCGCGGTGATGTTGGCGACCGGGTCGTACTGGTCGTGCTTGGTGCCCTTGACGTGGTAGAAGTCGAAGGTCGGCTTGATGACCTGCAGCAGGCCCTTCGACGGGACGCCGTTGATCGCGTTGATGTCCCAGTTGTTGATGGCACGGGGGTCACCGCTGGACTCACGGATGATGTTGCGGTGCAGGCCCTCGTACGTGCCCGGGATGTTCTTCCTGTCCATGATGGAGAGGGCCTCGCGGATCCAGCCGTCCAGGTTGTTGGCGTAGACCGGCTTGCGGTCGGCCGCACGGCTGGCCTTCTTCGCGGCGCGCTTCTTCGCGTCGGCCTTCGCCTTCGCGGCGGCCTCGCTCTTGGCCTCGGCGACGGCCTTGGCCTTCGCCTCCGCCTTGGCGGCGGCCTTCTTCTTCGCGGCCTCCTCCTTGGCCTTGGCGGCTTCGGCGGTCTTGGCCAGCCGCTCGGCCGTCGTGTTCTGCCCCAGGCCGGTGGCCTCGAGGCTCTGCGTCTGCGAGCCGGTGTAGGCGACCGGCGCGGCGGCCGAGGCGGCCTGCGGCTCGGTCGTGGCCGAAGCGTCGTTCGGGATGAGCGAGAAGCCGACAGCGGCGGCAGCCAGGGTGGAGACCCCCGCGACGGAGAGCTTCTGCGCCTTGTTCAGGCGACGGCTACGGCTGGAGATGCGGGACACGGACATACAGTCGTACCTCTTCGAATAGCAGGGGTCCTCGGCGAGGACGCGGACGGAAGAGCCGGGGGCATCTCCGTCGGGGACAGCTGCAATTCTTAGCGCCAGCAAAATGGCCTGGCAAAGGTGTGACGTACGAAGCCGAGTAGTGGATGGGGGTCTTGTTCATTCCTCCTTGTCCGGTTTGAACCCTGGAGAGTTGCCCGTTTTGGGCAAACTATCCTTCTTCGTAAGTGACGTGGGCCCTATGCCTGGGCTCACACCGGAACCCCTTCGCGCTCACGAATAGTTGCTCTAGTAATGCGGAGCGTAAGGGGCTTTTCGGGCAGTGGGCAGCAGGAGATGGGCGTCCCCGAACTCGTGCCAGAGGTACCGGTGGCCCAGTGCCTGGGCGTATCCCCGCCTCAGTGCCTCCCGCCCCGCGACCGCCTCCAGCATCAGCAGGTGCGAGGCTTCCGGCTCGTGCAGCCCGGTCAGCAGTCCGTCGACCACCCGCACACCCCGCTGCGGCGTCACCACCAGATCCGTCCAGCCCGCCGCGGCCCGCACCACACCGTCCGCACCCGCCGCGGACTCCAGGGCCCGCACCGCCGTGGTCCCCACGGCGATCACCCGGCCCCCGCCCGCCCGGGCCGCGTTGATCAGCCGTGCCGTGGCTCCCGGCACCTCGAACCG
Source organism: Streptomyces pratensis (assembly GCF_016804005.1). GTDB lineage: Bacteria > Actinomycetota > Actinomycetes > Streptomycetales > Streptomycetaceae > Streptomyces > Streptomyces pratensis_A. The sequence continues at coordinate 5,760,260 of NZ_CP051486.1, read as the reverse complement.
TTCCGGGTAGGGCGGCTCGTGCGCCTCGGCCGAGGCCACCCCCGTATGCAGCGTCAGCGGCGCGAACTGCACCCCGCGGCTCACCAGCGCCGCCACCAGCCCCGCCGTGAACGGCCTCGCGGCACTCGGCATCTCCGCCGAACCGCTCCCGTCGGGCGACGGCACGGCGAACACCGTCCGGTAGGCCGACAGCGGCTGGTCCCGCTCCGTGTAGGAGTACCGGATCGGCCGCCCGTACCCGCTCAGCAGACCCGGCACGTCCAGCGGCACCCGCGCCCACCAGAGCCGGGCCCCGTCGGGTGGACCCAGCGGCTCGTCCAGGACCAGAGCGTCGCCGCCGGGAAGCCTGACCACCGCTCCCGCCGGGCCGCCGGGACGCGGGCGCGTGGTCCCGGCGCCGTCCGGCCGGCGCAGTTCGACCGCCCACCGCCCGTCCTCGCCCCGGGTGGAGAAGTGCACGACGACCCGTTCGCCGCCCAGGCGCCCGTTCACCGCGGCCGCCAGTGTCATCGACGTATTGACCACCAGCACGTCCCCGGCCCGCAGCTCCCCGGGCAGATCCCCGAACCTGCGGTGGGACACGGCGGTGCCCCGCGAGACCAGGAGCCGTACGTCGTCACGCCCCGCGCCCCGCTGCTCGGCCGGCACCCGGGCCGACAGCTCCGGAGGAACCCGCAGGGCGTCCAGCGCGGTCATCGCCCGGCCCGCCCGTCCGCGTCCAGCAGCGCGGAGGCCGTGTACCTGCCACTGGCCGGGCGCAGCTCCAGCAGCCGCACGAAGGCGGGCGCCACGCTCTCCGGGCGCGGCCGGGGCCCGGAGTCGTCCGGCACGGCCGCCGTATAGAGGTCCGTCCCCATGTCACCCGGGTCCACCGCCCACACCCGCAGCCCCGGCTCCTCGACCCCCAGCACCGCGGCCAGCTGGTCCAGCGCCGCCTTCGACGCCCCGTACCCGCCCCACGTCCCGTACGGCTCGGTGGCCGCGTCCGAGCTGACCGTGACCACCGCCCCTGCCGCCGAGTCCCGTAGCAGCGGAAGCGCCTCCTGCACGAGGCCGAGCACCGCGACGACATTCGTCTCCAGCGCCTGCCGCAGGCCCTTCAACGGCAGAGCCTCCAGCCGTACGAGCGGCTCGGCGCCCAGCGCGCTCGCATTGCTCACCAGCACGTCGAGACCACCCAGCCCCGCGGCCGCGGCCACCAGGGCCTCGCGGTGCGCCGGGTCCGTGACGTCCCCCGCCACGGCCACCACCCGCGTCCCGTACCGGCCGGCCAGCTCCTCCGCCGTCCCCCGGAGCACCTCCGCCGACCTGGCGTCCAGCACCAGATCCCAGCCCCGCCGCGCCAGATCCACGCCGAGCGCGCGCCCCAGCCCCTTCGATCCGCCCGTGATCATCGCGATCGGCATGACAGCCATCTCCTCGAACCTCGTGGACCTCCGACGCCACCAACGTAGGAATCCGGCACGGTCCGCCGCCTCGTCCGTCGGCCGCAGCGGCGCAAGGCACTTCGGCCTAGGACCGAGGCCCCATACGGCCCGGGCCCTCAGCCCGGTACGGCAGCGATACCCCCGCCGGTACGGTGAGCACATGAGTCATCGCCCACCGTCGGGCCTCGCCGCGGTCAGCGCCGCGCTGCTCGCCATGAGCCGCCACCTGGAGATGAGGGACGTCCTCAAGACGATCGTCGCCTCGGCCCGGGAACTGCTCGACGCCGAGTACGCCGCCCTCGGCGTCCCGGACGACCACGGCGGCTTCGCCCAGTTCGTCGTCGACGGTGTCAGCGACGAACAGTGGAAGGCCATCGGGCCGCTGCCCCGCCAGCACGGCATCCTCGCGGCGATGCTCCACGAGGCGAAGCCCCAGCGGCTCGCCGACGTCCGTGAGGACCCCCGGTTCGAGGGATGGCCCGACGCCCACCCCGACATGTCGGACTTCCTCGGCCTGCCCATCCAGGACGGCGACGAGACCATCGGCGCGCTCTTCCTCGCCAACAAGCGGTGTCCTCGGCCGACGGGTGGATGCAACTTCACCGAGGAGGACGAGGAACTCCTCGGGATCCTCGCCCAGCACGCGGCGATCGCCCTCACCAACGCCCGGCTGTACGAACGCAGCCGTGAGCTCACCATCGCCGAGGAGCGCTCACGGCTCGCCCACGAGCTGCACGACGCCGTCAGCCAGAAGCTCTTCTCGCTCCGGCTCACCGCCCAGGCCGCCGCAGCCCTCGTCGACCGCGACCCGGCGCGCGCCAAGGACGAGCTCCAGCAGGTGGCCGCGCTGGCCGGGGAAGCCGTGGACGAGCTGCGCGCGGCCGTCGTCGAGCTGCGCCCCGCCGCCCTGGACGAGGACGGCCTGGTCGCCACGCTCCGCACCCAGATCCAGGTCCTGGACCGCGCCCACAGCGCACGGGTCACCTTCGGGAGCGACGGAGTGCGAGCCCTGCCCTCCGCCCAGGAGGAGGCGATGCTGCGGGTCGCCCAGGAAGCCCTGCACAACGCCCTGCGTCACTCGGGGGCGGCGCAGGTGACCGTCACCCTCGACCGGCACACCTCGGCCACCGTGCTGCGCATCACCGACGACGGCCGAGGCTTCGACACCCATGCCGTCCGGCATGCGGGACGGCATCTCGGCCTCGTCTCGATGCGGCACCGGGCAGGCAGTGTCGGGGGCCGGCTCACCGTCGCTTCGGAGCCCGGCAAGGGCACCACGGTCCAGATGGAGGTCCCCTGTGCCTGAGAAGATCATCAAGGTGCTGCTGGTCGACGACCACCAGGTGGTCCGGCGGGGACTGCGTACGTTCCTCGAGGTCCAGGAGGACATAGAGGTCGTGGGGGAGGCCTCGGACGGGGCCGAGGGCGTCGCCAGGGCCGAGGAGCTGCGGCCCGACGTGGTCCTGATGGACATCAAGATGCCGGGCACGGACGGCATCGAGGCGCTGCGCAGGCTCAGGCAGCTGGACAACCCCGCCAAGGTGCTGATCGTCACCAGCTTCACCGAGCAGCGCACGGTCGTGCCCGCCCTGCGGGCGGGGGCCTCGGGCTATGTGTACAAGGACGTGGACCCGGACGCCCTGGCCGGTGCCATCCGCTCGGTCCACGCGGGGCACGTCCTTCTTCAGCCGGAGGTCGCCGGCGCGCTGCTCGCCCAGGACGAGACGGGCAACGGCTCGGGGCGGGGAAGCACCCTGACCGAGCGCGAGCGGGAGGTGCTCGGTCTGATCGCCGACGGCCGCTCCAACCGGGAGATCGCCCGGGCGCTGGTCCTCTCGGAGAAGACCGTGAAGACCCACGTCTCGAACATCCTGATGAAGCTCGACCTCTCGGACAGGACCCAGGCCGCGCTGTGGGCGGTGCGGAACGGGGCGGCGGGCTGACCCGCTGAGCTTCGGCCGGACGGCGCGGGGCGGCGGGCCGGCCGGAGGCCTTCCGCCGGACAGGACGAGGGATCCGCAGGCGGAAGAGGGGCGGTTCCAGTCCGGTCCGAGATTCATACTGTCGGGTGTATGTCACCCGTACGGCGCATCCCCTGCGGCGTGACGGCGTTCTCCAGGCGTGCTGCGGCGGTCGGCCGCGGCTACCCGAGGAGGATCCTGAAGTGAAGAACCTGAAGAAGGCCGCAGCCGTCACCATGATCGCGGGCGGAATCATCGCCGCCGGTGCCGGAGCCGCCTCCGCCACGGGTCACGGTGCCGTCGCCCACGGCACGGCTGTCGGATCCCCGGGTGTCGCCTCGGGCAACGTCGTCCAGGTCCCGGTGCACGTCCCGGTGAACGTGGTCGGCAACACGGTCACCGTGGTGGGCCTGCTCAACCCGGCATTCGGCAACCTCGGCCTGAACGGCTGAGGCCGCGCGACGCCTCACACCCCGCCGCCCGGAGGACTCGACCGAGCCCTTCGGGCAGCGGGGGGACGCGAAGGCGCTTTCCCCCTACCTCCGGCGACCGGAGGACGCGACGGCGTCTTCTGCGGACTCCGGTGGCCTGGGGCACGCGAGGGCGTTCTCTCCGGACTCCGGGGGACGCCAGGGTGCTTTCCCCTTCCTCCGGCTGCCCGGGGCACGCGACGGCGTCCTCTCCGTCCTCCGGCGGCCGCAGGACGGATGACAGACGAGGGAGGACGCCGTCATCGTCCTCCGTCCACGTGCTCACCCGCCTCCACCGCGCACCCGGTCACCGCCCCCGCTCCTCCACGTACGCGTTGTACGCCGCGACCTGCGCCCGCCGGGCCACCCGCTCCACCGGCCGCAGTGCCTCCCCCCGGGCCGCGATCTCGGAGGCGCTCACCGCGCCGCCGTGCCCGTTCTCATGGGCCACCGAGACCAGCAGCCCGACCCGCTGAGCCAGCTCCAGCACCCGGACCGCCCGCGGCGGATAACCCGGGGCCAGCACTTCCCGCCCCCGCTCGGCCCGAGCCCGGTAGGCGTCCACCGCGGCCTCCGCGACCGGACCTGACCCGGCGACGTCCAGTCGGGACAGCACCGCCGTCGCGTCACGCAAAGCCTCGGCGAGCTCCCGCTCCGCCTCGCTCAGCGACGGCACATCGGCGGGCGGCGCCTCCCTGACCGGCAGACAGTGCCAGACCACCTCGACATGCAGATCCCCGGCGGGCCCGGCCTCACTCACCTCCGGTACGAGCCCGTACGGCGCCCCGGACGTGACCACCGCCTCCTCCGCCTCCAGCGCGCGGGCGTTGAAGTCCGGCGGCCCGCTGAGACCGAGCGGGTGCCCGGGCACCGGCAGGGCGACCCGGAAACCGGTCGCGCCTAGCCCCCGCAGCCGGCCGAGCGCCAGCGTGAGTCCGACGGGCCCCGCCTCACCCGGCAGCCCCTCGACGCGGTGCACCGCGTCCTCCCCGACGATCGCGACCGCCGCGTCGTCCGGGGACACAAGTCCGGCCAATAGTGCGTTTCCCCATGCGGCAAGCCGCCCTGAGCGTGGTTCCGAAAGCATGGGAACAGCCTAGGCAACGGCCCCAGGGCCTGAGCACTCCTCGGGTGGCGTAGGTTTTCCCTGGGAGCTGTGCCCACAGGCACGCGACGATCTCGACACTGTATGGGGAGACAACGCGCCATGAGCGATGTACTGGAGCTGGTGGACGTATCGGTGGTCCGCGACGGACGCGCTCTGGTGGACGACGTCTCCTGGTCGGTCAAGGAAGGGGAGCGCTGGGTCATCCTCGGGCCGAACGGCGCGGGCAAGACCACCCTCCTCAACCTCGCCTCCAGCTACCTCTTCCCGAGCACCGGCACGGCGACGGTCCTGGGTGAGCGGCTCGGCGGGGTCGGCACCGACGTCTTCGAGCTCCGCCCCCGCATCGGCATCGCCGGTGTGGCCATGGCCGAAAAGCTCCCCAAGCGCCAGACCGTGCTGCAGACGGTGCTCACCGCCGCCTACGGCATGACCGCCACCTGGCACGAGAACTACGAAGCCGTCGACGAGGACCGGGCCCGGGCCTTCCTCGACCGCCTCGGCATGACCGAGTACCTCGACCGCAAGTTCGGCACGCTCTCCGAGGGCGAGCGCAAGCGCACCCTCATCGCCCGCGCCATGATGACCGACCCCGAGCTGCTCCTCCTCGACGAGCCGGCCGCCGGGCTCGACCTCGGAGGCCGCGAGGACCTGGTCCGCCGGCTCGGCAGGCTGGCCCGGGACCCGTACGCCCCGTCCATGGTCATGGTCACCCACCACGTCGAGGAGATCGCGCCCGGTTTCACCCACGTCCTGATGATCCGTCAGGGCAAGGTGCTCGCCGCCGGCCCCATGGAGACCGAGCTCAGCTCCCGGAACCTCTCCCTCTGCTTCGGCCTGCCGCTCGTCGTCGAGCACCACGGCGACCGCTACACCGCTCACGGGCTTCCCCTCGGCCAGTAGTCGCACCACAGCCAACCTCCTCTGCGCCCTGTCGGGGAAGGCACTCACGGTCCTACGATGACCATGTGGACATCGACGCGTGGGTGTGGTGGCTGATCGGCGCGGTGGGACTGGGCATTCCCCTCGTCCTGACCGCCATGCCCGAATTCGGGATGTTCGCCGTCGGAGCGGTGGCGGCTGCCGTCGTCGCGGCCCTCGGCGGCGGCATCGTCGCCCAAGTCCTGGTCTTCGTGGTGGTGTCGGTGGCGCTGATCGCCGTCGTCCGCCCGATCGCGGCCAGACACCGAAGGGGCCAGTCCACGCACGCGACCGGAATCGACGCGCTGAAAGGCCGTCAGGCCGTCGTCCTGGAACGGGTCGACGGCAGCGGCGGACGCATCAAGCTCGCCGGCGAGGTCTGGTCCGCGCGCTCGCTCGACGGCGACCAGACCTTCGAACCCGGCCGGCAGGTGGACGTCGTGGACATCGACGGTGCAACGGCCGTCGTCATGTGAGTGAACCGGTCACACGGCAGGCCGCAGTCTGCCAAACTCGAAGTCGATCATCATGAGACCGCAACCGTCATAAAAGATGCGGATGTCACGACCGATCGACATCGATCACCGCGATCCGTCGGCAACCGAAGGGCACGAGGCACACGATGCAACCGATCATCATCGTCCTGATCATTCTGGTGGTGCTCGTCTTCATCGCCCTGATCAAGACGATCCAGGTCATCCCGCAGGCCAGTGCCGCCATCGTCGAGCGCTTCGGCCGCTACACCCGCACCCTCAACGCCGGGCTGAACATCGTCGTCCCGTTCATAGACTCGATCCGCAACCGGATCGACCTCCGTGAGCAGGTCGTCCCCTTCCCGCCCCAGCCGGTGATCACCCAGGACAACCTGGTCGTCAACATCGACACCGTCATCTACTACCAGGTGACCGACGCCCGCGCCGCCACCTACGAAGTCGCCAGCTACATCCAGGCGATCGAGCAGCTCACCGTCACCACGCTCCGCAACATCATCGGCGGCATGGACCTCGAGCGGACCCTGACCTCCCGCGAGGAGATCAACGCCGCACTGCGCGGAGTCCTCGACGAAGCCACCGGCAAGTGGGGCATCCGCGTCAACCGCGTCGAGCTCAAGGCCATCGAACCGCCCACCTCCATCCAGGACTCGATGGAGAAGCAGATGCGTGCCGACCGTGACAAGCGCGCCGCCATTCTCACCGCCGAAGGCATCAGGCAGTCCGCGATCCTCACGGCCGAGGGCGAGAAGCAGTCCGCGATCCTCCGCGCCGAAGGTGAGGCCAAGGCGTCCGCACTGCGGGCCGAGGGTGAAGCCCAGGCCATCCGCACGGTCTTCGAGTCCATCCACGCGGGGGACCCGGACCAGAAGCTCCTGTCGTACCAGTACCTCCAGATGCTTCCCAAGATCGCCGAGGGCGACGCCAACAAGCTCTGGATCGTGCCCAGCGAGATCGGCGACGCACTCAAGGGCCTCAGTGGCGCCTTCGGTAACCTCGGCAACGGCGCCCCCGGCTTCAACACCGGAACGGAACGCAGGGAGCAGCCCCCGGTCGACTGACCGGCAGACACCTTCGTGCATGATCAGTGAGGCCCCTCGACCTTCATGGCGGGGAGGCATCACTGACCATCGAAGGAGATGGCCTTGTCCATCTGGGAGATTCTCGCGGTCTTCGCGGCCGGCGTCGGCGCCGGCACGATCAACACCATCGTCGGCTCGGGAACGCTGATCACCTTCCCCGTCCTGCTTGCCACCGGGCTGCCACCGGTCACCGCGACCGTGTCCAACGCCCTGGGCCTCATCCCGGGCTCCATCAGCGGTGCCATCGGCTACCGCGAGGAACTCAAGGGCCAGCGGCGCCGGATACTGAAACTCAGCGTGGGCGCACTGATCGGCGGACTCACCGGGGCCACCCTGCTGCTCGCCCTGCCCTCCACGGCGTTCGAGATGATCGTTCCCGTCCTGGTGGCACTCGCGCTGGTCCTGGTCATCCTGCAGCCCCGCATCAGCAGGGCGGTCCAGCGCCGCCGGGACCGCAGCGGCACCGCCGCCCGGCCCGACGGCGGGCCCCTGCTGTTCACCGGCCTGACGCTCGCCAGCGTCTACGGCGGCTACTTCACGGCGGCCCAGGGCATCATCTATCTCTCCCTGATGGGCATGCTGCTCGACGACACGATGCAGCGCCTCAACGCCGTCAAGAACGTCCTCGCCGCCGTCGTCAACAGCGTCGCCGCGCTCTTCTTCCTCTTCGTCGCGGACTTCGACTGGACGGCCGTGCTCCTGATCGCGGTCGGTTCCGCGCTGGGCGGTCAGATCGGTGCCAAGGTCGGCCGCCGGCTCAGCCCCCGCTTCCTGCGCGCCCTGATCGTCGTAGTCGGTACCGCGGCCATCGTCCAACTACTGCTGCGATGACGGACGGAGCCCGTCCCTCCGGCAGGGGGACGGGCTCCGCGGACATCCATGTGGGGCGGGTGGGGGTGGTCACGCAGCCGAGCGAGCCAGCCACTCCGGCAGTGCCGACCGGTCGCCGGCACCCAGCGCGAGCAGCATCGCGTCCGCCGGCGAAGGCACGAACGGCTCCCGCAGCAGCGGCATCCCCGCCTGCTCCGGCGTCCGGGCCGCCTTCCGGTGGTTGTCCTCCGCGCACGAGGCCACGGTGTTCAGCCAGGTGTCCTGACCCCCCTGGGCCCGCGGCACGACGTGGTCCACGGTGCTCGCCCGCCTCCCGCAGTACGCGCACCGGTGCTGGTCCCGTATGAGCACACCCCTTCTGGACCACGGAGCGTGTCTTCGGAACGGCACCCGCACGTACCGGCAGAGCCTGATCACCCGCGGGACCGGAAGGTCCACGGCGGCGCCACGCATGCGGAGGCCGGGGTGCGACTGCTCGACGACGGCCTTGTCCTGAAGGATCAGAACCACCGCACGGTTGAGCGTCACCGTCGACAGTGGCTCGAAGCTCGCGTTGAGTACAAGTGTGTCCCGCATCCTGCCCACCTCCCGTGTGCCGCCCGTCAGTCGGCGGACCCGGATCAACTCTGTCCGGGCGAACCGTGATGGACAACGCAATAAAAAGTGCCCTGCCCTGATCTCTCCAAGACCAGGGCAGGGCAAACAGGAGGCGAACCTTCAGCTTACGGGGGCGGTGTACTCCCCGATCAGCTGAGCGCGGCCCAGAGTGTGGAACCGCAGATTGAAGCCGACCACGGCGGGCGAGGCGTCACTGTCCGGCCCGAGCTTCTCGCTGTCCACCGCGTACACGGTGAAGACGTAGCGGTGGTTCTCGCCGGCGGGAGGCGCGGCACCGCCGAACTCCTTCGTCCCGTAGTCGTTGCGGACCTGGACGGCGCCCTTCGGCAGCCCCTTGAACACCCCGCTCCCGGCACCGGCCGGGAGCTCCGTGACGGACGCGGGGATGTCGAACAGCACCCAGTGCCAGAACCCGCTGCCCGTCGGGGCGTCCGGGTCGAAGCACGTCACGGCGAAGCTCTTCGTCTCCGCGGGGAAGCCCTCCCACCGCAGCTGCGGCGAGATGTTCCCCGCAGCGAACACCTGGGCGTCCGCCAGCACGGCGCCCGGCGCGAGGTCCTCGCTCACCACGGTGAACGGGGCGACCTCGGGATGGAAGTCGTGCGGCAGCGGCGCCCTCTTCGGCTCGGTCACGTCAGCACCTCTCCTGATCGGCTCTGCGATGTCTTCCCACCGACCCTAGGCGGTGTCAGAGCCAGTTGCGCTGGCCGCCGACCTGGGCGAGCCACTGATTGAGATACGCCGCCCAGTCCGTGCCCTGGAAGTCGTTGAGACCCACCTTGAACGCGCGGTAGGAGTCGCTGCCCTCGCTGAAGAGACCCGGCTTCTTGTCCATCTCCAGGATGACGTCCATCTCGCGGTCGTCCGCGACGAACGTCAGCTCCACCTGGTTCAGCCCCCGGTACTGCTGCGGCGGGAAGAACTCGATCTCCTGGTAGAACGGCAGACGCTGGCGGGTACCACGGATGTGGCCCCGCTCCATGTCGGCACTGCGGAAGCCGAAGCCCAGCTGCCCGAACGCGTCCAGGATCGCCTGCTGCGCGGGCAGCGGGTGCACGTTGATCGGGTCCAGGTCTCCCGAGTCCACGGCGCGTGCGATCTCCAGCTCCGTGGTCAGCCCGATGTTCATGCCGCGCAGCTGCTGGCCGGCGAACATGGTGATCGGCGTCTCCCAGGGGATCTCCAGGCCGAACGGCACGACGTGCACCGCGCCCGCCTGCACCTCGAAGGCACCACCGAGGCGCTGCTTGGTGAACTCGATGTCCTGCTTGGTCTCCTGGTCCCCGCCCTCGACCTCGACCCGCGCCTGCAGACCGACCGAGAGAGCCTCGATCTGCTGGTCCACGGATCCGCCCTGGATCCGCACCTCGCCCTGGACGACCCCGCCGGGGACGACGTTGAGTTCGGTCAGTTCGGTCTCGACCGAAGCACCGCCGGCACCCATGCTCGCGAGCAGCCGCTTGAAGCCCATGTTTTCCTCCTTGGTCCTGACCCCTACATACGCGCCACGACCGTAGCCGGTTCCCGTCGCGCCGAGCCCGGTACCCTCGGACGCCATGAATGAGGCCTTGGACCGCACACCGCTCACGCGGGACTTCTCCGACATGCCCGTCGTGGAGGTGGCGCCCGATCTCCTGGGCCGCGTCCTCGTCCGGAGCACCGAGGAGGGGCCCATCGGGCTGCGACGGACGGAGGCGGAGGCGTACGCGGGTGAGATCCATCCGGGCCCCCACGCCTTCCGTGGCCGGACAGCGCGCAACAGCGTGGTGTGCGGGCCGCCGGGGCACTCGTACGTCCACGTCACCGATGGCATGTCAGGGCGGTCGGCGTGAACGTCGGTCTCCTCGCCCATTCCGCCGAAGAGGTCGCCCCCAGGCTGCTCGGGAGTGTCCTCACCTGCAATACCCCCGAGGGGACCGTGAGCATCGCCGTGACGGAGACCGAGGCGTACTCCGGTACGGCTGACCCGGCTTCCCACGCCTTCCGAGGCCGGACCCCCCGTAACGCCGTCATGTTCGGACCCGCAGGACATCTGTACGTCTACCGGTCCCACGGTCTCCACTGGTGCGCCAACGTCGCCACCGGGACTGACGGCATCGCCTCGGCCGTCCTCATCCGGGCAGGCAGGGTCATCGAGGGGGAAGACCTGGCACGCAGGAGGCGAGGGGAGAAGGTCGAGAGCCCACGCCTCGCCCGCGGTCCGGGGAACTTCTGCCAGGCGCTCGGCATCACGGCGGAGCACAACGGCGCAGATCTCCTGACAGGTACCTCGGTCGTGCTGTCCGAGGGTGAGCCCGTACCTGCCGCGCTCATCCAGGCCGGTCCCCGGGTGGGCGTGAGCAAGGCCCACGACTGGCAGCACCGGTTCTACCTCGCCGGCGATCCGACGGTCTCGGCATACCGGCTGAGCCCGAGAGCCAAGCCGTCCGCCGGAGCCTGAGGCGCTGCGCGCCCTGTGCACGGCCCGCCGACGCGATGCTCGGCGCTCCCGGTCGGGGAGAGCGGCTCGGGGCGGAGACATGGCCCGCAAACGTCGATTCTCGGCCCGGCACGACAGGGAACCGGCCAATGGGTCTGCACATCTGACGACGGCCCTCGACGTCGACCGCGCGTTGAACGAAGTGGATGTGGGGGCGGAGCCCGCAGCCTCCTTTGTCCGTCCCGTACGGCGCCCCACCGTCTCCCGACCAGGTACGGAGCGGTCCTCGCCCGGGTGTGGACGGCGACGGCTCCCATTCAGCCCCGGCGCTTCCGGCTCGACGGCGACCCCAAGGCCGGCCCGCACAGTGCACACGTGCCCCGCCGCCGCGCAACTTGACTCACCCCTGCCGTTTCCCTAATGTAGTCCGAGCCGCTTGAACGGATGCAGTTGTTCTTGGCGCGGTCCATCGGACCGGGTCGAAGCATCGTGAGAGGGCCAACCACTACCTACGATTCACCCCTGGCGGGTGCAATTTCGGCATGCCGGAATTTGTCCGATCGGCTCGATTATGAGTCGCAGAGGAAATCAGCTAATGTAGTGACCACGCCGAAAGGGAAACGCGAAAGCGAAGAACTGGAAAGCGAAACAAGCAGTAACCCGCTTCGACCGGGAATCGGACACGAAAGAGTCTGATAGAGTCGGAAACGCAAGAACGAAGGGAAGCGCCCGGAGGGCCCCGGTGAAACGGGACCGAAGGAAGCGTCCGTTCCTTGAGAACTCAACAGCGTGCCAAAAGTCAACGCCAGATATGTTGATACCCCGGCCTGCTTCATGCAGGTTGGTGGTTCCTTTGAAAAGTCCTACTGGTCCTTCGGGTCGGGTAGGCAACAACAGCGAGGACGCTGTGAACAACCGGTCATATTCCGATCTGGTTGTTCCGCTCTCGTGTTGTGATCCCGATTACGGGAAAACATTCACGGAGAGTTTGATCCTGGCTCAGGACGAACGCTGGCGGCGTGCTTAACACATGCAAGTCGAACGATGAAGCCTTTCGGGGTGGATTAGTGGCGAACGGGTGAGTAACACGTGGGCAATCTGCCCTTCACTCTGGGACAAGCCCTGGAAACGGGGTCTAATACCGGATAACACTCTGTCCCTCATGGGACGGGGTTAAAAGCTCCGGCGGTGAAGGATGAGCCCGCGGCCTATCAGCTTGTTGGTGGGGTAATGGCCTACCAAGGCGACGACGGGTAGCCGGCCTGAGAGGGCGACCGGCCACACTGGGACTGAGACACGGCCCAGACTCCTACGGGAGGCAGCAGTGGGGAATATTGCACAATGGGCGAAAGCCTGATGCAGCGACGCCGCGTGAGGGATGACGGCCTTCGGGTTGTAAACCTCTTTCAGCAGGGAAGAAGCGAAAGTGACGGTACCTGCAGAAGAAGCGCCGGCTAACTACGTGCCAGCAGCCGCGGTAATACGTAGGGCGCAAGCGTTGTCCGGAATTATTGGGCGTAAAGAGCTCGTAGGCGGCTTGTCACGTCGGATGTGAAAGCTCGGGGCTTAACCCCGAGTCTGCATTCGATACGGGCTAGCTAGAGTGTGGTAGGGGAGATCGGAATTCCTGGTGTAGCGGTGAAATGCGCAGATATCAGGAGGAACACCGGTGGCGAAGGCGGATCTCTGGGCCATTACTGACGCTGAGGAGCGAAAGCGTGGGGAGCGAACAGGATTAGATACCCTGGTAGTCCACGCCGTAAACGTTGGGAACTAGGTGTTGGCGACATTCCACGTCGTCGGTGCCGCAGCTAACGCATTAAGTTCCCCGCCTGGGGAGTACGGCCGCAAGGCTAAAACTCAAAGGAATTGACGGGGGCCCGCACAAGCAGCGGAGCATGTGGCTTAATTCGACGCAACGCGAAGAACCTTACCAAGGCTTGACATATACCGGAAAGCATCAGAGATGGTGCCCCCCTTGTGGTCGGTATACAGGTGGTGCATGGCTGTCGTCAGCTCGTGTCGTGAGATGTTGGGTTAAGTCCCGCAACGAGCGCAACCCTTGTTCTGTGTTGCCAGCATGCCCTTCGGGGTGATGGGGACTCACAGGAGACTGCCGGGGTCAACTCGGAGGAAGGTGGGGACGACGTCAAGTCATCATGCCCCTTATGTCTTGGGCTGCACACGTGCTACAATGGCCGGTACAATGAGCTGCGATGCCGCGAGGCGGAGCGAATCTCAAAAAGCCGGTCTCAGTTCGGATTGGGGTCTGCAACTCGACCCCATGAAGTCGGAGTTGCTAGTAATCGCAGATCAGCATTGCTGCGGTGAATACGTTCCCGGGCCTTGTACACACCGCCCGTCACGTCACGAAAGTCGGTAACACCCGAAGCCGGTGGCCCAACCCCTTGTGGGAGGGAGCTGTCGAAGGTGGGACTGGCGATTGGGACGAAGTCGTAACAAGGTAGCCGTACCGGAAGGTGCGGCTGGATCACCTCCTTTCTAAGGAGCACTTCTTACCAGGTTCGCTTGGTCAGAGGCCAGTACACCGGCGAATGTTCGGTGCTGGTTGCTCATGGGTGGAACGTTGACTATTCGGCACGACAGGTTGGTCATTGCTAGTACTGCTTCGGCGTGGAACGTGGTGAGTGATCGGTCGGGTCGGGCACGCTGTTGGGTATCTGAAGGTACGGGCTCGTTGAGTCTGTTCCTTTGGTTGCCGGCCCCAGTGCACTCACCTGTAAGGGTGGGGTGATGGGTGGCTGGTCGTTGTTTGAGAACTGCACAGTGGACGCGAGCATCTGTGGCCAAGTTTTTAAGGGCGCACGGTGGATGCCTTGGCACCAGGAACCGATGAAGGACGTGGGAGGCCACGATAGTCCCCGGGGAGCTGTCAACCAAGCTTTGATCCGGGGGTTTCCGAATGGGGAAACCCGGCAGTCGTCATGGGCTGTCACCCGCTGCTGAACACATAGGCAGTGTGGAGGGAACGAGGGGAAGTGAAACATCTCAGTACCCTCAGGAAGAGAAAACAACCGTGATTCCGGGAGTAGTGGCGAGCGAAACTGGATGAGGCCAAACCGTATGCGTGTGATACCCGGCAGGGGTTGCGCATACGGGGTTGTGGGAGTTCTCTTGATCAATCTGCCGATTGGTCGGCAAGTCAGAAACCGTTGGTGTAGGCGAAGGACATGCGAAAGGTCCGGCGTAGAGGGTAAGACCCCCGTAGCTGAAACATCAACGGCTTGCTTGAGAACCACCCAAGTAGCACGGGGCCCGAGAAATCCCGTGTGAATCTGGCGGGACCACCCGCTAAGCCTAAATATTCCCTGGTGACCGATAGCGGATAGTACCGTGAGGGAATGGTGAAAAGTACCGCGGGAGCGGAGTGAAATAGTACCTGAAACCGTGTGCCTACAAGCCGTGGGAGCGTCGCTGTGTGTGCTTGCACATGCAGTCGTGACTGCGTGCCTTTTGAAGAATGAGCCTGCGAGTTAGCGGTGTGTAGCGAGGTTAACCCGTGTGGGGAAGCCGTAGCGAAAGCGAGTCCGAATAGGGCGATTGAGTTGCACGCTCTAGACCCGAAGCGGAGTGATCTAGCCATGGGCAGGTTGAAGCGGAGGTAAGACTTCGTGGAGGACCGAACCCACCAGGGTTGAAAACCTGGGGGATGACCTGTGGTTAGGGGTGAAAGGCCAATCAAACTCCGTGATAGCTGGTTCTCCCCGAAATGCATTTAGGTGCAGCGTCGTGTGTTTCTTGCCGGAGGTAGAGCACTGGATAGGCGATGGGCCCTACCGGGTTACTGACCTTAGCCAAACTCCGAATGCCGGTAAGTGAGAGCGCGGCAGTGAGACTGTGGGGGATAAGCTCCATGGTCGAGAGGGAAACAGCCCAGAGCATCGACTAAGGCCCCTAAGCGTACGCTAAGTGGGAAAGGATGTGGAGTCGCAGAGACAACCAGGAGGTTGGCTTAGAAGCAGCCACCCTTGAAAGAGTGCGTAATAGCTCACTGGTCAAGTGATTCCGCGCCGACAATGTAGCGGGGCTCAAGCGTACCGCCGAAGTCGTGTCATTCATACACATATCCCCAACGGGAGTATGGATGGGTAGGGGAGCGTCGTGTGCCGGGTGAAGCAGCCGCGGAAGCGAGTTGTGGACGGTTCACGAGTGAGAATGCAGGCATGAGTAGCGATACACACGTGAGAAACGTGTGCGCCGATTGACTAAGGGTTCCTGGGTCAAGCTGATCTGCCCAGGGTAAGTCGGGACCTAAGGCGAGGCCGACAGGCGTAGTCGATGGACAACCGGTTGATATTCCGGTACCCGCTTTGAAACGCCCAATACTGAATCAGGCGATGCTAAGTCCGTGAAGCCGGCCCGATCTCTTCGGAGTTGAGGGTAGTGGTGGAGCCGACGAACCAGACTTGTACTAGGTAAGCGATGGGGTGACGCAGGAAGGTAGTCCAGCCCGGGCGGTGGTTGTCCCGGGGTAAGGGTGTAGGCCGTGTGGTAGGCAAATCCGTCACACGTTAAGGCTGAGACCTGATGCCGAGCCGATTGTGGTGAAGTGGATGATCCTATGCTGTCGAGAAAAGCCTCTAGCGAGTTTCATGGCGGCCCGTACCCTAAACCGACTCAGGTAGTCAGGTAGAGAATACCGAGGCGTTCGGGTGAACTATGGTTAAGGAACTCGGCAAAATGCCCCCGTAACTTCGGGAGAAGGGGGCCATCACTGGTGATCCGATTTACTCGGTGAGCTGGGGGTGGCCGCAGAGACCAGCGAGAAGCGACTGTTTACTAAAAACACAGGTCCGTGCGAAGCCGTAAGGCGATGTATACGGACTGACGCCTGCCCGGTGCTGGAACGTTAAGGGGACCGGTTAGTGCACTTTCGGGTGTGCGAAGCTGAGAACTTAAGCGCCAGTAAACGGCGGTGGTAACTATAACCATCCTAAGGTAGCGAAATTCCTTGTCGGGTAAGTTCCGACCTGCACGAATGGCGTAACGACTTCTCGACTGTCTCAACCATAGGCCCGGTGAAATTGCACTACGAGTAAAGATGCTCGTTTCGCGCAGCAGGACGGAAAGACCCCGGGACCTTTACTATAGTTTGATATTGGTGTTCGGTTCGGCTTGTGTAGGATAGGTGGGAGACTTTGAAGCGGCCACGCCAGTGGTTGTGGAGTCGTCGTTGAAATACCACTCTGGTCGTGCTGGATGTCTAACCTGGGTCCGTGATCCGGATCAGGGACAGTGTCTGATGGGTAGTTTAACTGGGGCGGTTGCCTCCTAAAGAGTAACGGAGGCGCCCAAAGGTTCCCTCAGCCTGGTTGGCAATCAGGTGTTGAGTGTAAGTGCACAAGGGAGCTTGACTGTGAGACCGACGGGTCGAGCAGGGACGAAAGTCGGGACTAGTGATCCGGCAGTGGCTTGTGGAAGCGCTGTCGCTCAACGGATAAAAGGTACCCCGGGGATAACAGGCTGATCTTCCCCAAGAGTCCATATCGACGGGATGGTTTGGCACCTCGATGTCGGCTCGTCGCATCCTGGGGCTGGAGTCGGTCCCAAGGGTTGGGCTGTTCGCCCATTAAAGCGGTACGCGAGCTGGGTTTAGAACGTCGTGAGACAGTTCGGTCCCTATCCGCTGTGCGCGTAGGAATATTGAGAAGGGCTGTCCCTAGTACGAGAGGACCGGGACGGACGAACCTCTGGTGTGCCAGTTGTCCTGCCAAGGGCATGGCTGGTTGGCTACGTTCGGAAAGGATAACCGCTGAAAGCATCTAAGCGGGAAGCCTGCTTCGAGATGAGTATTCCCACCACCTTGAGTGGTTAAGGCTCCCAGTAGACGACTGGGTTGATAGGCCAGATGTGGAAGCCCGGTAACGGGTGGAGCTGACTGGTACTAATAGGCCGAGGGCTTGTCCTCAGTTGCTCGCGTCCACTGTGTTGTTCCCAGGCCACGAACAGTCGTGCTGGTTGAACAACTACTTAAATTGAAAAGTGTGCTTGTTCGCTAAGTGCCGATACTCCGCATTGCGGAGTGGCCGATAGTGTTTCGGTGGTCATTGCGTTAGGGAAACGCCCGGTTACATTCCGAACCCGGAAGCTAAGCCTTTCAGCGCCGATGGTACTGCAGGGGGGACCCTGTGGGAGAGTAGGACGCCGCCGAACAATCTTTCAGGACCCTTGGTCCCAGCGTTCATGCTGGGGCCAAGGGTCCTTTTTTTGTTTGCCGAAGCGCGTCGGATGGTCGGCTGCGCGAGAATGTCTGTGGTACCCGATGACAGGAGTCACCCCCATGTCCACCAACTCTTCCGACGACCGTCCGGAGCGCGAGCCGCGTCGCCGGGACGGTGGTGACAGGGGCGGCTTCCGAGGGGGCCGTGACGAGCGGTCCGGCGCGCCTCGCCGGGACGATGACCGTGGCGGTTTCCGCCGCGACGACCGTGACCGCGGTCCGCGTCGCGATGACAACCGGGGTGCCGGTACGGCCGGCGGTGGTTTCCGTCGTGATGACCGTGACCGTGGCCCTCGTCGTGATGACGACCGGTCGAGCGGTTTCCGTCGTGATGACCGTGCTCCGCGTCGTGAGGATGACCGGGGTGGGTACCGCGGTGGCCAGCGCGACGACCGGCGCGACGACCGTGGTGGGCGTCCTTCCGGTGGTGGGTTCGAGCGTCGTGACGACCGGCCGCGTGGCCCCCGTCGCGACGACGACCGCCCCGGTGGCTTCCGGCGCGACGACAGCCGTGCCGGCAGTTCCGGCGGTGGTTTCCGCCGCGACGACAGCCGTGGCGGCAGTTCCGGCGGTGGTTTCCGCCGCGACGACAGCCGTGGCGGCAGTTCCGGCGGTGGTTTCCGTCGTGACGACCGTGCTCCGCGTCGTGAGGATGAGCGGGGTGGGTACCGCGGTGGCCAGCGCGACGACCGGCGCGACGACCGTGGTGGGCGTCCTTCCGGTGGTGGGTTCGAGCGTCGTGACGACCGGCCGCGTGGCCCCCGTCGCGACGACGACCGCCCCGGTGGTTTCCGTCGTGACGACAGCCGTGGCGGCAGTTCCGGCGGTGGTTTCCGTCGTGATGACCGTGCTCCGCGTCGTGAGGATGACCGGGGTGGGTACCGCGGTGGCCAGCGCGACGACCGTGGTGGGCGTCCTTCCGGTGGTGGGTTCGAGCGTCGTGACGACCGGCCGCGTGGCCCCCGTCGCGACGACGACCGCCCCGGTGGCTTCCGCCGCGACGACAGCCGTGCCGGCAGCTCCGGCAGCTCCGGCGGCGGTTTCCGTCGTGACGACAGCCGCGGTGGCGGCTCCGGCGGTGGGAACTTCCGTCGTGACGACCGTGACCGTGGCCCTCGTCGTGATGACGACCGGTCGAGCGGCTTCCGTCGTGATGACCGTGCTCCGCGTCGTGAGGATGACCGGGGTGGGTACCGCGGTGGCCAGCGCGACGACCGGCGCGATGACCGTGGTGGGCGTCCTTCCGGTGGTGGGTTCGAGCGTCGTGACGACCGGCCGCGTGGCCCCCGTCGCGACGACGACCGCCCCGGTGGCTTCCGCCGCGACGACAGCCGTGCCGGCAGCTCCGGCAGCTCCGGCGGCGGTTTCCGCCGTGACGACAGCCGCGGCGGCGACCGCGGCCGTGACCGTGGCCCGCGTCGTGACAACGACCGGGGCAATGACCGCGGGGGCTACCGTGGCCGCGACGACCGCGGCGGATACCAGGGACGCGACGACCGGGACCGTGAGCCCATCAAGCGGCTTCCCATCCCCGACGACGTCACCGGCGACGAGATCGACAAGGACGTCCGGCAGGAGCTGATGAGCCTGCCGAAGACCCTCGCCGAGGACGTCGCACGGAACCTGGTCATGGTCGCCCGTCTGATCGACGAGGACCCGGAACAGTCCTACGCGTACTCCCGTATCGCCTTGCGTCTGGCATCGAGGGTCGCCGCAGTGCGCGAGGCGGCCGGCTTCGCCGCGTACGCCACCCAGAGGTACGCCGAAGCGCTGGCCGAATTCCGGGCATCGCGTCGCATGACCGGCTCCGTGGAGCTGTGGCCCGTCATGGCCGACTGCGAGCGTGGACTGGGCCGCCCCGAGCGGGCCATGGCCATGGCCGGCGAGCCCGAGGTTCAGAAGCTCGACAAGGCCGGTCAGGTCGAGATGCGCCTGGTCGCCGCTGGTGCCCGCAGGGACATGGGGCAGATCGACGCTGCGATCGTCACGCTGCAGAGCCCTGAGCTCGCCTCCAGCGCCGTCCACCCGTGGACGCCGCGTCTGCGTTACGCCTACGCCGACGCGCTCCTGGAAGCAGGGCGCGAGGACGAGGCCCGTGAGTGGTTCGGCAAGGCCATGGAAGCCGACAAGGACGGTGCGACCGACGCGTCCGACCGGCTGGCGGAGCTCGACGGTGTGGAGTTCGTCGACGCGCTCGGCGACGACGACGAGCAGGCCCCCGAACCGGTCGACGTCGAAAGGCACGACGAGGACGCCCTGGAAGAGGACGCCGCGGATGACCATGACGCGGACGGCCACGACGAGGACGGCGACCAGGACGAGGACGATGAGGACGGCGATGTGGAAGGGCCCGCGAAGGCCTGAACGCCGCTGAGGCAAGGAACATGAAAGGGGCGGCACCCACAGCGGGATGCTGTTGGCGAATGCCCCTTCGTCGTGACGTCGGCCTGATCCATCTCGTTGGTGGGTCAGGCCGACGTTGTGTTTGGGGTGGGCAGATGTCGTTGCGTCCTGGTGTGCCTGGCGAGGTGCCGGCGGAGACGGTCAGGGTGGCCCGCGCGGCCTTCCCGAAGGGGTGCTTGGCAGTCCGGGTGAGAGATGTGCTCGGGTCGGTCTTCACCGATGCGGAGTTCGCGGGTCTTTTCTCGGGTCGGGGGCGGCCTGCGGCGTCGCCGGGCCGGTTGGCGATGGTGCTGGTGTTGCAGTTCGCCGAAGGGATGTCGGACCGGCAGGCCGCTCACGCGGTGCGCTCCAGGATCGACTGGAAGTACGCGCTCGGGCTGGAGCTGACCGATCCGGGCTTCGATTTCTCCGTGCTGAGCGAGTTCCGTGGACGGCTCATCGCCGGTGGCGTCGAGGCCGGGGTGCTGGATGCGGTCCTGGAGAGCGTTTCGGCGGCCGGGCTGCTCAAGGCCGGTGGACGTCAGCGCAGTGATGCCACGCATGTGCTGGCGGCGGTGCGGGAGGTGAACCGGCTGGAGTCCGTGGTCGAGGCGATGCGAGCGGCACTGAACGCACTGGCGGTCGCGGCTCCGCAGTGGCTGGCCGAGCGGACGCCGCCGGAGTGGTTCGACCGGTACTCCGCCCGGCCGGAGGACACGAAGTTCCCCAGCCGCTGGGCTGCCCGGCTCAGCCACGCCGAACAGGTCGGCCAGGACGGCATGACGCTCCTGCAAGCTGTGTGGTCCGTTGACGCGCCTGCCTGGCTGAGGGAGCTGCCGGCCGTGGAGTTCCTACGGCAGATGTGGGTGCAGGAATACCAGGTCAGCGACGGTGAGGTGAGCTGGCGCAAGCCGAAGGACTGCCCGCCGGGGCAGTTACGGATCCGCTCGGCCTATGATCCGGACGCCCGCAACGGGGCCAAACGCGACCGGGCCTGGTGCGGCTACAAGGTTCATCTGACCGAAACCTGCGAACCCGATGCCCCACACCTGATCACCGAGGTCATCACCACCACCGCCGCCACTGCCGACGTCCAGGTCACCGACCAGATCCACGACGCTCTCGCCCGCCGGGACCTGTTGCCTGATGTCCATCTGGTCGACGCCGGCTACGTCGATGCCGCACACCTGGTCGCCGCCCGCCGTGACCATGGCATCGAACTGGTGGGACCGGTCGGCGCCAACACCGGCTGGCAGGCCGCCGCGAACAACGGCTACAGCATCGACGACTTCGCCGTCGACTGGGACAACAAGCAGGTGACCTGCCCGAACGGCAGGACCAGCAGACAGTGGCAGCACGACGGGCGACGCTCGTCAGGCCCCGTGATCCGCGCCCGATTCTCACCCGCGGACTGCCGCCCCTGCCCCTCACGCGACCAGTGCACCCGCGGCGTCGCCTACATGGGACGCGAGATCACCCTGCGGCACCGCGACGAACACGAAGCCCTCCGAACAGCCCGGCTCGACCAGCAAACCGACCCATGGAAACAACGCTACAAGCACCGAGCCGGCATCGAAGGCACCATCTCCCAGGGCGTCCGCGCCTTCGGGCTGCGCAGGTCCCGCTACCGAGGCCATCCCAAAACCCACCTGCAACACCTGCTGACCGCAGCCGGAATGAACCTCACCCGCCTCGACGCCTGGCTCACAGGCACCCCACTCGCCCCAACACGCACCTCACACTTCGCAGCACTCCGCCCCACCGGATAAATCCGATGGGGCGGAACGAAGGGGCATTCGCCAACAGCATCCCACAGCGGGTGCCGCCCCTTTCGGCGTTCCCGGCCTCGGACGGGGGCGCCTTGTCAGGCCTGGGTCGGTAGGCCCTGACACCGGATTCACGTTTATGCGGCATGGACGGGTGAGGACACCGGTGATGGCGTCAGCTACGTTCTCCTGCCGAGTGCCGAGTGCCGAGTGCCGGAGGCCGAGCGCGGCGTCTTCGCACTCCGCGCAGTCCTCGGGCAGAAGTCCTGAGGGCAGGCGTCGCGGCCGGCCCCGTCGGGCTGCTTCAGCCGACCCCGAGACTGCGCAGTACCAGCCCCGTGGCCGGCTTGGGACCGAACGAGGTCGACTTGCGAGGCATGGTGACGCCCTGTCTGGCCAGGTCCCGGACCACGTCCTCGCGCACCGGGCGCATCAGTACCGCCGTGGCGTCGTGCCTTTCCGCCTGCTCGACGGCGGCCGCGGCGTCGTGGATGTAGGCGATGTGCTCGGGGGCGTCGGGGATCCCCCATACGTCGTCGAGGAGTGTGTTGTGCAGCACGGTCGCGTCCAGCGCGCGCCAGGCCGCCGGGCGGTCGGTGGGCACTGTGCGGGCCAGCAGCTGCTCGTCCGGCAGGTCGATCAGGTGGAAGTGGCCGTCGCCCGCGAGGAGGAAGGCATTGCCTTCCGTGGTGGTGGCGTCCACGAGAACGTCGAGTGCCCGCTCCAGCGGCCCGTCGACGGGCCGGACGCGGAAGCGGCCGTCGAGGGCGCGGAGGGCGTGGGCGACCGGGAGGCGGTGCAGCAGCCGGTGGATGGCGCGGACCCGCAGCGGATAGCGGGCGGTGTCGACGAGCAGGACGAGACCGAAGTCCCAGGGCCCGGGGGCGGACTGCTCCTGCTGGAGCCGGAGATAGGTGGCCCAGCGGTGGTGGCCGTCTGCGATCAGCGCCTGGTGACGGGACAGGTCGGACTCGATCTCCGCCTGCTCGGCGGGATCGGTGACGGCCCAGAGACGGTGGCCGACCCCGTCCTCGGTCGTCGTGGCGAGAAGCGGGAGCCGCTGCACGACCCGCTCGATGACGGCCGTCGCACCACGCGGCCCGCCGTCACCCGCGTAACTGAGGAGCAGGGGTTCGAGGTGGGCGGCGGCGGTGCGCATCAGATCGGCGCGGTCCTCCACGACATCGGCCATGACGTCCTCGTGCGGCAGTACGACGCCATCCGACGTGGGGGAGAGCGCCAGGGCCCCGATCACACCGCGCTGAAGGGCGTCGCCGGCACGCTGTTCGTAGACGTAGAGCACGGGCGCCGGGTCCGGGGCGAGGACGCCCTCGGCGAGCCAGCGCTTCAGGGTCTCGGCGGCCTGGTGGTGGCGCGCGGCGGCCGTGGCGCCCTGCGGGAGGATCAGCCGCACGATGTTGTGCGGGTCCGCGGACTCGAGGTGATGCAGACCGTCGGGCCGGACGACGACGTCGTACGGGGGTGAGGTCACCGCCGCCAGGCTGCCGACCCGTTCGGGGACGTAACGCAGTCCGCGGAAGGGGATCAGTCGCAGTCCCCCGCCGGCGGCGGGCCCGGATGTGTTCATCCGGGCATCGTATGCGCGCTTCCGCGATGCGCGATGATCGGGGGAGAGGCATGGAAAGAGGAGCGCAGGCATATGAGTCAGCAGTACAGGTCCCGGCCGCTCGGGAGCAGCGCGGCGCTGAGCGAGGCGTACGACACGGCCCTGCTCGATCTGGACGGGGTGGTGTACGCGGGCGGGCACGCGATCGTCCACGCCGTCGAGTCGCTGGGCAGCGCGCGGGAGCGCGGCATGCATCTGGCGTACGTGACGAACAACGCCTTGCGTACGCCGGACGCGGTGGCCGAGCACCTGACCGAGCTCGGGGTGCCGGCCGATGCCGCTGATGTGATCACGTCGGCGCAGGCGGTGGCCCGGCTGATGGCCGATCAGCTGCCTCCCGGGGCAAGGGTGCTCGTGGTCGGCGGCGAAGGGCTGCGGGTCGCGCTGCGCGAGCGTGGTCTCGTTCCGGTGGAGTCGGCGGACGAGGAGCCGGCCGCCGTGGCCCAGGGGTTCGGCGGCCCCGACCTTCCGTGGGGCAGGTTCGCAGAGGCGGCGTACGCGATCTCGCGGGGCGCAGTGTGGTTCGCGTCCAACACGGACCTGACGATCCCTGGCGCCCGGGGTATCGCTCCGGGCAACGGTGCGGCGGTGGAGGTCGTACGGATCGCGACCGGCGCCGAGCCGCAGGTCGCGGGCAAGCCCCTGCCGCCGATGCACCGCGAGACCGTGCTGCGGACGGGGGCGAAGCGGCCGCTGGTCGTCGGGGACCGGCTGGACACGGACATCGAGGGCGCGTTCAACGGTGGGGTGGACTCGCTGCTGGTCCTCACCGGGGTGACCGATGCCGCGCAGCTGATCGCGGCCGAACCCAAGTACCGCCCGACGTACGTGGACCGGGATCTGCGGGGGCTGCTGACCGGTCAGCCCGAGGTGTCGGAGGAGGGCGGCGCGTTCCGTTGCGGCGGCTGGACGGCCGTGGTCCGCGGTGACGCACTCGTGCTGGAGGGCGACGGCGACGGGATCGACGGGCTGCGTGCCCTGTGCGGGGCGGCGTGGACGCACGCCGGGGAGGGCTCCTGCCGGCTCGACCCGGACAAGGCCGTGGCAGGGCTGGACCTGTAGGGAGCCGGACCTCCGGACCGCCTGCGGTACGGGGGAGTTGAGGAGATCGGAGGATAGGCTAACCTAACCAGGTGTTGGTAGAGAGTCCCCCCGAATCGAGTCCCGGCCCCCCGGCCGAGCCGGACACGGGCACGCGCGCCGGCCGCCACGCGGTACGAGCCGTGGGCCTGCTGGTCGCGGTCGGTGTGCTGGCGCTGGTGTGCCTCGCGAGTATCGCGATCGGTGCCAAGGCCCTCCCGTACTCCGAGGTGTGGCACGGCTTGTTCCACTACTCGGGCACGAGCGGCGACGTCCTCGTACGGGACGTGCGGGTCCCGCGCACCGTGCTGGGGCTGATCGTCGGGGCCGCCCTGGGTCTGGCCGGCGCCGTGATGCAGGCGCTGACCCGCAACCCGCTCGCCGAGCCCGGTCTGCTGGGTGTCAACGCGGGCGCGGCTGCGGCCGTCGTCTCGGCCATCACCTTCCTCGGTGTCACCTCGCTGACCGGATACGTCTGGTTCGCCTTCGGCGGCGCCGCGATCGTGTCCGTGGCGGTGTACCTGCTCGGCGGCAGCCGGTCCGCGAACCCCGTACGGCTCGCGCTCGCCGGCACGGCGGTCACCGCGGCGCTGTTCGGCTACGTCAACGCCGTGCAGCTGCTGGACTCGGCGGCGCTGGACCGGCTGCGCTTCTGGACCGTGGGATCACTGGCCTCGGCGAACCCGGAGACGGTCGGCAAGGTGTGGCCGTTCATCGCGCTCGGTGTGCTGCTGGCCCTGCTCATCGCCCGGCCGCTCAACGCGCTGGAGATGGGCGACGACACGGCCAGGGCGCTCGGCGCGCATCTGACCCGCACCCGCGTCCTCGCGATGGTGGCCGTCACCCTGCTCTGCGGAGCGGCGACCGCCGCCTGCGGGCCGATCGTCTTCATCGGACTGATGATCCCGCACCTGGTCCGCACCATCACCGGCCCGGACATGCGGTGGATCCTTCCCTACGCGGCGGTGCTCGCGCCCGTGCTGCTGCTCGGGGCCGACGTGGTGGGCAGGGTCATCGCCCGCCCCTCCGAGCTCCAGGTCGGCATCGTCACGGCGCTGCTGGGCGGGCCCGTCTTCATCCATCTCGTACGGCGTAAGAGGATGGCCCAGCTGTGAAGGCCGCACAGGACACCACCGCGCGGGACACCACGAGGACGGTCCGCGCCGTACGGACGGCCGGCGGGCTCTCGTTCCGGGTGGACGCACGGGCGTTCACCGTGATCACGCTGCTCATCGCCGCGGCGGCCCTCGCAGCCGTGGTGCTGATCGGCAGCGGCGACTACTCCATGTCACCCGGGCAGGTCGTCACCACACTGTTCGGCAACGGAACCTTCCAGCAGGAGTTCATCGTCACCGAACTGCGGCTGCCCAGGGTCCTGGTCGGTCTGCTCGTCGGTGCCGCGCTCGGGGTCGGCGGCGCCGTCTTCCAGAGCGTCTCCCGCAACCCGCTCGGCAGCCCCGACGTCCTCGGCTTCGGACAGGGGTCCGCGGTCGGCGCGCTCCTCGTGATCGTGCTCTTCAAGGGCGGCCCCTCCGAGGTCGCCGCGGGCGCCGTCGCCGGCGGCCTGCTGACCGGCGTCGCCGTCTATCTGCTGGCCTGGAAGCGCGGGGTGCACGGCTACCGGCTCGTCCTCGTCGGCATCGGCGCCGCCGCGATGCTCACCGCCGCGATCCACTACCTGATCACCAAGGCCGACCTCGTCGACGCCACCCGCGCCGTGGTCTGGATGACCGGCACGCTGGACGGCCGGGACCGGTCCCAGGTCTGGCCGCTCCTGGCGGTCTGCTGTGTCCTGATCCCCCTGGTCCTCGGACACGGGCGCGCGCTGCGGATGATCGAGATGGGGGACGACGCCGCCCACGCACTCGGCGTGCCGGTGGAACGCACCCGGCTCGTCCTGCTGAGCTCCGCCGTGCTGCTCGTGGCCGTCGCCACCGCCGCCGCCGGCCCCATCGTCTTCGTCTCGCTCAGCGCACCGCAGGTCGCCCGCCGCCTCACCCGTGCGCCCGGCCCCAACCTGGCCGCGGCTGCGGGCACGGGCGCGGCCCTGCTGCTCGTCGCCGACTGGACCGCGATGAACGCCTTCGGGGACCGTCAGCTCCCGGTGGGCGTCGTCACCGGCGTACTCGGCGGCTGCTACCTGCTGTGGCTCCTCGTGTCCGAGCGCAGGGCGGGACGCATATGAAGCCGGGCACGCCGGGCAACTCGCAGACCATCTCCACAGACTCCGGGAGTACGACCATGCAGCGCCTCACCGCGGACTCGGTGACCCTCGGCTACGACCAGAGGGTCATCGCCGAGAACCTCTCGGTGGAGATCCCCGACAACTCCTTCACGGTCGTCGTCGGACCCAACGCCTGTGGCAAGTCGACCCTGCTGCGCGCCCTCTCCCGGATGCTGAAGCCGAACGCCGGGGACGTCCTGCTCGACGGGCAGTCCATCCACCGGATGCCCGCGAAGAAGGTCGCCAGGACGCTGGGCCTGCTGCCGCAGTCCTCCATCGCCCCGGACGGCATCACCGTCGCCGACCTGGTCTCGCGCGGCCGCTACCCGCACCAGGGGCTGCTGCGCCAGTGGTCGCCCGAGGACGAGCGGATCGTCAAGGAGTCCATGGAGTCGACCGGCGTCGGCGCACTCGCCGACCGCTACGTCGACGAACTGTCCGGCGGCCAGCGCCAGCGGGTCTGGATCGCCATGGCACTCGCCCAGCAGACGCCGCTGCTGCTGCTGGACGAGCCGACGACGTATCTCGACATCCAGCACCAGATCGACGTGCTCGACCTCTGCGCCGAACTCCACGAGACGCAGGGCCGCACGCTGGTCGCCGTGCTGCACGACCTCAATCACGCCGCCCGGTACGCCACCCATCTCATCGCCATGCGCGAGGGCCGGGTCGTCGCGGAGGGAGCGCCCGGCGACATCGTCACCGCGCAGCTCGTCGAGGACGTCTTCGGGATGCGGTGCCAGGTCATCGAGGACCCCGAGACGGGCACTCCGCTCGTGGTCCCCGCCGCCCGCAGGAAGCGCGCCGCGGCCTCCGTCTGAGGCCGCCGGTCACAGCAGGGACTTGAGCTTCAGCAGGTCGCGGAAGCCCGCCTCGAGCCGGACCCGGCCCGAGGCCCAGGCCTTCGCGAACTTCAGCTCGCCGTCGACCATGGCCACCAGGTCGTCCCCGGTCATCGCCAGCCGGATCTCGGCCTTCTCCCGAGGAGGGCCGTCGTGCGTGTCCAGCACCTTGATCCGGCCGTTCGTCAGCCGTCCGGTGAACGTCGCGTCGAGATCCCTGATGTGGCAGCTCAGCGAGCGGTCGAGGTCGGCGGCGCCGCGTACGTCGCCGTCCGCCCCAGCCAGATTGTCGGAAAGTGTGTCGAGTGCGCTGCGGCACTCCGCCATGGTCGCCATCGTCACCGACGGTACACCGGCCCTTCGGGGTAGCGTTCCAGCATGAGCGACTGGACGCCGGGGCCGGACCCGGAGCAGCGGGGTGAGGCGGACGGAGCGGCGGCCGCAGTGCCCGCCGCGCCACCCGCGCCCTCCTTCGACCCCGCCCCGCCCGCGCCCCTCGGCGTCGCGCGCACCCCCACCGGGCACACCGGTGTCGACACCCGGCTGGAGCGGCTTGCCGACGCGGACCACCTCGCGGCGGACGGCCACACCGAGGTGTACGAGGATGTACACCGTGGGCTGCGGGAGGAACTGACCGCGCTGGACGCACGGCCCGCACCCGCACCGACGCCCGCGCACGACAACAGGAGCTGAACGAGAAGTGGCAGGAGTGGCACGTCGCCGCCTCGACGCCGAGCTGGTACGCCGCAAGCTCGCCCGCTCGCGTGAGCACGCGAGCCAGCTGATCGCAGCCGGGCGGGTGACCGTCGGCGGGAACACCGCGACCAAGCCCGCCACCCAGGTCGAGACCAGCGCCGCCGTCGTCGTCGTCAAGGACGACAGCGACCCCGAGTACGTCTCGCGCGGCGGGCACAAACTCGCGGGCGCCCTCGCCGCCTTCGTGCCCCTGGGCCTGGAGGTCGAGGGGCGGCGGGCACTGGACGCCGGGGCCTCGACCGGTGGCTTCACCGATGTGCTGCTGCGCGCCGGCGCGGGCCACGTCGTGGCCGTGGACGTCGGCTACGGCCAGCTCGCCTGGTCCCTCCAGTCCGATGAACGCGTCACCGTCAAGGACCGTACCAACGTACGAGAGCTGACGCTGGAGCAGATCGACGGGAAGGCGGTGGACCTGGTGGTGGGCGACCTGTCGTTCATCCCGCTCGGCCTGGTGCTGCCCGCGCTCGCCCGCTGCGCGGCCCCCGACGCCGACCTGGTGCTCATGGTCAAGCCGCAGTTCGAGGTGGGCAAGGAGCGCCTCGGCAGCGGTGGTGTGGTCCGCAGCCCCGAGCTGCGGGCCGAAGCTGTACGGGAAGTGGCACGCCGGGCCGGTCTGCTGGGCCTCGGCGTCCAGGGAGTGACGGCGAGCCCGCTGCCCGGGCCGTCGGGCAACGTCGAGTATTTTCTGTGGCTGCGGGCCGGCGCACCTGAGCTGGATCCCGCGGACGTCGACCGTGCAGTGGCGGAGGGGCCCCGTTGACGACGCATGCGGCACAATCCGGGAACGCGGAACGGCCCGGGAGAGCTGAACGACCCGGGGACGCCGAGCAGCCCGGGAACCCGGAACGCGTCGTCTTCCTGCTGGCGCACACCGGCCGCCCGGCGGCGATCCGCAGTGCCGAGCTGGTCGTGCAGGGCCTCCTCCGGAGCGGCCTCGGCGTCCGGGTGCTCGCCGTGGAGGCCGAGGACCTGCCGCTGCCGCAGTCCGTGGTGACGGTCACCGACGCCACCCCCGCGGCCGTCGACGGGTGCGAACTGCTGATCGTGCTCGGAGGGGACGGGACACTGCTGCGGGGTGCCGAGATCTCCCGTGCCTCCGGCGTGCCGATGCTCGGCGTCAACCTCGGACGGGTCGGCTTCCTCGCAGAGGCCGAGCGTGACGACCTGGACAAGGTCGTCGACCGGGTCGTCACCCGTGCTTACCAGGTCGAGGAGCGGATGACGCTCGACGTCCTCGTCCACAGCAACGGCGACGTCGTCCACTCCGACTGGGCGCTCAACGAGGCCGCCGTGCAGAAGGTCTCGCCCGAGCGGATGCTCGAGGTCGTCCTGGAGATCGACGGCCGCCCGGTGACCGGCTTCGGATGCGACGGGATCGTCTGCGCCACTCCGACCGGGTCGACGGCGTACGCCTTCTCGGCGGGCGGGCCCGTCGTGTGGCCGGAGGTGGAGGCCCTGCTCATGGTGCCGATCAGCGCGCACGCGCTGTTCGCGAAGCCGCTGGTGACCTCGCCCGACTCCGTACTGGCCGTGGAGGTCCAGCCGCACACCCCGCACGGGGTGCTGTGGTGCGACGGGCGCCGGACCGTCGAGCTGCCCGCCGGAGCCAGGGTGGAGGTGCGCCGCGGCGCCGTGCCCGTACGGCTCGCGCGGCTGCACCAGGCGTCGTTCACCGACCGCCTGGTGGCCAAGTTCGCGCTGCCCGTACAGGGCTGGCGGGGTGCTCCGCACTGATTTCCGGGACCGCTGCTCACACCCGCGTGAGTGAATCCGTCACCGGGGTCCGTCGCACGCGGGGTCCCGGACCTCGTAAGGTCATGTCCGTGTTGGAGGAGATGCGGATACGGTCGCTCGGAGTCATCGACGACGCGGTGGTGGAGCTGTCACCCGGTTTCACCGCGGTGACGGGTGAGACCGGCGCGGGCAAGACCATGGTCGTCACGAGCCTCGGGCTGCTGCTCGGCGGGCGCGCCGACCCCGCCCTGGTGCGGCTCGGTGCCAAGGCGGCGGTCGTCGAGGGGCGGATCACGGTGTCCCCGGGCGACTCGGCGGCGGTGCGCGCCGAGGAGGCCGGGGGCGAGGTCGAGGACGGCGCGCTGATCATCAGCCGTACCGTCTCGGCGGAAGGACGCTCGCGAGCCCATCTCGGGGGCAGATCCGTGCCTGTGGGAGTCCTCACCGAGCTCGCCGACGAACTCGTCGCCGTACACGGCCAGACCGACCAGCAGGGGCTGCTCAAGCCCGCACGGCAGCGGCAGGCTCTCGACCGTTACGCCGGCGACGGCGTAGAGGTCCCGCACGGCAGGTACGCGGCGGCCTACCGGCGGCTGCGCGCGGTCGTCACCGAGCTGGACGAGCTGACCACCCGGGCCAGGGAACGTGCCCAGGAAGCTGATCTGCTGCGCTTCGGCCTCGACGAGGTCGCCGCGGTGGAGCCGCTCGCCGGGGAGGACACCGAACTCGCCGCGGAGGCTGAGCGGCTCGGCCACGCCGAGGCGCTCGCCTCCGCCGCCGCCCTGGCCCATTCGGCGCTGGCGGGCGATCCTGAGGACCAGGAGGGCGTGGACGCCAACACCGTCGTCGCGGCCGCAGGACGGTCTCTGGACGCCGTACGGGCCCACGACCCGGCGCTGGCCGCGCTCGCCGACCGGATCGGCGAGATCTCGATCCTGCTCGCCGACGTCGCCGGGGAACTCGCCGGATACGCCGATCAGCTGGACGCCGACCCGCTGCGGCTCGCAGCGGTGGAGGAGCGGCGTGCCGCGCTCACCGCGCTCACCCGCAAGTACGGCGAGGACATCACCTCCGTGCTCGCCTGGGCGGAGGAGGGCGCCTCCCGGCTCACCGAGCTGGAGGGCGACGACGAGCGCATCGGCGAGCTGACGGCGGAGCGTGACGCGCTGCGCGCCGAGCTCTCCGTCCTCGGACAGGAGCTGACCGACGCGCGGACGGAGGCGGCGGCACGCTTCGCCGCCGCCGTCACGGAGGAGCTGGCATCGCTCGCGATGCCGCACGCCCGGGTCTCCTTCGCCATCCGGCAGGCCGAGGCGCCCGACGAGGAGTCCGGCATCGACATCGGCGGCCGGAGCGTGCTCTACGGGCCGTCCGGGGCCGACGAGGTGGAGCTCCTGCTGGCGCCGCACCCCGGTGCCCAGCCCAGGCCGATCGCCAAGGGCGCTTCGGGCGGTGAGCTGTCCCGGGTGATGCTCGCCGTCGAGGTGGTCTTCGCCGGCTCCGATCCCGTGCCGACGTACCTCTTCGACGAGGTCGACGCGGGGGTCGGCGGCAAGGCGGCCGTGGAGGTCGGCCGGCGGCTGGCGAAGCTCGCCCGGTCCGCCCAGGTCGTCGTGGTCACCCACCTGCCGCAGGTGGCGGCTTTCGCCGACCGGCAGCTGCTGGTCGAGAAGACCGTGGACGGATCGGTCACCAGGAGCGGCGTCACGGTCCTGGAGGGCGAGGACCGGGTGCGTGAGCTCTCCAGGATGCTGGCGGGGCAGGAGGACTCGGAGACCGCCCGGGCGCACGCCGAGGAACTGCTGGAGACCGCGCGGGCCGACGGATAGCGGCCGACAGCGTCAACTTCGGGCCGACCGGCTCACTCGTACGGGTGGGCTGGCCGTCCTGCTGTCGGCGCGCGGACGGGAACAACGTTTCGTCAGTCCCGGAACGTGCGTACGGACTGGCATCCTTGGCGCTGTACATACCGCCGACTCGGGAGCCCCGGGAGCCAATCAACGTGTCACAGCTGCGTACGGTCCAAGTCCTGGGCGGCGGTGCCGGAAGCAGCGCTCATGTCAGCTCGCTCGCCGCAGGCCTGGTCGCCAGAGGCGTGCAGGTCACCGTCTGCGCCCCGGCCGGTACCGGCCGGGCCCACGGTCTTCCCGCGACGGGCGCCCGCTTCGTGGCGGTGCCCCGGCGCAGTGACCCGGCGGCCGTCGCCGCGCTCCGCACCGCCTGCACCGGCGCGGACATCGTCCACGCCCACGGGCTGCACGCCGCCGTCCGCGCCGGGATCGCCCTCAGCGGCCGGGAGACCCCGCTCGTCGTGACATGGCACACCCGTGCCCACGCCGAGGGCACCCGGGGCCGGCTGCTGAGGCTGCTGGAACGAAGGGCCGCCCGCGCCGCCGCGATCGTGCTGGGCACCTCGTGGGATCTGGTCGACCGGGCCCGCCGCCGGGGCGCCAGGGACGCCCGCCTCGCGCCGGCCGCCATCCCCGCGAGCCGTTTCCCCGGGGCTCCCGACGACGGCAAGGCGCGCGCCGAACTGGGCGCGGTCGGCAGGCCGTTGCTCGTCACTGTGGCTCAGCACGACCACGACGCGCTGCTGGACGCGGCGCGCGAGTGGCGCGCGCTGGATCCGGTGCCCCTGCTGGCGGTCGTGGGGGAGGGGGCCCGGACCGGTGCGCTGCGGCGCCGGATCGCGGCGGAGGGGCTGCCCGTCGTCCTCGCCGGCGGATCGGACGACATCGGTGAACTCCTCGCCGCCGCCGACATCGCCGTACTGTCCGGACGCGGGGAGGCGGGGCCGCTGCTCGCCCAGGAGGCCCTGCGGCTCGGCATCCCGCTGGTCGCGGCCCGCGCCGACGGGCTGCCCGAGCTCGTCGGGGACGCGGCCGAACTGGTTCCGTACGGGAACGCGGAGGCGCTGGCCGGTGCCGTCGTGCGGCTCCTCGGTGACCCCCGACGGCGGGAGCGGCTCGCCGACTCGGGGCGCGCACAGGCCGCGGGCTGGCCGACCGAGGACGACACGATCGCCCATGTGCTTTCCGTCTACGACGAGTTGGCGCAGCCCTTGGCGGCCGCCAGAGCTTGAGCCGTCCTCACCGGGTGTGGCGGCGGGCCCGCAGGGCCAGGCTCAGGGCCAGCACCGACTGCGGATCGTCCAGGTCGGTGCCGAGAAGCTCGCCGATGCGGGCGAGCCGGTTGTAGAGCGTCTGCCGGTTCAGATGCAGGTCGCGGGCCGCTTCCGCCTTGCGGCCCGCGTGGGCGAGGTACGCCTCCAGCGTGGGCAGCAGGGCGGGACGCGACGTCCGGTCGTGCTCGCGCAGCGGCCCGATCGCCCGGTCCACGAAGGACGCCAGATCCGGATGCTCCCGCAGCCGCCACAGCAGCAGATCGATGTCCAGGCTGCGCGCGTCGTACCAAGGGCTCTCCCCGAGCCCCTGCGCGGCCGTCGAGGCGTCCGCCGCGTGCTTGAGCCCCGCTCCCGCCGTCGCCCAGCCGCCCGCGGCCCCGACCACCACCACGACGGGCGCGCGGTCCCCGGCCCGCTCCAGGCCCGCACGGCAGGCCCCTGCCCGCAGCGCCGCCGCCACCCGGTCCGCGAGTGCCGGGCGCGTGGTCCCGGGGCGCAGCGACAGCAACAGCGGAACCCGGCCTTCCACCGGTCGTACCCCCACGAGAACCGGTGCGCCCACCGCCGACAGCTCCTCCGTCACGGCCCTGGCCAGCAGGGCCCAGCTGCCCGAGGGCGCCGACTCGGGGGCGAGCCGCATCACCACCGGCAGAAGCGGATCCCCGCCCGGTCTGAACCCCAGCACCCCGGCCTGCGCGGGTGCGTCCCCGGGAGCGATCCGGCCCTCCGCGAGATCCGTGAGGAAGTCACCGCGTCCCCGCGCCGCCACCTCCTCCTCCTGACGTGCCTGCATCAGCACGACCGCCAGGATTCCCGCCGCCCGCTCGGCCGCCATCCGGTGCACCGTCACCAGCGGTCCCGACACCGCGAGCAGCACCAGCCGGGCCCGCACCGAGCCGGCTCCGAGCCCTCCTCCCGGCACCTCCACCAGGACCGCGCCGGCCGGCGGCGCCTCACGGGCCGCACGTGCACCGCGCAGCCCCTCCCAGACCTGCAACGGATCCGCGCCCACCGGCCCGGCCCCGGGCCCCGCGGCGAACAGCAGCCGTCCGTCCGGGGTCTCCAGGAAGACCGGGTTCGCGGCGAAGTCCGCCAGGATCCCCAGCACCTGCGGCACCCCACCGCCGCCGAGCACCGCCTGCGTACACCGTCGGTGGACCTCCTCCGCCTGCTGGAGCAGGGCGTAGTGGCCGTTGACGATCTCGGTGTGGATCTCCTCGGTCACCGCCACGAACGGCACCTCGCGGTGCAGCTGTACGAGGGGCAGCCCCGCCGTCCGGGCCGACTCCACGATCGCCGCGGGCAGCCGGTCGAAGCGTGGGCCCAGCTCCACCACCAGGGCGGCGATGCCCCGGTCGGCCAGCTTGCGGACGAAGGCGCGCTGGTCGGCGGGCCGCGACCCGAGACCGAGCCCCGTCGTGAGCAGCAACTCCCCGCCCTTGAGGAGGGCGGGGATGTTCGGCGCCTCACCGGCGTGCACCCAGCGCACGGTACGGTCCAGCCGGTTCTCGCAGGTCAGCACCTCCGGGAGTCCGCCCCGCAGCCCCGGCAGCTCCAGCGCCCGCCGCACGGTGATTCCGCCCTCTGTCTCCACTGGCTCCGGCCTCGTGCTTCCACTCGTGCGCCCGCGCGCTCGTGTACGTGAGGCGCGGACGCCCCGGTCAGGAAGCTACCGGGCCCCGCCGGGGGCGTCACACCATGGCCACCGCGGGCTTGACGTTGTGATTGAGGTGGAACACGTTGTCCGGGTCGTACTCGGCCTTGACGCGGGACAGCCTCTCGTAGGCTCGCTCGCCGAATCCGGCGACGACCCGTTCCTGCCCCTCGCGCCCGATGAAGTTCAGGTAGACCGCGCCGCTCGCCCACGGGTTCATCGCGGCGCGCACCTCGCGCACCCATCCCTTGACCTGCTCGTCGTCCGCCGCGTTCTCCCAGACGCCGAACGGATGCACCGCCCAGGGGGAGGAGCGCCAGGGCAGCGGGTAGTCGGCGGGCCCCCGCGCCACCGCCCCGCCCATCGGGAACAGCACGTGCTGGGAGTTCGACGGGACGGGCAGTGTGGCGGCGCCCGCGCAGAAGGCCGCCGTCGCCTCGTCGGGGAAGCCGTCCAGGTACTCCGCCGACCAGTAGTTCCGCATACCGGGCGGGTCGTCGAGCATGCACTGCAGGTCCGCGTAGCCGATCGCGTCGATCACTTCCGCCTCGCGCTCCAGCGCCAGCAGGGGCGCCGCCACGCCACGCAGCTCCGCCTCCGTACCGGCGTAGGTGACCAGGACCCCGCAGACGAGCCGGCCCACCAGGGCCTCGGGCACCCACTCCTCGGGCGGGCCCGTGATGTAGATGCAGGCGCCGCCCGCCGCGTCCGGGGCGGACTCCATCACGTCCCGGAACGTACGGACCGCTTCCGGGCCGTTCTCCGGGCGGAGGAGGAGCAGCGCCATGCTCATCGCCGGCAGGTCGTGCAGCCGCAGCGTCAGGGAGGTGACCACACCGAAATTACCGCCGCCGCCGTGCAGGGCCCAGAACAGCTCCGGGTTCTC
Organism: Streptomyces pratensis; assembly: GCF_016804005.1. Classification (GTDB taxonomy): domain Bacteria; phylum Actinomycetota; class Actinomycetes; order Streptomycetales; family Streptomycetaceae; genus Streptomyces; species Streptomyces pratensis_A. The sequence goes on along the minus strand of NZ_CP051486.1, from coordinate 5,724,619 downwards.
GTCGGCGCTCGCGTGCACGGTGCCGCCGTCCGCCGTCACCAGGTCGGCGGCCAGCAGATTGTCGCAGGCCAGTCCGAACCCGCGCTCCAGCCACCCCGAACCGCCGCCCAGGGTGAAGCCGCCGACACCGGTGGTGGAGACCCGTCCGCCCGTGGTCGCCAGGGCGTACGGCTGGGTGGCCCGGTCCAGATCGCTCATGACGGCGCCGCCGCCCACGCGGGCCGACCGGGCGTCCCGGTCGACCTCCACCGCGCGCATCCGGCGCAGGTCGACCACCAGGCCGCCCTCGCTCAGGGCCATGCCCGCCACGCTGTGACCGCCGCCGCGAACGGCGACCTCGAGGCCCTCGTCGCGTGCGAAGCGCAGCGCCCGCGAGACATCCGCCTCGGCGGCACACTGGGCCACCACCGCGGGTCTGCGGTCGATCATGCTGTTGAAGACGGTGCGGGCCTCGTCGTAGCCCGGGCCGCCGCGTACGTGGATCTCACCGCCGAAATCGGGGCGGAGGCCGGCCGCCGCGGCGTCCGGCACGGAGGTTCGGGGCGTCATGCTGTGCCCCCTTCGCAGGGCGTGACAGGACCTTTCCATCGTAGATCCGGCCGTGGACTTCGGCCGTTCCACAGGTCGCTGTCACGCCCTCCGGATCAGCCCACGTACGCCCCGCTCGCCGTCAGCCGCAGCGCCGTGTCGATCAGCGGCACATGGCTGAACGCCTGCGGGAAGTTCCCCACCTGGCGCTGGAGCCCGGAGTCCCATTCCTCCGCCAGCAGACCGAGGTCGTTGCGGAGGGACAGCAGCTTCTCGAAGAGCCGGCGGGCCTCGTCGACCCGGCCGATCATCGCCAGGTCGTCGGCCAGCCAGAACGAGCAGGCCAGGAACGCCCCCTCGTCGCCCTCCAGGCCGTCGACACCCGCGTCGTCGCCCTCGGTGGGATAGCGCAGGACGAAACCGTCCTCCGTGGACAGCTCCCGCTGGATCGCCTCGATCGTGCCGATGACGCGCTTGTCGTCGGGGGGCAGGAAGCCCATCTGGGGAATCAGGAGCAGTGACGCGTCCAGCTCCTGGGAGCCGTAGGACTGGGTGAAGGTGTTGCGCTCGGCGTCGTAGCCCCGCTCGCAGACATCACGGTGGATGTCGTCACGCAGCTGGTGCCACCGCTCCAGCGGCCCCTCCGCGTCCCCGGACTCGATCAGCTTGATCGTGCGGTCGACGGCGACCCAGGCCATCACCTTGGAGTGCACGAAGTGCCGGCGCGGCCCGCGCACCTCCCAGATGCCCTCGTCCGGCTCGTCCCAGTGCTTCTCCAGATAGCTGATCAGCTTGAGCTGGAGGCCCATCGCGTAGTCGTTGCGGGTCAGCCCCGTCATGTGCGCCAGGTGCAGCGCCTCGGTGACCTCCCCGTACACGTCGAGCTGGAGCTGGTTCGCCGCGCCGTTGCCGACCCGGACCGGGCTGGAGTTCTCGTAACCGGGCAGCCAGTCCAGCTCCGCCTCGCCGAGCTCCCGCTCACCCGCGATGCCGTACATGATCTGCAGGTTCTCCGGGTCACCCGCGACGGCCCGCAGCAGCCACTCGCGCCAGGCGCGGGCCTCCTCGCGGTACCCCGTGCGCAGCAGCGAGGACAGCGTGATGGCCGCGTCCCGCAGCCAGGTGTATCGGTAGTCCCAGTTCCGCGAGCCGCCGATGTCCTCCGGCAGGGAGGTGGTCGGCGCCGCCACGATGCCGCCGGTGGGCGCGTAGGTGAGCGCCTTCAGCGTGATCAGGGAGCGGACGACCGCCTCCCTGTAGGGGCCGTGGTACGTGCACTGGTCGACCCACTCGCGCCAGAAGTTCTCCGTCGCCTCCAGGGACGACTCGGGTTCCGGCATACCGGGCGGCTCGTGGTGCGAGGGCTGCCAGCTGATCGTGAAGGCGATCCGGTCACCGGGGGCCACGGTGAAGTCGGAGTACGTCGTCAGGTTCTGGCCGTACGTCTCCGCGTCCGTGTCCAGCCACACCGAGTCGGGGCCGGCGACGGCGACCGTACGGCCGTCGACCTTGTGCACCCAGGGGGTGACCCGTCCGTAGCTGAAACGCATCCGGAGTTCGGAGCGCATCGGCACCCGGCCGCTCACTCCCTCCACGATGCGGATGAGCTGCGGGGCCCCGTCACGCGGCGGCATGAAATCGGTCACGCGGACCGTGCCGCGTGGGGTGTCCCACTCCGACTCCAGGACGAGCGAGTCGCCGCGATAGCGGCGCCGGTCGGCCGTCGGGGGTTCCGCCCCCTCGGGACGGGCGGGGCCCAGCCGCCAGAAACCGTTCTCCTCGGTCCCGAGAAGTCCGGCGAAAATCGCGTGTGAATCGAAACGTGGGAGGCACAGCCAGTCCGCTGTGCCGTCCCGGCAGACCAGGGCTGCGGTCTGCATGTCTCCGATGAGTGCGTAATCCTCGATGCGCCCGGCCACGTGCGTCTCCAGTCGAACGGCCATGTCGCCCCGCAGGGCGCTTACTGCTGGTCAAGGGGTCGTTGTAGTAGAACCGACGAGCTCTTGCGCGGGTGAGCGGGCTGGGGTGGAGCCGCTGGGCCGGCCAACTCGGCAGCGAGTGTCCGAGCAGGATACGACGCACCCGGGAGATCCGCGCGACTGTCCACAAGTTGTCCGACCCCTGTCCTGGGCGAATGGGTGGGACCTGAAACGAACGTGGTGATCTTGTGCCCGAACAGGTGGGGGCATGGCCGGAAGCGGCCTCCCCTCGTCGCTGTTACCCTGGTAGCCCGTGGACCGGTGGTCGTCCCGACAGTGGACGAGGCCCCCGAACCGCAGCGACGGCGCCTCCGGAAATCTCCGTACGGCATGCCGGCACGCACCTCACGATCGCGACCACGGGAGCCCCCTTTGGCTATGCAGCCCACATCCACGACGACCAAGCACATCTTCGTCACCGGGGGTGTCGCCTCCTCCCTCGGCAAGGGTCTGACTGCCTCCAGCCTGGGTGCCCTGCTCAAGGCACGTGGCCTTCGGGTCACCATGCAGAAGCTCGACCCCTACCTCAACGTCGACCCCGGCACGATGAACCCCTTCCAGCACGGTGAGGTGTTCGTCACGAACGACGGCGCCGAGACCGACCTGGACATCGGCCACTACGAGCGCTTCCTCGACGTCGACCTCGACGGCTCGGCCAACGTCACGACCGGTCAGGTCTACTCCCAGGTCATCGCCAAGGAGCGCCGCGGCGAGTACCTCGGCGACACCGTCCAGGTCATCCCGCACATCACCAACGAGATCAAGCACCGCATCCGCCGCATGGCGACCGACGACGTGGACGTCGTCATCACCGAGGTCGGCGGCACGGTCGGCGACATCGAGTCGCTGCCCTTCCTGGAGACCGTCCGCCAGGTCCGCCACGAGGTCGGCCGCGACAACGTCTTCGTCGTGCACATCTCGCTGCTGCCCTACATCGGCCCGTCCGGCGAGCTGAAGACCAAGCCCACCCAGCACTCCGTCGCCGCCCTGCGCAACATCGGCATCCAGCCGGACGCCATCGTGCTGCGCGCCGACCGTGACGTCCCGACCGCCATCAAGCGCAAGATCTCGCTGATGTGCGACGTCGACGAGGCCGCCGTGGTGGCCTGCGTGGACGCCAAGTCGATCTACGACATCCCCAAGGTGCTGCACACCGAGGGCCTGGACGCCTACGTCGTCCGCAAGCTGGACCTCCCGTTCCGCGACGTCGACTGGACCACCTGGGACGACCTGCTGGACCGGGTCCACAACCCCGACCACGAGGTCGTCGTCGCCCTGGTCGGCAAGTACATCGACCTGCCCGACGCCTACCTCTCGGTCACCGAGGCCATCCGGGCCGGCGGTTTCGCGAACAAGGCCCGCGTCAAGGTCAAGTGGGTCGCCTCCGACGACTGCAAGACCCCGGCAGGCGCGCAGAAGCAGCTCGGCGACGTCGACGCGATCTGCATCCCCGGCGGCTTCGGCGAGCGCGGTGTGATCGGCAAGGTGGGCGCCATCCAGTACGCCCGCGAGAACAAGGTGCCGCTGCTCGGCCTCTGCCTCGGCCTGCAGTGCATCGTGATCGAGGCCGCGCGCAACCTCGCGGGCATCACCGACGCCAACTCCACCGAGTTCGACGCCGCCACGGGCCACCCCGTCATCTCCACGATGGAGGAGCAGCTCGCGTACGTCGAGGGCGCGGGCGACCTGGGCGGCACCATGCGGCTCGGCCTGTACCCGGCGAAGCTCGCCGAGGGCTCCCTGGTACGCGAGGCCTACGCCGGCGAGCCGTACGTCGAGGAGCGCCACCGCCACCGCTACGAGGTCAACAACGGCTACCGCGCTGAGCTCGAGAAGAAGGCCGGACTGGTCTTCTCCGGCACCTCCCCGGACAACAAGCTCGTCGAGTACGTCGAGTACCCGCGTGAGGTCCACCCCTACCTCGTCGCCACTCAGGCGCACCCGGAGCTGCGCTCCCGCCCGACCCGTCCCCACCCGCTCTTCGCCGGCCTGGTGAAGGCAGCCGTGGAGCGCAAGGTCGCGGCGCAGGGGACCGGCGCCGACGCGTAAGGCGATACGGTTGACCGGGGTACGGATCCTTGACGGGTGCGTGCCCCGGTTTCTGTTTGTTCGTGGGAGGACGTACATGGGTTTCCAGGACACGCCCGAGGAGTGGCAGGTCACCGCGACGGTGACCCCCTTCACCGGTAACAAGACCAGCGTCCGCACCGACGACGTCGTGATGCCCGACGGCAGCGTCCACAGCCGCGACTACCAGGTCCACCCGGGCTCCGTGGCCGTGCTCGCGCTCGACGCCGACGGCCGGGTCCTCATCCTGCGGCAGTACCGGCACCCGGTGCGCCACAAGCTGTGGGAGATCCCGGCGGGTCTGCTCGACGTCCCCGGCGAGAACCCGCTGCACGCCGCACAGCGCGAGCTCTACGAGGAGGCCCACGTCAAGGCCGAGGACTGGCGGGTGCTGACCGACGTCTACACCACCCCCGGAGGCTGCGACGAAGCCGTGCGCGTCTTCCTCGCCCGGGACCTCTCCGAGGCCGAGGGCGAGCGCTTCGAGGTCGCCGAGGAGGAGGCCGACATGGAGCAGGCGCGGGTGCCCCTCCAGGAGCTCGTACGGGGTGTCCTGGCGGGTGACCTGCACAACAACTGCCTGGTCGTCGGCGTCCTCTCGCTCACCGCGGTGCTCGCCGGCGACGGCGTGGACTCGCTGCGCCCGGCCGAGGCGCCCTGGCCGGCCCGCCCGTTCGAGGCCTGATCCGGTACGGGCCGTCCCGCCGACGGGCCGGCCCGTGCCACGGCCGGGCCGGTTCGCGTCGACGCCGGTCCCGCCCTCGTGGTCCTCGGCGTTCCGGTCCTCGTCGCGTCCGGCGTCCGGCCCGTGTCGCGTCCGGTGTTCCGGCCGCCCGGGCGAGCGCCGGTCCGCCCTCGCCGGGGCGGTCCCGCGTCAGGCCGATCGGAGGCCGATCGTACGAAATGTTGATCCGATCGAGGGACGTTTCCGCGGTGCTCGGCCGTGATCGTCCGCACCGCTGAACTACGCTCGAAAGGCCCCGACCGGAGTTCCGGCGGGCAACCGCGTGCAGCGAAGTGGAGCGTGGCCCGTGACCGATCAGGCGGTGGACACCAGCGGTCCGGCCGGAATGGCGGGGACGGCGGGGGCCAAGGAACCGCCGAACGTGACACAGCCTCAGTTCTTCGGCCGCGAACGCGAGTTGAAAGCCCTTCAGGAGGACATCGGGCGCGCGGGCCTGGACACCCTGGCCGGTCGCAAGGCGGCCCGCGCCCGGGTGCTGCTGATCGCCGGACGGCCGGGATCCGGACGTACGGCTCTCGCCGCCGAACTCGCCCGTCGGCTCGCGGAACCCGGTGGGTATCCCGACGGGGTGTTCCGGGTCTCGCTCACCGAACCGGAGGGGGAGCGCGTCCCCGCCGAACGCACCGCACGCGCGCTCCTGGACCTGCTCGCCGTCAGCGCCCCGCCCGGAGCCGACGAGGACGAGCTCTCCGAGATGGTCCGGGAGGCGTTCGCCGTGCGGCGCGCCCTGATCCTGCTCGACGACGCCGTGGACGCGGAGCAGGTCGATCCGCTCCTCCCGGACAACCCGGACTGCCTGGTCGTCGCCACCGCCACCGGCCCCCTCACCGGAATCCCCGGCGTCCGGCCGTGCACGATCGGCGGGCTGGACGCGGGCTCCGCCGTGCAGCTGCTGGCCCGCACCATCGGCCAGGTCCGCATCACGGTCGACCCGCGGACCGCCGAGACGCTCACGGAGGAGTGCGGGGGACAGCCCGCCGCCCTCACTCTGGTCGCGGGCTGGCTCGCCGCCCGGCCCGGCGCGTCGGTGGCCGATGTGGCCAAGCAGTTGCGCGACCAGCCGGACGACCCGGAACAGCCCGCCGGCGCCCGGCCGTTGGCCCGCGCCTTCCGGCTGGTCCACGAGTCGCTGCCACCGGCGACCGCCCGGATACTGCGGCTGCTCGCCCTCGCGCCCGCCGGGCTGGCCGACGCCCACACCGCCTCCGCGCTGGCAGGGTGCTCCGTGTCGGCCGCCCGGACGACCCTGGACGATCTCGTCAGGTCCGGGCTGCTCAGGACCAACGGTGCCGAGCAGCCGCAGTACGAGGTACCCGGCTGTCTCGCGCCTCTGGTGCGCGGCGTGCTGGAGGAACGGGAGCGGCCCGCCGAGATCCAGCTGGCCCGGGCCAGGATGCTGGAGCGGACCGTGCGCAGGCTCCAGGCATGCCGCGCGGTCACCGATCCCGAGGACTCGCCGGCCCGCCGCCGGCTCGCCGGACTGCCGCGCTCTCTGCGCTTCCCCGATCCCGGGTCCGCCGCCGAGTGGCTGCGGATCCGGGAGCCGGCGCTGCTGGCCTCCGCCCGCGTGGCGGTGCGCGACGGGGAACTGGACACCCTCGCCCGCCGGCTGGTGGCCGCGCTCGTCCGCGCGCTCGCGGCGCACCGGGGCACCGAGGAGGCCGCACCCGTGCTGTACGGGCTGCACGGCCTGGTCCTCGATGTGGCGGAGCGCCGCGATCTGCCCCGGGAGAAGGCCGCCGCCCTGCTCAATCTCGGCGATCTGGACGCCAGGACCGGCCGTACGCGGGAGGCGCTGGCCCGCTACCGGGCGGCGCTGGACGCAGGACGCGCGGCGAACGACCACTACGCGACCGGCAGGGCGATGGAATCCGCAGGTGGCGCCCACGCGGAGCTGGGGGACTTCAACCGGGCATCGGACTGGTACGGCAGGGCGCTCGCGCAGCGGCTCATGCAGGGGGAGCGGGCCGACGAGGCGCGGCTGTACGGGCGGCTCGGAGCGGTCCATACATACGCCGGGCGGTACGGCGAGGCCCTGCGCAACTGGCGGGCGGCGGCTGCGGGCCACCGCAGGCTCGGTGACCTCCCCGCCCAGGCGCGGGCGCTCAGTGAAGCCGCGCGGGTGCAGGAGTACGCGGGCAGGCCGCAGGAATCGCTGCACACCTGCCGGGACGCGGTCGACCTGGCGCGCAGGGCGGGTGACGCGCGTCTCCAGGCGGCGCTCGAGCTCAGGCTGGCGGACACCCTCGACCGCCTAGGGGATCCCGCCGCGGCCCGGCTGCACCGCGCGGCGGCCGACAGGCTGCTGGTTGAGGACGGTCAGGCCGCTGATGAAGATGAGGCCGACCTACGAAATCCGTAGTACTTAGATCAAAACTTAATGCTTTGTAAGGCTGGACAGCGAGAAGCCCTTCATTAATGATGGCTCTGCCGCACATCCCCGCGGTGTCTCCCCTTATGCTTGGTTCATGCGGGTATCTCCCGTTGTGTCCGAGCGTTTCTCCGAGCCAAGGACCGTGATCGACGTGAAGGTCGGCATCCCCCGCGAAGTCAAGAACAACGAGTTCCGGGTGGCCATCACCCCTGCCGGAGTGCATGAGCTCGTCCGTCACGGCCACCAGGTCCTCGTCGAGCGGCACGCCGGTGAAGGGTCCTCCATCCCCGACGCCGAGTACGTCGCCGCCGGTGCGCAGATCCTGCCCACCGCCGACGAGGTCTGGGCCGCCGCCGACCTTCTGCTCAAGGTCAAGGAGCCGGTCGCCGAGGAGTACCACCGCCTCCGCAAGGGCCAGACGCTCTTCACGTATCTGCACCTCGCCGCCTCCCGCGCGTGCACGGACGCCCTGCTCGAGTCGGGCACGACCGCCATCGCCTACGAGACCGTCGAGACCGCGACCCGAGCGCTGCCGCTGCTCGCCCCGATGTCGGAGGTCGCCGGCCGTCTCGCCCCGCAGGTCGGCGCGTACCACCTGATGCGCTCGGTCGGTGGACGCGGTGTGCTCCCCGGCGGAGTTCCCGGCACCGGTTCGGCCAGGGCCGTCGTCATCGGTGGCGGAGTCTCCGGCTGGAACGCCACGCAGATCGCCGTCGGGCTCGGCTTCCACGTCACGCTGCTCGACAGGGACATCAACAAGCTGCGTGAGGCCGACAAGGTCTTCGGCACGAAGGTGCGGACCGTCGTCTCCAACGCCCTCGAGCTCGAGAGGGCCGTCGTGGAGGCCGACCTCGTCGTGGGTGCCGTCCTCATCCCGGGGGCGAAGGCGCCGAAGCTGGTCACCAACGAGCTCGTCGCGAAGATGAAGCCCGGAAGTGTTCTTGTCGACATTGCGATCGACCAGGGAGGCTGCTTCGAGGACTCGTATCCGACCACGCACGCCGAGCCGACCTTCACCGTGCACAACTCGGTCTTCTACTGCGTCGCGAACATGCCGGGCGCGGTGCCGAACACCTCCACCTACGCCCTCACGAACGCCACGCTGCCCTACATCCTGGAGCTCGCAAACAGGGGCTGGGCCGACGCCCTGCGTCGTGACGCCGCGTTGGCCAAGGGTCTCAACACCCATGACGGTCAGGTGGTTTACCGTGAGGTGGCCGAGGCGCACGGCCTCGACCACGTCGAGCTGAGCACGCTCCTCGGCTGAGCGGGTCAACCCTCTCCGTCAACCTCACACGTCCGGCCGGACCCCGCTCAGCGGGGTCCGGCCGGACGCGTGAGGGGCCCCGGCCCAACTCGCCGGAGACGTAACCCTCTACCCTTTTTGCACCCCCGCGAAAGGTGCGCCGCGGGCGCTCCGCGCTCTTGACAGAGGGGTGTTCGATTGCCGACACATCGGGCCGGGTCCGGCGGATTGTGTTGCTGCGAACCGGTGACACGCCATAGAGTCGCCAATCGTCGGCATGGTGCCACGCTGACCTATCGATAAGTTTCCTGGTCACATCCAAGGAGGTAAGACGACTTGTGAATGAGTCGACAATTACTCCCGGGGGTGGTCAACCAGGGATGCCTGCACGGGGTCTGAGCCCGATCGGGCTCGAAGCTGTCGGCTCCGTCGCTGTCCGCACCTTCGCCACCCACCAGCACATGACGACAGCCCCCCAGATGATGGACGGCCTACACGTGAACGCCATGGCCGGCAACGAAAGTGGCCGAGAGACCGCCCACTTCGCCGACTTCGCCGAGGTGCCCGAGGGGCACTTCTACGACCCCGATGCCGAATACGAGCCCGATCCGGAGTACGCGGCCACGCTCGCGCCCGACGCAGCCCGTCAGCGCCGTGAGCGGATCGGCCCCACCGGCCGGCCGTTGCCGTACTTCCCGATTCCCGGTCCGCTGACCGACCACGGTCCCGCGAAGATCATCGCGATGTGCAACCAGAAGGGCGGCGTGGGCAAGACCACGTCGACCATCAACCTGGGCGCCGCACTCGCGGAGTACGGCCGGCGGGTCCTGCTCGTCGACTTCGACCCGCAGGGAGCCCTGTCCGTGGGCCTCGGGGTCAACCCGATGGAGCTCGACCTCACCGTCTACAACCTGCTCATGGAGCGGGGCATGGCGGCCGACGAGGTCCTGCTGAAGACGGCCGTGCCCAACATGGACCTGCTCCCCAGCAACATCGACCTCTCGGCCGCCGAGGTGCAGCTGGTGAGCGAGGTGGCCCGGGAGTCGACGCTGCAGCGCGCCCTCAAGCCGCTGATGGCCGACTACGACTACATCGTGATCGACTGTCAGCCCTCTCTCGGCCTGCTCACCGTGAACGCCCTGACGGCGGCTCACAAGGTGATAGTCCCGCTCGAGTGCGAATTCTTCGCGCTTCGCGGTGTGGCACTGCTCACCGAGACGATCGAGAAGGTCCAGGAGCGGCTCAACCCCGAGCTGGAACTGGACGGCATCCTCGCCACCATGTACGACTCCCGCACGGTGCACAGCCGTGAGGTGCTCGCCCGCGTCGTCGAGGCCTTCGACGACCACGTCTACCACACCGTCATCGGTCGCACGGTGCGCTTCCCGGAGACCACGGTCGCCGGTGAACCCATCACCACGTACGCGTCGAACTCCGTCGGTGCCGCCGCCTACCGCCAGCTCGCCAGGGAGGTGCTCGCCCGGTGTCACGCCGAGTGAGTCTGCCGGGGGCCGACGAGTTGTTCCGTACCACCGGGGGCATGGGCCTCCAGGCCTCGTCCCCCGCAGAGCGGCGACGCAAGGCGAACGGCGAGGCGCGGGTTCCCGCACCTGCCGGAGAGGGCGATCCCGCGGCGGACACAGGCCAGGGCGGCGCACCGGGCGGCGGTGACACACCCGCACCCGCCGGGGCGTCCCGTGAGGAGCACTCCGCGGCGGACGCCGACGGCGGCGGCTCGCGCAGCCGCGCGGAAGGCGACGTCCGGGGCGCCGCTGCCCCGCCCCGCACCCGCACCACGCCCGCCCAGGAGGCGGCTCCCACCGTCCAGCCGCAGCGCGGACGCGGCGGTGGCGGGCGGGGAGCGAACCGCAGGCCCAGTGGCAGGGAACGCCACGACGAGAAGATCACCGTCTACGTGTCGGCCGAGGAACTGATGGACCTCGAGCACGCGCGCCTCGTGCTGCGCGGTGAGCACGGACTCGCCGTCGACCGCGGGCGCATCGTCCGGGAGGCCGTCGCCGTGGTGCTGGCCGACCTCGAGTCGCGTGGCGACGCGAGCATCCTCGTACGGAGACTGCGGGGCCGCTGACCGGCGCGGCGCCGGTAGCCTGCCGGGGGAGGGCCGCCGTGCGTACGGGCGGCTCCGCCCCGGGGCCACCGCCCGCCTCCCGCCGCACCCCTGGACCCCAGCACATGCCGACTGCCGACGACACGCCCCGCCCGCACCGCCGTGCCCTCGGCCGCGGGCCGGGGATACGGGCTGCGGCCGCCCCGGCGGCTCCTGAGGCTCCTGCGGCCCTCCGTGAGGCCTACACCGCCTCGTCGGCCCCGCCCGGCGCCGGGGCGGCCACAGAGGCCCCTGAGCCCGTTCCGGACGTCACCGGCCCTGCCGAGCGCCCTCCCGTCCCTCCGGACGCCCTTCCGCTCCCTGAGCCCGCGGAAGCCCGTGAGGCGGCTGCCGAGGCCGGAGCCGTGCCCGAGGCCGCCCAGGAGGCAGCCGCCGGGGCCGCAGACGACCGGCGGTTCACCGTGCGGCTCGTCAACTTCGAGGGCCCCTTCGACCTGCTCCTCCAGCTGATCTCCAAGCACAAGCTCGATGTGACCGAGGTCGCGCTGTCGAAGGTCACCGACGAGTTCATGGCGTACATCCGGGCCATGGGACCCGACTGGGACCTCGACCAGACCACCGAGTTCCTCGTCGTCGCCGCGACGCTCCTCGACCTGAAGGCCGCCCGGCTGCTCCCCACCGCCGAGGTGGAGGACGAGGCGGACCTCGCCCTCCTGGAGGCGCGGGACCTCCTCTTCGCGCGGCTGCTGCAGTACCGCGCGTACAAGCGGATCGCGGAGATCTTCAGCGACCGGCTGGAGTCCGAGTCCCGCCGCCACCCCCGTACCGTGGGGCTCGAACCCCAGCACGCCGCGCTGCTGCCCGAGGTCGTGATCAGCATCGGCCCCGAGGGGTTCGCCCGGCTCGCGGTCAAGGCTATGCAGCCGAGGCCCGAGCCGCAGGTGTACGTCGACCACATCCACGCGCCGCTGGTCAGCGTGCGCGAACAGGCGGAGATCGTGGTGGCGCGGCTGAGGGCCGAGGGCGAGATCAGCTTCCGGGTGCTCACCGAGGACGCGGCGGACACCCTCACCGTCGTCGCCCGCTTCCTGGCGCTCCTGGAGCTCTACCGGGAGAAGGCGGTCGCGCTCGACCAGGAGGAGGCGCTCGGAGACCTCGTGGTGCGCTGGGCCGGGGGCGAGGGCGCGGAACCGGTGGTCACGGACGAGTTCGACCAAGAGACGCGCGAGCCGCAGGAGGACGTACAGGAATGAGCACGGACGACGACGGGCGCGACGCCGCGGTCGCGGGGCTCGACCTCAAGCCCGCCCTGGAGGCGGTCCTCATGGTCGTCGACGAGCCCGCCACCGAGGAACACCTCGCCAAGGTCCTCCAGCGGCCCCGCCGGGCCGTCGCGGACGCGCTGCGGGAGCTGGCCGACGAGTACACCGTCCAGCGCCGGGGATTCGACCTGAGGCTCGTCGCCGGGGGCTGGCGCTTCTACACCCGCCCCGAGTACGCGGAGGCGGTCGAGGGCTTCGTCCTGGACGGCCAGCACGCCCGGCTCACCCAGGCCGCGCTGGAGACGCTCGCGGTGGTCGCGTACCGTCAGCCGGTCAGCCGGTCGAGGGTCTCGGCGGTACGCGGAGTGAACTGCGACGGCGTCATGCGGACCCTGCTCCAGAGGGGTCTCGTCGGGGAGGCGGGCGCGGAACCCGAAACAGGTGCGATCCTGTACAGGACGACGAACTACTTTCTGGAGCGCATGGGCCTGCGAGGCCTGGACGAGCTCCCGGAGCTCGCGCCCTTCCTCCCGGAGGCGGATGCGATCGAGGCTGAGACGCTAGAGGGTGTGCCGTCGTTCGATCCGGACGCACCGGACACCCCGGATACTCACGCAGACGACAAGACGGATTTTTGATGCGAAGCAGTGGCAGGAACAGCGGAAGCGGCAGCGGCGGCAACAGCGGCGGCGGCCGGAGCGGCGGCGGCAACAGCGGCGGCCGGAGCGGTGGCGGTGGCCGGAGCGGTGGCGGCGGTTGGAGCGGCGGCAGGAACAACGCCGGAACCGGCAGGAACAGCAACCCGAACCCCCGGGTCTCCGGCTCCGGGCGCGACGACAGCCAGGAGCAGCGCCCCCGCCGGCCCCGTCCCGAGGAGCGCCGCTACGACGTGGGCTCCGACAAGCCGGGCGGCGACGGAGGCCCCCGCAAGGGCCGCGGCGCGGCGGCCCGCGGCGGCGCCAAGGGCGGCCCGAAGCCGGCGCAGAACGTGAGCAAGGGCGGCCGGCGCCAGGGAGCGCCCGCTCGCCCCCGCGAGCTCGACGCCAAGATCGAGCAGCGCAACCGCGACCGGTACGCCGACAAGCCCGAGATCCGGACGCCGAAGACCCACCCGGGCGCCGAGCAGGAGGGCGAGCGTCTGCAGAAGATCCTCGCCAGGGCCGGAATGGGCTCGCGCCGGGCGTGCGAGGAACTGATCGAGCAGGCCAGGGTCGAGGTCAACGGCGAGATCGTCCTGGAGCAGGGCATGCGCGTCGACCCGCAGAAGGACGAGATCAAGGTCGACGGCCTGACCGTCGCCACCCAGTCGTACCTCTTCTTCGCGCTGAACAAGCCCGTCGGCGTCGTCTCCACCATGGGCGACCCGGACGGCCGCCAGAATCTGGGTGACTACGTCAACAACCGCGAGACGCGGCTGTTCCACGTCGGTCGGCTCGACACCGAGACCGAGGGCATCATCCTCCTCACCAACCACGGTGAGCTGGCCCACCGCCTGACGCACCCCAAGTACGGCGTGAAGAAGACCTACCTCGCCGCCATCCAGGGCCCGCTCCCGCGCGACCTCGGCAAGCGGCTCAAGGACGGCATCCAGCTGGAGGACGGGTACGCCCGCGCCGACCACTTCCGGGTCGTCGAGAACACCGGCAAGAACTACCTGGTCGAGGTCACCCTCCACGAGGGCCGCAAGCACATCGTCCGCCGGATGCTGGCCGAGGCCGGCTTCCCGGTCGACCGCCTCGTGCGGACGTCCTTCGGACCGATCCCGCTGGGCGACCAGAAGTCGGGCTGGCTGCGCCGCCTGACCAACACCGAGGTGGGCATGCTCATGCGCGAGGTCGGCCTCTAGTCACCGCCTGACCCGCAACGGCCCGCGGCCGGTTCCTCGTTCATTTTCCGAACAGGAACCGGCCGCGGGCCTTTTGCGGCCGCCGTTTCTTCTTTATAGTCAGAGTGACCATTAAGAAGGAGGCGGCGTGACGCTCGCAGACGTACTCGACCCCCTGCAACAGCCCTTGGTGACGGTCCTCGACACCCCGGTCAGCTGGACCGAGGTGCTGGGATTCGGCAGTGGTGCTCTGTGCGTCTGGCTCGTGGCCCGCCAGCACCTCGCCAACTGGCCGATCGGCATCGCCAACAACCTGTTCTTCATCCTGCTGTTCGCCCAGTCCGGTCTGTACGCCGACGCCGGCCTGCAGATCGTCTTCATCTCCCTCGCCGCGTACGGCTGGTGGACCTGGACCCACGGGGGTGGACCGGGTACATCCGTCCTGCCGGTGCGGAGCACCACCCGCACCGAATGGACCTGGCTGCTCGCGGCGGGGGCTGCGGGGACCCTCGGGCTCACCCTGCTGCTGTCACGGGCCACGGATTCGACCGTGCCGTTCTGGGACGCCCTGACCACCTCGCTGTCGCTGATGGCGACGTACGGGCAGTGCCGTAAGCGCGTCGAGTCCTGGTGGCTCTGGATCGCCGCCGACGTGGTGTACATCCCGCTGTACGCGTACAAGGAGCTCTATCTGACCTCCCTGCTGTACGCCGGATTCCTCACTCTCTGTGTCATCGGGCTGCGCAACTGGAGCCGGGACCTCGCCCCGGCGCGGCGCGAGCAGGCGGTGGTGACGGTATGAAGCGCCACGGGCACGGTCTCGTCCTCGGGAAGTTCTACCCGCCGCACGCCGGCCACCACCATCTCGTCCGCACCGCGCGTGACCGCTGCGAGCGGCTCACCGTCCTGGTCTGCGCCGCCACCGTGGAATCCGTGCCGCTCGCCGACCGGGTCGCCTGGATGAAGGAGGCCCACCCCGACGTACGGGTGGTGGGCACTGTCGACGACCACCACATGGACGTCACGGACGAGGCCGTCTGGGACGCGCACATGGAGGTCTTCACCGCCGCCGTGCCCGAGCGGGTCGACGCCGTCTTCACCTCGGAGGCGTACGGCGAGGAACTGGCCCGACGCTTCGGCGCGGAATCCGTCCTGGTCGACCCCGCCCGCACCCTCTTCCCCGTGTCGGGCACCGCGGTCCGCGCCGACCCCGTCCGCTCCTGGGACTACCTGGAACCGCCCGTACGCGCCGCGCTCGCCCGCCGGATCGTCGTCCTGGGCGCCGAGTCCACCGGCACCACGACCCTGGCCCGCGCCCTGGCCGGCCACTACCGCGGGCGCGGCGGCGTATGGGCGCAGACACGTTACGTGGCCGAGTACGGCAGGGAGTTCAGCGAGGCGAAACTCGCCGCCCTCCGCGACCGGTGGCCGGGCGCCGAGTGGGAGGACGTCACCTTCACCACCGACGACTTCCCGCTCATCGCCGAGACCCAGAACACCAGGGAGGAGGCCGCCGCCCGGGTCGGTTCCCCGGTCCTCTTCTGCGACACCGACTCCTTCGCCACCACCGTCTGGCACGAGCGCTACATCGGCGGACGCAACCCGCTCGTCGAGGAGACCGCCGACCGGGTCGCCCACCACCTCTATCTGCTCACCGGCCACGAGGGGGTCGCCTTCGAGGACGACGGACTACGCGACGGCGAGGAGCTGCGGCCCTGGATGACGGACCGCTTCCGCGCCGAACTCGTCCGGACGGGGCGGCGGTTCATCGAGATCGCAGGGACCCGCGACGAGCGCCTGCACACGGCGGTCGCCGCCGTGGACGAGCTCCTCACCGCCGGCTGGCACTTCACCGCGCCCCTGCCGGAGCGACGATGAGCACCGTCCCCGAGGGGTACGACCCCCACGCGTTCTTCCCCTTCGCCGTCACCGTCGATCTCGCCGTCTTCACCGTCCGCGAAGCACGGCTCCATGTGCTGCTCGTGGAGCGCGGCCAGGCCCCCTACAAGGGGCGCTGGGCGTTGCCCGGCGGCTTCGTCCTCCCCCGGGAGTCCGCCGAGGCGGCGGCCCGCCGCGAGCTCGCCGAGGAGACCGGTCTCACCCAGAAGTCCGTGTGCGGCTTCCACCTCGAACAGCTGCGCACCTACACCGATCCGGACCGCGACCCCAGGATGCGGGTCGTCTCCGTCGCTTACGCCGCGCTCGTGCCCGACCTCCCCGAACCACGGGGCGGCGGGGACGCGGCACACGCGCAGTGGTGGGACGCGGGCGCCACCGGGCCGCTCGCCTTCGACCACGACCGCATCCTGGCCGACGCGCACGACCGGATCGGCGCGAGGCTCGAGTATTCCTGCCTGGCCACCGCGTTCTGCCCCGCCGAGTTCACCCTCGGTGAGCTCCAGCAGGTCTACGAGACCGTATGGGGCGTCGAGCTGGACCGGCCCAATTTCCGGCGCAAGGTCCTTACCACGCCCGGATTCGTCCAGGCCGTGGACGGACCGCCGCGCCGTACCGGCGGCCGGGGGAAACCGGCCGCTCTCTACCGGGCGGGTGCCGCTACCGCCCTGCACCCGCCATTGCTGCGCCCGGAAGGACGCCCTGAAGGACGGACACCATGATCCCGACAAGAATTCTCACCAAGCAGGCGGCCACAGGCACGCTGACCGGGCTCGCGCTCGGCGACGCGCTGGGCTTCCCCACCGAGTTCAACGACGTCCCCGCGATCCTCGCGAAGTGCGGGCCCTGGCGTCAGATGCGACTGCCGAAGCCCGCGTTCGTCACCGACGACACCCAGATGACGATCGCTCTCGGGCGCGGCATCCGCACCGCCATGGACCAGGGGCTGCTCACCCCGGAGCGGATGGTGGGCCCGGTCCGGGAGGAGTTCGTCCGGTGGAACCGCTCACCCGAGAACAACCGCGCCCCCGGCCGCACCTGCCTGGAGGCGTGCGAGCTGCTGGAGGGCAACCGGGTCTGGCAGGAGGCCAGCCGTACCGGCTCCAAGGGCTGCGGCGCCAACATGCGCGTCGCACCCATCGGTCTCGTACCCGGCCTCAGTGACGAACAGCGTGCCGGGGCCGCCCAGCTCCAGGCCGCACTCACCCACGGCCATCCCACCGCCCTCGCAGCCTCCGACCTGACGGCCCGCGCGGTGTTCCTCCTCGCACAGGGGGCCGAACCGCTCGGCCTGGTCGGCCAGTTGCGCTCGTACGCCTACGAGAACCGCGGCCGCTACCTCACCCGGTGGCTCGGTGACCTGTGGCGGTACACCCACGACGCCTCACCCGAGGCGTTCATCAACCGGGGCTGGGACGAGTGCCTCACCGCGCTCGCCCGGGTCCAGGACGCTCTGCGCGACCCGTCTCCGGAGACCGACCCGTGCGAGCGGACCGGCGACGGCTGGATCGCCGAGGAGGCCCTCGCGACGGCCCTGCACTGCTTCCTGCTCTTCCCCGAGGAACCGGTCACCGCTCTGCGCAGGGCCGCCTGCACACGGGGCGACTCCGACTCCCTCGGCTGCCTCACGGGCGCCTTCGCGGGAGCACACCTGGGGGCGGGGGCCTGGCCCAAGGAGTGGTCGGAACGCGTCGAGTACCGCAGCGACCTGCTGTCGCTGGCAGCGCTCTGGGACGCCTGATCCATGCGAAGCGACACGACACTCCTGCGACAGGCCGGGCTGCCGGTCACCGACCTGGCCCCGGTGATCGCCGAGGAGCCCTGCCCCATCCTGTTCGCCACGGTCTCGGGCGCCCACCTGTACGGCTTCCCCTCGCGGGACTCGGACGTGGACCTGCGGGGGGTCCACGTCCTGCCCGCGGAGGATCTCGTCGGCCTCCGGGAGCCGGAGGAGACGCGCTCGCGGATGTGGGACCACGACGGGACCGAGATGGACCTCGTCACCCACGACCTCCGCAAGTTCGTCCGGCTCATGCTGAAGCCCAACGGCTACGTGCTGGAGCAGCTGCTGTCGCCGCTGGTGGTGCACACCACGGCCCTCCACGCGGAACTCACCGCGCTTGCCCCGGCGGTGGTGACCCGCAACCACGCCCACCACTACCGGGGTTTCGCCGGTACGCAGTGGCGGCTGTTCGAGAGGACCGGCGAACTGAAGCCGCTCCTCTACACGTTCCGCGCGCTGCTCACCGGCATCCATCTGATGCGCTCCGGCACCCTGGTGGCACATCTGCCGACCCTGCTCAACGAGGTGGCCGCGCCGGACTACCTGCCCGCGCTGATCGAGGCGAAGGCGACAGCCGAGCACGGGGCGGCGAACGAGGTCGACGGGCCGGCCGTCGCACGGGACGTCGAGGCGCTGCACACCGTGCTGCACGAGACGCAGGCCTCGTCACGGCTCGCCGAGGCGCCCTCGGGCTTCGACGACCTGCACGATCTCGTCGTCCGGGCGCGGCTGGGGGAGAGCGTCCCGTCCTGACAGGCCCCGCAGGGCTCTATCCGCCCGCCGACGCCCGCCGGGTCCGGACCAGGAACGCCTCGACGCGTTCCCGGTCGGGCTCCGGCGGCAGCGGGGAGCGCGAGACCGCCGCGTCGTTCTCCTCGGCCAGGCGCGTCATCCGGCGTTCGACCTCGGCCCACGGGACCTCTCCCCGCTTCACCGCCAGCAGGTCCTCGCGTGCGTCCCCCACCTCGATCCGCAGCTCACCCGTCCTCAGCAGGTCCCGGCAGGACGCCAGCAGACGCAGCAGATGCATGGCGTGCTTCCAGCGCGGAGCGCCGTGCGCCCGGACATCGGCCTCCAGCTTCCGCCGCTGGCCCAGCGCGTAGCGCACGAACGTCCCGTGGGCATGCCGGGACAGGAAGGCCCCGCGCAGGGCGAGGAGCTCCCGGCCCGTGGTGTCGATCCGCTCCACCAGCGGGGAGTGCAGGCACTCCAGCACATTGGGGTTCGCCCGCAGCGCCAGCTCACAGAAGCGCTCCAGCTCCCAGGAGAACTGCTCGTCGGCCGGACCCTCGACATGCGTCGGCGGTTTCGCGAAGCCCCAGAACAGCGGGGTGGGCGCGAGGAACACCCCGCGACGGTCGGTGTCGCTGCCGTCGGTGGCCAGCCCGAAGGCGCGGGAGCCCATCACACAGGAGTAGACGGTGTGCTCCCGCACGAGCCGCGCGCCTTCAGGGGTGATCATGCGCGCGAGGCTACGCGGTCTACGCGAGCCGGATGCTGTCGCCCTCGACCGTGATCCGCTCGGCGGGCAGCGGGCGTGTCGCCGGGCCGTTCTCCACGGCGCCGTCCTTGATGCCGAACCGGCTGCCGTGGCACGCGCAGTCGATCGTGCCGTCGGCGACCGTCGAGACGATGCAGCCGGCGTGGGTGCACACCGCGGAGAAGGCCTTGAACTCGCCGGCGGCCGGCTGCGTCACCACGATCTTCCGGTCCTTGAAGATCGTGCCGCCGCCGACCGGCACGTCGGCCGTACCCGTCAGCTCCGCGTCCCCGGAGGCCGGCGGCGGGGAGCTCTCGTCACCTCCGCCCTCCTCCGACGAGCCGCAGCCGGTCACCAGTGCGGCGGCTCCCGCCGCCAGGACCGTCCTTCGCCGTGCGTCCATGGCACTCCTCGCAGGGGGATCGATACATGTTGCCGATGAAAGGCATCGTGACCCCGCACGGCGCCCGGGCCGCACGACCCGCCGGGGCGTGCGCCCGACCGGGTGTCCCCGGAGCGGCACGCCCCGCCGCGTCTCACGGACAGAGCACGGTGACCGGCGCCGCCGCCGCACCTCTAGGCTGAAAGGGCACACAGCACGAGGCGACGATGGGGTACGACGTGGCGGTACGAGCAGTCCGAGGGGCCGTCCAGCTGGAGCGGGACGAAGCCGGGCACATGGATGAGCGGGTGAGCGAGCTCCTCACCGCGGTCCTGGAACGCAACCAGATCGTCGCCGACGACCTGATCAGTGTCTGGTTCACCGCCACCCCCGACCTGCACAGCGACTTCCCGGCGGCAGCCGCCCGCGGCCTCGGCATCGTCGACGTACCGCTGATCTGCGCGCAGGAACTCGACATCGACGGGGCCATGCCCCGCGTCGTCCGCGTCCTCGCGCACGTGGAGACGTATCTCTCCAAGGCAGAGATCAGCCACGTCTACCTCGGCGCCACCGGCGCCCTCCGCAAGGACATCGCCCAGTGAGAACAGCCCTCGTCATCGGAACCGGCCTGGTCGGCACCTCCGCCGCCCTCGCCCTCGCGGGACGCGGCGTCCAGGTGCACCTCGTCGACAGCGACCCGTCCTCGGCCCACACCGCCGCCGCGCTCGGCGCCGGCACCGACGAGGCCCCCGAGGGCCCCGTCGACCTGGCGGTCGTCGCCGTACCGCCCGCACACACCGCCGCCGTGCTCGCCACCGCCATGCGCGACGGCGTCGCCCGCGCCTACCTGGACGTCGCCAGCGTCAAGGGCGGGCCGCGCCGCGAGCTGGAGGCGCTCGGGGCCGACCTCACGGCGTACATCGGCACGCACCCCATGGCCGGCAAGGAGCGCTCAGGGCCCCTCGCGGCCACCGCCGACCTCTTCGAGGGCCGCCCCTGGGTCCTCACACCGACCCGGGAGACCGACACCGAGGTCCTCAACCTGGCCCTGGAACTGGTCGCGCTCTGCCGGGCCGTCCCGGTCGTCATGGACGCCGACGCCCACGACCGTGCCGTCGCCCTGGTCTCCCACACCCCGCAGCTGATCTCCTCGATGGTCGCCGCCCGGCTGGAGGAGGCCGACGAGACCGCCGTCCGCCTGTGCGGCCAGGGGATCAGGGACGTCACCCGCATCGCGGCCTCCGACCCCCGGATGTGGGTGGAGATCCTCTCCGCCAACCCCGGCCCGGTCGCCGACGTGCTGGCGGGAGTGGCCGCCGACCTGGACGGGACCGTCCGGGCGCTGCGGGGCCTGCAGTCCGCCGACGAGGACAAGCGCCGCACGGGCACCGAAGGCATCGAGGACGTCCTGCGCCGCGGAAACGCGGGCCGGGTCAGGGTTCCCGGCAAGCACGGGGCCGCCCCGGCCTCGTACGAGATCGTCGCCGTGCTCATCAGCGACCGGCCGGGCGAGCTGGCAGCGATCTTCGCCGACGCGGGGCGCGCCGGCGTCAACATCGAGGACGTCCGCATCGAGCACGCCACCGGCCAGCAGGCCGGACTGGTCCAGCTGATGGTCGAGCCGAGCGCCGCACCCGCACTGAGCGCGGCCCTCGGCGAACGAGGCTGGTCGATCCGCCCGTAGCGGGCCCGGGACGGGCCCCGGAGACAGGGGTGCAAAGCCGCTTCACGCACTCGGTAACCTTGTGGGGAGGGCGCTCCGGTCTGCCCTGCCCCGCTCCGCCCGCCCTCGTGTACCAGGAAGGTGTCCACCACCGTGGAAACCGTAAGCGCCGCCGCCCGGACAGCCCCGGCCGCAGTGATCGTCGCCATCGACGGTCCGTCCGGCACAGGCAAGTCGAGCACCTCCAAGGCCGTCGCCGCCCAGCTCGGCCTCAGCTACCTGGACACCGGCGCCCAGTACCGGGCAATCACGTGGTGGATGCTGAACAACGGCATCGACGTGCAGAACCCCGCCGAGATCGCCACCGCCGCCGCCAAGCCGGTCATCGTCTCCGGAACGGACCCGTCCGCCCCGACGATCACCGTCGACGGCGAGGACGCCTCGGGCCCGATCCGTACGCAGGAGGTCACCTCCAAGGTCAGCGCCGTCAGCGCCGTGCCCGAGGTACGCGCCCTCATCACCGAGCTGCAGCGCTCGATCGCCGAGGAGGCCGAGCGGGGCATCGTCGTCGAGGGCCGTGACATCGGCACCACCGTCCTGCCCGACGCCGACATCAAGATCTTCCTCACCGCCTCGCCGGAGGCGCGCGCCGCCCGCCGCAGCGGTGAGGTCAAGGGATCCGACCTGGCCGCCACCCGGGAGGCCCTGATCAAGCGGGACGCCGCCGACTCCGGCCGCAAGACCTCGCCGCTGGCCAAGGCCGGGGACGCCGTCGAGGTGGACACCACCGACCTGACCCTCGCGCAGGTCATCGAGTGCGTCGTCACCCTCGTCGGGGAGAAGCAGGCCGCCAAGTGACCGAAGCCACCGCCGCGCCGACGCTGCGCGGAGCGGCCGTCGGACGCGGGATCGGCATCGGGCTCATGTACGGGCTGTTCAAGCCCCGTGTGCTCGGCGCGTGGCGCGTCCCCACCACGGGACCCGTCATACTCGCGGTGAACCACGCGCACAACATCGACGGACCGATGCTGATGGGCACCGCGCCCAGGCCCGTCCACTTCCTGATCAAGAAGGAGGCGTTCGTCGGCCCCCTCGACCCGTTCCTGCGCGGAATCGGGCAGCTGAAGGTGGACCGTACGACCGTCGACCGCAACGCCATCACGCAGGCACTCGGCGTGCTGGACGACGGCGGGGTCCTCGGGATCTTTCCCGAGGGCACCAGGGGCGAAGGAGACTTCGCCTCCCTGCGTGCGGGGCTCGCGTACTTCGCGGTGCGCGGCGGGGCGCCGATCGTTCCCGTCGCGGTCCTGGGAAGCACGGAGCGCCGTGGCCGGTTGATATCGGCACTGCCTCCGCTGCGCAGCCGGGTCGACGTCGTCTTCGGCGACGCCTTCCAGGCCGGCGACGGCAGCGGGCGGCGGACCAGGAAAGCGCTGGACGAGGCGACGCTGCGCATCCAGGGTGAGCTGACCGCTCACCTGAAGAACGCCAGGCGTCTCACCGGACGCCTGTGACACTTGAGTAGTGGGCCGCGCGATCGTGGCCCATCGATGATGATGCAAAGAGGAACGGACTTCATGAACGACCAGATTCACTCCGGCGGCTCGGACCACGAGCACGGAGCACTTGGCGATGCCGAGTACGCGGAGTTCATGGAGCTCGCCGCGCAGGAGGGGTTCGACCTCGAGGACGTCGAGGGCGCGATCGGTGAGGCCGGTCACGGGCCGCTTCCCGTGCTCGCCGTCGTCGGCCGCCCGAACGTGGGCAAGTCGACCCTGGTGAACCGCATCCTCGGCCGCCGCGAGGCCGTCGTCCAGGACAAGCCGGGCGTCACCCGTGACCGGGTGACCTACGAGGCCGAATGGGCCGGCCGCCGCTTCAAGCTCGTCGACACCGGCGGCTGGGAGCAGGACGTCCTGGGCCTCGACGCCTCCGTCGCCGCCCAGGCGGAGTACGCGATCTCCACCGCCGACGCGGTCGTCTTCGTGGTCGACGCCACCGTCGGCGCGACCGACACCGACGAGGCCGTCGTCAAGCTGCTGCGCCGGGCCAAGAAGCCCGTCGTCCTCTGTGCCAACAAGGTCGACGGACAGAGCGGTGAGGCCGACGCCACCGCGCTCTGGTCGCTCGGTCTCGGCCAGCCCCACCCGGTCTCCTCCCTGCACGGCCGCGGCACCGGCGACATGCTCGACGCCGTGCTGGAAGCGCTGCCCGAGGCCCCGGCCCAGACGTTCGGCAACGCGCTCGGAGGACCGCGCCGCATCGCGCTCATCGGGCGTCCGAACGTCGGCAAGTCATCGCTGCTGAACAAGGTCGCCAACGAGGACCGCGTCGTCGTCAACGAGCTCGCCGGCACCACCCGTGACCCGGTCGACGAGCTGATCGAGCTCGGCGGCATCACCTGGAAGTTCATCGACACGGCCGGCATCCGCCGGAAGGTCCACCTCCAGGAGGGCGCGGACTACTACGCCTCGCTGCGTACCGCCGCCGCCGTGGAGAAGGCCGAGGTCGCCGTCATCCTGATCGACTCCAGCGAGTCGATCAGCGTCCAGGACCAGCGCATCGTCACCATGGCCGTGGAAGCCGGCCGTGCGATCGTCATCGCCTTCAACAAGTGGGACACCCTCGACGAGGAGCGCCGCTACTACCTGGAGCGCGAGATCGACACGGAGCTCGCGCAGGTCGCCTGGGCTCCGCGCGTCAACGTGTCGGCCGTGACCGGCCGGCACATGGAGAAGCTGGTCCCGGCGATCGAGACCGCGATCGAGGGCTGGGAGACCCGTGTCCCCACCGGCAGGCTGAACGCCTTCCTCGGTGAGATCGTCGCTTCCCACCCGCACCCGGTGCGCGGTGGCAAGCAGCCCCGCATCCTCTTCGGCACCCAGGCGGGCATCAAGCCTCCGCGCTTCGTGCTCTTCTCGTCCGGCTTCCTGGAGCACGGCTACCGCCGCTTCGTCGAGCGCCGCCTGCGAGAGGAGTTCGGCTTCGAGGGCACGCCGCTGCACATCTCGGTGCGGGTGCGTGAGAAGCGCGGCCGCAAGAAGTAGCCGACGACACGGCGAAGCCCCGGACCCCCCGCGCGGAGCGGGGGGTCCGGGGCTTCGCCGTGTCCCTCAGGCGTCCGTGGACCCGGGCGGCAGTGCCGCGGGCCGGGCACGCCCGGCGTGCCGTCCGACCCGCTGCCAGGAACCCGGGTTGCCGCCGGCCGAGCCATGGCTTCCCTGCGCGTTCGCCGCCGTACGGCCGCCCAGCGGTGCACGGCTGCCGAACATCCCGATGCCGAACGTTCTGAAGCCGAGATTCTCCTCACCGGTGCGATCCCCGGGAAGCGCCCTGAACGATCGCCTGTACTCGGAGTACAGCGCGTCGTAGATCGGGGTGGGGGACCTGCCGCCCGAGGGCTCCTGCGACGGGCGCATGGCCGGAATCGGGGTCTGCTGCTGGCGAGGAGGGTCGTATGAGTGCACGTAGGTGCCAACGACCTCACCGCCCGTCGGATGCGGGCCTGGCGGAGAAATCGCTGTTCGGCGGGCAGGGGAGGGCTCTACGGCCACGCTCAGGTCCCGGCGAGCGGCATCGTCGCGGCGACCAGGAGGCCGTTGACCGCGGCCTTGTCCAGCGCGTCACGGAGCAGGTCCTCGCGCGGCTGCTGGCCGATGGACCCGGCGGGCGCGGCGAAGACCAGCACGCTCTGCGACTTGTTGGCGGCCGTCCGCCAGCCCTCGGTGACCTGGAGCGGCTGATGGGCCTGCCACCAGGCCACCGGGCTGCCACCGCCGGCGCCCGGCTGAAGCACGGCGTGCAGCTGGCCCATGGCGAGGAGGACCGACCAGCCGGGGAGGACACCGGGCAGCCGGCTCAGGTGGGGCGTGGGCAGGAAACCCTGCTCCAGCAGGAGCTGGAGGAACTGGTCGCCGCCGCTGCCGTCCGTGCCGGGCCGGGCGATCGGCCCGGTCGGTTCGACGACCAGGGCCGGGCGGAGGTCGTCCTCGATCAGGACGAGACCGCTGGTGATGCCGAGGACGGCCTGTTCGGGCATGAGACCCTCCGGATTCTGTGGCTCGCTGCCGGTGATGGACCGCACGGCGCCCTGGAGCTGGTCCTCCGCTACCTGTACGACCTGCGAGGGGATGCAGGTCGCATGGGCGAAGGCGAGCACGGCGGTCTCGTCGCCCACGAAGAGCACCGTGCTGGTGCGCTCCTGGTCGGAGTCGCCGGGGGTGCGGCACGAGGTGCAGTCGTAACTGCCTGGGGCACTGTCGCCGACGAGCAGCCGGTCGGCTTCGGCATCGCCGATCTCGGCGCGTACGTCCTCGCTGACGTCGAGCATGCGCGGCACGGGTGGCTCCTCGAACTCGGTGCGTGGGCCGGGCGGTTCCCGGCTCATGAAGAGACAACGGAAGACCCGGGGCCGGGGTCACGCGCGAAAACGGAGATTAAGCGCCGGAACCGGCAGGCCGATGAACAGGCAGATCGCGCATGTGATCCGGAGTCAAATATTCCGCGTACGGCCCTTCAGAGCACGGATGTTCGTTCGAAACGTCACGGGTGTGTGCGACTCCTGTGCGAATGCTGTGCCGCCTCCTGACGCCACGTAAGGTCCGTTGCGGACCAGTCGAACAGGGGAAACGACTACGTAATGCACATTTCATTTCTGCTCCACAACGCGTACGGCATCGGGGGAACGATCCGTACCACCTTCACTCTCGCCACGACCTTGGCGGAGCAGCACGACGTCGAGATCGTCTCCGTCTTCCGGCACCGCGACGACCCGAAGCTCGGCGCGCCCTCCGGGGTCCGGATGAGCCATCTCGTCGACCTGCGGAAGTCGAGCCCGGGGTACGAGGGGAAGGCCGCGGACCATGCGCGGCCCGCATCGGTGTTCCCGCGCGGGGACACCCGGCACGGCCAGTACAGCAGGCTCACCGACAGCCGTATCGCAGCCCGCCTGGGCGCGCTGGACGCCGATGTCGTCGTCGGTACGCGCCCCGGGCTCAACGTGCACATCAGCCGGCAGGCGCGGCGCGGCCCGGTGCGTGTGGGCCAGGAGCACCTCACGCTCGAGAGCCATGGCTACCGGCTCCGCCGGGAGATAAGCCACCGGTACGCGCTGCTCGACGCCGTCACGACCGTCACCGAGGCCGACGCGCGGGACTACCGCGCCAGGCTGCGGCTGCCCGGCGTACGGATCGAGGCGATCCCGAACAGCGTGCCTGAGCCCGAGGGGCCGCCGGCCGACTGCGAAGCCAAGTGGATCGTCGCGGCGGGGCGGCTGCACCGGGTCAAGCGCTACGACGTACTGATCCGGGCCTTCGCCGAGGTCGCGGCGGCGCGGCCGGAGTGGCGTCTTCGGATCTACGGCGCCGGTGACGCGTCGGGCGACGAGCAGCAGCCCCTGCGGGCGCTCGTCGACGAGCTCGGACTCCGGGAGCGGGTGTTCCTCATGGGGTCGGTCGACCCGATGGAGGCGGAGTGGCCCAAGAGCTCCATCGCCGCCGTCACATCCGAGCGGGAGTCGTTCGGCATGACCATCGTGGAGGCGATGCGCTGCGGGGTGCCGGTCGTGGCGACCGACTGCCCCCACGGGCCAGCCGAGATCATCACGGACGGCAAGGACGGGCGGCTGGTGCCGCCGGGGGACACCGGCGCGTTCGCGAAGGCCCTGACCGGCCTGATCGACGACGACGCGACGCGGCGCCGTATGGGCGGTGCCGCGCGGGTCTCCGCGGCGCGGTTCGATCCGGCGCCGATCGCGGAGCGGCACGAGAGGCTCTTCACCGAGCTCGTCGCGCGGGGTGGGGGAGCGAGGTCGCGGAGCGTGCTGCGCGACGCGGTCCAGCGCTCCAGGGGCGGCGTGCTGGACGGAGCGTATGCGCTCCGTTACAAGGCGGCGGAGGTGATCCGCAAGGGGCGGGCCTGAGACGGGGCGCCCGGACACGCCGTCCGGGCGCCGCATCCCGGACCGTTGTATTCCGCATGCGTGCCGGCGGGGGGCTCTCCGGCAGGGGCCCCGCAAGCGGAGGGCCGGGGGAAAGTAAGCCCGGCGTAAGGGCGGGTGAATTCCAGGTGGCGTGCTCGTATATTCGTTTTTTAGAGAACCCGGGAAAGGGATCGCCCGCGGTGTCCACCCGCCCGTTATTCTCTCCCGCCGGCCCTTGGAGAGGATTTCCGTAGCTGACGCACAATTCCGTTCGCTTACCCTCCGACTGCCCGTTCGGGTGAAGTGGCCCCGAGTAAACGCCTGTGGGGATGCTGTGACACAAGCGTGACCGCCGAGGTACACGGGGATGCGTGGACGCCCGTTCCCGCCACGGCTTCCGCAGTGGCGTGCGGCCGCCTACGGTGAGAGGTATGGCACCTCTACCGACCCCTCCCGCCCAGCCGGACGACACCCCCGAGGCATATGTGGGCCTCGATGCCGAGACCGCCGAACGGCAGGCCAGAGCGCGCGGCTGGAGCACGGTCCGTGCCCTTCCGCCGGGCACCGTCATCACCATGGAGTTCCGTGGCGGTCGCATCAACTTCGAGGTGGACGCCTCGACCGTGACCCGCTGCTGGGTCGGCTGAACCGGCCCGGAAGGGCGGACGGCACGGACGGTCGAAGGCGGCCGGCGAAGGCACGGACGAGCGAAGGCCCCGACGAGCGAAGGCCCCGACCGGAGTCGGGGCCTTCGGCGTGCGTGGCGACGGGCACCCGTCCCCGCAGTTCGGGCAGCGCCCGTGTCAGCGGGACGCCGGTGTCAGGGGGATGCCCGTGTCAGGGGGCCATCGTCCCGCCCGTCACAGGGCGGGACGGGCCCGCGCCGCTCCGCGGCGAGCGGTCGCCGTGGGACGGACGGCGTGAGCCCGCCGGGGTCAGCGGCGTCCGTTCCGAACGTACCGGGTGTGCCGCGTGCGCCCGGGCTCTGGCCGCCGTCCCCGGATGGCCTGCCGCTCCCGTGGTCCCGGGCGCGGGACCACTGCTCGCGGCCTCCTGAGCGCCTTCGGCCGCCGCTCCGCCCAGCGCCTGCGGCAGCAGGACCGGCTCCGGCGCCACGGGGGCGGCCGGAACGGACTTCCCGGGCCTGCGGCGTGCCCGCCACTGTTCACGGACCGAGAGGATCAGGACCTCGGTACGCGTGATCAGCGGCTCGAACCAGGGCAGCGCCAGCAGGATCAGCAGGCCGGCCGCCCAGCCCAGCAGGACGTCGCTGAGCCAGTGCGTGCCGATGTAGACCGTGGTGAGGCCCACGCCCAGGGAGACGAACGCCGACAGGGCCGACAAGTAGCGCCTGGCGCGCGGCGTGGTGGCCAGGTAGGCAAGGATTCCCCAGGTCACGACGGCGTTGGCGGTGTGTCCCGAAGGAAATATATCGCCGCCGGCGTACAGCTCCGCGGAGCCGATCTGGGTGGCGTAGTGCGGGCCGAGCCGCCCCAGACCGAGCTTGACCGCGCCGACCGACAGATTGAGCAGCAGCAGCGAGGTGCCCAGAGTGAGCAGCGGACGCAGCGTGTGCTGGCGCCAGGAGCGCCAGCCCAGCCAGGAGGCGACCATCACGGCCGTGGGGCCACGCTGGCCGAGCACGACGTAGTAGTCGAGGAAGGCGTGGAGCTCCGGCCACTGCTGATAGGGCCGGAACAGCATGACCTTCCAGTCGAGAGCCACCAGCCAGGACGAGACGAGCACGGCAACGACGATGGCGAGATAGAACGCCAAAGTCCCGCCGAAGAGAGCGATGCGGTGACGGCTCATCCGCGGGATCTCTATCTTCGGCGGTTCCGGCTCCCGGTCCAGCCGGGCAAAGATGTCGGTACGCACGCAATGGACGTTACAGCGAGTGAGTGTGCGATCCGGCCGATCCCGCGTCTTTGTGATGACGATGTGATGTGGACTTTGTCTCAGTCCGGTATCCATTACCGATGCCGCAGGGAATGGCTTCGACTCCCTCCGCTATTCATCCGAGGCGTAATTCGCAGAAATGTTTGAGTGTCGACGAATTGGTGCAGTGCGACTCCGCCGAGCGTGAGCGGGACCATTCCGGACGGCCGTCCGGGTGTCGGCGGGCGGCTGCTGATCATGCCGTCGCCTCGGCGGGGTGGCGGCCGGGATGGCCCCCGCGCGCCGGATGTCAAGTGGTGTACGCCACACCCGGTGGCTGGTGAACGTATGAGCTGCACCACGCGTGACCACGTGGAACTCGCGTACGCTGACGGCTCACTCGCCCGTCGATGCCGGGCCCGGGGGACGCCGTGAGCCGGATCCCCAGCAGGTCTGCCGAGCGCGAGGGACTCATTGTGGGAGGTACTGCATGACTGGGACATCCACGGCCGTGAGCAGGCTGCGCGCCGCAGCCGACGGTGCCAACCGCTGGGTCGTCCTGGTCGTCCTCTGTCTCAGTCTGCTGCTGGTCGCGCTCGACGCCACCGTGCTGCACGTCGCCGTCCCCGCCGTCACCGAGGACCTGCGGCCCAGCGCCGTCGGCCTGCTGTGGATCGTGGACGCCTACCCGCTGGTCTGTGCCTCACTGCTCATTCTCTTCGGCACGCTCGGTGACCGGATCGGCAGACGGCGCGTCCTCCTCTTCGGTTACGCGCTCTTCGGGGTCGCCTCCGCGCTCGCGGCGACGGCCGACTCGCCCGGCGTGCTGATCGCGGCGCGCGCGCTGCTCGGCGTGGGCGGCGCGATGATCATGCCCGCCACGCTGTCGATACTCCGCCAGGTCTTTCCCGACCGCCGCGAGCGCGCGCTGGCCATCGGCGTGTGGACCGCGGTTGCCGCGGTGGGTGCCGCGGCCGGACCGGTGGTCGGCGGATTCCTCGTCGAGCACTACTGGTGGGGCTCCGTCTTCCTGATCAACATCCCCCTCATGGCGCTGATCCTTCCGGTCGGGCGCTGGCTCCTGCCCGAGTCCCGCGGCGAGGACGACGGGCCCTGGGACGTGCTCGGCGCCCTCATGGCGGCGGCCGGTGTGCTCGGCGTCGTGCTCGGGATCAAGCGGATCGGCGGCGAGGGGCTGCTGGACCCCGCCGCCCTCGCCCCGCTACTTGTCGGCGCCGTGCTGCTCGTCCTCTTCGTGCGCAGGCAGAAGAGGCGTACCCATCCGCTGATCGACATCGCGATGTTCTCCCGGCCCGCCTTCACCACGGCGGTCGGCTGCATCGTGCTTGCCATGCTGGCCCTGGTCGGTCTGGAGCTGATCGCGGTCCAGTACCTCCAGCTGGTCCTGGACCTGAGCCCGCTGGAGACCGGCCTGCGGCTGCTGCCGCTGACCTTCGCCGCGATGGCCGCCGGTGCCACGGGTTCGTACACGCTGAGCCGCGTCGGCCCCCGGCGGATGGTCGGATGGGGCTTCGTGCTCACGGCCGCAGCGGTGCTCCTGTTGACCCTGATGGGCCAGCACGACCGGCCCGTGCTGCTCACCGTCGGCTTCGTGCTGCTCGGCTTCGGGCTGCAGTCCACGCTGTTCGGGGCGTACGAATCGATGCTGAGCGAGGCGCCCGCGGAGCGGGCGGGCGGCGCCGCCGCGATCGGTGAGACGTCGTACCAGCTGGGTGCGGGCATGGGGATCGCCCTGCTCGGCAGCGTGATGAACGCCGCCTACGCGCCCGGATTCGCCCGGCTCCACGAGGAGGGCGTGCCCACCGCCGCCGGAGCGGCCGCATCGCATTCGCTGGGTGAGGCCTACCAGGTGGCCGACCGGCTGGGCGGCCCCATGGGGGACCTGCTGCGGGACGCGGCCCGGAGCGCCTTCGTCGACGGTCTGCATGTCACGCTGCTGGTCAGTGCGGGCCTGTTGCTGCTCGGTGCGCTGGCGGCCCTGCGCCTGCCGCGCCTCATGGACTGTCCTCCGGTGAAGGCTGCCTGCCGGGAGCCTTCACCGGCCGTGCCGGAGCAGTCGGCGGGACCCGGGAGCTCCGGCTCCGCGCCCCGCCGCGAGGTCCCTCCCCTTACGCCGCCGGACGGCGCGGGACGCCCGGTTCCCCGTCCCGCGCGCCGTGAACCCGCCGAGGTCACGGGATCTGGACGGGCGGCACGCTGAGCCGTAACGTCGGCACGGCGCCCTGACTACCACTGCTAGTTTCAGTACTGTGGCGCGTTTCTGTACCGTGCGAGCCGCCGGAGGCACCGTGTCCACCACCGAGTCCGCGAAGCCGTCGAAGCGGTCGACGAGGCAGCCGTTCGATCCGGGTGATCCCCTCGGCATCGACGATCTCCTCGACCCGGAGGATCTGGCGATCCGCGACACCGTGCGCACCTGGGCCACCGACCGGGTCCTCCCGCACATCGCCGAGTGGTACGAGAACGGAGAGCTCCCCGGTATTCGCGAGCTGGCCCGCGAACTGGGCTCGCTCGGCGCGCTGGGCATGTCCCTCCAGGGATACGGCTGTGCCGGGGCGAGCGCCGTCCAGTACGGCCTGGCCTGTCTGGAGCTGGAGGCCGCGGACTCCGGCATCCGCTCCCTGGTCTCCGTCCAGGGCTCCCTCGCCATGTACGCAATCCACCGCTTCGGTTCCGAGGAGCAGAAGCAGCGCTGGCTGCCCGGCATGGCGGCCGGCGGGACCATCGGCTGCTTCGGCCTCACGGAACCTGACCACGGCTCCGACCCCGCCGGGATGCGGACCTACGCGAAGCGTGACGGTGAGGACTGGGTCCTCACCGGCCGCAAGATGTGGATCACCAACGGATCGGTGGCCGGGGTCGCCGTCGTGTGGGCGCAGACCGACGAGGCGGGCGGCGGCCCGGGGATCCGCGGTTTCGTCGTGCCGACGGACAGCCCCGGCTTCTCCGCACCCGAGATCAGGCACAAGTGGTCGCTGCGCGCCTCGGTCACCAGCGAGCTGGTCCTGGACGGTGTGCGGCTGCCCGCCGACGCGGTCCTGCCGGGGGCCACCGGGCTGAGCGGCCCGCTCAGCTGTCTCAGCCACGCCCGTTACGGGATCGTCTGGGGGGCCATGGGGGCTGCGCGGGCGAGCTTCGAGGCCGCTCTGGACTACGCGAAGTCCCGCGAACAGTTCGGCCGGCCCATCGGCGGGTTCCAGCTCACCCAGGCCAAGCTCGCGGACATGGCCCTGGAGCTCCACAAGGGCATCCTGCTCGCCCACCATCTGGGCCGCCGGATGGACGCCGGCAGGATCCGTCCCGAGCAGATCAGCTTCGGAAAGCTCAACAACGTGCGGGAGGCGATCGAGATCTGCCGCACCTCACGCACGATTCTCGGCGCCAACGGAATCTCGCTGGAGTACCCGGTGATGCGGCACGCGACGAATCTCGAATCGGTGCTCACCTACGAGGGAACCGTGGAGATGCACCAGCTGGTGCTGGGCAAGGCGCTCACCGGCCTGGACGCTTTCCGGTAGGACTTTCCGGCGAGCGCCCCGCTCAGCTCTGGTTGAAGAAGCCGTCGGCCGGCCGGCCGACGGCTTCGCCGTTGACCACTCTGGTGTGGGCGGGGGTCAGCAGGAAGACTCTGGTCGCCACGCGCTCGATGGAGCCGCGCAGCCCGAAGGTCAGTCCCGCGGCGAAGTCCACGACGCGCTTCGCGTCGGTGGGATCCATGGCCGTGAGGTTGACGATCACCGGCACGCCGTCCCGGAAGAGCTCGCCGATGCCCCGCGCGTCCCGGAAGCTGTCCGGTGTGACGGTGGCGATCCGGCGTCCCGTGTCCTCGGCCTTCTCGGAAGCCACCTGCACGCGGGGGTCGGTCACCCATGGCTGATTCGTGCCGGTCTCCGCGTCCTCGGAGTACTCGTCGTCGTAGTACCGCTCGTCGTTGTCCTCCACGAGGCCCAGCCAGGCGCTCGCCTTGCGCACCGATCCCATGGACGCCTCCTCTCACCGCGGTTCGTTGGTGTTCCGCATCTCTTTCCTATCCCTATGGTCGTCCATGATGCGGATACAGCGCCAAGGGGATAGCCGCCGCACAGGCGATTCGTGACGCTACTGGTGCAGAACATGTGGCGATTCGTCAGGGTTCATACCGCATAAGGGGGCTTGCGGAAGGAAAATATGATGCCCCCGTCCGTACGGGTGACCTGGCGGGCGTACGGGTGAACGGATCGCTCGATACGATCGACGCCGCGCGCGGGTGAACGGGCGCGGCTCATCAGTGAACGGCTCCCGGGGGATCGTTGTGTTCGGAATCGTGAGGCCATGTACCCATCGGCTGTCCGAAGGTCTCAAGACGGAGTGGATGGCTCATCTCTGCGGTCTCTGCCTCGCGCTGCGCGCGGACCACGGACAGTTCGCACGGGTCGTCACGAACTACGACGGCCTGATCGTCTCGGTCCTGACGGAGGCTCAGACGGAGCGCACGGCCGGACAGCGGCGTACCGCCGGCCCCTGCCCGCTGCGCTCGATGCGGACGGCTCCCGTCGCCCGCGGTGAGGGGGCCCGTCTCGCCGCCGCGGTGTCGCTCGTGCTGGCGTCGGCGAAGGTGCGTGACCATGTGGCCGACCGCGACGGTCTGTTGAAACGGCGTCCGGTGGCCGCCGCCGCGCGCCGGGTCGCCGCGGGCTGGGACAGGGCCGGGGCGCGTACCGGGGCCGAGCTCGGCTTCGACACCGCGGTCCTGGTCGACGCCGTCGACCGGCAGACCGGCATCGAGTCCCTCGCCGGTCCTGGCACCCCGCTGCTGACGGTCACCGAACCCACCGAGACGGCGACGGCCGCGGCCTTCGCGCACACCGCCGTCCTCGCGGGCAGGCCGCAGAACGCCGCGCCGCTGGCCGAGGCGGGCCGGCTCTTCGGACGGCTCGCCCATCTGCTGGATGCGGTGGAGGACCGCGAAGCTGACGCCGCGTCGGGTGCCTGGAACCCGCTCACCGCGACCGGCACACCGCTCGCCGAGGCCCGCCGCCTGTGCGACGACGCGCTGCACGGCGTGCGCCTCGCGATGCGGGACGCGGAATTCACCGACGGCACCCTGGCGCACGTGCTCCTGGTGCACGAACTGCGGCGTTCGGTGGACCGGGCCTTCGGGCCGGCCTCGTGCTCGCACCAGCAGGGCGGGCAGCCCTCGGGGGCCTTCGGCCCGCCGCCCGGCAACCCGTACGCGCCCACCCCCGGTGGCCCGCAGGGCCCGCCGCTCCCGCCCGAGCCGCCCCGCAACAGGCGCGGCCTCATAGCAGGCTGTCTGGTCTGGGCCGGTCTCGCCTGCACCTGCCAGATGTGCTGTGCCGGCAGCTTCAACGACCCGTGGAGCGGCCAGGAGCGCGAAGGGCTCTGCCACAAGAACGACTGCAACGACTGGTGCGAGGGCTGCTGCGAGGGCTGCAACTGCTGCGGTAAGTGCTGCGAATGCTGCGACTGCGGGTGCGACTGCTGATCCGGCGCGGGGGCGGGCCGTCGCCGGACCGACGTCACCGACCTGACATCAGCCGGTCGTCTCCCCGGTTCACTTGATCTCGGGCGGGGAGATCTGCGACGTCTCGATCGCCGACTTCCCGGTGCCCCACTTCTTCAGGATGCGGTCGTAGGTCCCGTCCTCCTTCAGGCCGTTGACCGCCGCCTGGAAGGCGGGAGCCAGCGGGGTGCCCTTCTTGAAGGCGAAGCCGACGTCGAGCCGCTTGAACTCGTTGAGGAAGCGCAGCCCGTCCAGCTGGCTCACGGCGTAGCGCAGTCCGTTGATCGTGGACATCAGGACGTCGCTGCGGCCCTGCTGGAGCGAGATCCAGACGGCGGCCTGATCGGCGTACGTCTTGACCTCGTAGGGCTTCTCGCCCGCGTCGGCGCACAGGTGCTTGTTCTCCTCCAAGGTCGCCTCGAAGGTGGTCCCGGCGCCGGTGCCGACGGTCAGACCGCAGAGCTGCGTGAGGTCGGTGACCTCCTTCAGCTCGCTGTCCCCGCGGACGGCGAAGCCCTGCCCGTCGTTGATGTACGTCACGAAGTCGATCGTCCTGCGGCGCTCGTCCGTCACCCCGAAGTTGCCGGTGCCGAGGTC
Organism: Streptomyces pratensis; assembly: GCF_016804005.1. GTDB lineage: Bacteria > Actinomycetota > Actinomycetes > Streptomycetales > Streptomycetaceae > Streptomyces > Streptomyces pratensis_A. The sequence goes on along the minus strand of NZ_CP051486.1, from coordinate 5,689,402 downwards.
GTACTTCCCGCTCCCCAGGGCCGGCAGGATCGCCTCGAACGAGGCGACCTCGCGCTTCAGTTCCAGCCCGAGCGCCCGGGCCACCGCATCGGCGAAGTCGATGTCGGCGCCCGCGAGCGTCTTGCCGTCCTCCTCGTAGAACGCTCCGGGCGGAGCGCCGACGCTGGAGGCGAGGGAGAGCTCACCCGAGGCGCGGACGCCGGCGGGCAGCAGCTTCGCCGCGGCCTCGTTCTTCTTCACCGACGAGACCACATCGGTCTTCGGGGTCTTCGCCCGGCCCGCGGGCCCGGCCTGCGAGGCCGCCGGATCCCCCGATCCGCACGCGGTGAGCGAGAGAGCGGCCACGGTGATCAGCGCGAAGGCAGCGGTGTGCCGGGTTCGGGGCATTGCGGAGTTTCTCCGGGTTCGTCGACCGCGCTCCGGCGCGTGGGCAGCGCGGAGCGTCGGGGCGGGAGATCAGCTGTACGAGGGGAGGGCCCAGCGATGTTGTGTACGTGAAGGAACGCGTGGGAATCCGCTCCAGCGCCGAAGGGGGCGCGAGCGGGAAGAACGGAGACGCAGGGGGTCAGCTCAACAGGAACAGGACCACACGCGACCGAAGTCGATGTGGGAGCGGGTGACCAGCCACTGCTGCGAATACATGGCCCAAGTGGAACAGGCATCCGGTTGGACGTCAACTGATGTGAGACGTACGGCTCAGACTGTGGACAAGCTTGACAACAGCACCGGTGTGGCGCTTTTCTCTGAGACGGACCGGCGCTGAGGGGCCCGGTCCATGTTGTGTTACGCGTTGAAGGCACGCCCCGTGTTCGATCTCTGCATCCACGGAGCCTTCGCATGTCCGCGCAGACAGAAATCCATGCCCCGTCACTCCCTCCCCCGGTCGGCGGGAAACCCGGGGAAGCGACCCCGCGCATCGTCCCCGTACGCCGAACCGGTCAGTGGACAGCGGCTGTTGTCGTCCTGCTCCTCCTCGCGGGCGCCCTGGTGTCCGTCGTCCGCAACGACGCGTTCCAGTGGGACGTCGTGGGCGAGTACCTCACGACCGACTCCGTGCTGCGGGGCCTCGGCCTGACGCTGTGGCTCACCGCCCTCGTCATGGTGCTCGGCTTCGCCCTGGGCACTCTGCTGGCGGTGTTCAGGCTCTCCGCCAACAGGGTTCTCCAGGCGGTGAGCTGGGGCTACATCTGGCTGTTCAGGTCGACACCGCTGCTGGTCCAGCTGCTCTTCTGGTTCAACATCGGCGCCCTCTACCCGCAGATCCTCGGCGTCGACACGGTCAACCTCCTGAGCCCGATCACCGTCGCCGTCATCGGCCTCACGCTCCACGAGGCCGCGTACGCCGCCGAGGTGGTCCGCGGCGGGATCCTCTCCGTCGAGCGCGGACAGCTCGAGGCGGCCCAGTCGCTCGGCCTCGGGCCCTGGCGCCGGCTCCGGCGGATCGTGCTGCCACAGGCCATGCGGTCCATCGTGCCGCCCGCCGGCAACATGCTGATCGGGACCCTCAAGGGCACCTCCATAGTCAGCATCATCGCCGTGCAGGACCTGCTGTACTCCGTGCAGCTCGTCTACCACCGCACCTACGAGGTCATCCCGCTCCTGCTGGTCGCCACGCTCTGGTACGTCGCCGTCACCTCGCTCCTGTCCATCGGCCAGTACTACGTCGAACGTCACTACGCGCGCGGCACGGCGGGCGCACGGTGAACGATGCACCGACGCTCGTCGTCATCGGCGGCGGCCCACGCGGCACCGGCGTCATCGAGCGCATAGCCGCCAACGCCGCCGAGCTGTACGGCGACCGGCCCCTGGAGATCCACCTCGTCGATCCCTACCCGCCGGGCGGCGGCCGGATCTGGCGGCAGGACCAGTCCCCGCTGCTCTGGATGAACTCCATGGCCGAGGACGTCACCATGTTCACCGACGACACCGTCCAGCTGGACGGCCCGGTCCGCCCGGGCCCCGCCCTGCACACCTGGGCCGCGGACGTCCGGGAGGGGCGGACCGTCATCGGCGCCGACCCCACGGTCCTGGAGGAGATCCACGGCCTGGGCCCCCAGGACTTCCCCAGCCGCAGGCTGCAGAGCGCCTATCTGCGCTGGGTGTACGAACGGGCGCTCGCCGCGCTCCCGCCCGGCATCACGGTCCACGAGCACACCGGCTACGCCCTGAGCGTCCACGGCCCCCGCGGCGGCCGGCAACGCGTGCGGATCCAGGGGCGTACCGAGCCGCTCGTCGCCGACCTCGTCGTCCTCACCGTCGGGCACCTCGACGCCGAGCCGGACACGGAACAGCAGGAGCTGGCGGCCTTCGCCGCACGTCACGACCTGGTACACCTGCCGCCCGACTTCACCGCCGACACCGACCTGACGGCCCTCACGGAGGGTGAACCCGTCCTCGTGCGCGGCTTCGGCCTCGCCTTCATCGACCTGATGGTGCTGCTCACCGAGGGGCGCGGCGGGCGCCACGAGAACGGGGCCTACATCCCCTCCGGCAGGGAGCCCGTCCTGTACGTCGGATCGCGGCGGGGCGTCCCGTACCACTCCAAGATCGGCTACACCTGGCAGGGTGAACGTCCGCCCCTGCCCCACCACTTCGGTGCCGGCCAGGCGGAGGAGATCCTGAACCGGCCGGGGCCCGTGGACTTCCGGCGCGACCTGTGGCCGCTGATCACCAAGGAGCTGGGTCACGCCCACTACCACCGGCTGTTCACCGCCCATCCCGAGCGCACCGCCGTGGATCCCGGCGACTTCGAGGAGAAGTACGCCGTCGCCGAGCCCGGCAGCCCCGAGCTCGCGGCGCTCGTCGCCTCGGCCGTTCCCGACCCCGCCGACCGGCTCGACCTCGACGCCCTCGACCACCCGCTCGACGGGGTGCGCCACGCCTCGTACGACTCGCTGCAGGACGGGCTGCGCGCCTACATCACCGCCGACCTCGAACGACGGCACGACCCCCGGCACAGCCCCGACCTCGCCGTGTTCCTCGGACTGCTCTCCGTCTACGGGCAGTTGACCCGTCTCGGCGACATAGGCCAACAGTGGCACGGCTTCTTCAGCTACCTGGCCTCCGGGCCGCCCGGCCCCAGGCTGCGTCAGCTCCTCGCCCTCTCGGAGGCCGGTGTCGTCCGCTTCGTCGGCGCGGGCATGACCGTCGAGTCCGACGAGGAGCGGGGCGTCTTCCGGGCCCGCAGTGCCACCGTGCCCGGCGCGTACACAGAGGCCCGCGCCCTGGTCGAGGCCCGCCTGCCGGACCCGTCGCTGCGCACGACCCGCAGCTCCCTGCTGCGCGGTCTGCACGCGGACGGCGCGGCAGGCACCGACACGGGCCTGCTCTCCGTCGATCCCGCCGACAGCCGGATCCTGGACAGCGACGGCCGCCCCCACCCGCGCCGCTTCGCCCTCGGTCCGTTCACCACAGCACGCTCCAGCGGCGCCTTCACCCGGCCGCGCACCGGCGGCCCGGCATTCCGCCAGAACGACTCCACCGCCCGCACGGCGCTCGCATTCCTGCGCGACCTCTCCTGTCGTGACCGCCTCACCGCGTGAGCAGGGCCCCTCGCACTCCTGTCGCAGAAGGAACCCACACCATGTCGCTGACCAGCGATCCACCCGTCCACCCACCTGCCGCCACCGCCGCCGAGGAGCGGGCCGCCGACGAGTACGCGGCCCTGAAGGTGGTCCCCGTACGCCACCCCTGGCGCTGGGTGGCCGTCGCGGCCACGGCCGTACTGCTCGCCCAGTTCCTGAACGGCCTGGTCACCAACCCGGGCTGGGAATGGGACGTCTTCGCCCGCTTCGTCACCACCGAGACCATCCTCCACGCCGTCTGGGTCACCCTCCAGCTGACCTTCTACGGCACGGTGATCGGCTTCGCGCTCGGCATCGTCCTGGCCTTCATGCGGCTGTCGGCCAGCCCGTTCCTCAGGGCGGTCTCGTACGCGTACATCTGGGCGTTCCGCTCCATCCCGCTGATCGTCCAGCTGCTCTTCTGGTTCAACCTGGCCTACCTCTACAAGGAGCTCGAATTCGGCATCCCCTTCGGGCCCGGCTTCGTCTCCTTCGACACGATGAACCTGGTCGGCGCGATGAGCGCCGCCGTCCTCGGGCTCGCCCTGCACCAGGCCGCGTACGCGGCGGAGATCGTCCGGGGCGGCGTACTGGCCGTGGACAGCGGCCAGTTGGAGGCGGCCGCCGCACTCGGCATCCCACGGCTGCGGCAGCTGCGGCGCATCGTGCTGCCCCAGGCGATGCGCTCCATCCTTCCGAACGCCGCCAACGAGATCATCTCCCTCTTCAAGGGCACCTCGATCGTCTCCGTCATGGCGATCGGCGAGCTCTTCTACCAGGTCCAGGTCGTCTACGGGCGCAACGGCCGGGTGGTGCCCCTCCTGATGGTCGCCACGGTCTGGTACATCCTCCTGACCACCGTGCTCTCCGTCCTCCAGCACTACGTCGAACGTCACTACGCCAAGGGGGCCGTGCGATGAGCGCACCCACAGAAGAAGTCGCCGGGTCCGACGCCATGGTCGAGATCCGTTCCGTGCACAAGAGCTTCGGCCCGCTCCAGGTCCTCCGAGGCATCGACCTGACCGTGCGCGCGGGGGAGGTGACCGTCGTCCTCGGCCCCTCCGGTTCGGGGAAGTCCACACTCCTGCGCACCATCAACCACCTGGAGAAGGTCGACCGGGGCTGGATCAGCGTCGACGGCACCCTGGTCGGCTACCGCAGGTCCGGCGACAAGCTGTACGAGCTGCGCGAGCGCGAGGTGCTGCGCCAGCGGACCCGGATCGGCTTCGTCTTCCAGAACTTCAACCTCTTCCCGCACCTCACCGTCCTCGAGAACGTCATCGAGGCCCCGGTCGCAGCCCTCGGCCGTCCCCGCAAGGACGCCGTGGCCGCGGCGGAGAAGCTCCTGGCCCGTGTCGGGCTCGCCGACAAGGCGGGGGCCTACCCGAAGCAGCTCTCCGGCGGCCAGCAGCAGCGCGTCGCGATCGCCCGCGCTCTCGCCCTGGAACCGAAACTGCTGCTCTTCGACGAGCCGACGTCGGCGCTCGACCCCGAACTCGTGGGTGAGGTGCTCGACGTCATCAAGGACCTGGCCCGCGGGGGCACCACGATGATCGTCGTCACGCACGAGATCGGCTTCGCCCGCGAGGTCGCCGACACCGTCGTCTTCATGGACGAGGGGCGGATCGTCGAGCAGGGCCCGCCCGCCGACGTACTCGACCACCCCGTCCAGGAACGCACCCGCGCCTTCCTCTCCAAGGTCCTCTGAGCCATGTCCCCCTCCGCATCCCCGCCCGTGTCCCCCCAGTCAAGGAGCAGTCACATGTCAGTCCGCCGCACCCTCACCGCCGTACTCGCGACCCTCACCGCCGCCGGGCTGCTGACCGCGTGCGGGAGCAGCGACGCGGCCGAGGACGTGATCCGCCCGAAGGGGGAGAAGGACACCGGTATCAACATCGGGCCCGACCAGAACCGCATCAGGGGCGAGAAGGTCGACGCCATCGCGGCCAAGGTGCCGGCCGCCGTCCGTGAGCGCGGCACGCTCCGGCTGGGCGCGAGCGCCGACGCCTCACCACCGCTCGGGTTCTACGCGACCGACGACAAGACGCGGATCGGCAGCGAGATCGACCTCGCGACCCTGATCGCCGACACGCTGGGGCTGGAGCCTGAGTTCGAGGAGGTCTCCTGGGAGAACCTCTTCGTGGGCCTCGACAGCTCCAAGTTCGACGGGGTCCTCTCCAACGTCACGGTGACCGAGGAGCGCAAGGAGAAGTACGACTTCGCGACCTACCGGCTCGACAACATCGCCTTCGAGGCCAAGAAGGGCTCCGGCTGGAAGGTGAAGGGGCCGGCCGACGTGGCGGGGAAGACCATCTCGGTCTCCTCCGGCACCAACCAGGAGAAAATCCTCGTCGACTGGAGCGAGGAGAACGTGAAGGCCGGGCGGAAGCCCGTGGAGATCAAGTACTTCCAGAAGGACACCGACTACTACCTGGCCCTCCAGTCGGGCCGCATCGACGCCTACCTCGGCCCGAGCCCTTCGGCCAACTACCACGTGGCCTCGGCCGGACAGTCCGAGATCATCGGCACGCTCTCCGGCGCCGGTGACGGCGTGCAGGGGAAGATCGCCGCCACCACGAAGAAGGGCAGCGGACTGGCCGAGGCGTACGGCGCCGCGATCGACCACGTCATCCAGGACGGTTCGTACGCCGAGGTGCTCAAGCGCTGGGGTCTGTCCAACGAGGCGGTGGAGAAGTCCGAGATCAACCCGCCCGGCCTCCCCAAGACCGAGAACTGACCCCGAGAGGTCCCGCATGTCCGCCACCAGGCCACTCCACCTCGCCGCCGAGATCGGCGGCCCGCCGCGCTACGACGCCGCCTCCCACGTGGCGCTCGCGCGGCTCGCCGAAGGGGGAGCACTCGACTTCGTCACCCTGGGCGACTCGTTCGCGCGCCCCGGCCCCGACGCACTCGCCGTACTCGCCCGCGTAGCCCCGGCCACCAGCCGCATCGGCCTCGTGCCGACCGTCACCACCACCCACACCGAGCCCTTCCACATCTCGTCCGCCGTCGCCACCCTCGACTGGGTCAGCGGGGGCCGGGCCGGCTGGCAGGCCGATGTGTCGACGACCGAGGCCGAGGCCCGGCTGTTCGGCCGGCGCCCGGCCGCACCCGCGAGCGCGTTGTGGCAGGAGGCGGGAGAGGCCGCCGACGCCGGAGCACGGCTGTGGGACAGCTGGGAGGACGACGCGGAGGTCCGGGACGCCGCCACCGGCCGGTTCATCGACCGCGACAAGCTGCACTACGTCGACTTCGAGGGCAGTACCTTCTCCGTCCGGGGCCCCGCCATCGTGCCCCGGCCACCGCAGGGCCGGCCCGTCACCGTGATCGACGGCACGAGCGGGCCCGCCCGTGAGCCCGCCGCGCGGTACGCCGACGTCGTACACGTGCGCGCCACCTCACCCGAACAGGCGGCCTCGCTGCGCGACGACCTGCGCCGCGGCGCGGCGGCCCACGGCCGGGACCCCGACAGCCTGCGGGTCCTGGTCGCCCTCACCGTCGACCTCGGCGACGCCGAGACCGCACCCGAACCCGGACTGGAGAGCGGCCCGCAGCTCGCCGGACGGGGGACCTACTTCCGGGGCGGCCCGGTGGACCTCGCCGAACTGATCACCCAGTGGTACCAGGGCGGAGCGGCCGACGGCTTCCACCTCACCCCCATCACACCGGAGCGCGACCTCGAGAGGATCGTCAACGGAACCGTGGCCCTGCTCCAGCACCGCAGCCTGTTCCGCACCTTCTACCCGGGCGGCACGCTCCGCGAGCACCTCGGCCTGGGCCGGCCGGCCAACCGTTACGCGCCCGCGAGGACCCCGGAGGGGACGTCATGAAGCAGATGCACCTCGCAGCCCACTTCCCGGGCGTCAACAGCACCACCGTGTGGGCCGATCCCCGCTCGCGGAGCCAGATCGACTTCACGTCCTTCGAGCACCTGGCGAGAACCGCGGAGCGCGGGAAGTTCGACTTCTTCTTCCTCGCCGAGGGGCTGCGCCTGCGCGAGCACAACGGGCGCATCCACGACCTGGACGTGGTGGGCCGTCCTGAATCCCTCACGGTGCTGAACGCGCTGGCGGCCGTCACCGAACGCCTCGGTCTCGCCGCCACCGTCAACGCGACCTTCAACGAGCCGTACGAGCTCGCCCGTCGCCTCGCCACGCTCGACCACCTCAGCGCGGGCCGCGCCGCATGGAACGTGGTGACCTCCTCGGACGCGTTCACCGGCGAGAACTTCCGCCGCGGCGGCTACCTCGACCGGGCCGACCGCTACACCCGTGCCGCCGAGTTCGTCTCCACGGCGCGTGAGTTGTGGGACTCCTGGGCCCCGGACGGCACCTCGCGGCCGTTCGCGCACTCCGGGCGGCACTTCGAGATCTCCGGGGAGTTCACCGTCCCCCGCTCACCCCAGGGGCACCCCGTCGTCATCCAGGCCGGGGACTCCGACGAGGGCCGGGAGTTCGCCGCGTCCACGGCCGACGTCATCTTCACCAGGCACGGCACCCTGGAGGCCGGGCGGGCCTTCTACGCCGACGTCAAGGCGCGCCTCGCGAAGTACGGCAGGCAGCCTGACGACCTCAGGATCATGCCCGGTGTCACCGTCGTCGTCGGCGACACCGACGCGGACGCCGAGCAGGACGCCGCCGAGATCCGCCGTCTGCAGGTCTCCCCGCAGAACGCGATCCTCGCCCTCGAACAGGTCTGGGGCCGCGACCTCTCCTCGTACGATCCCGACGGGCCCCTCCCGGCCGTCGACCCGGACCCCGGGTCGAGCATCGTGCAGGGCAGGGTCCGGGTCGCGGACCCGCTGGGCGTGGCCGCGAAATGGCGGGCGCTCTCCGAGTCCAAGGGGCTGTCGATCCGGGAGACGGTCATCGAGTCCACGGTGCGGCAGTCCTTCATCGGCTCCCCGGAGACGGTCGCCGCGGACCTGGAGAAGTTCGTCGCCACGGATGCGGCCGACGGCTTCATCCTCGTACCGCATCTCACCCCGGGAGGCCTCGACGACTTCGTCGACCGGGTCGTCCCGCTCCTCCAGGAACGCGGAGCCTTCCGCTCCGAATACACCGGCTCCACGCTGAGGTCGCACCTCGGCCTCGCGGAGCCGGTGTGGAAAGGTTGACGGCATGAGCACGGACGCACAGCAGGACAGCGAGGAGTTCCACGCCTGGCAGCGCTGGCACGAGGGGCGCATCGTCGCCGTGGCCGCTCCGCACGGCCCGCTCTCCCTCACCGGCACGCACTGGCTCGCCGACCATCCGGAGGGTCGAATTCCGGCCGTACCCGGGCTATGGCGCGAGGACGGCGACGAGGTGGTGCTCATCGCCGCGCCCGAGGACCGGCTCACCGTCGACGCGAAGCCGCTTGCCGGCGAGACCCGCCTCGGCGCCGACCGGGGCCCCATCGACACGTCCAGAGTGGCTCAGGGCGAGCGCCGGCTGGTCGTGCTGAGCCGTGAAGGCCTCTGGGCCGTAAGGGACTTCGACCCCCGGTCCCCGGCCCGTCAGGCCTTCCGGACCATCGACGCCACCCCGTACGACCCCAAGTGGTCGCTGGACGGTACCTTCCGGCCGTACGGCTCCGACCGGACCGTCCGCGTCGAGAACGCCGACGGGCGCGAGCGGGGTCTGGGACTGGCGGGCGAGATCGCCTTCACCGTGGACGGCGCCGAGCACACCCTCCAGGTGGCGGTCGAGCCCGACGGTTCGCTCTGGGCCGTCTTCGCCGACACGACCAGCGGGGACAGCAGCTACCGCTTCCGCTTCCTGCGGCCCCCGGCACCGGACGGGAACGGCAGCGTGCGGGTCGACTTCAACCGCACCCTGCTGCCTCCGTGCGCCTTCGCCGATCACTTCATCTGCCCCTTCCCGCCACCGGGCAACACCCTCACGGTGGCGGTCCCGGCGGGGGAGCGGAACCGGATCGACGGCTGACCCGCCCGCGGGACTCAGCGGCACGGCGCACCGGCCCCAGCAGCCACAGGGCTGCCGAGGGCCGGTGTGTCCGTGTGCCGAAACGGCCGAAAAGGCACCCTTGCGGGGCACATCGGCGTCCCGTGATACTCCCGAGCAGCGTCCGTCATAAGTCATGACACTTCCGGAATTCGAACGTGTTTCGGAACGTGTCAGTGCCTCATGACCGCGCCTCACGGGTCCGCCCACCCCACAGGCGGACCCCCGGTTCCCCTCGGGAGGAATGACAAGTGAGGATCAAGCGCAACACCCCCCTCAGCGGCAGCACGCCAAGACGCGTCCGCGTCACGGCTGTCACCGCCGGTCTCGTCGCCGTCGCCGCGCTCGCCGCCTCCACCACGGCCGAGGCCGACCAGGCCGGGACGTACAGCGCGGCTCAGCTCGGCGCGGCGGGCGCAGCCGTGCTCGAAGCCGACGTCGCCGGCACCGCCTGGAACGTCGACCCGGCGGCCGGACGCCTCGTCGTCACCGTGGACAGCACGGTCTCGCGGGCGGAGATCAGAAGGATCAAGGAATCGGCGGGCGCCGAAGCGGGCGCCCTGCGCATCGAACGCACTCCCGGAAAGCTCAGGAAACTGATCTCGGGCGGCGACGCCGTCTACGCCGACGGCTGGCGCTGTTCCCTCGGCTTCAACGTCCGCAGCGGCACCACCTACTACTTCCTGACGGCAGGTCACTGCACCGACGGCGCGGGCACCTGGTGGACCGACTCGGCCCGCACCACCGTCCTCGGCACCACCACGGGATCCAGCTTCCCGGTCAACGACTACGGCATCGTCCGTCACACCAACAGCTCGGTCACCAAGTCCGGCACCGTCGGCAGCCAGGACATCACCAGCGCGGCCGACGCGACCGTCGGGATGTCCGTCACCCGGCGGGGCTCCACCACCGGAACCCACAGCGGCACCGTCACCGGCCTCGGCGCCACCGTCAACTACGGCGGCGGCGACATCGTCTACGGCATGATCCGCACCAATGTGTGCGCCGAACCCGGCGACTCCGGCGGCCCCCTCTACTCGGGCACCCGGGCGATCGGTCTCACCTCGGGCGGCAGCGGCAACTGCACCTTCGGCGGGACGACCTTCTTCCAGCCGGTGACCGAAGCGCTGAGCGCGTACGGCGTCAGCGTGTTCTGACCCGTAAGGGCACCGCCGCGCTCCTGTGAGCCCCCGCCGATTCCGGTGGGGGCTCCCGTTCGAGCCGCGGCTTTTGAGAGGATGTCAGGAGACACGGCCACAGAGGCACCACGGGGGCGGGCGCTGTGCCCGTCCGGAGGGATGCCCTCCGGGAACCCCCGGCAGACACCAGGGGGTTGCAGGTCCGTGAAACGCATCGGAGTGACCGGTCACCGCTCCATCCCCCACGAGCTCCACGCGCATGTGCTGGAAGGGCTGGAGGCGGCGCTCTGCGGACACGAGGGCTCCCTCGAGGCGCTCTCCAGCCTGGCCGTCGGCGCGGACCAGCTCTTCGCCGACGTCGCCCTCGCCCACGGCGCCGAGCTGACCGTGGTCATCCCCAGCGGTGACTACGAGGACGGCTTCGCCGACGAGGCGGAGCTCCTGCGCTACCGTGCGCTCAAGGCCCGGGCCGCCCGTGAGATCCGGCTGGACTTCCCGCACTCCACCGACGAGGCCTACTACGCGGCGGGTGCCTACATCGCGGACCACTGCGACCGGCTGCTCGCGGTCTGGGACGGTCTGCCCGCGCGAGGTCTCGGAGGCACCGGCGACATCGTGACGTACGCCCGCAGCCTGGGGCGGCCGGTCACCGTCATCTGGCGCGACGGAGTGGAGCGCGGCTGAGCCCACGCGCTCACATCCGGTGCCTGACCAGCCAGTCAGTGTGCTCGGGCGAGACGATCCGCTCGGTCTCGAACACGGCGGCCGCCCACTGCCGCTCGGTGAGGGTGGTCTCCATCGCGGCCTGCATGTTCTCCAGGTCCTCCTCGACCAGGGAATGAGCGGTCACCAGCGGGTGGTGGCGGCGCATCTCGTTCCAGGCGAGGCACGCCGCGGCGGCGGCGGAGAACGTCCCCGTCAGCGCGAACGAGCCGGCGCCGCCGAAGGTCTGCAGCACCGCGAGGACCAGTGCCGGGAGAGTCAGTGCGGCTACGGTGCTCGACCAGACGAGCGCACCGCGCCGCGACACCAGTCTGCGCCTGCGGTACCAGCGCCGCTGCTCGATCAGCCTGTCCCGGACGTAGGTCTCCTTGCGTACGGTGAATGCCTTGCCCCGCAACTCCCGCATGGACTCGGTGATGAGGCCGCCGCCCGAGTCCGCCATCTCCTCCCTCGGATCGTCCCAGCCGACCTTCCGCAGCTCCTGGAGCCCTTCCTCGAGCCGACTGGCGAACACCGCTTCGGGGTGCTGGACCGCGGAGTCGAAGGGGGAGCCGTGGACCGCGTAACGCCAGCAGTTGGACTTGATGAACTCCGCTGCGGAGCGGTTGAGTTGCCAGTGCGACTTTGCTTTGCGCCGGGAGCCGAGATAGGTCGTGATCAGGACACCGAGGAAGGCCAACACCGCTATACCATCGAGGAGTTGGATGCCGGACCCGATCTCGGCATGCCAGGGCAGGGCTGCGGGCAGGGTGCCGACGACGAGCAGGACGAGCTGGCCGCGGGTGGTGTTGACCGCCTCACGCTGGCGTGCGACGGCGACGGCGTCCGTGTGGTGGAAGAGTTCGGGCAGATCAGCGCTCCTGAAGACCATGCTCTGCAGTGGCCCTGGAATCGCGGTCATGTTCACCCCCGTGTGCAGTTGTTGTGGCCGTCGTCCGGCCCGGCCGTCCGCGGCCGCCCCTCGAGTGAGCTGCCCGGAGGCGGGGAAGGGCCTGCCGGGCCCCGCCGGGGCCATGAGAGTAGGTCGCGCCTCCGTGTACTGCAATGGCGCCTTCGGGCCACGAAGGGCCCTCCTGCCCGAAATGGCACTCTCGTGCGACCGAACGCCCATGTGGAAGGATCCCGCGACGTCCGTGCTGCACGGGGGAGTTGCCGCCGAGCGGGAGCGTGCCACCCCTCGGGTCACTGGGAGGATGCATGGCTGCGGGTTCCGGAGACGCTGTTCCGTCCCCTCTCGCCCAGCGCAGGGTCCGCCGTAGCCCGTTGCTGTTCACGGCACCTCTGGTGATGCTGGGGGTGCTGACGCTCGTCCTCGTCTGGGAGTCGGTCCGGGGGAACATCGCGCCCGACGCGCGGGCGGAATGGCCCTGGCGTCTGCAAGTGCTCGACATGGAGGCGCTCGGCAGTCTGCTGGCCGTCGCGGTCGGTGCCGTACTCGCCAGGGCCCAGTACGCCCGCACCGTGCGGCCCTATCTGGGGTGGCGGGGGTCGTGGACCAAGGGGCACCTCCGGGGGGACTCACAGGCGTGGACTGTGGGCGTACTGAACGGAGGCCAGCACATCGCGACCGTCGAGTCCTACGAATGCCGGGTGGTCCTGGCCGGCGGCGACCGGCACACGTGTTCCCGGTGGACCGACATCTCCGTGGCCGTGGCCGAACTGGGCCGTGCGGGGCTGGTGGTCGCGGAGGACTTCCAGCTCGTCGAGCTCGGAGTGGGCTTCCCCCTCGTCGGGACCAGCAGCTATGAAACCGTGCTGATGGGCGCTTTCTCGAAGAAGTTCGTCGAACGGGTCGACGCGCTCCACGTGCGCATCAGGGTGACCGATGTCGTGGGGGACAGCCATGAGCGCACCGGGGACTGCATGAGGGGCGCGAGGGCGAACGCGCACGCTCCGCTCGACTGACACTTCCGGCGGCTGCCCTGCGCGACGTGTGCCCCGGCGAGGCGTCTCACGAGCCCGAATGAGTGAATACGGCTCGGATGGAGCCCAGTTGTCCTCCCGGACCCGACGCCGTCGACCGCTGCCGTTCAGGTTGTTCTGCGAGTGGTGGGGCGCCGGCGGGTGTGCGGGGGGCGGGCGGCGCGTTCGCGACCAGAACCATGAGGTGGGCCGAGCGGGCCCGTGGGGCGGGGCGGTCCGCGGTTCCCGGCCCGGCTGTTACTCCGTCACCCGGGCGGCTCAATGGGTGCAGGTGATTTCGGTCTCCACAATTCGGCGTAAACACAGGATTTCCTCTCACGTCGGCGTTTGCGGGGGGCCGGGGGCAGAGTAAAGTCATGCCGCCGGACACTGTGAATATGCAGGTGCCGGCTGTGATCCAGTGTCCGGAAACAATCCATCAAGGACGGCCGTGAAGACCTACGAAACCTCCCCCTCCTTCGCCATCGCGAAGAAGAGCCGTGTGCCGCTCGCCCAGATCGACGCCCGTGGCGCCGACGCCTCCAGGAAGATCGGGCGGGTATTCGGTACCTCCACGAGTCGCTCCACACAGACTTCGACCTTCAGTTCAGCACTCTGAGCCGAGTGCTGAGGTGGCTAGACTGGGGTAATGACAGGACCCCTGGTCCCCTTTCGCGAGGTTGTGCTCAAGGTGCACAGCAGATGCGATCTTGCGTGCGACCATTGCTATATCTATGAACATGCAGATCAGAGTTGGCGCACCCGCCCTAAGTCCATCTCTGACGAGGCCATTTCATGGACTGCTCGACGATTGGCCGAGCATGCCTCGGAGCATGCACTCGATTCGATGTCAGTGATCCTGCATGGAGGCGAGCCGCTCCTGGCCGGCCCGGCGCGACTGCGCCGCGTCTGCGAGGAGCTCACCTCGGCGTTGAACGGTATCGCTGAGCTGGACCTCAGGATCCATACGAACGGCGTCCAGCTCAGCCCCCGCTATCTCGACCTCTTCGACGAGTTCGGCGTCAAGGTCGGCATCTCGCTCGACGGCGACCGTACGGCGAACGACCGGCACCGCGTCTTCGCGAACGGCCGTTCCAGTCACCCTCTGGTCCTCAGAGCCGTGGAGCTGCTGCGCCAGGACCGCTACCGGCACCTGGATCTCGGGTTGTTGTGCACCATCGACATCCGGAACGATCCGGTCGAGGTGTTCGACGCCCTCGCCGAACTCGACCCTCCGCAGGTCGACTTCCTCCTGCCGCACGCCACGTGGGACGAGCCCCCGCTCCGGCCGGACGGCTCGCCCACCGCGTATGCCGACTGGCTCCTCGCGGTCTTCGACCGCTGGGCGGAGCAGGGGCAGAAGGTGCCGGTGCGGCTGTTCTCCTCGGTCCTGTCCACCCTGAGCGGCGGCCCGAGCCTCACCGAGTCCCTCGGGCTCGCCCCCACGGACCTGGTCGTCATCGAGACGGACGGGCAACTGGAGCAGGTCGACTCGCTCAAGAGCGCCTACGAGGGGGCGGCGGCCACCGGATTCGACGTGTTCTCGCATTCCTTCGACGACGTCGCCGCCCATCCCGGAGTCAGGGCACGGCAGCTGGGCCTGGCCGGCGTGAGCGAGACGTGCCGGGCGTGCCCCGTCGTACGGTCGTGCGGCGGAGGCCTCTACACGCACCGCTACCGCTCGTCCAACGGCTTCGACAACCCGTCCGTCTACTGCACCGACCTCGCGACGCTGGTGCGGGCCGTCGAGGAACGCGCCACCGCCTCCATCGGTTCCCGGGCGGTCGCCGAGCCGGCCGAACTGGCCGAGGCCGGGCAGGACCTGAACCGAACCCTCCTCGCCGCACTCCACGCCGGGATCGGCGAACGCGGACACGCGTACTGGGACCAGGCATGGGAGCTGGCGGCCGAGGCGGAGGGGACCGAGCGGGGAGCCGGTGCCCTGGACGAGGTGCTCGGCCACCCGTACACCCGCACCTGGCTGCTCGACGCGCAGCGGGCGCCGGAGGACCCGGCCCACGGGGCCCGGGCCGCCGGACGGCTGGCCGCATCCGTGGCGGCGGCGGCCGTCCTGGCACGACTCGAACTCACTGTCCCCGTGCCGTTCGACGACGGCAGGCTCTTCCTTCCGACCCTCGGCGAAGTGCGGATCGGTGAGCCGGGTGAGCGGGGAAGAGCCCTGGTGCGAGCTGCCGGGGAGGGGTTCGAGGTCGGGAGGGAAGGCTCGGCGGGAGCGACGCGCGTCGCCGCCATCGGGGAGGAAGCCGCCGACTGGAGCCCGCTGCGCCTGGTGGGTGGTGACGGAGGACCCGGGTTCGTGCTCGACGACCTGGACCCGTACCGCGACTGCTTCGACGCCCCGGTCGCCTCGCGGCTCACCCCGCACGAGGCCGCGGAATGGGGCGTACGCCTGGTGTCGGCCTGGGAGCTGCTGCGGCGGAAGGTCCCCGAACAGGCGGCGGAGGCGGCGAGGGCCCTGGTGACCCTGACTCCTCTCGCCACGGGCCCGACCCGGGCCGGAGGACACGGTTACGGGGCGCTGGGCCTGGGCGTCGACGGTGGTGACGACGAACTCGCCCTCGCACTGTTGCGCGGATTCAGGCGTACGAAATTCCTGGCGCTCGTCGATGTGACGGATCTCTACGCCGCGGACGGGGAATGGGAACACCGGCCCCCCTGGAGCCAGAAATCCCTGCCGTTCTCCCGGTTGCTCTCGGATACTTTCGAACGAGTGGGGACCGGACTGTTCGAGCCACGGTTCCTGGACGGTATCCGGGAGGCACTCGACATGATCGAGGCGGCTCCTGAACTGACCGTCGACGGAGCGCGGGCAGTAGCCGGACTCCGGAAAGAGCTTGCCGGCAGCACGCATGGAACTTCTGGGGAAGAAAAGCCGCGAGACCGATTCCGGGCACGATCAAGAGTGGCCGGGCGGAGGACGGATGACTGAAAAGCAACGGTGAATGACCGAACCACAGGGGGGTGGAGTGCGGTCCGCTCCGTAATGATGAATTCGCTCGCATCCTTCATTTCACTCTCTTGATGCGAGTGCCACACAGGACGGGGGTCGTGTGCACGCATCGACGCAGCAGCGAGCGGCGGACCATCGGCCGTACTTCTTTCTGAGCTACGCGCATACACCGGGGTACGGCGGTGGATCGGACCCAGACATGTGGGTCGAACGGTTATTCCAAGATCTCTGCGGTCATGTGATGGCGATGACCAACCTGCCCGCCGGCGCGCCCGCCGGGTTCATGGACCGGGAGATACGCTCCGGCGAGGGCTGGTCGGAGCGGCTGGGCAGTGTGCTCGCGAACTGCCGGGTCTTCGTCCCGCTGTTCTCACCGCGCTACTTCGCGAGCGAGATGTGCGGCAAGGAGTGGTACGCCTTCGAACAGCGTGCCATTCACCACCGGGCGCGGTCGAATCAGCCCGCCGAGGCGATCGTGCCCGCGCTATGGGTGCCGGTGCCGCCGGCCCAACTCCCGGGCCCAGCTGAGCGGTTACAGTTCAATCACCGGGATTTCGGGGACCGTTACGTCAGTGACGGGCTCTACGGGCTGATCAAACTCACGCTGTTCGCCCAGGATTACGAACAGGCCGTCTATCACCTGGCCAAACGCATCGTCCACGTCGCGGACACCGTGCGGATCGGTTCGGGCAGGCCACTCGACTTCCGCCTCGTCCCCAGCGCATTCGGCGCACCGGGCAGTGGCGCGGGCGCCCCGAGGCCCATGCGGATCACCATTGCCGCGCCCACCCGCCATGACCTGCCGGAAGGCCGGAACCCGGAGTACTACGGCGACAATCCACAGGAGTGGAACCCCTACCACCCCGCTTCCGCCAGACCGCTGGCCTATGTGGCCGAAGAGCTGGTGCGCTCCCTCAACTACCAGGCGATCATCACGCCGTTCGACGAGGAGCCCGGACAGCGGGAAGGGAAACAGCCGCCCAGCACCCCCGAGATCCTCCTGGTCGACCGCTGGGCGCTGCAGGACGAGGACCTGAGGCGGCGGCTCGCCGCCTTCGACGCGGAGAACCGGCCCTGGGTGACCATGGTCGTGCCGTGGTGCAGGGAAGACCACCAGAGCAGGGCGGCCGAGGCCGAACTCGCCGACAAACTCGAGCAGACGATGCCCGTCAAGATGCGGCAGGGGCGGGCCTTCTGCCGTGTCGCGGCCAAGGGGGTGCCCAGTATGGAAGCGTTCGGCCAGATCCTTCCCCAAGTGGTCGAGGTGGCTGCCCAGCAGTACCTCAGGCATGCCACGGTCTACCCACCGGCGGGTGGGCGCCACAGTGAACGGACGCGACTCATGGGGCCCATAAGCAACACCCAGTTCATACCCGACATGCACGACCCTGCGACGGATGCGGAGGACGTATGACAGCCGGTCGTGACGGGCGCATCGTCACTTTCTACTCGTACAAGGGCGGCACGGGGCGCACCATGGCCCTGGCCAACACCGCCTGGATCCTCGCCGCCAACGGCAAACGGGTGCTGGCCGTCGACTGGGACCTGGAAGCCCCGGGACTCCACCGCTTCTTCCACCCCTTCCTGGACCCCTCGACACTCGGGGCGACCACCGGCGTTATCGACCTGATCACCGAATTCGCCTGGGCGGCGACCAACCCCGCCCAGAGGGCCGACGACTGGCACCGGGACTACGCCCGCATCCAGCCGCACGCGGTCTCGCTCACACCCGAAGCGCTCGGCTGGGAGTTCCCGCGGGGCGGCACCCTCGACTTCGTCTCCGCAGGCCGGCAGAACCGCGAGTACTCAGCGACCGTCTCCACCTTCGACTGGGACAACTTCTACGACCGGCTCGGCGGCGGCCACTTCTTCGACGCCCTGCGGGACGACATGAAGGCCAACTACGACTACATCCTCATCGACAGCCGTACGGGCCTCAGCGACATCGCCGACATCTGCACCGTCCACCTTCCGGACGTACTCGTCGACTGCTTCACCCTCAGCGACCAGTCCATCGACGGTGCGGCATCCGTCGCACGGCAGATCGCCGAGCGCTACACCGGCCGCCCCATCTCGATCTTCCCCGTCCCGATGCGCATCGACGAGGGCGAGAAGGAGAAGGCCGACGCCGGCCGGGCGCTGGCCCGGCTGAAGTTCGACCGGCTGCCCCGTGACCTGTCGGGCGACGAGCTCACCACCTACTGGGGTGCCGTGGAGATCCCCTACCGCCCCTACTACGCGTACGAGGAAACTCTCGCCACCTTCGGGGACGAGGCAGGGCTCAGCAATTCCCTGCTGTCCGCCTTCGAACGCCTCACCGCGGTCGTCACCCAGCAGGAGGTCACCGCGATGCCTCCCGTGGGAGAGGAGGCGCGACTGCGCATCCGTGACGCGTTCACCCGGCGCAGGCCCGCGCTGCCCGCCGATCTCTTCCTCAGCTACGTGGCGGAGAACCGCATGTGGGCCGACTGGGTCGAATCGGTCCTCACCCGGGCGGGGTTCCGGGTGGTCCCGCGCGACGTCTCGGCCGACCCGGGCCCGCTGGAGGCCGCGCACTCCGTGCCCGAGACCGCGGCGCGGACGGTCGTGCTCCTCTCCAGCGCCTACCTCAAGTCCCAGCGTGCCGTGGACCTCTGGGAGCGGGCGGTCTCCGAGGACCCCGGTGGCGGGCGGCGTCAGCTGCTGCCGCTCAGGATCAGCGATGTCCGGCTCTCCGCGCCGTACATCGACCGCAACCCGGTGGACCTGTTCAGGCTCGACGAGGTCCACGCCACCACCGCGCTGATGCGTGCCCTGGACCGGCCGGTGCAGCTCGGCGACGGTGCGTCACCAGGACCCCGTTTCCCCGGCACCGTGCCCCGGATCTGGAACGCGCCACCCCGCAACCCCGGGTTCACCGGCCGCTCCCTGGTCCTGGAGCGGATGCGCGACCAGCTCGGCGGCGGAATGGCCGTCGTACTGCCACAGCCGCAGACCCTGTACGGCCTGGGCGGCGTGGGCAAGACCCAGGTCGCCCTGGAGTACGTGCACCGCTTCATGGCCGACTACGACCTGGTGTGGTGGATATCGTCCGAGCAGACCGACGACGTGATCGCGGGACTCGCGGAACTGGCCGTGCGGCTCGGGGCCCAGGGCGGCGACGACATGGCCGCCGCCTCGCAGGAGGCCGTCGATCTGCTGCGCCGTGGTGTGCCGTCGGACCGGTGGCTGCTCGTCTTCGACAACGCCGACGACCCGGAACGGCTCAGGCGCTACTTCCCCCAGGGCGGCTCCGGCCACATCCTGGTCACGTCCCGGAACCAGGCGTGGTCCCAGCACGGTGACGCGTTGCCCGTCGACGTCTTCCTGCGCGAGGAGTCGATCGAGCACCTCCAGCGCCGGGCGCCCGGGCTCAGTGCGGAGGACGCCGCTCAGGTCGCCACCGCCGTCGGTGACCTGCCGCTCGCCGTCGAACAGGCGGCTGCCTGGATCGCGGAGACCGCCACCCCCATCGACACCTATCTGGAGCAGCTGGCCCAGCAGGCCCCCGAGGTCCTTGCGCTGAACCAGCCGGCCGGCTACCCCCAGCCCGTCGCGGCCACGTGGAACATCTCCATCGAACGCCTCAAGGAGCGCTCGCCCGCCGCGGTGCGGCTGCTCCAGCTCTGCGCGTTCTTCGCACCCGAACCGATCTCCGCGAACCTCCTCTACAGCAAGGAGATGATCGAGGCGCTGAAGCCCTACGACTCGTCGCTCCAGGAGAAGCTGGTCCTGGGCCGTGTCATCCGGGAGATCGGCCGCTTCGCCCTGGCCAAGGTCGACCAGGTGTCGAACTCCATCCAGGTCCACCGCTTGGTGCAGGCGGTCATCAGGGCCCAGCTCAGCGACGAGGAGCAGGCGGAGGCCAGGCACGTCGTCCACCGCATCCTGGCGGGTGCCCGGCCCGACGACACCGAACCGATCGACAACCCGGAGAACTGGCCGCGCTTCGCCACCATCTGGCCCCACCTGGGCCCGTCGGACGCGCGCAACTGCAGGGACCACGAGACCCGCAGGCTGCTGATCGACCGGGTGCGCTACCTCTGGAAGCGCGGCGACGTGCGGACGGCGGGGACACTGGGGGAGGAACTGCGCGAGACATGGCTGGACATGCTGGGGGAACGGGACATCCAGTACCTGTACCTCTGCTTCCACCTCTCCAACATCCTGCGCACCCGCGGCCGGTACGTGGAGGCGAAGGAGCTCGACGAGTTCACCCTGCGGCTGCAGAGGGAGGTCCTGGGGCCGGAGCACCCGCACACGTACATGACCACCAGCGGACTGGCCATCGATCTGGGTCTGCTCGGTGACTACGGGCGGGCGATCGAGCTGGCGACCGAAGCCCATGACGGCTTCAACCAGATCTTCCACGAGAGGCACGCCCGGACGCTGGCGGCGGCGAACAACCTCGCTCTGAACCTGCGGAGCGTCGGGCAGTACGCCCGGGCACGGGAGATCGACCAGGACTGCTACGACCTGCGGTCCGAGGTGCTGGGCCAGGAGCATCCGCACAGCCTCTCGTCCGCGCTGAACCTGGCGCGTGACCTGCGCGAGGTCGGACGCTACGAGGACTCCGTCGGGCTGCTCAGCCGTACGTACGACAGTCTCAAGGCGACCCTCGGCCGGACCTACCCCACCACGCTCAGTGCCGCCAAGAGCCTGGCGGTCTCGCTGCGCAGGGCGGGGCAGCTGGAGGACGCGCGCAGGCTGACGGTGGCGACCCGGGCCAGGTACCGGGCGAAGTACACCGCGGCCAACCCCGAGTCGCTCGCCTGTGATCTCAACATGGCGGCCGACCTGTTCGCGGCGGGGGAGGCAGTCGAGGCCAGGGACACCGCGCAGGAGGTCGTGGACCAGTACATGAAGGTGCCGGGCGAGCAGCATCCGTACACCCTGGCCGCGCAGAACAATCTCGGCGTCTATCTCTCGGGGGCGGGCGCGCCACTGGAGGCGGAGAAGCTGCTGACGCGGGTGGTGGCCTCCATGCGCGAGGTGTTCGGGCGGGAGCACCCGAACACGCTGTTCTCCGTGATGAACCTGGCCAACGCCACGGCCGACCGGGGCGGGCTGGAGATCGTGCTGGAGACGGAGCGTACGGTGGCCGGCCAGCTCAGGGAGGTCCTCGGGGCGCACCACCCGGAGACCCTGGCCATGACCTCGAACATCGCGGTCACGCTCGACGCGATGGGACGCAAGGACGAGGCTCTGAGGATGCGGGCGGAGACGGGCGACGAGCTGGCACGCCAGCTCGGTGACGATCATCCGCTGACCCGGATAGCGAGGGACGAGCGGAGGTTCCGGCGCGAGCTGGAGCCGATGTCGGTGTGACCCGGAGTGCTCCGGGCTCCGGATATCCGGGGCCCGAAGCACCATCCACGGTCAGCAGACCGCCGCTTCCCGGTCGTCCAGCAGCCAGTTGAGCACGTCGGGCAGCACGGACAGGGCGTCGAAGTGCGCAGCCGCCGGCTCCAGCACGGTGGTGGCGCCCGGGATCTGGCTCGCCAGCCAGCGGGAGTGACCGACGGGTGAGAACACGTCCTTCACCCCGTGCCACAGCATCACAGGACATGTGATGTCGGCGGGGTCGAACCCCCACGGCCGGGAGAAGGCGAGCGCGTCGTCGATCCAGCCGTACGCCGAGGTGCGCAGCCCTTCGCGGAAGTTGGCGAGCAGCATCGTACGGATCCCGGCGTCGTTGACCACCACACGGTCGGAGTCGGTCAGCTCCGTTCGCAGGTCGTCCAGGAGCCGGACCGGATTCTGCCGGATCTCCGCCGAGCGGCTGATGAAGGATTCCGCCAGTCCGTCCGGGTCCGCCGACGCCCTGGAGTACGCGAGCACGTTCGAAGCGGCCATCCCGTCGAACCAGTCGAGCCCTTCGGCATCCGGGGGAGCCAGGCTGACCAGGGCGGCGCTACGGGTGACCCGCTCGGGCATCAGCGCGGCGCAGGCCAGAGCGTGCGGAGCGCCGCCCGAGCGGCCCACCACGGCGAAGCGCTCCAGCCCGAAGGAGTCGGCTATCGCCCGTACGTCCTCGGCGACGTCCATCACCCGCCGCCCCGGCAGCCGGTCGGAACCGCCGTACCCCGGACGGTCGTAGGCGATCAGCTGCATGTTCCGCTGATAGAGGACCATCCCGCGCGGAGCGGGACCCAGCCGGCTGCCCGGCATCCCGTGCAGGAGGAACACCGGTCTGCCTCGGGGGTCCCCCTGACGCTCGACCATCAGATGCCGTCCGTCCGCCACGCGCACCCGACTTCGCACGCCGCCCCTCCGCTCGGTCACCCCGCTCGGTCCGGGCACCAACTGCCCGGCGCGCACTGCCTGTTCGATGATGACCTATCGGAGGCGATACCGGCACTCCTTGTCGGAACGAGCCGGTGGTGTTCGGGACGTTCGGAAGCATTCGGGGGTGTTCGGCTTCGGGTGCGCCCTCCACGGCATCCGGACTCCAGGGGCCATTACAGGACAGGACTAGTCCTCACCCGTTGCCGAGGGGCCGTTGCACCGGGTGTTCGCAATCGGAACCGACGTGGCGCGACGTCCGGCTTGTGTGCGCGTCGCGGGTGAACGGTCGTCGTCGTGTGTGCGTCCGGAAGTCGACCTTGTGTGCCATCGGCCGCATCGGAATAGTGGGCGCCCCATCCTCCGTGTTCCGGACACCCCACTTGTCCGTACACGGCCCCACAGGAGGTCGAAGTTGAAGCACCGACGCATACCCAGGAAGCGCGTGGCCCTGGCCGGATCGGCCGTCCTCGCCCTGGTCGCGGCAGGAGTCACGTTCCAGACCGCGAACGCCAGTGACGACGTACCCCGGTTCACCCCGCGTACCCTCAGCGCGCACGCGGCCGGAAATCTCGCCACCACCCTGGACAAGACCCTGGGCGGTGACACCGCGGGCGCGTACTACGACGCGAAGGCCGACAACCTCGTCGTCAACGTCGTCGACGAGGCGGCTGCCGAGCAGGTCCGCCAGGCGGGCGGCAAGGCCAGACTGGTGGAGCACACGCTCGCCGAGCTGACGGACGCCCGGCAGACCCTCGCGGACAAGGCCACCGTCCCCGGTACCTCCTGGGCTGTCGACCCGGTCAGCAACAAGGTGGTCGTCACCGCCGACCGTACGGTCGACGGCGCGGCCTGGGACAAGCTCGGCGCAGTGGTCGAAGTACTCGGCTCCAAGGCCGAACTGAAGAAGACCGCAGGGGAGTTCAAGCCCCTCATCGCGGGCGGCGACGCCATCTGGGGCGGCACCGGACGCTGCTCGCTCGGCTTCAACGTGGTCAAGGACGGCGAGCCGTACTTCCTGACCGCCGGTCACTGCACCGAGGGGATCACCAGCTGGTCCGACTCGCAGGGCGGCGCGGAGATCGGTGCCAACGAGGGCTCCAGCTTCCCGGACAACGACTACGGCCTGGTCAAGTACACGTCCGACGTGGAGCACCCCAGCGAGGTGGACCTCTACGACGGCTCCACCCAGGCGATCACCAAGGCGGGCGACGCGACCGTCGGTATGTCGGTGACCCGCAGCGGCTCCACCACCCAGGTCCACGACGGTGAGGTCACAGCACTGGACGCCACGGTCAACTACGGCAACGGCGACATCGTCAACGGCCTCATCCAGACCACGGTCTGCGCCGAGCCGGGCGACAGCGGCGGCTCGCTCTTCTCGGGCGACACCGCGCTCGGCCTGACCTCGGGCGGCAGCGGCGACTGCTCCGCCGGCGGCGAGACGTTCTTCCAGCCGGTGCCCGAGGCGCTGGCTGCCTACGGCGCCGAGATCGGCTGATCTCTCGTCATCGGTACGCGAGCCCGCCCCCTCGCAGGAGGGGGCGGGCTCGTCGCCGATGACCGGAGCGCTCGGCGCGGGGACCGCGGAGGCGGACGGCGCGTCCCCCGCCGCGAGGCGGTCGCTCATGCCGCCCGCGAACTGCTCGCCGAGGCACCTGCCGTTGTCGGTGACCGCGTGGGCCGTCTCCGTCTTCGTCGCCGCCCGGCCGCACGCCGCGCACGCGGGCGGAAGCTCTGTCCGGTACCGGGTGTGATCGATACACCGTCGTGGGCATCGATGGCACGCGTACGCCTGGCATCGAGTCCGTTCTTCCAGGGTGGCCGAGCAGTGTACGGACGCCCCGAGATCCGGTGTCCCGGGGGCGTCCAGGCGCTGCCGGCGATCCGCGACGGTTGGTCACGGCAGTGCCCGATGCCCCGGCCATCGGGCCGGACCCGGCTGGGCCTGCCGCAACAGCAGGCCCAGCCATCTGGTCCAGTCGCTCCGTCCCACCCGGACGACGGTCAGGCGGCCCGGGCCGGTCCGTCGGTCTTCGCCCCGGCCGGTGCCACGCCGAAGATGTCCACGGCGTGGTAATACGTCCATGCCGTGCTGTTGCACGAGGTCAGCTTGGCGCCGGAGTATGCGGAACACACGCGTTTGAGGTCCGAGTAGAACGCGGAGTCGATGCGGGACTTGTTCGAGGGGAACGTGCCCGCGGCCTTGTAGTTGCGGTAGCCGAAGTCATGCCGGGCGCAGGCCGTCTGGAAGGGGAAGCCGAACGGGTTGTCGGGCGAGGTGCTGCAGTAGTCCGTCGACCAGTTGAAGCCGTATGCGGCCCATGCCCCCTGGTTGTTGCGGGCGGCGTTCCACGCGTTGTAGCTGGAGGCGCTCGTCTGGGTCCAGGAGCTGAGGACCTGCGGCTTGTCCGACGGAGCAGCCGATGCGGACGCTGCGGGTACCAGGGCGAGCGGGAGCGACACAGCGAGTGCGGCGAGCGGGACGGTGAATCGGCGACGCATGAGCAACCTCCGTTGAGTGATGGGGGGGGTTGTGCCGGCCGTGCTCCTCGCGGGTCTCGCGAGGCCGCTCCAAGAATGACGTCATGTACCTGCCATGCATAGTGGCTTCGTCAGTTGGTCTCCAAGAGTTCCGCCGCAGCTCCTGTGCCGGTCAGGCGCGGGTACCCAAGGGGGAGGAGCCGGGAGCCTTCAGTGGGTGCCGGGCGGCCGGCGGTCGCGGCGTGCCGCCCCGGAAATCCCTGGCGCGCGCCCCGGGTGCGCATCTAGGATGCCGCGCATGCACTTCCACCAGATCTACGGCTGACACCGGACGGGGCCGCGCCCCGCTCCCGTCCCGCGACCCGTGCGCGCTCCCCGGCAGGCTGTTGCCGGACGGCGGCGCGCCGGTCCGGTGTGTCCTTCTCGCCGTAGACCTGAAATGAGTGATTCCGCATGTCCCGTCGCCGTACCCACATCGCGATGATCGGCATTCCCGCCGTCAGTCACGTCCTGCCGAGCCTCGAGATCGTGCGTGAGCTGGTGGCGCGCGGCCATCGGGTGACGTATGCCAACGCCCCCTCGGTGGCCGGGCTGATCACGGACACCGGCGCCGAATTCGTCCCGTACGGTTCGGTCCTGCCGGTCGCCGACAACGACTGGCCCGACGACCCGATCGCCGCGATGGACATCTTCCTCGACGACGCCGTCCAGGCCCTGCCGCAGCTCCGTGCCGCGTACGACCAGGACAGGGCGGATCTGTACCTGTACGACATCGGCGCCTACGCCGCGCGCGCCCTCGCCGAGTCGCAGGGCCGGCCCGTCCTCCAGCTCTCCCCGACCTTCGTGGCCTGGGAGGGCTACGAGCACCAGGACATGGCCGCGCAGGTGCGGGCGCTGCCGGGCGCCGACGCGTACCGCGCGAAGTTCGCGCGGTGGCTCGCCGTGTCGGGGGCGTCCACCACGGACGTGGATGCCTTCTCCGGCCGGCCTGCCAGGGCCCTGGCGATGATCCCGAGGGCCATGCAGCCGCACGCGGACCATGTCGACCCCGACGTGGTGACGTTCGTCGGCCCCTGCTTCGGCTCCCGTGCGGACCGGGACGGCTGGACCCGGCCGGCCGACGCCGAGAACGTGCTGCTGATCTCCCTGGGCTCGGCGTACACGAAGCAGCCGGAGTTCTATCGCCGGTGCCTGGAGGCCTACGGCGACCTGACGGGCTGGCACGTCGTCCTCCAGATCGGGAAGCACACGGACCCCGGCGAGCTCGGCGACATCCCGGGCAATGTCGAGGTGCACTCCTGGGTGCCCCAACTGGCGATCCTGGAACAGGCCGACGCGTTCGTCACCCACGCGGGGATGGGCGGCAGCAGTGAAGGGCTGTACACCGGGGTTCCCATGATCGCCGTCCCGCAGGGCGCCGAGCAGTTCATGAACGCGGACCGGCTGGTCGGCCTGGGCGTGGCCCGTCGCATCGACACGGCGGACGCCACCGCCGTGTCCCTGCGCACCGCGCTCACCGAGCTCGTCGCCGACCCTGATGTCGCCCGGGCCTCGGCGCGGCTCCGCGCCGAGGCCCGGGCCGAGGGCGGTACGGGGCGGGCGGCCGGCCTCATCGAGGGGATGCTGCCTCCGGCTTCCGGTCTCTGACCGGCCTCGGCACAGGGGCGGGGAGGGCCGTCACCCTGCGCGGCGTCGGGTCCGGCCTCGAAGGCGCCGCGCGGGCACGCGTTCCCCGTCCCCGTGCCGACGCGTGTTCCCCGTCCCTGTGCCGGGCGCGTGTTCCCCGTCCCTGTGCCGGGCGCGTGTTCCCCGTCCCTGTGCCGGGCGCGTGTTCCCCGTCCCTGTGCCGGGCACGCGCTACCCGTGCCACTGCCCGGCTCCCGGTGATTCACGGGCGCCGTGCTCCCACGGTCCTGACCTCAGCCGACGGCCGAGCTCCCGCCCGGGGCGGCAGTCGCCCGCCGGGTCTCCTCCTTGTCCCGGCGGCGCATCGACAGGAGCAGGGTCAGGGCCGTGCCGACGACCGCCCAGGCGGAGAGCACCAGCAGGGGGCCGGTGACCGCGTTGCCCCTGAAGTAAGCGATCGAGCGGGCCACCCAGGTGCCCGCGCCCGGTGGCAGCGCGGGGCCGATCGCCCGCCAGAAGTCCGGGAGCATCGGCAGCGGGAAGGCGCCGCCCGCGCTCGGGTTGCCCGCGATCACGATGAGCAGGACGGCGAGGCCGATGCCGACGATTCCGGTGAGCGCCTCCAGTGCGAGCGTGATCATGCCGACCGCGAAGACGACCAGGGCGCCCAGACCTGCCAGCGCCCACACGCTGCCCGGGAGTGCTCCGAGGACCGGTCCGATGATGACGGCGCCGCCGATCCCGCCCGCGATCGAGTACAGCGCCATGACCGCCGTGCGGATCACCGCGCGCTGCCGGTTGGCGGGCTTGGTGCCCGCGCTGATCGCCAGGATCGAGGCGCAGAGGTAGCCGCCGACGCACCAGCCCACGACCAGGTAGAACGAGGAGAGGCCGTCGAAGTCGTCCGGGGAGGCGGGGGCCACGTCCACGGTCCGTACCGTGCGCTGCTGAGGCCCCTCCGCCTCCTTGATGATCTTTGTCAGTGAGGTGGCCAGCACGGTTCCGCCGCCGGAGGCGACGAGCACGGTGTCGGTCGACCCGCGGGGGCTGACGATCAGGGCCCCGTCGATGTCCCGGTTCTCGATCTGCCGGCGGGCCTCGGCCTCGTCGGACACCGCGCGTGGATCGAGCGGACCGCCCGGCAGGCCGTCCAGCTGGGTGACGAGCTGCCCGGACACCTGCTGCGGGGCGACGACCCCGAAGGGGACGTCCGTCGGGTCGGGCCTGTGCAGCGCGCCGACGTAGGAGGCGATGAACAGCAGCTGCAGCGCCAGTACGCCGACGACCAGCAGGGCGGCCCGTGCGGTGACGGCGTTCTTCACCTCGTCAGCGAAAGTCATGCCCCCACCGTCCGGGCGGGGCGATGTTCGCGCAGGCGGGGCGGGCCGAATGGCGGAGAAGCGGGAGAAGCGGCCTCAAGGTGGCCGCGCTCTCGGTTATCGTACGAACGTTCGAAACTTGGTCTATGGTGGAGAGCGAGGGGGTGGTGAGTACGGATCGGTCCAGGAGGTGCGGATGCCCGGGTTCACGCATCTGCGTACCGTTTCCGGGTTCTCCCTGCGGTACGGGGCATCACACCCGGAGCAGCTGGCCGAGCGCGCCGCCGAACGGGGGATGGACGCCCTCGCGCTGACCGACCGCGACAGCCTCGCGGGCGCGGTCCGCTTCGCCAGGGCCTGCGAGAAGGCCGGGATACGGCCGCTCTTCGGGGCCGAGCTCGCGGTGGCTCGGCAGGTGGCGGGGGAGGGGCGTACGCACAGGCCCCGTACGCCGGTCCGCGGAGGTGCCTTTGTCGATGAATCCGCACCCCGGGCCACCTTCCTCGCCCGGGACGGCGCCCGTGGCTGGGCCGAACTGTGCCGGCTGGTCAGCGCCGCCCACGCCCCGGACACGGGGGCTCCGGACACCCCGGGCCCCGGACAGCCCCTGCTCGCCCGGTCCGCGCTGCCCGCGGAAGGGCTCACCGTGCTGCTCGGCCCCGCCTCCGAGGTGGGCGCGGCACTCGCCGCGGGCCGGCCCGACCGGGCCGCCGTGCTGCTCGCCCCCTGGCGCGAGATCTACGGCGACGCCCTGCGCCTCGAAGCCGTCCACCACGGCCGCGAGGGCACCGGCCCCGGGTCGCTCCGGCTCGCCGCCCGTACCGTCGGCTTCGCCGCCGAGCAGGGGGTGCGGGCCGTGCTGACCAACGCCGTCCGGTACGCCGACCCGGGGCAGGGGCCCGTCGCCGACGTACTCGACTCGGCCCGCCGGCTCGTCCCCGTCGACCCGCGCCGTTCCCCCCTCGACACCGGGGAGCGCTGGCTCAAGGACGCCCGTGCGATGGAGGAGACCGCCGGGCGGATCACCACCTCGGCGGGGCTCGGGCGGGACGCGGGGCGGCTGCTGCTCGCGGAGACCCGGCGCACCGCCGACGCCTGCCGCGTCGACCCGGCGGACGACCTGGGCCTCGGCAGTGTCCACTTCCCCGAGCCGCACCTCGTCGGGGCCGGGCGGCGCACCGCCCAGCGGGTGCTGGCCTCCCGCGCCGCCGCGGGCATGGTGCGGCACGGCTACGACCGCCGGCGCGACTACTGGGAGCGGATGCACCGTGAGCTGGACATCATCGCCCACCACGGCTTCGCCTCCTACTTCCTGACGGTCGCCCAGGTCGTCGACGACGTGAAGGGGATGGGCATACGCGTCGCCGCGCGCGGCTCCGGGGCCGGCTCCCTGGTCAACCACCTGCTCGGGATCGCCCACGCCGACCCGGTCGAACACGGGCTGCTCATGGAGCGCTTCCTGTCCGAGCGGCGCTTCGTGCTGCCCGACATCGACATCGACGTCGAGTCCGCCCGCCGTCTCGACGTCTACCGCGCGATCATCGGCCGCTTCGGCGCCGAGCGGGTCGCGACCGTCTCCATGCCCGAGACCTACCGGGTGCGCCACGCCATCCGCGACGTCGGCGCCGCGCTCTCCATGGACCCGGCCGAGACCGACCGGCTCGCCAAGGCCTTCCCGCACATCCGGGCCAGGGATGCCCGCGCCGCGATGGAGGAACTCCCCGAACTGCGCGCCGTGGCAGGACAGAAGGAGAAGTACGGCCGGCTCTGGGACCTGGTGGAGTCGCTGGACGCCCTGCCGCGCGGCATCGCCATGCACCCGTGCGGGGTGCTCCTCTCGGACGACTCGCTGCTGCGGCGCACCCCGGTCATGCCCACCAGCGGCGAGGGTTTCCCGATGTCCCAGTTCGACAAGGACGACGTGGAGCACCTCGGGCTGCTCAAGCTCGACGTGCTCGGCGTGCGGATGCAGTCGGCGATGGCGCACGCGGTGACCGAGGTGAAGCGGGCCTCGGGGCGGGAGGTCGACCTGGACGCCGTGCCGCAGGGCGACCCGGAGACGTACCGGCTCATCAGGAGCGCCGAGACGCTCGGCTGCTTCCAGATCGAGTCGCCGGGCCAGCGCGACCTGGTCGGCCGGCTCCAGCCCGCCACCTTCCACGACCTGGTGGTCGACATCTCGCTGTTCCGGCCGGGTCCGGTCGCCGCCGACATGGTGCGGCCGTTCATCGAGGCCAGGCACGGCCGCGCGCCCGTGCGCTATCCCCACCCCGACCTGGAAGGAGCGCTGCGCGACACCTACGGGGTGGTCGTCTTCCACGAGCAGATCATCGAGATGGTGAACATCATGACCGGCTGCGGGCGCGGCGAGGCCGACCGGGTGCGGCGCGGGCTCTCCGACCCCGAGTCGCAGGCCCGGATCAGGGTCTGGTTCGCACAGCAGGCGGCGCGGAGGAAGTACGGCGCCGAGGTGATCGCCCGCGCCTGGGAGATCATCGAGGCGTTCGGGAGCTACGGCTTCTGCAAGGCGCACGCGGTCGCCTTCGCCGTGCCGACGTACCAGTCGGCCTGGCTCAAGGCGCACCACCCGGCGGCCTTCTACGCGGGGCTGCTCACCCACGACCCCGGGATGTATCCGAAACGGCTGCTGCTCGCGGACGCGCGCCGGCGCGGTGTGCCGGTGCTGCCGCTGGACGTGAACC
Source organism: Streptomyces pratensis (assembly GCF_016804005.1). GTDB lineage: Bacteria > Actinomycetota > Actinomycetes > Streptomycetales > Streptomycetaceae > Streptomyces > Streptomyces pratensis_A. Next base: position 5,658,725 of record NZ_CP051486.1, on the reverse strand, counting down.
GGTCGGCAGCCGCCCACCGGATCGAACTGGTGTCTGGCGACAACAGTGATAAATGGGGATTGCGGCTGGCCCTCTCGGACGTCCACGGCATCAGTGAGGCCGAGGTCGCCCGGATCGAGGCCGGGCAGCCCTACACCTCGCTGCTGGACTTCTGGCAGCGGGCCAGGCCCGGAAAGCCCGCCGCCGAACGGCTGGCCCAGGTCGGCGCGCTGGACGCCTTCGGCGCCAACCGCCGGGACCTGCTGCTGCACCTGTCCGAACTCCACCGCGCCCAGCGGGGTTCCGGGGCCAAGGGGAACGGCGCCCAGCTCCCGCTCGGCGACGGGCACCGGACCGGCACCATCGGCCTGCCCGACCTCAACGACGCCGAACGCCTCAGCGCCGAGCTCGGCGTCCTCAGCATGGACGTGTCGCGCCACCTGATGGGCGATCACCACGCCTTCCTGGAGGAGCTCGGCGCGGTCTCCGCGAAGCGGCTGCGGGAAGCCGGACACGGGGAGACCGTGCTGGTCGCGGGTGCCAAGGCGGCCACCCAGACCCCGCCGGTCCGCTCCGGGCGCCGAGTCATCTTCACCACCCTGGACGACGGGACGGGCCTGGTCGACCTCGCCTTCTTCGACGACAGCCACGCCGCCTGCGCGCACACCGTCTTCCACTCCTGGCTGCTGCTCGTGCGCGGGGTGGTCCAGCGGCGCGGCCCGCGCAGCATGAGCGTGGTCGGATCGGCCGCCTGGAACCTGGCGGAGCTGGCCGAACTCCGGCGCACCGGCGGTCTCGACGCGGTCGCGGCACGGCTGGCGGAGGTGCCCGCCGCACAGGGGGAAGAGGAGGGGGAGGAGGAGCCCGGCCGCCGTATCCAGCTGGAGACCGGCTACGAGATGAACCCCTGGGCCGATCTCCAGCCGGCCGGCGAGGGGAAGCCCACCGGAAGGAAGCTGTGGCACCAGAGCCAGGGGAGCGCGGGATGAACGACCAGCCGGCCGTCCTGTGTCTGCGGTTCCGCCGGATCGGCGGAGGACTTCCGGACGGCGCCGCCTACGAGGGACTGCTCGCCCTCCTCGGGGCGTTCACCCCGGTCGTGGAAGCGGCCCCGCCCGGCGCCGCGCTCGCCGATGTCAGCGGCGCGCTGCGCTACTTCGGACAGGACGCGGCGGGCCTGGCCTCCGTGATCCGGGTGCGCGCCCTCGCCCTGCACGGCGTGGACTGCGCGATCGGGGCGGCCTCCAACCCCATGCTGGCCAGGATGGCCGCACGGCAGGCGACGGCCGGAACCACCTTCCTCGTGCCCCCCGGTGAGCACGCCGGCTTCCTCGCGTCCAAGCCCGCCGCCGCGCTGGACGGTGTCGGGGCGGCGACCGCGCGCACCCTGTGCGGATACGGGCTCGACTCCATCGGCCGGATAGCCGCCGCGCCGCTCGCCACCCTGCAGCGCATCACCGGCGTACGGACCGGACGCGAACTGTGGGAACGGGCCAACGGCATCGACCGCACGAGGGTCGTCCCGAACGCGGCCGCCCGGTCGATCGCCGCCGAACGCTCCTTCCCCCGCGACGAACTGGACCCGGAGCAGCACCGCCGCGCGCTGCTCTCGCTCACCGAGGAGCTGGGGGCCAGGATGCGCGTCGACGGGCAGGTGTGCCGCTCGCTCGCGGTCTCCCTGCGCTACGCCGACCGGACCGGCTACGCGACTCTGACCCGCAGCCGTACGCTCACGGAGCCCACCGCCCACTCCGCGGCGCTCACCTCGCTCGCCTACCGGATCCAGGACTCGTTCGCTCTCCAGCGGGCCCGGGTGCGGGGGATCGGGCTGCGGGCGGAAGGACTCCACGACGCCGAACGCGCCGCCCACCAGCTCACCTTCGACCCGGTGGACGAACGGGCCCGGCGGATCGAGGCGGTGTCCGACAGGCTGCGGGCCAGGTTCGGTCCGCAGGCCGTGAAGCCGGGGCGGCTCGCGGCCTGACCCCTGTGGTGGCTCGTGGTGCGGCATCGGGGTGACTTGCGGCCTGACCCCTGTGGTGGCTCGTGGCGTGGCATCGGGGTGACTTGCGGTCCGGCCCCGTGGTGCCTCCCGGTCCGGCCCCGGGGCGAGTCCCAGCCTGGCACCAGGGCGCCGGAATCTTTTTACTGACGCGTAACTTCCCCCACGACCTTACCCGTGCGTAATTTGGCATGAGCACGTAGAGAACCGCTGTGGTCCGGACCGCAGGGCGCACCGACATCGCAACTCCCTTGAGCCGCAAGGAGACCACCCGATGCTGCCCTGGACCCGTGCCCCGCGCGCCCCACGCGCTCGCCGCACACTCGCCGCACTGATCCTCGCCTTCACCGCGTTCGTCGCCGCCCCCACGGCGACCGCGGCGGCGGCCCCCACGCAGGCCGCCGCTCCGTCCCGCGGATGGAACGACTACTCCTGCAAGCCCTCCGCGGCCCACCCACGTCCCGTCGTCCTCGTGCACGGGACCTTCGGGAACTCGATCGACAACTGGCTGGTCCTCGCGCCGTACCTCGTGAACCGGGGCTACTGCGTCTTCTCGCTCGACTACGGCCAGCTCCCGGGCGTGCCGTTCTTCCACGGACTCGGCCCGATCGACAAGTCGGCCGGACAGCTCGACGTCTTCGTCGACAAGGTGCTCGGCGCCACCGGCGCCCCGGAGGCCGACCTGGTCGGCCACTCCCAGGGCGGCATGATGCCCAACTACTACCTGAAGTTCCTCGGCGGCGCCGACAAGGTGAACGCCCTCGTCGGGATCGCCCCCGACAACCACGGCACCACACTCCTCGGCCTCACCCGGCTGCTGCCGTACTTCCCCGGCATCGAGGACCTGCTCACGACGAACACCCCGGGCCTCGCCGACCAGATCGCCGGGTCCGCCTTCATCACCAAGCTCAACGCGGGCGGCGACACCGTGCCCGGGGTCCGCTACACCGTCATCGCGACCAAGTACGACGAGGTCGTCACCCCGTACCGCACTCAGTACCTGAGCGGGCCGGACGTACGCAACGTCCTGCTCCAGGACCTGTGCCCGGTGGACCTGTCCGAGCACGTCGCGATCGGGACCATCGACCGGATCGCCTTCCACGAGGTGGCGAACGCCCTCGACCCGGCGCGCGCCACCCCGACCACCTGCGCCTCGGTCATCGGCTGAGAGACACGTCTGCCGGGCCCCGGCTCCCGGGGCCCGGCAGACACGCGGTTCAGGCGCGGTGCGCGCCGCCCGAGGCCCGTCGGCGGACCGAGACGAAGAGGGCGCTCGCACCGACGGCGAGCGCGGCGGCTCCGCCGATCGCGAGGTACGACGTGCTGCTGCTGCCACCCGTCTCGGCGAGGGCCACGTCCGCGGGCGCCGTGGTCGCGGGGGACGCGGCGACGTTGTTCGGCTCGGGAGCGTTCGCTGCGGTGTCCTCGGCCGGGGCCGCCGCCTCGGTCACCTCCGCGCCGGTCGACGCGTCGTCGTCACCATGGCCGTTGTGCTCGACGGACGACTTGTCGGCGCCGTCGTCGATGTCCTCCTCGGACGGTGCGGACGCGGCCGGTGCCGGGGACTCCTCGGTGGTGGTGCCGCCTCCGGCGCTCTCACCGCCGAAGACCACGTCGGAGCAGGCGTAGAAGGCCTCGGGGGAGTCCGACCGCTGCCAGATCGTGTAGATCAACTGCCGCCCCGAGGCCTGCGGAACGGTGCCGTCGAAGACGTACGACCCGTTCTCCAGCGTCGGGTCGGTGGCCGTGGCGAACGGCTTCTCCTCCAGGTCCGACCACTTCAGCGGCTGCGCCGGGTCGTAGCTCGCCTTGGTCAGGTACAGCTCGAACGAGCCCTTGTGCGGCGCGGTCGCCCGGAACCGGAAGGTGTGGCTGCCCGCCTCCATCGGCGTGGACGGCCAGTCGGCGCGCGGCAGGTCGAGCCCCTTGAACTTGTCGTTGGCGGCGCTGCACAGCTTGCCGTCCGGGATGAGCGAGCGGTGGTTGCCCGCCGCGTTGGCGATGTTCACCCCGTTCCAGTCGTACAGCGCCTGGGTGCCGCCCGCCGCCACGGCTGCCTTGCACGCCGCCGACTGCGGGTTCTCCGGCCCCTCCGCGAAACAGGCCGAGACCCGGCTGACCGGATCGCTCAGCGAACCGTGGGCAGCGGCCGGTGCGGCGGAGAGCCCGGCCAGCGCGAGCGGCGCGACGCCGAGCGCGACGATGCTTCCGGCGAGCCTGCGGCGGGTGGTGGTGATGACGGCCATGGTGGTGGTTCTCCTTCGGCGGCACGGCTGTTGGCTGCTGTCGACCAGGTCTGGTGATCAGCAAGCTAGCCGCCTCCGGGAGCGGATCAGGGCGGGAGAAGGCGCAGGTGGCGATCGTTATGGCGCGCTTAAGGAAGGGTTAGGAGAGGGCTCAGGAAGTGCCGGCTGACGGCGCCTGTCGGCCGGCACTGACCGACATGGACTGTCCACGGCTGTCCGCGGAAGCACGCCTGGTGTTGTGCTGGGTGGCTCCCGACCTGGCTCCCGGGAGCCACCCAGCGGCCAGGTTGAAGACGTCCTGCATCACCCAGGTTTACGTTGGGCACGTCTTCTAGGCCCCGTAGCCGTCAGTACTCTCCTAGGCATGCGAGCCTGCTACCACTGGAGGCGGCAAGCGACCACGGCAAACGACATCAGCCTGACTTGCGTTCCATCCGTCGCGAGCGGCCACATACGCAACATATTTAACTGGAGCAAGGAAGCCCAATGTACGTAAAGAGCCTAGGCATGGAGAGCGTGCGCGGCTTTCATGGCAGCCGGGCAGTGGACCTCGACTTCACCCGTCCGGGAGGTACCTACGCCGGTTGGACGGTCCTAGCGGGGCGCAACGGGTCGGGGAAAACAACGTTGCTGCAGGCCATCGCAATGTGTCTTATTGGTGAAAGGAGAACCATGCAGCTAGTGCCAAATTTGGAGAGCTGGATTTCCAAGGATAGTCAGGAGGCTGCAATCGGGGTGGTGATCACGAATGATCCTCTGTGGGACTATGGCTACACAACCTCTCGTGATACTGCCGTAATGGTCGAATGGAATACAGAAGGCGCTACGCCCGAGCGAGATGGAACGCCACTATTTGAGCCGCCGCGAGTGGGGAGTGATCGTATCCTACGAGTAAACTTCCGACCCGAAGAGGAGACTCTCACTCCATTGTGGTCAGGAGCGCAGTATCCTGGATGGTTCGTTGCGGCCTACGGGCCCTTCCGGCGACTTTCGGGTGCCGATTCAGACGGTGACATTGTATTTTCTCAGAGCACTGGTCTAGCGATTCACAATTCGAACTATCCGGAGAAAACCTTTGCGGTCCGGACGCTCTTTAATGAGAAGGAGTCGCTCTCTGAGGCGGTTAGCTGGCTAATTCAGCTTCATTTGGCGCGATTCGAGGAAAGGCCTGGGGCGGGCGAGCTTCTCGAAATGACTCTGACCATGCTCCAGGATGGGCTTCTGCCGGACGGCTACACGGTCCACAGCGTCAACTCGGAAGGTCTGTGGATCGCACACCAAAGTTTGGACAAGGCAATGCCGTTGCGGGCCATGAGTGACGGGTATCGAACGGTGGTGGTGCTGGTTCTCGACATTATTCGCAGAATTGCGGCTTCCTATCCGTATCCGACTGCGCATGAGATTGTTGAATCAAACGGAACGCCGACTTTGCGCCACCCAGGGGTTGTGCTGATTGATGAGATTGATGCCCACTTGCATGTTTCTTGGCAGCAGAGAATTGGAGAATGGCTGAAGCGGCATTTTCCGAACATTCAATTTATCGTGACCACGCACAGCCCTTACATCTGTCAGGCCGCTGATGCGAATGGCCTGATCCGCCTTCCAGGGCCAGATGAAGCGGAGGGGCCCAGCATTGTTGAGCCAGATTTGTATCGACGTGTCGTATACGGCACGGGGGATGATGCGGTTATTTCTGATCTTTTCGGCCTAGATACCCCCTATTCGCAAGAAGCGCGTGAGTTGCGGGAGAAATTGGTGAAGCTGGAGGCGGCGGTAGTGCGAGGGGTTGCCACCTCTGGAGACCTGCAAACTTTGCGCGATTTGAAGAAAACTCTTTCCAGTTCTCCAGTCACGCGGGTCGATGAAATCTCGGCAAGGTTGATTGGTGAAGAAGGTGAGGGGGTGTGATCCCTATCGTTCGAACTCAGATCCCTCAGGAACTAAAGTGCAGGATGATGGATTTAACCCGGGAGATTGTGAACGTAGAAAGGGGAGAGAGATCCGGCAAGGCTCGATCTATTTGGGATCGAAAGACGGTCCGCAGGGATATTTATACCCTCCTGCGCAATGAGCTCTTGAACATGGCGCCAGGTCTCGGCTGTTGTATGTACTGCGGACATGACCTTGCTGATAATATTGATCATTACGTACCAATCGCTGTGGATCCTGCGCGAACTTTCTGCTGGTACAACCACATACTTTCGTGCTCGACGTGTAACAGTAGATATAAGCGAGAGCGTTATGCGACTGACGTGTTTGGTAACCCCCTGCTCTTAGATCCTACTCGTGATGATCCCTTTGATCATCTGCACCTTGCGCTTTCCACGGGACTGTACGTTGAGTTGACTCAAAGGGGAAAATATACGATCGAGGCGTGTGGGCTAAATAGGGATAAGAGGCCAGAGGCTAGGCAGCGCGCTCGGGACCTCATTGGGATTCTGCTCGAGCGCTGGTGGCAGGCGACCCGGAACGGGGACAATCCGTCCAGGTTGAAGTACCTTGGAGCGATACAAGAGCAGCCTTTTGCCGATGTGTGCCAGGCGATGATTCGACAAGCGTCGCACGAGGCGGCGGATGTATTCTTTGATGGATTCATGGATCTGGTCACCGTCCTACGAAGCGCAGAAGTTCGGAGCGAACTTTTGATTGCGCATTGACGGTGGCAAGGTCGATAGATTCTGGCCCACTGTTGGAGTGGCGGTCTCTCACGTGCGGGAACGTGCTGTGCTGTGGGTGCACCCTAGAATTGAAATTCCAAAATCGATGGAGAGGGGGCGGCGCGTGTCGCAGCAGGCTAGTCCGCGGGGAACCTTCCTGAAGATCGCCGATGTGGTGCGGGCGCAGATTCAGGCTGATGACAGCATGAGCGAGCTACCGGCGGCCGCGGACTTGATGCGTGCCCACGGCGTCTCTCGTGGCGTTGCCCTGCGAGTCTTCGCGGTTCTTCAGAAGGAAGGGATCGCGGAGCCGGTGCCTGGAGGGCGGTGGCGCGTGATCCGTCCAGGCCGAGGCGATGACCGCCGACCGCTGGCCGAGCGTCTGACGGACGTGATCGCGGATGACGGTCTGGAGGTAGGGGAAGCCTTTCAGTGATCTCCGAAGGTGCTGAAGCCATGGACAACATCTTCGGTGCTGGCCTGGCGACGATCGACGGCCCGCCAGAAACGTAGCGATTGAGCTGCCGTGGCTCCCACCTTGGCTCCCTGGTGACCCTGCGGCCTTCGGCCCCTGCTGCTGACCTGCACAGAAGGGGCCGAAGTAGCCGTGATGACTGTTGCGGCGCGCTTAAGGAAGGGTTAGGAGAGGGCTCAGGAAGCGCCGGCCGGGGCGGCCCACGCCCTTGCCGCAAGAGCCTGACCCCCTTTGCTGTCACACGTGTCGCTGTCCTCGCCGGGGTGCTGCTCGACGCCGCCCTCGCCGTGCCGGTGACGGAGGTACGGATACCGGCCGTCGTCGTCCAGGCGTTCCACTGCGAGGGGGCAGGCCTGGCGGGTCCGTTCCGGCGCCGCGGGGCTCCCGCACCGCCGGAACGGAGTGAGGCGTCAGACCTGGACGCCCGGCGTCCCGTCCTCCACGACGACGCTCGCCCGCGTGCTGATCGGCGCGTCCGGCTTCGTCACGAAGGGCAGGACGCGGAAGTCGCTCGTCCACCGCTCGCGGTCCACCGTGACGCGCACGTAGCCGCGTTGGCTGTTGAAGAACTTCATGTGCGGGTTCGCAGCCAGGAACGTCTCGCCCTGAGCCGTCATGTCGGCGCCGTCGCCGCCGCTCGTGACCGAGGTGCCCACGAACTCCGAGCCGACGGTCGCCGATTCCGGGTCTGCGAAGTCGCGCTTGAGGTCCCACGCGTAGTTCTGGTGGCGGTCACCCGTGATCACGACCAGGTTGCGCACCCCGCGGGTGTCCGCCTCCGCGAGCAGCCGGTTGCGCTCGGCGACGTATCCGTCCCAGGGGTCCATCCAGACCGTGGTGCCCGGGCCGGGGTCGTGGTCGGTCTGGCCCATCGGGGCCTGGTTGCCGAGGATCTGCCAGCGGGCCTGAGAGCGGCTGAAGCCCTTGAGCACCCAGTCCCGCTGGCGGGACCCGAGCAGGGTGCGGTCCGTGGCGAAACGGTCGGCGCAGTCGGCCGAGGTGCCGTCCCCGCACGGCTGGTCGTCGCGGTACTGGCGGGTGTCGAGCATCGTGAAGTCGGCGAGCCGCCCGTACCGGAGCCTGCGGTACATCTGCACGTCCGGGCCGTTCGGCAGCTGTGTGTGGCGCAGCGGCGCGTGCTCGTACAGGGCCTGGAACGCGGCGGCCCGACGCAGCAGGAAGGTCTCCGGGGCCTCGTCGTTCTCCGAGGTCTCGTCCGCCCAGTTGTTCTCCACCTCGTGGTCGTCGAACGTCATGATCCACGGGAAGGCGGCGTGCGCCTCGCGCAGCGGCGCCTCGGACTTGTAGAGGCCGTACTGGAGGCGGTAGCGCGCGAGGTCGACCGTCTCCGTGTGGAACTTCGGATCGGTGGTCACACCGCGCTTGTTCGTCCTGACTCCGGATTCGTACAGGTAGTCGCCGAGGTGCACCACCAGGTCCAGGTCCTCCTGTGCCATGTGGTGGTACGCCGTGAAGTAGCCGTCCTGCCAGGCCTGGCAGGAGGCGAAGGCGAACTTCAGCTCGCGCGGGGAGTCCCACGGAGCCGGGGTGGTGCGCGTGCGCCCCACGGGCGAGACCGCGGACCCGGCCTTGAAGCGGAACCAGTACGTGCGGTCGGGGGCGAGCCCGTGCACCTCGGGGTGGACGGAGTGCGCCAGTTCGGGAGTCGCGACGACGCTGCCCCGGCGCACGACCCGGCGGAACCGCTCGTCGAGCGACACCTCGTAGTGGACGCGGACGGGCTTCGCGGGCATGCCGCCGAGGCCGTCCTGCGCGAAGGGATCAGGTGCCAGGCGGGTCCACAGCACGAAACCGTCCGACGTCGGGTCGCCCGACGCGACACCCAGGGTGAACGGGTCGCCCTTCAGGGCGGGGGCGGCGAACGCGGACTGCGCCTCCCACGCTCCCGTCCCGAGCATCAGCGCGGCGGCTGCCGCCCCGCCGAATCCGAACATCTGCCTGCGGGACACGGAATGCGCGAACACGGGTCCTCCTCGGTCGATCTGCGCCAACCCGGGACACGCTGCCGCGCATTGATGTCATGCTCACGCGCAACATATGGCCGGGGGCCGAGCGATGCGTGAACAGGGCAGCTATGTGGCGGCCGGCTCAGGACACCGCGCGGTAGCGGCGTTCCGGCCGGCCCGTCCCGCCGTACCGCAGTGACACCTCGGCCCGCCCCGTCTCGGCGAAGTACTCGAGGTAGCGGCGCGCGCTGACCCGGGACAGGGTGCCGGCCTCGGCGCACTCGGAGGCGGACAGCCCCGCCGGGTGCTCGCGCAGGACGCGTTCGACCAGGTCCGCGGTATGGGCCGCCAGGCCCTTGGGGAGTTCACGGGAGCCCGGAGGGCGGGTGCCGAAGATGCGGTCCACGTCCTCCTGGCGGGCTTCCCGGCGGGCCTCGTCCAGTGCGTCCAGGCGGTTGCGCAGCGAGGCCACGTGCTGCAACTGTTCCTGGAGGGCCGAGCGGTGGAAGGGCTTGATCAAGTAGTGCAGGGCCCCCGCCCGAAGGGCCGCCCTGACCACACCCGCGTCGCGCGCCGCCGTGATGAAGAGCGCGTCCGCGCTGCGGGCGTCGCCTTCCCGCTCCTCCGCCGCGCGAAGCTCCCGCAGCACCTGGATCCCGTCCATGTCGGGAAGGAAGACGTCGAGCAGCACCAGGTCGGGGCGCAGCCGGCGGGCCGCGCGCAGGGCCTCCGCGCCCGTGTGGGCCACCCCGACCACCGTAAAACCGTCCAATGCGGACACATAGCGGCTGTGCAGCTTGGCGACCATGAAGTCGTCGTCCACCACCAGCACTTTCGTCACGCCGACACGGTAGGGCGCGACCACAACGACCACAACGTCCATTGGTTCCGGAACGGCGACAGCTCGTTAACGCGCAGGCAACATGTGGGCCACCTCACACCCGTTCACACCCGTCCACACAGAACTCGAAAGGCGGCTTCCGGTGCGACTGCGCACTCCACTCGCCCTGTTCGGGGCAGCGCTGCTGGTGATCGTCGGACCGCCGCTCCTCTCCACCGGCAGCGGTTCCGACACCGGCACGCAGATCCCCGGACTGCGTTTCATGGTTCCCAACACACCCGGCGGCGGTTACGACATCACGGCGCGCACCGCGGCGAAGAACGCCGAGGACGCCGGACTCACGCACGGCATCGAGGTGTTCAACCTCCCCGGCGCGGGCGGCACGGTCGGCGTGACCCGGCTGGCCGCCGAGCACGGCAACGGCAAGCTCGCCATGTCCATGGGCCTCGGTGTCGTGGGCGCCGTGCACACCAACAAGTCGCCCACGACCCTGGGCGACACCACTCCGATCGCCCGGCTCACCGAGGAGCAGGACATCGTCGTCGTCGCCAAGGACTCCCCTTACCGGACGATCGACCAGCTGCTCGCCGCCTGGAAGAAGGACCCGGGGAAGATCCCGGTCGGCGGCGGGTCCTCGCCGGGCGGACCCGACCACCTGGCGCCGATGCTGATGGCGAAGGCCGCCGGGATCGCCCCCAAGCGGGTCAACTACATCCCCTTCGACGGCGGCGGCGAACTGCTCGCCTCGATCCTCGGCAACAAGGTCGGATTCGGCGTCTCCGGCGTCGGTGAGTACCTCGACCAGATCGAGGCCGGTGAGCTGCGTCTGCTCGCCGTCACCGGCCCGAAGCGGGTCCCGGGCCTCGACGCGCCCACGCTCCGCGAGGCCGGCCTCGACACCGACTTCACCAACTGGCGCGGCATCGTCGCCCCGCCCGGGCTCTCCGAAGCCGAACGCGACAAGCTCATCGGGCTGGTGAGCGAGCTGCACGACTCGAAGCAGTGGCGCGACTCCATGAAGAAGAACGGCTGGGACGACGCCTTCCTCACCGGTGACGACTTCGGCGACTTCCTGGACAGCCAGGACCGCCGTGTCGCCACCGTCCTCAAGGAGCTGGGACTGTGAGCGACGAGAGCACCCCCTCCCGGCCGGCGAGCACCCCCTCCCGGCCCGAGAGCACACCCCGGCCGGCGGGCACCCCCTCCCGGCCCGCGAACGCGCGCTCCTGGCTGCGCGAGCACTCCGAACTCGGCGTCTGCGTCCTGCTGCTCGTGCTGGGCGTCCTCGTCCTGACCGACGCCCTGACGATGAGCGTGGACATCACCCAGCGCGGACCCGTCGGCCCCAGGACCGTCCCCGTCGCGGTCGGCATCGGGCTGCTGGCCGTCGCCGTGCTGCTGGCCGTCGACGTCCTGCGCGGCGGTCGCGGTGAGGCGGAGGGCGGCGAGGACGTCGACCTCGGCGAACCCGCCGACCGGCGTACCGTCGCCCTGCTCACCGGAGTCTTCCTCGCCTTCGCCGTCCTCATCGGCCCGATCGGTTTCCCCGTCTCGGGTGCCCTGCTCTTCTGGGGTTCGGCCTACGCACTGGGCAGCCGCCACTTCGACCGCGATCCGCTCATCGCGGCCGGGCTCTCCCTCGTGACCTACTTCGTCTTCGACAACCTGCTCGGGGTGCCCCTCCCGGGCGGCCCGCTGATGGGGGTGCTCTGACCGATGGATTCCCTCAACTCCCTCATCGACGGTTTCGGCACGGCGCTCACGCCGGTCAACCTGCTCTGGGCCGCACTCGGCGTCCTGCTCGGCACGGCTATCGGTGTGCTCCCCGGCATCGGCCCCGCCATGGCCGTGGCCCTGCTGCTGCCGGTGACGTACGGGCTCGAACCGACCGGTGCCTTCATCATGTTCGCCGGGATCTACTACGGCGCGATGTTCGGCGGCTCCACCACCTCGATCCTCCTCAACACCCCCGGCGAGAGCGCGGCCGTCGTCGCCGCGATCGAGGGCAATCCGATGGCGAAGGCCGGACGCGGATCACAGGCGCTCGCCGCCGCCGCCATCGGACACTTCACGGGCGGCATGATCGGCACGATCCTGCTGGTCGTCCTCGCCCCGACCGTCGCCTCACTCGCCGTCGACATCGGCGCCCCCGACTACTTCGCCATCATGGTGCTGGCCTTCATCGCCGTCACCTCCGTCCTCGGCTCCTCACGGATCCGCGGCCTCGCCTCGCTCCTCATCGGTCTCACCATCGGCCTCGTCGGACTGGACCAGATGACGGGTCAGCAGCGGCTGACCTTCGGTTCGCTCCAGCTCGCCGACGGCGTCGACGTGGTGATCGTGGCCGTCGGACTCTTCGCCATCGGGGAAGCCCTCTGGGTCGCCGCGCACCTGCGCCGCACCACGGGCAAGCCGATACCCGTCGGCCGCCCCTGGCTCGGCAAGGCCGACGTCCGGCGCACCTGGAAGTCCTGGCTGCGCGGGCCCTTCATCGGCTTCCCGTTCGGCGCGATCCCGGCGGGCGGCGCGGAGATCCCCACCTTCCTCTCGTACGTCACCGAGAAGCGGTTCTCCAAGCACCGCGAGGAGTTCGGCAAGGGCGCCATCGAGGGCGTCGCGGGACCCGAGTCGGCGGCCTCCGCCTCCGCCGCGGGGACCCTGGTCTCCATGCTCACCCTCGGTCTGCCCACCACGGCCGTCGCCGCCGTCATGCTGGCCGCCTTCCAGCAGTACGGCATCCAGCCCGGCCCGCTCCTGTTCGAGCGTGAACCCGACCTCGTATGGGGTCTGATCGCCTCGCTCTTCGTGGGCATGGTGCTGCTCCTCGCGCTCAACCTGCCCCTCGCGCCGCTCTGGGCGAGGCTGCTGAAGATCCCGCGCCCCTACCTGTACGCGGGCATCCTGTTCTTCGCAGCCGTCGGCGCGTACGCGGTGGGCGGGGAGGCCGTCGACCTGGTGATCCTGCTGGTGATTGGGCTGATCGGCTTCGGGATGCGCCGGTACGGGCTGCCGGTGCTGCCCGCGATCATCGCCGTCATCCTCGGCCCGTCCGCCGAACAGCAGCTGCGGCGAGCCCTCCAGATCAGCGACGGCAGCGTGACGGGACTGGTCGACACCCCGTTCTCCGTGACCGTCTACGCCGTCGTCGCGCTGATCCTGCTGTGGCCACTGGTGAAGAAGGTGCTGCGACGCAACAGGACGTGACGGGCTGTCGGTGGCGGCTGAGAGGATTGCGGGCATGACCTCGATCGACTGGGACGCCGCCGCCGACTCCTTCGACGACGAGCCCGACCACGGGCTCCACGATCCGGTCGTCCGCAGCGCCTGGGCGCAGCGGATGGAGACCTGGCTGCCCGCCACCCGCTCCGAGGTGCTCGACCTCGGATGCGGTACGGGCAGCCTCGCCCTTCTCGTCGCGGGCCAGGGGCACCGGGTCACCGCCGTCGACCGGTCGCCGCGCATGGTGGAGCAGGCGCGGACCAAACTCGCCGGGACCGGCACCGAGGTGCTCGTCGGTGACGCGGGGCACCCCCCGGTCGGCAAGCAGCGGTTCGACGTGATCCTCGCCCGGCACATGGTCTGGCTGCTGCCGGATCCGGCTGCCGCCCTGCGGCACTGGTTCTCGCTGCTGAGGCCGGGCGGCCGGCTGCTGCTGATCGAAGGTGTGTGGGACGGCACGGGCCTGTCCGCGGCCCACCTCACCGCACTCCTCGGCGAGCACACGGAGCGTGTCCACCACGAGCCGCTCTCCGGGGACTCCCGGCTCTGGGGCAAGGAGGTCGACGACGAGAGGTACGCCCTGGTGGCCCGCGCCGAACAGCCCCGCCGGCACCGCGAGATCGTCGACGTACACCTCGTCCTGCGCAGGGGCCCCGACGTGCTGCTCGCCCGGCGCGCCGGCACGGGATACGCCGACGGGCTGCTCCACGCACCCTCCGGCCACGTGGAGGACGGCGAGGACGTCCGGGCGGCGATGGTCCGGGAGACGGCCGAGGAGATCGGAGTCGAGCTGGATCCCGACGAGCTCCGGGTCGCCCTCGTCATGCAGCACAAGGGGCCGGGCGGCAACCCCAGGACGGGCTGGTTCTTCGAGGCCGACCACGACCCCGCGCGCCCGCCCCGCAACGCGGAGCCGGAGAAGTGCTCGGAGCTGGGCTGGTTCCCGCTGGACGCGCTGCCCGACGACATGGTGGCCTACTGCCGTGCGGGCCTCGACGGATACCGCGCCGAGCAGCGCTTCCTGATCCACTGGCACGAGGACACCGACACCGTCGCCCACGCACCGCTGGCGCCGCGGAGGGCCGTCCCGCTGCCGGTTTCGGCGCCCCCGACCGGCCGGCTGCACCACATCGAGCTGTGGGTGCCCGACCTGGCCGAGGCGGATGCGGAGTGGGGCTGGCTGCTCGGCCGCCTCGGTCATGTCCCGTACCAGCGCTGGGCGTACGGCCGGAGCTGGCGGCGCGGCGACAGCTATGTGGTGGTCGAACAGTCACCGGACCTGGCGGCGCGCACACACGACCGGCTACGCCCAGGCCTCAACCACCTGGCACTCCACGTCGGAGACCGCGCCGCACTCGACGCACTTGTGGCACTCGCCCCCGGCCACGGCTGGCGGCTGCTCTTCCCGGACCGCCACCCGAACGCCGGCGGCGGTGGGCATTACGCGGCGTACCTGGAGAACACCGCGGGATTCGAGGTGGAGCTGGTCGCTCCGTGAGTCCGCACGGATGCGCTCCCGCGCGCGGGAGCCCCGGTGCCCGCTGCGCCTGGAGCCGGCCTCGTCAGCCCTCCGCCTCCAGCCGGGCGGTGATGTCCTCACGCAGCCGTACCTTGTCCGTCTTACCGACGGCGGTCAGGGGGAGCGCCGGGACCTCGACCAGTCGTTCCGGCAGCTTGAACCGGGCGAGACCGCTGTCCTCAAGATGTCTGCGGATGTCCCGCAGCCCCGGCGCCCCGTCGTCGGCACCCACGACGTACAGGCAGACGGCTTCGCCCAGCACGTGGTGCGGCATGGCGACGGCCGCGGCGGCCCGCACACCCGGGTGTGTCAGGACCAATGCCTCCATTTCGTCTGCCGGGATCTTCTCCCCTCCGCGGTTGATCACGTCCTTCAGGCGCCCGGCGACCACGAAGTTCCCGGACGGGTGGCGGCGGACGAGGTCGCCGGTGCGGTAGAAGCCGTCGGCGGTGAACGACGCGGCCGATGCGTCGCCGTGGTACCGCGTGATGACTCCAGGACCCCTGACGAGGAGTTCGCCGAGGTCACCCTCGGCCACGCACCGGCCCTCCTCGTCCACCACGAGGGTCTCGTCACCCGGCGAGGACGGCCGTCCCTGCGTGGCGAACGCGACCTCGGGCGGATCGTCGAGCCGGGTGAAATTCAGCTGTCCCTCACTCATGCCGTACACCTGCTGGATCCGGCAGTCGAAGGCATCGGCCAACCGGGCTGCCGTGGACGCGTCCAGGCGGGCCCCGCCGACCTGCAGGACCTGCAGGCTCGACAGGTCATGGCCGCTGTACGTGGCACGGGCGGTGAGCCACCGCAGGGCGAGCGCGGGCGTGAGCGCGCAGTGGGTGACGCGTTCCCGTTCGATCAGCTCCAGGGCCGCGGCCGGTTCGTCCGGCTGGGCGAGTACGACCTTTCCGCCACGGGCGAGCGTGCCGAGCAGCCCCGGAGCGGAGAAGGCGAAACCGTGGGCCACGGGCAGGACGGCGAGGAACACCGATTCCGGCGTCATCCCCGAGACCGCCGTCGCCGTACGGATCACGTGTCCCAGCGCCTCATGGGTGCGTGCGATCGGCTTGGGGGCGCCCGTGGTTCCGCTCGACAGCAGGAAGAGGGCGGTGTCCGAAGGATGCCGGTCCGCGCGAGCGGGGGGTTCGTGGCCGGCCTCGATGAGACGGTCGATGTCCACGTGTCCCTCCGCCGGGCCGGCGGGGCCCGAGACGAGGAGGGCCCGTACGGACGGATGCCGCCCGCGGAGCCGTTCGGCGAACCGCAGGTGGTCGAAGCGCTGGTGACGTGCCGGTACGGCGAGTGCCGAGGGTGCCAACGCAGAGAGGACCGGGTCCAGTTCGTGTTCACGCAGTGCAGGAAGGGCGAGAGCCGGGCGTGCACCGAGTCTGATCAGAGCGAGTACGAGAACGACGAACCGGACCTGGTTCGGAAGCTGCACGAGTACGTTCTCGCCGGACCGGATCCCGTGGCGTGCCAGCCGGGCCGCGCAGCCCGACACCGCCGCGTCGAGCTCGGCCCTGGTGAAGGTGCGGGCGGCGTCGGACAGTGCCGCGTGGTGCCCAGCGTGCACACGGGTGCCCAGTACGAGGTCGTCCAGGAATTCCTGGCGCCACCAGCCGCGGTCCCGGTACTCCCCGCGAGCGTCGGCGTCCGCGTCGGGTTCGCGTTCGTCGAGTATGCCGGCGAGTTGCCGGACGCTGTAGTCGGGCCCGGTCCAGAGGTCGACACGAGTGTCGTACCGGTCGGCCAACTCCACCTGGATCTGCGTGAGGTCGACCGAGTCGAGCGCGAGGTGTGCCCGCAACCGCGCGTCGTCGCGCATCAGCTCTTCGTCGATTCCGAGGTCACGGAGGATTCGTCGCACTTCGTCGATGCCCGTCATTCGGACGGTATGCCCGGCGCCTCGCGGCAGGAGACAGGCGCGCGGAAGCAGTGGGAAGCACGCGTGACCAGGGAGGTGTTCGAAGTGGGCGGAGTCGGACCGCGCACGCCCTGCACCGTCCGGCACAAGAGTGTGACTCTGTGGAATCACACCGGTTCGCCACTGGAGTATCTGGAGTGTGATGGATCCGTCGAACAGCGGGACGCTCGCGGTACCGGGCGCGGAGATCTATTTCGAAGTACGGGGCCGGGGGCCCCTCCTGCTGCTCATCGGAGGAGGTAACTCCGATGCGGCGGTGTTCAAGCGTCTGGCCGCGGCCCTGGCCGCCGGCCACCGTGTCGTCACCTACGATCCGCGCGGGAACTCACGCAGTGCGCTCGACGGTCCTCCGGTGGACCAGAAGGTCGAGGAGCACGCCGACGACGCGTACCGCCTGGTCCGTCATCTCGGCGGCCCGACCGAGCCGGTCCACGTCTTCGGCAGCTGCTCGGGCGGGCTCATCGCGCTGGAACTCACGATCCGGCACCCGGGCAGGATCCGGCTCGCCGTCGCCCATGAACCACCTGTCCTCAGCATCCTTCCGGACGCCGGACACCACATGGCGCTCCTCGACGACATCTGCCGGACGTATCTCCGTGAGGGCATGGCACCGGCCCTCGTGAAGCTGGAGGCCCTCCATGGCGGCCGGCCCGCTCCGGCCCTCCCCGAGGAGCACAACAACACCGACTTCTTCCTGCGCCACTTCGTCCGGCCGTTCACGCGCTTCGTACCGGACCTCACCGCACTCGGGGAGGTCTCGGACAAGGTGGTGTGGGCCGGTGGCCACGCCTCGCGCGGGGATCTCGTGCACCGCCCCGCGCTCGTACTCGCCGAGCGGCACGGCCGCTCCGTGGAACTGTTCCCCGGCGGCCACGTCGGCTACGCGCGGTATCCCGCCGACTTCGCGGAGCGGCTCGTGGAGGTCCTCACCACCGCACCCGGCGTGGCGGACCGCCCCCGGGAGACAACCGGCGGGGGGCTGTGACGTGCGGATCGTGATGGGGGCACAGAACTGCGGTTTCGGCCCTGTGTCCGAGCTCGTCGCGGTCTCCCGGCCGCTCCACGAGTGCGAACGGGTGTTCGTCGGCGACGGCGTCGCCGCTGTGTTCGCCCGGCGCAACCCCGATGCCTTCGACGCCGTCCACGACACCAGCGGGATGACCGAGAGGGCCGGGGCGGAGATGATCGACGACCTGCTGCGGGGCAGTGATCACGTCATCTCCGTCATGGACGCCGAGTTGGTACTCCGCTCCGTCGTGGCCGGGCGGCCAGTGACCATGGTGGACAGCCTCTTCAGTTTCTGGCAGCTGGCACAACCGCCGGCCGCGATCCACGAACGGTGCGCGACCATGCCACGCTCCGGATACGCGGCCGCCGAACAGCACCTGATGGGCCTTTCGCCGCACGAGCGGGTGGTCGCGGCCCATCTCCTCGCCACACACAGCGTCGTACAGAACTTCCCCGGCGTCACCGAGCGCGCGACGGACTTCGCCGCTCTGGGGGCCGGTCCCCAGATGCACCGGACCGGCTCGATCGTCGACGTCGAAGGACTGAGGAACGCCGCGTGCGCCACCGGACCGGAACACGATCTGCTCATCAACGTCGGTGGGTTCAAGAACTTCCTCCTGGACTTCGACGTCAACAACGACTACATGCGCCTGCTGTACCGGTGGCTTCCCGATCTGCTGCGCGACTGGCCCCGGTTCCGACGCGTCCTCGTCTGCGGCGGCCCGTTCGGCGAAGGCCGGGAGCAGACGGTCTCGGCCGCCGGCAGGACAGCCGAATGCCGTCTCCTGCGCCAGCGTGAGCTGCTCCAGGTGGCGGCCGGCACCCCGGACTATCTGATGGCTCCCGGGCTCACGGCACTCCATGAGTCGATCGCCCTCGGGCGGCTGCCCCTGGCGATCCACGAGCAGCACTACGCCCATGTCTTCACCATGCGCGCCCTGGACGGCACCCGGTTCGGGCGGAGCGGAGGCAGGTTCACGGACGTGGTGCCCGGCCACCCGCTGCCGGAGGACGACCTCGCCGGGACGGCGGCCCTCGTCGAGCTGGCCGGCCGCATCAGGCAGGACGACGAGCTCTACGCGAGGTACCGGCGGACATTCAACGAACGCATCGAGCACTACGTCTCGCTCACCCCACCGCAGCGACAGCACGGCGTCGAGGAACTCGGGAGACTCCTCGGCGGCGAGCCGGTCCACACGGTGATGAGCGGCATCCTGGGTACGCCGCTCACCGCGTGAGGGACGGGCCCCTATCCGACGAGCCCCGCCAGCCCTTCCGTGCGGGCCAGGTGTTCCAGCTCGTCCAGGGCCCGCACGGCGGCCTCCGCAGCCGACGGGTCGCGGCCCGCGAGGCCGCTCTCCTCGAACTCGTCCTCGTCCAGCCGCAGGACGGACGAGCCGTCCGCCGAGACCCACAGGTCCAGGTCCAGGTCCTCGACCAGGAGCTCGGTGCCCCGCAGTACGGCGGGCCGTGTGATGTCGCAGTACCAGCCCTTCAGCCGGCCGTCTCCGGTGCGGACCTCCTTCACCGCGTACCACCGGTCACGCCAGTAGTGCTCGGTGAGGACATCGCCCGGCTCGAACCGTACGAAGCCGAAGTCCCGGACCCCGGGGGCGGCCCACGGGGCCCGGACGGTGATGCGGGTTCCGTCGTCGCCGACCGGCTCGGCGGGGTAACGGATCTTCGTGCGGCCCGCCTTGACCAGAGCCACCGTCAGCGTGGCTCCGGAATCAGCCGATCTCGCGGACATGACGTACCTCCGTGGCGCAGATCTCGTAGCCGAACCAGCGGTTGACCGCCAGCATCGGGCCGTTGTCGGCATCGTTTCCGGTGTAGGCGTCCGTGTACCCGGCGGACCGCGCCCGGTGCAGGGAGTCGTTCTTCGCGAGCTTCGCCAGTCCCCGCCCCCGGAAGGCCCGCAGGGTGCCGGTCATCGCCGACCAGTAGCGGGTCAGACCGTCGGTCTCCGCCGCGCTGAACGCCGCGACCCGCCCGTCCACCGTCACGACCGTGGTGAGCGCGTGGTCGAAGCCGGGCCGCCTCCAGGTCGTGGCCAGCCAGTTCTCGTAGTCGGAGAACTCCACAGGCGTGTCGCTCGGTTCGTCCGCCGTCGTCTCCGCGTCCGCCTCGAACAGCGGGCGCGGGTCGTCATCGAAGTCGGCCGCGGTGAGCAGCTCCACCCCGGAGGGGAGTTCCCGCAGCGGCGGCAGCGAACCGTCCGCCAGGCCGAGGCGGAGGAAGTGCGCCGGCCGGCGCGCCGCATAACCGCGCTTGACGGCGAACGCGTGGTTGGCCGGCTCGTCGAGCACCCAGGTGTAGACGGCCGTCGCCCCGGCACCGGCCAGATGCTCCTCGCCGGTCCGCACCAGCAGCGACCCCGCGCCGCGCCCTCTCCTGTCCGGATGTACGTACGGGTTGCAGAACCCCTGGCCCGGCTTCGGGTTCTCGTGGGAGACGCCCACCTGCGCGGTCCCGATCACCTCGCCGTCCTCCTCGGCGACCAGCAGCCGGTACCGCCGGGCGGGATGGGCGTCGGCCAGGTCGCTCAGGACCTGTTCGGGAGTCGTCACCATGTACGGGAGCGCGGCACGCCGCACCCGTACCCAGGCCTCCGCGTCGGCAGGCAGGAAGTCACGCACGAGTACCGTCATGCGCGGACGGTAACGCGGCACACCGGCGGGCTGCCTCCGAATTTCCGGCGACGGACCCGTGACGGGACCCCAGGTGGGAGACAATCGGCGCGTGACCCTGAAGATCGCCGTTGACCCGGACTCCGCCACCGCCCCGTACGAGCAGCTGCGGACCCAGCTGTCCGAACAGGCCCGCTCCGGTGCCCTGCCCGTCGGCTACCGGCTCCCGACCGTACGCGGCCTCGCCGGGGAACTGGGCCTCGCCGCCAACACCGTCGCCAAGGCCTACCGCGCGCTGGAGTCCGACGGGGTGATCGAGACCCGGGGGCGCAACGGGACGTTCGTCGCCGCCGCGGGAGACGCGGCGGCCCGCCACGCGGCGAGCGCCGCGCAGGAGTACGCCGAGCACGCCAGGCGCCTCGGCGTGTCCCGGGCCGACGCGCTGGCCCTGGCCGAGGACGCGGTGCGGGCGGCGTACGCGCGCTAGCCGTACCGCCCCGCAGGGCTGCCGACAGGGTTGACGGCCGACCACCACCCCCACAGGGCATCCACCGGGCGCCAACAGGGCCCCACCGGGCGGTCACAGGGGCGGGTCGGGCGCCGGCTCGGGGATACAGCCCCGCGTCGGCCCACGGGGCTGCCACGGGGCGACCACCGGGCGGCCGGGCGTCGGCTCGGAGATACAGCCCCGCGTCGGCCCCCGTCGGCTCAGAGATACAGCCCCGCGTCGGCCCCCGAGTCCTGCTTCGGTACGGACGCGGGACCGTTGCCCCGCCGCAGGGCGTACAGCTCGGCGAGCGTGGCGCCTTCGCGGCCGAGCCCTCCCTCCGTGCCCAGCCAGGACACCGACTCCGCACGGGTCAGCGGACCCACCTCGATGCGCGCCAGACAGCGGCCCGGCCTGACCACCGCCGGATGCAGCCGCTCCAGGTCCTCGTTGGTCGTCACCCCCACCAGCACATTGCGGCCCTGGCCCAGCAGGCCGTCCGTCAGGTTGAGTAGCCGGGACAGCGCCTGGCCCGCGGTGTGCTTCGCCTCGCCCCGGATCAGCTCGTCGCAGTCCTCCAGGAGCAGCAGCCGCCAGCGCCCCTTCGCCGAGCCGTCGTCCTCACCGATGGCGATGTCCATCAGATAGCCGACGTCGTTGAAGAGCCGCTCCGGATCCAGCACGCAGTCGACCTGGCACCATTCGCGCCATGACCGGGCGAGGGTGCGGAGAGCAGACGTCTTGCCGGTGCCCGGAGGACCGTGCAGCAGGAGCAGCCGGCCGGCGATGTCATCGGGGGTGACCTTCATCAGCCGGTCCATCGCGTCGGCCACCGGGGCCGTGTAGTTGGCCCGGACCTCGTCCCAGGTGCCCGCGGCGATCTGCCGGGTGGTGCGGTACGGTCCGCGGCGCGGGGAGACGTACCAGAAACCCATGGTCACGTTCTCGGGCTGCGGTTCCGGCTCGTCCTGTGCCCCGTCGGTCGCCTCGGAAAGGATCTTCCGGGCCAGCTCGGGGCTGGTGGCGGTGACCGTGACGTCGGCACCCCGGTTCCACCGAGAGATCAGCAGCGTCCACCCGTCGCCCTCGGCGAGGGTGGCACTGCGGTCGTCGTCACGGGCTTCCCTCAGCACCTCGGCCGCCGCGGGAAGCAGGCTCGCCCCCGACTTCACCCGGTCGAGGGAGGAACTGTGCGAATAGGGCTGCTCGCCCGTCGCGAAGCGGCCCAGGAACAACGCGTCCACGACGTCGGACGGCGAATCGCTGTCGTCGACGTTGAGCCGGATCGGCAGGGCGGACTCGGGGTTGGCAGGCATGCGCCCATGATCCGGCACGGCGCCACCCCGCGCACCCAGGTTTCAGGAGCTGCCCCCGGGTGGCGGCACCGGACCGCCACCCGGGAGCGGCCCGGTGCCTGCCGGCCGCCGCGCCGGGATCAACCCGGTCCGGCGGCCGGGCCGGAGCCCCCCGGACCGTGGCGCACCCGTCGCACACCGCGCACGACGGCGAACCCCTTGGTGAGCGCCCGGTCCACCGCGAACGTCCGGGCTACCGCCCTGCCCTCCACCAGCCGCGCGAACTCGGCGGCGCCCGTACCACGGCGTACGGTCACCCGCTCCAGTGCGTAGGGCCCCTGGCGGCGCCGTGCCAGAGCGTTCCCCACGGCGAGGGACTGCGCGAAGCCCGCCGCCCGCACCGACTGCCGAACCCGACGTGTGGAGTAGCCGTAGGGATAGGCGAAGGAGACCGGTGCGGCGCCGAGTTCGGTGGAGACGATCTCCCGGCACCGCACCGTCTCGGCCCGCAGCGTCACGTCGTCCAGCTGGTCCAGCTGCGGATGGGTGTGGCTGTGGCCCCCTATTTCCACCCCCGTGGCGGCGAGTTCGCGCACCTGGCCCCAGTCGAGCATCGCGTCGAGGGCGCCGCCCTCGTCGAACACCCCGCGCAGCCAGCCGGTGGTGACGAAGACGGTGGCCGCGAAACCGTGCTCGGCGAGCACCGGCAGGGCGTGGCGGTGCACTCCCTCGTACCCGTCGTCGAAGGTGATCAGCACCGGCCGGCGCGGCAACGGCCGGCCCGTGCGCCAGCTCTCGCCCAGCGCGGCCGTCGTGAGCGGGGTGAAGCCACGCCGGGCGAGGATCTCCATCTGCGTACGGAACGCGCCGGGTGACACCGAGAGGCCGTACACGCCGTCGGCCGGACTGCGGGCCACGGCGTGGTACATCAGGATCGGCACGGCACCGCTCACCGTGCCTTCCCCGCTCACCGCGCCTCCTCGCGCGCGCCCGCCGCCGGCCCGATCGCCGGTACGGCGAAGGACGGGCCGCCGCGCCGGGCCCGTACGCTCCCCACCGCGTAGCCTGCCGCCGCCGCCAGCACCCCCGTCACGACGGCAGCCGTGCGGCCCGCTCCGCCGGGACGGCCGAGCAGGAAGTCCCGGACGCCCCGCAGCACCCCGGCCGGGAGGACCCGGGTGGTGTAGCGGCGCTCGGACTCCAGCCCCCTGCCCGCGCCGACACTGCGGGCGACCAGCGCCTTGGAGAGCCCCTCGGCGTACGTACGGGTGCGGAAGTAGCCGAAGCCCTCCCTGACCTCGGGAACCTTGTGGTGGATCACCGCACGGTCGTCGATCAGCAGTACGGCGTGGGGGAGTGCCCGGCTCAGCCGGATGCACAGCTCGGTCTCCTCGCCGCCCAGCGGACGCCTGTCGCCGTCACGCCCGATGCCGATGGCGAAGCCGCCCGCCGCGTCGAACGCCGTACGCCGGAACGAGGCGTTGCCACCCAGGACGTTGCGGACCCGGACGCGCCCGGGCGGCAGCCCCAGATAGGTGCAACCGACGACCCAGTCGAACTCCTCGGGGAACCAGACCGGCCTGCGGCCCGAGGCCCAGGACGGCAGGGTCCGGCCGCCGACGGCCATCACCGCCGGATCGTCGTAGCCCTTGTCGAAGTGGCGCAGCCAGTCCTGCCCGGCGACCGCGTCGTCGTCGAGGAAGGCGACCATCGCGCCACGGGCGGCGGAGATGCCCGTGTTCCGGCCTGCCGACAGGCCGCGGGGGCCCGCGTTCGCGAGCACCCGCACCTCCGGGAAGTCCGTGTACTCCTCGGCGAGGCGACGCAGCAGCACCGGGTTGTGGTCCACCACCAGCAGGACCTCCTCGGCCGGCAGGGACTGCGCCCGGACCGAGGCGACGGCCTCGACGATGTCCTTCCAGCGCTCCTCGGTGTAGACGCAGATGACGACCGAGAAGCCGCGTGGTCTCACAGCCCCCGTCCCTGGCCGATGACGGCGGGAACGGCGGCCGTCCGGCGGCCACCGCGGCGCACACGCTTCTCCTTGAGGATCACCCTCAGCACCCGGAGCCCGTCACGCACGGCGCTGAGATTGCTGACGCCGTGGATGCGGTTGTACTCGTGGCTGGGCACCTCCTGCACCCGGAGGCCGGCCTTGACGACCCGGATGTTCATCAGGGTCTCTATCTCGAAGCCGGTGCAGTCCAGGCTGATCCTGTCCAGGCAGTGCTTCCAGAAGGCGTTGTAGCCGTAGCAGAGGTCGGTGTAGCGGGCGCCGAACTTGCGGTTGACCGCTGCGCACAGAGCCCGGTTGCCGAGCTTGCGGACGGGCGTCATGTCGTCCGTGCCACCGCCGTTGGCGAAGCGGGATCCCTTGGCGAAGTCGGCGCCGCCGACCAGGGCGGAGACATAGCTGACGATCTCCTCGCCGTCCGCCGAGCCGTCCGCGTCGACCATCACGATGATCTCGCCGGTGCAGGCGGCGAAGCCACTGATCAAGGCGTCGCCCTTGCCCTTGCCGACCTGTGTGACGACCACGACGTCCGGCCGGAGTTCACGTGCGACCCGCACCGTGCTGTCGGTCGAATTGCCGTCGACGAGCACTACTTCATGAATCCAGTCGGGCAGCGTCCTGAAGACATGGGGAAGATTCTCCGCCTCATTCATGGCGGGGATCACGACACTTACCGGCGGCGCTATCGCGAGGTGGGAAGAGATCGGTCGGTATTCGCTCTTCATTCGAGCGGTTCCGTTCTCTTCGACGGCAGGTCTGATCGAGGAAGGCAGGACTGAACTCATGAGTGTTTCCCTCTCGGCCGGTGGACGGCCCGCCCCCGGGCTGTCCGGATAAAGGTCCGGTTCGAAAGGGGGGCTCTCACCCCGGCCATGACGGCATGGCGCTCCGAGCTGGCTGGATGAGCTGGCACAACTGGCCGCACGGCGACCGACTCGACTGAGTACGGCCGCTGGCACGGCACCCCCCTACCGCGCCCCGCTCCGGTGTCCACCGCGGCTGCCTGAGCCCTCCCCTGGAGCCGCCTGCGTGATGGACCGTTGCGGGTTGATCTACGACGGTATTAACGATTGGAACTGTATGGCAAGACATGCAAGGACGTCTCGCCCTTTTCAGACTTTGACGGAACTGTCACATTCGGCTGCGGAATTGACACTTCCTATTCTCCGGTGCGTTCCGGCCCTTCGAGGTCTGTACCCGGGGGGAAATGATCAGCGCCGTCGCGGAAATGATCAGGGTGGAATTCCGCGCTGACCTGCTGTCCGGTGCGGGTGCCGGGTGAACCGTCGGGGGCCGGCCGTCGGTGCCCCGGTGGCCGGGACGGCGAGCCGGCCCGCCCCGCGACGGCCCGCCGCCCAGGCGTGGAATGCGCGGCCGGGGTCGCGAAGGGGTGAAAGGGCGTGAAAGAGGCGAGCGGCGATGGATGGATTTCATCGAGCGCCGGTACGGCGCCCGTTCCTGCCGACGGGGACCTGCGCCCGCCGCCTGTGCGGACGTTGTGCCGGCCGGCGGAGGCTGCTGTGCCCGCCGAGGTGGACCTGTGCCCGCCGACGTGTGCGTTGCGCCCGTCGGCGTGGGCGGCGTGCCCGCCCCAACTGTCCACGTCTCGTGGCCGATGACTCGAATGGGTTACTTGCCTCCGGTGTGCCGGATGCCGGATTCTGATCTGACCCGCCGCCAGGAGGGTGCCGACGCGGTCCCGTCGAAGCTATTTGGCATGCACACTTCCGGAATTCCCGCCCGTACTGCTACTACGGAGTAGGCAGAGATCCTGCCCAAGGAGGTTCCATGAAAATGTCCAGACTCGTGGCGTTCTCGTCCTCTCTCCTGCTCGGCACCGTTCTCGCTCTGACCGGCGCGAGCGTCGCCCAGGCCCAGGAATCCGCTCAGTCCGTCGACTACGTCGCCCTGGGCGACTCGTACTCGTCGGGTGTCGGAGCCGGCAGCTATGACAGTGCGAGCGGCGACTGCAAGCGCAGCACCCGTGCGTTCCCCGCCCTGTGGAAGGCGGCCAACAACCCCGCCTCGTTCGCCTTCACCGCGTGCTCGGGAGCCAGGACCGGCGACGTCACGGCCGGCCAGCTCGGCCCGCTCAACTCGGCGACCGACCTCGTCTCGATCTCCGTCGGCGGCAACGACGCGGGCTTCGCGGATGTCATGACCACCTGTGTCCTGCAGTCCGAGGCCACCTGTCTGAGCCGCATCACCACCGCCCGCGCCTATGTCGACTCGACCCTGCCGGGCAAGCTGGACTCCGTGTACGCGGCGATCAGTGCCAAAGCCCCCTCCGCCCACGTCGTCGTCCTCGGCTATCCACGCTTCTACAAGCTCGGCGGCAGCTGTATCGCAGGCCTGAGCGAGAAGGAACGCGCCGCCATCAACGGCGCCGCCGACTACCTCAACGCCGCGACCGCCAAGCGCGCGGCCGACCACGGCTTCACCTTCGGCGACGTCACCCCGACCTTCACCGGGCACGAGATCTGCTCGGGCAGTGCCTGGCTCCACAGCGTGAACTGGCTCAACATCGGTGAGTCCTACCACCCGACCGCCGCCGGGCAGTCCGGCGGCTATCTACCCGTCCTCAGCTCGAAGGCCTGACCTCAGCTCGAAGGCCTGACCTCAGCCCGAAGGCCTGACCTCAACTCCCGTGCCTGAAGTCACCGTTCCTGCGTGACGCGGCTGTTCAGCCGTCCCGGCAGGTCCGGCGAGTCCGGCGTTCCGGCAGGCCCGGCGAGGAGGGGGCTCCGTCCCGCGGAGCCCCCTCCTTCAGCTCAGGAGAGCTCCACGACGTCCACGGGAGTCCGCGTCCGGTCCGCGGTGGCCGCCGGTGACCCGCCGGTGCGGGCCGGGCGGAGGCCGTCACCGCCGCCGCGCGCGGAAGCGGGCCGGGCCCCGGCCGGATCCGCGGCCCATGAACTCACCGACGTCCACGCCGGGGCCTTCCCGTCGCCTCCCCGGTCCGAGTCGTCGTCCCCCGTCAGCGCCCACACGAGGCCTCCCGCGATCAGCAGCGCCACGACCGCCCCGGCGGCCACCAGGACGCCGGTGCGCCTCGCACGGCCGGCGGGTTCCGGCGGACCCGGGGCGGCCCCGGATCCCGCGGCCGTCGCGGCCGCTCCGTCCGCAGGCTGCGGGAGTTGCGGGCCGGCCTCCCCGCCACCGGGCGATCCGGTCCCGCCCGCGGCCAGGATCCTCAGCCGGCGTTCCGCCTCCCCTGCGGTGAGCCGCTCGGCCGGGTCCTTGCGCAGCAGGCCCTCGACGACGGGGGTGAGCGCGCCCGCCCGCCTGAGTGGCCGCAGCTCCTCGTCGCCCCCCGTGCGCGGGGCGTCCGCCGGGGTGTCGCGGCCGAACGGTGACCGCCCCTCGGTGGCGGCGTACAGAAGCACTCCGAGCGACCAGAGATCGGATTCGGGGCCCGGCGCGCGCCCCAGCGCACGCTCGGGAGCGAGGTATTCGGCCGAACCGGCCGGTTCACCCGCCACGGTGAATGCGGGCCGCTCCTCGGCCACGGTGACCGCGGGCGGCTCCTCGGCCGTGGCGGTCGCGTGGTGCTCCTCGGCCGTGGCGGGCGCGGGCGGCTCCTCGATCGAGGTGGACGCGTGCGACTTCCCGGTCGTGGTGAGGCCGAAGCCCTTCAGCATCACCCGCCCGTCGTTGGCCAGCATCACGTTGCCCGGCCTGACATCGCGGTGCAGCACACCGGCCGCGTGGCCGCCGCGCAGGGCCGTGAGCACCTCCGCGCCGATCCGGGCCGCACGTCGAGGGGGCAGCGGCCCGTCGGCCTCCAGCACGTCGGACAGAGCGATCCCGCGGATCAGTTCCATCACGATCCAGGGCCTGGCATCGTGGGTGATCACGTCGTGGACGGCGACGACGTTGCGATGCGAGACGCGGGCCGCCGCCCGGGCCTCACGTTCCAGGCGGGAGTGCAGCCGCTCGGTGTCGGCGGCCGGCAGAGCCCCGGGTGCCCGTACCTCCTTCACGGCCACCTCGCGCCCCAGCACCTCGTCGCGAGCGCGCCACACGATGCTCGTCGCTCCCTCGCCCAGCGGGTCCAGGAGTCGGTAACGATCCGCGACCACACGTCCGGTTCCCGGGAACTCGCTCATCGGTGACCCTCCATCAGCAGCTGTGCGCAGTACGGACGAATCCCCTCCAAGCTAACTCAACCCGTCCACGAACCGACAGGATCCGGTAACGGGACGTCAACACCCGTATACGGGTGTGCAATCCCGCGGCCGGGATACACGAGTGTGACTGCGGGACGATAGGGTTAACCTGCCCGGGCCGGGTGCCCTCGTACGGGTGGGGAGTGACATGGAACAGATAACGGTGCGCAGCAGGCCGCGTGTGCCTGCCATTACATGTGGGAGTGGAGCGACCAGTTCGCGCCTCGACCGCCATCTCGCAGTGCTGGGCGGCCCCGCCGTTCCGCAGCGCGAGTCGGCGGAAGCGACGCTGCTGATGCTCGAGCTCACCTCGCGCGACGCCGCGCACACCCGCAGGAGCAGGAGCGCGCGAGTCTCGCTCTTCGCCCCGCTGCGGAGGCTGCGGCGCTCGCTCTTCGGCAGCCGCCGCTGACCGACGGCTGTCACGACCGGTCCGGCCCTCCGCTCAGGGCCGTGTCCACGATCACTCCGTCCCGGCGCAGTGCTGCTGTCCGCCCGTCCGTCATCCCCAGGGCAAGGCAGCGTTGCGTCGGTGTGCTCCCCAAGCGCCGGCAGGCACCCATCGGCGCCGGCGCCCCGCCCGGCAGCGTTCCCGGGGCAGCAGCACTCGCACACACGCCGACATGAGGTGGCCACTTCCCCGCCGCCCCGCGTGGTCGCAACACCCGCCCTGACGGGCAGTCCCGTCTCACAGCAGCGCGAACTGGCCCTCCGGGCCCTCCTCCTGGTGGTCCAGTACGGACGCCGGGCGCCGGGCCGACGCGGGGACGGGAAGCACCCCGGCCGCGCACAGTCCGTCCCGGGCCAGTGCGCCCGCCCGCTCCAGCCGGCCCCGCAGTGCCTGCTGCCTGGGCCGTAGTCCGGCGAGCAGCGCCAGGACCGTGATCAGTTCCAGCAGCTCCGAGGTCCGCTCCTGCGGCCAGCCGCGCGGCCCCACCGCCGCCAGCCCCTCCGCGGGCGCGGTGCGGCGCTCGAACCACAGCTCCAGCACCCGTACCCCGCTGACCCGGAAGTCCCACGCCCCGGCAGGGACGGGCGAGACGCGCCCCTCACCGAGGACGATCGCCTCCTCGGCGGCGTCGTAGAGCAGGCTGTCCGGCCTGGGCGGAATCGCCGCCCGCACGTACGGGCGGCGGCCACCGGGCAGGCGCGGGCGTTCCCCGTCGCGTGCCCCGCGCAGCTGGAGACGCAGCAGCTCCTGGCCGAGCTCCACGCCGTCGGCCCACACGGCGCCGTCGTCGGGCAACGGCACGAGCGGACCGGCGGGGGAGGGGAGGGCCGTGGCGAGGGCCCAGGCGAGGACGGACCCGGCGGTGACCGGAGCGCCGTACCGAGCGGACAGCAGAGCGGCCAGGCCGGGCGCGAGATTGGGCTCCCGTCCGCCGGGCCGCCGGTAGAGCGGGCGTATCCGGCCGGGCCGCCCGGCGGGGGAGTGCCCGTCGGGCAGCAGCGCGGTCACGGACAGGGCGGGACCGCCGTCATGGGGCACGTATCCGTGCTCGACGGCGAAGAGCTGGTGTGCGTCCGCGACCCGCCACAGCTCCGGGCGCGCCGCGTCGAGCAGCCGGTGGTCGGGAATCAGCCACTGTTCGTCGAAGGGGCCGTGCAGGATGCGTACCGGTTCCGGATACGGGCCCGGGTCCCGCGCGAACGCGCTCGTGCCGGTGGACCTGCCCGGCAGCGCCGTGGCCGGTGTCAGCGGCGTCCGGGAGCGGCTGGGCCGGAACAGCCTTTCCTGATCGGCGCCTTCGGCCCCTGCCAGCAGGTCCCAGCGGGCCCGGAGGGAGGGGGCGTCGGGGGCCGTCACCCAGGGGCGGCCCGTTCTCAGGGGCCGTACCGACCAGGGCATGAGGTCGTCCAGCAGCGGGAGCGCGTCGCCCCCGCCGGCTCCGGCCGCCACCCGTGCTGCCACCGTGTCGTCCTCCCCGTCGCCACGTCCGCCTCCCGGCATCGTAACGACCGCCCTCCGCCGTAACGACCGCCCTTCGCGGCCCGCCCGTCAGTGCGCGTCGACGGTCACCGAGAAGGAGAAGCGGTCACCCCGGTAGCGGATGCGTGCCACGTCCACCACCGTGCCGTCCTCGTCGTAGGTGACGCCGGTGTAGTGCAGGATCGGGCTGAGCAGCGGGACCTGGAGCAGCTCGGCGGTCTCGGGGTCGGCGAGGCGCGCCTCGACGGT
Organism: Streptomyces pratensis; assembly: GCF_016804005.1. Classification (GTDB taxonomy): domain Bacteria; phylum Actinomycetota; class Actinomycetes; order Streptomycetales; family Streptomycetaceae; genus Streptomyces; species Streptomyces pratensis_A. The sequence continues at coordinate 5,628,117 of NZ_CP051486.1, read as the reverse complement.
GTCCGTGATCCGGGAGATCCGTACGCCGACCGCGTCGCGCAGGACCTTCGTCATCGGCCATCGCTCCAGATCGGCCACGTCCAGACGGGCCGCGATCTCCGGGAGGACCGCGTTCTCGGCCCAGTTGGTGGGCTCGCCGGTCCCTTCGTCGCAGCGGAGCCGCCGGTAGCCGACCACCTCGGGGCAGTCCGGGAAGAACTCCGCGAGATCACCGGGGACGGGCGTCCGGCCATGGCCGAGCACGGTCGTCCGCTCGCCCGACTGCTGGGCGACGATCGCGTCGATGGAGCCCAGCAGCCGGACCGGCGACACCCTCCGGGCACGCGGCTCGATGAAGGTGCCGCGCCGCCGGTGCCTGCTGATCAGCCCCTCGCTCTCCAGCTCCTTGAGGGCCTGGCGCATGGTGAGGACGCTGACGCCGTAGTGCACGGCGAGCTGCTCCTCGGTGGGCAGCCGCGCCGAGGCGTCCTGGGGGCGGCCCAGTATGGAGGCCCTCAGGGACTGCGAGACCTGGTACCACAGCGGAAGCTTCCGGTTCAGCACCAGGGAGTCGGGGGCGAACCCGGGAGTCCGGCTCACCTCGTTCACCTGATTCATCCGGTTCACCCGATCTCTCTGCGGTGTCGCCGGCGGTGCGGACTCACGGCCGGAAGTTGCGGCTCAGACCCTGCCACACGTCGTCGTATCCGCGCTGGAGATGGTCCGCGCCCGCCGCCTGCGCGGTCGCCGTGACCGGCCAGCGGGTCTCGAACATGAACGCCAGGCCGTCGTCGATCTTCTGCGGCTCCAGCTCCGCCGCGCTCGCCCGGTCGAAGGTCTCACGGTCCGGGCCGTGCGCCGACATCATGTTGTGCAGCGAACCGCCGCCCGGTACGAAGCCGCCCGCCTTGGCGTCGTACGCGCCCTCGATCAGGCCCATGTACTCGCTCATCACGTTGCGGTGGAAGTAGGGCGGCCGGAAGGTGTCCTCGCCGACCAGCCAGCGCGGGGCGAAGACGACGAAGTCGACGCCCGCGAGCCCCGGCGTGTCGGACGGTGAGGTCAGCACGGTGAAGATCGACGGGTCGGGGTGGTCGTAGCTGATCGTCCCCAGGACGTTGAAGCGGCGCAGGTCGTAGACGTAGGGCGTGTGGTTGCCGTGCCAGGCGACCACGTCCAGGGGCGAGTGCCGGTACGTCGCCGACCAGAGGTTCCCGCAGAATTTGTTGACCACCTCGACAGGGCCTTCGTGGTCCTCGAAGGCCGCTACGGGCGCCAGGAAGTCCCGCGCGTTGGCCAGGCCGTTGGCACCGATCGGACCCAGGTCGGGCAGGACGAAGGGCTGGCCGTAGTTCTCGCAGACGTAGCCCCGGGCCGTGGGGTCCAGCAGCTCGACGCGGAAGCGGACGCCCCTCGGGATCAGCGCGACCTCGCCCGGCCGGGCCGCCAGCAGGCCCAGCTCGGTGCGGAGCAGCAGGCCGCCCTGCTCGGGAACGATCAGGAGTTCGCCGTCGGAGTCGCTGAACACGCGGTCGTTCATGGAGGAGTTCGCGCTGTACAGGTGCACGGCCATGCCGGTGCGCTGCGCTGCGTCTCCGTTGCCGCCCAGTGTCCACAGGCCGTTCAGGAAATCAGTACCGGGCGCGGGGTCGGGGAGCGGGTCCCAGCGCAGCCGGTTGGGGTCGGGGACGGTCTCGGTGAAGGGCGCGGTGCGCAGGGCGCCGTTGTCGACGCGGACGAAGGCCGGATGGGCGGCCGAGGGGCGGATCCGGTAGAGCCAGGACCTGCGGTTGCGGGCGCGGGGTTCGGTGAAGGCCGAACCGCTGAGCTGCTCCGCGTACAGCCCGAGGGGTGCTCGCTGGGGCGAGTTGCGGCCGTGCGGCAGCGCTCCCCGGACCGCCTCCGAGCCGTGTTCGTTGCCGAAGCCGGAACTGTGGCCGAGATTCTCCGCCGTCTTCCTCGCCTGCTCGATGCCACTCATTCATGCGCTCCCGGTGGATGAGGAACCCCCATGGATCCCCTGACGAAGAATCCTATGCATCACCGTAGGAATCGAAACGTGGCCCGTCAACGGCATACGGGCATGATGGAACCGTGTCCCACGCTCATACGAACCTCCGACGCGTCCCCGTGCAGCAACGCAGCGCCGACCGTCTCGCCCGCATCCTCGACGCCGGCGCCGCACTGCTCGACGAGACCGGCTACGAGCAGCTCACCACCAGGGCGGTGGCCGACCGGGCCGGTGTGCCCATCGGCTCCCTGTACCGCTTCTTCCCCAACAAGAGGGCGCTGGTCGACGCCCTGGCGGAGCGCAATCTGGAGGCCTACGCCGAGCGGATCGTCGCCAGGCTCGAAGCGATACCGGAGACGGAGTGGCGGGCCGTCATCGACGCGGTGCTCGACGAGTACCTGGCGATGAAGCGCTCCGTCCCCGGCTTCGCCCTCGTCGACTTCGGCCCTCCCGTGCCCCCCGCCGGACCGCTCGACGAGGAGGTCAACCGGCTGGTCGCGGGACGCCTGACGGACCTGCTCGGCGGCCATCTCGGCCGGGGACGCGAAGGAGCCCCATCCGATGCCGCTCTGCTCCGCACCGTCCTGGTCTGCGTGCAGGCCGCCGACGCGCTGCTCCAGCTAGCCTTCCGCGCGGACCCGGCGGGCGACCCGGACCTGATCGCGGAGACCCGGCTGCTGCTCCAGGCCTATCTCGCGCGGATCCTCGTGTAACCGCTGCGGCGGGCGGCGGGCGGCGGGACAACGTGTAACCGCTGCCGCGGGCGGCGGGGCAACCGGTGGCTCCAGCACCTCGCCTCCATCCGTACCGGTCGGTATGCTCGGTCCGCCGGGAGCCCGCGTCCGCCGAGCGCGCCGTGGGACGCCGGATCACGCCCGCGCGCACCGCTGCCGCCGCCCCGGGGAGGGCCCATGTCCCACGAATCCCGTACCGCTCTGCGTGTCTGCCCGCTCTGCGAAGCCACCTGCGGACTCACCCTCACCATCGAGGGGACCGCGGTCACCGGCGCCCGTGGTGACCGCGAGGACATCTTCAGCCAGGGCTTCATATGCCCCAAGGGCGCCTCCTTCGGAGGCCTCGACGCCGACCCCGACCGGCTGCGCGCGCCGCTCGTCCGCAAGGGCGGCGTCCTGCGCGAGGCGACGTGGACCGAGGCCTTCGACGTGATCGCCGAGAAGGTCCCCGCCCTGGTCCGGGAGCACGGTGAGCAGGCTGTCGGGGTCTTCCTCGGCAACCCCAACGTGCACACGGTGGCGGGCGGGCTCTATCCGCCGCTCCTGCTGTCCGCGCTCGGTACCCGCAACGTCTTCACCGCCAGCACCCTGGACCAGATGCCCAAGCACGTCTCCAGCGGACTGCTCTTCGGTGACGCCCACGCCATCCCCGTGCCGGACCTCGACCGCACCGCCCATCTGCTGCTGATCGGCGCCAACCCGCTGGAGTCCAACGGCAGTCTGTGCACCGCCCCCGACTTCCCGGGCAAGCTCAAGGCGCTCCGCCGGCGCGGCGGCACCCTCACCGTCGTCGACCCGCGCCGCACCCGCACCGCACGCCTGGCCGACCGGCACGCCGCCGTCAGGCCGGGCACCGACGCCCTGCTGCTGGCCGCGCTCACCCAGGTCCTCATCGAGGAGAAGCTCACCGATCCCGGCGCACTCGCCGAGCACCTCGACGGCTACGACGAACTGGCCGAGGCCATGGCGGACTTCACCCCCGAAGCGGTGGCCGCGGCCTGCGACCTGGACGCGGAGACCATCCGGGAGATCGCCCGAGAGCTGGCCGCGGCCCCCGCCGCGGCCGTCTACGGGCGCATCGGCAGCTGCACCGTCGAGCACGGCACCCTCGCCAGCTGGCTCGTCGACGTACTCAACATCCTGACCGGCAACCTCGACCGCCCCGGTGGTGCGCTCTTCCCGCTCTCCGCCACCGCCCGTGCCCCACGCCCCGCCGCTCCGGGGAAGGGCTTCGCCCTCGGCCGCTGGAGGAGCCGGGTCTCCGGACACCCCGAGGCCAAGGGCGAACTGCCCGTCGCCGCTCTCGCCGAGGAGATCGAGACGCCGGGGGAGGGCCGGATCAGGGCCCTGATCGTCATAGCCGGCAACCCGGTGCTCTCGGCCCCCGACGGGGACCGCCTGGACCGGGCGCTCGCCGACGGGCTCGACTTCATGATCAGCGTCGATCCGTACCTCAACGAGACCGCGCGCCACGCGGACGTCGTGCTGCCCCCGCCGCCGCCCTCGCAGAGCGCCCACTTCGACTTCGCGCTCAACTCCCTCGCCGTGCGCAACCAGGTGCGGTACAGCCGCCCCGCCGTCCCGCTGGAGGAGGGCCGGATGGACGAGAGCGAGATCCTGGCCCGGCTCGTCCTCGCCGTCGGCGGCCGCCACGGCGCACCGCATGGAACCGTCGACGACCTGGCCATCAGCGGCGCACTGGCCAAGGCCGGGGTCCCCGAGGAGCTCGCGGACGATCTGGCGGGCCGCACCGGCGCCGAACGCCGGCTCGACCTGATGCTGCGCCTCGGCCCGTACGAGCTGACCCTGGAGCAGCTCCTCGCGCAGCCGCACGGGATCGACCTCGGTCCGCTGAAGCCGCGTCTTCCGCAGGTGCTCAGGACCCGCAGCGGCCGCATCGAGCTGTTCCCGGCCCCGATCGCGGCCGACCTTCCCCGGCTCCGCACGTCACTCGGCGCGCGGCCCGCCGGTCTCGTGCTCGTCGGACGCCGTCATCTGCGGTCCAACAACAGCTGGATGCACAACGTCGCCTCGCTGCGAGGCGGCTCGAACGTCTGCACCCTGCAGATCCACCCGGACGACGCGGCCCGGATCGGGCTCACCGAAGGCGACTCGGTCCGGATCACCGCGGCGGGCGGCGAGGTCGAGGCGCCCGCCGAGGTCACCGACTCGGTGCGGCCCGGGGTCGTGAGTCTTCCGCACGGCTGGGGACACAGCCGCCCGGGGACCCGCATGTCGGTCGCCGGGGCGGAGCCGGGAGTCAACGTGAACCAGCTCCTCGACGGCACCCTCCTGGATCCGCTGTCCGGTACCGCGGTGCTCAACGCTGTCCCCGTCTCCGTAGCACCAACCCGCTGACCTGGGGTTTTGCTCGTATTGCTCACACGTCAACATCTTGTTAACGCTGCTTCGGGGCCCCTAACGTCATCCGGACCGCCGCACCGGTGAAGTTCAAAGGTGAACGTTAGGTAGCCCATATGTTGACAATCCTCGGCTTTGCCATGATCGCGACCTTCCTGGTCCTGATCATGACGAAGAAGATGTCGCCGATCGCGGCGCTGGTCCTGATCCCCGCCCTGTTCTGCGTGGCCGTCGGACAGGGCGCGCAGCTCGGCGACTACGTCATCGAAGGGGTCGGCACCCTCGCGCCGACCGCGGCGATGCTGATGTTCGCCATCGTCTACTTCGGCGTGATGATCGACGTCGGCCTCTTCGACCCGATCGTCCGGGGCATCCTGCGCTTCTGCAAGGCCGACCCGATGCGGATCGTCGTCGGCACGGCGCTCCTCGCCGCGATCGTCTCGCTGGACGGCGACGGTTCGACCACCTTCATGATCACGGTCTCGGCGATGTACCCGCTCTACAAGCGGCTGAAGATGAGCCTGGTCGTGATGACGGGTGTCGCCGCCACCGCGAACGGGGTCATGAACACCCTGCCCTGGGGCGGCCCCACCGCCCGCGCGGCCACCGCGCTCAAGGTCGACGCGGCCGACATCTTCGTCCCGATGATCCCGGCTCTCGCCGTCGGCCTCCTCGCCGTCGTACTCCTCGCCTTCGTCCTGGGCCGCCGCGAGCGCAAGCGGCTCGGCATGCTCACGCTCGACGAGGCGCTGGTGACCGACCCCGAGCCCGAGACCGTGCTCGTCGGCGCGGGCGGCGGCGGCGACCGGCTCACGAAGGCCCCGAAGAGTGGTGGCGCCGGTGCCGGCGGCGTGGACGGCGACGAGGGGGACGAGGAGTTCAAGGGACTCGACCCCGACAGGTCCACCCTCCGCCCCAAGCTCTACTGGTTCAACGCCGGCCTCACCGTCGCCCTGCTGGCCGCGATGATCCTGGAGCTCATGCCGATCCCGGTGCTCTTCCTGCTCGGCGCGGCCCTCGCCCTCACCGTCAACTTCCCCCACATGCCCGACCAGCGGGCCAGGATCGCGGCGCACGCGGACAACGTGCTCAACGTCTCCGGCATGGTCTTCGCCGCTGCGGTCTTCACCGGCGTGCTCACCGGCACCGGTATGGTCGAACACATGGCGGACTGGCTCGTCGGGGCGATCCCCGACGGAATGGGCCCGCACATGGCCATCGTCACGGGTCTGCTGAGCCTTCCCCTCACCTACTTCATGTCCAACGACGGCTTCTACTTCGGAGTGCTGCCCGTGCTTGCCGAGGCCGGCGCCGCCCACGGCGTCTCCCCCCTGGAGATCGCCCGTGCCTCCATCGCGGGACAGCCGCTGCACATGTCGTCCCCGCTCGTGCCCGCCGTCTACGTCCTGGTCGGCATGGCCAAGGTCGAGTTCGGCGACCACACTCGCTTCACCGTCAAGTGGGCCGTGCTCACCTCGCTGGTGGTCCTCGTCGCCGCCGTACTCTTCGGAATCATCTGATGCCTCCGGAACCCCGGCCCGGCAGGGGCTGGCTGCTGCGCCTCGTCATCGCCTTCGCCTTCGCGCAGGGAGCGGTGTCGATGGCGCGGCCCGCCGTCTCCTACCGGGCCCTCTCGCTCGGTGCCGACGAGCGTGCGATCGGTGTCATCGCCGGTGTGTACGCGCTCCTGCCGCTCTTCGCCGCCGTACCGCTGGGCCGGCGGACCGATCACGGCCGATGCGCACCGCTGCTGCCCGTCGGGGTCCTCCTGATCGGCGGCGGCTGCGCGCTCAGCGGCACCGCGGGCTCCCTTCCCGCGCTGGCCGCCTGGAGCGGGGTCATGGGCCTGGGCCACCTCTGCTTCGTGATCGGCGCCCAGTCGCTCGTCGCCCGGCAGTCGGCCCCGGCCGACCAGGACCGCAACTTCGGCCACTTCACCATCGGCGCCTCCCTCGGCCAGCTCGTCGGCCCGATCGCCGCGGGCTACCTCATCTCCGAGCGGGACGGCGCGATGGCCCGTACGAGCGCTCTCGCCCTGCTCGTCTCGGGGGTCGTCGCCGCCGTCGCCTTCACCTCGCTGTGGCGCATCGAGCACCGCGGGACCGCCGGCCCGTCCCGGCGGGCGGACTCGAAGGTGCCGGTCGGCAGCATCCTGCGTACCCGGGGGGTCCCGGCCGGCATCTTCATCAGCCTGGCCGTGCTCAGCGCCACCGACATCCTCACCGCCTATCTGCCGGTCGTCGGTGAGCACCGCGGGATCGCACCCGCCACCGTCGGCCTGCTTCTCAGCCTGCGGGCCGCCGCTACCATCGCCTGCCGGCTCGTCATGACACCGATGCTGCGCACCGTCGGCAGGACCGCGCTGCTCTCCACGACCTGCCTGCTCGGCGGCCTCCTCTGCGCGGCCGTCGCCCTGCCCGTCCCGGTGTGGGGGCTCGCCGTGATGCTCGCGGTGCTGGGCTTCTGCCTCGGGGTCGGCCAGCCGCTCTCGATGACCACCGTCGTCCAGGCAGCCCCTGCGGCGGCCCGCTCCACCGCACTCGCCCTCAGGCTCACCGGCAACAGGCTCGGCCAGGTCGCGGCCCCCGCGTCGGCCGGACTGATCGCCGGGGTCGCGGGCACCGCCGCGCCGTTCGTGATGCTGGGTGCCCTGCTCGTCGGGGCGGCGGGACTCGGGCTGCGTGGCGGCGGAAAAGGGGCTGCGGACGTGGACCCGGTGACCGCTCCGGCCCCCGCATCCCGTGCCGAACGCCCCCGCGCCGAGCGGGAATCCACCTGACGAAGAGCCTGAGGGAGGTGCGCCCGGAGCCACTCCGGGTGCCCGGCCCGCCTCTGCCCGTGTGTCCCCCCTGTGGCCCCGGGTGCCCGGCCCGCCCCTGCCCGGGGGCGTCCCCCGCCGCTCCGGAAGCCGCGCCCGCCCTTCCCGGGCACATCTGCCGGCCCGGCGTGGGAGGGCGGCCGCCGGCCACGCGTGACCTGTGTCTCCAGCGGTTCCCTGGCGCCAAAAAACTAACAGCGCTAGTTTGGGGCCGGGACGGCATCCGTCCGTACGACGCACGGCTTCGGCGGCAGGCACAGCGAGCCCGGGAGGAACAGCCATGAAGGCGCATGACGGGATGTACATCGGCGGGGAATGGCGGCCCGCCTCGGGCCAGGACACGATCGCGGTCGTGAACCCGGCGGACGAGCAGGTCATCGGCCATGTCCCGGCGGGCACCGCCGAGGACGTCGACGCCGCGGTACGCGCCGCACGCGCCGCGTTCCCCGGCTGGGCGGCCACCCCGCCCGTCGAGCGCGCCGAGAGGATCGGCGCGCTGCGCGACGTGCTCGCCGCCCGCAAGGACGAGATCGCCGAGACCATCACCGCCGAGCTGGGCTCCCCGCTGCCGCTGTCCCGGACGGTGCACGCGGGTGTACCGGTGCTCGTCGCCGGTTCGTACGCCGAACTGGCCGCCTCGTACTCCTTCGAGGAGAAGCTCGGCAACTCCACGGTCCTGCTGGAGCCCGTCGGCGTCGTCGGCGCGATCACACCCTGGAACTACCCGCTCCACCAGATCGTCGCCAAGGTCGCCCCGGCGCTGGCGGCGGGCTGCACCGTCGTCCTGAAGCCCGCCGAGGACACCCCGCTCACCGCACAGCTCTTCGCCGAGGCCACCCAGGAGGCGGGCCTGCCGGCCGGCGTCTTCAACCTGGTCACCGGCATCGGCGCGGTCGCGGGCCAGGCGCTCGCCGAGCACGAGGACGTCGACCTCGTCTCCTTCACCGGATCCACGGCCGTCGGCAGGCAGATCGGGGCCACCGCCGGAGCGGCGGTCAAGCGTGTCGCGCTGGAGCTCGGCGGCAAGTCCGCCAACGTGATCCTGCCCGGCGCCGACCTCGCCAGGGCGGTCAACGTGGGCGTCGCCAACGTGATGTCCAACTCCGGCCAGACGTGCAGTGCCTGGACCCGGATGCTGGTCGACGCCGAGCGGTACGAGGAGGCCGTGAGCCTCGCCGGCGCAGCCGTCGCCAAGTACGTCCCCGGGGAGCGGGTCGGCCCCGTCGTCAACGCCAAGCAGCAGGCCCGGGTGCGGGGTTACATCGAGAAGGGCATCGAGGAGGGGGCACGTCTCGTCGCGGGAGGTCCCGAGGCACCGAAGGAACAGGGCTACTACGTCAGCCCCACCGTCTTCGCCGACGTCACCTCGGACATGACCGTCGCGCGGGAGGAGATCTTCGGCCCGGTGCTCTCGATCCTCCGGTACGAGGACGTGGACGACGCCCTGCGGATCGCCAACGACACCGTGTACGGGCTGGCCGGCGCCGTATGGGGCGCGGACGACGAGGAGGCCGTTGCCTTCGCCCGCCGCATGGACACCGGGCAGGTCGACATCAACGGCGGACGCTTCAACCCGCTCGCCCCCTTCGGCGGTTACAAGCAGTCGGGCGTGGGCCGCGAGCTCGGCCCGCACGGCCTCTCCGAGTACCTCCAGACCAAGTCCCTCCAGTTCTGATCCCCACGCCGATCCATCGAGGAGTCTGTTCGTGGTCCGCGCCGCTGTACTGCCCGCCGTCGGAGCTCCGCTGGAGATCACCGACATCGAACTGCCCGAGCCCGGCCCCGGCCAGGTGAGCGTCTCCCTCGCCGCCGCCGGTGTCTGTCACTCCGACCTGTCCCTCTCCAACGGCACCATGAGGCTGCCCGTCCCCGCCGTCCTCGGCCACGAGGGCGCCGGGACGGTGCTCGCCGTCGGCGAGGGCGTCACCCACGTCGCCGCCGGCGACCTCGTGGTCCTCAACTGGGCGCCGTCCTGCGGGGCGTGCTTCCACTGCGGGATCGGTGAGGTCTGGCTCTGCGCCGACGCGCTCAAGGGCGCGTCGAACATCCACGCCCGTACGGCCGACGGCACCGAGCTGCACCCGGGCCTGAACGTCGCCGCCTTCGCGCAGGAGACCGTCGTCGCCGCGAACTGCGTGTTGCCCGCCCCGGCCGGCATCCCGCTCGACGACGCCGCACTGCTCGGCTGCGCGGTCCTGACCGGCTACGGCGCGGTCCACCACTCCGCCCGGGTGCGCGAGGGCGAGAGCGTCGTCGTCTTCGGGATCGGCGGGGTGGGCCTCGCAGTCCTGCAGTCGGCCCGTATCGCCGGGGCGTCGAAGATCATCGCCGTCGACGTGTCACCGGAGAAGGAGGAACTCGCCCGCAGGGCCGGTGCCACCGACTACGTCGTGGCGTCCGACACCACCCCGCGTGCCATCCGCAAGCTCACCGGCGGCCAGGGCGCGGACGTCGCCGTGGAGTGCGTCGGGCGGCCCGCCACGATCCGCGGGGCCTGGGAGTCGACCCGCCGAGGCGGCCGCACCACCGTCGTCGGGATCGGCGGCAAGGACCAGCAGGTGACCTTCAACGCCCTGGAGATCTTCCACTGGGGCCGCTCCCTCACCGGCTGCGTGTACGGGAACAGCGATCCGGCACGCGACCTGCCGGTGCTCGCCGAACACATCCGCGCCGGACGGTTCGACCTGTCGATGATGGTCACGGAGCGGATCGCGCTGGACGGCATCCCGGCGGCCTTCGACAACATGATCGCGGGCAAGGGAGGGCGCGCGCTGGTCGTGTTCTAGGCGGATGTGCCCGCCAGGCTGTTCGTACGGCTGACGGGTGGGTGCCCGTGGAGTGCCGTCGCACGCGCTGAGGGGGTGCCGGACGCCACCCCGAGGACGCGCCCCGAGGCACCGGTTCGAGGTCTCCCGACCGTCGGGGGCACCGGTCCAGGCCGCTGTACGGGCCCGGAGATCCGGGCGTACGCGGAGTGGACCGGCCGATCCCGTCCCCGTCGCGCGCGTGACCGGCTCCGCGGTGCGGTTCGGACCGCCTGTACAGGAGCGCGTCGTCGGCCGGCCGTCCCGCCACACGAGGCGCCCGGCCGGAACACTCCGGCCGGGCGCTTCGCGTGGACCGCCCACCCCCCTACGGCAGTGGGTCCTGCTGCCCCGGAACAGCCAGGCCGCTCCCCGCCCGACCGGCGGGGCGTGCGGCGGGCACCCTTCCGGCGACGGCGTACGCAGGTGTACTCACCACCAGTTCCACTGCCACTGGTACTTACCGGCCTGGTCGACGGCGCCGGGTGCCGCCACACTCACCGTTCCGTCCGCCCAGCCCACGAGTGTCTTCCCGGGAAAGGCCCTGGGGACGATTCCGACCTTAGTGCCCGGAAGCCGTTCCCACAGCTGGCCGGGGTCGGTGGTGTTGCATGTCGAGAGGTACAGGTCGGTGCCGTTGGTGTCGAGGCACGAACCGCTCTGGTAGCCGTTCCGCAGCCAGCCGTCGTCACTCAGGTTCCAGGAGTTGAAGTTGGTGACCTTGCAGGTCACCTGTGTGACAGGCATGGTTCCGGCGATCGCGGTGTTGATGCCGAGACAGGCCTTGGTGTACGGGTTCTGGAGGTTGACCCAGGAGCCGTCGTCCGCGGCGTTCGCGGCCTGCGGGGCGAGCCCCACGGCCAGGCAGGCGGCGGCCGTGGCCAGGGCGCCGAGCCGGACCCGGCCGGCCGTGCGGGAACGGCCGCTCATCCGGTCCACCTGCAGAACCTTCCGGGGCGGAAGCTGGTGGTCGCGTCATTGGCCCAGGAAGGCATGTCGGAGACCTTGTCGCCCGGCGCGATGGAGTACAGGCACCCCTGGAACTTGTCGTCCAGGTAGATGGAGACCCAGTTGTCGGTACGGTTCCAGTAGGACGTCATGCGGTCGTTCATGTAGTCGCCGACATTCGACTGGGGCTCGCTGGAGTAGGCGAAGCGCCCGGTGAACCCTGGGTCCGCCCACAGGCAGAACTCCTGGGCCGGGCAATCGGTGTCGGCGGCCACCGCCGCTCCACCGCCCAGGCCGGTCATGGCGAAGGCCGCACCCAGGGTGAGTGCCGCCGCGGTCAGGGGCCTCAGGCGCACCGTCATCTTCTTCCTCATCGTTGTCACAGTTCCTTTCAGCACCACTGGCCGACGGCGAACGAGGTGACGCGGTCGTTGAGATGGGGGTCGACGGCGTTGTCCGAACCGCCCGGCGGGATCGCGAACAGGCAGCCGCGGTAACCCGAGTCGTAGTAGACCGTGATCCACTGGTCGGTGCGGTTCCAGTAGGACGTCGTACGGTCGTTCATGTAGTCGCCGACGTTCGAGACGTTCTGCGCAGGGCTGGACAGCATCCGGCCCTGATAGCTGGAGTCCTGCCAAAGGCAGAACCAGTCGGGCCGGCATTCGCTGCTGTCGGCAGCGGCCGGTTGCGCTCCGACAGCACCGATGGCGACGGCGGCCAGAGCGGCCGCTCCCGTCGCCGACAGACGTTTCACAAGGTGATGGCCACGCATGGTGGTCTCCTTCCATCGAGCCCGGCTCATGCGGACTCCGAAGCGGTGAGCGGGAACTGGGGCGGACGCCGCGCCGGTGTGCCGGCACGTCGTCACCTCCGCGCTGCCGGTGCGTTCCCCCGGCACCGGCGGAAGCGAGCGGCCCGGGGGCCGCGTACGGGCACCCGAGGAGAGGCGGGCGGCCTGGTCCGGCGCATCGGCAACCCCTCGGAGGCTTCGGGCGAGAGGCCGTGGCCGGCCCCGGACGCCCGGACCCGCTCGTACCTCTCACTGATGCCTGGAGGGTCCTCCCGGCACCACCGGGGCGAGTGCTCGCCCCGGCGTGCACGATGTTTCCGCTGTCAGGGGTTCACCCGGGAGTCCGTTTCGCTGCTCACCACTGCTCACATGTGTTCAGGAGCAGCCGGCAGGGCGGATCCCACGGCTCTGCCGGTCGCCCACGGGTGCGGCCGGCCACCTGCCCGGCCCACCACCGTCAGACGGTGTGGAGGGCGGGTGGGTCAGGCCAGTCCGTCACGGCGGACGCCGACTCCGCGGCCCACAACCGCGCACACACCAGACCCGTCCCCTGCACGAGGTGCCGCCGGTAGGTGCTGAACGGAAGCCCGAGCCGGTGCGCCGCAGTCTCCTGGGTCCGCGCCCGCTCCAGGTAGGTCGTCACCAGAGCCGCGTGGAACTTCAGCTGCCGGGGTTCCTCCTTCAACTCCCCGACCGCCTCGGCGAGCACGGTGCGCAGCAGGTCCACCGGGTCGTTGTCACTCTCCCGGGCCCGGTCCGCCACGAGATGACTGTTGAGCAGGGGATTGTGCTCGAGGACGGAGGGCTGCTGCATGTTCTTCAGCGCGTCCCGCACCGCACCGTCGAAAGCCTCCCTCGGCAGCGTCCGTACGGTGCCGCAGGTGCCGGCCCCGTCGGGGACCGGAGCGTGCAGAGCACCGGGCTGGGTGCGGTCGAACCAGATCTCCAGCGGGGTGGTGCGCCAGTCGCACCCGAAGCCCGTGAAGGTGAGTCCACGGTCCCAGGCCGTCTCCCAGAACTCCCGGTGCCCGAGGTGGTGCATCAGGCCGCGCCACAGCGCGGCGTCCGGCGAGATGATGAAGGACCAGGCCAGCCCCCGGGAGCGGATCCAGTCCCGGCAGATCCGCAGCTGCATGAGGTGCCCCACCGTGGACACCTCGCCGTACGACACCGGGTCGATCATGAAACGCGACATGAGGAGATGCTCGCCGGGACGCATCGGCGCCGTGCGTTCCACGTGCTCCCAGGCCGCCGCCGCGACCGGGTCCACCGCGGTCTCCGGCCCGGGTTCCCTGAGACGCAGCCACGTCATGAACGCGGTCAGCCTGCCGGTCCGCGAACTGCGGTAAGCCCAGAAGGCCTCCGGCTGGTGCTCCAGCCAGAAACGTACGATCTCCGCCGAACGCTCCCCCTCCACCTCCTCGGTCATCCGCACGGCGATCTCGTGTTCGTGCGGTTCGAGCCGGCCCTCATGGGTGTCCCCCTCCCGTTCGACGCGCGCGAAGTAGGGCTCCATGGGGCCGTAACGCTTGAGATAGGTCAGCGCGCGGATGGCCGTCATCGCCTCGTCCTCGGGGGCGGTGCGGGCGCGCTCCAACAGGTAGTGGCCGGCGCTGCGGTGCATCTGCTCGTAGCCCCGCGTGTCCCGCCATCGCAGGTCCCGGTCGACGGTTTCCGCGACCAGCTCGTGCAGGAACAGGCCGTGGCGGCCGTGCTCGGCGTAGGGAAGGCCGCGCAGCCAGGTGAACATCTCGGCGGCGTGCTCCTCACCGACCACCGCACCGAGCAGGCCCTCCGTGGTCGTGAGGGTGTGCGCGGCGGTCTCCAGTGCCAGCCGCTCCTTCTGCGAGGGGAGTTCACCGATGAGAGTGGTGAGCAGCGCGGAGATGACGTCCGGTGTCGGAGACCAGTCCGGCTGGGAGGCCGCCCCGTCGACCGCCACACTCGCGGCCAGGCTCAGTGCGAGCGGATATCCTCCCGCGAACTCCAGGACCGCGTCCCGGACCGTCGGTGCCACGCCGTGCCGCTCGACCAGCGCCGCGGCGGCCTCGGGCTCCAGGGGCCCCAGCGCGACGATCTCCAGAGCATCGCTCCAGGCCAGGTCGAATCTCCAGTCCGTCCCGGGAGGAACACGGCCCGCCACCACGACGACCGTCCGTTCGGGAAGCCCGGGCAGGAACCGCTCACGCAGCCAGCCCTCGAGGCCCTGGCAGTGCTCGAACGCATCGACCAGGAGCACCGCGGGCGGCCCCGAGACCGTTTTCGCCGCCTCCATCTCGAACCCGGCCGGAGAGGGGTCGATCTGCCGCCCGTCGACCTCCACCACCAACCGGTCGGCCAGCTCGGCCTCGTGGGCGAACTGCCGGAGCAGCGCCGACTTGCCCACCCCGCCGGGGCCGTGCACGAAGAGCAGGACGGGAGAACCCGGCCCACCCGCGAGAGCGAGCTTGAACTTCTCCAGCTCCTGGCCACGGCCGACGAACGTCCTGCGTCGCGCCGCGCTCAGGCGCGAGGCCAGATCCCTGCGGATGGTTCCTTCCATGAATCGGAACCTAACACGCGTCAACCGGGCTGCCGGCGGCCGACTTTGGACAGCGGTCGGCCGTGGCGGACGACCAAGCCATGGCATCGGGACACGAACACCATCAGGGGCAACTGCGCCGGAGCAGCCGCCCCCGGCCCGCCCTCCCGTTCAGGCCCTGAAGGCCGATGTGCTCACGGCGTCGCAGCAGGGCCCTCGTTCTTCACTGCCCCGCGCGCCCGGGTCCGCGACACCGCGACCCCCGCCAGGCAGAGCAGCCCGCCCGCGACGGTGAGCAGCGCGGGCACCTCGTCGAGCAGCAGCCACGACATCAGCACCACCAGCGCCGGCACCGCGTACGTCGTCGCGCCCATCCGGCCGGCGGTGGTCCTGGCAAGCGCGTAGGCCCAGGTGGTGAAGGCCAGCGCGGTGGGGAACACCCCGAGGTAGATCATGTTCAGCGTGGCGGAGAGGGGGGCGTCGGCCGCCTCGGAGACCAGTACGCCGGTGAAGGGCAGGCAGGCGACCGTGCCGATCAGGCAGCCGAACGTGGTGATCTGCAACGGGGACCCGTGCCGCAGCGCGGGCTTCTGGATGACCACCCCGCCCGCGTACGACAGCGCGGCCAGCAGGCACAGGAGCACGCCGAGCACCGAGGAACTCCCGTGGCCCGACATGGAGAGACCGACGACGACGGCGCCCGCGAACGAGACCGCCATGCCCGTCAGGAGCCGGCGCGGCAGACCTTCCCCGAGCAGCCTGGCACCCAGCAGGGCCATCAGGATCGGTCCGACGTTGACGATCATGGCCGCCGTGCCCGCGTCGACCTGCTGCTCACCCCAGTTGAGTACGACCATGTACAGGCCGAACCAGAGAAGTCCGGATCCGATGATGCCCGGCCACGCCGCCCGGGAGGGCAGCCCCTCACGGCGCAGGAGCAGGATGGCGCCGAGCGTCAGTGTGCCCGCGAGGAGCCGGCCCAGTGCCAGCGCCCCCGGTGAGTACGCCTCGCCCGCACTGCGGATGGAGACGAATGCCGATGCCCACAGGATGACCGTGGTGCACGCGGCGGCCGGAGCGCGCCAGTCGCGTCCGGAGGTGTCCGGCGCGGCGGTGCGCGCTGTCGGTGTCGTCGTCATGGCACGAAGGTAGGCGGGAAACTCTTCGGCTCCCCACCGAATTGTCATTCCGCGTCAATCGTCGACGGCTCGATGCCCAGGTGTTCCGACAGGGCGCGCAGCCCGGCAGAGGTCGTCCGGACCGCCCGCCCCGTCCCGATCCGTTCGCACCAGCCGGCGTCCAGTGCGTGACGGCACAGGGCCGCACCCGAGGTACCCGCCAGATGCGGCCGCCGCTCGGTCCAGTCCAGGCAGCCGCGCGCCAGGGGCCTGCGGGAGGCGGTGCCGAGGGGGACGCCGAGTGAGCCGAACCATTCCAGGCCCTCCTCGGTCAGCGTGAAACCGGAGTCCTGCCGCAGCAGTCCGCGCTCGGTCATCGCGTCGGTGATGCGGATGCCGAGCCGTCCGGCGAGATGGTCGTAGCAGGTGCGCCCCCGGGCCAGCGCGTGCTGGAGGCTCGCGTCCCGCAGCGAGCGCACGGGTGCCTGCGCGCCGGCATGCGCATGGGCCGCCAGCTCCTCGATCAGCTGGGCGGTACGCCCGTCGGCGAGCCGCACATAGCGGTGACGGCCCTGGCGCTCCTCGGTCAGGAGCCCGCCCACGACCAGTTTGCCGAGATGCTCGCTCGCGGTCGAGGCGGCCACCCCGGCGCCGCGCGCCAGCTCACCCGCGGTCCAGGCCCTGCCGTCGAGCAGGGCCAGACAGAAGGAGGCACGGGTCTCGTCGGCGAGCAGGGCCGCCAGCGCGGCGAGCCGGGGCGCGGCGGGATCGTGCGGTGTCGTACGGGCCATACGTCCAGGATGCGTCAGCCACCGTTCGGCGCGGGCCGAACCGTGCGGGCGGAGACCGTCTGCTCGTACTGCAGCGCCAGGCCGTCCAGCAGCGCGCGCAGCCCGGTCTCGAAGGCTCCCTCGTCGACCTGCTGGCGCCGGTCGGCCAGCAGATGGGCCTGCCCGAGGTGGGGGTAGTCGGCGGGGTCG
Organism: Streptomyces pratensis; assembly: GCF_016804005.1. Lineage (GTDB taxonomy): Bacteria > Actinomycetota > Actinomycetes > Streptomycetales > Streptomycetaceae > Streptomyces > Streptomyces pratensis_A. The sequence continues at coordinate 5,611,053 of NZ_CP051486.1, read as the reverse complement.
TACGCCGTCTCGTCGTCGACGAAGCCGCGCGCGAAGGAGCCGAGGGCCGATCCGGTGATGAAGTAGCGCATCAGCGCCCCGATGTACGTCGCCTGGGCGGGCGGCCAGCCGGCCTCGACCATCGCTCCGAAGACCGCGTCGGCGACCCGCAGGCCGGCCGGGCGGCGGCCGGGGCCCTGGGCGAGCACCGGCGCGATGTGCGGGTGTGCGGCGAGCGCCGCGCGGTAGGAGACGGCCCAGTCGTGCAGGGCGGCGGGCCATTCGCGCGGGTCGGACCTCTCGAACATCGACAGGTCGACCTGTGCGGAGACGGCGTCGGCCACCGCGTCGAGGATCTCGTCCTTGTTCCGGAAGTGGTTGTAGAGCGACGGCCCGCTGACCCCCAGCTCCGCGGCGAGACGCCGGGTCGAGACGGCGTCGAGCCCCTCGGCGTCGACGAGCGCGCTCGCCGCCTCGACGATGCGGTCTCTGCTGAGGAGGGGCTTGCGCGGTCGGGCCATGCGGCACATAGTAGGGCCTGCAAGCAGAAAACTAGCAGTGCTAATTAAAAGTGGGGTGTCACAGGATGAACCTGGAGCTGAGCGAGGAGCAGGATGCCGTCCGGCAGCTCGCCGAGGACTTCGTCGCGCGGGAGATCACCCCGCATGTCGTCGAGTGGGACCGCGCCGAGAGTGTCGACAAGTCGATCGTGAAGAAGCTGGGTGCCCTCGGCTTCCTCGGGCTGACGATCCCGGAGGAGTACGGCGGATCCGGCGGGGACCACCTCGCGTACTGCCTGGTGACCGAGGAGCTCGGCCGCGGCGACTCCTCGGTGCGCGGCATCGTGTCCGTCTCGCTCGGCCTGGTCGCGAAGACGATCGCGTCCTGGGGCAGCGAGGAGCAGAAGCGGCTGTGGCTGCCCGGGCTCACCGCGGGCGAGGCCGTCGGCTGCTTCGGCCTCACCGAGCCGGGCACCGGCTCCGACGCGGGGAACCTGACCACCAGGGCCGTGCGGGACGGTGACGACTACGTCATCAGCGGCTCCAAGATGTTCATCACCAACGGCACCTGGGCCGATGTCGTCCTGCTGTTCGCCCGCACCGGTGACACCCCTGGCCACCGGGGCGTCTCCGCCTTCCTCGTGCCGACGGACAGCCCCGGCCTCACCCGGCGCACCGTCCACGGCAAGCTCGGCCTGCGCGGCCAGGCCACGGCCGAGATCGTGCTGGAGGACGTCCGCGTCCCGGCCTCCACCCTCCTGGGTCCCGAGGGCAAGGGCTTCTCCGTCGCCATGTCCGCCCTGGCCAAGGGCAGGATGTCGGTCGCGGCCGGCTGCGTCGGCATCGCGCAGGCCGCCCTGGACGCCGCCGTGCGCTACGCGGGCGAACGCGAACAGTTCGGAAAGTCCATCGCGAGCTACCAGCTCGTCCAGGAGCTCATCAGTGACATCTCCGTGGACGTCGACGCCGCCCGCATGCTGACCTGGCGCGTCGCCGACCTCATCGACCGCGGGCAGGACTTCGCGACCGCCGCGTCCACGGCGAAGCTCTTCGCCTCCGAGGCCGCGGTCCGCGCCGCGAACAACGCCCTGCAGGTGTTCGGCGGTTACGGCTACATCGACGAGTACCCCGTCGGCAAGCTGGTCAGGGACGCCCGAGTGATGACCCTGTACGAGGGCACCAGTCAGATCCAGAAGCTGATCATCGGCCGCGCGCTGACGGGGGTCTCCGCCTTCTGAAACCGCCGGCCGCGACGGAATCGTCCCCGGAGGGAGCGGCACGCGCCCGCCCGGTGGCGCTCTGATAGCGTCCTCGGCCGGATCGGAGGGGGAAGTGTGATCGGACGACAGGCCAAGGTGACCGGGGGAGCGCTCGTGCTGGCGCTCACGGCCGGCGGGCTGATCTGGGGCCTGGGCCTCCGGGACGAGGAATCCCGCGAGGTCCCCGCCGACACCTGCCGGGGAGCTCTGGCGGCCGGGGAGGCCGGGAAGTTCTTCGGTGGTGCCGAGCTGGAATTCCGAGGCCACACCGGACAGTGGGTGGGTCAGGAGACCGAGTACTGCGAGGCGCGGGCCCGGGGAGAGGGGTCCGGGGGTGCGCTCGAGCTGAACATCCGTCCGACCGCGGCCCACCGCACCAGCGGCGCCGCGGAGAATTCCTCGGCGACACCGATCGGGTTCGGCTGGAACGGCTCCTTCGCCGTCTCGGGCAGGGCCGAGGCCGCGGTCCTCGTCGACTGTGCTCCGCTGCCGGGCAACGGTCTTCTCGTCATGGCCGAGGCGCGCCAGGACGTCGAGGAGCTCACCGACGCCCAGATACTCCAAGTGGCCCGGTTCGCCACCGAGTCGGCTCGCCTGGCGGCGGACCGCTTCGGGTGCGAGGGCGCTCCGGGGAAGCGCCCCTCCAAGGTCGACACCTCCCCCTGGCAGAAACGCCCCGCCGCCGGGGCGGAGGGAACCTGCCGAGGCGTCGTCGGCTCCCGTGACGCGGCCAGGCTGGGGCTCACCACGGTGTCGGAGAAGCCGGCCGGACGCGCGCTCACCGAGAACTGCTCCTCGGATCTCCCGGCCGAGGGCCACCACTTCAGCCTGACCGCCTATTACGGGCCCTCCGCGCAGCAGGAGATGTACCTGGACGGCCGCTACCCCGGCAGCGTGAAGGGCGCGCTCATGCGGACCCACGACTGCGAAGGCGCCCTGGGCGCGGCGTACTTCAAGTTCGAGGAGTTCCCGAGGCCGGACAGCGGGAAAGGGGTGCGGAGCACCGTCGACGGTGAGGACGCGCAACGACTGCTGACGGCCTTCGCCACCGCTTCCGGGGCCCGGCACGGGTGCCCCGTCGCCTGACCGCACCGCACCGCACCGCACCGCACCGCTCACCGCATACGGACCGCGGGAGCGGCTCACGGCCGGGAGGAAGGGGCCACGGCCGGCAGGAAGCGGCCACGGCCGTCCGGAGCGGTCCGCGCGACGATGAGTACCGGCTGAGTACGCCGACGGATACCGCAGGCAGGTGCCCGCGCCGGATGCTGTGCGACATGAGTGAGACAACATCGGTCAAGCAGCAGAGCACCGCCGCCTTCTACGGACAGGCCGTCCTCTCCTTCGGGGTGGCGATGGGCGCGGTGGCCCTCGGCATCTTCTTCCTCGACGCCGACGCCTGGGTGCGGGCGTTCCTCGCCATCGGTGTCCTCTATCTCGTCACCTCGTGCTTCACCCTCGCCAAGGTCATCAGGGACCGGCAGGAGGCGGGGCAGATCGTCAGCCGGGTCGACCAGGCCAGGCTGGAGAAGATCCTCGCCGAGCACGATCCCTTCCAGAAGCTCTGACGATCTCACCCCACGAGCGCTCTAAGCGCTTGCTCAGGTTCGCGGTATGGTGTTCGTCCTGCCAGCGGAAAGGGGCACGTGGCGATGAGCACGGCGGAGGACACCGACGGCGAGAACACGCCGTGGAGCGAGGTGACGCCCGAAGCGGCACGGCGACTGCTCGTCGCCGCCGTCGAGGCGTTCGCCGAGCGTGGCTACCACGCGACCACCACCCGTGACATCGCAGGACGGGCCGGGATGAGCCCTGCCGCGCTCTACATCCACTACAAGACGAAGGAAGAGCTGCTCCACAGGATCAGCAGGATCGGTCACGACCGGGCCCTGCGGCTTCTGGAGACGGCGGCCGACAGCGGTGGCACGGCGTCCGACAGGCTCGCCGACGCCGTGCGGTCCTTCGTCCGCTGGCACGCCGAGCGCCACACCACGGCGCGCGTGGTGCAGTACGAACTGGAAGCCCTCGGCGAGGAGCACCGCGCGGAGATCGTCGCCCTGCGCAGGCGGAGCGACGCCGCGGTGCGCCGGATCATCGGCGACGGTGTCCGGGCGGGCGAATTCGACGTCCCGGACGTCCCGGGCACCACGCTCGCCGTGCTGTCCCTCTGTATCGACGTGGCACGCTGGTTCAACGCGCAGGGCAGCCGGACCCCCGAGGAGGTCGGCACCCTCTACGCCGACCTCGTCCTGCGCATGGTGGGCGCCCAGAAGTGAAGTGACGCCGGGCACCCCCGCGGGCCCGGCGCACTCCGCACGGATCGAAAGCCGTGCCACGACTCGGAAGCCCGCGACACGGAAGCGCGCGTGACTCCGATGTGCGCGGCTCAGAAGTAGTAGCGCGACACCGACTCGGCGACGCAGGCCGGCTTGTCGCCGCCCTCGCGCTCGACCGTCACGAGGGCGGTCACCTGCACGCCGCCGCCCGCCTCCTCGACGCTCTTGAGTACGGCGGTGGCGCGCAGCCGCGAGCCCACCGGGACGGTCGAGGGGAAGCGGACCTTGTTGGTCCCGTAGTTGATGCCCATCTTGGCGCCCTCGACCTGAAGGATCTGCGGCACGAGCACCGGCAGCAGCGACAGCGTGAGATAGCCGTGCGCGATCGTCGTCCCGAAGGGGCCGTTCGCGGAGCGCTCCGGGTCCACGTGGATCCACTGGTGGTCGCCCGTGGCCTCGGCGAACTGGTCGATCCTCTTCTGCTCGATCTCCAGCCAGTCGCTGTGACCGAGCTCCTGGCCGACCCCGTCCCTCAGCTCTTGTGCGGACGTGAAGATCTTCGGCTCTGCCATGTTCGTGGTCCCTGCCTTCCGGCTGTCGGTCACCCTCTCCGGGGTGATGTCTAAGCGCTTGCTCAGCATGGTTGGACCGCGCGCCCCTGTCAACGACGGACCGGGCGGGTTTTCGAAGTACCGGGAGCGGCCGGGGTGCGGCCATTAGGGTTCGGGGAGTGCCACAGATCCCGCAGTCATACCAAGAACTCACCGTCGGCCAGCTCTCCGCCCGTAGCGGCGCCGCGGTGTCCGCCCTGCACTTCTACGAGTCCAAGGGCCTGATCAGCAGCCGTCGCACCAGTGGCAACCAGCGCCGCTACGGCAGGGACGCCCTGCGCCGGGTCGCGTTCGTGCGCGCCGCCCAGCGGGTGGGCATTCCGCTCGCCACCATCCGGGACGCGCTCGCCGAGCTGCCGGAGGAGCGCACGCCGAACCACGAGGACTGGGCCAGGCTCTCCCGGGCGTGGCGATCGGAGCTGGACGAGCGGATCAAGCAGCTGGGCCGGCTGCGTGACCACCTCACCGACTGCATCGGCTGCGGCTGTCTCTCGCTGGAGACCTGTGTGCTGTCCAACCCCGACGACGTCTTCGGCGACCGGATGGCCGGTTCCCGGCTGATGCCCGAGCGGGGCGGGGCGAACCGCTCCTGAGCGCGCCCCGGCTCCGGCCGGTACCTCCGTGGCCGTCCGCCTCAGGCGGCCGACGCCGTGAGCCCCCTCGTGCGTGCCCCCCTGGCCCTGGCCAGGGCGCCCGCCGTCAGGACGGGCCGGGGGACCACGATGCCGCACCGCGTGCAGACCGGACCGGACCAGGGCTCACGGTCCAGGTCCTGTCGCCAGACGATCCCGGTCCCCGTGCAGACCGGGCAGGCGGCTCCGGGCTTCCCGCCCAGGGCCGCGATCAGCCGCCCCAGGACCTCCGCGAGGGGCGCGCTGGGGTGGACCCCCGGATCCTCGCAGTGGGCGATCCCGTTGCCGCCCCAGGTCCGGCGGTGCCAGTCGTCGAACGCGCCGGGCCGCCGCAGCCCGTCGTGTTTCTCACGGCGCCGCCGCTCGGCGAAGCCTTCCTCGTACGCGAGCCAGACGGCCCGCGCCTCCTCCAGTTCGTCCAGCGCGCGGATCAGGCGCACCGGTTCGGGGGCCCTGTCCTCGGGCTCTATCCCGTGCCGGGCGCACAGATGATCCCAGGTCGCACGGTGACCGTACGGGGCGAACCGCTCCAGGCATTTGCGCAGCGAGTACCGCCGCAAAGCCAGATCGCCCCGTGGATCGCGGACCTGTCTCGCAAGACTCCGGAAACCGGCCATGGCACTGCCACCTCCGTCGCTCGTACTTCGGCGTCAAGGGATGGACGTACGAGTGCCCGATTCGGCTCCATCCAAGGGCGAAATGCGTCCACGGACTGAGACCGTCCACGTGGGACCCCGCAGGAGCGTGTGGCGATTCGGAAAAAGTGACTGATGTTCATCTTACCGGCGGGGCGTACCGCCAGTAACCTCCGGCGCATCGGCCACCCCGGAGGAGCACGCATGCCCCCACGCACCCGCACGCTCGGAGCCGTCGCAGTCGCGGCCGTTCTCGCTCTCGGTTCGTCCCTGCTCGCCTCGGCGCCCGTCGCCGGAGCGGCGGAACCGGAACCCGTCGCCGTCACCGACCACTGCCACAACCAGTGCGCGGACATCCTGCCGCCCGGTGAGAACGGCAACGCCACGCTCGTCGAGATCCTCGGCAACAAGGCGTTCGGCACCCACCCCGCGCACAGCGACGACCAGCTGGACCGCTACAACGGACTGGTCGCGGGCCATACGGGGCTCACCGACCAGAAGCTGACCGACTTCTTCAACGACGCCTCCTTCGGGGTCGCCGCCGACCAGGTCGAGTCCGTGACGAAGCCGCGCGAGGACGTCACGATCACCCGGGACAAGAAGAGCGGCGTCCCCCACATCAAGGGCACCACCCGCTACGGCACCGAGTTCGGCGCCGGATTCGCCGCCGGACAGGACCGGCTGTGGCTGATGGACCTCTTCCGGCACATCGGGCGCGGTGAGCTGACCTCCTTCGCCGGGGGAGCACTGGCCAACCAGGGCCTGGAGCAGCAGTTCTGGCCGCAGGCCCCGTACACCGAGGCGGATCTCGAGGCCCAGGTCGAATGGATCAGGACCACCGAGGGCGCGCGGGGCGAGCAGGCGATGGCCGACGCGCAGGCCTACATCGACGGGATCAACGCCTACCGGGTGAAGTCGAAGAACGGCCGCTACTTCCCCGGTGAGTACGTCCTCACCGGGAAGATCGACTCGATCACGAACGTCGGTGAGATCCAGCCGTTCAAGCTCACCGACCTGATCTCGATCGCCTCGGTCGTCGGCGGACAGTTCGGCGGGGGAGGCGGCGGCGAGGTCCAGGCCGCGCTCTCGCTGCTCGCCGCCCAGCAGAAGTACGGCGTCGAGGAGGGGACCCGCGTCTGGGAGTCCTTCCGGCAGCGCAACGACCCCGAGGCCGTCCTCACCGTCCACGACGGCACCTCGTTCCCGTACGCAGGCAAACCCGACAAGGCCCGGGGCGCGGCCCTCCCCGACGCGGGCTCCGTCACACCCGAACCCCTGATATACGACCGCACCGGTTCGGCGGGCACCGGCAAGAAGGCGCCGGTCGACGCGCCGGCCGCGCTCAAGCCCCTCCAGGGCATGTACGACGACGGTGTCATACCGGAGGGATCGCTGCCCGGCTCCGGCGACGGCGCCCAGAAGCGGGGCATGTCCAACGCCCTCCTGGTGTCCGGCAAGCACACCGCGAGCGGCAACCCGGTCGCCGTGATGGGACCTCAGACCGGCTACTTCGCGCCGCAGCTGATGATGCTCCAGGAGCTCCAGGGCCCCGGCATCAGCGCCCGTGGCGTCTCCTTCGCCGGGGTCGGGATGTACATCCAGATGGGCCGGGGCCAGGACTACGCGTGGAGCGCCACGTCGGCCGCCCAGGACATCACCGACACGTACGCGGTGGAGCTCTGCGAACCCGACGGTTCCGCGCCCGCCAAGAACTCCACGCACTACCGCGACGACGGCGTCTGCACGGCCATGGAGAAGCTGGAGCGCACCAACTCCTGGAAGCCCACCGTCGCCGACTCCACGGCCAAGGGCTCCTACCGGATGCAGGTGTGGCGCACTGACCACGGCATCGTCACCCACCGCGCCACGGTGGACGGCAAGCCGGTCGCGTACACCTCGCTGCGCTCCACCTACCGGCACGAGGCCGACTCGATCATCGGCTTCCAGATGCTCAACGACCCGGCGGTCGTCACCGACGCCGCCTCCTTCCAGCAGGCGGCGAGCAACATCGACTACGCCTTCAACTGGTTCTACGCCGACTCGCGCACCACGGCCTACTACAACAGCGGGATGAACCCCGTGCGCGCGGCCGGGGTCGACGCCGCGCTGCCGGTCAAGGCCGAGAAGGCGTACGAGTGGCGGGGCTACGACCCGGCGGCCAACACCACCGACTACACCCCCTTCGCCGAGCACCCGCACTCCAGCGGCCAGGACTACTACATCTCCTGGAACAACCGTCAGGCCAAGGACTACTCCACCGCCGCGTTCGGCTTCGGCGCGGTGCACAGGGGCGACCTGCTCGACGACAGGGTGTCCGAACTCGTCGAGGAGGGCGGCGTGACCCGGGCCTCCCTGACCCGTGCCATGGAGGAGGCCGCCCTCACCGACCTCCGCGGTGAGCAGCTGCTGCCCGAGCTCCTGAAGGTGCTGCGCTCCCAGCCGGTCACCGACCCGCAGCTGAACGCGGTGGTCCAGCAGCTGGACTCCTGGCGGGCGGCGGGCGTGCAGCGCAAGGAGACCGGCCCGGGATCGCACGCCTACACGCACGCGGACGCGGTACGGATCATGGACGCGTGGTGGCCGAAGCTGGTCGAGGCGGAGTTCCGTCCCGGGATGGGCGACGCCCTCTACACGGCACTGACCGCGAGCCTGTCCACGGACGAGTCCCCGGCCGCCAGTCACGGGCCGAGCGGGGCGCACAGCGGCTCTGCCTTCCAGTACGGCTGGTGGGGTTTCGCCGACAAGGACCTGCGCCAGGTACTCGGACAGTCCGTCAAGGGGCCGCTGGGGAAGACGTACTGCGGCAACGGCGACCTGAGCGCCTGCCGCTCCGCGCTGCTCAGCACCCTGAAGGACGCGGCGGCCGTACCGGCGGCCGAGGTCTACCCGGGTGACGACAGCTGCAAGGCCGGTGAGCAGTGGTGCACCGACGCGATCATCCACCGCCCGCTGGGCGGGATCTCGCAGAAGTCGATCCACTGGCAGAACCGGCCGACCTACCAGCTGGTCGTCGAGTTCCCCTCGCACCGGTAGCGGCCGGCGCACCGTCACCGAGCCTGTTCCCCGTCCGGGCCGGACGGGGAACAGGCTCGGTGAGGTCCGGGACCTCACCGGTAGAGCAGGTACTCCCGGCGCACACCACGGAAGGCCGCGAGGTCGGCGGCCCAGGCCCCCACCACCTCGTCCGTGTCCGCCCCCGCGTCGATCATCGTGCGGACCCGGGTGTTGCCCGTGAGCTTGTCGATCCAGTTGTCCGCCCGCCACGCGAAGCCGCTCCACGTCCGCTTCGCCGTGACCAGCAGCGCGATGCCGGTGCGTACGGGGTCGAAGGCGTCCCGGTCCTGGACGTGCACCTGCACACCGCCCACCGTCTTGCCCTGGAACTTGGAGAACACCGGCGCGAAGTACGCCTCACGGAAGGCGACCCCGGGCAGCTCCAGGCCGTTGGCGGCAGCCGCCCAGCGGTGGTCGACGCCCTCGGCTCCGAGCAGTTCGAAGGGCCGTGTCGTTCCCCGGCCCTCGGAGAGGTTCGTCCCTTCGAACAGACACGTCCCCGAGTAGACCAGCGCCGTCTCCGGCGTCGGCATGTTGGGGCTCGGCGGCACCCAAGGCAGGCCCGTCTCGTCGAAGAAGTCCCCGCGCCGCCATCCCGACATCTTCACGACGTCCAGGTCCAGCGGCCGGGCCGTCAGGAACTCGGCGTCGAACAGCAGCGCGAGCTCGGCCACCGTCATGCCGTGTGCCTGCGAGATCTCCCTGCGCCCCACGAAGGTCGCGAAGGCCGGATCGAGCACGGGCCCCAGAGCCGCCCTGCCGGTGACAGGGTTGGGCCGGTCCAGGACCACGAGCCGCTTGCCGGCGAGCGCGGCCGCCTCCATGCAGTCGTACAAGGTCCAGATGTACGTGTAGAACCGGGCGCCCGCGTCCTGGATGTCGAAGACCACCGTGTCGACGCCCGACGCGGTGAAGACGTCGGCCAGCGGCTGCCCGCTCTTCAGATACGTGTCGTAGACCGGCAGTCCGGTCGCGGGGTCGTCGTAACGCCCCTCCGAGCCGCCCGCCTGCGCCGTCCCCCGGAAGCCGTGCTCGGGGCCGAAGACGGCGGTCAGGTTCACCCGGTCGTCCGGGTGCATCACATCGACGATGTGCCGTACGTCGGTGGTGATTCCGGTCGGGTTGGTGACGACACCCACCTTCTGCCCGGCCAGCAGCCGGTACCCGTCGGCACGCAGCCGCTCGAAGCCGGTACGGACCCGGGTGCCCCCGGCCCCGTGCCCCCGGCCGGCGGCCATGGCCGCCCCCGGTCCCGCGGCGGTCGTCGCGAGGGCTCCCATCGCACCGCCGACAGCCAGCAATCCACGCCTGGACAGGGTCATCGGGCTACCTCCATGATCGCGTCGACTGTCATGGTCACGCACGCTAGCGCGGGTGCGCGCCGCACGGAACGGCCATGACTGGGCAGATTCCCAGTCCTGCCGCGAACCTCTTCCGCGATCACATACCGACTGGTTAGTCTGCCGGGGAACACGGCTGAGAGAGGCGGAACCGATGAGCACGGTGCAGGGCGCTGGCGTAGTGGTGACGGGAGCCGGAGGCGGCATCGGGGCGGCCCTCGCCCGCAGATTCGCCGCCGAGGGCGCGCGGGTCGTCGTCAACGACCTCGACGGCGACCGGATCAAGGCGCTCGCCGAGGAGATCGGCGGCACCGTCGTGGCCGGCGACGCCTCCGGCATCGTGGAGGCCGCGCGCGACGCGCTCGGCGGCACGGTGGACGTCTACTGCGCCAACGCAGGCCTCGCCTCGGGCGGAGACGCCTTCGCCGAGGAGGACGTGTGGGCCGCGGCCTGGGACGTCAACGTGATGGCGCACGTCCGCGCGGCCAGGGCGCTGCTGCCGGACTGGCTGGAGCGCGGCAGCGGCCGCTTCGTCTCCACCGCGTCGGCCGCGGGCCTCCTGACGATGATCGGAGCCGCCCCGTACAGCGTGACCAAGCACGGCGCCGTCGCCTTCGCCGAGTGGCTGTCGCTGACCTACCGCCACCGGGGCGTCAAGGTCCACACGATCTGCCCCCAGGGCGTGCGCACGGACATGCTCACGGCGGCCGGTTCCGCGGGCGACCTCGTGCTCGCGCCCACCGCGATCGAGCCGGAGGCCGTCGCCGACGCCCTGTTCGAGGCAATGGAGCAGGACCGCTTCCTGGTCCTGCCGCATCCGGAGGTCGCCGGCTACTACCGCGCCCGCGCCAAGGACCCCGACCACTGGATCGGCAACATGAACCACCTGCAGCAGAAGTGGGAGGAGGCCGGCGCATGACCGGGTCGATCTACGCGGCGAAGCCCTGGACCGACCTGCTCAGTGAGGCCCAGCTCGCCCCCGTCCACCCAGCCGAGACCATGGTCCACGCCTTCCGCGCGGCCGTCCGGCGGGCCCCCGAGCACACCGCGCTCGCCTACTTCGACGGTCGCCTCGGCTACCGCGAGACCGACGAGCTGTCCGACTCCGTGGCAGGGCACCTCGCCGCCGAGGGGCTGGAGCGCGGCGACCGGGTCGCGATCATGCTCCAGAACACCCCGCACTTCGTCATCGCGCTGCTCGGTGCCTGGAAGGCCGGTGCGACCGTCGTCCCGCTCAACCCGATGTACAAGTCCGGCGAGGTCGGTCACGTACTGAAGGACGCGGAGGTCACCGCGCTGATCTGCTCGGACCGTGCCTGGGAGTCCTATCTGCGGGCCACCGCCGAGGCGGCCCCGAGCGTGAGGATCGCCGTCACGGCCTGCGAGCTGGACCTCCAGTCGGCCGACGACCCCCGCGTACTCGGCTTCGAGCGGCTCCCCGCGCCCGGAGCCGACGACTGGGCCTCGGATCTGGTGGCCGTGGCCCGCCGCGGCCTCCCCGCCCCCGAGGGCCGGGAACCCACCGCCGCGGACACCGCCCTGATCAGCTACACCTCCGGGACGAGCGGCACCCCCAAGGGGGCCATGAACTCCCAGGGCAACATCATGATCAACGCCGAGCGGCAGCGGGCCGGCCACCCCATCGAAGAGGGCTCGGCCTACTTCGCGCTCGCCCCGCTCTTCCACATCACCGGCATGGTGTGCCAGCTCGCCGCCTGCGTCGCCAACGCCGGCACCCTGGTCCTCGCCTACCGCTTCGAGGCGAGCGTCGTCCTGGAGGCCTTCGCGGAGCACCGACCCGCCTACACCGTGGGCCCTTCCACCGCCTTCATGGCGCTCGCCGCGCACCCGGAGGCCACCCGGGAACACTTCGCCTCGTTCAAGGTCATCTCCTCCGGCGGGGCACCGCTGCCGCCGGCCCTGGTCGAGAAGTTCCGCCAGGGCTTCGGTCCGTACATCCGCAACGGCTACGGACTCACCGAGTGCACCGCGCCCTGCGCATCCGTACCGCCGGAGCACGAGGCGCCGGTCGACCCCGTCTCGGGGACCCTGTCCGTGGGCGTCCCCGGACCGGACACCCAGGTCCGGATCATCGACGAGACGGGGGACGACGTCCCCTTCGGCGAGCAGGGCGAGATCGCCGTACGCGGACCGCAGGTCGTCTCCGGCTACTGGAATCTGCCCGAGGCCACCGAAGCGGCCTTCCCCGACGGGGAGCTGCGCACCGGGGACATCGGTTTCATGGACACGGCGGGCTGGCTCTACGTCGTGGACCGGAAGAAGGACATGATCAACGCCTCCGGGTTCAAAGTCTGGCCCCGGGAGGTGGAAGATGTCCTCTACACCCACCCCGCGGTGCGTGAGGCGGCCGTCGTGGGCGTTCCCGACACCTACCGCGGCGAGACGGTCCGGGCATACGTCAGCCTGCGGCCGGGCGCCGAGACGGAACCGGGTGAGCTGAGCGCGTACTGCAAGGAGCGGCTGGCCGCCTACAAGTACCCGCGCGAAGTGGAGATCCTGGCCGAGCTCCCGAAGACGGCGAGTGGGAAGATCCTCAGGCGGGAACTGCGTTCCCCCCGGTAGAACAGTTACGCGCGGTACGAGAGGGCAGGTGGCGGCAATGGCCAAGGCGACGGACGGGGACGGTGCGCCCGTCCCCCAGAGGCTGCTGGCCGCCGCCACCCGGCTCTTCGCGGAGCGTGGCTACGACCGCACCTCCGTCCAGGAGATCGTCGAGGCGGCGGGAGTCACCAAGGGGGCGCTGTACCACTACTTCGGCTCCAAGGAGGACCTCCTCCAGGAGGTCTACGCCCGGGTGCTGCGGCTCCAGCAGGAACGCCTCGACGCATTCGCGGGGGCCGAGGCGCCGGTCGAGCAGCGGCTGCGCGACGCGGCGGCCGACGTGGTCGTCACGACGATCGAGAATCTCGACGACGCCTCGATCTTCTTCCGCTCCATGCACCACCTGAGCCCGGAGAAGAACAAGCAGGTACGGATCGAACGCCGCCGGTACCACGAGCGCTTCAGGGCCCTCATCGAGGAGGGACAGCGGGCCGGGGTGTTCTCCGTGGCGACCCCGGCCGACCTGGTCGTGGACTACCACTTCGGCTCGGTCCACCACCTGTCCACCTGGTACAGCCCCGAAGGCCCGCTCAGCCAGCAGGAGGTCGCGGACCATCTGGCCGACCTGCTGCTGAGGGCCCTGCGCCCCTGACGGCCTCCCCGGTCACCCGCCGGTTCAGGCGACGTGAGGGCAGAGGACCAGCAGGCAGCTCCGGATCCGGACGTCGTCGATGACCGGGCCGCCGGGGCCGGGGCTGGTGCTGGCGAACGTGAGGGTGACGGAGTTCTTCAGCGGGCTGGTGAAGACGGCGGTCTGCCGGACGTAGCCCATGTTCCGGAAACCACGGCCGGTGACGTCGAAGCTGAACGTCTTCACGGGGACGCCGTCGACCCTGAGTTCGCCCGTCTTCAGGGCGGGAGCCCACGCCGGGTTGCCTGCCAGCTCGAAGCTGACGACGTACGAGATCAGCGGGTGTGTCGGTATCTGCTGCGAGACGCTGCCGGACGTAGTGCCGTTGAGGTCCAGCGACTGGCTGCCCTCGGCCGCGTCCCACAGTCGGTCGGAGGACACGTCGACGCTGTGACCCCCGACCGCCCAGGGGCCCGCGGTCTGCCCGCCCGGGTGGGTGGTGAAGGGGGCCGGAGGCGGGACGACCGGCGTCTCGAAACCGTCGGCGAACTCCGTGCCGGGGGTGTGCGTCGTCGTGTCGTGCCCATGGGCCGAGGCCGTGGTGGAGGCGGCGGTCAGCAGGAGGGCCGCGGCGGACAGGGCGGCGGTGGACAGGCGGAGCGGGCGCATGGAGAGCCTCTCGGTTGACACGACGCCGGGGGCGGGGCTCCCCGACGGGAACCCACTCGGAGTGTGTTGGCCCCCGGCACACCTCGCCAAGAGGTCCGGACGCGGCGCGCGAGGCGCGCTGAGCAGGCGGAACGCCTGACACGAGCGCCCCCGGCGTGTGACCGGGCACCGTGTGCTCCGGCACACGCGGAGGCCGGCTCCGCAAGGCGGGCCCCTGTGGTGAGGAGGGGGCGCCTCCGGGTCCGGAGTCCTGGTCCTCCCTCCCGTCCGTCCGGTGAGCGAACACGCATGTCCGGATTGCACTCTTGACGGTGCTCGGTCATCTACCCGAGCATCGGGGGCGCGCTGCCAGCCCCACAGCTCCAGGCCCAGGACCGTGCACGTTCCTGGTGATCCCCCGCACGTTCCGTCAGTCCCCGAACGGAATCCGGAGCCCCCTGATGAGACCTGTCCGACGCAGACTCCTGCCCGCCGCCGTGCTCGCCGTCGCCGCCCTGCTGGCGACCGCCGCCCCCGCCGTCCAGGCCGCGCCCGTCGCCGTCGCCGCGGCCCCCGACATCCCGCTCGCCGACGTCAAGGCTCACCTCACCCAGTTCCAGTCGATCGCCACCGCCAACGGCGGCAACCGGGCCCACGGCAGGCCCGGTTACAAGGCATCCATCGACTACGTGAAGGCCAAGCTGGACGCGGCCGGATACACCACCGCGCTCCAGCAGTTCACCTCCGGCGGTGCCACCGGGTACAACCTGATCGCCGACTGGCCGGGCGGTGACGCGAACCAGGTCCTCATGGCGGGCTCCCACCTCGACTCGGTGGCCTCCGGCGCGGGCATCAACGACAACGGCTCCGGATCGGCCGCCGTGCTGGAGACGGCCCTCGCGGTCTCCCGGGCGCAGCTCGCCCCGGACAAGCACCTGCGCTTCGCCTGGTGGGGGGCCGAGGAGCTGGGTCTCGTCGGCTCGAAGTACTACGTCAACAACCTGGCCACGGCCGAGCGTTCGAAGATCGCGGGCTACCTCAACTTCGACATGATCGGCTCGCCCAACGCCGGTTACTTCGTCTACGACGACGACCCGGTCATCGAGCAGACCTTCAAGGACTACTTCGCGGGCCTGTCGGTGCCCACGGAGATAGAGACCGAGGGCGACGGCCGCTCCGACCACGCCCCCTTCAAGAGCGCCGGCGTGCCCGTCGGAGGCCTGTTCACCGGGGCGAGCAACACCAAGTCCAGTGCCCAGGCGCAGAAGTGGGGCGGAACGGCGGGCCAGGCCTTCGACCGCTGCTACCACTCGTCGTGCGACACGACGACGAACATCAACGACACGGCCCTGGACCGCAACAGCGACGCGGTGGCCCACGCGATATGGACCCTGTCCGCCGGGACGGTCACCCCGCCCACCGGGACGGTCTTCAGCAACGCCGCCAACGTCAACGTGCCCGACAACGGTGCCGCGGTGACCTCGTCGGTCGCGGTCACCGGCCGTACGGGCAACGCCCCGTCCGCACTCAAGGTGGGGGTCGACATCAAGCACACCTACCGCGGTGACCTCGTCGTCGACCTGCTCGCGCCCGACGGGACCGCGTACCGGCTGAAGAACTCCAGCAGCAGCGACTCGGCCGACAACGTGATCGCGACGTACACCGTCAACGCGTCCGCCGAGGCGGCCAACGGCACCTGGAAGCTCCAGGTCCGGGACGTCGCCGCACAGGACACCGGCTACATCGACAGCTGGCAGCTCACCTTCTGACCCGCCGGGGAGGCGCGGCCCGCCCGCGCCTCCCCGCACCGGACTCGCCCCGGGACCGCTCCGGGTCTTCCGGGCTCGTTCCCGGCCCTCCGGGCTCAGAGGTACTTCTTGATCTCCCGCCGCGCCAGCGAACGCTGGTGCACCTCGTCCGGTCCGTCCGCCAGCCTCAGCGTCCGTGCGGACGCCCAGAGTTCGGCCAGCGGGAAGTCCTGGCTCACGCCGCCGGCTCCGTACAGCTGGACCGCCTGGTCGAGGATCCCGACGACCGCGCGCGGGGTGGCGATCTTGATCGACTGGATCTCGGTGTGCGCCCCGCGGTTGCCGACCGTGTCCATCAGCCAGGCGGTCTTCAGCACCAGCAGGCGCAACTGCTCCACCGTCACCCGGGCGTCCGCGATCCAGTTCTGGACGACACCCTGCTGCGCCAGCGGCCTGCCGAAGGCCGTACGGGCCACGGCACGCCTGCACATCAGCTCGATCGCGCGCTCCGCCATCCCGATCAGCCGCATGCAGTGGTGGATCCGGCCCGGACCCAGCCGCGCCTGCGCGATGGCGAAGCCGCCCCCCTCCTCGCCGATCAGATTGGCGGCGGGCACCCGCACGTCGGTGAAGACGACCTCGGCGTGGCCGCCGTGGGAGTGGTCCTCGTAGCCGTACACCTGCATCGCGCGGCGCACCTCGAGCCCGGGGGTGTCACGCGGTACGAGGATCATGGACTGCTGGCGGCGGATGTCCTCGCCGTCCGGATCCGTCTTGCCCATGACGATGAAGATCGCGCAGTCCGGGTTCATCGCACCGGAGATGTACCACTTGCGCCCGTTGATGACGTAGGAGTCGCCGTCCCTCTCGATCCGGGTCTCGATGTTCGTCGCGTCCGAGGAGGCCACCTCTGGCTCCGTCATCGCGAAGGCCGAGCGGATCTCCCCGGCGAGCAGCGGCTCCAGCCACTGCTTCTTCTGCTCGTCCGACCCGAACTGGGAGAGCACCTCCATGTTCCCGGTGTCCGGAGCCGCGCAGTTCAGCGCGGTCGGGGCCAGGTGCGGGCTGCGGCCGGTGATCTCGGCCAGCGGGGCGTACTGGAGGTTCGTCAGCCCGGCCCCGTACTCGGCGTCGGGGAGGAAGACGTTCCACAGGCCCTGCCTGCGCGCCTCCGCCTTGAGGTCCTCCACGATCTGCGGGGTGTCCCAGGGGGAGGCCAGCCGCGCGCGCTGCTCCTCGGCGACCTCCTCGGCGGGGTAGACGTGCTCGTCCATGAACGTGAGCAGTCCGGTGCGCAGCTCTTCGGTACGGGCGTCGAATGCGAAGTCCACGGGGTGATCAGCCTTCCTGGAGGGTGGTGAGGCCGTGCGAGATGAAGACGGGGACCAGGTCGCCGATGCGGTCGAAGCCGGCACCGACCGTCTGGCCCAGGGTGTAGCGGTAGTGGATGCCCTCGAGGATCACGGCGAGCTTGAACCACGCGAAGGCCGTGTACCAGGAGATGGCGGAGGTGTCGCGGCCGGAGCGGGCGGCGTAACGCTCGATGAGCTCGGCGGGGCCGGGGTGGCCCGGGGCACCGCTGGTGGTGGAGACGGGTGACTCGGGCAGGCCCAGGTCGGAGCTGTACATCACGAGCAGGCCGAGGTCCGTGAGCGGGTCGCCGAGCGTGGACATCTCCCAGTCCAGGACCGCCTCGATCCGGTCGTCCCCGCCGATCAGCACGTTGTCCAGGCGGTAGTCGCCGTGGACGACGGTGGGCGCGGGGGAGGCGGGGAGCTCCCGGCCGAGCGCGGCGTGCAGCTCGTCGATGCCGGCGAGCTCACGGTTGCGGGAGGCGTCCAGCTGCTTGCCCCAGCGCCGCAGCTGCCGGTCCAGGAAGCCGTCCGGACGCCCGAAGTCACCGAGACCGACGGCCGCCGGATCCACGGCGTGCAGGTCCACCAGGGTGTCCACGAGACCGAGGACGACGGCCCTGGTGCGCTCCGCGCCGAGCGGTGCGAGCTGGTCGGCGGTGCGGTAGGGCGTTCCCTCGACGTACTCCATGACGTAGAAGGGCGAGCCGATCACCGCGTCGTCCTCGCAGAGCAGGAGGGTCTCCGGCACCGGGACCGCCGTGGAGTGCAGGGCGCTGATCACCCGGTGCTCACGCTTCATGTCGTGCGCGGTGGCGAGCACGTGTCCCAGCGGAGGCCTGCGCACCACCCACCGCCCGGAGCCGTCGGTGACGACGTAGGTGAGGTTCGAGCGTCCGCCCTCGATCACCCGTGCGTCGAGCGGTCCTTTCACCAGCCCCGGCCGCTCACGGTCGAGATGGCCGCGCAGCAGGTCGAGATCGAGACCTGGCGGGTGGACTGGGCTCATGGGGCGCACCTCCGGGAGGTTGAACGGTCGGGACCATGATGCCGACCAGTCGGTATGTCGTCCAGTGTCCTCCCGGAATCCGAGAAGTGATCTCCGGCTCCCCGCCCCGGGCGGGCCCCGGCACTCCGGGCACGACCCGAGGACCCCGCTGCCGCCCTTCGAGGTGACCACGGCCTGAGTTGCGGGCGCCCCGGCCCGCCCTGATCGTCGGAGGATGAAGGCGATCAGCTACAGCAGATACGGCTCGGCCGACGTACTGGAGTACGGCGAGCGGCCCGACCCGAACGTCGGGCCGGACTCGGTCCTGGTGAAGGTGCGGGCGGCGGCGGTGAATCCCGTCGACTGGAAGGCCCGGGAGGGCTATCTCCAGGCGGGGCTGGAAGCCGTGTTCCCCGTCATCCCCGGCTGGGACGTCTCCGGTGTCGTGGTCCAGCCGGGCGCCGCCGTGGACGAGTTCGCGGTGGGGGACGAGGTCATCGGCTATGTGCGAGAGGACTTCCTCTCGCGCGGAACCTTCGCCGAGTACGTCGCCGCACCCGTGCGCACCCTCGCACGCAAGCCCTTGAGTCTGAGCTTCGAGGAGGCGGCGGGCCTCCCGCTGTGCGGTCTCACCGCCTACCAGGTGCTGTACCGCACCCTGAAGGTCCAGGAGGGCGAGACCGTCCTCGTGCACGCGGCCGCCGGAGGGGTCGGTTCGCTCGCCGTCCAGCTCGCCAGGCACGCGGGCTGCCGTGTCGTCGGCACGGCAGGACCCCACAACCACGACTACGTACGACAGCTGGGCGGCGAACCGGTGGAGCACGGCGACGGGCTGGCCGCCCGCCTCAGGGCCCTTGTCCCCGACGGCTTCGACGCGGCCTTCGACACCGTGGGCGGGGAAGCGCTCCGGATCTCCGCCGACACCCTCGCGCCCGACGGCCGGCTCGCCTCCATCGCCGACGGCGAGGTCTTCTCGTACGGGGGGCGTTACGCCTTCGTACGGCCCGACGCCGCGGACCTCGCCCACCTCGCCGAACTCGCCGAGCAGGGCATCGTCTCCGTCCACGTGGACCGGGTCTTCCCGCTGGAACAGGCCGCCGACGCGTACCGGCTCAACCAGGAGGGGCGCACCAGGGGCAAGATCGTCGTCACGGTGGCCTGGGAGGACTGAGAGCCCCGGACCGGTCAGAACAGCGTCGCGACGGCGAACACCGCGAGCGCGACCGTGCACGCGGCGGACGTCAGCGCGTGGCGCGGCGACAGCGGGGCCGGCCGCGACGTCCCCATGCCCGTCACACGCCGGTGCGCCACCACGAGGAAGCCCAGCCAGGCCAGCAGGCTGAGGGCCACCGCGAGCATCCCCGCCCCGGCCGGCCCGCTGCGGAGTGCCTGCCGGACCGCGAGCACGGCCACCACCGTGCAGGCGAGGGTCGTGCGGCGCCAGGCCAGCCGTGTCCGCTCCGGCTGGAGGCCGGGATCGCGTTCCCCCGTGGTCACCGGCCCTCCCAGCCGAAGAGGACCACCACCACCATCGCGAGCGCCACCACGGCGACCACGAGGCTGAGCAGCACGGGGAAGCGCGACACGGGCAGATCCTCCCCACGGCGCATCGCCCGCTCGCACCGCACCCAGTGGTTGACGGCCCGCAACGCGCAGAGCACCCCCGCCGCCAGCAGACCCAGTGCCAGGCCGGCCCGGATGCCCCAGGCCAGCCCCGGCAGGAACTGGTCGACGGCGAAACCGCCGCCGATGAGCGCGAGGGCCGTCCGGATCCAGGCCAGGAAGGTGCGCTCGTTCGCGAGGGAGAAGCGGTAGTCCGGGGTGTCGCCCTCCTCGCGGACCCGCTCCGGGGCGAACCACAGCCGCAGTCCGCGCGTGAACTCGCTCATCCGGTGGTCCCCGCGCGGCCGCCGGCCCGGAACTCCCGCAGACGGTGGTAGGTCTCCAGGCCGTCCGGCACCCACGTCCAGTCACCGAGCCGGTCCTCCAGCTCGGCGCCGGTCAGGAAGGTGTGCCAGTCGACCTCCTCCGCCTGCGGCCGTACCGGCAGCTCGCAGCGCACCTCGTACACGTACGACCACCAGCTGTGCAGCGGACTCTCGTAGAGGTACTTGAAGAGCGGTGCGGGCCGGGGGAGGCCGGAGACACCCAGCTCCTCCTCGGCCTCCCGCAGGGCCGCCTCCTCGTACGACTCACCCGCGCCGACGACCCCGCCGACGAACATGTCGTAGTGCGAGGGGAACACCAGCTTCGTGGCCGTCCTGCGGTGCACGAACACCCGGCCCGCCGCGTCCCTGGCCTCGATGAAGACGCAGCGGTGGCGCAGCTTGCGCGCCATCGCCTCGCCGCGGGGCGCCTGCCCGACGACGACGTCGTTCTCGTCGACAATGTCCAGGATCTCGTCAGCCGGAGTCATGGGGCCCATCCAACATCAACCGGTCCGCGGCCGTTGAACCGTGTCGCTCCTTCCCCTCCGGCATCGCCGGGTGCAGTCCCAGGAGCACGATCCCGGCCACGATCGCGGCCAGCCCCACGGCCTGCCAGGCCAGGGCGCCCGTGTCGGTGCGCACCTGGTCGCCGAGGAACCCGATACCGCAGACGATGCCCGCCAGTGGCTGCGCCGCGGTCAGCGCGGGGAGGGACATCCGCAGCGGGCCCGCCTCGAACGCGCTCTGGACCAGGAGCAGGCCGGTCACCCCCAGGACGAGGACCGAGTACGGCTGCCAGCCCGAGAGCAGCGCCGCCCAGCCGCCGTCGGCAAGCCGCTCCCCGCTGACCCTGGTCAGGGCGTCCTGCAGTCCGTAGAGCAGCCCCGCCGCCAGACCGAGCAGGACAGGGGCTCCCCGGGTCCGTGGATGCCTGGCGGAGGCGGTCAGGATCATGGCGAGCCCCGCCACGACACCGATCACCAGCCAGTGCCGCAGGGGCGCCGTCACCGCCTCACCGCCGCGAGGCTCGCCGGCCAGCAGGAACGCGGTGACGCCGCCCGCCAGCAGGCAGAGGCCTCCCCAGCCCTGCCGGCCCAGCGGCTGGCCCGTGCGGTAGCGCGAAAGCGCCATCGCGAAGAGCAGGTTGGTCGCCAGGAGCGGTTCCACGACCGAGACCTCGCCCTGGCCGAGTGCCAGGGCACCGAGAACCATGCCGCAGACCATCAGGCCCAGCCCGGCCAGCCAGCTCGGCACCCGCATCAGGTCGAGGAGCAGCCGGGGGGAGAGGAAATCGCTCAGGGGCGCGCGGCGGGCGGCGTCCTGCTGGAAGACGAATCCGAAGCCCAGGCAGCAGGCGGCGCCCACGGACAGCAGGAGTACCAGCACCGACACGGTCCGACGATAGCCCGGCGGCCCGGCGGGATCGGTGAGGGCGCCGCCGACCGGACGGTTGACGTGGACGCGGCCCGTACCCAAGATCTGACCCACAAGTAACTTCGTCTGCCCGCGCCCGCCGCTGCCCGCACCGCCCCGAAGGATGGAAACCCATGGCGTACGACGCTGATGTGATCGTGATCGGGGCTGGGCTCGCGGGGCTGGTCGCCACCGCCGAGCTGCTGGACGCGGGCCGCACGGTGATCCTGCTCGACCAGGAACCCGAGCAGTCCATCGGCGGGCAGGCGCACTGGTCCTTCGGCGGGCTCTTCCTCGTCGACTCGCCCGAGCAGCGCCGGCTGCGGATCAAGGACAGCCACGAACTGGCCCTCCAGGACTGGTACGGCACGGCGGGCTTCGACCGCGACGAGGACCACTGGCCACGGCAGTGGGCCGAGGCGTACGTCGACTTCGCGGCAGGGGAGAAGCGGTCCTGGCTGCA
Organism: Streptomyces pratensis; assembly: GCF_016804005.1. Classification (GTDB taxonomy): domain Bacteria; phylum Actinomycetota; class Actinomycetes; order Streptomycetales; family Streptomycetaceae; genus Streptomyces; species Streptomyces pratensis_A. The sequence continues at coordinate 5,589,034 of NZ_CP051486.1, read as the reverse complement.
CGAGCGGGGTGTGCGGTTCTTCCCCGTCGTCGGCTGGGCCGAACGCGGCGGCTACGACGCGAACGGCCACGGCAACTCGGTCCCCCGCTTCCACATCACCTGGGGCACCGGCCCCGGCGTCGTCGCCCCCTTCGAGCGCCGGGTCCGCGAAGGCATGGCGAAGGGCCTCGTCCAGGCGCGCTTCCGCCACCGGGTCACCGGCCTCGGCCGCTCGGCGGGAGCGGTGGACACGGTCACCGGCGAGGTCCTCGAGGAGAGCGGTGCCGAGCGCGGCACCGCGAGCAGCCGTGAGGTCACGGGTGCCTTCGAGCTCAGGGCCCAGGCCGTGATCGTCACCTCCGGCGGCATCGGGGGCAACCACGACCTCGTGCGCTCCCAGTGGCCCGAGCGGCTGGGCACGCCGCCCGAGAAGATGCTCTCCGGGGTCCCCGCGCACGTCGACGGGCTGATGCTCGGCATCGCCGAGAAGGCCGGCGCGCACCACATCAACCGCGACCGGATGTGGCACTACACCGAGGGCATCGAGAACTGGAACCCGATCTGGGACAAGCACGGCATCCGGATCCTGCCCGGCCCGTCCAGCCTCTGGCTGGACGCCCGAGGCAAGCGGCTGCCGGTCCCGCTCTTCCCGGGCTTCGACACGCTGGGCACCCTCGAACACATCATGGGATCCGGTTACGGCTACACCTGGTTCGTCCTCGACCAGAAGATCATCGGTAAGGAGTTCGCCCTCTCCGGTTCCGAGCAGAACCCGGATCTGACCGGGAAGTCCGTGCGCGACGTGATCGGCCGGGCGCGCGCCGACGTCCCCGGGCCCGTGAAGGCGTTCATGGACAAGGGCGTGGACTTCGTCGTCGAGAAGGACCTCGGCGCGCTCGTACGGGGGATGAACGCCCTCACCGGCGAACCGCTCATCGACGAGGACGCCCTGCGCCGCGAGATCACGGCCCGCGACCGTGAGATCGCCAACCCCTTCACGAAGGACCTGCAGATCACGGCGATCAACGGCGCCCGCTCCTACCTGGGCGACAGGCTGATCCGCACGGCGAAGCCGCACCGCATCCTCGACCCGGCCGCGGGCCCGCTCATCGCCGTACGGCTGAACATCCTGACCCGCAAGTCCCTCGGAGGGCTGGAGACGGACCTCTCCTCCCGCGTCCTGACCGGGGACGGTTCCCCGCTGCCCGGGGTGTACGCGGCGGGGGAGGCGGCGGGCTTCGGCGGCGGCGGGGTCCACGGATACCGCTCCCTGGAGGGAACGTTCCTCGGTGGCTGCATCTTCTCGGGCCGCACAGCGGGCCGTGCGGCGGCGAAGGCGATCGGCTGAGCGCGGTCGCCTGGGCGCCGCCTGGGAACGGGCGGGGGCTTCGGCGCGGGTGCCCGGGCGCGGCGCTTGAGGGTGTCCCCCGAGGGCGGCTGCCCGGGCGCGTCCGCCTTCCGTTCTGACGCGGACGGCCCGTCAGACCCCGGAGCGCAGTCGCGGCCCGGCACCGAGGTGTGCCGGGCCCGGACAGGATCCGAGCTGCGGCCCGTCGCTCCCCGGCCCGGCGTCAGGCGAGCCGCTCCACCACCCGGAAGCGCTCCACCACGATCATCGTGCCGTCGTCGACGGTGAACGACGGGTCCCCCAGGGCCTCACGCATCTCCTCGCCGTGCCAGAACGCCTCGTGCCCCGCCCGCCACTCCGCGACCGACGCGTATCCCTCTCCCTCGTCGAGCGCGTGCCGCAGCCCCACCGAGCCCAGCGGCAGGACCCGTACCTCCGTGAGTTCGACCACGGCCACCTCCCGGCCGTCGGAGTCGATGAGTGCGGACCGCTCGCCCACGGGAGGGAGCTCCTCCCGCTCCACCTCGTACTCCACGAGCAGTCCGGACGTGCTGACCTTCTCGCCCGACAGGACGGCCGCCACCAGCCGGTCGCGCAACGGCCCGGGGAACGCGAGGAGGAAGGGCTTGAGCGGCTCAGGTGTCTCCATGGCAGGCAGTGTGGCACGCGTCACCCCTGCCTCGCCCGTCACATCCGCAGGCGCCTCGCGAGCTGCGCGAATGGTTCAGTCCATACGCTGTGAGAGATCAACTGTGCGGTGCGTGAGCAGAGTTGGGGCAGAAGTGCCCTTGACTGGAAGCATTGCCTACCGCTTTGCTGTGCGCGATCGTCTGATCGCACACAGCGTCGAAATGTGCTGTTGTCATGTCGAAGTTGAAAAGGAAGCCTGCGGATGTCTCCGCCTCCGCCGCCCCTGGGCCGTTCCCGTCGCAGGGCCGGACGCTCGGACCACGCCTTCGACCCGGCGCTCGACGACAGCGAACTCATCGACGTGAGAAGCCAGTTCGCCCAGGGGCGCTGGCCCAGGGCCCGCTCCCTGCTCGTCGCGACGGGCTCCGACTGGGACCGGCGCGGCCATCGGCTCCTCGCTCTCGCCGCCGTCCCGTCCGCCGTCGGCTGGGCCCGTGACTGGCTGCTGGCCGAACCGGAGAGCTCCGACGCGGCGACTCTGCTCGCCTGCGCCACCGTGGCCCGCGCCCGGCACCCCAAGGCCGACGCCGCCGAACCCGGCCGCGCGCGCGAGGCCTGCCTGGCCGCAGCGGCACTCGACCCGGCCGACCCCACCCCCTGGCTCGGTCTGATGATCCTGGAGCGCACGCACGGAACCCACGAGGAGGCCGCCGCACACTTCGAGGAGATCCGCGCCCGCCACCCCGAGCACCACCACGCCCACCACCTCATGACGGCGGGGCTCGCCGAGGTGAACCCCGAGAGCGACCCGCTCCACGCGGTGTACGACTTCGCCGCGTGGGCGGCGGAGCAGGCCCCGGCCGACTCGCCGCTCGCCGTGCTCCCCGTGGTCGCACACGCCGAGCGCTACCGCGTCCTGGTGACGGCCGGTGCCGTGCCCGACGATCCGGCTGCCTCGGGCCACTGGTCGGGGCGGCGGGCCAGACAGGTGATGAAGGCGGCTTTCGACTGGTGGCTCGAATGGGAACGCGAGGACCACCCCCGCCACCGCGCCGACCTCAACTTCCTCGCCCACGCCAAGATCTGCGAGGGCCGCCCCGCCGAGGCCGCCGCGCTCTTCCACCGCATCGGCCCCCACGCGACGGAGGCCCCGTGGTCGTACGCCGGCCGCGACCCGTACCCCGAATTCCTTGCCGCGCGCACCCTCGCGCTCGGTGCCCCCTGACGCACGTTCTTATCGACGAAGGGACCAACCCCGCCATGTCGACGGGCAGAACAGACACGAGCGAGACCGGCACCGGCAGGACGGCCGGGGACACCGGCGGGATCAACACCTACAAGGGCGAGGAACGCGCGCTGCGCGCAGGCCGGCTCGGCACCCCCGGCCTGCTGCTGTCCGTTCTCGCCGCCAGCGCCCCCCTGATGGTGGTCGCGGGGGTGATGCCCACGGTCTTCGGAGTGATGGGCATCGTCGGGCAGCCCCTTCTCTACGTCATCCTCGGCATCGTCCTGATGCTGTTCGGTGTCGGCTACGCGGAGATGAGCCGGCACGTCCACAACGCCGGTGCCTTCTACGCCTACATCGCCCGCGGCCTCGGCCCCACGGCCGGTGCGGGTGCCTCGCTCGTCGCACTGGTCGCCTACAGCGCCATGCAGGTCGGCATCTACGGCATCCTCGGCTTCGAGGTCTCGGGGCTGTTCGCCACCTACCTCGACATCGACCTCCGGTGGTGGATCCCCGCCCTGTTCGCCGTGGCGCTCGTCGGCGTACTGGGCTGGCTCAAGATCGACCTCAACGCCAAGGTCCTCGGTGTGCTGCTCGTCGTCGAGTGCGCCCTCGTCGTGATCTTCGACATCGCCGCCGTCAGCGACCCCGGCCCCGAAGGTCTGTCCCTGCACGCGTTCAACCCCGAAACCCTCACCGGAGCCGGCCTGGGCACCGCGCTCTGCTTCTGCATCGCCGCGTTCGTCGGCTTCGAGCAGGCCCCGGTGTACGCGGAGGAGACCAGCCGGCCCCAGATCGTCGTGTCCCGCGTGATGTTCCTGGCGGTGGGCTACGCCGCGCTGTTCCTCGCGGTCAGCTCCTGGGCCCTGACCGTCGCCGCGGGGCCCTCCTCGATCGCGGGCACCTCTCTCGAGCAGGGCCCGGGGATGCTCTTCGGCCTCACCGAGGAGCGGCTCGGCACGACCTTCACCGACGTCCTGCACGTCCTCTTCGTCACGGGCATGTTCGCCGCGCTGCTCAGCTTCCACAACGTGGTCGCCCGCTACGCGTTCGCCATGGGCCGCGAAGGGCTGCTGCCCGCGGGCTTCGGCCGCACCAACAAGGCCAGCGGGGCCCCTGCCACCGGCTCCATGCTGCAGTCCGCGGTGAGCGTCGTGATCGTGCTCGCCTTCGCCGTCACCGACGACAGGCCGGTCGGCGACCCCACCGCACCCGTCCTGCACCTGTTCACCTGGATGGGCAATGTCGGAGCGCTCGGCGTCATCGTGCTGATGGCGGCGGCCTCCTTCGCCGTCATCGCGTTCTTCGTGCGGCGCGGCGCCGGGCGGGTGCAGGCGCCACGGCTCGTCGCCTCCGGACTCGCGGGCCTCGCACTGCTGGCCATCGCCGTCTTCACGGTCCGGGACTTCGACGTCCTGGTCGGCTCCGGCCCCGGCTCGGCGCTGAACTGGCTGCTGCCCGGCGTCATCGTGCTGGCCCTCGCCGGTGGTCTGGCCTACGGGGCGGTACTCCGCCGCACCCGGCCCGAGGTCCACGCGAGGATCGGTCTCGGGAACGAGGCGTTCCAGCTGGAGAAGGCGGCGGAGGGCGAGGCCGTTCCACGCTGACCCCCGGACACGGCGGAACGCCGGCGCCCCCGTCCACGGGGCCGCCGGCGTTCCGCCGTGTCCTTGCCGGCTACAACACCAGCGACAGCAGCATGATGAAGCCCAGCGCGACGACGGAGATGATCGTCTCCATCACCGACCAGGTCTTGATCGTCTGCGGGACGTCCATGCCGAAGTACTCCTTCACCAGCCAGAATCCGGCGTCGTTCACATGGCTGAAGAAGAGCGAGCCCGCACCGATGGCGAGGACGAGCAGCGCGACGTGCGTGGTCGACAGGTCGGCCGCGAGGGGGACGACCAGACCGGCCGCCGAGATGGTGGCCACGGTCGCCGAGCCCGTCGCCAGCCGGATCGCGACGGCGATCAGCCAGCCGAGCAGCAGGGCGGGGATCGACCAGTTCTCCGAGAAGTCCAGGATCATCTGGCCGACACCGACGTCGATGAGGGTCTGCTTGAACCCTCCGCCGGCGCCCACGATCAGGAGGATGCCCGCGATCGGGGCGAGCGACTTCTCCACGGTGGAGGAGAGCCGTCCCTTGGTGAACCCGGCCGCGCGGCCCAGGGTGAACATGCCGACGAGCACGGCGGCGAGAAGCGCGATCAGCGGCGAGCCGATGACGTCGGTGACCCGCTGGACCTGGTTCTCGGGGTCGTCCACCACGATGTCGACGAGCGCCTTGACCAGCATCAGCACGACGGGCAGCAGGATCGTCGCCAGGGTCGCCCCGAAGCTGGGACGGCGGTCCAGCTCCTCGGAGGGACGCTGGGGAATCATCTTCTCCGGTGCCTCGATGTCCACCCAGCGGGCGGCGTATCGGGAGAAGACCGGGCCGGCGATGATCACGGTCGGGATGGCGACCAGTACGCCGAGGGCCAGCGTGACACCCAGGTTGGCACCGAGGGCGTCGATCGCCACCAGCGGGCCGGGGTGCGGGGGAATCAGTCCGTGCATCACGGAGAGTCCGGCGAGCGCGGGGATCCCGATCCGCATCAGGGAGTAGTTGCCGCGCTTGGCGACCAGCAGCACCACCGGAATCATCAGCACGATTCCGACCTCGAAGAACAGCGGAAGCCCGATGATCGAGGCGATCAGAACCATCGCCCACGGCATCGCGCGGCCGCTCGTCCTCGCGAGGATCGTGTCGACGATCTGGTCGGCGCCGCCGGAATCGGCGAGGAGCTTGCCCAGGATGGCGCCGAGGGCGATGAGGACACCGACACCCGCGACGGTCGAGCCGAGGCCCGCGGTGAAGCTGGTGATCGTCTTCGCCGGATTGGCACCGGCGAACGACCCGAGGGCGAGCGAGCCGATGGTCAACGCGAGGAACGCGTGCATCTTGAGCTTGGTGATGAGCAGGACGATGACGGCGATGCCCGCCAGGACGGCGATGCCCAGCTGTGCGTTGCCGGCCGAAGTGATGGGTTCGACGGCATCCGCTGCCAGCATCTCGACGCTGAGACTGGTCACGGTGGTGATCCTTAGTTCGCGAGCCGGCGCAGCGCGGCGACGGCCCGTTCGGTGATTTCCTCAGGAGTGCCGGACACGTCGACGGCGACGCCCGCTTCGTCGTCCTGCAGCGGCTGCAGGGTCGCGAACTGGGAGTCGAGCAACGCGGTCGGCATGAAGTGGCCCTTGCGGTCCGCCATGCGGCGTTCGATGAGGGCGCGGTCGCCGGTCAGATGCAGGAAGACGGCACCGGGAGCCCCGTCCCGCAGCCGGTCGCGGTAGACGCGCTTGAGCGCCGAGCTGCTGACGACGCCGCCGAGCCCCGCCCGGCCGTGCGCCCACTGCCCGATCGCATCCAGCCACGGCCAGCGGTCGTCGTCGTCCAGGGGCGTGCCGGCGGACATCTTGGCGATGTTGGCCGGCGGGTGGAAGTCGTCGCCCTCGGCGTAGGGGACGCCGAGTGCGTCGGCGAGCAGGGGGCCGATCGTGGTCTTGCCGGTCCCTGCTACGCCCATCACCACGACGACGTGGGGGGTGCTCATTGGTGCCTCGCTGTCTTCATCGACATCGGTCCGTCGACATCGGTCCGTCGCGCTACTGAAACCCATTACATACGACTTATTCAAGACGCTGTGACATAAACGTCGTACTTTTTGTTCCCGTGGGCCGCCCCGTAGGCTTGTGCGCATGACCACACCTGCCCAGGGGCTCCATACGCATGTGCTGGACACCCTGGGTCTGGAGATCGCGGCGGGGGACTCCCCGCCCGGCCTGGTCCTGCGCACCGACGAGCTGGCCCAGCGCTTCGACGTGTCACGCACCGTCGTACGCGAAGTGATCCGCGTCCTGGAATCCATGCACCTCGTCGAGTCCCGGCGCCGGGTCGGGGTGACCGTGCGGCCCACCGAGGAGTGGAACGTCTACGACCCCCAGGTCATCCGCTGGCGGCTCGCGGGCGCCGACCGGCCCCGGCAGTTGCGCTCCCTCACCGTGCTGCGGTCCGCCGTCGAACCCGTCGCCGCGGGCCTCGCCGCCCGGCACGCCACCGCCGAGCAGTGCGCCGCACTCACGGAATGCGCCCTCGGCATGGTCGCGACCTCGCGAGGCCAGCAGCTGGAGGGCTACCTCCGGCACGACATCGCCTTCCACCGCATCGTGCTCAACGCCTCCGGGAACGAGATGTTCGCGCGGCTCGGCGACGTCGTCGCCGAGGTCCTCGCCGGCCGTACCCACCACCAGGTGATGTTCGAGGACCCCGACCCCGCCGCCGTCACGCTCCACGTCCGGCTCGCCGAAGCCGTACGCGAGGGGGACGCCGAGGGGGCGGAACGGCTCACCAAGGAGATCGCGGTCGGCGCGCTGCACGAACTGGACGTACTCGCTCCGTGAGCGGCTTCCCGCCCGGGTACGGTGGGCGGGTTCGATCTTTGGAATGACGGGGCAGTCGGGATGGGAGACCACGGCATGGCGCAGCAGGTACAAGGGGTCATCGCACCGGGGAAGAACGAGCCCGTGCGCGTGGAGACGATCCTGGTGCCGGACCCCGGCCCCGGTGAGGCCGTGGTCAAGATCCAGGCGTGCGGCGTGTGCCACACCGACCTGCACTACAAGCAGGGCGGGATCAACGACGACTTCCCCTTCCTGCTCGGTCACGAGGCCGCGGGTGTCGTGGAGTCCGTCGGCGAGGGCGTCACCGACGTCGAGCCGGGCGACTTCGTCGTCCTCAACTGGCGTGCCGTGTGCGGCCAGTGCCGTGCCTGTCTGCGCGGACGCCCCTGGTACTGCTTCGACACCCACAACGCCAAGCAGAAGATGACCCTCCTCGACGGCACCGAGCTCTCCCCGGCGCTCGGCATCGGAGCGTTCGCGGAGAAGACCCTCGTCGCCGCCGGCCAGTGCACCAAGGTCGACCCCGAGGTCTCCCCGGCCGTCGCCGGACTGCTCGGTTGCGGCGTGATGGCCGGCATCGGCGCCGCGATCAACACCGGCCAGGTCGGCCGCGGCGACTCCGTCGCCGTCATCGGCTGCGGCGGCGTCGGTGACGCCGCGATCGCCGGCGCCCGGCTCGCGGGGGCGGCGAAGATCATCGCGGTCGACATCGACGACCGCAAGCTGGAGACGGCGAAGAAGATGGGCGCCACCCACACCGTCAACTCCCGCTCCGGCGACCCCGTCGAGGCGATCCGCGCCCTGACCGGCGGCAACGGCGCCGACGTCGTGATCGAGGCGGTCGGCCGCCCGGAGACGTACAAGCAGGCCTTCTACGCCCGGGACCTCGCGGGCACCGTCGTCCTCGTCGGTGTGCCCACCCCGGAGATGCAGCTCGAAATCCCGCTCCTCGACGTGTTCGGGCGCGGCGGTTCGCTCAAGTCCTCCTGGTACGGCGACTGCCTGCCCTCGCGTGACTTCCCGATGCTCATCGACCTGCACCAGCAGGGCCGCCTCGACCTGGGCGCCTTCGTCACCGAGACCATCCAGCTGGGTGAGATCGAGCAGGCCTTCGCCCGGATGCACGACGGGGACGTCCTGCGCTCGGTGGTGGTCCTCTGATGGCCGCCCGCATCGACCACCTGGTCACGTCCGGCACCTTCGCCCTCGACGGCGGCGAGTGGGACGTCGACAACAACGTCTGGATCGTCGGCGACGACACCGAGGCCGTCGTCATCGACGCCGCCCACGACGCCGCCGCGATCGAGGCCGCACTCGGCGGGCGTACGCTGCGCGCGATCATCTGCACCCACGCGCACAACGACCACATCGACGCGGCTCCGGCCCTCGCCGACGCGACCGGTGCGCCGATCCTGCTGCACCCGGACGACCTGCCGCTCTGGGAGCAGACCCACCCGGACCGCGCCCCCGACGGCGAACTCGCCGACGGTCAGGAGCTGGAGGTGGCGGGGACGCGCCTCACGGTGCTGCACACCCCGGGACACGCCCCGGGCGCGGTCTGCCTCCACGCCCCGGAGCTGGACACCGTGTTCACCGGCGACACCCTCTTCCAGGGCGGGCCCGGTGCCACCGGACGGTCCTTCTCGCACTTCCCGACGATCATCGACTCGATCAGGGACCGGCTGCTCGCCCTTCCGCCGGAGACCGCCGTCCGCACCGGACACGGGGACTCCACCACCATCGGCGCGGAGGCCCCGCACCTGGAGGAATGGATCAACCGCGGCCACTGACCGCCGCCGGGTTCACCGGTCCGGCCACGCGGAGAGCCGCAGCCCGCTCTCGAAGCGGCGCGGCTCGCCCGTGACCGGGTCGGTGAACTCCAGTACGCCGGCGAGCAGTTGCAGCGGGCGTTCGTAGTCCTCGCGCTCAGGTTCGGGCTCCACCACCGGGTAGACCGGATCGTTCACCAGCGGCAGCCCCAGGGCGTTCATATGGACCCGCAGCTGATGGGTGCGCCCGGTGGCGGGCAGCAGCCGGTAGCGGCCGAGGGCGCCCCGGTGCTCCAGCAGTTCGATCCGGCTCTCGCTGTTCGGCGGCCCCGCCTCCTCGCGCGCCGCGATGACCCCGCGCTCCTTGACGATCCGGCTCCGCACGGTGCGGGGGAGTGTGAGCTCCGGATCGTACGGAGCCACCGCCTCGTACTCCTTGCGCACCAGCCGGTCCCGGAACAGCGTCTGGTACGCGCCCCGCTCCCCGGGCCGTACGACACAGAGCACCAGACCCGCCGTCAGCCGGTCCAGCCGGTGGGCGGGCTGCAGCTCAGGAAGATCCAGCTCCCTGCGGAGCCGGGCCACCACGGTCTCCGTGACGTGCCGGCCGCGCGGGGTGGTGGCCAGGAAGTGCGGCTTGTCCGCGATCACCAGGTGGTTGTCACGGTGTACTACGCCGACGGGGAAGGGCACCGGCTCCTCGGGGGCGAAGTCCCGGTGGAACCAGAGGTGCCTTCCGGCCGTGTAGGGCTCGTCCGGCCGCACGGCACCGCCGTCCGCGCCGACGAACCTGCCCTCGGCGAGCATGGCGTCCACCCGCCCGGCGCCGATCGCCCTCGCGAACCTGTCCATCAGGTGGTCCCGGACGGTGGGCCAAGCCCCGGACGGATCGGGCGGGAACCGCACCCGCACCGGGTCGATGCCCGCGCGCTGGGGAAGCGGGGCGGCGGGGGGCTTGGCCCGGCCTCTCATCGTTTCGGTCCTTGTCACCGGAGGAGCCCGGCACAGACGGGCACAGCCCCTCCATCATCCCATCGCGCGGGCCCCCAGCAGCCGCTCGTACTCCTGCCGCGTGACCGGCAGCACCGTGCCGTGCCGGGCGCCCGGCGGGAGGGTGTGGCCGGTGGACACGGTCCACCGACCCGAATCGAGATCGGTGCTCTCGAAGAGGACGTAACCCCGTCCGCCGAATTCGTCGATGAGCAGATACCACTTCGCCTCGGTGTTGGACGCGAAGACCGCCGGGCCCTCCCCGCGCTCGATCGCGCCCTTGCCGATGCAGTCGGCGACGAATCCGTAGGCGGTGGAGGTCAGTTCCCGTGACTTCTCCACGGTGATGAACTTGGAGCACGGGGTGTCCGACGAGGGGTTCCGCTCGTCCTTGGTGAAGCGGTAGTAGCTGCCGTCGTGGCGGATCACCGTCGAGTCGATCACCGAATAGCCGGGGTCGTGCCACACGGCGGGCTCACTGAAGGTACGGAAGTCACGCGTGGTCGCGTACATCATCCTGTTGTAGGTGCTGCCCGTGTGCTCCGGGTCGTCCGCGGCATAGATCTTCGAGGCCCAGAAGACGACGTACGAGCCGAGCTCCTCGTCGTAATACGCCTCGGGCGCCCAGGTGTTGCCCGCGGTGTCCGGCGCTACCCGCACCAGCCGGCGATCGGTCCAGTTCACCAGGTCGGTGGACTCCCAGACCATGATCGACCTGCTGCCGGTGCGCTGCACCTGGTCCCAGCTGCCGCCACCTCCTCCGTACATCCGGAGGTCGGTGGCGATCTGGTAGAACCTGTCGCCCTCCGGGGAACGGATGACGAACGGGTCGCGGAGCCCTCCGGTGCCGAGATCCGAGGTGAGCACCGGCCTGCCGCCGTTGAGCTCCTGCCAGTGCAGCGCGTCGTCGCCCCGGCTGAGCGCCATCCGGATCTGCTCGCCGTCGGCGGTGCCCTCTCCGGTGAAGTAGCTCATGGCGTAGGCGGTGAACGGCTGCTTCCGGGGCAGTTCGGGCACCGTGGCGGTGAAGGTGCGGCGCGCGGCGGCCGTCCCGCGTGTGACGACGGCGGTGAGCTTCACGCGCTCCGGCCCTGCGCCGGGCTCCGGGCGGTGCACGACACCCGTCGCGTCGATGACTTGGGGCGTGTGGGACCTCCACGTGACGGACGTGCCGTGGGCGCCGGTGGCGGGCAAGGCGAGATTGCCGCGCACGTCGCCGAGGCCGTGGACCGTGAGCGAGGCGGCCGCCCGAGCGGTGGCGGCCTCGTCACCCGCCGGGGCGGGGCCGGCGTGGGCCGGTCCGCCGGGCAGTGCGAGCAGGCCGGCCACGAGGGACAGCAGCGGCAGCAGAGGGACGAGGGCGCTTCTCGTGAGGCGTGGAGGCATGACTCTCCCGACACGTGCGTTCGGCATATCGGACGTCGTTCGTTGGATCGGACCGACGCTAGGGCGGTCCAGGGTCTCCGTCAAGAGCGTCGGACAAAGCCGTCCGCCCCGTAGAAAGCGCTTGTCGATCCGCGTAGGGTCTGGCCCCGCTGAATCCATTCAACCCAGGAGTCCCGCCATGCGAAGAGCCGGAACCATGTTGCTGGCCGCCTGCACCGCAGCGGCCGCACTGACCACCCTGACCGCGGTTCCCGCAGGGGCCGAGAGTCGGTCAGGGGCCGCCCCGGACCACTGCGCCGGCGTCTCTCCCGTCGTCTGCCACTTCGACGTCGCCCCCGGTACGTACAGGGTCCGGGTCCTCCTCGGGGGCGGTGCCGCGGCAGGGTCGACCGCGGTCACGGCGGAGAGCCGCAGGGCGATGCTCGCCGAGACGCCCAACGCCGCGGGCGAGACGGTGCGGCGCAGCTTCACCGTGGACGTACGCGACCCGGAGGGCGAACCCACCGGGGCCGTCGGCAGCCCCGGACTCGACCTCACCTTCGGCGGTGCGGCGCCGCAGCTCGTCTCGCTCCGCGTCGAACGCGTACGGGTGCCGCAGATCCTGCTCGCGGGCGACTCCACCGTCTGCGACCAGGCCGGCGAGCCCTACGCGGGCTGGGGGCAGCAGCTCCCGCAGTACCTCACCGACCGCCTCGCCGTCGCCAACCGCGCCGACTCCGGGGAGGGCTCGCAGTCCTTCCGGGACCACCCGGCGCTCTTTCCCGCCCTCCTGGCCCGTGTGCGCCACGGTGACCTCGTCCTCATCCAGCTCGCCCACAACGACAAGCAGACCGACCGCGACACCTACCGGGCCAACCTCACCGCCATGATCGAGGACGTGCGTGCCGAGGGAGGCAGGCCCGTGCTGGTCACTCCCGTCGTCCGCCGCTGGTTCAACCCCGACGGCACGCTCGACAACGGCACCGCGCTGCTCGTCAACGGTCTGGGTGTCGATCTGCCCGCCGAGATGCGCGCCCTCGCCGCCGAGCGGCACACCCCGCTCATCGACCTCACCGCCCTGACCAAGGACCGGGTCGAGGAGCTCGGCCCGGAGGGTTCCAAAGCCCTCTACCTCTACGACGAGAAGCGCGACAACACCCACACCTCGACGCGCGGAGCCGCCGAGTACGCAGCGCTGGTCCTCGGTGAACTGCGGGCCCAGAAGCTGGTCCCGGCGCGCGCGGTCCGCTGAAGGCGTTCAGGCGCCCGCCGAAGCCTCTGAGGCGCCCGCGCGCGAGAGCCGCACGCCCGGCCTCCACGCTCCGGCGCTCCCGAGCGGGAACCGCGTACGAAACCGCACACGAAACCGCGTACGAAACCGCACACGAAACCGCACACGAAAGGCGACAACCGTGAGCCGAGCCGAAGTGCCCAGCCGCAGGACCGTGCTGAGGGGAGCCCTGGCAGCCGGGGCCCTCACCGCCGCACCAGGCGTCGCCCAGGCGGCCGAGCCGCGAGCCCCGTACCGCAACCCACTGGTGGAGCAGCGCGCCGACCCGCACATCACCCGGCACGGCGACGGCCGCTACTACTTCACCGCCAGCGCCCCCGAGTACGACCGGATCATCCTGCGATCCTCCCGCACCCTGAGCGGTCTGGGCACCGCCGCGGAGTCGGTGATCTGGACCAAGCACGCCACCGGGGACATGGGGGCCCACATCTGGGCGCCGGAACTCCACCGCATCGGCGGCAAGTGGTACATCTACTTCGCCGCGGCGCCGGCGGACGACATCTGGAAGATCAGGATCTGGGTGCTCGAGAACCCGGGCCCGGACCCGCTCCGCGGCGCGTGGAACGAGAAGGGGCAGCTCACCACGGCCTGGGACACCTTCTCCCTCGACGCCCACACCTTCACCCATCGCGGCGACCGCTACCTCGCCTGGGCACAGCACGAGCCCGGGCTGGACAACAACACGGGACTCTTCCTCTCCCGGATGGCCGACCCCTGGACCCTGACCGGACCTCAGATCCGGCTCAGCACGCCCGAGTACGACTGGGAATGCGTCGGCTTCAAGGTCAACGAGGGGGCTGCGGTCATCAAGCGGAACGGCCGTGTCTTCATGACCTACTCGGCGAGCGCGACGGACTCCAACTACTGCGTGGGCCTGCTCACCGCGGATGCCCGGAGTGACCTGATGGACCCCGGGTCCTGGGCCAAGTCCCCGGAACCGGTCTTCGCGAGCAGTGCGGAGACGGGCCAGTACGGCCCCGGCCACAACTCGTTCACCGTCGCCGAGGACGGCCGCACGGACGTGCTGGTCTATCACGCGCGGCCGTACAAGGAGATCACCGGCGACCCGCTGCACGACCCCAACCGGCACACCCGTGTCCAGCGGTTCGGCTGGCGTGCGGACGGCACTCCGGACTTCGGGGTACCGGTGCGCGACTGAGGTCCCGTACCGGCCGGTTCGGGCAGAGGCGTTGACCCGCTGCCGTGTCCTGCCTATCTTGCGTTCGAAGTTCTGATCAACGTCCGATATATCGAACAATGATCCCTGGAGCGTCCATGCCACACCCGCACCTGTGGCCGAGACTCACCGTCCCGGTCATCGCCCTCCTGCTCGGCACGCTGGTGGCGGCGCCCACCCGTGCCGAGGACGGTCCGTCCGTGGCCGAGGCGACCGACTACTCCCTCGGCGTCCACCCTGATCGCACGGGCCCCGCCATCGGCGACTCGATGTACGGGGTCTTCTACGAGGACATCAACCACGCCGCCGACGGCGGTCTCTACGCCGAGCTCGTCCAGAACCGCTCCTTCGAGTACGACCGCGCCGACAACGCCGCGTACTCACCCATGACCGCCTGGAGCGAGACCTCGGTCTCCGGCGGTACGGGGCGCGCCGCGACCGTGGACGACGATCAGCGGCTGGGCGAACGCAACCGCCGCCATCTGCGCCTCGACCTCGACGGGGCTGGAGGCCGCGGAGCGGGCTTCGGGGTCACCAACTCCGGTTACGACCAGGGCCTGACCGTGCGCAAGGGTGAGCGCTACGACTTCTCCGTCTGGGCCCGCACCGACCGCCCCGCCGGCACCGTCCTCACCGTCGGAGCCACCACGGCGGCCGGCGCGGCGCTCACCGCGCCCCTGCGCGTCACGGCCCGCGGCGACCGCTGGACGAAGTACACCGGCACCCTCACCGCCGGCACCTCCGCGGCGGACGGCCGGCTCACCGTCACGGCGGGCGGCAGCGGAACCGTACGGCTCGACATGATCTCGCTCTTCCCCCGCGACACCTACAAGGGACGGGCGAACGGCCTGCGCAAGGACCTCGCGGAGAAGACCGCGGCACTGCGTCCGGGCTTCCTGCGCTTCCCCGGAGGCTGCATCGTCAACACCGGCAGCCACGAGGCCTACGAGGCGCCCGACTGGGAGCGGAAGCGCTCCTACCAGTGGAAGGACACCATCGGCCCGGTCGAGCAGCGTCCGGTCAACGCCAACTTCTGGGGCTACAACCAGACCTACGGCCTGGGGTACTACGAGTACTTCCAGTTCGCCGAGGACATCGGGGCCATGGCTCTCCCCGTCGTCCCCGCCCTCGTCACCGGATGCGGCCAGAACAAGGCGACCGACGACCCCGCCCTGCTCCGGCGGCACATCCAGGACACCCTCGACCTGATCGAATTCGCCAACGGCCCCGCCGACTCCACCTGGGGTGCCGAGCGTGCCGCGATGGGGCACCCCGAGCCGTTCGGCCTCACGCACCTGGCGGTCGGCAACGAGGAGAACCTGCCGGACGAGTTCTTCGCCCGCTTCACCGAGTTCCGCAAGGCCATCGAGGCCCGCCACCCCGAGATCACCGTGGTCGGCAACTCGGGCCCGGACGACAGCGGCACGACGTTCGACCGTGCCTGGCAGCTCAACCGGGACGCCGGCGTCGCCATGGTCGACGAGCACTACTACAACAGCCCGCAGTGGTTCCTGGAGAACAACGCGCGCTACGACACCTACGACCGCCGGGGCCCGAAGGTGTTCCTCGGCGAATACGCCTCGCTCGACAACCGCTTCTCCAACGCCCTGGCCGAAGCGGCCTTCATGACCGGCCTGGAACGCAACGCCGACGTCGTGGAGCTCGCCTCCTACGCCCCGCTCCTCGCCGACACGAACGACGCGCAGTGGCGCCCGGACATGATCTGGTTCGACAACGAGAAGTCGTGGGGGTCGGCCAACTACGAGGTGCAGAAGCTCTTCATGAACAACGTCGGTGACCGCGTCGTCCCGAGCACCGCCTCCTCGACACCCGCCACCACCGCACCGATCACCGGTGCCGTCGGGCTCTCCACCTGGGCGACCAGCGCCGCGTACGACGATGTCGAGGTCACCGGGGCGGACGGCGCACGGCTGCTGATCGACGACTTCTCCGCCGGAGACGCGCAGTGGACGAAGGCGGCGGGACGCGGTGCCTGGGCCGTCGAGGACGGGGCGTACGTCCAGTCCGACGAGAGCGCGGAGGACACGCTGGTCACGGCGGGGGACACCGGCTGGCAGAACTACGACATGAAGGTCGAGGCCACCAAGAAGGCCGGGAAGGAAGGCTTCCTCGTCGCCTTCGGGGTCAAGGACACCGGTAACACCTACTGGTGGAACCTCGGCGGCTGGGGCAACACCCGCTCCGCCGTGGAGAAGACGGTCGACGGCGCCAAGCAGACCATGGCCGAGGACGCGACCATGATCGAGACGGGACGCGCGTACGACATCCACATCCAGGTGCGCGGCCGTCAGGTCACCCTCTTCCTCGACGGCGAACAGTGGGGCACCTTCACCGACGACAAGCCCGCCGAACCCTTCCGCCAGGTGGTGACCCGGGACGACGCCACCGGTGAACTCGTGGTCAAGGTGGTCAACGCGCAGGCGGCGGAAGCCAGGACCCGGATCGACCTCGGGGCGGAGCCGTCCTCACGGACGGCCCGGCTGACCACGATCCAGGCTGCCCCGGACGCGGTGAACACCGCCGATGACCGTCAGGTGGCGCCGCGGAAATCGACCCTGCGCGTGGACGGACGTCTGTTCACCCACACGTTCCCGGCGCACTCCGTGACCTTCCTGCGCATCAAGGAGTAGTGCGGTAAAAGCGAAAACCCCCAGGGTGACCTGGGGGTTTTCCGCTGGTGTCCGAGGGGGGACTTGAACCCCCACGCCCGATAAAGGGCACTAGCACCTCAAGCTAGCGCGTCTGCCATTCCGCCACCCGGACAAGGTGTCTGTCTCGCGGGCTCCTGGCCCGTTCCGACGTGGAAAACCATAGCAAACATTCGGGGGTGCTCGATCACGCCCCCGGCCATGTGAAAGGCGCATGACGGGGCCCCCGCGGTCTTGGGTGCGCGGGGGCGGGCGCGCGAGGATGAGGGGGAGCACCACCGCGCCAGTGGAAGGAAGCAGCGTGAGCGAGACCAACACGGCCCCGGCCGGCATCGGCGGGACCGCCGAGACAGAGGTCGTGGACCTCTGTCGTGACCTGATCCGGATCGACACCAGCAATTACGGCGACCACTCGGGCCCCGGGGAGCGCGCGGCGGCCGAGTACATCGCCGAGAAGCTCGCCGAGGTCGGCCTCGAACCGAAGATCATCGAGTCCCACAAGGGCCGCGCCTCCACCGTGGCCCGGATCGAGGGCGAGGATCCCTCCAAGCCGGCGCTGTTGATCCACGGGCACACCGACGTCGTCCCTGCGAACGCCGCGGACTGGACCCACGATCCGTTCTCCGGCGAGATCGCGGACGGCTGCGTGTGGGGGCGCGGCGCGGTCGACATGAAGGACATGGACGCGATGACCCTCGCGGTCGTACGCGACCGCATGCGCAGCGGACGCAAGCCCCCGCGCGACATCGTGCTGGCCTTCCTGGCCGACGAGGAGGCGGGCGGCACCTACGGGGCGCGTCACCTCGTCGACAACCACCGGGACCTCTTCGACGGTGTCACCGAGGCGATCGGCGAGGTCGGAGGCTTCTCCTTCACCGTCAACGAGAACCTGCGCCTCTACCTGGTGGAGACGGCGCAGAAGGGCATGCACTGGATGCGGCTCACCGTGGACGGCACCGCCGGGCACGGCTCCATGACCAACAGCGACAACGCGATCACCGAGCTCTGCGAGGCCGTCGGCCGGCTGGGACGGCACAAGTGGCCGGTCAGGGTGACCAAGACCGTGCGGTCCTTCCTCGACGAGCTGTCCGACGCGCTGGGCACCCCGCTCGACCCGGAGGACATGGAGGCGACGCTCGACAAGCTCGGCGGGATCGCCAAGATGGTCGGCGCCACCCTGCGGAACTCCGCGGCACCCACCATGCTCGGCGCCGGCTACAAGGTGAACGTGATCCCCGGACAGGCGACCGCGCACGTCGACGGGCGTTTCCTGCCCGGATACGAGGAGGAGTTCCTGGCCGACCTGGACCGGATCCTCGGCCCGCGGGTGAAGCGCGAGGACGTGCACGGCGACAAGGCGCTGGAGACCGACTTCGACGGTTCCCTGGTGGACGCGATCCAGCTCGCGCTGAAGGCCGAGGACCCGATCGCGCGCGCCGTGCCCTACATGCTCTCCGGCGGTACCGACGCGAAGTCCTTCGACGACCTCGGCATCCGCTGCTTCGGCTTCGCCCCGCTGAAGCTGCCGCCGGAGCTGGACTTCGCCGGCATGTTCCACGGTGTGGACGAGCGGGTGCCGGTGGACGGCCTGAAGTTCGGAGCCCGAGTGCTCGACCGGTTCATCGACCACTCCTGACCCCGTCGGACCCTCCATTCGCCAGCCTGTACGAATCTCACTGGTACGGGTGAAAGGGATCATCAACTCGTAGCCCCTTCATCTTTTCCTCGTTGCACCTGATGCGGTCCGCGGCTGGGACCGCACTTGTCAACACAGGAGGAATCATGATCAAGAAGGTCGTCGCAATCGCGGCTGCTACCGGTGGTCTCGTGCTCGCGGGTGCGGGTATGGCTTCCGCCGACGCCGGTGCCCAGGCTGCCGCCATCGGCAGCCCCGGCGTGCTCTCGGGCAACGTCGTCCAGGTCCCGGTCCACGTTCCGGTGAACGTGTGCGGCAACACGATCAACGTGATCGGGCTGCTGAACCCCGCCTTCGGCAACACCTGCATCAACGCGTGACGATGCGCGTCAACCCGTAAGGGTGTGAGTCCGGTCGGCCCCGGAGTGCGCGCCATGCACTCCGGGGCCGCTGGGCATTCGGCCCCCCGCACGGCTGCGGTGGGGCATTTCGGTAGGCAGAAGGCAGGAAGACAACCTATGCGACAGGTCACACGCAAAGGCCTGATCACCATGGCGGCGGCGGGCGGAGTGCTCGCACTCGGCGGCGGTTACGCGCACGCCGACGCGGGTGCGGCCGGCGCCGCGTCGAGTTCACCGGGAGTGCTCTCGGGGAACTCGATCCAGGTCCCGGTCGATGTACCCGTGAACGTGTGCGGCAACTCCGTGGACGTCGGCGGTCTGCTCAATCCCACGAGCGGAAACGACTGCGGAAACGGATCTTCGGACTCCGGCCACGCGCACACCGCGGACGGCGGTTCCTCGTCCGGGCACGGTGCCGACGGCCGGGAGTCCGGGCAGGACTCCAGCAGCCGGGCGTCCGGGCACGAGGGCATGCGGGACGGCGGGGAGGGGGCCGGCAGGCACCGGGCTCCCGGCACCTCGGCCCAGGCGGAGACGACCGGTTCCCCGGGAATCCTCTCCGGGAACCAGGTGCAGGTTCCGGTGGAGATCCCCCTGAACGTCTGCGGCAACAGCGTCACCGTCGGCGGGCTGCTGAACCCGGTCTTCGGCAACGACTGCGAGAACGACACCGAGACGGTCCCGCCTCCCGTCGTGCCGCAGACGCCGTACACCCCGGAGAAGCCGGTCACGCCGGAGGCGCCCCCGGTTCCCGAGACCCAGCTCGTGGCGGGTGAGCAGCTCGCACACACCGGTGGCGGCGGTCTCGGCCTGCTCGTCCCGGCGAGCGCGGGCCTGCTGCTCGCAGGTGCGGGCACGGTCCTGTACCGGCGTTCACGCAGCGCCGCATAGCGCCATCGCGTCTTCGGTGTGACGAGCGGGTTCCGCAGGCGCGGAACCCGCTCCGTCCTACCAGGTGGGCCGGAGCTGGCGGATGATGCGGCGGCGCAGCCGCACCCGGCGGCTGCCGTCACGGCGCAGCGTCAGCCGGTCCAACTCCCAGTGCCCGTACTCGGCATGGTCGGTCAGCAGTCGGGCCGCCTCCTTGCGGGACACCCCGCGCGGCACGTACACGTCGATGAATTCGTATTCCGGCATCGCATCTATTGTGCGGGCAGACCCCCGGTACGGATAGCGTCTGTCCTATGTCTGATGCTGCGCAGCCCACCGCTGCCGAGGTACGCGCCGCCGCCGATGCAGTCAAAACCGCGCTCGACCGCCACCTCCAGGCGGTCGAACGCCGTACCGGGGACGACGACCCCGCTGTCTACGACGCGTTCAACGCACTGGCCGCCGCGGCCGAGGTCTACGACGAACTGCTCTACGACCGCTACGACGAGGTCACCCCCTTCGAGATCCCCGCGGCGGAGGATTCCCTCCCGCCCTACGCCGGCCCGGAGGAACCGCACGCCGTCAGCGTACTGATCAGGCGCGACTACGCGGTGGCCGAGCCCGCACGGCTGCTCGCCCAGGCGCGGCGGCTCGCCGACCTCGACCCGGACGGGCAGGACGGGGACGACGTGACGGCCGCCGGCGCGGGTGTGCACGCCGCGCTGGGTGTGGTGTTCGGCGAGTACGAGGCGGACGAAATCGCTTCCCGGCACAAGGAGTTCGGTCTGGAGGAGGGTGACTCCACCCTCTGGGTCTCCGCCGCGGACGAGCTCCCGGAGCCGGGGGAGTGGCTCGGGGCGCCGTTCGACGAGGCGGATCCCGCCCTCGTGGTCTGCCGCTTCGACGTCAGCTCGGTCTTCGACGAGGAGGACGAGCTGGAAGCGGACCCGGACGGTGCCGTCCCGGGACGCTCCTGACCCTGCCGTCCGACGGCCCCGGCGCGCAGTGCACCGGGGCCGTCGGCATGCTCCGGCCGGGCCGATGCCGGTCCTGCGGACGGCCGGACCGGCAGGGCGGGCCTACGAGGCGTCCGGAGTGGGCAGCGCCTCCAGCAGGGGGCGCAGCCGGGTCGTCCGCTCCTGTGCCGGGACCTCGGCGACAGCGCGCGGCAGGGCCTGGTCCACTCCGTGCACCACGGACAGGTGCTGCTCCCCACGGCTGAACGCCGTGTACACCCAGGGCCTGCTGAGGCCCTGCGCGGCGTCGCCGGGCAGGACGACGACAGCCGCGGGCCAGCGCATCCCGGCCGCCTGGTGGGCGCTGAGCGCCCAGCTGTGGCGTACGGAGCTCTCCACGCGGTCCGGCGGTACGACGACGGGTGCGCCGGCGCAGTCCAGGTGCAGGCCCTCGTCGTCGGCCGAGACGACCGTGCCCGGCACCGTCCTGCCGGGGGCGGGGACATGGACCACGCGGTCGCCGGGGTCGAAGCCGCCGAAGCGGCCCGGCCCCGGATTCAGCCGCTGCTTCAGCGCGGCGTTCAGCGCCGTCGTGCCCGCCGAACCGCCGTGCCCGACCGTGATCACCTGGGTGTCGGACGAAGGAACGCCGATGGCGCGCGGCACCGAGTCGGCCACCAGCTGAACCGTGCGGTGTACGGCCTCGCCCGCGTCGCGGACGGGCACGATCACCACTTCCTTGCCCGGCGCCTCGACCTGGGCGAGCTCCCCGATGCCGATGCCCGAGACCAGCTCGCCGATCGGTCCGGGATCAGGGGTGCGCGAGACCACGTGCGGACAGGCGCGCGCCGCGATCACGTCGGCGAACACCCGGCCCGCACCGGCCGATCCGAGCACTCCCGGATCGCCGCTCAGGACCAGCCGCGTCCCGTCGGCGAGGGACTCCACCAGCATCGCGGCCGTCTCGACATCGAGCTGCGGGGCGTCCAGCACGACCAGGACGTCCAGCGCGAGAGCGCCGTCCGCGTCCCGCCCGGGCCCGCCCTCCCCGGAGAGCAGGGCGGAAAGGGTGACGGCGGCCCTCCGGTCACCGACCGCCGCTTCCAGCCTGCGCCGCCCGTCCTCGCTGTGAGCGGTCCCCATCGCCCGGAGACCGAGGCCCCGCGCGGCGGCGATGAGGGCGGCGGGCTCGGCCCGGGCGGCCTCGCCGCCGCTGTGGGCGACCAGGCCCGCCGTCGCGGCCGCCCGGATCAGCTCGCCCGCCGACGGGGACGGGGCCGAGGCGGCGGCCTCCGTCCAGTCGGCGCCCTTCTCGCAGGAATTGACCAGCCGGGCCAGGCCGTCCGCGAGGCTCTCCTCGGCCAGGGCGTACCGGTCGAGGCCGAGCAGGACACGCACCGGCTCCTCGTCGCCCTCCGCCCCGTCCCCGGCCGTCTCCCCGGCGTCCTCCGGCTCCGCCGCCCCCTCCGGCTCCGCGGCGTCGACGCCGTCCTGGAACACCAGCACGACGCCCTCGGCCACGGCGTGCTGGACGGCCTCTCCGGGATCGGCCACCGCGAACCCCGACAGCGCCTTCCGCACCTCCTCGGCGTCGAGTGCGGTGTGGCCGCGCAGGGCCGCCCGCTCCAGCAGCCAGCCCACCAGGGCCGCGGTGCGCCGCTCGTCGTCGGGCCCGCACTCCGTGCCCAGCAGCGCCCGTGCGAAGCCGTCCGCCTGCTCGGGCCGTACGCCGGGCACGGACAGCAGCTGCCACGGGTCCTCCCGGAGCACACGGGCGGCCCCTTCGCCGAGCGTCGTCGCCGCCGGGCGGGCCAGCGTCTCGGGAGCCCCGCCCTCGGCGAGCACCCCCGCGACCGAGGCCGCGGCCTCGGGGGACGCGGCCCGTGGTGCCGGCTGCTCGGGCGCCCGGGAGGGACGGGTGGGCGCGGCCGGGGCGGCGGGAGCCGTCCGGCGGGGCGCGGGTGCCGACG
Organism: Streptomyces pratensis; assembly: GCF_016804005.1. Classification (GTDB taxonomy): domain Bacteria; phylum Actinomycetota; class Actinomycetes; order Streptomycetales; family Streptomycetaceae; genus Streptomyces; species Streptomyces pratensis_A. The sequence continues at coordinate 5,566,315 of NZ_CP051486.1, read as the reverse complement.
CCGGGGAGTCGAAGAAGGCGGTGCCCGGCTTCTCGCCGCTCTCCACCGCGCGGACCGCCGCGAGCAGATCCGCCGCGGGGCCGCTCAGCTTCGCACCGGCGGCGATGGGCCCTTCCTTCTCCGCCTTGCGCTGTTCGATCCGCTCGCGCAGCTCGCGCTGGGCGGCCAGCTCCGCCTCGGCCTCGGACAGCGCGGGAGCGGCGGGCGCCCCGGGATCCTGCGTCAGGCCCTGAGCGCTCTCTGCGCCGTCGTCCGCCCCCTCCGCGCTCCCCGCGCCGCCCTCGTCGGGCGTTCCGGGCGTGTCGGCGGCCTGGGTGCCGGGCGTGTCCCCGGCCTCGTGGTCCTCGGCCGCGGGGTCCGGGGCTTCTCCCCGGGGGTGCGCAGTCACAGCGTGCTCCAGTCCTGGTCGGGATAGCGGTGCACGGGCGCCGACACGTCGTCGAGCGCCTGGCAGATCTCGTCAGGAAGACTAAGCGCCTCCACTGACAGCGCTTCGGCCAGCTGGCGCGCGTTGCGCGCCCCGACGACCGGAGCCACCACCCCCGGCCGGTCCCGCACCCAGGCGAGCGCGACCTGGAGGGGCGTCGTCGCGAGGCCGTCGGCGGCCGTGGCCACCGCGTCCACGATCCTGCCCGCCGCCTCGTCGAGGTACGGCTCGACGAACGGAGCCAGCTGCTCGGAGGCGCCACGCGAGCCGGAGGGAGTGCCCGTGCGGTACTTGCCGGTGAGCACCCCCCGGCCGAGCGGGGACGACGGCAGCAGCCCCACCCCGAGGTCCACGGCCGCCGGCAGCACCTCCCGCTCGACGCCACGCTGCAGCAGCGAGTACTCCATCTGTGTGGAGGCCAGCCGGGTACGCAGCCCGGGCGCGGCGAGCTGCCAGGTGGCCGCTTTGGCCAGCTGCCAGCCACTGAAGTTGGACACTCCGGCGTACCGGACGCGCCCCGACGACACCGCGAGGTCGACCGCTTGCAGGGTCTCGTCCAGCGGCGTCAGGGGATCGAAGGCGTGGACCTGCCACAGATCGACGTAGTCCGTCCCGAGACGGCGCAGGGACGCGTCGAGCGCGGCGAGCAGATGTCCGCGCGATCCGTCGAACCGGCGGTAGGGATCGGGCACGCTGCCCGCCTTGGTCGCGATGACCAGATCCCGCCGTGGCACCAGGTTGTCCAGGAGGCGCCCCAGCAGGAACTCGGCCTCGCCTCCGGCATACACGTCGGCGGTGTCGACGAGGGTGCCGCCCACGTCCCAGAAGGCCTTGAGCTGGTCGGCGGCGTCGTGTTCGTCCGTGTCCCGGCCCCAGGTGAGCGTGCCCAGCCCGATCCGGGACACACGAAGGCCGGTACGGCCGAGATGCCTCTGCTCCATGGGCGCTGAGATTACTGGCCGAGGACGTACGGGGTGGAAGCCTGTGGACAACCGCCGTCCCCGGGCGAGCCTGCCGGATTCCGGCGCCCCGCGCTAGAGTCCCGGGCACAGGAACGTTACTGATCAGTAGAGGGAGCGTGGGTATGCGGCTCGGCATCAATCTCGGTTACTGGGGTGCGGGGATGGACGGCGACAACCTCGCCGTGGCCCAGGAGGCCGACCGGCTCGGCTACGACGTCTGCTGGGTGGCCGAGGCATACGGCTCCGATGCCCCGACGGTGCTGGCCTGGGTCGCGGCCCGGACCGAGTCCATCGACGTGGGCTCCGCGATCATGCAGATCCCGGCCCGTCAGCCCGCCATGACGGCCATGACCGCGGCCACTCTCGACTCGCTCTCCGGAGGCCGTTTCCGCCTCGGCCTCGGCGTCTCGGGACCCCAGGTGTCCGAGGGCTGGTACGGCGTCAAGTTCGACAAGCCGCTGGCCCGCACCCGCGAGTACGTCGAGATCGTGCGCAAGGCCATGACCCGCGAGCGGCTGTCCTACGAGGGTGAGCACTGGACGCTGCCGCTGCCCGACGGCCCCGGCAAGCCCATCAAGCTGACCGTCCACCCGGAGCGCGAGCACATTCCGCTCTACATCGCCGCGATCGGCCCGAAGAACCTCGAGCAGACCGGTGAGATCGCCGACGGCGCCCTGCTGATCTTCCCGTCCGCCGAGCACATCGAGGAGACCGCGGTGAAGCACCTGCGGGCCGGACGGGAGAAGGCCGGGAAGACGATGGACGGCTTCGACGTCTGTCCGACCGTGCCGCTGGCGGTCGGCGACGACATCAACGGCCTCGCCGACATGTTCCGCCCCTACACCGCGCTCTACGTCGGCGGCATGGGCAGCCGCAAGCAGAACTTCTACAACCAGCTCGCCCAGCGCATGGGGTACGAGAAGGAGGCCGCCGAGATCCAGGACAAGTACCTGGCCGGCGACAAGGCCGGAGCGGCGGCCGCCGTACCGCACCAGCTCATCGACCAGACCACGCTGCTCGGCTCGGTGGACCGGATCGCCGAGCGGATGCAGGCGTACGCGGCCGCCGGTGTCACGACGCTGACCCTCGCCCCTGCGGGCTTCACGCTCGACGAGCGGCTCGCGGCCCTGCGCGCCGGCACCGACGCCCTGGAGCGCTCCGGCCTCGCCGCCTGAGCACCGGCGCAGCACTACGGCCGTGGTGGGGGCTCGGGGGTCCTCCCCGCCACGGCCGTCGTACGGAACAACGCGCCGTGCGGCCCCCGGGTTACGCCCCGTACTCCTCCGGGGACGCCCGGGCAGGTCCCGGCGCCGTACGGGCCCCCGTTCGGCCCTGCCCTGCCACGCTCGTGTTGCCTACCGACGCGTACCGATTTTGACTGTTCCTCTGCGGACACCGGTGCGAAAGGTGGCAGTGATGCTCTCGGCAAAGAGTCTGTTCCAGGAGATCCTCGACGACGACGAGTCGTTCCGGCTGTTCTGCTCGATCGCCGCAGGCGGGGAGACGCAGGGCGGCTGGGAGAACGGGCGCATCGCCTCACTCGTCCCTCCGGGACTGCGCGAACTGGCGCCCAAGGTCGCCCGGCACGGTGCCGACGAGGACAAGCACGGCCGGATCTTCAACGCCCTGCTGAAGCAGCGCGGACTGCAGCCCGTGGCGGTGCCGTACGAGACCGACTACACCCTCCTGCTCGAGCGCCGGGGGATCGGTCTCGCCCACGACCGGCTCAGCCGTGAGGAACCGCTCAGCGAGCGGGACGTCATCGTCTACCTGGCCCACAGCAGGGTCACCGAACAGCGGGCCTCCGAGCAGATGCGGCTCCTGCTCAAGCACTTCGCCGACCACCCCGTCCTCGGCCGCGCCGTGAAGATGATCTCGCGTGACGAGGACAACCACCTCGCGTACTGCCACGAGGAACTCCTCCGCTTCGCCCGGGCCGGACACGGCAGGACGATCCAGTCCGTCCTGCGGGAGTGCGCCCACGCCGAGATCCAGGTGTACCGCGACGTCAGCCTCGCCGTGATGAGCCACATGGGCAGGGTGCTGCGCTGGCCCCGCCCCAAGGCCGCCGTACTGGCCGCGGGCATCCACGCGATGTACGCCTACGAGCGGCTGGTGGGATGGCGGCGCATGGTGAGCCTCGAACAGCCCGCCCTGCGGGACGCGCTGGGCACCCCCGCCGTGCTCGGGACCGAGTACGCCTGAGCCGCGCGCCCTACATCCAGCCGCGGCGCTTGAACAGGCGGTACAGCCCGGCCACCGCGAATCCCATCAGCACGATCACCGCCGGGTAGGTCCAGGCCCAGTCGAGCTCGGGCATGTGCTCGAAGTTCATCCCGTAGATGCCGGCCACCATCGTGGGTACGGCGGCCATGGCGGCCCATGCCGAGATCTTCCGCATGTCGTCGTTCTGCCGCACGCCCACCTGCGCCAGATGTGCCGACAGGATGTCCGAGAGCAGCCGGTCGAGACCCTCCACGTGCTCGACGGCGCGCGTCAGGTGGTCGTTCACGTCCCGGAAGAACGGCTGCGACTCGGTGTCGACGAACGGCACGCCCGCGCTCGACAGCCGCGCCATCGGCGCGCTCAGAGGATTGGTCGCCCGGCGGAATTCGAGCACCTGCCGCTTGAAGGTGTAGATGCTCGCCGCAGTGTTCTTGGAGTCGCCGGAACCCGTTGGGGCGAAGACCTGGGCCTCAAGCTCCTCCAGGTCGACCTGGAGCTCCGCCGCGACGTCTATGTAGTGGTCCACCACCGCGTCACTGACCGCGTAGAGCACCGACGTGGGGCCGTGCCTGAGGACTTCGGGCTCTGCCTCCAGCCTGCGCCGGACCGCCGCGAGGGGCGCTCCCTCGCCGTGCCGCACCGTCACCACGAACGAGTCGCCTATGAACAGCATCAGCTCGCCGGCGCTCACGGTGTCGCTCTCCGGCTCGTAGACCACCGGCTTGATGACCACGAACAGCGAGTCGTCGTAGATCTCCAGCTTGGGACGCTGATGGGCGCGCAGGGCGTCCTCCACCGCCAGCGGATGCAGGGAGAACTCGCTGGTGACGAGGTCGAACTCCTTCTCCGTCGGCTCGTGCAGCCCGATCCAGACGAAGGCGTCCCCGCTGGCCCGTGCCTCGTCGAGGGCATCGGAGAAGTCGGCGGGGCCTTCGGTCCGGCGCCCGTCCCGGTAAATTCCGCAGTCGACGATCACGCCGCGCATTCTTCCCTGCCGCGAGGCATTCACGCACCTCTACGCTGACAGGTATGCCCACGCTCATCCTCGTACGCCACGGACGCTCGACCGCCAACACCTCCGGAGTGCTCGCCGGCCGGACGCCCGGTGTCTCCCTCGACGATCGCGGTGCCGAACAGGCCGCCGCGCTCCCCGGCCGGCTGGCCGCCCTCACCTTCGCCGCTGCGGTCAGCAGCCCGCTTCAGCGCTGCCGGGAGACGCTCCAGCCGCTGCTCGACGCCCGGCCCGACCTCGAACTGCACACGGAGGACCGGATCAGTGAATGCGACTACGGTGACTGGTCGGGGCGCAAGCTCGCCGAGCTCTCCGACGAACCGCTCATGCGGGTCGTCCAGCAGCACCCTTCGGCCGCCGCCTTCCCCGGCGGTGAGTCCATGCGGGCCATGCAGGCCCGGGCCGTCGACGCCGTGCGGGACTGGAACGCCCGCATCGAGGCGGACCACGGCGAGGACGCCACGTACCTGATGTGTTCGCACGGCGACATCATCAAGGCCCTCGTCGCCGATGCGCTCGGCATGCACCTCGACCTCTTCCAGCGCATCCAGGCCGACCCCTGCTCCGTCACCGCGATCCGCTACACCCGGCTCCGCCCCTACCTGCTCCGCCTCGGCGACACCGGCGACTTCGCGTCGCTCGCCCCGCGCGAACAGGCCATCGGCGCCGACGCGGCGGGGGCGACGGCAACGGATGCGGCCGTCGGGGGCGGCGCTGGGGCGCCGTGATCGCTCCGCGCAGTAGGGTGGACGCGCCGTAGAGGCCTTGCGGGACATCCCGCCCGGCCCGGGGCCGCCCCCATCCGCCATCTCATTCTCAAGGGAGACAGGACGTGTCCCGTCAGGTGTTCCTCTACGACCCACCGGACCGTTTCGTGGCCGGCACGGTCGGGCTGCCTGGCCGCCGTACGTTTTTCCTCCAGGCATCCTCGCGGGGACGGGTCACGAGTGTGGCCCTGGAGAAGACCCAGGTCGCCGCGTTGGCCGAACGGATCGACGAACTCCTCGACGAGGTCGTCCGGCGGACCGGCGGCAATTCACCGGTGCCCGCAGTGGCACCCATGGACGTCACCGACACCGCGCCGCTCGACGCCCCCGTCGAGGAGGAGTTCCGGGTCGGCACGATGGCGCTCGCCTGGGACGGCGAGGAGCAGCGCATGATCGTCGAGGCGCAGGCTCTCGTCGAGCTGGACGCAGACTCCGAGGACGACCTCGCGGAGGCCGAGGAAAGGCTTCTGCAGGACGAGGAGAACGGTCCTCCGATGCTGCGTGTGCGGCTGAGCGGCGCTCAGGCGCGGGCGTTCGCCAAACGCGCGCTGGACGTGGTGAACGCCGGCCGCCCGCCCTGCCCGCTGTGCAGCCTCCCCCTCGACCCGGAAGGACACGTATGCCCGCGCCAGAACGGATACCGTCGCGGGGCCTGACGGAGGCCGGGCTGCGCACCCTGCTCGCCGAGGGGGAGCTCACGGTCCTCGGCCGGGTCCGGGGCGCGTCGAACGCGGTGCTGTACTGCACGGTCGCCCACGAGGGCGAGGAACGCCACTGCGTCTACAAGCCGGTCGCCGGCGAGCAGCCGCTCTGGGACTTCCCCGACGGCACCCTGGCCCAGCGCGAGGTCGCGGCGTACGAGATCTCCGAGGCCACCGGCTGGGGGCTCGTGCCGCCCACGGTGCTGCGGGAGGGCCCCTACGGCAGGGGCATGTGCCAGCTCTGGATCGAGGCCGAGGCGGATGACGTCGCCGGGGACGGTGACCGGCCCGCCGGCGGTCTGCCGCCCCTGCTCGCACTCGTCGAGGACGAGGAGCCCGGGGACGGCTGGAAGGCCGTAGGCCTCGCCGAGGTGGGGGAGGGTAGGACGGCGCTGCTCGTGCACGCCGACGATCCCCGGCTGCGCAGGCTCGCCGTCCTGGACGCGGTGATCAACAACGGTGACCGCAAGGGCGGGCACCTGCTGCCCGCCGCCGGCGGACGGCTGTACGGCATCGACCACGGTGTCACCTTCAACGCGGACGACAAGCTGCGGACGCTCCTCTGGGGGTGGGCGGGCGAACCGCTGACGGCGGAGGCCGTCGAAGTGCTCGACCGGCTGTCCGCCGGCCTGGAACCGGGCGCGGTGCTCGCAACCCGGTTGGGGGAACTGATCACGGCCGCGGAGACCGACGCCCTGCGCGGCCGGGTGGAGAGCCTCCGCAAGTCCGGCCGGCACCCGCAGCCGAGCGGCGACTGGCCGCCGATCCCCTGGCCGCCCGTGTGACGGTCCCGGACCCGGGTCTGCCTGTGAGGCGGTTCCGGGCCCGCGCTCGCCTGTGTGGCGGTTTCGGGCCCGTGTCTGCCTGTGTGGCGGGCCCGGGCGGGCGCCCGGTCTGCGCGCCGTCCCGCTTCGGGCCTGTGACCGTTCCGGACCCGCACCCGGTCTGTGACGGTCCCGGGCCCGGCGTGCGCATGCGAGCGTTCCGTACCGTTCCGCAGCTGCCCGGGTGGCGGTCACGGGCCTGTGCCGGCCCGTCCGGCCGCTCTGCGAGCCGTGCCGTACCGCGCCTGCGGGGAAGCCCGGAGACCTGTCCGCGATCGAGCCCGCCCGGGAGCCGACGGGGAGCCGGAAGGCCTCCTCCCCGGACCGCCGGGTACGCCATGGCCCCGGAGGGTTTCCTCGCCACCGGCAGGCCGCCCCGGCCACCCGTGCCCGTGCGGGACATCCAGGCGGACCCGTCCGGCGTACGGGACGGTCGGGCATGGGCCGGCCTGATCCCGGGCGCACCGCGCCCGTCGGGTGACCGCCGACACCCGTGAACCAGGCCGCCGCTCCGGTTCGGCAAGCGCTGGTCAGACGAGAAGTGCCGCGCGCGCAAGACCGCCTCTTCGGCCACGATCTGCCATCCGGTTCGTATCCGGAAGCATCGTCCGGTTACGCTCATGACATGCATGCCTGGCCCGCTTCTGAGGTCCCCGCCCTGCCTGGCAAGGGCCGCGACCTTCGGATCCACGACACCGCGACCGGCGGACGGATCACCCTTGACCCCGGTCCCGTCGCCCGCATATACGTCTGCGGCATCACGCCGTACGACGCGACCCACATGGGTCATGCGGCGACCTACAACGCGTTCGACCTCGTTCAGCGCGTGTGGCTCGACACCAAGCGGCAGGTTCACTACGTCCAGAACGTGACCGACGTGGATGACCCTCTGCTGGAGCGGGCCGTGCGCGACGGCGAGGACTGGACCGAACTCGCGGAGCGCGAGACCGCCCTCTTCCGGGAGGACATGACCGCTCTTCGCATGCTTCCCCCGAAGCACTACATCGGGGCGGTCGAGGCGATACCCGGCATCGTCCCGCTCGTGGAGCGCCTCCGCGACGCCGGCGCCGCCTACGAACTCGACGGCGACGTGTACTTCTCCGTCGACTGCGACCCGCACTTCGGCGAGGTCTCGGGCCTCGACGCCGAGGCCATGCGGCTGCTCTCCGCCGAGCGCGGCGGAGACCCGGAGCGTCCCGGCAAGAAGAACGCGCTCGACCCGATGCTCTGGATGGCCGCCCGTGAGGGCGAGCCCAGCTGGGACGGCGGCAGCCTGGGCCGTGGCAGGCCCGGCTGGCACATCGAGTGCGTCGCCATCGCGCTGGACCACCTGGGCATGAGCTTCGACGTCCAGGGAGGCGGCTCCGACCTCGCCTTCCCGCACCATGAGATGGGCGCCTCGCACGCCCAGGTGCTGACCGGCGAGCATCCCTTCGCCCGTGCCTACGTACACGCCGGCATGGTCGCCCTGAACGGCGAGAAGATGTCCAAATCCAAGGGCAACCTCGTCTTCGTGTCGGCACTGCGCCGGGACGACGTGGACCCCGCCGCGATCAGGCTCGCCCTGCTGGCGCACCACTACAGGTCCGACTGGGAGTGGACCGACCAGGTGCTGGCCGACGCCGTCGAGCGCCTCGCCCGGTGGCGTGCCGCCGTCTCCCGGCCCGACGGGCTCTCCGCCGACGCCCTGGTCGAGGAGGTCAGGGAGGCCCTGGCCGACGACCTGGACGCCCCGGCCGCACTCGCCGCCGTGGACCGCTGGGCCGAGCGGCAGAGCTCGGACGGCGGTACGGACGAGGGTGCGCCCGGAGTCGTCTCACGCACCGTCGACGCCCTGCTGGGCGTCGCGCTGTAGACGTCCCGGACACACCGCCGAACGGCCCCGGGCTCCGCGAGAGATCGCGGAGCCCGGGGCCGTTCCTCACGACGCGGACGGCGGGTCAGTCGTCCGAGGCGTCCTCGTCCGGCCCGCTCGGCGGCGGGTCCTCGGGTACGGCGTTCCCGTCGGTGTCCTTGGGACGGCCCTTCTCCGGACGCTGCGGCTTCGGCGGCCTCGTACGTCCGCTCGACGTGTCCCGCAGATACGGCACGTCACCGCTCTCCGTGGCATGACCGCCGGGTGCCTGGCCCGGGCCGCCGACGTCCCTGCGCCGCAGGTACCGCTCGAATTCACGCGCGATGGCCTCGCCGGACGCCTCGGGAAGCTCGGCGGTGTCCCGCGCCTCCTCCAGCGTCTGCACGTACTCCGCGACCTCGCTGTCCTCGGCGGCCAGCTGATCGACCCCGAGCTGCCACGCGCGGGCGTCCTCGGGCAGCTCGCCCAGCGGGATCCGCAGCCCGAGCAGATCCTCGAGCCGGTTCAGGAGCGCCAGCGTCGCCTTCGGGTTCGGCGGCTGCGACACGTAGTGCGGCACCGCCGCCCAAAGGCTCACCGCGGGCACCCCCGCGTGCGTGCAGGCCTCCTGGAGGATGCCCACGATGCCGGTCGGCCCCTCGTACCGGGTCTCCTCCAGATCCATGGTCCTCGCCAGATCCGGATCCGAGGTGACCCCGCTGACGGGCACCGGCCTGGTGTGCGGGGTGTCGCCGAGCAGCGCCCCCAGGATGACCACCATCTCGACGCCCAGCTCATGCGCGAAGCCCAGGATCTCGTTGCAGTACGAGCGCCAGCGCATCGAGGGTTCGATGCCACGGATCAGCACCAGGTCGCGGGGCTTCTCGCCGCCGACCCGGACCACGGAGAGCCGCGTGGTGGGCCAGGTGATCTTGCGCGTCCCCCCGTCCATCCACACTGTGGGCCGGTTGACCTGGAAGTCGTAGTAGTCCTCGGCGTCGAGCGCCGCGAAGACCTCGCCCTTCCACTCCCGGTCCAGATGTGCCACCGCTGTGGAGGCGGCGTCACCGGCGTCGTTCCAGCCCTCGAACGCGGCCACCATGACCGGGTCGACCAGCTCGGGTACCCCCTCGAGCTCGATCACCCAGGCCTCCTTCCGAAGTTCCCTTGTGTACGGACCAACCTTACGGCTTCCGCCCTGTTCCGCCGCAGCCCGTTTGCGTGACGAGCTGAAGCGTGCAGCCTCTTGATTCATCCGAGCTGTACCGGCCGAAAATGATCAAAATTCCTTCGGACCCTGGACTGTGAGGCCTGCGGGAGGTTATACATCGGATGACCATTGAGAGATCCGATGTTATTCCCCTGGGGGCGCACATGAGTCTGACCGTCATCGATTTCGAGGTCGACGACATCCGGTTCCCCACCTCGGAAGAGCTGGACGGTTCGGACGCCATGAACCCCGACCCCGACTACTCCGCCGCCTATGTGGTGCTGCGCACGGACGGCGCGGACGGTGCGGGCGAGGAGGGGCACGGTTTCTGCTTCACCATCGGGCGCGGCAACGATGTCATGGCGGCGGCCATGGAGACGCTCCGCTCCTACGTGGTGGGACGCCCCGTCCCGCGTACCGCCGCTGACCTGGCCGCCCTGTACCGCACGCTCACGCACGATTCGCAGTTGCGCTGGCTCGGCCCGGAGAAGGGTGTGATGCACATGGCCGCCGGGGCCGTCGTCAACGCGGCCTGGGACCTCGCGGCGAGACTGGCGGGGAAGCCCGTCTGGCAGTTCCTCGCGGAGATGACCCCGGAGGAGCTCGTCTCCCTCGTCGACTTCCGCTACCTCACGGACGCCCTCACCCCGGAGGAGGCGCTCGGCATCCTCCGCGCCGCCGAGCCGGGCCGCGCCGAGCGCACCGAGCGGCTGCTGGCCGAGGGGTATCCCGCCTACACGACCTCGCCGGGCTGGCTGGGGTACGACGACGACAAACTCGTGCGCCTGGCCGAGGAGGCCGTCGCCGACGGGTTCACCCAGATCAAGCTGAAGGTCGGCGCCGATCTGGACGACGACGTCCGCAGGCTCGCGCTCACCCGCCAGGCCGTGGGTCCCGGCATCCGGATCGCCGTCGACGCCAACCAGCGCTGGGACGTGGCCGGCGCGGTGGAGTGGATGAAGGCGCTCGCCCCTTACGACCCGTACTGGATCGAGGAACCGACCAGCCCCGACGACGTGCTCGGTCACGCAGCCGTGCGCGCCGGCCAGCCGGTCAAGGTCGCCACCGGCGAACACATCGCCAACCGGGTCGTGTTCAAGCAGCTGCTCCAGGCCGGCGCGGTCGACTTCGTGCAGATCGACGCCGCACGCGTCGCGGGCGTCAACGAGAACCTCGCGGTCCTGCTGCTCGCCGCCAAGTACGGCGTCCCGGTCTGCCCCCACGCCGGCGGTGTCGGACTCTGTGAACTGGTCCAGCACCTCTCGATGTTCGACTACGTCGCGGTCTCCGGCAGCTGGGAGGACCGCGTCATCGAGTACGTCGACCATCTCCACGAACACTTCGCCGACCCGGCCGTCGTCGAGGACGGCCGCTATGTCACCCCCCGCGAACCGGGCTTCTCGGCCCGGATGCTCCCCGCCTCGATCGCCGGACACCGCTACCCGCAGGGCCCCGTCTGGCAGGCCCGCCGCACACCCGAGGAGACCGCCCGATGACCGGTACGCAGGATTTCGACGGACTGTCCGCTCTGGTGACGGGCGGCGCATCCGGCATCGGGGCCGCCGTGGCGGCCCTGCTGCTCGCCCGCGGGGCGCGAGTCGCGGTGCTCGACCTCGATCCCGGGGGCGCTCCGGAGGGAGCACTCGCGCTCCGGGCCGACGTGACGGACGACGACGCCGTACGGAACGCGGTCGACCGGGCCGCCGAGGAGCTCGGCGGGCTCCACACCCTGGTGTCGAACGCGGGAATCGGCTCGATCGGCACCGTCGAGGACAACACCGACACGGAATGGACGCGCGTTCTCGACGTCAACGTGCTCGGCATGGTCCGCACCGCCCGCCACGCGCTGCCCCATCTGCGCCGTTCCGCCGCCGGGCGGCCCGGGGCCGTGTCGATCACCCAGACCTGCTCCATCGCCGCGACCGCCGGTCTGCCGCAGCGCGCGCTCTACAGCGCGAGCAAGGGGGCCGTGCTCTCCCTCACCCTCGCGATGGCCGCCGACCACGTCCGCGAGGGGATCAGGGTCAACTGCGTGAATCCCGGCACCGCGGACACCCCCTGGATCGGCCGGCTGCTCGGGCAGGCCGAGGACCCCGCAGCGGAGCGATCCGCGCTCGACGCCCGTCAGCCGCTGGGACGGCTGGTCTCCGCCGACGAGGTGGCCGCCGCCGTCGTCTACCTCGCGAGCCCGGCGGCCGCGTCCGTCACCGGCACCGCACTCGCCGTCGACGGCGGGATGCAGGGCCTGCGTCTGCGCCCCGCCGCGCCCTCACAGGCTTGAACGCAGCCATTGCTCCACGCTCGCCACATGGACCGTCGCCCAGGACCGGGCCGCCTCCGCGTCCCGGTCCCGCAGCGCGGAGAGAATCGCCCGGTGCTCGTGCAGGGTGCGGCTGACCGCGTCCTCCTGGGTCAGCCCCCGCCACACCCTGGCCCGGGTGGTCGGGCCTGACAGCCCGTCGAGCAGGGAGCACAGCACCGAATTTCCGGAGGCCTTGACGATGCCCCGGTGGAACTCCAGGTCGCCGGCGACCAGTGCCTCCACCGAGGGATCGGGCCCCAGCGCGTCCAACTGCGCGTCCAGCGCGTCCAGCTGGTCCTCCTCGATCCGCGACGCCGCCATCGCCGTGGCCGCCGGCTCCAGGATCCGGCGGACCGCGAGGAACTCCAGCACCGTGTCGTCGCGGTGGAAGTCCACCACGAAGCTGAGCGCCTCCAGGAGGAGCTGCGGGTCCAGGCTGGTGACGTAGGTGCCGTCGCCCTGGCGTACGTCGAGGATCCGGATCAGCGACAGCGCGCGTACCGCCTCGCGCAGCGAGTTCCGTGACAGACCGAGCTCGGCCGCGAGCTCGCTCTCCTTGGGAAGCCGGTCTCCCGGGGCCAGCGCACCTGAGACGATCATTCCCTTGATTTTCTCGATCGCTTCGTCGGTGACGGCCATGTGGGGCCTCCTCGCACACAAGACATCCGATGTATGTCCTCATTATGCGGCCAGGGACGGAGGAGGGGCCCCACGGGTCCGTACGGGGTTCCGCAGGTCATTCCCAGAGGGTGGAGGGCGCCTCGCGCCGGACGACCGGGGCGACCTCCTCGGCGAACCGCTGCAGCGTCTCCAGCTGTTCGCCGTACGAGAGGCCGAAGCCGTCCACGGTGACCGACTGCAGATCGTGCCGGTACGCCGTGTGGAAGCCGAGGATCTTGTCGATGATCTGCTGCGGGGAGCCGATGAGCTGGGGACCGTCGGCCATCGCGTCCTCGATCGTGCGGAACGGTGTGTTGTAACCGGCCCTTCCCTCCAGGTGCGGCCTGAAGGACTGGGAGACCTTGGCCTCGTACAGCTCCTTGTAGCGTTCGACGGTCTTCTGCGGGGTGTCCGCGATCAGCAGGCCGCCGGACCCCGCCGCCACGCGCGCGCCCGCCGGATCGTGTCCGTACGCCTCGTACCGCTCGCGGTAGTGGGCGATCAGCCGCGCGTACGCTTCACGCGGCTGGATCGCGTTGGCGGTGAACAGGGGATCGCCGTGCTCGGCCGCCAGGTCCGGTGAGTTGAGACTGGTCGCGGAGCCGTGCCAGACGCGCGGCGGCCCGGCGTAGGGGCGCGGCACGGTCGTCACGTTCTTCAGCGGCGGACGGAACTCGCCCTCCCAGTCGACCCCTTCCTCGCTCCACAGCCGCCGCAGCAGCTCGTACTTCTCCTTCTGCAGGTCCCACTGCCGCTCCTCGTCGAGACCGAACAGGCTGAAGTGACCGGCCTCGGCGCCCTTCCCCACGACGAGCTCGAGCCTGCCCCGCGCGATCTGGTCGAGTGTCGCGAACTCCTCCGCCACCCGTACCGGATCGAGGATCGCGACGACCGTGACCCCGGTCAGCAGCCGGATGGCGGAGGTCCTGGCGGCCAGCGCGCCGAGGACCACCCCCGGGCTCGAGGAGAGGAACGGCCCCGCGTGCCGTTCCCCGACCGCGTAGGCGTCGAACCCGAGGCGCTCGGCCGCGACACCGGTCTCGATCACCTCATGGAACCGCTGTGCCGCCGAGGGGAGTTCGCCCGTCAGGGGATGCGGGGCACGGCCGACGAGAGAGAGTACGGAGAACTTCAAGGGGCCTTCCTTCCGGTCGCGGCGAGTGGTCAGGCGGCGGCGAGGCCGAGATGGCCGCGCAGGGTCCGGGCGGTGTACGCCGTGCGGAAGAGCCCGCGCCGCTGCAGGACGGGGACCAGCCCGGCGACGATCGCGTCCAGGTCGTCGGGGAGCGCTGCCGGCCGAAGCCGGAAGCCGTCGGCGCCGCCCTCCCGGAACCACTCCTGGAGAAGGTCCGCCAGTCCCTCGGGCGTGCCGGAGAAGACAGCGGCGTCCGAGGTGAACGGGGAGCCTGCGGCCTTCTCCAGACCGGCCCGGCGCGCGTCGGCCGCCTCCTTGCTGTCGCCCAGCACGACATCGACGTCGGCGAAGACCCGCAGCGCGCCGGCGGGCCTGCCCGCCTCCTCCCGCAGTGCCTCGACCTCCTCGCGTACGGCGACCAGTCCGGCGGTGTCCGCCGGAGTCACGAAGACGACGTCGCCGTGCGCGGCCGCCAGCCGGTAGGGGACCGTGGCGTGCGCCAGGAGCGTCACCGGCGGTCTGCCCTGCGGGGAGGACACACCGGTGCCCCACGCCCCGGTCGCCTCGGTCAGGAACTCATCGGCCCGCGCGAAGAGTTCCGCCACCCGCCGGTCGCCCTCGGGGGTGCCTAGAACCGCCAGGAGGGCGGCGTGCTCCGCGTTGCTCGTCGTGGCCCGGGGCCGCACTCCCGCGCGCCCCGCACTCAGATGGTCGAGGGTCGCGATCCGTGTGGCCCAGGCGGTGGGGTCCCCCGTCGTCGGCCCCAGCGGAACGAGCCCGATCCGGTCGGTGACCTGTGCGGCCAGGGCGAGCAGCAGCGCGGAGTCGAGCCGCCCGGGGCCGTCCTCGACCGTGATGAAGTCGAGCAGTCCGGCCTCGGCGCCACGCACGAGCCGGGCGTACTCCTCGGGTGCGAAGGGCCTGGCGGGCGCGGCCGGATGCGAACCGGCGCCGTTCAGCGCCGCTGACAGATGGAATCCCTGGTGTTCGGACATCTCTCCACTGTCCCCGCGTCACATTGCGCCCGTGTGGCGGCGGCATGGCACGCCGGGCGGCCCCGTGCCGCGGGGGCGGTCATCCCCGCCGGGAGACCGCCCCTGTTCCTGTGCGCCTCCGTCAGCGCCCTTCGGCCAGCAGGTCCTCGACCCTCGCCCGGATGTCGTCCGTCGCCAGGCCACGGATCGTCAGCGTCGTGCGGCGCCGCAGCACGTCGTCCGCCGTCTCGGCCCACTCGCGGTCGCGCGCGTACGCCACCTGTGCCCAGATCTCCGGGGCGTCGGGGTGGATGCGCTCGGCCAGCACCGGGTTCTCGTTGGCCAGCCGTGCGATGTCGAAGGAGAGGGAACCGTAGTGGGTGGCGAGGTGCCGGGCCGTGTCGGCCGACATCCTCGGCCCCGGCGTACCGCCGTCGACCAGCAGCCGGTGCGCGACCGCGTTCGGGTTGGCGATACCGGGCAGCGGCACCTTCTTCGGCAGCCGCGCCATCGGCTCCATGTCCTCGGCGAGGGGGTGCCCGGGCAGTTCGGCCAGCTTGTTCATCACCGTACGGCCGATGTGGCGGAACGTCGTCCACTTGCCGCCCGCGACGGACAGCATCCCGCCGCGGCCCTCGGTCACCACCGTCTCGCGCTTGGCCTTCGAGGTGTTCCCGGGGCCTCCCGGCAGTACCCGGAGCCCCGCGAACGAGTAGGTGATCAGGTCGCGGGACAGCTGCTGGTCCCGGACCGAGAACGCCGCCTCGTCGAGGATCTGAGCAGTGTCCTTCTCGGTGACCGCCACATCGGCCGGGTCGCCCTCGTACTCCTCGTCGGTCGTACCGAGCAGCAGCATGTCCTCCCACGGCAGGGCGAACGTGATCCGGTACTTGTCGATCGGTGTCGCCAGGGCCGCCTTCCACGGGCGGGTGCGCTTGAGCACGAGGTGCGCGCCCTTGGACAGACGTATGGAAGGCGCCGAATTCGGGTCCTCCAGCTTCCGCAGGTGGTCGACCCACGGGCCGGTGGCGTTCAGCACCAGACGGGCGTTCACGCCGAACTCCGTACCGTCCTGCCGGTCCTCCAGCTCGGCCCCGGTGACCCGGCCCTTGGTGAACCGCAGCCCGGTCACGGCGGCGTGGTTGAGGACGACGGCGCCGGCGTCGACTGCCGCGCGGACGGTCATCAGCGCCATCCGGGCGTCGTTCATCTGGTCGTCGCCGTAGACCGCGACGGCCTTCAGATTGTCCGTACGCAGCTCGGGCACGTCGCGCTGCGCCCGCGCCGGGCTGATCACATGCCCGACGCCGTCACCGAACGCGGACAGCGCCGAGTAGGCGAAGACACCCGCGCCGAGCTTGGCCGCGCCGTGCGGCCCGCCCTTGTAGACGGGCAGGTAGAAGGTGAGCGGATTGGCCAGGTGCGGGGCGACCTGACGGGACACCGCGCGCCGCTCGAAGTGGTTCTCCGCGACCAGCTTCACCGCCCCGGTCTGGAGGTAGCGCAGACCGCCGTGGAGCAGCTTGGAAGAGGCGGAGGAGGTGGCGCCGGCGAAGTCGCCGGCGTCCACCAGGGCCACCCGCAGTCCGGACTGCGCCGCATGCCAGGCGGTGGAGATGCCCAGGATGCCGCCGCCGATCACCAGGAGGTCGTACGTCGCCTTGGAAAGCTGCTCCCGGGTCTCGGCGCGGCTCGGGAGGGAGCCGGAGGCCGGATGCGTCCCGAGGGCGGGGACGCTCTGCAGGGTGGTCATGTCGATTGCTCCTCAGATCTCTTCGTCCTCGATCCAGCCCATGGTCCGTTCGACGGCCTTGAGCCAGCTCTTGTACTCGCGGTCACGGGTGGCCGCGTCCAAACGGGGTGTCCACTCGGCGGCGCGGCGCCAGTTGGCACGCAGCGCGTCGGTGTCCGGCCAGAAGCCGACGGCGAGGCCGGCGGCGTAGGCGGCGCCGAGGCAGGTGGTCTCGGCGACCATGGGGCGCACCACGGGCGCGTCCAGGAAGTCGGAGAGCGTCTGCATCAGCAGGTTGTTGGAGGTCATTCCGCCGTCGACCTTGAGCGCGGTCAGTTCGACGCCGGAGTCCTTGGTCATGGCGTCGCTGATCTCGCGGGTCTGCCAGGCGGTGGCCTCGAGCACGGCACGGGCGATGTGCGCCTTGGTGACGTACCGGGTGAGTCCGGCGATGACCCCGCGGGCGTCGGGACGCCAGTACGGGGCGAACAGGCCGGAGAACGCGGGCACGAAGTAGGCGCCGCCGTTGTCCTCGACGGAGGAGGCGAGCGTCTCGATCTCGGCCGCGGACTTGATCAGGCCCATCTGGTCGCGCATCCACTGGACCAGCGACCCGGTGACGGCGATGGAGCCCTCGAGGGCGTACACCGGCTTCTGGTCGCCGATCTGGTAGCCGACGGTCGTCAGCAGCCCGTTGTACGAGTTCACCGGGGTGTGGCCCGTGTTCATCAGCATGAAGGTGCCGGTGCCGTACGTGGACTTGGCCTCGCCCTGGGCGAAGCAGGTCTGGCCGAACAGCGCGGCCTGCTGGTCGCCGAGCGCGGAGGCCACCGGGACGCCGTCGAGGACGCCGCCCTTGGCGGTGCCGTACACCTCGGCGGAGGACCGGATCTCCGGAAGGACGGCCGAGGGGATCTCCATCGACTGGACGATCTTGTCGTCCCACTGCATCTTGTGCAGGTTCATCAGGAGGGTGCGCGAGGCGTTGGTGACGTCGGTGACGTGGACGCCGCCGTCGGTGCCGCCGGTCAGGTTCCAGATGACCCAGGAGTCCATGGTGCCGAAGAGGATGTCGCCCCGCTCGGCGCGCTCGCGCAGTCCCTCGACGTTGTCGAGCAGCCAGCGGACCTTCGGGCCGGCGAAGTACGACGCGAGCGGCAGCCCCGTCTCGCGGCGGAAGCGGTCCTGGCCGACGTTGCGGCCGAGCTCCTTGCAGAGGGCGTCGGTGCGGGTGTCCTGCCAGACGAGGGCGTTGTGGACGGGCTCACCGGTGTTCTTGTCCCAGAGCAGGGTGGTCTCGCGCTGGTTGGTGATGCCGATCGCCTTGACGTCGGCGGAGGTGATGCCGGCCTTGACGATGGCCCCCGCCACGACCTCCTGGACGTTCTCCCAGATCTCGGCCGCGTCGTGCTCGACCCAGCCGGGCTTGGGGAAGATCTGCTCGTGTTCCTTCTGGTCGACCGAGACGATCCGGCCGTCCTTGTCGAAGACGATGCAGCGGCTGGAGGTGGTGCCCTGGTCGATGGCCGCGATGAACGGGCCGGTGGTGTGTGCGTCGGTCACGGTTGGCTCCCGGAAGTCTGTGTGATGTGCAGTTGTGGCTCAGGCGAAGGCGAGGTTGTAGAGCCCGCCCGCGAGTGCGGCCCCGATGAGCGGTCCTACCACCGGTACCCAGGCGTAGCCCCAGTCCGACCCGCCCTTGTTCGGCAGCGGGAGCAACGCGTGCACGATTCGCGGACCGAGGTCGCGCACCGGGTTGATCGCGTAGCCGGTCGGGCCGCCGAGCGACAGGCCGATTCCGACGACCACCAGCGCGGTGATCAGGGCACCGAGCGCGCCGAGTCCGTTGCCCTCGTCGTTCAGGCCCTGGGTGAGGATCGCCAGGACGAGCACGAACGTGGCGATGATCTCCGTGACGACGTTCTGAACCCCGTTCCGGATCTCCGGGCCCGTGGTGAAGATGCCGAGCACGGGGCCCGCCTTCGGCGCCGCCGACTGGTCGACCATGCCCTCCTCGGAAGGCTGGTCCTTCACGATCTCGGGATCGGTGAGGTGCGCGTGGAACTGTCCGTAGTAGACGGCCCAGACGAGCACGGCGCCGATCATCGCGCCGAACAGTTCGGAGGCGAGGTACAGCGGCACGTCGCTCCACGCGGTGCCGCCCTGGATCGCCAGGCCGATCGTGACCGCCGGATTGAGGTGGGCGCCGGACACGCCGGAGGCTATGTAGGCGCCGGTCAGTACGGCGAAGCCCCACCCGAAGGTGATGGCCAGCCACCCGGCGTTGTGCGCCTTGGAGCGCTTGAGCGTGACGGCGGCACAGACACCGCCGCCGAGCAGTACGAGAACGGCGGTACCGATGGTCTCGCCGATGAAGATGTCGGAGCTGGACACCCGTGACTCCTTTGTCCTTCGTCCAGGGGAAGGCGAAACACCGGGTCCCTCCGGTGGATCGCACCCCCAGGTGGGTACTCGTTCGACACGGGTACTTCACCTGTAGGGCTTGACCGGCCCTCGGCACTGTCACACCCTAACGCTTATTGCCGTTACGTGTTCGACAATGCCGACCGGTGAACGGCAATGTTTCTCCCCGATGACGGGTGCGTCAAGAGGTGTGTGACGCGCGACTCGATCGTTACCGGCGGCGCGGATGCCCCCGGGCCTGATCGCCGGAGGCGTAACGCGCGCCCCGGGGCCGGCCGCCGGTGGCGCTGCGGGTGGTGTGCCGGGCGTGGCCCCCGGTGGTGGCTCCGCGGCACGGGCCGGGAGGGACCCCGGCGCGTGCCACGGCGCCAGGGGCCCCGGTGCTGTGGCGCGCGCCAGGGACCCCGGCGCCCAAGGGCGGTCAGAAGCGTCCGGCGCCCAGATCGCGGGAGACGGCGCGGGCGCAGTCCCGTACGGCCGCGACGAGCTCGGGCCGCAGTTCCCCGCCCGTGCAGACGCGCTCCACGGCGCCGGTCACGGCCACGGCGCCGACCGGCATCCTGCGCCGGTCGTGGATGGGGGCGGCCACCGCCGCCACGCCCTCCCAGGTCTCCTCGACATCGGCTGCCCAGCCCTGCGCCCGGATCAGGTCGAGCAGCGACTCGAACTCCTCCTCGCCCGTGACCGTGCGCGGCGTGAAGGACCGCCGCTCCACCTCGGTGGCCTCGCTGTGTGCGACCGGGTCGTACGCGGCCAGGACCTTGCCCAGGGCGGTGGAGTGCAGCGGCTGCATGGCTCCGACCTCGAGCACCTGACGGCTGTCGTCGGGCCGGAAGACGTGGTGGACGATCAGGACCCCGTGCTGGTGCAGCACGCCCAGGTGGACGCTCTCGCCGCTGGAGCGGGCCAGGTCGTCGGTCCATACGAGCGCGCGCGCCCGCAGTTCGTGCACGTCGAGGTAGCTGTTGCCCAGACGCAGCAGCTCGGCGCCGAGCTGGTAGCGGCCCGACGCGGTGTCCTGCTCCACGAAGCCCTCGTGCTGGAGGGTGCGCAGAATGCCGTGCGCGGTACCTTTGGCCAGGCCCAGCGACGACGAGATGTCGGACAGGCCGAGCCGGCGCTCGCCGCCTGCCAGCAGACGCAGCATCGCCGCTGCCCGCTCGAGCGACTGGATGTTCTTCGCCATCGCGCCGTACTCCTCCACCTCGGTTCGACAATGCTGAACACTATCGGTCGATGCCGACCTCTGTCCGGTGGCGCGAAGATTATGCGTCATCTCGATGAGGGGCCCGTTCCCCGCTCAGCATGCAGTCCGCCCCGTGGGACGAGATGACCGGCCCGGGCGCCTCCCGGCTACGCTGGCCGCGTGCCCCCTCTGCAGAGGGGCGCAAAGCCGACAGCCGTCGCATCCCAGGGAGAACATCCATGGCCTCGTCGCCGACCCCCGCAGCCGACAGCCGGAACCGAGCCGCAGCGCTCCGTGAGGCGCTCGCCACCCGGGTGGTGGTGGCCGACGGTGCCATGGGCACCATGCTCCAGGCCCAGGACCCGACCCTCGAGGACTTCGAGAACCTCGAAGGCTGCAACGAGATCCTGAACGTCACCCGCCCCGACATCGTCCGCTCGGTGCACGAGGAGTACTTCGCGGTCGGCGTGGACTGCGTCGAGACGAACACGTTCGGAGCCAACGCCTCCGCCCTGGGCGAGTACGACATCCCCGGCAGGATCCACGAGCTCTCCGAAGCCGGCGCGAGCATCGCCCGCGAGGTGGCCGACCGCTTCACGCAGTCCACCGGACAGCAGCGCTGGGTACTCGGCTCCATCGGCCCGGGCACCAAGCTGCCGACGCTCGGCCACGCCCCGTACACGGTCCTGCGCGACGGCTTCCAGGAGAACGCCGAAGGGCTGATCGCCGGCGGCGCCGACGCGCTCATCATCGAGACCACGCAGGACCTCCTGCAGACCAAGGCCGCCGTGCTGGGTGCGCGCCGTGCCCTGGAGGCGATGGGCAGCGACCTCCTGGTGCTGTGCTCACTGGCCTTCGAGACGACCGGAACCATGCTGCTCGGTTCCGAGATCGGCGCCGCGCTCACCGCCCTCGAACCGCTCGGGGTCGACATGATCGGCCTGAACTGTTCGACCGGCCCCGCGGAGATGAGCGAGCACCTGCGCTATCTCACACGCCACTCCCGCATCCCGCTGCTCTGCATGCCGAACGCGGGGCTGCCGGTCCTGACCAAGGACGGGGCCCACTTCCCGCTCGACGCCGAAGGCCTGGCCGACGCCCAGGAGACCTTCGTCCAGGAGTACGGGCTCTCCCTCGTCGGCGGCTGCTGCGGTACGACCCCGGAGCACCTGCGCCAGCTCGTCGACCGTGTCCGTGGCTCCGAGCTCACCCCCCGTGCCCCGCGCCCAGAGCCGGGAGCGGCCTCCCTCTACCAGACCGTCCCGTTCCGCCAGGACACCTCGTACCTCGCGATCGGCGAGCGTACGAACGCCAACGGATCCAAGAAGTTCCGTGAGGCCATGCTCGACGCGCGCTGGGACGACTGCGTGGAGATGGCCCGCGACCAGATCCGCGAGGGCGCGCACATGCTCGACCTCTGCGTCGACTACGTGGGACGCGACGGCGTCGCCGACATGGAGGAGCTGGCCGGCCGTTTCGCCACCGCCTCCACCCTGCCGATCGTCCTCGACTCCACCGAGGTGCCCGTCCTGCGCGCCGGCCTGGAGAAGCTGGGCGGCCGGGCCGTGCTGAACTCGGTCAACTACGAGGACGGCGACGGCCCGGAGTCCCGCTTCGCCAAGGTCAGCGGCCTGGCCGCCGAGCACGGGGCCGCGCTGATCGCGCTGACCATCGACGAGGAGGGCCAGGCCCGCACCGTCGAGCACAAGGTGGCCATCGCCGAGCGGCTCATCGAGGACCTCACCACCAACTGGGGCATCCACGAGGCGGACATCCTCATCGACTGCCTGACCTTCACGATCTGCACGGGCCAGGAGGAGTCCCGCAAGGACGGGATCGCCACGATCGGGGCGATCCGCGAGCTGAAGCGGCGCCACCCCGACGTACAGACCACGCTCGGCCTGTCCAACATCTCCTTCGGCCTCAACCCGGCCGCCCGGGTCGTGCTGAACTCCGTGTTCCTGGACGAGTGCGTGAAGGCGGGTCTGGACTCCGCGATCGTGCACGCCTCCAAGATCCTGCCCATCGCCCGGCTGGAGGAGGAGCAGGTCAAGGTCGCCCTCGACCTCGTCTACGACCGCCGAGAGGAGGGCTACGACCCCCTCCAGCGGCTCATGGAGCTCTTCGAGGGCGTCAACATGAAGTCCATGAAGCAGGGCAAGGCGGAGGAGCTCCTGGCCCTGCCGCTGGACGAGCGTCTCCAGCGCCGCATCATCGACGGCGAGAAGAACGGCCTGGAGACCGACCTCGACGAGGCGCTGCGGACCCGGCCCGCGCTCGAGATCGTCAACGACACCCTCCTGGAGGGAATGAAGGTCGTGGGCGAGCTCTTCGGTTCCGGCCAGATGCAGCTGCCCTTCGTGCTGCAGTCCGCCGAGGTCATGAAGAGTGCGGTGGCCTACCTCGAACCGCACATGGAGAAGACCGACGACGACGGCAAGGGCACCATCGTGCTGGCCACGGTCCGTGGTGACGTCCATGACATCGGCAAGAACCTGGTCGACATCATCCTGTCCAACAACGGCTTCAACGTGGTCAACCTGGGCATCAAGCAGCCCGTCTCCGCGATCCTGGAAGCCGCGGAGGAGCACCGCGCCGACGTGATCGGCATGTCGGGCCTCCTCGTGAAGTCCACCGTGATCATGAAGGAGAACCTGGAGGAGCTGAACCAGCGCAAGATGGCGGCCGACTACCCGGTGATCCTCGGCGGCGCCGCTCTGACCCGGGCCTACGTCGAACAGGACCTGCATGAGATCTACGAGGGCGAGGTGCGCTACGCCCGCGACGCGTTCGAGGGCCTCCGGCTCATGGACGCCCTCATCGCGGTCAAGCGCGGCGTCCCGGGTGCCAGCCTCCCCGAGCTGAAGCAGCGCCGCGTGCCCAAGCGGGACACCCCGCTGGTCGAGGCCGACGAGCCGGAGGAGGGCGTGCGGTCCGACGTCTCGGTCACCAACCCGGTCCCCGAGCCGCCGTTCTGGGGCACCCGGGTGGTCAAGGGCATCCAGCTCAAGGAGTACGCCTCCTGGCTGGACGAGGGCGCCCTCTTCAAGGGGCAGTGGGGCCTCAAGCAGACCCGTGCCGGTGACGGACCGACCTACGAGGAGCTCGTGGAGCGGGAGGGCCGGCCGCACCTGCGCGGCTGGCTGGACAAGCTCCACACCGAGAACCTCCTGGAAGCCGCCGTCGTCTACGGGTACTTCCCCTGCGTCTCCAAGGGCGACGACCTGATCCTGCTGCACGAGGACGGATCGGAGCGCACCCGCTTCACGTTCCCGCGCCAGCGCCGGGGCCGCCGCCTCTGCCTCGCGGACTTCTTCCGCCCCGAGGAATCGGGGGAGACCGACGTCATCGGACTCCAGGTCGTCACCGTCGGATCGAAGATCGGCGGGGCCACCGCCGAGCTGTTCGAGTCGAACTCCTACCGCGACTACCTCGAGCTGCACGGACTGTCCGTGCAGCTGGCCGAGGCACTCGCCGAGTACTGGCACGCGCGGGTCAGGAGCGAGCTCGGCTTCGCCGGCGAGGACCCGTCCGATGTCGAGGACATGTTCGCCCTGAAGTACCGCGGAGCGCGTTTCTCCCTGGGCTACGGGGCCTGCCCCGACCTGGAGGACAGGGCCAAGATCGCCGACCTCCTGGAGCCCGAGCGCATCGGCGTGAAGCTGTCCGAGGAGTTCCAGCTTCACCCCGAGCAGTCCACGGACGCCATCGTCATCCACCATCCGGAGGCGAAGTACTTCAACGCACGGTAGGACTCCGTTCAACTCGCGGTAACTCATCACTCCGCGCGCCGTGAGCACACGAGTCGTAGAATGGTCGGTCCAGTGCAGGCCGGTCGCCGTTCCCACCGGGAAGGCGGCCGGCCTTCTCGTCCCTCATGGAGGTGTGCCGGATGACCAGTACGGTCCCCGCGTCCCTGACCCGTACGGCCGAAGGGTCCGCGCTGCAAGCGGTCCTGCTCGACATGGACGGCACACTGGTCGACACCGAAGGATTCTGGTGGGACGTGGAGGTGGAGGTCTTCGCCGACCTCGGTCACCGGCTGGACGAGGTGTGGCGTGAGGTGGTCGTCGGCGGGCCGATGACCCGCAGCGCCGGGTACCTCATCGAGGTCACCGGTGCCGACATCGCCATCGAGGAACTCACGGTGCTGCTCAACGACCGCTTCGAGAAGCGCATCGGGCGCGGTGTGCCGCTGATGCCGGGAGCAGCCCGGCTGCTCGCCGAACTCGCCGCGCACGAGGTGCCCACCGCTCTGGTCTCCGCCTCGCACCGGCGCATCATCGACCGGGTCCTGGACTCGGTGGGCCGCCACCACTTCGCGCTCACGGTCGCGGGGGACGAGGTGACCCGCACCAAGCCCCACCCCGAGCCCTACCTCGCGGCCGCGGCGGGCTTCGGGGCGGATCCGTGGCGCTGCGCGGTGGTCGAGGACACCGCGACGGGAGTCGCCGCGGCCGAGGCGGCAGGTTGCCGCGTCGTCGCGGTGCCTTCGGTGGCACCCATCGCCCCGGCGCCCGGGAGAGTGGTCGTGCCCTCCCTGGAGCAGGTGGACCTCGCCTTCCTGCGGGGCCTCGTCGCGTCCGAGTGACCGCCGGTCCGCCGGGGTGTTTTCGTCGGCAGGCGACAGGAACACCGGTGCGAAGTCTGTTTGTTCCGCGCTTTGACGACCCGCATAAATCAGGTCCATGTCAATGCGGTCAGCACCGGGACGGCGTGATGTTCGTCACTCGATGTGACGTCCTGCGCCCCTCGGGGCCGGCTCAGGTGTCCGTTTCGTGACCCCATAAGTCCGTATTGATGGAGTCGTGTACGAAACATTCCCGAGCGTGACGTGGACAACCCGTCATGGCTGATCACCGAGCGAATTCATGCCCGATCCGCACCGGTCAAGCACCCCTTCGGCGCCTACTAATCTCAGTTTTCTCACATGCCGGAATGAGGGAGAACGTCCAGATGAACCGCAAGACGCTGGTGTTGCCGGCCGTAGTGGGCCTGCTCGCGCCCGTGCTCGCCGCCTGTGGCGGGTCGGACGGCGGGGACGACGCCATCGTGGTCGGGACGACGGACCAGTTCATCGCCTCGGAGGACAACCCGGCCCCGCTCGACCCGGCCATCGGCTACGAGGCGGGTGTGTGGAACCTGCTGCGCCAGACCGTGCAGACGCTGACCCACATACCGCGCGGCGGTGGCGAGCCGGTGCCCGAGGCGGCCGAGAGCTGCGCCTTCACCGACACGGAGAACGAGAGCTACCGCTGCACGCTGCGTGACGGGCTCACCTTCGCGGACGGCACCCCCGTCACCCCGGAGGATGTGAAGTACTCCATCCAGCGCGTCCTCGACATCAAGGACGAGAGCGGCCCGGTCGGCCTGCTGGCCAACATCGACACGATCGAGACCAAGGGCGACAACCAGGTCGTCTTCCACCTGAGCACCCCGGACGCGACCTTCCCCTACAAGCTCGCCACCCCGCCCGCCGGCATCGTCCAGAAGGACAAGTACCCGGCCAAGACCCCCCGCGACGGCTTCCAGGTCGACGGCTCCGGCCCGTACACCATGGAGCCGGAGGTCAAGGACAACCAGGTCGTCAAGGTGGTCTTCACCAAGAACCCGAAGTACAAGGGTGATCTGAAGATCAGGAACGAGAAGGTCGAACTGGACCTGTTCCCCGACGCGGTGGCGATGGGGAAGGCGCTCGACGACAAGAAGATCGACATGATGACGCGCAACATGTCGCCCGAGCAGGCCCAGGAGATGCTGGCGAAGCCGGAGGAGGGCGTGAAGCTCACCGAGATGCCCGGTCTCGCCATCAGCTACCTCGCGTTCGACACCGAGGACCCCGTGGTGAAGGACAAGGCCGTACGTCAGGCGATGGCCCAGGTCATCGACCGCGGCGCCATCGCCAGCAAGGTGTACGGCAGCACTGCCGAGCCGCTCTACTCGCTGATCCCGTCCGGCATCACCAGCCACACCAACTCGTTCTTCAACAAGTACGGTGAGCCCAGCGTCTCGAAGGCCGCCGAGATGCTGGAGAAGGCCGGCATCAGTACCCCTGTGAAGTTCACCCTGCACTACACGACCGACCACTACGGCCCGGCCACCAAGTCCGAGTTCGAGATGTTGGCGAAGCAGCTCAACGAGTCGGAGCTGTTCGAGGTCGACGTCAAGGGCACGCCGTGGGACAAGTACCGCCCCGCGCAGAAGAAGGGTGACTACGCGGTCTACGGCATGGGCTGGTTCCCCGACTTCCCGGACCCGGACACCTACATCGCGCCGTTCCTCGACGAGAGCAACTTCCTCAACTCGCCGTACAACTCGACCGAGGCGCAGAAGACCCTGATCCCGCAGTCCCGCCGCGAGGCGGACCGCAGCGCCGCGGCGCCGGCCTTCGAGAAGCTCCAGGACATCGTTGCCAACGACGTCCCCGTGCTCCCCGTCTGGCAGGGCAAGCAGTACGTCGCCTCACTCGACGGTGTGACCGGGGTGGAGTGGGCCGTCAACTCCTCGGCCGACCTCCAGCTCTGGGAGCTCGGACGCGGCGAGTCCTGACCCGGCAGCTTCCGGAAACGGGCGCGGTCCGGGGCCACTGGCCCCGGACCGCGCCCGTTTCCGTCAGTGCCCCGTCTCACTGGGCGCCGGGCCGCACCAGTCCGCTCTCGTACGCGTAGACGGCCGCCTGCACGCGGTCGCGCAGGCCCAGCTTCGTCAGCACGTGGCCCACGTGCGTCTTGACCGTCGTCTCGCTCACGAACAGGTCGGCCGCGATCTCCGCGTTGGACAGGCCGCGCGCCACCAGCTTCAGCACCTCCAGCTCGCGCTCGGTGAGTGTGTGAAGGGCGTCCGGGACGGGGTCCTCGCCCGAGGGCAGGTGGTCCGCGTACTTGTCGAGCAGCCTGCGGGTGATGCTCGGCGCCAGCATCGCCTCTCCCGCGGCCACCACCCGGATGGCCTGTACCAGTTCGTTGGCCGGGGCGTCCTTCAGCAGGAAGCCGCTCGCGCCGGCGCGCAGGGCCTCCACCACGTACTCGTCGAGATCGAACGTCGTCAGCACCAGGACCTTCGCCGGGCCGTCCCGTCCGGGGCCCGTGATCTGGCGGGTCGCCTCGACCCCGTCCATCCGAGGCATCCGGATGTCCATGAGCACGACGTCGGGCTGCAGCGCCCGCACCTGGTCGATGGCCTGCAGGCCGTCGCCGGCCTCACCGACCACCGCGAGATCGCCCTCCGCCTCCAGGATCATCCGGAAACCGGTGCGCAGCAGTGGTTGGTCATCGACGAGCAGGACGCGGATAGCCACGTAATCTCCTTAAGGGCCTTCGAGGGCCACGGGCCGGCCGGCCTCGGACCGGACCGGCTCCATTCTGCCCTGGACACCCTCCACGGATTCAGCCGGGCGCACGGACAGCGGATAGACCGGGGGAGTCCCGCCGAATTCAGGACAGACCGACCGGTGGTCGCACCAGCCGCAGAGCTTCGTCGGCCTGGGCCGCCACTCGCCCGTCTCGGTGGCCAGCCGGATTGCCTCCCACAGCGCCAGCAGCTTGCGTTCGACCCGCTCGAGGTCGGCCGGAACCGGGTCGTACGTCAGCACGTCACCGCTGCCGAGATAGACCAGCTGGAGCCGGCGCGGCACCACGTTCTTCAGGCGCCACACGACCAGGGCGTAGAACTTCATCTGGAACAGGGCACCCTCCGCGTATTCCGGCCGCGGCGCCTTGCCCGTCTTGTAGTCCACGATGCGGACCTCGCCCGTCGGGGCGACGTCGACGCGGTCGATCACGCCGCGCAGCCGCAGCCCCGAATCCAGCTCCGTCTCGACGAACAGCTCCCGCTCGGCCGGCTCCAGACGGGTCGGGTCCTCCAGCGAGAACCACCGCTCCACGAGCCTCTCGGCCTCGCCCAGCCACCCCGCGAGCCGCTCCCCCTCGGGGTCCCCCTGGAACAGCTCCGACAGCTCGGGCTTCGACTCCAGCAGCCGGTCCCACTGACCGGGGATCAGGGCCTTGGCCCTCGGCGCCGTACGGTCCACGGCGGGGGCGTCGAACAGGCGCTCCAGCACCGCATGCACCAGCGTGCCACGGGTAGCAGCCTCACTGGGCTTCTCGGGCAGCTTGTCGATGACCCGGAAGCGGTACAGCAGGGGGCACTGCATGAAATCGCTCGCGCGCGAAGGCGACAGGGACGAGGGTGGCTGAGGCGGGCGCGGTACGGACGTCATGTCGCAGACCCTACGGCCCGCCACCGACACCCAGCGGCATACCATCGACGACAGAGCTCGCGCACAGCATGATCGTGGCAGAGGCCACCGACCGAAGGGACCCCGTGGACGAGAGCGGCGACAGCGGGCGCCCGCAGCCCGGCGCAGGGGGCACGGACCCCGGCACCGGACCGGGCAAGGGCAAACCGCGACGCCCGGCAGACCCGGGCGGCGGCCTCCTCATGGGCCGCCCCTTCGGAGTGCCGGTGTACGTGGCACCCAGCTGGTTCGTCGTCGCGGCTCTGATCACCTGGGTCTTCGGCGGCCAGCTCGACCGGGTCCTCCCGGAGCTCGGCGGTGCCCGCTATCTGGTCGCGCTCTTCTTCGCGATCGCCTTCTACGCGTCCGTGCTCGTGCACGAGCTCGCCCACACCGTCGCCGCCCTGCGCTACAAGCTGCCGGTGCGCCGCATCCAGCTCCAGTTCTTCGGCGGCGTCTCCGAGATCGAGAAGGAATCGGAGACCCCCGGCCGCGAGTTCGTCCTCGCCTTCGTGGGACCCCTGCTCTCCCTCGTGCTCGGCGGTCTCTTCTACATCCCGCTCCAGTTCGTCGAGCCGGGTACCGTCCCCGGCGTCCTCCTCGCCGGCCTGATGATCTCCAACCTCATCGTGGCCGCCTTCAACCTGCTGCCCGGCCTGCCGCTGGACGGCGGACGCATGCTCCGGGCCGTGGTCTGGAAGATCACCGGCAAGCCGATGAGCGGCACCGTCGCCGCCGCCTGGGTCGGCCGGGGCCTGGCCATCACCGTCTTCGTCGGCCTCCCGCTGCTCACGCACACGGGCGCCCTCGGAAGCGCCACCGGTGAGATCAGCGGCTTCGAGACCGTCACCGACGCCCTCCTCGCGGCGATCCTCGCGGCGATCATCTGGACCGGGGCGGGCAACAGCCTGCGGACGGCCCGGCTCCGTGAACACCTCCCCGAACTGCGTGCCCGCACCCTCACCAGGCGTGCCGTGCCCGTCGAGGCGGCCACCCCGCTCTCCGAGGCGCTGCGCCGGGCCAACGAGGCGGGGGCCCGCGCCCTCGTCGTCGTCGACGGCCAGGGCAGCCCGAAGGCGGTCGTCCGGGAGGCGGCCATCGTCGGAGTTCCCGAGCACCGCCGCCCCTGGGTGGCCGTCAGCGGCCTGGCCCAGGACCTCACCGACGGCATGAAGGTTTCGGCCGAGCTGGCGGGCGAGGCCCTCCTGGACCGGCTCAAGGCGACCCCGGCCACCGAGTACCTGGTGGTCGAGGACACCGGTGAGATCTACGGCGTCCTCTCCACCGCCGACGTCGAGCGCGCCTTCATCAAGGCCATGGCCCGCCCCGGGGCCTGACACCCCGCGAAGCGGCCCACGAAATACCGGTAGGCTGGTCACATGTCCGAACCGACCGGTGCCGCCCGCCGTCGCGGCCCATTCAAAGTCGGGGACCAGGTCCAGCTCACCGACCCCAAGGGACGCCACTACACCTTCACGCTCGAAGCCGGAAAGAACTTCCACACCCACAAGGGTTCTTTCCCGCACGACGAGCTGATCGGTGCTCCCGAGGGCAGTGTTGTCCGTACCACGGGAAACGTCGCCTACCTCGCGCTGCGCCCCCTGCTCCCCGACTACGTCCTGTCCATGCCCCGCGGTGCAGCCGTGGTCTACCCCAAGGACGCGGGGCAGATCCTGGCCTTCGCCGACATCTTCCCCGGCGCACGCGTCGTGGAAGCGGGAGTCGGCTCCGGAGCGCTCAGCACCTTCCTGCTGCGCGCCATCGGCGAGCAGGGCATGCTGCACTCCTACGAGCGCCGCGAGGACTTCGCCGAGATCGCCAAGCAGAACGTCGAGCGCTACTTCGGCTCGCCGCACCCCGCCTGGGAACTCACCGTCGGCGACCTCCAGGACAACCTCTCGGACACCGACGTCGACCGTGTCGTCCTCGACATGCTCGCCCCGTGGGAGTGCCTCGAGGCCGTGTCCAAGGCCCTGGTGCCCGGCGGCATCCTCTGCGCGTACGTCGCGACCACGACCCAGCTCTCGCGGACCGTCGAGTCCATCCGTGAGATCGGCTGCTTCGCCGAACCGCAGCCCTGGGAGTCGATGATCCGCAACTGGCACGTGGAAGGCCTGGCCGTCCGGCCCGACCACCGGATGATCGGCCACACCGGCTTCCTCGTCACCGCCCGTCGTCTCGCGGACGGCGTCGAGCCGCCGCTGCGTCGTCGCCGCCCGTCCAAGGGCGCCTACGGTGAGGACTACGACGGTCCCGGCAGCCGGAGCGGCTCCGCCGCCCGCGACTGACCCCGTACAACGCACCGGCGCCGTCGCCGAGTTCCCGGACCGACCCGGGAGCCCGGCGGCGGCGCCTTTCGTACGGCCGCGACGACCCCGCCGTTCCCCTCGGGTGTGAGGTGTGGCACGATGCTGGCCACCCCCCCCCCGCCCGCCGACATCCGTTCGGCACCGCCTATCCAGGCCTCCAGGAACCACAGGAGACAGACCGCGTGCAGACCTCCGCGCTCCCGGACCTCGCGCACACCGACGCCAAGCCGGTGCACTGGCTGGCCACGGCGACGGCCATGGCCGCGGTCGTCGCGGCCGCGGGCCTTCTCCAGCCCGAAGCGGCCACCGCCACGGCCGAGGCATCGGAGCACCGGGTCACCACGCAGCACGGCAGCGCGCCCGCCGCGACGGCGCCCGACCCGGCCGGCGTCGCCTTCCCGCTCGACTGCGGCGCCGCCGGGCAGACCGTCGCCGACAGCGCACCCGGCGATCTCGACGGGGACGGCGGGTCCGAGACGGTTGCCGTCGTCCGCTGCGCGGCGGGGTCCGGCACCCCGCCCAGCGGCATCTACGTCGTGACACAGCGGAACGGGGCCGCACCCCGGGTCGTGGCGACCCTGGTGGACCCCGCTCGGAAACTCAACGTCACCGACCTCACCGTCCGTGACGGCCGGATCTCGGCGACCCTGCTCGGCTACTCCTCGGCCGACGTACCCCGCTGCTGCCCCGACGAGGTGGAGAGCGCAACCTGGCAGTGGAAGGGCAACGCGTTCATCAAGTCCGCCGAGCCCGCCGGAAGCGCCGCGCGGGACGTCTGAGCCGTCAATCCGCGTCCGGTCCGAAGACTTCCACGTTGTCCGAAACGCGACGTACATGAATACAGTCGCCCGGACACTCCTTGGCCGAGTCCACCACGTCCTGGAGGAGGGGCAGCGGCACCGGCGTGGTGGCGCCCTTGTCCTGGAGCAGCTCGTCCTCCGCGCTCTTCACGTACGCCAGACCGTCGATGTCCAGCTCGAACACCTCGGGTGCGTACTGCACGCAGATGCCGTCGCCCGTACAGAGGTCCTGGTCGATCCAGACCTCGAGGTCCTGTGTGTCACTGTCGCCCGGAGCGTCCTGCTGCACGGTCATGAGTCCTGCCGTTCCCTGCGTATCTGCACCAATTGAAGCCAGCCCTGACGGGTGTTGAACGCTTCGACGATACAACCGCCTGCTTTCCGGTGCCGAAGGGTGGGTATTCCCTTGGCGTGAGGGAGAGCGCAAGGGTGAAGATAGGACACACTCCCGGGTCTTTGTGATCTAGGGGTTTCAATCACCACCCACCCAGGTAGGGTCAGGAAGCGTCCAGCTCCCCTTGGAGGAGGTGAGGACCGTGGCAGCCCACGACGACGACATCAACCGCGGCATCCGGCCCGGGCGGGGGTCAGAAGACCCAGCCGGCCAGGTTGCCTATCTCGAGCAGGAAATCGCCGTCCTGCGACGTAAGCTCGCCGACTCTCCGCGTCATACGAGGATTCTCGAAGAGCGGATCGTCGAGTTGCAGACCAACCTGGCAGGCGTGTCCGCGCAGAACGAGCGGCTCGCCAACACACTCCGCGAGGCCCGCGACCAGATCGTGGCCCTCAAGGAGGAGGTCGACCGGCTCGCGCAGCCGCCGGCCGGCTTCGGTGTCTTCCTGCAGGCCAACGAGGACGACACCTGTGACATCTTCACCGGGGGCCGCAAGCTCCGGGTGAACGTCAGCCCCAGCGTCGAGCTCGAAGGCCTCCGGCGAGGCCAGGAAGTCATGCTCAACGAAGCGCTCAACGTGGTCGAGGCCATGGAATTCGAGCGGGCCGGGGACATCGTCACCCTCAAGGAGATCCTTGAGGACGGCGAACGCGCCCTGGTCGTCGGGCACACCGACGAGGAACGGGTGGTGAGGCTCGCCGAGCCCCTGCTGGACATCACCATCCGCCCCGGCGACGCCCTGCTGCTCGAACCCAGGTCCGGCTACGTCTACGAAGTGGTCCCGAAGAGCGAGGTCGAGGAGCTCGTTCTCGAAGAGGTCCCGGACATCGACTACAACAAGATCGGCGGCCTGGGCGACCAGATCGAACTGATCCGCGACGCGGTCGAGCTCCCGTACCTTCACCCGGACCTCTTCAAGGAGCACGAACTGCGCCCGCCGAAGGGCATCCTGCTCTACGGCCCTCCAGGCTGCGGCAAGACGCTCATCGCCAAGGCCGTCGCCAACTCGCTGGCCAAGAAGGTCGCCGAGGTCACCGGACAGCCCGCGGGGAAGAGCTACTTCCTCAACATCAAGGGCCCCGAGCTCCTCAACAAGTACGTCGGTGAGACCGAGCGGCACATCCGCCTCGTCTTCCAGCGTGCCCGGGAGAAGGCGAGCGAGGGCACCCCCGTCATCGTCTTCTTCGACGAGATGGAATCCCTCTTCCGCACCCGTGGTTCCGGTGTCAGCTCGGACGTGGAGAACACCATCGTCCCCCAGCTGCTCGCCGAGATCGACGGTGTGGAGGGTCTGGAGAACGTCATCGTCATCGGAGCCTCCAACCGTGAGGACATGATCGACCCCGCGATCCTGCGGCCCGGCCGTCTCGACGTGAAGATCAAGATCGAGCGTCCGGACGCGGAGGCGGCGAAGGACATCTTCGCTAAGTACCTCACGCCTTCGCTGCCGCTGCACTCGGACGATCTTGCCGAGCACACCGGCTCGAAGGAGGCCGCGGCCCACGCGATGATCCAGTCGGTCGTGGAGCGGATGTACACGGAATCCGAGGAGAACCGCTTCCTCGAGGTCACCTACGCGAACGGCGACAAGGAAGTCCTCTACTTCAAGGACTTCAACTCCGGAGCGATGATTCAGAACATCGTGGACCGGGCAAAGAAAATGGCCATCAAGGCATTCCTCGAGCAGGGCCAGAAGGGCCTGCGCGTCTCCCATCTCCTCCAGGCGTGCGTGGACGAGTTCAAGGAGAACGAGGACTTGCCCAACACGACCAACCCGGACGACTGGGCCAGGATTTCCGGAAAGAAGGGCGAGCGGATCGTGTTCATCCGCACACTCGTCACCGGAAAGCAGGGCGCAGACACCGGTCGTTCCATCGACACGGTGGCAAATACCGGACAGTACCTGTAAAACGCAGACCGGCTGCGGATGCCCGGCAGGGTATCCGCAGCCGGCCGTTTTCCCGGCGGCTCCGGCCACACCCGAACAATGACGCAATTGATCTCCCCACCGGCGCAGAGGCGCTCTAGGCTCTGTCGTACCGCCGAGTCGCGCAGTGCGGGGACGGGCACCGCGGACCAGCAGCGGTACTTGAGCGCCGCTCCCGGACGGGGGCGGCGCCGGGCAAGGAGGGCCGCATGACCGTACGGCGAGTGATGGGCATCGAGACGGAGTACGGGATCTCCGTCCCCGGTCAACCCAACGCCAATGCCATGCTCACCTCGTCCCAGATCGTCAACGCCTACGCGGCGGCGATGCACCGGGCGCGCCGTGCCCGCTGGGACTTCGAGGAGGAGAATCCGCTGCGCGACGCGCGAGGCTTCGACCTCGCCCGTGAGACCGCGGACTCCAGCCAGCTCACCGACGAGGACATCGGCCTGGCCAATGTCATCCTCACCAACGGTGCACGGCTGTACGTCGACCACGCGCACCCCGAATACAGCTCACCGGAGATCACGAATCCGCTCGACGCGGTGCTCTGGGACAAGGCCGGCGAACGCGTGATGGCGGAGGCGGCCGAACGGGCCGCCGCGATCCCCGGCGCCCAGCCGATCCATCTCTACAAGAACAACACCGACAACAAGGGCGCCTCCTACGGCACGCACGAGAACTACCTGATGAAGAGGGAGACCCCCTTCTCGGACATCGTGCGCCATCTGACCCCGTTCTTCGTCTCCCGCCAGGTCGTCACCGGCGCCGGACGGGTCGGCATCGGCCAGGACGGCCACGAGCACGGATTCCAGATCAGCCAGCGCGCCGACTACTTCGAGGTCGAGGTCGGCCTCGAGACCACGCTCAAGCGCCCCATCATCAACACCCGCGACGAACCGCACTCCGACGCCGAGAAGTACCGCAGGCTGCACGTGATCATCGGCGACGCGAACCTCTCCGAGATCTCGACCTATCTGAAGCTCGGCACCACCTCGCTGGTCCTCGCCATGATCGAGGACGGCTTCATCAACGTCGACCTGGCGGTCGACCAGCCGGTCCGCACGCTGCACCAGGTCTCGCACGACCCGACGCTGAAACAGCTGGTCACGCTCCGCAGCGGCCGGACACTCACCGCGGTACAGCTCCAGATGGAGTACTTCGAGCTGGGCCGCAAGTACGTCGAGGAGCGGTACGGGGCCGACGCCGACGAGCAGACCAAGGACGTCCTGGCCCGCTGGGAGGACACCCTGAACCGCCTGGAGAACGACCCGATGAGCCTCTCCGGCGAGCTGGACTGGATCGCCAAGCGGGAGCTCATGGAGGGCTACCGGCGCAGGGACGGCCTGGACTGGGACGCCCCGCGCCTGCACCTGG
Source organism: Streptomyces pratensis (assembly GCF_016804005.1). Taxonomy (GTDB): domain Bacteria; phylum Actinomycetota; class Actinomycetes; order Streptomycetales; family Streptomycetaceae; genus Streptomyces; species Streptomyces pratensis_A. The sequence goes on along the minus strand of NZ_CP051486.1, from coordinate 5,530,896 downwards.
TGGACCTCCAGTACGCCGACGTGAGGGCGGAGAAGGGCCTGTACAACCGTCTGGCCGCCCGGGGGAAGATGAAGCGGCTGCTCGACGAGGGCGACGTCGAGCGGGCCCGCACGAAGCCTCCCGAGGACACCAGGGCCTATTTCCGGGGGCGCTGCCTGGAGCAGTACGCGGACGACGTCGCAGCCGCCTCCTGGGACTCGGTCATCTTCGACCTGCCCGACCGTGACTCGCTGCAACGGGTGCCCACCATGGAACCGTTGCGGGGTACACGTAGTCACGTCGAGGAGCTCCTGGACCGCTGCCGCACAGCGGAAGAGCTGGTCCGGACGCTGACGGGGGGCTGAAAGGCCCTCCGGCTGGGAATCAATCAGATGACCTCCGGACGTTGAGGAAAGTACCGGGCCAATGTCGGACCCCGTATGTAGGGTCTGATCAAGTGCTTCGAACCGAGCGGGGTGAGCTACATGGCGACCAAGGACACCGGCGGCGGACAGCAGAAGGCGACACGTTCCACCGAGGAGACCGAGGAGCAGGCGCAGGACGCGCAGGCGTCCGAGGACCTCAAGGAGCGGCAGGAGAAGCTCAGCGACGACGTCGACGACGTCCTCGACGAGATCGACGACGTACTCGAGTCCAATGCCGAGGATTTCGTTCGATCGTTCGTCCAAAAGGGCGGCGAGTAACAGCCGGAGATCCGGCCCGGAACGCCCGTCGACGAGCTCGCGCCGTCGGCACGGCGCCTTCCGTGGGATGCCCCGCCCACTCAGGGGCATCCCACGGAAGCGCGCTTCCCCACCCGGGATCATGTTGATCACCGTCACCGGGCGGGTAGGGTCCGTGGCGTAGTGCTTCAACTGCAATCCGGCCATCGGCAAGTTGGGGGACGATCCTGACTCCTTGCGCAGGGCCATCGCATACCTGGAGGGAAACGCGTGGAAGCCAACACTCGTAGCACCGGGCGTCTACCAGCTGCTTTCCTGACGCCGGGTTCGTCCTCGTTCATGGACTTCCTGTCCGACCACTCACCCGAGATCCTTCCCGGCAACCGCAGTCTGCCGCCGCTGCAGGGCGCCATCGAGGCGCCGCACGGTACGACCATCGTCGCGGCCTCGTTCCCCGGCGGAGTGGTGCTCGCCGGTGACCGGCGGGCGACCATGGGGAACATGATCGCCCAGCGCGACATCGAGAAGGTGTTCCCCGCCGACGAGTACTCGGCGGTGGGCATCGCGGGCACGGCGGGTCTCGCCGTGGAGATGGTCAAGCTGTTCCAGCTGGAGCTCGAACACTTCGAGAAGGTCGAGGGCGCCACGCTCTCCCTGGAGGGCAAGGCCAACCGTCTGTCGACGATGATCCGCAGCAATCTGGCGATGGCCATGCAGGGGCTGGCGGTCGTCCCGCTCTTCGCCGGGTACGACGTCGACCGCGAGAAGGGCCGGATCTTCTCGTACGACGTCACCGGCGGGCGTTCCGAGGAGCACGGCTACGCGGCCACCGGCTCCGGTTCCGTCTTCGCGCGGGGTTCGATGAAGAAGCTGTACCGCGACGACCTGACGGAGGAGCAGACACTCACGCTGGTCGTGCAGGCGCTGTACGACGCGGCCGACGACGACTCGGCGACCGGCGGCCCGGACGTGGCCCGCCGGATCTATCCGATCGTCACCGTCATCACGGACGAGGGCTTCCGCAAGCTGAACGACACGGAATCCTCGGAGATCGCGCGCGCGATCCTGGAGCGCCGGCTCGAGCAGCCCGACGGCCCGCGTGCCGCGCTGCTCTGACCGGCCCGATGCTTCTCCGATGCACTCGTCACTGACAGAAAGGGACGGATAGCCGGTGTCGACGCCGTTCTATGTCTCACCTCAGCAGGCCATGGCCGACCGGGCGGAATACGCCCGGAAGGGCATCGCCCGTGGTCGCAGCCTGGTTGTGCTGCAGTACGCCGACGGCATTGTGTTCGTCGGCGAGAACCCGTCCCGCGCGCTGCACAAGTTCAGCGAGATCTACGACCGGATCGGCTTCGCCGCCGCCGGCAAGTACAACGAGTACGAGAACCTCCGCATCGGTGGGGTCCGCTACGCGGACCTGCGGGGGTACACCTACGACCGCGACGACGTGACGGCCCGTGGGCTGGCCAACGTCTACGCCCAGACGCTCGGCACCATCTTCTCCAGCGCGGCCGAGAAGCCCTACGAGGTGGAGCTCGTGGTCGCCGAGGTGGGCGCCGGACCCGAGGGCGACCAGATCTACCGGCTTCCGCACGACGGCTCGATCGTGGACGAGCACGGCTCGGTCGCGGTCGGCGGGAACGCCGAGCAGATCAGCAGCTTCCTGGACCAGCGCCACCGCGACGGGATGTCGCTCGCCGAGGCGCTGAAGCTGGCCGTGCAGGCCTTGTCCCGCGAGGCCAACGGCAACGAGCGGGAGATTCCCGCCGAGCGGCTGGAGGTCGCGGTCCTGGACCGCACGAGGCCGCAGCAGCGCAAGTTCAAGCGGATCGTCGGCCGTCAGCTGACCAGGCTGCTCGACGCCGACGGCGCGGGGGCGACCCCGACCGACGCTCCGTCCGACACGGAGGAGCCCGAAGGCGGCAGCACTCCGGCCGCCGGTACCGACACCCCCGCGAAGGACACGGACGGCCCCGCCGAGGGCACGGACGGCGCCACGAAGGAGTAGACGGTTCCCGCAGAGGTCCGACGCTGCCCCCGGCCACGCGGCCGGGGGCACCGTCATGCGCGGGGCGGGGGAGCGGTGGAGCCGCGTGTCACCAGCCGGACCGGGAGGTCGTGGTGCCCCGCGGGACGGCCCGCCAGGACGTCCAGCAGAGCCGTCATGCCGCGCTCGCCCACCTGTTCGGCCGGGAGGCGCACCGTGGTGAGCTCAGGCTCCACCGCCGTGGCGAGTGCCAGGTCGTCGAAACCGGTCACGGAGATGTCGTCGGGCACCCGCAGCCCCCGTCTGCGCACCGCCTTGCAGGCTCCGGCGGCCAGGACGTCGTCGTCACAGACGATGGCCGTGGGCAGCGGGCCCGGGGAGGCCAGAACCGCCTCGGCGGCCTCGCGCCCGGCCCGTACGTCCAGCGGAGCGGTCACGGTACGCAGGGCGGTGCCGGGGACCTCCCGCACGGCCTCGCGCAGCGCCCGGGCGCGTACCGCGAAGGTCCAGGTGTCCACGGCGGAGGCGAGGTGCACGATGCGGCGGTGGCCGAGGCCCAGCAGATGCCCCGTCACCTGACGCATGCCGTCCGCGATGTTGAGGTTCACGCGCGCCGCGGCCCCGTGGTCCGCGGGGTCGCTGTCCAGCATCACCAGCGGGAGGTCCTCTCCCCGCAGCGCCCCCAGGGCGTCCGCCGCCATCGACGAGGCGATCACCCCGTCGAGCGCCGCGCGCGCCGAGGCGAACGGGTCCCTGGCGGGCCCGGTGCCGTCGGGTGACGGGTAGAGGACCACGCCGAAGTCGTGCTCGGCGGCGACGGCTGCCGCGCCTGTGTGGACCCGGGCGAAGAATTCGTTGGTCAGCGCGGGGACGACGAGCAGAGCCGTGCGGGTGCGGCCCAGCCGGAGGCTGCGGGCGGCGAAATTCGGCCGGTAACCGAGGTCCCGCGCGCTGCCACGGACCCGCTCGGCGGTCGCCGCCGACACCCTGCCCCGCCATTTGTCACCGAGTACGAGCGAGACCGTGGCCTGCGACACGCCCGCGGCCCGTGCCACGTCACGGCTGGTGGGCCGGGGTGGGGCGGGCTGCTGCGGGCTGCTCACTCGTGCCTCCGTGCTGCGACGGTCGGATGCGGTGGGATGGACTCCCGGGCTGCCCACATGGTACGTATGAACGCCGAAGTTATACGTAAAACCCCGAGGCTGTGGCACCGTCGGGGGAGAGGGGCGGACATGGCCGCGGGATATCTGGACATCCTCCGGACGCGGCATGCCGCCCGGCTGCTGGCGGGAACGCTGGTGGGACGGCTGCCGAACGGCACCGCCCACATCGCGATCGTCCTGTTCACCCGTGCGGAGGGCGGCAGCTACACATTGGCCGGCGCCCTCGCGGCGGCGTACGGCCTGGCCACGGCGGTGGGACAGCCCCTGCTCGGCCGGGCGGTCGACCTGTACGGCCAGCCGCGAGTACAGCTCCCCGCGGCCGTGGTCTCGGCTCTCGGCATGGCCGCGCTCGCCCTGGCGGGCCTCGGCTCGCTCCCCGTCGCGTACGCGGCTGTCGTCGTGGCGGGCGTCTTCACGCCCCCGCTGGAGGGCGGCCTGCGCGCCCTGTGGCCGACGGTCCTCGGCCGTGAGGACCGCGTGCACCGGGCGTACGCCATGGACGCGGTGGCCCAGGAGATCATGTTCACCGTCGGCCCCCTCCTCGTGACGGTCCTGGTGTCGCTCTGGTCGCCGGCCGCCGCGCTGCTGGTCATCAACGCCATCGGGGTGCTGGGAGCGCTGTCCGTCGTCCTGTCCGAGCCCTCCAGGGCGTGGCGCTCGGCGCCCCGCGAGGCGCACTGGCTGGGTGCCCTGCGCTCCCCGGGGCTGCTCGCCCTGCTGGGCGCCTTCTTCTTCGTCGGCGTCGCGCTCGGCTCGATCACGGTGGCGGGTGTCGCGTACGCCGACGACCACGGCCGGGAGTCCGTGTACGGCTGGCTGATGGCCGCGCTCGGTCTCGGCGCGCTGATCGGCGGAGCGGTCTACGGGGCGCGGCAGTGGGCCGGGGCCCCCGAGCGCAGGCTGCGGGTCGTCGTCGCGCTGCTGGCACTCGGCTACCTGCCGTTGATGCTGACGCCCGGTGTGCCCGCCATGACCGCTCTGGCGGCACTCGCCGGGGTGTTCCTGGCCCCGGCCATCGCCTGCTCGTTCATCGTCGTGGACCGGCACGCGCCGCAGGGCACCGTCACCGAGGCGTTCTCCTGGCTCGTGACGACCTTCGGCGTCGGCGCGGCCGCCGGAACGGCGGTGGCGGGCCCGGCCGTCGAGCTCGGCGGGACGGCGTGGAGTTTCGCCGTCGCGGGGGCCGGTGGAGTGGCGGCGCTGCTGGTTCTGCTGGCCACCGGAAGGGTCCTCGCAGATCCCGGGCGTACGCCCGCAGTCGTGGCCGGTTCGGAAAATGATCGAAACGGTGCTGCCGAACCCGGTTTCAGCTCAGGCCATAAGGCGTAATGTTCAGTCATGGACCGCCGCATTTTCGGGCTGGAGAACGAGTACGGCGTCACGTGCACGTTCAGGGGACAGCGCCGACTGTCACCTGACGAAGTGGCGCGCTACCTCTTCCGCCGTGTTGTGTCATGGGGCCGCAGCAGCAATGTCTTCCTGCGGAACGGCGCCCGCCTCTACCTCGACGTGGGATCGCATCCGGAATACGCAACACCCGAATGCGACAACGTGACCGAACTGGTCACGCACGACAAGGCGGGCGAGCGCATTCTCGAAGGCCTGCTCGTCGACGCCGAACGCCGCCTGCACGAGGAGGGAATCGCGGGCGACGTCTATCTCTTCAAGAACAACACCGACTCGGCTGGAAACTCCTACGGATGCCACGAGAACTACCTCGTGGCACGGCACGGAGAATTCTCCCGGCTCGCGGACATCCTCATTCCGTTCCTCGTCACCCGTCAGCTGATCTGTGGTGCGGGCAAGGTGCTGCAGACGCCGCGCGGAGCCGTCTACTGCGTGAGCCAGCGGGCCGAGCACATCTGGGAGGGCGTCAGTTCCGCGACGACGCGTTCCCGCCCGATCATCAACACCCGGGACGAACCCCACGCCGACGCGGAGCGGTACCGCCGCCTCCACGTCATCGTCGGTGACTCCAACATGTCCGAGACGACCATGCTCCTCAAGGTGGGCGCCACCGACCTCGTGCTGCGCATGATCGAGGCGGGCACGGTGATGCGCGACCTGACCCTGGAGAACCCGATCCGGGCCATCCGCGAGGTCAGCCACGACATCACGGGCCAGCGCAAGGTGCGCCTGGCCAGCGGCCGCGAGGCGTCGGCCATCGAGGTCCAGCGCGAGTACTACGAGAAGGCCGTCGACTTCGTCGAGCGCCGGGGCATCCGCACCGGCACCGTCGAGCAGGTCCTCGAGCTGTGGGGCCGCACCCTGGACGCCATCGAGGCCGAGGACCTCGACCGGATCGGCACCGAGATCGACTGGGTCATGAAGTACAAGCTCATCGAGCGGTACCGGGCGAAGCACAACATGACCATGTCGAATCCGAGGGTCGCTCAGATAGACCTCGCCTACCACGACATCCACCGGCGGCGTGGGCTCTACTACCTCCTGGAGCGCAAGGGCCAGGCCGCCCGCATCTGCAACGACCTGAAGATCTTCGAGGGCAAGTCGGTGCCCCCGCAGACGACCAGGGCGCGGCTGCGCGGGGACTTCATCCGCCGGGCGCAGGAGCAGCGACGGGACTTCACCGTCGACTGGGTCCACCTCAAGCTCAACGACCAGGCGCAGCGCACCGTGCTGTGCAAGGACCCCTTCCGCTCCGTCGACGACCGGGTGGAGAAGCTGATCGCGGGCATGTGATCCGGGACGGCGACATCCCGCCCCGTATGTGACCGGGCCCCGTACGTTCCTCGTACGGGGCCCTTCCGTCCGCCTAGAGTGTCGGGGGACCATTCACGTGCCGTCTGAGATCTGAGGAACCAGTGCGCCGACTTGCCGGCCTTCTCGTCGTCCCCCTTCTGCTGCTGTCCACAGCGGCATGCGGCGACGACAAGGCCTCCGACTCCGCCTCCAAGAACGGGTTTCCCGCGATCACCGCGGGAGCGAAGTTCGGTGAGAAGCCCACTCTGGCGAAGGGTGAGGGGGATCCACCGAAGAAACTGAAGACCGAGGTCATCAGTGAGGGGGACGGTGCGACGCTCAAGAACGGCGACGCGGCCGAGGTCAACTATCTCGGGCAGGCCTGGGATTCCACCAAGCCGTTCGACAACAGTTTCGACCGCAAGCAGCCCTTCGGCCTCGTTCTCGGTGGCGGCATGGTCATCCCGGGCTGGGAGCAGGGGCTCGTCGGCCAGAAGGTCGGCAGCCGTGTGCAGTTGGTCATCCCCCCGGAACTCGGCTACGGCGAGCAGGGCCAGGGGGAGGACATCAAGCCCAACGCCACGCTCGTATTCGTCGTGGACGTGGTGAGCGGGGAGTCGGTCCCGAAGTCCCCGAAGGGCAGCACGGTCGCCCAGGACAACATCGACCTGCCGAAGATCGGCACGAACACCGACGGCAAGGCGCCCAAGGTCACGATCCCCAAGGGGGACCCGCCCAAGAAGCTGGTCTCCAACTACATCATCGAGTCCGACGGGGAGGCCGTGAAGGACACCGACACCATCGTCGTGAACTACGAGGCCTACCTGTGGAAGGGTGCGAAGAAGTTCGACAGCACCTACGAGACCGGCAAGGTCGCGAGCTTCCCGCTGACCAACATCACCGTCAAGGGACTCAAGGCCGGACTGGTCGGCAAGAAGGTGGGCAGCCGCATCCTGCTCGTCATCCCGCCGGACCAGGGTTTCGGTGACCAGGCGCAGCAGACCATCCCCGCGAACTCGACGCTCGTGTGGTCCGTGGACATCCTGACAAAGATGTAAGACTGTCCCGGTTGCCCAGTTCATCAGTAAGAGGAGCAGTTCAGTGAGCATCGAGAAGCCCGAGATCGACTTCCCGGGTGGCGAGCCGCCGGCCGACCTGGAGATCAAGGAAATCTGGGAGGGCGACGGACCGGTGGCCCAGGCGGGCCAGACCGTCTCCGTGCACTACGTCGGTGTGGCCTTCTCCACCGGCGAGGAGTTCGACGCCTCGTGGAACCGCGGCACCCCGCTGCAGTTCCAGCTCGGTGCCGGTCAGGTCATCGCCGGCTGGGACAAGGGTGTCCAGGGCATGAAGGTCGGCGGCCGTCGTCAGCTGACCATCCCCGCGCACCTCGCCTACGGCGACCGCGGCGCGGGCGGCGGCAGCATCGCCCCGGGCGAGACGCTGATCTTCGTCTGCGACCTCGTCGGCGTCTGATCCGTCCGTCTACAGCAGTCGGGGCCCGTGCCGCAAGGCACGGGCCCTCGCTTTGGTCCGGACACCCCGGGGCGGTACGGTCGACGGTCGGAGAGCACGTCGAGAAAGGGCGTCGATGGCGATTGCCAAGGCCGAACGGCTGATGAACCTGGCACTGTGTCTGCTGGGTACCCGGCGCCCGCTCAGCAAGCGTGAGCTCCGCGGATCCATCGAGGCCTACCTGGAGGCGGGCTCCGACGAATCCTTCAACCGGATGTTCGAGCGGGACAAGGACGATCTGCGTGAACTCGGTCTGATCATCGAGACCGTGGAGAACCTGGACGGCGACACCGGGTACCTCGCGCGCCGTGACAGCAACCGGCTGCCCCCCATCACCCTGGACGCCGAGGAGGCCGCGGCCCTCGGACTCGCCGCGAAGGTCTGGCAGCAGGCCCGGCTCGCCGGCGCCGCGAGCGGCGCCCTGCAGAAGCTGCGCGCCGCCGGGATGCCCGAGGCCGAGGACGCCTACGAGGTGCACAGCGCCCTCGAACCCCGCATCCCGGTCCACGAGGCCGCCTTCGAACCGCTGATGCTCGCCTGCCGGGACCGCCGCCCGGTCACCTTCGACTACCGCAAGGGCAACGCCGCCCGTCCCGAGCAGCGCCAGGTCGAGCCCTGGACGCTCGAGTGCTGGCGCGGCCACTGGTACCTGGCGGGCTGGGACCGCGACCGGGGAGCGGAGCGGGTCTTCCGGCTGTCCCGCATCTCGGGCCGGGTCCGCTCCCGCGCCGGGGCCTTCACGGCGCTGGTTCCCGACGCCGTCACCGTCCGCGAGACCGTGGAGAGCTGGGCGGGCGAGACCGCGACCAGGACCGCCCGCATCAGGCTGCGCACCGGATCCGGCTACCCGCTGCGCTCCCGCGCGATAACAGTGAGGGAACTCGGCGACGGCTGGGACGAGTTGGAGATTCCGTACGGACACGGGCTGGATGCCTGGCTCGTGGAGTTCGGGCCGGACGTGATCGTGAGCGAACCCGCCGATCTGCGGGCCGACGTGATGGACCGGCTGCGCGCCGTGGCCAAGGACTGAGGGGGACCCGTACTCGTGGCCACGAACGCGATCGACCAGACCCGGCGGATGCTCTCCCTCGTCACCTATCTGCGCGAGCGCCCCGGCGCGCACGTCCAGGACGTCGCCCGGGCCTTCGGGATCACCGAGGACGAGCTGATCTCCGACCTCGACGTCCTCCCCATGTGCGGTACCAGCTTCCGCGGCGGGGACCTGCTGGACATCGACACCGACGGCGACCGGATCTGGTGGCACAACCCGGACGATGTGGCCGAGCCGCTGCGGCTCGCCGCCGACGAGGCGACCGCCCTGCTCGTCGCGGCCCGCGCAGTCGCCACGCTCCCCGGCCTGCGTGAGAGCGACCGGCAGGCGCTGGTGCGCGCGACCGCGAAGCTGGAGACGGCCGCCGGCGAGGTGGGGGCCGCCAGCTCGCGGCTCTCCGTCACCTTCGAGTCCGAGGGCGGCGTGTTCGCCGATGTGGACCGGGCGATCTCCGAGCGCCGCCGGCTCTGGCTGCGCTACTACTCACCCGCCCGGGACGAACTGACCGAGCGCGAGGTGGACCCGATCCGGCTGTTCGCCGTCGGCCGCACCTATATGGAGGGCTGGTGCCGGCTCACCGAGGCGCGGCGTACGTTCAGGCTCGACCGGGTCGCCGAGATCAGGCTCCTCGACGCCCCGTCCGCCCCGCCGGAGCTGGAGCTGCGTGACCTCTCCGAGGGGCTGGTGCAGCCCGCCGCCGAGGATCCGGAGGTCGTCATCGAGGTCGGACCCGGCGGCAGGTGGGTCGCCGAGTACTACCCGCACGACAGCGCGGAGGAACTGCCCGACGGCGGCCTGCGGATCACCCTCCGCACTCCCGACCCGGCCTCCCTGCGCAGACTCGCCCTGCGGCTCGGCGGAGAGGGACGCATCACATCGCCCCCGGAGCTGGCCGAGAGTGCCCGGCTGGCGGCGCGTGAGGCCCTGGCCGCCTACGACGGCGCGCTCTGAGCGGCGGCCACCGGTGCACCGAGGAGACAGAGGCCACATGAATGCGATATCGAGCACGCACACCGGACCGGTTCCGGTCCCGGTGCCCGACGCCGTACGCTTCCGTGCCGCCTGCCCGGACTGCCGTGAGCGGTTCGAGCTCGCGGCGGGCGCACTGCGGCTGGCCATAGGCGCCAGCCGGCGTACGACCTTCTACACCTTCACCTGCCCCGCGTGCGGTTCCGCGGTCCGCAAGCCGGCCGGGGAGCGCATCATCGAGCTCCTCAGCGGCGGCGGGGTGCGGACACTGCGCCTGCACACCGCTCTGCGGTGACGAGCCTGACACCGCACCGAGGCAACGAGAAACATCGAGGATCCGCCCATGTTCTGGCCCATGCTCGCCATCGCCCTGGGATTCGCCGGCCTGGCCGTGCTGGGGGTGCTCGCCGTCAAGGTCTTCATCGAGGCGCAGAGGCTCGCAGGACAGGTAGCCGCGACCACACAGCGGATCAACCGAGCGGCCGAGGATCTCGAACGAGCGGCCACCACTCTCGCCGACACCGGGGAAGCCCTGCGATAGCGGAGCGCGGCCTCCTGATTCACCGTTTCGGGGGGTACGCTGCTTGAGCGGCCCAGGCAGGGAGGTGTGGGCCGCAAGCGGGAGTACGCACGGGCATTGCCTCACGTTTACCCCTGCGGGTTACGATCGCTGCCAGCGAGATGGTCGGACATCTGTCCGGTCGAACGGGTAGCGAGCCCACCCTCCAGACGCCTCAGTGAGAAGGAAGTCGCACATGATCGGCAATCTGAAGCCCCTCGAGATCGTTCTGATCATCGCTGTCATCCTGCTGCTCTTCGGTGCCAAGAAGCTTCCTGACATGGCGCGTTCGCTCGGCAAGTCGGCCCGCATCCTCAAGAGCGAGGCCAAGGCCATGAAGAAGGACGACGCGGAGCCCGCGGCGCCCACTGCGGAGAACGTCGCGGACACCACCCCGCCGGCGGCCACCGCGCGCACGATCCAGGCCGCTCCGGGAGACGTCACCAGCTCCCGCCCGGTCAGCGAGGCCAAGCCCACCACCCAGAGCTGACAGCTGATACTCAGCCCCGGAAGCTGCCGCACGAGACGAGGGAAGTGGGTTGCTCAAGTCTGCCCGCAAGCAGGAGAAGGACGACGAGGGGCGGATGCCCCTCCTCGATCACCTGCGTGAGCTGCGCAACCGACTTCTGAAGTCGGTCCTGGCGATCATCGTCGCCGTGATCGCCGCGGCGTTCTTCCAGAAGGAAATCTTCGAGTTCCTGATGAAGCCGATCCTGGACTCGGTCGGCTGCAAGAACGGCGCCGTGACCATGGTCAACGGCCGCCCCTGCGCGGAGATGACCACCAACGGTCTGCTGTCACCGTTCACCATCGCGCTGAAGGTGTCCCTGATGGCGGGCGTACTGGTGGCCACGCCCGTGTGGCTGTACCAGCTGTGGGCCTTCGTCGCCCCCGGCCTGCACAAGCAGGAGAAGCGCTACTCCGTCGCCTTCGTCGCGGCCGGGGTCCCGCTTTTCGTCGCCGGTGCCTACCTGGCGTACGCGATCCTGCCGCAGACCGCGGAGATCATGCTCGGTTTCACACCCGACAACGTGAAGAACCTGCTGCCGCTCGACGACTTCCTCGACCTCATCACCCGCATGGTGATCGTCTTCGGGCTCGCCTTCGAACTGCCGCTGCTGCTCATCCTCCTCAACATGACCGGCGTCCTGTCAGGAGCCCGCATGCTGCGCTGGTGGCGCGGGATGCTCGTCGGCCTGACCGCGTTCGCGGCCATCGCCACACCGGGCGGCGAGCCCATCTCGATGCTGCTCCTCGCCGGCCCCCTCGCGGTGCTCTACTTCATCGCGGTCGGGTTCTCGCTGCTCAACGACAAGCGCAGGCGCCGGGGCAACCCCGATGCCGAGCTCGACGACGACGAGGCGTCGAAGCTGGACCTCACCCCCGAAGCGGTCGGCGCGATCGAACCGGTGACCTCCCGGGCAGCCCTGCCCGAGCAGGCCGGGGGCGATGCGGACGGTGGGCGGTCTCACCGGCTCAACGGTTACGACGACATCACCTGACCTTGTAAGGTCCCGCGGGTGACCAGCGAGATCACCCTCTTCGTCAATCCCACCGCGGGAAGCGGCCGGGGCGCGCGTGCCGCGCAGCCGGCCGCTTCCGCGTTGCGGGACGCCGGCTTCTCCGTACGGACGGTTCTCGGTGAGGACGCCGACGACGCCCTGCGGCGTGCCCGAGAGGCCGTGGCCGGCGGGACCGGAGCGCTGATAGCCGTGGGCGGCGACGGCATGATGTCGCTCGCCCTGCAGGCCGTCGCCGGTACCTCGACTCCGCTCGGCGCCGTGGCCGTGGGAACCGGGAACGACTTCGCCCGCGCCCTCGGGCTGCCGATCCGCGATCCGGCCGCAGCGGGACGGCTGGCTGCCGAGGCGCTCAAGGCCGGGACGGTGCGCTCGATCGACCTCGGCCGGGTCGGGGAGCGATGGTTCGGCTCGGTGCTGGCATCGGGCTTCGACTCGCGTGTCAACGACCGGGGGAACCGTATGCGCTGGGTCGGCGGGCGCTTCAAGTACGACCTGGCGATCCTCGCCGAACTGGCGGCCTTCCGCCCGATCCCGTACCGCATAAGGCTGGACGGCGGTCCGGAGACCGAGATCGAGGCGACTCTGATCGCGGTGGGCAACGGGACCACGTACGGCGGCGGCATGCGGATCTGCGCCGACGCGGTCATGGACGACGGGCTCTTCGACGTGACCGTGGTCGGCGACTGCAGCCGCACCACGCTGCTCAAGGTCTTTCCCAAGGTGTACAAGGGGACGCACCTCGGGCACCCGAAGGTCACCGTCCACCGGGTGTCGTCGATAGAGCTGGCCGCGGCCGGTGTCACGGCCTACGCGGACGGGGAGCCGCTGGGCGCGCTGCCGCTCGGCGCCACCTGCGTACCCGGCGCGGTGCGGGTCCTTGCACCGTGAAATAAAGATCGGGCTGACTGTCATACGAGGCGGGTAGGCTCGTATCAAGATGACAGAGGACCTCTCACCAGCTGAGCGATACCAGGCGTCCCGGGTCCGTGCGGCCGAGCAGGCCACCGCCCTCGGGCCCTTCCGCGAGATGTACGAATTCGGACTGGACCCGTTCCAGATCGAGGCCTGCCAGGCCCTGGAGGCCGGCAAGGGGGTGCTGGTCGCGGCCCCCACCGGGTCGGGCAAGACGATCGTCGGTGAATTCGCCGTTCACCTGGCTCTGCTGCAGGGCCGCAAGTGCTTCTACACCACGCCGATCAAGGCCCTGTCCAACCAGAAGTTCGCCGATCTCGTCCGGCGCTACGGCGCGGACAAGGTCGGCCTGCTGACCGGTGACAACAGCGTCAACGCGGACGCTCCCGTGGTCGTGATGACGACCGAGGTCCTGCGCAACATGCTGTACGCGGGTTCCCAGGCCCTCACCGGCCTCGGCTACGTGGTCATGGACGAGGTGCACTACCTCTCCGACCGCTTCCGGGGCGCCGTGTGGGAGGAAGTGATCATCCACCTGCCGGAGTCCGTGACCCTGGTGTCCCTGTCGGCGACGGTGTCCAACGCCGAGGAGTTCGGCGACTGGCTGGACACCGTCCGCGGCGACACCCAGGTCATCGTCTCCGAGCACCGGCCCGTGCCGCTGTGGCAGCACGTCATGGCCGGCCGCCGGATGTACGACCTCTTCGAGGAGGAGACCGACCACGGCGGCAGGGGCACCGGCCGGCGCGAGGTCAGCCCGGATCTCGTCCGGCTCGCCCGGATGGAGAACCAGCGCGGATACAACCCGCGCGAGCGCCGGCGCGGAAAGATGGTGCGCGAGGCGGACCGGGAGCGCGAGCGGCGCCAGCGCAGCCGTATCTGGACCCCGTCCAGGCCCGAGGTCATCGACCGGCTCGACGCCGAAGGACTCCTTCCCGCGATCACCTTCATCTTCAGCCGGGCCGGCTGCCAGGCGGCCGTACAGCAGTGCCTTCAGGCGGGGCTCCGGCTGAACGACGAGGACAAGCGCCACCTGGTCCGGGAGATCGTCGAGGAGCGGACGGCCTCCATCCCCCCCGAGGACCTCCACGTCCTCGGGTACTACGAGTGGCTCGAGGGCCTGGAGCGGGGCATCGCCGCGCACCACGCCGGGATGCTGCCGACCTTCAAGGAGGTCGTGGAGGAGCTGTTCGTCCGAGGCCTGGTCAAGGCGGTCTTCGCGACCGAGACGCTGGCGCTCGGCATCAACATGCCCGCACGCTCGGTGGTGCTCGAGAAGCTCGTCAAGTGGAACGGCGAGCAGCACGCCGACATCACACCCGGGGAGTACACCCAGCTGACCGGACGGGCCGGGCGCCGGGGCATCGACGTCGAGGGGCACGCGGTCGTCCTGTGGCAGCGGGGCATGGACCCCGGGGCCCTCGCCGGACTCGCGGGCACGCGTACGTATCCGCTGCGGTCCAGCTTCCGGCCCTCGTACAACATGGCCGTCAACCTCGTGCAGCAGTTCGGGCGGCATCGCTCGCGTGAGCTGCTGGAGACCTCCTTCGCGCAGTTCCAGGCCGACCGTTCCGTCGTCGGGATCTCCCGGCAGGTCCAGCGCAACGAGGAGGGCCTCGCGGGCTACAAGGAGGGCATGACCTGCCACCTCGGGGACTTCGAGGAGTACGCACGGCTGCGCCGCGACCTCAAGGACCGCGAGACGGACCTGGCCAAGCAGGGGGCGGCCCAGCGGAGGGCTGCCGCCGCGTCGTCCCTGGAGAAGCTGAAGCCCGGTGACGTCATCCACGTCCCCACCGGCAAGTTCGCCGGACTCGCCCTGGTGCTCGACCCCGGGCTGCCCGCCGGACGGACCAACGGCCATCGCGGGCTCGAGTACCACGACGGGCCGCGCCCCCTGGTGCTCACCGTCGAGCGACAGGTCAAGAGGCTCGCCCAGATCGACTTCCCGGTGCCGGTGGAGGCGCTGGAGCGGATGCGGGTGCCCAAATCGTTCAACCCGCGCTCACCGCAGTCCCGCCGTGACCTGGCCTCCGCGTTGCGGAGCAAGGCGGGGCACATCGACCCGGGACGGCACCGCAAGCAGCGGGCCACCGCGGCCGACGACCGGGAGATCGCCAGGCTGCGGACCGAGCTGCGCGCCCACCCCTGCCACGGGTGCGACGAGCGCGAGGACCATGCCCGCTGGGCCGAGCGGTATCACCGGCTGCAGCGGGACACGCGACAGCTGGAACACCGCATCGAGGGCCGGACGAACACCATCGCCCGTACCTTCGACCGCATCGTCGCGCTCCTGACCGAGCTCGACTACCTGCGGGGCAGCGAGGTCACCGACAACGGCCGACGCCTCGCACGGCTCTACGGAGAGCTCGACCTGCTGGCCAGCGAATGCCTGCGGGACGGCGTCTGGGAAGGGCTCAATCCCGCCGAACTGGCCGCCTGTGTCTCGGCGCTGGTCTATGAGGCGCGCCAGGCGGACGACGCCGTCGCGCCGAAGCTGCCCTCCGGACCGGCGAAGGCGGCGATGGCCGAGATGGTCCGCATCTGGGGCAGGCTCGACGCCCTGGAGGAGGACTTCAAGATCAGCCAGACGGAAGGGGTCGGTCAGCGGGAACCCGACCTCGGCTTCGCCTGGGCGGTCTACATGTGGGCTTCCGGCAGGACGCTGGACGAGGTCCTCCGCGAGGCGGAGATGCCGGCCGGCGACTTCGTGCGGTGGTGCAAGCAAGTCATCGACGTGCTCGGCCAGATCGCGGCTGCGGCTCCCCGGGATGGGAGCTCGGTGGCGAAGAACGCCCACAAGGCCGTCGACGCCGTGCTGCGGGGTGTTGTGGCGTACAGCTCCGTGGGGTGAACGCGCTCCTCGGCACGGTCGACGCGTTCCGCGGGGTCGACGGGCTCCGCGGGGGCGACGCGCTCCGCAGGGTGTGAACGGCTCTGCGGGGTGGCGGACGAGGTGAACCGACGAGTGGCCACGGGTGGGCTGTCCCTGCCTGTGGCCACTCCGGTGCTTCCTCCCGTCAGGTCTTCTTGTTCTTCATCGAAAGACCCGCGCAGGCTGCCCCCAGCACAATCGCCAGACCACCGACGATCACGTTGTTGAGGATGACGCCCATGTCGGGGCTCTGGCCGACGATCCACGTCGACACGATGAGCCAGGCGCCCAGCGCGACGATGGCGATGCTCATCCCGGTCATCCGCTCGGGCATGGCGGTGAAGCAGAGTGCCAGCACGGCTATCGCGATGCCGATGACGAGGTTGTGCGTCACCAGGGATGGCTGGCTCGCGGTGAAGTGAAGCACCCACGGCGAGACGGCGCAGTACAGGCCGAGCAGGAACACCGGTGCGTCCGCGCCGGCTGTGGTGCGGCGGCCACCCATCACCCGGTCGTGGCGCGCTCGCATTTCTTCTGCGTCGGGGTGTCCGGAGATGTCCCTTCCGGTGTGACCGGAAACGTCCCTTCCGGTGTGCGAGATGTTACTCATGAGGATGTTCTCCTTCGCACTTGCTCGAGCGACCGCTGTCAGGAGATGCGGTCATCAGCTCTCCCGACCAGTGTGCTCTTATATGCTCCTTATGTGTAGTTTTTTTGGTGGTCAGATCCTGCGATTCCTTCGAGCCGACGGGCCAGCGACACCAGGTCCTCCGTACGCATCACACGGTCTCCGTGTCCAGGGAGCGGCACGTGGAGGAGGCGTGTCCAGCGTTCGGGCACGGCGTCGATGCCGTACACCGCGCCGGCCAGACCGCCCGTGACAGCGGCCACCGTGTCGGTGTCTCCGCCCACGTCGACGGCTGCTCCCAGGGCCTCCTCGAAACCGCCGGTGGTGCGCAGTGCCCACAGCGCCGTACCGAGGCACGGCCACACCGCGCCGTTGAACTCGGTGGCGTCATCCGGATGCCAGTCCGGGGCCAGGACGGTGGCCCAGCGGGCCCGGTGGCCCGCGTGCACGGCGGCCAGCGTCTCGTCCACGGCCGTCAGCGGATCGCCGCCCTCCAGCGCCACACGCACCAGCTCGTGGAAGACGGCGGTGCCCTCCCAGGCCGCCCGGTCGCCATGCGTCAGAGCCGCGATCCGGCGTGCCGCGTCCATCGTCGCAGTCCGCCCCGCCCGGGCGAAGTACACCGCCGGGGTGGTGGCGCGCATGAGTGAACCGTTGCCCGCCGCCCGCGCGTTCACCTGGAAGTGCAGCGCGGCCGCGAGGTCCCACGGTTCACCGCTCGTGAGGACGTCCTCGGTCTGCAGACCGATGTCCTTCGGCTCGGCGGCCGCCCACCGCCTGAACCGGGCGAAGATGTCGGGGAGGTCCAGGCCTTCCTTCTCCAGCAGGGATTCACCGACCA